>NZ_CP109199.1:1313500-2627000 GCF_036250065.1 Micromonospora sp. NBC_01699 | reverse complement strand
GGTTTCACCCGCACGTCGTCCGGTTCCCTGCCGACCTGCAACCATACTCGGTCGGATGCGCGACGCCAAATCGACCCGCTCAGCAGATCATCCGTGTCGCTCCGCCCGCCGGACTCGTACCACGCGGTTGCCCGCTGGAGAGCCTGGAGGTTGTCCAGCAGATCCGGCCTCGCGGTGTTGTTCGCACCGTTTCCGTCCGTTGCCCTGCTGGCAGAGAGAAAGTTACGCGCCCGGTGGATTGGTCGTCAAATCCACCGGGCGCGTTCCGCGTCACATCAGCGGAAGCGACTAGCCGGCCAGCTCGACGCCGGCGAAGGTGCGCTTGCCCCGGCGCAGTACGAGGTACCGCCCGTGCAGCAACGACTGCGGGGCCACCGTGGCGTCCACATCCGACACCCGCTCGTTGTTGACGTACGCGCCGCCCTCGCTGATCGCCCGCCGGGCCTCGTTCAGGCTGCTCACCAGACCGGCCTCCTTGAGTAGCACCGCAACGGGCGGCAGCTCGGTCAGGCGTACGAGTCCGGCCTCGGCGAGCGCGGCCCGCAGCGTGTGCGGGGCGAGCTCGTCCAGCGAGCCCCGACCGAACAGGGCCTGACTGGCGGCGACCGCCTGACGGGTCTCCTCCTCCCCGTGTACCAGCGTCGTCAGCTCCTCGGCCAGCGCCCGCTGGGCCAGCCGGGCCGCCGGCCGTTCCGCCGTCGCCCGCTCCAACTCCTCGATCTCGGCGTGCGAACGGAAGCTGAAGTACCGCAGGTACTGGCCGACGTCCTGGTCGGTCGCGTTGATCCAGAACTGGTAGAAGGCGTACGGGCTGGTCATGGTCGGGTCGAGCCAGACCGCACCACCCTCGCTCTTGCCGAACTTGGTGCCGTCGGACTTGGTGACCAACGGGGTGACGAAGGCGTGCACCGGCCCCGCGCCGCGCCGCCGGATGTAGTCCACCCCGGCGGTGATGTTGCCCCACTGGTCCGAGCCGCCGAACTGCAACTGGCAGCCGTACCGCTGGTGCAGCTCGAAGTAGTCGTGCGACTGCATGAGCTGGTAGCTGAACTCGGTGTAGCTGATCCCGGTCTCCAGCCGGGCCCGGACCACCTCACGGGCCAGCATCTTGTTGACCGGGAAGTGCTTGCCGACGTCCCGCAGGAACTCGACCACCGACATCACGCCGGTCCAGTCGAGGTTGTTGACGAGCCGGGCGGCGTTGTCGCCGGTGTAGCTGACGAACGGGGAGAGCTGGTCGCGGATCCGATCCACCCAACCGGCGATCACCTCGGGCGGGTTCAGTGACCGCTCGGCGCTCTCCCTCGGGTCACCGATCTGCCCGGTCGCGCCCCCCACCAGCAGCAGGGGGTGGTGTCCGGCCAGTTGCAGGCGGCGCGCGGTGGTGATCTGCATCAGGTTGCCGACGTGCAGGCTCGGTGCGGTCGGGTCGAAACCGACATAGAACGTCACCGGCCCGGCGGCGAACTGCGCCCGCAGTTCGTCCGGGCCGGTGGAATCCTGGATCAGGCCCCGCCATTGCAGGTCGTCCATCAGCGGTCCCGACCCGGTCGACCCGGTGGGAGAGGCGCTGCTCTCGGTCACGGTGCTGCTATCGGTCACGCCAGGGATTCTCCCCCATCGGCCCTGCTCGGCCCCACCCGGTTAACCGGCCCGGTAGGCTGTCCGGCGGATGATCACCGCCGGGGCCCGCCGGGCCCGCCCGGGAGGAGCAGCCGTGGAGTTTTCCGAACTGACCGGTGGCTTTGCCGGCCTGCTCGGCCTGCGACTGGACGAGGCGACCGCGGAGCGCGTGGTGATCACCTGGGACTGCCGGCCGGACCTGCACCAGCCGTACGGGATCCAGCACGGTGGCGTCTACAGCTCGGTGGTCGAGACGGCGGGCAGCATCGGCGGCGCGATCTGGTGGGGTGCCCGGGGCCGGGTGGTCGGCGTGTCGAACCAGACCGACTTCCTCCGCGCGGTGCGCGAGGGCGAGTTGACCGCGGTGGCCACCCCGGTACACCAGGGCCGCAGCCAGCAGTTGTGGCAGGTCGACATCACCGACGCCGAGGGCCGGCTGGCCGCGCGCGGCCAGGTCCGGTTGCAGAATCTGACCCCCGCACCGCCCGCCCGATAGCCGCCGGCTCCCCCACCGCAAGCCCGTTCCGGGGTACGCGCACAGCCGCGTACGGCCTTCGTCGCGATCGGCAGTGGTGTCCGCACGGGTGGCCGACGAGGCGTGCGGCGGCGCTCGGCGTACCCCGGTCGGAGGAATGTTGTGGTGAGCCGGCGGCTGCCGGCGGGGCGTCGGCGGGCCGGTGCCGGCGCACCGCCGTTGGAGACGGACCGAATGGGGGATCGACCGCTCTTGACCCGGGGATCCCTATCGCTCACAATCCCTATCAACTAAGTAGGGATCGACTCCGCTCGTGTCCTGTCCTCGCGCCGAACCCCCACGCACCGCTCTCGGCGACCGACCGCAGGGAAAGGAACCACCGTGCGCAAACTCCTCCTTCTCGCCCTGGTGGGCCTCGGCGCCCAACTCGTGGACGGCAGCCTGGGCATGGCCTACGGCGTCACCTCCACCACCCTGCTCCTGGCCATCGGCACCAACCCGGCCGCCGCCTCCGCGACCGTGCACCTGGCCGAGATCGGCACCACGCTCGCCTCCGGCGCCTCGCACTGGAAGTTCGGCAACGTCGACTGGAAGGTGGTCGCGAAGATCGGCATACCGGGCGCGGTCGGCGCGTTCGCCGGAGCGACCTTCCTCTCCGGGCTGTCCACCGAGGTCGCCGCGCCGGTGATGGCACTCATCCTGCTCGCGCTCGGCATCTACATCCTGGTCCGGTTCACCGCCTTCGGCATCCCGCGCGACCGGCTCGGTCAGCCGCTGCGCAAGCGGTTCCTCGGGCCGCTGGGGGTGGTCGCCGGTTTTGTCGACGCCACCGGCGGCGGTGGCTGGGGCCCGGTCGGTACGCCCGCCATCCTGGCCAGCGGCCGGATGGAGCCGCGCAAGGTGATCGGGTCGATCGACACCAGCGAGTTCCTGGTCGCGATCGCGGCCAGCCTCGGTTTCCTGGTGGGCATCGGCAGCGAGAACATCGACTTCGGCTGGGTGGCCGCGCTGCTGATCGGTGGTGTGATCGCCGCGCCGATCGCGGCCTGGCTGGTCCGGCACATCCCGCCGCGCATCCTCGGCTCCGCGGTCGGTGGCGTCATCATCCTGACCAACGCCCGCTCGCTGCTGCGCAGTGACTGGATCGACGCCTCGGACGGCACCCGCTATGCCTTCTACGCGGTGATCTACCTGGTCTGGGCGGGGGCGCTGGCCTACTCGATCCGGCAGTACCGGGCCAACCGGGAGGCGGAGCAGCTTGAGGCGGACGCCGCCGGGCAGCAGCCCTCGACGGTCACCCCGGTCTGACCCGCGACGAGGCCGCTCGCCGGCCCGGTCGTGGCGATCGGGGTGGCCGGGTTGAGCCGGGCCCGCGGCCAGGACGCGGCCGCGGCGACCGGTGTCGTCCTGGCCGGTGGCTTCGCCCTCGGCATCGATCCTGATCCTGTCCCTGGTCTGCGGGCGACGAGGCGGCTGAGCGCCGGTAGGCCGGCGAGTTCGGGCCTGTCGCGGCGACCCCGCCGGTCGGTAGGGTCGTTGGCGTGGACCTGGACGACACCGCCGCCCGGCTGGGCGTACCCGTCGAGGACATCGTCCGCGTGCACCGGCTCGCCGGCGACCGGCCGTCGGCCCCGCTGCCCGCCAAGCCCGACGCGCCCGCGATCCTCGACCGGCTCGCGGTGCGCCCGGACGACGCCGCCGAGATCATGGCGGGCTGGCCCGACCCCGACTCTCCGCCGTGGACTCCGGAGCTGCGCTGGCTGCTCGACCGCTCGATCGCCCTGGTCCGCGCCGACCTCGGGGGCCACGACTGGCTGTCGCCCGGTCCGGTGCTGCCGCGCGAACGGGGCCCCGCCTGGCGGCACCTCTACGTGTACGCGTACCTGGCCCTGGTCGACGTCGTCACGGCGTACCACCGCGACCATGGCATCGCCGATGCCGTGTCCCGGGTGACCCTCGCGGACCTGGGCCGCAACCTCGCGATCGACCGGCGGATGCAGCGCGAGGGCTGGCCGGTCATGCAGAGCTGGCTGACGCTGCACGCGCGCGGCGGCGTCTACGAGCTGGGCCGGTTGCAGCACCAGCGCGGCGGCACCGCGATCGACCTGCACGTCCCCGAGTCGGGGCCGCTGACCCCGGAGGCGGTCACGGCGTCGCTGGACGAGGCGCGCAGGTTCTTCCCGCGCCACTTTCCCGACGAGCACTACCCGGCGTTCGCCTGCGGCTCGTGGCTGCTCGACCCGCAACTGCGGGAGTACCTGCCCGGTGACTCGAACATCGTCCGGTTCCAGCGGAGGTTCGAGCTGGAGCCCTACGAGAAGCCGGAAGGGCTGGACGCCGACGTCGAGGCGCTGCGGTTCGTGTTCCGTACCCTGACCACACCGCTCGGCCGGCTGCCGCGCCGTACCGTGCTCCAGCGCGCGATCGTCGACCACCTGAACGCCGGGCGCCACTGGCACTGGCGCCGCGGCCGCTTCCCGATCTAGCCCCCGGGCGTGCGTGCGTCCGGCGGTCGCGGGTTCCGGGAAACGTACGGAACCCGCGACCGCCGGAGGTGTTCAGTCCTGTGCCTTGCCGGTGGTGAGCCGGGCCAGCAGCAGCGCGACCAGGATGATCAGGCCGTAGATGGCCTGGATCCACTGCGCGGAGACCCCGGCCAGGGTCAGGATGTTGTTGATCAGACCGAGCACGATCACGCCGCAGAGGGCACCGAACAGGGTGCCCTTGCCGCCGTCCATGCTCACCCCGCCGATCACCGCCGCGGCGAACACGGTGAAGATCATGCCCTCTCCCTGGGCGGCGGCGACCGAACCGAGCCGACCGGTCATCAGCAGCCCGGCCAGGGCGGCCAGCACACCGGCCACCATGAACACGATGAACACCACCCGGTTGGTACGGATACCGGCGGCCCGGGCGGCGTCGGCGTTGCCACCGATGGCGTAGATCGAGCGACCCGAGCGGAAGAACCCGAGTACGACGATGCCGATCGCGAACAGCGCCCCGCAGATCCAGATCGAGGCCGGCAGCCCGAGCCACAGCGCGTTGCCCAGGTAGAGCACCGACGGGGGCAGCTCGAACAGGTTCTGCCCACCGGTGATGCCGATCTGCAAACCCCGCAGCACGATCAGCATGCCCAGCGTCACGATGAACGCCGACAGCCCGAGCCGCAGGATCAGCACCCCGTTGAACGCGCCGACCAGCAATCCGATCAGCAGGCAGATCGGGATGGCCAGGGTGGTCGGCCAGTCCGTACCGAGGCCGTTGCTGACCGCCGGGATGACCAACGCGACGGCGAGCGCGGGCGCCAACCCGACGGTCGACTCCAGCGAGAGGTCGAACTTCCCACCGATCAGGATGATCGCCTCGGCCAGCACCAGCAGGGAAAGCTCGGTCTGCTGCTGCAACACGTTGGTGATGTTCGCGGTGCTGAGGAACACCGGATCGACCAGCGCACCAACCAGGATCAGCACCAGGATCGCGGGCACCAGCGCGAGGTCGCGCATGCGGGCCAGGCGCAGCCGGCGTCCGGCGGCCACCGTGGGGGGCGCCACGGCGGTGGTGGTTCCGGTCATTTCTCGGCTCCTTCCGGGGCCGCCGACTGTTCCGCGGCCACTCCTTCCACGGCGGCGACGACGTCCGCGTCCGCCCAGCCGGGTGCCAGCTCCCGCGTCACCCGACCGTGGAACATCACCAGGACCCGGTCACACGTACGCAGGTCGTCGAGCTCGTCGGAGATCATCAGCACCCCGGTGCCGGCAGCGGCCGCGTCGCGTACCGCGCCGAGCAGTGACTCCTTGGACCGCACGTCCACCCCTGCGGTCGGATTGATCAGCACCAACACCCGGGGATCGGTGGAGAGCGCGCGGGCGAGCACCACCTTCTGGGCGTTGCCGCCGGAGAGGCTGTTCACCGGCGCGTCCGGACCGGGTGCCTTGATGTCGTACCGCTCGATCATCGCCTCGGCGGCGGCGTCACGCCGCTTCGGCACGATCAGCCCGGCCGGTCCGAACCGGCCGGAGATCGGCAGGGTGGCGTTCTCGGCGATGCTGAGCAGCGGGATCAGCCCCTCCCGGTGCCGGTCCTGCGGCACCGTGCCGATCCCGGCGGCCAGCGCCGCGGGCACGCTGCCCGGCGGTACGACCCGGTCGCCGACCACTACCGTTCCGGCATCGGCCCGGCGCAGGCCACTGATGCTCTCGGCCAGTGTCACCTTGCCGCTGCTGCCGGAACCGGTGACACCGACCAACTCGCCGGCCCGCACCTCGATGCTGACCTCGTCGTACGCGTCGGCCAGCCGCAGCCCGTCGACCCGCAGCGCCACCGGCGCGTCCGCCGGAAACGGTGGCCGGTTGCCACCGTCCACCAGGCCGACCGCTTCCCCGGTCATCGCCTCGACCAGCGCCTCCCGGCCCAGTTGCGCGACCGGTCGGGTGAGCACCCAGCGGGCGTCACGCAGCACGGTCACCGTGTCGCAGACCTCGTACACCTCCTGGAGGTGGTGCGAGATGAACAGCAGCGTCACCCCGGCCGCGGCCAGGGTGCGCAGCCGGTCGAAGAGCCGCTCGATGGCGACGCCGTCGAGCTGCGCGGTCGGTTCGTCCAGGATGATGAACCGGGCGCCGGTGGACAGCGCGCGGGCGATCTCCACCAGTTGCCGCTGCTCGACGTTCAACTCACCGGCGAGCCGGCTCGGGTCGACCGCCAGGCCGAACTCTTCCAGCAGGTCACCGGCCCGGCGGCGGAGCTGCCGCCAGGCGATCGGCCCGCGTTCGGTCTGCCGGTTGAGGAAGAGGTTCTCCGCCACGCTCAGCGTGGGGATGATGGTCGACTTCTGGTACACGCAGGCGACCCGCCGCCGCCAGGCGTTGCGGTCGGCCAGCGGCGGTGCCGGCTCGCCACCGAACCGGACCTCGCCGCTGTCCGGCCGTTGCAGGCCGGTCAGGATCGAGACCAGGGTGGACTTGCCGGCACCGTTGCGGCCGACCAGGGCGTGTGTCTCACCCGTGGTGATCGAGATGCCGGCGTCGGCGAGCGCGATGGTGGCGCCGAACCGCTTGCTGACGCCCACCGCCTCGACGGCGACACCCGGTGCCGCGCCCGTGCCCGGGGCGGTGGCCCCGGGCACGGCGACACTGTTCGGAAGGTCGGGTGAGGACATCACTTCTTGACCTGGTTGCCCCACAACCCGGCGTCGTCGACGTTGGCCGCGGTGACCAGCGGCGCCGGGAGTTGGTCTTCGAGCAGGCCGTTGCCGACGTCGACGATGGTGCTGTCGTGGTCGGTCGGGCCGGGGGTGAAGGTCTTACCCTCGACCGCGGCCTTGGCGTAGAAGAGGGCGTACTTGGCGTACAGGTCGGCCGGCTGGGAGACGGTCGCGTCGATCTCGCCCTTGCGGATCGCCTCGAACTCCTGCGGGATGCCGTCGTTGGAGACGATGAAGATGTGCTTGGGGTCGGTCGGCGGCACCAGCAGGTTCTTCGACCGCAGCAGTTGCAGGGTCGGGGCCAGGAACACGCCGCCGGCCTGCATGTAGATGCCCTTGATGTCCGGGTGCTGGGCGAGCCGGGTCTGTAGGGCGGCGGACGCCTTGGGGCCCTCCCACTCGGTCGGCTCGGCGAAGACCGTGATGTTCGGGAACTTGGTCTTCATGCACTCGGCGAACGCCTCGGAGCGGTCCCGGCCGTTGACCGAGGAGAGCGAGCCCTGGAACTCGATCACCTTGCCGTTGCCGCCGAGCTTCTCGCCGAGGAACTCACACGCCTTCTGCCCGTACGCCCGGTTGTCGGCGCGTACGACCATGAAGACCTTGCCCTTGTCCGGTCGGGTGTCGACCGACACCACCGGGATCTTCTTCTGTTCCAGCTGGGCGAGCGTGGTGGCGATGGCGCCGGTGTCCTGCGGCGCCATCACGATCGCCTTGGCACCCTGGCTGGTCAGGGCCTGGGCGTTGGCGACCAACTTCGCGATGTCGTTCTGCGAGTTGGTCGGGTCCATCAGGTTGATGCCCTCTTCGGACGCGTACTGCGGGATGTACTTCGCGTACGAGTTCCAGAAGTCCGAGTCCGCGCGGGGCAGGTCGACGGCGATCTGCGCCTTCGCGCCGGCCGCGCCGTCGGTTCCGGTGTCGGCGGAGTCGCCGCAGCCGGTGGCGGTCAGGGCAAAGGTGACGACCAGCGCCGCGGTGACCGCGGCGCGCCTGGTCAGTTCCATGGTGATCCTCACTGTCGGGACGGAAACGCTGGGTGGGGATGCGCTGGTCTTACCGTGTGACAGGTTGCTAACCGTGGTGACAGGTGTCGCTTGGGTGCTGCTACTTCGATTTCCTCGGGTGCGTTGCTACTTCGGTGGTGCTGGTAACCGGAGCCCGTGCATGCCGCCGTCGACGGCGAGCACGGTGCCGGTGGTCGCGCCGGCCAGCGGACTGGCCAGGTAGGCGATGGCCGCGGCGACCTCGTCCGCGCTGACCAGCCGGCCGGTGGGCTGGCGGGCGCGCAGGGCGGCAAGTTCGGCGTCCGGGTCGGCGGCGGCGGCGAGCAGCCGGCGTACCCAGGGGGTGTCCACGGTGCCGGGGTTGACGCAGCAGACCCGGATCCCCTCGCGTACGTGGTCGGCGGCCATCGCCGCGGTCAGCGCCTGCACCGCGCCCTTGGTGGCGCTGTAGAGCGCCCGGTTCGGCAGGCCGGCGTGCGCGGCGATCGAGCAGGTGTTGACGATCACCGGGTGCCGGGACTCGCGCAGCCGGGGCAGGGCGGCCCGGCTGACCCGGACCAGGCCGACCACGTTGACGTCCCAGACCCGGTGCCACTCGTCGTCGGAGTTGCTCTCCACCGTGCCGACCGCACCGATGCCGGCGTTGTTGACCAGGATGTCGAGCCCGCCGAGTTGCTCGACCACCCGGTCGATCGCGGCCCGGACCGAGTTGTCGTCGGAGACGTCGGCGGGTACGCCGAGCAGCGGCTCGGGCACGGCGGTGTGGTCGAGGTCGAGGCAGGCCACCCGTGCTCCCCGGGCGGCGAGGAACCGGGCGGTGGCCAGCCCGATGCCGGAGGCGCCGCCGGTGACCACGGCGACCAGCCCGGCGAACTCCCGACTGATCTGGACCGGTTCGCTCACGACGGTTCCCCCACCTGGACGGATCGACTCATATCGGATCGGCTCATGACGGATCTGCCTTCCACACCGGGCCGTCGGGGTACACGTGGTCGGCCAGGCTGCGCGGGTGCATGGTGGAGCTGAACCCGGCGGTGGTCGGCGCCTGGTAGCGGCCGGCGCGGATGCGTACCGGGTCGACGAAGTGTTCGTGCAGGTGGTCGACGTACTCGATGATCCGGTTCTCCATCGTCCCGGAGACCGCCACGTAGTCGAACATCGACAGATGTTGTACCAGTTCGCAGAGGCCCACGCCGCCCGCGTGCGGGCAGACCGGGACGCCGAACTTGGCGGCGAGCAACAGGATCGCGATGTTCTCGTTGACCCCGGCCACCCGCGCGGCGTCGAGTTGGACGAAGGAGACCGCTTCGAGCTGGAGCAACTGCTTGAACATCACCCGGTTCTGCACGTGCTCGCCGGTGGCGACCGGGATCGGCGCGATCCGCCGGGCGATGGCCGCGTGGCCGAGTACGTCGTCCGGACTGGTCGGCTCCTCCACCCACCAGGGCGAATACTCGGCGAGCGCCTGCACCCAGGTCACCGCAGCGTCCACGTCCCAGCGCTGGTTGGCGTCGACGGCGATCCGGATGTCCGGACCGCAGGTCTCCCGGGCGATCCGCATCCGTCGGATGTCGTCGTCCAGGTCGGCGCCCACCTTGAGCTTGATCTGGGTGAAGCCGTCGTCGATCGCCTCCCGGCAGAGCCGGCGCAGCTTGTCGTCGTCGTAGCCGAGCCAGCCGGGCGAGGTGGTGTACGCCGGGTAGCCCTCGGCGAGCAGCCGGGCCACCCGCTCGTCGCGCCCCTGTGCGCCGGCGCGCAGGATGGCCAGCGCCTCGTCCGGGGTCAGCGCGTCGGTCAGGTAGCGGAAGTCGACCAGTGCGACCAGGTCCTCCGGCGTCATCGAGGCGAGCAGTTGCCACAGCGGCATGCCGGCCCGTTTCGCCTTCAGGTCCCACAGGGCGTTGACCACGGCGGAGATCGCCATGTGCATGACGCCCTTCTCCGGGCCGAGCCAGCGCAGCTGCGAGTCGTGCACCAGCTCGCGCCAGAGCGCGCCGAGGTCGTCGAGCACGTCCTTGACCAGCCGGCCGACCAGGTACGGGCGCAGCGCGGCGATGGCCGCCTCCTGCACCTCGTTGCCCCGGCCGATGGTGAAGGCGAAGCCGTGTCCCTCGTGGTCGTCGGGCGCGTCGGTGCGCAGCACCACGTACGCGGCGGAGTAGTCCGGGTCGGGGTTCATCGCGTCGGAGCCGTCCAGCTCGCGCGAGGTGGGGAAACGGATGTCGTACGTGTCCAGGGCGACGAATCGGCTGCTCACCACGCGACCCCCAGTCGCTGACGCTGGCGACCGAGTCCGTCGATCTCCAGCTCGACCACGTCACCGGGACGCAGGTACGGCTTCGGGTCGGGCATGCCGAGCGCGACGCCGGCCGGGGTGCCGGTGTTGACGATGTCGCCCGGGTAGAGCGTCATGAACTGGCTGACGTAGCGGATGATCTCCGGCACGTTGAAGATCATGTCTTTGGTGTTCCCGTTCTGCCGCAGCGTGCCGTTGACCCAGAGCCGCAGCCCGAGTTGCCCGGGATCGGGGATCTCGTCGCGGGTGACCAGCCACGGGCCGAACGGGTTGAAGGTCTCGCAGGACTTGCCCTTGTCCCACTGGCCGCCGCGTTCGAGTTGGAACGCCCGCTCGGAGACGTCGTGCGAGATGGCGTAACCGGCCACGCACTCCATCGCCTCCTCGTCGGAGGGGAGGTACCGCGCGGTCCTGCCGATGACCACGGCCAATTCGACCTCCCAGTCGGTCTTCTCGCCGCCGTGCGGCACCAGCACCTCGTCGCAGGCGCCGACGATGGTGTCCGGCGCCTTGAGGAAGAGGATCGGCTCGGTGGGAACGGCCGCACCGGTCTCGCGGGCGTGGTCGTGGTAGTTCAGCCCGACGCAGACGATCTTGCCGGGCCGGCGCAGCGGCGGGCCGAGCCGCAGCCCGCGTCCGCGCAGCGCCGGCAGCCGGAGTTCGAGCAGCCCGCGTACGCGGTTGATGCCGCCGTCGGCGAGGAAGTCACCGTCGAAGTCGGTGATCGAACCGGAGAGGTCGAGGATCGTACCGTCCTCGGCCAGTACGGCGGGGCGCTCGCCGC
Organism: Micromonospora sp. NBC_01699; assembly: GCF_036250065.1. Classification (NCBI taxonomy): domain Bacteria; kingdom Bacillati; phylum Actinomycetota; class Actinomycetes; order Micromonosporales; family Micromonosporaceae; genus Micromonospora; species Micromonospora sp. NBC_01699. Next base: position 2,615,612 of record NZ_CP109199.1, on the reverse strand, counting down.
CGGGTGGACCGACCCGTAAGAGCTTCACGGCAGCGGTTCCTTTGTGTCGATGGTGTTTCCCCGCGTCATACATCGGATGTCTATCAGTCCATCGACAAGCGCACAAGGCCGAGGACGGGGCGTTTAGGCCCATCTACTGCGCTCCACACCGGATTGTGCACTCGGGGTAATGCCCGTACGTCTCATCTTGACTGAGCCATACATCCAATGTTAACTCCGAGTGACGGGGTGAGCCGGATCGACGACGGCCACCGACCGGGCCGCAGACCGCAGGTGGACACGTCAATGCGCTGGTGGGAGGGCCGATGAGGGGCGGACCGGAGCGCCCCACCGGCGCCGCGACGGATCCGGCCCTCGCTCCCCGGTACACCCCGCCCGCGACGGATCCGGCGCTCGCTTCCCGGTACACCCCACCCGTGGCGGAGCCGGCGCTCACCCTCCGGTACACCCCACCCGCGACGGATCCGGCGCTCACCCTCCGGTACGACCGGCCCGCCACCGACTGGGAGACCGAATCGTTGCCGATCGGCAACGGGGCACTGGGCGCCAGCGTCTTCGGCGGCATCCACACCGAGCGGCTCCCGTACAACGAGAAGAGCCTGTGGACCGGCGGACCGGGCGGCGCCGACGGCCCCTACCGGCACGGTGACCGGGCGCTGCCCCGGCCGACCGCGCTGGACGAGGTACGGGCCCGGATCGACCGGGACGGCCGGGTCCCGCCGGAGGCGGTGGCGGCCGAACTGGCCGGGCCACGGGCCGGGTTCGGCGCCTACCAGCCGTTCGGCGAGGTCCGGTTGGAACTGGGCGGCACTTCCGCCGGTCCGGTCGACGACTACCGGCGTGAGCTGGACCTGGCCGAGGCGACCGTGCGGGTCGGCTACCGGCGCGACGGCGTACGCCACCTGCGGGAGTACCTTGCCAGCTTCCCCGCCAACGTGATCGTGGTCAGGTTGACCGCCGACCGGGCCGGACAGATCTCGTTCACGCTGCGTCACCGCTGCCCGCACGCCGGTCACACGGTGACGGTCACCGGCGACCGGCTGACCGTGCGCGGCGCGCTGCCCGACAACGGCCTGGTCTACGAGTCGCAACTGCGGGTGGTGGTTGAGGGCGGGATCCTGACGAGCGCCGGTGACCGGATCACGGTCAGCGGCGCCGACCGGGCCACCATCGTCCTGTCCGCCGGCACCGACTACGCACCCGAGTACCCGCACTACCGGGGCGCCGACCCGCACGACCGGGTCCGCCGGGCGGTGGACGACGCCGCCGGGCTGACCTGGGCGGCGCTGCGGCAGGCGCACCTGGCCGACTACACCGCCCTGTTCGACCGGGTCCGGCTCGACCTCGGCCAGCGGATGCCCGACCTCACCACCGACCGATTGCGGGTGGCCTACACCGGCGGCGACGGCGCCGCCGACCGCGCGTTGGAGGCGCTCTTCTTCGCGTACGGGCGCTACCTGCTGATCTCGTCGTCGCGACCCGGTTCGCTGCCGGCGAACCTCCAGGGGGTCTGGAACACCTCGGTCAGCCCGGCCTGGAGCGCCGACTACCACGTCAACATCAACCTACAGATGAACTACTGGCCGGCGGAGGCCACCAACCTGGACGAGACCGCGCAACCGCTGTTCGACCTCGTCGAGGCACTGCGCGCCCCCGGTCGGCGGTCCGCCCTGACCCTGTTTGGCTCCCCCGGCTGGGTGGTGCAGAACGAGACCACCCCGTACGGCTACACCGGTGTGCACGACTGGCCGACCGCGTTCTGGTTTCCCGAGGCGAACGCCTGGCTGTGCCGGCACCTGTACGACCACTTCCGGTTCGGCCGCGACGTCGGGTTCCTGCGTGACCGGGCGTACCCGACGATGCTGGAGGCGGCCGAGTTCTGGCTGGCCAACCTGCACACCGACCCGCGCGACGGCACGCTCGTGGTGTCGCCCAGCTACTCCCCGGAGCACGGCGACTTCACCGCCGGAGCGGCCATGTCGCAGCAGATCGTCCGGGAGCTGCTCGCCGACACCCTCGCCGCCGCCACCCTGCTCGACCGGGATCCGGTGCTGCGCGGACGGCTGCGGTCGGCACTGGACAGGCTCGATCCGGGGCTGCGGATCGGCTGCTGGGGGCAGGTGCAGGAGTGGAAGGGCGACTGGGACGACCGGACCGACACCCACCGGCACGTGTCGCACCTGTTCGCGCTGCATCCCGGCCGGCAGTTGCGGGTCCTGGACGATCCGGGGCTGGCCGACGCGGCCAGGGTGACGCTGGAGGCGCGCGGCGACGGCGGCACCGGCTGGAGCAAAGCCTGGAAGATCAGTTTCTGGGCGCGGCTGCGCGACGGCGACCGGGCCCGCAAGCTGCTGGGCGAGCAGCTGCGGGAGAGCACGCTGCCGAACCTCTGGGACACCCACCCGCCATTCCAACTCGACGGGAACCTCGGCGCGGTCGCCGGCATGGCCGAGATGCTGCTCCAGAGCCAGCACGACATCATCGACCTACTGCCGGCGTTGCCGGGCGGGTGGGCGGCGGGCTCGGTCACCGGGTTGCGGGCGCGCGGCAACGTCACCGTCGACGTGTGGTGGCGGGACCGGGTCGCGACCCGGATCGTCCTGGCCGCCGGCAGTTCCGGCGAGCTGACCGTACGCAGCCCGCTGCTGCTCACCGCGCCCGTGGTCGACCTGGACACCGGCCGGACCGTAGCGGTCGTTCGGAACGGACCGGAGGTCACCTTCGCCGCCGTTGCCGGCCACCGCTACCGCGCCGAAGCCTGACGGACTCCTCTTTGAGCGGTCGCTCAAACATGGGCTATGGTGCCGTTTGAGCGATCGCTCAATTCAGGGGAGGAACAGCATGACCGAGCCCTCGCTGGCCGCACCACCGCCGGACCTGCCCCCGGCGGCGGGTCGCGCCCGTTGGATCCTGGCCGGGCTGATCGCCTGCTTCGGCGTGGCCACCTTCGCCTACGCCGTCCGCAGTGGACGAGGCGACAGCGCCCTGCTCTTCGTCGGCCTGCCGGCACTGCTCGCGGCGGCGCTGGCGCTCGTACCGGCCCGGACGACCCACGGTCGGACGTTTCTCGTCACCACGATCGTCCTGCTGATGAGCGCGGTAGTGCTGCACGAGGGCGCCATCTGCGTGCTCCTGGCCGCACCCCTGGTGTACGCGGTCGTGCACGGCACCGCCGAGCTGATCGACTTCTGCAAGCATCGCAACCGGCGGTACGCCCTGCTGCCGTTGCCGCTGCTGCTGCTCGGCGGGGTCGAGGGCACCGGCGACCAACTCCGGATCAACCCGGACCAGAGCACGGTGGTGACCCGTACCGTCGCGCTGACGCCGGAGCAGGTGCGGGAACGACTGGGCCGGGGACCGGTGGCGACGCCGGCCCGGTCGGTACCGCTGCGGCTGCTCGGGATGCCGCTGCCGGAGCGGGTCACCGGAGACGGGCTGGCGATGGGCGACCGCTGGCTGTTCGCGTACCACGGATCCGCCCACGGACCCGGCGGCCACCTGCTCGCCGAGGTCGACGGGACGGGGCCGGACCGACTCGGCTTCACCTTCGTCGAGGACAGCTCGATCATCGCGCGCTGGATCACCTGGCAGGACGCGGAGCTGCGCTGGCGGGCGGTGGACGCGGGGCACACCGAGATCCGGCTGACCGTCGGCTACCGGCGCGGACTCGACCCCTCCTGGTACTTCGGGCCGGTGCAGGACGCCCTGATGCACTCCGGCGTCGGCCACCTGCTGGACATGCTGGCGCTGCGGTGAGCCTGACCCTCGCCCGTTACGTCAGCCTGGCCATGCCCGTCCTCCTTATGATCCCGGCCCGGTGGACCGACGGGGGCCGCCGGGCCGGGGTCGGGGCACTGCTCGCGTTCCTCACCGCCGCGGTCGGGCTGGCCGCGCTGCACGAGGTCAGCCTGCACACCAACTGGTACGCCTTCGCGTCGGTCGACGGTGCCTACCGCGGTTTCCCGATCGACCTCTGGCTCGGCTGGGCGGTGCTGTGGGGACCGCTGCCAGTGCTGCTGCACCGGATCGCGCCGGTGCCGATCGCGCTGGGCCTGCTGCTCTGGCTGGACGCGGCGGCGATGCCGGCCCTGCACCCGCTGGTGCGGCTCGGGCCGGACTGGCTGATCGGCGAGATCATCGGGCTGCTCGCGGTGGCCCTGCCGGCACAGTTGCTCGGCCGGTGGACCGTACGGCAGCGGCGGCTCGGTGCCCGTACCGTGCTCCAACTGGTCGTCTTCACCGCGCTGACGCTCTGGCTGCTGCCGAGTGTCGCCTTCGAAATCGGCGACGGCTCGTGGGCCCGGCTGACCAGCCTGCCACCGGCCCGGCTGTTCGTCCTCGGGCAGGTGGGACTGTTGCTGGCGGTGCCGGCACTGGCCGCCGTGCTGGAGTTCGCCCGGCGCGGCGGCGGCACACCGTTCCCCTGGGACCCGCCCCGACGGCTGGTCAGCACCGGGCCGTACGCCTATCTCGGCAGCCCGATGCAGTGCAGCATGCTGTTGTTACTGCTGCTCGCGGCGCTGGTGACCGGCAGCACCGCGCTGGCGGTGGCCGCACTCGCCACGGTCGCGTTCGGCTACGGGGTGGCCCGGCCACACGAACGCCACGACCTGTCCGGCCGGTACGGGCAGCCCTGGCACGACTACCACCTGCGGGTACGTGACTGGTGGCCGCGCGCCGCGCCGTACCCGGAGACTTCCCCGGCCGTCCTCTGGCTGGACCAGGACTGCGGACCGTGCGCGGCGACGGCCGGCTTCCTGCGCCGCCGCTCACCGGTCGGGCTGACCCTGGCCCCGGCCGGGGCACACCCGGCGCCGCTGTACCGGGCCCGCTACGAGGCGGCCGACGGGTACCACGCGGACGGGGTGGCCGCTGTCGCCCGCGGACTGGAACATGTCAACCTTGGCTGGGCCTATCTCGGCTGGCTGCTCCGGCTGCCCGGGATCGGCTGGCTGGCCCAGGTGGTGACCGACGCGATGATCGCGCCACCGCACCTGGCGAAGCGGCGTACGCCGGAACCGAGGGAGCGCGATGTCCAGCACGAAGCAGCGGCTGCTCGACGGGGCGCTGACCGCCATCCGTGAACACGGCATCGCCGGTGTCTCGGCCCGGACCATCGCCGCCGCCGCCGGGGCGAACCAGGCGCTGATCTTCTACCACTTCGGCAGCGTCGACGAACTGCTCTCCGCCGCCTGCCGGGCCGCCACCGCCGAGCGGGTCGCCCGGTACGTCGACCGCTTCGCCACCGTCACCTCCCTGCGCGAACTGCTCGACGTCGGCCGGGCGCTGCACGCCGAGGAACGCCGGCTGGGCAACGTGTCGGTGCTGGCCCAGCTGCTCGCCGGCGCGCAGCACGACGTACGCCTGGCCGCCCCCACCGCGGCCGCGTTGCAGCTCTGGATCGACGAGATCGAATCGGTGCTGCACCGCCTGCTGGCCGGCTCGCCGTTCGCCGAGATCGCCGACATCCCCGGACTGGCCCGCGCGCTCTCCGCCGCCTTCGTGGGGCTGGAACTCTACGGCGGGGTGGACGAGGCCGGCGCGGAGCAGGCGCTCGGCGCGCTGGAACAGCTGGCGGTGCTGGTGGAGGTGGTGGACGAACTCGGCCCCGTGTCCCGTCGCGCCCTCCGCTCGAAGATCACCCGGGCGACGACGAGACGGAGCTGAGGGTGGGCGGGGACCACCGGCGGCCGTCGGGGCGTTTCCTGCCAGCAGCGCGGCGATCCGTTCGTCACCGTCACACCACCGGCGGTGTGACGTGCCGTCCACGCTCAGCCAGCGCTTCCAAGCGGTGAACCGGGGCCAGCTCGCGGTCCAGTCCGGGTTGATCAGCAGCCGCCCGCGCCACCAGGCACCAGGCACCGGGCACCGGGCACCGGGCACCGATGATCAGAAACGGTCGATCCAGGTCCCGGTCGAGAGTTGACTGGAAGGCTCCGTCCAGGTTGACCCCGGCCCGGATCCGCCGGTCGACCAGCATCGACCGGACGGCGGCGGCACCGCCCACGGAATGCCCCGCCACCGCGATCCGGGACCGGTCGATCAGTCGACCACCCCACCAGGCCGAATTCGAGCCGATCAGTCGGTCGAGCACGAACGACACGTCGGCGGCCCGGTCACCGGCCACGGTCGGCCCGTCCGGATCCGGCTCGCCGGCCAGACACTCGGCGATCCGACCGCCCGGAAAGGTGATCGCCACCGATTCGTAGGCATGATCGATACCGGCCACCTCGGGACCGGGTCGTGACAGGTGAGCTTGAGTGACGGTTTGGGGACGAGACCGAATCAGGGGTTGCGGGGCACGTGCCGGCGGTAACTGCTCACCGTCGGGTCGCCGGACAGCCAGAACCGCCACGGCAGGTCGTGCGCGCCGGTCACCCCGACCCGTGGCCCGGCCACGATCGCGGCGGCCGGAACCGGTTCGGTGGGCGGCGCCAGGCGTACCGGACCGTCGCCGAGCAGGAACAACCCGTAGGCCGCGCGGTCCACCCCGAGCGCCGCACAGAGCCGGGCCGGCCCACGGGCAAGGTCCAAATCCCGGCGTACGGCGGTTCGCCGGCTCCGCGCCAGGTCGAGGCCGTCGACCACCTCTCCCGCCCGAAGGAGTACGGCCGACGCCTCGCCCTCCGTACCGGTCACCACGTTCATGCACCAGTACATGCCGTAGGTGAAGTAGACGTAGGCGTACCCGGCGGGACCAAACATCACCGAGTTGCGGGGCGTACGACCTCGGTGCGCGTGCGAGGCGGCGTCCCCGCCCGTCCCGGCGTACGCCTCGACCTCGGTGAGCCGGACCGTGACGCCGCCGGCGGAGAGGGTGCAGTTCAGCAGGCCGCGCGCCGCGGGCACCAGGGGCCCGGCCAGCAACGCCGCCAGGTCGGTACGCGCGTCGTCAACCATTCGATCAGCACAGCACAGCCGAGGTCCGGTTTTCCCACCGCCCCCGCTTCCCGCTCCGCCGTTGCGGCTGTTTCGTTCCGGCGGTTTCGTTGCCGCTTCTTCGGCGCGGGTGCTTCGTTACTGACAGGGTGTGACGTGAGCGAATGGAGATGATTCACCGCGCGAATGACTCACTCGCTCGGCAACAAGCGACGAAGTCTTGCAGCTCACACGCTGGTGCCACCATTGTTACCTTCTGTCGCCAATACCCCGGGCGGCGCCCCCGCGCCGCCGCGACCGGTCGATGGACGGAGGACTTGTCGTGCTCGTCACCGTGACAGCGATCAGCGGCATGACGGTGGGCTTCATCGCCGGCCTGTACGCATATCGGGCTTCCCGGCGCTGGTGCGCCGCCTGCGGCAGCAGCCTGTGCTGCCCCGCCTGTTCGACGTTGGGCGTACGACGCAACGCCGCGGCGCGGCGGTTCTGATGGACGCCACCCCGTCACCCCCGCGTGTACCGGCCGGCACCGTGTTGCAGCTGGCCAAGGAAGACTGGCGCTACGGCGGCTTCACCCTGTTCCTCCGCGTCGAGTCGGTACGCGACGACCTGTCCAGCTACTACGACGACGACTGGATCTGGGTCAGCGGACAGCAACTCGCCCGCGACGGCACCCCACTCGGGCAACTGGACGCGCTCGTACGCGTCTCGGCCCTGCCCCGGCCGGGCATCGATCCGCCGTCATAGCGGCGAGAGGAGCCCGGCCGGGTGGTGACGCCTGCGGCAGGCACCGGCCGCTCAGCGCGGGACGACCTGCTCGATCGCCCATACCCGCCAGCCGTCAAGCTGCTCGACGACGGCGGCGAGTTGATCGGCGACCGGACCCGGACCGGTGGAGCCGGGTGTGGTTCGGGCGGCCAGCGCCGACCGGACCGACAGCACACTGCGGACCTCGGGGTCAAGGTGCTCGCTGACCAGGGCGAGGTCGGAGTCGGACACCTCGTCCAGGGCGCAGTCCCGGGCCACGCAGAGGGCGACCAGGCGTCCGGTCACCTCGTGCGCGTCGCGGAACGGCACGCCCCGACGGACCAGCCAGTCCGCGACCTCGGTGGCGAGCGAGTAGCCGACCGGGGCGGCGGCGGCGAGCCGATCGACCCGGACCGTCATGGTGGAGATCATGCCGGCGAGGGCCGGCAGCAGGAGTTGCAGCGTGTCGACCGCGTCGAACGCCGGCTCCTTGTCCTCCTGCATGTCCCGGTCGTATGTCAGCGGCAGACCCTTGAGCATGGTCAGCACCGCCACCAGGCCGCCGACCAGCCGGCCCGACTTGCCCCGGGCCAGTTCGGCGATGTCCGCGTTCTTCTTCTGCGGCATGATCGACGAACCGGTGGCGAAGGAGTCATCCAGCTCCACCCAGCCGAACTCCTGGGAGGTCCAGAGCACGACCTCCTCGCCGAGGCGGGACAGGTGCACGCCGACCATCGCCGTGATGAAGAGGAACTCGGCGACGAAGTCGCGGTCGGCGACGGCGTCCATCGAGTTCGCGAACGAGGACCGGAAGCCCAGTTCCTTGGCCACCGCCGCCGGGTCCAGCGGCAGACCGGAGCCGGCCAGGGCGCCGGCACCGAGCGGACTGATCGCGGTGCGGTGGTCCCAGTCGCGCAGCCGTTCGAGGTCGCGCAGCAGCGGCTGGACGTGTGCCAGCAGCCAGTGCCCGAAGGCGACCGGCTGCGCGTGCTGCACGTGGGTCATCCCGGGTGCCGGGGTGTCCAGGTGCCGTCCGGCCTGCTCGGTCAGGGCATCGGCCAGCTCGACCAGCCGGGCCGCCACCCCACGGGCGTGATCGCGCAGGTAGAGCCGCAGGTCGGTGGCGACCTGGTCGTTGCGGGACCTGCCTGCCCGCAGTTTGCCGCCGAGGCTGCCGAGCCGCTCCAGCAGGCCCCGTTCCAGGGCGGTGTGCACGTCCTCGTCGTCCACTGTGGGCCGGAACGCCCCGGAGGCGCAGGCGGCCTCCAGGTCGTCCAGGGCGGCGAGAATCTGCCCGAGTTCGTCGGGGTCGAGCAGACCCGCCCCGGCCAGCACCCGGGCGTGGGCCCGGGAGCCGGCCAGGTCGTACGGGGCGAGGCGCCAGTCGAACTGGACGCTGACCGAGAGTCGCGCCAGGGCCTCGGCGGGGCCACCGGCGAACCGGCCGCCCCACAGGCTCGTGCGGTTGGTGCCGGCGCTGTTCTCGGTCAGGCTCTTGTCGTCCACGCCCGCTATTCTGAACGTCACTGTGCAGAGCCACCCAACCGGGCGTCCCGGGCCGTGGCGAGCCGGCTGGGCAGGCCCCAGAGCTGCACAAAACCCTTGGCGAGCGACTGGTCGAAGGTGTCGCCGGTGTCGTAGGTGGCCATGCCGAAGTCGTAGAGGCTGGCCTCGGAACGCCGGCCGGTGACAACCGCGCGACCGCCGTGCAGGGTGAGCCGCACCTCGCCGGAGACGTACCGCTGGGTGTCGTCGATGAACGCGTCCAGCGCCCGCTTCAGCGGGGAGAACCAGAGGCCGTCGTAGACCAGTTCGGCCCAGCGCTGGTCGACGCTCTTCTTGAACCGGGCCACGTCCCGCTCGACGGTGACGTTCTCCAGCTCCTGGTGGGCCACGATCAGCGCGATGGCCCCCGGCGCCTCGTACACCTCGCGGCTCTTGATGCCGACGAGCCGGTCCTCGACAATGTCCAGCCGGCCGATGCCCTGCGCACCCGCGCGCCGGTTCAGCTCCACGATCGCCTGGTACGGGGTGACCGTCTCGCCGTCGATCGCCACCGGCACACCGGCCTCGAAGGTGATCACGACCTCGTCCGGGTCACGGGCCTCGGCCGGGTTGGCGGTGTAGGAGTAGACGTCCTCGATCGGCGCGTTCCAGATGTCCTCCAGGAACCCGGTCTCGACCGCGCGCCCCCACAGGTTCTGGTCGATCGAGTACGGCGACTTGTGCGTGACGTCGATCGGCAGCCCCTTCTCCTCGGCGTACGCGATCGCCTTGTCCCGGGTCCAGGCGAAGTCCCGGGCGGGCGCGAGGACCTTCAGGTCGGGGGCGAGGGCACCGATACCGACCTCGAAGCGAACCTGGTCGTTGCCCTTGCCGGTGCAGCCGTGCGAAACGATGGTGCCGCCGTACTTCTTGGCCGCCTCGACCAGGTGCCGGACGATCAGCGGCCGGGAGAGCGCCGAGACCAGCGGGTAGCGGTCCATGTAGAGCGCGTTCGCGCGCAGTGCCGGCAGGCAGAAGTCGGCGGCGAACTCCTCGCGGCCGTCAACCACCTCCGACTCGACCGCACCGCAGTCCAGGGCCCGCTGGCGGATGGCGTTCATGTCCTCGCCGCCCTGGCCCACGTCGATCGCCACCGCGATCACCTCGGCGCCGGTCTGCTCGGCCAAATACGGGATGGCAACCGAGGTGTCAAGGCCCCCCGAGTACGCCAAAACCACGCGCTCAGTCATGGTGTGCTGCTCCTTTCAACATTGGTGAATCCACGACCCACGTCGGCTGGCCGCCGAGTCCCGGTCGGTTCTGGTCGACGATCGGTAGACCGGGGTGGCTCGCGGCCCACCCGGAAAGCTGTTCCCCCAGCGCCGCGCCGCCGGTGGCCTCACGCGCCACGACGAGGATGGTGTCGTCGCCGGCGATGGTGCCGACCACCTCGGGCAGCCCCGCCCGGTCCAGTGCGCTGGCGAGGTACTGCGCCGCGCCCGGCGGGGTACGCAGCACGGTGATGTTGCCGCTGGAGTCGACGCCGGTGAGCAACTCGCGCAGCAGCCGGACCAGGCGCGCGGGGGCTTGCTCGGCGTCGCGCAGCGGCCGCTTGCCGTCCTCCGGGATCAGGTAGACGGCCGGGCCGTCCCCACCGCGCACCTTGACCGCGCCCAGCTCGTCCAGGTCGCGGGAGAGGGTGGCCTGGGTGACCTGCACCCCGTCACCGGCGAGCAGTTCGGCCAGCTCGGTCTGTGAGCGAATCGGCTGCTCGCGGATCAGTTCCACGATCCGGGCGTGCCGGGCGGTCCGGGTGAGTGGGCTGGTCATGATGCCATCGCCCCGGCGCTCGCGGTGGCTGACGCGGCCGGTGCCGTCGGCTCGGTGCCGGCCGCTGCCGTCGTCACGCCCACCAGCCAGGTGAGCAGGGCCTTCTGCGCGTGCAGCCGGTTCTCGGCCTGGTCGAAGACCGCGCTCTGGGTACCGTCGAGCACCTCGTCGGTAATCTCCTCGCCGCGGTGGGCCGGAAGGCAGTGCAGCACGATCGCCTCCGGCGCGGCCGCGCCGAGCAGTGCCTTGTTGACCTGGTAGGGCCAGAACGGGGTGAGCCGGTCCCGACCGTCGCCCTCCTGCCCCATCGAGGTCCAGGTGTCGGTCGCGACGACGTGTGCGCCGTCGACCGCTTCGCGCGGGTCGCGCAGCACCTGTACCGAACCGCCGGTCCAGGCCGCGATCTCGGCGGCCCGGCTCACCACCGCGGAGGAGGGGTCGTAGCCGGGCGGGCCGGCCACCCGTACGTGCATGCCGGCGGTGGCACCGGCGAGCAGGTAGGAGTGGGACATGTTGTTCGCCGCGTCGCCGACGTAGGCCAGGGTCCGGCCGGCCGTGCCACCGCACCGCTCCCGGATGGTGAGCAGGTCGGCCAGGAGCTGGCAGGGGTGGAAGCCGTCGGTGAGCGCGTTGACCACCGGCACGGTCGCTCCGGCGGCGAGCTCGGCCAGCCGGGCGTCGCCGTGGGTACGCAGCACGATCGCGCTGACGTAGCGGGAGAGCACCTGGCCGGCGTCGGCGAGTGTCTCGCCCCGGCCGAAGTGGGTGGCCTGGGTGTCCACGATGATCGGGTGGCCGCCGAGTTCGGCGATGCCCACGTCGAAGGAGATCCGGGTCCGCAGGCTCGGCTTGTCGAACAGCACGGCGACGGCGCGCGGACCGGCGAGCGGTCGGGCGCCGAACCGGTCGGCCTTCAACCGCCCGGCCAGGTCGAGCACCTCGGACTGTTCGGCGGGGGTGAGGTCGTCGTCCCGCTGGAAGTGACGGATCACGACGTCACCGCCGGTACGCCCGATGCCTCGGTCGGTGCCGGGGCGGCGGCGTCGAGGGCGGCCGGCAGGGCGGCGAGGAACGCGTCAACCTGCTCGGCGGTCAGGATCAGCGGCGGCGCGAGCCGGACCACGCCCGGCTGCACCGGGTTGGTGAGGAACCCGGCGTCGCGCAGCAGCCCGGCCAGCGCCGGGGCGGCCGGGGCGTTCAGCACCAGGCCGAGCAGCAGGCCGGCGCCGCGTACCTCCGCCACCAGCGGGTGGCCGAGGGCCTCGACCCCGCGCCGGATCCGTTCGCCGGTCCGCTTGACGTGGTCCAGCAGCCCTTCGTTGGCGATGGTCGAGACGACCGCGAGGGCGGCGGCACAGCTGATCGGGTTGCCGCCGAAGGTGCTGGCGTGGGTGCCGGGGCCGAGCAGCTCGGCGGCCGGGCCGAAGGCCAGGCAGGCGCCGATCGGCAGCCCGCCGCCGAGCCCCTTGGCCAGGGTGACGACGTCCGGCTCGACGCCCTCGGCCTGGTGGGCGAACCAGTGTCCGGTCCGTCCGATGCCGGTCTGCACCTCGTCGAGCACGAGCAGGGTGCCGTGTGCCGAGGTGATCCGCCGGGCCGCGGTCAGGTAACCGGCCGGCGGGACGACCACGCCGCTCTCGCCCTGGATCGGTTCGAGGATCACCATGGCGGTGTCGTCGGTGACGGCGGCCTCAAGCGCGGCCACGTCGCCGTACGGGACGTGGGTGACGTCGCCGGGCAGGGGTCGGAACGGGTCGGCCTTGGTCGGCTGCCCGGTCAGTGCGAGCGCGCCCATGGTCCGGCCGTGGAAGCCGCCGATGGTGGAGACCACGTGGGTACGGCCGGTCCGGCGGGAGAGCTTGAAGACGGCCTCGTTCGCCTCGGCGCCGGAGTTGGCGAAGTAGACCCGACCCTGCCGGCCGGCGAGGGCGAGCAGCAGCTCGGCGAGGGCCACCGGCGGTTCGGCGACGAACAGGTTGGAGACGTGGCCGAGCGTGGCGACCTGCTTCGACACCGCGGCGACCACCGCCGGGTGGGCGTGGCCGAGGGCGTTGACGGCGATCCCACCGAGCAGGTCGATGTACTCACGGCCGGCCTCGTCGACCACCACCGCCCCGTTGCCTCGGACCAGTGCCAGCGACGGGGTGCCGTAGTTGTCCATCATGGCCTGCGACCAGCGGTCGACCAGCGACGTCATGACGAGCTCACCATGGTTCCGAATCCTTCCGAGGTGAAGACTTCCAGCAGGGTCGAGTGCGCGACCCGGCCGTCGACCACATGTGCCGCCGGTACGCCGCCGCGCACCGCGCGCAGGCACGCCTCCATCTTCGGCACCATGCCGGACTCCAGGCTGGGCAGCAGTTCGGCCAGCTCGTCGGCGGTGAGCGCGGAGATGAGGCTGGAGGTGTCCGGCCAGTTCGCGTAGAGCCCCGGAACGTCGGTGAGGACGACCAGCTTGCGCGCCTCCAGGGCGACCGCGAGTGCGGCGGCCGCCGTGTCGGCGTTGAGGTTGTGCAGCACGCCGTCGACGTCGGGCGCCACGGTCGAGATGACCGGGATCCGGCCGGCGGCGAGGATGTCGGTCAGCGCGTCGACGTTGACCGCGTCGACGTCACCCACCTGGCCGATGTCGACCGCCTCGCCGTTGACGTACGCCGGGCGGCGCACCGCGGTGAACAGCCGGGCGTCCTCGCCGGAGAGGCCGACCGCGTACGGGCCGTGCTCGTTGATCAGCCCGACCAGTTCCCGCCCGACCTGGCCGACCAGCACCATCCGGACGACGTCCATCGCCTCGGGGGTGGTGACCCGCAGCCCGCCCTTGAACTCGCTGACGATGCCGAGCCGGCTCAGCATCGCCGAGATCTGCGGGCCACCGCCGTGCACCACGACCGGGCGTAGTCCGGCGTACCGCAGGAATACCATGTCGGCGGCGAATGCCCGCTGCAACTCCGGGTCGATCATCGCGTTGCCGCCGTACTTGATCACGACGGTGGCGCCGGAGAAGCGGGCCAGCCACGGCAGCGCCTCGATCAGGGTGGCGGCCTTGAGCTGTGCCTGGCTCAGGTCACGGGAGAGCGTGCTGCCGGCCGGCGAGCCGCCGTTGCCGGCCGAGGTGTGCGCCGTCATGACGAGTACGCCGAGTTCTCGTGCACGTAGGCGTGCGAGAGGTCGTTGGTCCAGATCGTGGCGGCCTCGGCGCCGGCGTTCAGCCGGACCTGGATGGTCACGTCACGGGCGGCGAGGTCGACCTTGGCCCGGTCCTCGGCGGCGGCGCCGGAACGGCACACCCAGATCCCGTTGACCGCCACGTCGATCCTGTCGGGCTCGAAGGTCGCGCCGGTGGTACCGACGGCGGCCAGGATGCGTCCCCAGTTGGGGTCGTTGCCGAACAGCGCGGTCTTGACCAGGTTGTTCCGGGCCACCGATCGGCCCACCTCGACCGCGTCGTCCTCGCTCGCCGCCTCGGTCACGTCGATCGCGATCTGCTTGGTGGCACCCTCCGCGTCGGCGACGAGTTGCTGGGCCAGGTCGTGGCAGGCGGAGGTCACCGCCGCGGTCAGCTCGGCCTGGGTCGGCTCGATCCCGGACGCGCCGCTGGCCAGCAGCAACACCGTGTCGTTGGTCGACATGCAGCCGTCGGAGTCGACCCGGTCGAAGGTGACCCGGCAGGCCGCCCGCAGCGCCGTGTCGAGCGCCTCCGAGCCGGCGACCGCGTCGGTGGTGAGCACGCAGAGCATGGTCGCCATCGCCGGGGCCAGCATGCCGGCGCCCTTGGCCATCCCGCCGACGGTCCAGCCGGTGCCGGACACGATGGTCGTCTTCGGCCGGGTGTCGGTCGTCATGATCGCCTCGGCGGCGGCCAGGCCACCGTCGCGGGCCAGCCCGCGCACCGCGGCCCGGACGCCGGGCAGCAGTTTGTCCATCGGCAGCCGCTCGCCGATCAGCCCGGTCGAGCAGACCGCCACCTCACCGGCGCCGAGGATGAGCCGGGCGTTGGACCCGGTCAGGCTGGCCGCGGTCTGTTCGGCGGTGGCGTGGGTGTCCTGGAAGCCGGGTGAACCGGTGCACGCGTTGGCTCCACCGGAGTTGAGCACCACCGCGCGGACAACGCCGCCGCGGATGATCTGCTCGGTCCAGAGCACCGGCGCCGCCTTGACCCGGTTGGTGGTGAACACACCGGCCGCGGTCGCGTCGGGTCCGTCGTTGACGACCAGCGCCACGTCGGCCGAACCTGTGGTCTTGAGGCCGGCGGCGACCCCGGCCGCCCGGAAGCCCCGCGGTGCGGTCACGCTCATGATTCGCCCTCCTGACTCGGGTGCGGCGCGGCGTCGCCGCGGCCGATCGTCGATCCGGTCACGGCGCCACCCCGTAGACCGGCAGGCCGGCGGTCTCCGGCAGGCCGAGCATCAGGTTCGCGCACTGCACGGCCTGACCGGCCGCGCCCTTGCCCAGGTTGTCGATCGCGCTCACCACGATCACCCGGCCGGAGTCGACGTCGACGGTCGCCTGGAGGTGGCAGGAATTGGAGCCGTAGGTGGCGGCGGTGTGCGGCCAGCTGCCCTCGGGCAGGACGTGCACGAACGGCGAGTCGGCGTATGCCTCGGCGAGCACCGCGCGGGGGTCGGTCGCACCGGCGCCCAGCGGCAGCGCGGTGACGGTGGCCAGGATGCCGCGCGGCATCGGCGCGAGCACCGGGGTGAGGGAGAGGCTGGTGGCCCCGGTCGCCTGCTTGATCTCCGGCACGTGCTGGTGGGCACCGACCTTGTAGGGCGTCAGGTCGCCCATCACCTCGCTGCCGAGCAGGTTGACCTTCGCCGACCGGCCCGCGCCGGAGGTGCCGGAGGCAGCCACCACCACGACGTCCCGAGCGGCGACCGCACCGGCGGCGACCAGCGGCGCGAGCGCCAGCGTGATCGTGACCGCGTAGCAGCCGGTGGCCGCCACCCGGTTCGAGGCGGCGATGGCGGACCGCTGACCGGGTAGTTCGGGCAGGCCGTAGGTCCACCAGCCGGCGTGGCTGCCCCCGTAGTAGCGGTGCCAGGCCGCGCCGTCACGCAACCGGTGGTCGGCGCCGAGGTCGACCACCCTGACCGTCTCCGGCAGGGTCGCGGCCACGGCCGCCGACTGGCCGTGCGGCAGGGCGAGGAAGACCAGATCCGCGTCGGCGAGGGTGTCCGGGTCGGTCCGGCCGAGGATCAGGTCCAGCCCGACCAGGTGCGGGTGCACGGCCGACACCGGTGTGCCGGCCTGACTGTGCGCGGTGGCGGCGACGAGATCGAACTCGGGATGCCCGGCGATCAGGCGCAGCAGCTCACCACCCGCATATCCACTGGCCCCGGCGACCGCGACTCGGATACCCATGCCCACCTCCGCATTTGTATACGGACAAGTTATCAGGAGAGGAACCCGGAACGCAATACTATGCGGTCCACCGGATGATCACTCATGGCAGGTTTCGGCCATCCCCGAATGGCCGCCCCGTCCACCCGTGGATCTGACATCCGAGCCATCGACGACCACAAAGCCGTCACATCGACTGGCATACTTCTGCCCGAGCCGACGTGAGGCGGTGCCGGTGACAGACCGGCACCTCGGGGGCACACATCGGAGGGCACATGGCGCTTGCCTTTCACATCCTGGGAGCCGTACGGGTCCGGCACGACGGCCGACTCCTGCGACCGCCCACCGGCCGACCGACCGCCCTGCTGGCGACCCTGCTGGTGCAGCACAACCAGATGATCTCCGCCGAGGCCCTGGTCGACGAGCTGTGGGGCGCCCGGCCACCCACCTCCGCCGTGGCCAACCTGCGCAGCCATGTCTGTCAGCTACGCGCGCTGCTCGCCCCGACCGACCCGGCACCCCGGATCGTCGCCGAGGGCGGTGGTTACCTGCTCCGGGTCGGCGCCGACGAGCTGGACGCCACCGAATTCGAGCGGCTGGCCGGTGCCGGACACGCCGCGCTCGACCGTGGTGAGCCGGCGGTCGCGGCGGACCTGTTCGACCGCGCCCTGGAGCTCTGGCCGGCCGGACCCGGCACCGCACCGGCCACCGGCGGCCCGCTGGTCACCGCCGCCCTCGACCGGCTGCGGGAACGGCGGGTCAACGCCGCCGAGGCGTACTACGCCTGTCGGCTGGAGCTGTGGGACGGCGACCTGCCCGGCCTGATCGCCCGGTTGCGGGAGCACGTCGCCGAGAACCCACTGCGGGAACGCCCGTGGAGCCAGCTGATGACGGCGCTGTACCGGGTCGGCGACCCGGTCGGTGCGGCGGAGACGTTCGGCGCCGCCCGCCGGGTGCTGGCCGGGGACCTGGGCGTGGCACCGGGACCGGAACTGGTCGACCTGCACCACGCCGTACTGCGGCGGGACCCGGCGCTGCTGCACCCCCGCCAGCGCCGTCGCCGGCCGACCGGCGACGGCACCGCGTCCGGCCCCCGGGGCGTACCCGGGCCTCCCGGACCCGCGCCGGTCCCGGCGGCCGGCGGCGGCCGGACCCCGGCGCCACCGGTGCCGCACGAGCTACCCACCGCCGCACCCGGATTCCTCGGCCGGCGGGCCGAGCTGGTCCGGTTGCGCGCCGCGCTCGCCCCGGTCGACCACCACCCACGGATCGCGACCATCTACGGCATGCCCGGCACCGGCAAGTCGACGCTGGCGCTACAGGCCGCCGCCGGCCTGCTGGACCTGTTTCCCGACGGTCAGATCTACCTCGACCTCGGCGGCTCCACCATCGACGTCGCCCCGCTCACCCCGGCGCAGGTGCTGGCCCGGCTGAACCGCTCGCTGGGCGCAACGCACGACCGGCCCGCCGGGACCGAGGAGGAGGAGCGTGGCCGGATCCGTTCGCTGCTGTTCGAGCGGCGGATCCTGCTGGTGCTCGACAACGCCACCCGGCCGTCCCAGGTCGCCGACCTGCTCCCGGTACGCGGCGGCGCGGCGCTCCTGGTCACCAGCCGGGACCGGCTCTCCTGCCTCGACGGACCGCACCTGCGCCTCGGGCCGCTCAGCGCCGTCAACGGCATCGAACTGCTCCGCCGTACCGCCGGTCCGGACCGGGTCGACGCCGACTCCGACGCCACCGCGACCGTGGTCGACCTCTGCGAACGGCTCCCGCTGGCGGTCCGGACCGCCGGCAGCCGGCTCGCCGCGCATCCGCACTGGTCGGTCGCGCACCTGGCCGCCCGGATGAACGACGACCGGCACCGGTTGGACGAGGCCGGCGTACGGCCCCGGCTGGCGGCCAGCTACCGCTCGCTCGGCGGGGCCAGAACGGCGTTCCGCCGGCTCGGGCTGCTCCGGCTCGGGCACGTCACCCCCGAGGTTGCCGCGGCGCTGCTGGACACCGACACCGAGTGTGGTCGCGCCGCACTGGACCAACTGGTCGAGGCGCAGCTCGCCGAGCCGGCCGGCCCCGGGCGGTTCCGGATCCCCAAACTGCTCTGGCTGTACGCGGCCGAACTCGCCAGCAGCACCGAGCCGACCAGCCGGGAGGCCGCCGTACGCCGGGTCCTGCTCGACTATTCCGCGACCGCCGCGCGGGCCGCCCGTGCGCTGGGGCTTCCCGCCGCCCGCGCCGCCGACGACCCCGCGCCGACCCGGCGCCCCGGTCCCCGGCTGGGCTTGCCCGCCGAGGCGGCCCGGTGGCTGCGGGACGAGCGCGACAACCTGATCTGCCTGGCCCGGCAGGCCGCGCTGAGCTGCGAGACGGCCGTCTTCGCCGTCCAACTGCTCCGGGTACTGGATGACTATCTCCGCACCGACGGGCTTCGGTCGGAGGCCACCGAGCTGAGCCGGGTGGCGCTCGCCGCGCCCCGGTTGACCGGGGACCGGGACCGGGACCGGGACCGGGACCGGGCGGCGCCGGCGGCGGCGGCGCCGGCGGCGGCGAGCACCGTGGTCGCGGCCCACCGGACCGGGTCGGGCCGGCCCACCCCGGTCTGAGCGGCCCGGCCCCCGTCAGGCCCGTGCCGCCGTCTCCTCCCGGTAACCGCGCGCCTGGAGTCCGAACAGCCGGGCGTACGCGCCGCCGGCGGCGATCAGCTGGTCGTGGGTGCCCTGCTCGGCCACTCGTCCGTCGGCGAGCACCACTATCGCGTCGGCCTCCCGAACCGCGTTGAGCCGGTGCGAGATCAGCAGACCGGTACGCCCGTGCCGCAGCTCACGCAGCCGGGTGTGCAGATCGTGTTCGGCTTCGGCGTCCAGCCCGGCGCTCGGTTCGTCCAGGATGAGCAGGTCTCTGGTGGACCGCAGGAACCCCCGGGCGAGGGCGAGCCGCTGCCACTGTCCGCCCGACAGCACCACCCCGGCGTCCGGGTCGTCCCGGTCGGCGTGATCGAAGAAGATCCGGCTCAGCAACGTGTCGTAGCCGCGCGGCAGGGCCTCGACCGCCTCGGTCAGCCCGGCTGCGGCGACCGCCTCCCGCAGCCGCGCCGGATCCTCCCGCGCGGTCAGGTCGCCCACCGCGACGTTCTCGGTGACCGTCAGGTCGTACTCCATGAAGTCCTGGAACACCGCCCCCATCCGCTCCCGCAGCGCGGCCGGGTCCAGGTCGCGCAGGTCGACCCCGTCCCAGCGGATCTCACCCCGCTCCGGGTCGTAGAACCGGCAGAGGAGCTTGACCAGGGTGCTCTTGCCGGCCCCGTTCAACCCGACGAGCGCCGTCGTCGCACCGGCCGGCAGCCGCAGGTCGACACCGCGCAGCACCCACGGGTGCGCCGGGGAGTACCGGAACCACACGTCGTGCAGCTCGATCCCGCTACGCAGCGGTGGCACCGCCACCGGCAACGCCGGGGTGGGCAGGTCGACCTCGGCCCGCAGCACCTCGTCGTAGTGCTCGAACAGCAGCAGCGCCTGATGGATGGCGCCGACCTGGCCGACGATCCCGGCCAGCGCGGCCTGCACCCCGGGTACGGCGGCCACGAAGAGCACCACGTCTCCGACGGTCAGCGCCCCGTTGGCGGCGACACCGACGGTGTAGACGATGCCGGCTCCCCCGGCGGCCGCGCCGAGCAGCCCGAGCAGCCCCTGGGCGCGCATCTCCCGGCGGTCCAGCCGGTGCTCCTCGGCGTGCATGCCGCGTACCTCGGCGAGCATCCGGTCGCCGAAGAACCGGCCCAGCCCGAACAGCCGCACCTCCTTGGCCGCCGGGATGCCGACCAGCAGTTGGGCGAAGAACAGGTCCCGGCGCTGGAAGTGCTCCAGCCGCAGCATGATCGCCGCCCGCCACCGGTTGAGGCGCAACTGGATCCAGAGCGTCGGCAGCGCCGCGAGCAGCACCAGTACCGCCAACCACGGGTTCAGCACCACCAGGATGCCGAGGAAGCCGGTCATGCCGATCAGGCTCTGTACGGTGGCCAGCGCGTTCCCGGCGAGCTGGCTCGGCCCGAGGTGGCCGGTCTGCTGGGCGATCTGGAGCCGGTCCTGGAACTCCGGGTTCTCCAGCCGGGCGAGTCCGGTGAACCGGAGCACCGCCGCGTACAGCCGCTGGCGGACCAGCCGGGCAACGGCCCGGGACCGCTCGGCCTCGACGTATTTACGCAGGTGTGGCAGGACCGCGGCGGCCGCCCCGAGCCCGGCCAGGCCGACGCCGAGCCCGGCCAGTCCGTCGGCGCCCGCACCGCTGCCGGTGCCGGCGCCGGTGAGCCGGTCGACCAGCAGCTTGGTCAGCCAGGCGGCGAGCACCGGCAGCACCCCGCCGACCAGGACGAGCAGCAGGTCGGCGAGGGTGCCACCGGGCGCCGCCCGCCAGGTCAGGCCGAGTGCCTGCCGGGCGTACCGGGCCGCGCGGCGGGGAGCCAGCCGGGGCCCGACGGCGGCGTCGGCCCTCATCGGGCCACCGGCAGGTCCAGCCTGGCGATGCCGAAGGTGCTTCCCGCGACCGTGCCGTCGTGGTCGACGAGCCCGAACGCGGGATATCCGTTGATCTTGAATGCGAGCGGCAGCTCACCGTTGCCGAGCTGGATGAAGACCGTGGCCACGCCGTGGAACCGGTCCGCGTACTCGACGACCTCCGGATCCCCGCTCTTGCCGACCACCACGACCCAGACGTGGTCCGGCCCACCGGGCATCGACCGGGCCCGGTCCAGCAGGTCCGGGATCTGCCCCTCGCACAGGTCACAGCTGGGGGTCACGAAGGCCACCAGGGTCATCGGTGGCAGGGTGTCCCGGCTGACCAAACGACCGTCCACGGTGGTCGCGACGAACTCCTCCGGGCGACCGCCGGCTTCGATCATCGCCTCCGGACGCTGCGACTGGCGGTCGCCGAGCAGCTCGGTGTGCTCCCGCAGGCGCCGGATCACCCCGAGCATGAGTACGAGGTTGACCAGGCCGAATGCGCCGACGAGGACAACGGCGACGGTGAGGTACCACATGACGGTCTCCTTGATCAGATGGTCGAAACGGATTGCCCCGGACAGGAAGCAGCAGAGCGGACAGCCGGTCCGGGAGTCGGTCGGGGCGGCACGGGCCAAGAGGCAGGCACGGGCCAAAAGGCAGGCACGGGCCAAAAGGCAGGCACGAGCGAAGGGGGCGGACAGCGAGCACCGGGGGCGGTCAGCCGGTCCGGCCGGATCCGGGGCCGGTCAGGGACCTGGTCCGCCCCCGCACGGGCGGAGCCGGGGCGAACAGGGCCGCGAGATCGTCGAGCCGGACGACCAGCGCGGTGAGCGGTACGGCGGCCGCTACCACGAGCAGCAGCCCGGCCGACCGGACCGGACCGGTGGCGGCGTACGACAGCGCCAGCCCGGCGGCGGCCACCACGAGCAGGGCCACGTTGCGCAGCACGTGCCGCAACCCGATCGGGGCGCCGCTGGTGCCGAAGCACAGGCAGGACGGTCGCCGGCCCCGGAGCAGGGCGGTCACCATCGCGGCGGTGAGCACGGTGAGCAGGCCGAGCGCGACCGCGTACCCGATCGGCACCGTCACCGGCGCGACCAGCAGCAGGACGACGGACGCCTCGGCCGCGACCACGACCCCGGCCACCGGCGTCGTCCACCCGCTCGGCAACAGTCCGAACTGGTCGACCGACCCGACGAACTCGGTGAAGGCGTCGCGGCCGCGCACCTTACCGACGACCGCGGTCAGGAAGACCAGACCCAACAACAGCCGGCCGGTCAGTTCGAGGTATTGCATTCCGGACGCCTCCCTGGAGCTCTCTCGGCGAGAAAACCCACCGTAGGAGCCGGGGCTACAGCCGGAATACATCGACGACAACCACCAACCGGTACGGACCGTGGCGCGCTGTATCTCCGCTGTAGCCGGCCGCCGTAGCGTTCCGCCCAACCGATCCTCGGAGGGAGGTGATCGAAGAATGTTTCGTCGTCTCGAAGCTCTGGGCGAGCGCATGCTCGGCCTCGTGCTGCCACGGGTGACCGCGGCGGCCGGCTGTCCGCCGGACCCCTACTGCCGGAGCTGCGGCGCCAGCTGCCGGTTCCAGCGCTGCGCCCTGAACAGTGCCTGCAACGAGTACTGCGGCTCGTGCAGCTTGTCCTGTAGTGCGAACTCCGTCAGTGGCACGATGTCGTTGTGCTGATCGGTGTCCGGTGCTCCGCGAGGGCGGTATCCGCCCTCGCGGGGCACTCCGCGCGCGGGCGGGCGAACCCGCCGGTCACTCCCGCCGGTCCGGCCGCAGCCGGGGGCGGATCACCACCCCGAGCACGCTCTCCGCGGTGAGGTAACCACACTCCCGCGAGTCGTAGCTCCACGGTGGATTGTCGCCGAGCACCACCAGGTGACCCGGCGGCACCTCGGCGTCGGGCAGGCCGCGCAGGGCCGGCACCCGGTCGACCGGTGCCGGATCACCCGGCACCGCGAACGCCCGCTTGATCAGCAGCCCCCGCTCCGCCTCGGCCGCCTCCGGCCGCATTTTCGCCGGAGCGACGACCACCACCACGTCGCCCCGGCGTACCTCGTCGACCCTCGCCCGGCGGGCCAGCACCCGGTCACCGGCCCGGAGGGTGGGCTCCATGCTGCGCCCGACCACCGAGACGAGCAGCAGCCGTCGCCGGACAAAGAGCAACGCCACGGCGGCCGGCACCAGCACACCGGCCACCGCGACGTACACCCAGAACTGGCTCATCCGACGACTCAGGCGCCGCGCAGGGTGGCACCGAGCCGGGACGCGGCCTCGGCGACCGCCGCATCCCGCGCGGCCACCGCCTCCTCCACCGTCAGGGTCCGGTCCGGCGCCCGGAAGGTGAGCTTGTACGCCAGCGACCGGCGTCCCGCCCCGAGCTGCGTCGAGGCGTACACGTCGAACAGCCGGACCGACTCCAGCAGGTCCCCCGCCCCGTCGGCCAACGCCCGCTGTACGTCGGCGGCGGCGACCTCCTCCGGCACCACCAACGCGACGTCGATCAACGCCGGCGGGAACCCGGAGATCCGGGGCGCGGACGGCACCGGGGTCGGCGGCAGCAGTTCCAGGTCCAGTTCCATCGCGCTGGTCCGGCGGGGCAGCTCCAACGCCTCGACGGTCGCCGGGTGCAGCTCGCCGGCGTACCCAACGACGGTGTCGTCGACCAGCACCTCGGCGCAGCGGCCCGGGTGCCAGGGCGCCCGTTGCGCCGCCCGTACCGCGACCCGGCCGGCGGGCAGACCGACGGCGGCGAGCACGGCGCGGGCCGCCTCGACCGCGTCGGCCCAACCGGCCGGCTTGCCGGCACCCCACCAACCGGTGCGCTCGATCTCACCGGCGAGCACCGCGGCCACGTGCCGGGGCTGGTGCGGCAGGACCGCGTCGGCGGCCGCGAACTCGGCGTCGCCGGGCCGGTGCTCGACCCCCATCGGCGGCGGGCTGCCGGCACCGGGGCGCGACTCGAAGACCGTACCGATCTCGTAGAGGGCCAGGTCGCGCTGACCACGGCCGAGGTTGCGCTTCAACGCGCCGAGCAGCGGGCCGAGCAGCGTCGTACGCAGCAACGGTTCCTCGTCGGAGAGCGGGTTGGCCAGCCGGACCGCCCGTCGACGGGTGTCGTCGGCCGGCAGCCCGAGCAGGTCGAACAGCTCCGGTGACACGAACGGGAACGACACCGCCTCGACGTACCCGTTCTCGGCCAGCATCCGGGCGACCGCCCGGACCCGCCGCTGGGCCGGGGTGAGCCCGCTCCCCGGCGGGGCCAGCGGCAGCACCGACGGCACGTGCTCGTACCCGTCCAGCCGGACGACCTCCTCGACCAGGTCGGCCGGGCCGGTCAGGTCGGGCCGCCAGGTCGGCGGGACCACCCGGAGCAGGTCCGGCTCGGCGACGACCGTGCAGCCGACCTCCTCCAGCAGCGCGACCACCCGCGCGGCGGGGTACTCCACGCCGACCCGCCGGGTCGGCAACTCCGGGTCGAGTTCGATCGGCGCCGGGGGGCTGAGCTGCGCGAAATCGAGGATCTCCGCGCCGGCCGAACCGCCGCCGTACGTGGTGAGCAGGGTGACCGCCCGGTCCAGCGCGACCAGCGCCACGGCCGGGTCGACGCCGCGCTCCCAGCGCTTGGCCGCCTCGCTGAACAGCCGGTGCCGGCGGGCGGTGCGCCCGACCATCGCCGGGTCCCAGTGCGCCGCCTCGAACAGCACGTCGGTGGTGCTGGCGATCACCTCGCTGGTCTGACCGCCCATCACCGCGGCGAGCGAGATCGGCAGCCCGTCGCCGTCCCCGGCCACCGGGTTGGGCTGCCCGGCGTCGCAGATCACCATGTCCTCGGCGTCCAGCGCCCGGGTCACGCCGTCCAGCGTGGTCAGCTTCTCCCCCGGTACGGCCCGGCGGACGACCAGCCCGCCGGTCAGCCGGTCGGCGTCGAAGGCGTGCATCGGCTGGCCGAGTTCGAGCATCACGTAGTTGGTGATGTCGACCGGCAGCGAGATGTTGCGGATGCCGGCGACGGTGAGCCGCTGCCGCATCCACTGCGGGCTCTGCGCGGTCGGGTCGACCCCGCGCACCAGGCGGGCGGCGAACCGGTCGCAGCCGACCGGGTCGCGCACCTCGACCGGGTACGCCGGCCGCTCGGTCCCGCCCGGTGCCGGCACCAGCGCCGGGTCCCGGAACGGCACCCCGAAGGCGTGCGACAGCTCGCGGGCGATGCCGCGTACGGACAGGCCGTAGCCACGGTCGGGGGTGATCTCCAGTTCGACCACCACGTCGTCGAGCCCGACCACCGGGCGGGCGTCGTCACCGGGCTTGGCGGCCGTCTCCGGCTGCAGGACCAGGATGCCGGCGTGGTCGTCGCCGAGCCCCAGCTCCCGCACCGAGCAGATCATGCCGTTGGAGTTGTGCCCGTACGTCTTGCGGGCACCGATCGCGAAGCCGCCGGGCAGGACCCCGCCGGGCAGGATCACCACCACCCGGTCGCCGGGGGCGAAGTTGGTGGCGCCGCAGACGATCTCCTGCAACTCGCCGGTGCCGTTGGCGGCGCCGACGTCGACCCGGCAGAACCGGATCGGCTTCTTGAAACCGGTCAGTTCCTCGATCTCGCGTACCTCGCCGACGACCAGCGAGCCGGTGACCGTGGTGCGCAGGTCCACCATGGCCTCGACTTCGAGGCCGAGGTTCACCAACGCCCGTTCCAGCTCCTCGGTGCCGAGGTCGACCGGCAGCTCGACGTGCTCGCGCAGCCAGGAAATAGCAACTCGCATGACTCAGACCACCGCTTCCGAAGTTCGATTCCGCATGCCGCTACGCCTCGACACCGAGCGCGCCGGTGAACCGCACGTCACCCTCGAACAGGTCACGCACCTCGCTCACCCCGTTGCGGACCATCACCGTACGGTCGACGCCCATGCCGAACGCGAAGCCGGAGTAGACGTCCGGGTCGATCCCGCAGGCGCGCAGCACCTTCGGGTTGACCATGCCGCAGCCGCCCCACTCGACCCACTGTGGTCCGCCACGGTGCTCCGGGAACCAGACGTCGAACTCCGCCGACGGCTCGGTGAACGGGAAGTAGTGCGGCCGCCAGCGGGTCCGCGCGTCCGGCCCGAACATCGACCGGGCGAAGTGGTCGAGTGTGCCGCGCAGGTGGGCCATGGTGATGCCCCGGTCCACGACCAGCCCCTCGACCTGGTGGAAGACCGGGCTGTGGGTGGCGTCCAACTCGTCGGTGCGGTAGACCCGCCCCGGGCAGACGACGTAGATCGGGGGCTTGCGGGCCAGCATCGTCCGGGCCTGCACCGGCGAGGTGTGCGTACGCAGCACCAGCCCCGGTACGTCCACGTGGAAGGTGTCCATCAGGCCACGGGCCGGGTGGTCCGGCGGGATGTTGAGCGCGTCGAAGTTGGTCCACTCCAACTCGACCTCGGGGCCCTCGGCGATTTCGTAGCCCATGCCGACGAAGAGATCCCCGATCCGCTCCATCAGCAGGGTCAGCGGATGCCGGGCCCCCCGGGGGCGGCGGTCGTAGGGCAGCGTGACGTCGACCCGCTCCTCGGCGAGCACCCGCTCGGCCTGGGCGCGCTGCAACTCGGCCCGCCACTCGTCGTAGCTCGTCTCGATCGCCCGGCGGGCCTCGTTGACCCGCTTGCCGGCGTCGGACTTGGCCGCCGGTGGCAGCGCGCCGATCTCCCGGCGGGCCAGTGAGACCGGCGCCCGGTCACCGAGGTGCTGGTGGCGTAGGGCGGCGAGGGCATCGGGGTCGGCGGCGTCGGCGAACGCCGCACGGGCGGCGGCGACGGCCTCGTCGAGGTTGTCCTGGTCGAGCAGGGCGACCTGTTTCGGGTCGTACGGATCGTTGCGGTAGGTCATGGCTTACGGGTGCTCCCTCACGGCGGAAGGCCGGCCTCGGCGGCGGCCATCAGAGTTTACGGACGCGCGGCGCCGCCGCAGCCCGCCGGTGGGAGTAGGGAGCAGGAAAGGGTCAGACCCGCCGCCCGCCGACACCGGCGGGCTGGCTAAACGAGTACGTCACAGCACTCATGGGGGTCTACTCCCTGGGTCGCATTGCTCTGGCCGAAGCGTACAGGCAGACGGCGGCGGCAGCAGCCAGGTTAAGGCTCTCCGCGCGGCCGTGCAGCGGCACCCGTACCCGCGCGTCGGCGGCGGCGGCCAACTCGTCCGGCAGGCCGTGCGCCTCGGAGCCGAACAGCCAGGCGGTCGGCCGGGCCAGGCCGCCGTCGTCGGCGAGGTCGTCCAGGTCGGTTTCGCCGTAGCCGGAGGCGGCGAGCACGGTCAGCCCGGCGGCGCGCAGGCTGGCCACGACGGCCGTCGGGTCGTCGGCCCGGACCACGTCGACGTGGAAGAGGCTGCCGGCCGAGGCCCGCACGACCTTTCCGTTGTACGGGTCGACGGCGTCACCGGCGAACACCACCGCCGCTGCCCCGGCGGCGTCGGCGGTACGCAGCACCGTGCCGGCGTTGCCCGGATCCCGGATCTCGGCCAGTACGGTGACCAGCCTCGGGGACCGGTCCAGTGCCCGGTGCAGCGGCTGGTCGAACTGGTCGCAGACGGCGACCAGCCCCTGCGGGGCGACGGTCTCGGTCAGCGCGGCGAGGGCCTCGTCGGTCACCGGGGACACCGGTGTGCCGGCCCGGTGCGCGGCGTCAACGAGTTCGGCGTACCGGTCGAGTGCGGCCGGGGTGCCGAAGAGTTCGCGTACCACGCCGGGGCGGTCGAGTGCCTCCCGGACGGCCTGCGGTCCTTCGGCGAGGAACCGTCCGGTGCTGTCCCGGTCCCGGCGCCGCTGCAACCGTCGGGCGGCGACCACCCGGGGCGTACGCGGCGTGAACGGTTGCGGGTCCGCGCCCCGAACATGGTCGAGGCGCCCCACCTGCGGTCCGGACGGCATTCGGGGCGCCTCGATCAACTGTTTGCGATACCTCAGGCGGCCTGGGCCGACGCGCCACCGGTGCCCTCGGCCGCGACCGCGGCACGGGCCACCTCGACGATGGCGGCGAACGCCGTCGCGTCGTTGACGGCCATGTCGGCCAGGATCTTGCGGTCGACCTCGACGCCAGCCAGCTTGAGGCCCTGGATCAGGCGGTTGTAGGTCATCCCGTTGGCGCGGGCGCCAGCGTTGATCCGGGTGATCCAGAGCTGCCGGAAGTCGCCCTTGCGGTCGCGACGGTCCCGGTAGGCGTACTGCATCGAGTGCAGCACCTGCTCCTTGGCCTTGCGGTACAGCCGGGAGCGCTGACCGCGATAGCCACTGGCGGTCTCCAGCAGGGTACGACGCTTCTTCTGGGCATTTACAGCCCGCTTGACGCGTGCCATCTCAACTACTCCTTCGGGTTAAGTGGCGGGCGCGTCAGCGGCCCAGCAGCTTCTTGACTCGCTTGGCGTCAACCTTGGCAATCTCACCCGTGCCGGTGAGCCGGCGGGTCTGGGTGGAGGGCTTCTTTTCCAGGTTGTGCCGCAGACCGGCGTGCTGGGCGACGATCTTGCCGGAGCCGGTCACCTTGACCCGCTTGCCCATTCCGGTGTGGCTCTTCATCTTCGGCATTTCTTGCGTCTCTCCCCTGTTACTCGCCGGCGGTGCCGGCGGGCTCAACCGCAGGCTCGGCCGACGGCGCCTCAACCGTCTCGCCGCCCTCGGCTGTCTCGGCATCTC
Source organism: Micromonospora sp. NBC_01699 (assembly GCF_036250065.1). Lineage (NCBI taxonomy): Bacteria > Bacillati > Actinomycetota > Actinomycetes > Micromonosporales > Micromonosporaceae > Micromonospora > Micromonospora sp. NBC_01699. The sequence continues at coordinate 2,587,156 of NZ_CP109199.1, read as the reverse complement.
GCTCACGCGGTCCGCCGGCCTTGGCTGCCGTTGCGGCGGCCTTGGTGGCGCGGTGCGGAGCCAAAACCATGATCATGTTTCGGCCGTCCTGCTTCGGCGCGGCCTCGACGTACCCCAGCTCCGAGATCTCCGACTCAAGTCGGCGCAGGAGCCGGTAGCCAAGTTCCGGGCGACTCTGCTCGCGACCACGGAACATGATCGTTACCTTGACCTTGTCACCCGCCTTGAGGAACCGCACCACGTGACCCTTCTTGGTCTCGTAGTCGTGCGGGTCGATCTTCGGCCGGAGTTTCATCTCCTTGATGACGGTCTGCTGCTGGTTACGCCGCGCTTCGCGAGCCTTCAGTGCGCTCTCGTACTTGAACTTGCCGAAGTCCATGAGCTTGCACACCGGCGGGCGCGCCATCGGCGCAACCTCGACCAGGTCCAGGTCGACGTCCGCGGCCAGCTGCAGAGCGCGCTCCAGCGGGACGATGCCCACCTGTTCACCCTCGGGGCCGACCAGTCGGACCTCACGTGCCCGGATCTGTTCGTTCACGCGTGGTTCGACGCTGATGGGGCCTCCTCGATTCGGTAACTCCCTCGGTGCCGACGCCTCGCCGGCTCCCGGGTGGGAACCGACCCGGAAAGCAGAAGGCCCCGGCGCATGCCAGGGCCCGCTCGACCGGTCAGTGCGACACGAGGCCACACAGCCGACCCGGATCAGGATCCGGGTCGTTGACCGGACCCGGCCACCGACTGGGGCGACTCGGGTGGGAGCAGGCGCTCCGCTTTACCGCTGTCACCGCGAGGGACAGCATGGTCGACCCGCCAAGGTTAGCAGGTCATGCCGATACCCCGGCAAACGGGCACCCCGCCCGGCGGGTCGGCCCGGGTCAGCTCGCGGCCGGCAGCCGGCGCGCGGCGTCGTGCAGGGCGCGCAGCGCGCGTACCCCGGCGACCGCCGACTCCTTGTCCACCGCCTGTAGGGCGATCATCGGGACCAGCTCGTCTTCGTGCAGTTCCAGGCTCGCCCAGGACGAGCCGTGATCGAACCGCACCGCCCGGACCACGTCCCAGGGCAGGTCGTACGAGCCGAGCACGTTGCGCACCCGCACCCCGCGCGGGTCGGCCTCCACCTTCACCCGGGTGAAGAGCAGGATCACCAGCGCGCCCAGCACACCCAGACCGATCATGGCGAACGAGTCGCCGCGCTGGAAGGTGGCCTCGCCCTGCCCGGTCGACCCGTGCAGCGCCAACCCCAGCGCGGTGAAGACCACCACCAGGGACGGTGCCAGCACCCAGCACATCACCCGCAGCCGGCGGGGGCGCAGCCGTACGAGGTCGGAATCGGTCACGGCGACCATCCTGCCATCCCGGCTCAGCCGCCGGTCGGCGCGGGGCGCGCGGCCCGACCGGAGACCACCACCGCGAGCAGGGTGAGCAGCGCCCCGGCGAGCACCGCCGCGCTGGCCCCCGGCCCACCCGGCCGGAACACGTCGAGCAGCAGCGCACCGCCGAGCTGACCGGCGACGATCGCCAGGCCACTGCGGAGCACCCCGACCGACCGGACACAGACCAGCAGGGCGACCACCACCCCGACACCGACCGGCCCGCCGAGGTAGAGGTACCAGGCGCTCGGCCAGTCGATCTCACCGAACCGGGCGAACGCGCCGGCCACCGCCGCCACGGCGACGATCGCCGGGGTGCTGACCGCGAAGTTGACCGCCGTACCGGTGGCGGCGCCGCCGACCGCCGAGATCCGGCCGTTCAGTGCCGCCGACAGCGCCACCGCGACACCGCCGGCCGCGGCCAGCGCCACCAGGCCCACGGCCAGGTCACCCAGCGGGCGGCCGAACTGGGCCAACGCCACCGCACCGATCCCCAGCAGCGCGCCGAGCAGGCGCGGAGCGGTCACCGCCCGCCGCCCGCCCGGCGCCAGCCCGACCCGGTCGACGGCCAGCCCGCCGGCGCTGTTGCCGGCCACCTGGGCGATGGTGAACACGGCCACCCCGAGCGCCGGCACCACGTACGTCGCGATCACCACGAACCCGCCGCCGCCGATCCCGCCCAGGTAGCTCCACCAGGGCAGCCGGGCCCGGCGCAGGACACCGAACCCGGACCGCATCGACGGCAGCGCCAGCAGGGCGACCAGCAGCAGGGCGACCCCACCGGCGTTGTTGACCACCGCGCCCATGGCCGCGTTGCCGACCCGGGCGCCGAGTTCGGCGTTCGCCGCACTCTGCACCGCCGAACCGACCCCGCCGAGCACCGCCAGTCCGAGTGCCAACCAGGCGGGGAGGATCTTCACCCGGCGAGCATCACAGGCGGCAGGCGTGGATGTCTGTGACCAGGATCGCCCGCGCGCCGAGGTCGTACAGCTCGTCCATGATCCGGTGTACGTCGTTGCGCAGCACCATGGCCTGGACCGCCACCCAGCCCTCCCGGTGCAGCGGCGAGATGGTCGGCGACTCGATGCCGGGGGTCAGCGCGGTGGCCCGGTCGAGCAGGTCGGCCCGTACGTCGTAGGCGAGCATCACGTACCGCCGGGCGACCAGCACCCCGTGCAGCCGGCGCAGCAACTGGTCGGCCTGGTTGTGCGCCGGGGCGCCGAGCCGGCGGATCAGCACCGCCGAGGAGCGCAGGATCGGCTCCCCGATGATCACCAGGCCGGCCTGGCGCAGGGTGGCACCGGTCTCCACCACGTCGGCGACCACGTCGGCGACGCCGAGCCGGACCGCGTTCTCCACCGCGCCGTCGAGCCGGACCACGTCCGCCTTCAGACCGTGCTCGACCAGGTGGCGCTCCACCACGCCGGGGTAGGCGGTGGCGATCCGCCGGCCGCCGATCTCGTCAGCGGAGGAGATCGTCTCCGGGGACGCAGCGAACCGGAAGGTGGCGCCACCGAAGTTGAGGTCGAGCACCTCCTCGGCCGGGCTGCCGGCGTCGATCAGCAGGTCCCGGCCGGTGATGCCGAGGTCGAGGTCACCGGAGCCGACGTAGGTGGCGATGTCGCGGGGCCGCAGGTAGAAGAACTCGACGTCGTTCGGCTCGTCCCGGCAGACCAGGTCCTTCGGGTCGGTGCGCTGGCGGTAGCCCGCCTCGCGCAGCATCTGCGCGGCGGGAGCGGACAGGGTGCCCTTGTTGGGAATGGCGATGCGCAGCATCTTGGGGTGCTCCTTCGATCGGCTGGATCGGGTTACGACCGTTGAATCGGGGCGTGGCACCTCAGAGATGTCGGTAGACGTCCTTGAGCTCCAGTCCGGTGGCGAGCATCAGCACCTGGGCCTGGTAGAGCAGTTGGGAGATCTCCTCGGCGGCGCGCTCGGGGCCCTCGTGCTCGGCCGCCATCCACGACTCGGCCGCCTCTTCGACGACCTTCTTGCCGATCGCGTGCACGCCGCGTTCCAGGGCGGCCACCGTCGCCGAGCCCGGTGTGCCGGCGGCGGCCTTGGCCTGCAACTCGGCGAACAGCTCTTCGAACGTCTTCACGGCAACGGATTCTCGCAGCCGCCCGCCGGTGGGTGCCGCGCCGGGTCGCCCCCCGCCACCAGGTGGACCGGTCAGCCGGCCGGTCCCGCCCCGAGCGTACGACGCAGGGCGGCGGCGCCCCGGGCGGTGTGGCTCTTGACCGCTCCCCGGCTGACCCCCATCACCCGCGCGGTCTGTGCCTCGGACAGGTCGGCGTAGTAGCGCAGCACCATCGCCTCCCGCTGCCGGGCGGGCAGTTCCCGCAGGGCGGCCAGCACCGCGTCGTGCCGCAGCAGTTCGAGCGCCCCGGCCTCGGCACTCGGCGCGTCCGGTCCCGGCCGGGCGACGGTCAGGTGGTTCTGCACCACCCGACGGTGGCGCAGCGCCGACCGGGACCGGTTGAGCACGCTCACCCGCAGGTACGGCAGCGCCCGGTCGGCGTCGCGCAGCCACGGCCAGCGCCGGTGCAGGGACACGTAGGCGTCCTGCACGATCTCCTCGGCCGTACCCCGGTCGTGCAGGAGCAGTACGGCGAGCCGGACCAGCGGGCGGTAGTGGGTGACGAAGAGGTGGGTGATCGCCTCGTCCGCCCCCCACCGAGCTGCCCGCGGGTACGGCATGGTCCTCCCGCCGGGCGCGTCGGGCAGCGGACGGATGGTCACCCGTGGCCGACACGCGGGTCCTGGTTTCGGTTTACGCCCCGGTTGGCCGGAGACACCAGCGCTCCGCCAGAAGCCGACCGATCCCGGCGACGCCGCTCGCGGTGATCCCGGTCGATGGCGGCCGGTAATCCCTACCAATATGGTGGGGCACTCTATGGACGGGTTCCCGCCTCGGCCTATGCTGTCCGCCATGGCTCGCCGTACGGTGCCGGTCGCCCTCGGGGCCGCGACCGCCCTCCTCACCGCCCTCGTCGGCTGCGCCCCGCAGGAAGTGGAACCGACCCCCTCCCAGCCCGCCGCGGCGTCCTGCGAGAAGGGGTCGCTCACCACCAAGACGCCGGGCAAGCTGACCATCGGCACCGACGACCCGGCGTACGAGCCGTGGTTCACCGACAACAAGCCGGACAACGGCGAGGGCTTCGAGTCGGCGGTCGCGTACGCGGTCGCGGAGCGGCTCGGCTACGCCCGTACGGACGTGGTGTGGAACCGGGTGAAGTTCGAGAACGCTATCGCGCCGGGGCCGAAGGACTTCGACTTCGACATCAACCAGTTCTCCATCACCGAGGAGCGCAAGCAGGCGGTCGACTTCTCCGCGCCGTACTATCTGGTCCGCCAGACGGTGATCGCGCTGAAGTCGTCGAAGATCGCCGGCAAGGCCACGCTGGCCGACCTGCGGGACGCGAAGCTCGGCGCCCAGGTCGGGACCACCAGCTACCAGGCGATCACCGACGTGATCAAGCCCGGTCCGCAGCCGCAGGTGTTCAACACCAACGACGACGCCAAGAAGGCGCTCCAGAACGGGCAGATCGACGGCCTGGTGGTGGACCTGCCGACCGCGTTCTACATCACCGGCGCCGAACTGACCGACGCCACGATCGTGGGCCAGGTGCCGCAGGTCGGCGTACCGGAGACGTTCGGGCTGGTGCTGGACAAGGGATCGGCGCTGACCGGCTGCGTCGGGCAGGCGGTCACCGCGCTGCGCGAGGCCGGCACCCTCGGCGAACTGGAGAAGAAGTGGCTCGCCCAGGTGGCGGGAGCACCCGAGCTGACGTGAGCGCGACCACCCGGACCGACGACCGACCGCCGCCGTACGCCCGCTCCGACATCGCCCGCGCGCGGGCCGTGCACCGGCGCCGGCAGACGGTCCGGTCGGTGCTGGTCGCCGCCGCCTCCACCGGGGCGCTGGGCACGCTGCTGGTGGTCGCGGTCACCGGGTCGCCCGGCTGGGCCCGGGTCCGGCAGTCCTTCCTCGACCTGGACATCGCCCGCGCGGCGCTGCCGGACGTGCTCACCGGGCTCTGGCTCAACGTCCGGCTGCTCTTCTTCTGCGCGCTCGGCGCCCTGGCCGTGGGTCTGCTGGTGGCGCTGCTGCGGACCCTGCGCGGGCCGGTCTTTTTCCCGGTCCGGGCGCTCGCCACCGGCTACACGTACACGTTCCGCGGGCTGCCGCTGATCATCGTGCTGTACGTGTTCACCCTCGGCGTACCGGGGCTGCGGTTGCAGGGCATGCCGCCGGTGCTGGTGCTCGGCGGCTGCGCACTGGTGATCACGTACAGCGGTTACCTGGCGGAGGTGTTCCGGGCCGGGATCGAGTCGGTGCACCCGAGCCAGTTCGCCGCCGGCCGCTCGCTCGGGCTGACCTACCGGCAGACGATGCGACACGTGGTGCTGCCGCAGGCCGCCCGCCGGGTCGCGCCGCCGCTGCTCAACGACGTGGTGGCGCTGCAAAAGGACGTCGGGCTGGTCTCGCTGGCCGGTCCGATCGACGCCGTACGGGCGGCCCAGATCCAGACCGCCGAACACTTCAACTACACGCCGTACATCGTCGCCGGGGTGCTCTTCGTGCTGCTCGCCATCCCGCTGATCGCGGTGACCGACTGGGTGACGCTGCGCGCCGCCCGCCGACAGGCGGGACACTGAGCCGTGACGTCACCATCATCGGGCACCGACGTGCTGTCCTGCCGGGGGCTGCGCAAGTCCTTCGGCGGTCGTACCGTGCTCGACGGGCTCGACCTGGACGTGGCCGAACACGAGGTGGTGGCCCTGATCGGCGCCTCCGGCTCGGGCAAGTCGACGCTGCTGCGCTGCCTGAACCTGCTGGAGGAGATCGACGACGGCACCATCCACCTGGACGGCGAGCACATCACCGACCCACGGGTCGACCCGGACCGGGTACGCCGCCGGATCGGCATCGTGTTCCAGTCGTACAACCTGTTCCCGCACCTGAGCGTGCTGGACAACATCACCCTGGCGCCGCTGCGGGTGCACCGGCGGGCCCGTGCCGAAGCCGAGGCGCAGGCCCGTGAACTGCTCGACCGGGTCGGTCTGGCCGAGAAGGCACGGGACTATCCGGACCGGCTCTCCGGCGGGCAGCAGCAACGGGTGGCGATCGTCCGGGCGCTGGTCAACTCGCCCCGGCTGATGCTGCTGGACGAGGTCACCTCGGCGCTGGACCCGGAACTGGTCGGCGAGGTGCTGAGCCTGATCCGCGAGCTGAAGGCGGACGGGATGACGATGGTGCTGGCCACCCACGAGATGGGTTTCGCCCGCGACGTCGCCGACCGGGTCTGCTTCCTCGACGGCGGCCGGGTGATCGAGCAGGGGCCGCCGGCGCGGGTGCTGGGCGAGCCGACCGAGCCGCGTACCCGCCAGTTTCTGCGGCGGATCATCGAGGCCGGCCGGCTCTGAACCCGGCGTACGTGGGGCGGGCGGACTACCCGCCGAAGCCGACCGGGACCGTACGCTTGCCCAGCCCCCGGATCGCCAGCGCGGCGTCCAGCGCGGCGACGGTGGACGCCCAGCCCTTGTCCTCGGCCGAGCCGGGCAGACCGGCCCGGTCCCGCGCCTGCTCGATCGTGTTGACCGTGAGCACGCCCTGGCCGACCGGCTTGCCGGCGTCCAACGCGACCCGGGTCAGCCCGTCGGTGACCGACCGGCAGACGTAGTCGAAGTGGGCGGTGTCGCCGCGGACCACCACGCCGAGGGCGACCACCACGTCACAGTCGCGGGCCAGCGCCTGGGCGACGACCGGCAACTCCACCGAGCCGGCGACCCGGGCCACCCGTACGTCCCGGACGCCGGACGCCTCGGCGGCGGCCACCGCCCGCTCGACCATGTGGTCGGTCAGCTCGGCGTGCCAGCGGGCGCCGACCACCCCGACGGTGAGCCCCTCGGCGTCCACCGTGCTCACTCCCGGTTCTCCGAAACCAGCCATCGTCACGCCGATCCTTCCGTGATCTCGTCGAGCTCACCCAGCAGGTGGCCCATCCGGTCGCGCTTGGTCCGCAGGTAGCGGACGTTCTCCGGGGTGGCCCGCACCGGCAGGCCCTCCCGCCCGGTGATGGTCAGCCCGTAGCCCTCCAGCCCGGCCCGCTTGGCCGGGTTGTTGGTGAGCAGCCGCATCGAACGTACGCCCAGGTCGTAGAGGATCTGGGCACCGGTGCCGTAGTCGCGGGCGTCGGCCGGCAGGCCCAGGTCCAGGTTCGCGTCGACGGTGTCCCGCCCCTGGTCCTGGAGCTGGTACGCCCGCAGCTTGTGCACCAGGCCGATGCCCCGCCCCTCGTGTCCGCGTACGTAGAGCACCACGCCCCGACCCTCCTGCGCCACCCGGTCCAGGGCGGCGTGCAGCTGTGGTCCGCAGTCGCAGCGCAGCGAGCCGAACACGTCCCCGGTCAGGCACTCGGAGTGCACCCGGACCAGCACGTCGTGGCCGTCGCCGAGGTCGCCGTAGACGAGCGCCACGTGCTCGGCGGAGTCGTTCTCGACCGTGTAGCCGAGCGCGGTGAACTGCCCGTACGGGGTGGGCAGCGACGCCACGGCCTCCTGCCGGACCTGCTTCTCGGTCCGCCGCCGGTACGCGATCAGGTCGGCGATGCTGATCAGGGTCAGCCCGTGCTCGGCACTGAACTTCTCCAGGTCGGGCAGGCGCATCATGGTGCCGTCGTCGTTGACGAGTTCGCAGAGCACACCGGCCGGGCGCAGCCCGGCGAGCCGGGTCAGGTCGATCGCGGCCTCGGTGTGCCCGGCCCGGCGCAGCACCCCGCCGGCCCGTGCCCGCAGCGGCACCACGTGCCCCGGCCGGGCCAGGTCGGTCGGCCGGGTGTCCGGGTCGGCGAGCAGCCGGATGGTGTGCGCCCGGTCGGCGGCCGAGATGCCGGTGCTGACTCCCTCGCGGGCATCCACCGTCACCGTGTACGCGGTGCCCCGCCGATCCTGGTTGGTGTGGTACATCGGCGGCAGTTCGAGCCGGTCGGCGTCGGACTCGGTGATCGGGGCGCAGATGTAGCCCGAGGTGTAGCGAACCATGAAGGCCATCAGTTCCGGCGTGGCCAGCTCCGCCGCGAAGATCAGGTCGCCCTCGTTCTCCCGGTCGGCATCGTCGACCACGACCACCGCCCGCCCGGCCGCGATCTGCGCGATCGCCTCCTCGATCGGGGTGAACAAGCTCCCCACGTTCTCGGACTCGGACTCGGACTCGGACTCGACGAGATCGGATTCGATGACGCTCGACTCGCTCATGATGTGGCCTTTCCGGTGCCGAGTAGCCGCTCGACGTACTTGGCGACGACGTCCACCTCAAGGTTGACCGGGTCGCCGATCTTCTTGTGCCCCAGCGTGGTGAGCTTGAGCGTGGTCGGGATCAGCCCGACGGCGAAGGTGTCGTCGCCGATCTCCGAGATGGTCAGGGACACTCCGTCGACGGTGACCGAGCCCTTCTCCACCGCGTAGCGCGCGATGTCGGCCGGCAACGAGAACCGGACCGTCTCCCACTGTTCGGCCGGCTCCCGGCCGATGATCTCGGCCACCCCGTCGACGTGCCCCTGCACCAGGTGCCCGCCGAGCCGGGTGCCGAGCGTCGCCGCCCGTTCCAGGTTGACCGGGTCACCGGCGAGCAGCCCGCCGAGGGAGGACCGTCGCAGCGTCTCGCCCATCACGTCGGCGGTGAACACGTCGCCGTCGACGTCGACCACGGTCAGACAGACGCCGTTGACCGAGATCGAGTCGCCGTGGCTGGCGTCCGAGGTCACCAGTGGTCCGCGGATCGCTATCAGCGCGGAGTCCGTACCCGTGTCGGTCAGTCGGACAACCTCGCCCAGTTCCTCGACAATGCCGGTGAACATGTCTCAGCCCTCCCTCTTCCGGGGCAGCGCGGTGATCCGCAGGTCGGGTCCGACCTGCGCGATGTCGACGAATTCGAGGTCGATGACCTCGGAGATGGTGCGCGGGCCGGCGTCGGCGAGCGCCGCCGGGCCGGCGCCGAGCAGCTTCGGCGCCACGTACCCGATGACCTTGTCGACCAGCCCGAGGGCCAGGAACGCGCCGGCGAGGGTCGGTCCGCCCTCCAGCAACGCGGCCCGGACGCCGCGCTGGTACAGCCCGGTGAGCAGGGCCTCCAGGTCGACCCGGTCGTCCTTGTTGGCGCCGAGCTCCGCGGTGGTCACCACCCAGGTGCGCGCGGCGCCGTCGCGCACGCGGGCATCCACCGGGGTACGCCCGGAGCTGTCCACCACCACCCGTAGCGGCTGCCGGATGGCCAGGCTGCCGTCGCGCAGGTTCCGTGCGGTCAGTCGCGGGTCGTCGGCGAGGACCGTGCCGACACCGGCGATCACCGCGTCCACGGTGCCGCGCAACGCGTGCACGTCCATCCGGGCCGCCTCGGAGGTGATCCACATGCTGGTGCCGTCGGCTGCCGCAGCCCGCCCGTCGAGCGTGGAGGCGTACTTCCAGATGACGTACGGGCGACCTCGGCGTACCGCCGTCAGCCAGGCGATGTTGCCGGCTTCGGCCTCGGCGGCCCGTACCCCGATCTCGACCTCGACGCCGGCGGCCCGCAGGGTGGCCGCGCCCCCGGAGGCGACCAGGTTCGGATCCGGCACCCCGATCACCACCCGGGCCACCCCGGCCTGGATCAGCGCGCCCGTGCACGGCCCGGTACGCCCGGTGTGGTCGCAGGGTTCGAGGGTGACGACGGCGGTGCCGCCACGGGCGCGCTCACCGGCCTGGGCCAGCGCGACGATTTCGGCGTGCGGGCCACCGGCGTAGGCGTGGAAACCCTCGCCGACCAGCTCGCCGTCGGCGTCGAGCAGTACGCAGCCGACCACCGGATTGGGGCTGGTGCTGCCCAAGCCTCGGGCGGCCAGCTCGATCGCCCGGCGCATCGCCGCATCGGCGGAGACGCTCACCATGTCCTGCGCCCTACTCTCGTCACTCGTCGGTCAAACGCGCGACGAGTGGGAGGCATTCCGGCAGGTGGCCGGGCAGGCGGCGGCGGAGAAACCCGGGTACGGCACAGCCGGACCCGGCAGAGTCCCGGACCGGGGCGCCCGAGGGTGCCGGCCGAGACCTGTCCGTCCCGCGCGCTGTCTCCCATCCGGACTGTCTGAGTGCGGGCGGGAAGCCCGCGCTCAACCGTCGGCCCCGGATTCTCACCAGGTCCACCGCTCGACACAGGGTCGATCGGGTCGCGGGCTTACCGTGGCCGAGGCCGCGGATCACCGCCGGTTCGGAATTTCACCGAGTCCCGCCAGCGCGTGGTGGGTACGTTGTGAGTCTTACACGGGTTCGGGCGTCGATCGCCACCGACGCGACCTAGTTCACACGGCTGATCATCACCACAGACCGCCCAATCGGGCGGGAATATCCGGGCGTCGGCGAATCAGCCCTCCACCCGGCGCCGGTCGACCGCCACGTACGAGCCGGGCTGGTTCTTGGCCAGACTCTTCATCTCCGAGGCTGCGGCGATCACCTCCAGCGGGTCGGTGAACCGCCGCTCGGGCACCGACAGGGACACCCCGATGGAGAGCGTGACGAGGTGAGCCTTCTTCACGTTGCCCCGCCGGTCCTTCAACTCCACGAAGCCACGCTGCGCGTCGGAGGGGTCGTACAGCTCGTCGGCGGTCTTCTCGAAGTCGACCACCGCCTTCTCGGTGATCGGGCGGACCTGTTCCGGCGCGCAGACGATGACGAAGTCGTCGCCGCCGATGTGGCCGAGGAACGCGGGGGGCAGCCCGACCGAGACCACCGCCCGGTGCAGGCTGCGGGCGAGCGCGGTGATGAACTCGTCGCCCCGGCTGAACCCGTACCGGTCGTTGACGCTCTTGAAGCGGTCGATGTCGACGTAGCCGACGGCGTAGTCGACGCCGCTGCGTACCCGGTCGGTGATCTCCCGGCGGACCCGGCTGTTGCCGGGCAGGCCGGTCAGCGGGGAGACCTCCCGGAACTCCTTGTTCCGGCGCAGCGTGGAGCTGACCCGGGCGATCAGCTCGGCCGTGTCGAACGGCTTGACCAGGTAGTCGTCGGCGCCGGCGGTGAGGCCGTGCACCTTGTCCACGGTCATCCCCTTGGCGGTCAGCATGATCACCGGCAGGGCGGAGGTCATCGGGTCGGCGCGCAGCCGCCGGGTCAGTTCGAGCCCGTCGATCCGGGGCATCATCAGGTCGACCACGGCCAGGTCGGGCCGGTGCTCCTCGATCATGTCGAGGGCCTCCTGGCCGTCGCCGGCCTTGAGCACGTCGAAGCCGTGCAGGCGCAGGTTGAACTCGACAAAACGGGCGATATCGACGTCGTCGTCCACAACCAGGATGACGTCCTTGCGCTCCTCGACCGGGTCGACGCTCACGACCGCGCCACAGCCCGCTCGGCCAACCCACGCAGGTGGCCGATGGCCGCCGCCGGATCGTCCGCGCCGTAGACGGCGGTGCCGGCCACGAAGGCGTCGGCCCCGGCGGCGGCGGCCTGCTCGATGGTGTCCGCGGCGATCCCGCCGTCGACCTCGATCCGCAGTTCGAGGTGACCGGTGTCCGCGTGCCGCCGAGCGGCCCGCACCTTGTCCAGCAGCTCCGGGATGAACCGCTGCCCACCGAAGCCCGCCTTGATCGTCATGATCAGCAGGGTGTCGAAGCTCGGCAGCAGGTCCAGGTACGGCTCGATCGGGGTGTCCCGGTCGATCGCCAGCCCCGCCTTGGCACCCGCCGAACGCAGGTCCTTGGCCAGCGCGACCGGGTTGTCACACGCCTCCGCATGGAACGTCACGTTGTACGCCCCGGCATCGGCGTAGGCCGGCGCCCACCGTCTCGGATCCTCGATCATGAGATGTACGTCGAACGGCAGCGTGGTGACCGCCAGCAGGCTCTGCACCACCGGCAACCCGATGGTCAGATTGGGTACGAAGTGGTTGTCCATCACATCGACATGCAGCCAGTCGGCCGCTGACTCGACCACCCTGGCCTCGTCGGCGAGATGCGCGAAGTTCGCGGCGAGGATGCTGGGCGCGATGATCGGCGTCGGAGCGGTCACCGCGCCAGTCTACGAACGCCCGCCACCCGTACGGCACCGGCCACCACACCGTCCCACGGTTGGGATGCCACCGGTCGGACGTAACGGGGCCGGGCGGGCAAGGAGGGCGACGAGCACTCGTGCGCCCTTGCACCGTCCCGCTTACGCACCCGCTGCTGGTGAAGACTGACCTGCAACGCCATGTCGTCGCCCCTCCCGGCAGCCGTATCGACACGATCACCCTCCGGAACCGTGGCACTATGCGGATCTGGCCGGAGGGTCGATCGTGCGTACCCCGGTAACCCAAGACAACCGACTCGTGGCGCAAGCCCGCCGACGGCTACCGGGTAGCTGACGCGGCCCACGACGGCCCGTCGGCCATGATCGCGAATAGCGGTCGCTACAGCGCGAGCGCCGGGCGAGTCGAGCAGCGGCTACACGTGATCCGCGAATCGCACGAGGAGCATCACCAAAGATCACGGTTTTCAGATCGAGCAAGACGACCGATTGGATTGCCACCTACACAACACGAGTCGGCATGACTCCTCAGTCATGTCAGCGGGGTCAGGATTTCTTCACAAATACCCTAATGTCACTCAGAGCATTTGGCACGCGTAATTTCAGCTCGGGGTCGTCCGCTAACTCATGCAACCGAGCAATGACTTTCTGAGAAATCGCACGATGCAGCCTCGCTACATGACCGATGCACGTGATAGCAAGCTCTCTCACCTGACGATCGACAGGCGCATCGAGGAGACGAAGTAGCTCATTTTCGATCCATATACGATCGGGCTCATCTAAGGAGAGCGCCAGCAGGGCATCGGTCGCCTCCCTTACATCGTCACCATAGATCACCTGAAGCAACGAGGATCGCCAGCGCTCATCCTCCTCTTGGTCAAAATCTTCGACCATCATACCTCACCCCCGTACCTTTCCTTTACGAGTGGTGAGCCCGGCCTTGATGAGCGCAGATTGCTCATCTTGTTCGAACTCACCCCATTCTCGAACATGACCATGCCAAATATTGTTGATACCACCCTTTACCTTTCCACATCCACAGGCAACCTGCTGAGTACGGTCGAGCATGACACGCTGACCATTTGAGACACCAATCCGCCGTGGCGCCTGACCAGGCGCTTCAGGAGTAATCTCGACGGAATTGTTCAACGCAGCCTGTCCGTCGATCGGCTCGGCACCAGACGTGCCTCGTGAGGTCGTGCGCGCTTGTTTTCCGTGCTTACTTCGCCCTTGCGTGTCGTAGATGTCCTCGCCACAATTGTGTACGAGGACCGGCTTGTTGCCCGCGACCACAAAGTACGTGTGGATGTCGTCGACGGTGAGGTTGTGTACGGTCGCGACGGCGCCGTAAGCGGCGATGTCGATGACCCGGACGCGGGCGCCGTCCGGGGCCAGGACGTCGTCGCCCGACTTGAGATCTGCGGCGTTGGTCCAGCGGGCGGTGTTCGCGACCCAGATGGGGTGGGCGTCGGTGGCGGTGATGGTGGCACTCTCGTCACCCGCCGCACCGTCGGTGTCGATGCTGATCTCGACGAGATTCTTGTCACCGGTGCCGATGATTTCCTTGGTGACGGTTCGCTTGCCGCGTTCCCCGGTTTCGGGGTCAGTGGCGGCGACTTCGTCGCCGACGCGGACCTCTTCGATGGGTTTCGTGGTCCCGTCGGCCACGAGTACCCGCGTGCCGGGCACGAAGCTGTTGTTCTCGCAGAGCTCACCGGCGGCGGTTTCTATCTTGCCGAGTGCTTCGCGGAGTTCGGCCGCCTTTTGTTGAGCAAGGGCGATGGCTTCGTCAGCGCGGGCGATCGCGTCGTCAGCCAGACGGATAGCCGTCTGCCAGGATTTGTACGATGCGAACGCGCGTTTTATACCCTTGTAGATCGCCTTCCCGGCTTTGAAAACCTTGCCCCACGGGATCATGCCGACCAGCGTGTTCACGCAGGCGCCGATGTCGCCCTTGGTGAAGCAGTTGATGATGTCGCTGATACCGAAGAAGTCGAGGAGGAAGGCGAGGCCCTGTTCCTTGATGATGTCGAGGAAGGACTTCTTCTTGACCGCCTCGGCGCGCTCCTTGTCGGCCTTGGCATCCTCGACCAACTGATCGAGCTGCGCCGGAATGTTGGTGTCTTTGGTGGTGTCGGTGCTTGGAACCCCCTTACCTCATTAGTCGATCCTGGCAAGCTCGAAACCATCCATCAGCGCACGCACGATACGAGTCAACCGGTCGGGGGATGAAGCCCTACGCAGACCAGCAAGTGTGGCGGTTCCCACATCAAGCAGCGAAACGCGACCTCGGCCCTCTGGCTTCTCAATGAACCATACGAAGCAGCGAAAGGACTCGGGTTCATCGACGGACCCACCGTTCCGAAAGACTGGACAGATGACACACATCGCCCCGCCCTCCACTTGCCGCCTCAGCGCTTCCGTTGAACTCCATTTCGCCCCCCACAGATGGCGCTTTGCCTCATCATTGAGGCGCACAAGATCATCGATTCCCGCGAGATAGATAATCAGCTCAGGGTCATTGAGTTGCACCTCGGACCATTGGCGTTGCTGGTCTTCATCGTTCACCACATTCACCTCACCAGAAGTCGGGCATTGGCTCAGTTCGCCGTATGTCGATCCTGACACGCGTAGATCCAGTAATCGAACGTTTCGGATCGGCGGCTCGCTGAATTATCTCGTTAATCCTGTGATGCCCATTCCAGATTCGACCGTCGTCGCCCACCAGAGCGTAGCCACCATCTCTCGGATTGTCGAATGAGTTGATAAGATCGTCGTCACTCAAAGTACGTAGGTCTGCGGCTTTGTCAGGATCAATTCCATGAATTGGCTTTGCGTTTGCTAACTCGTCGACAGTCATCGTGTTGCAGTTGTGGACGAGGACTGGCGTGTTGGCAGCGACCACATAGTACGTGTGGATGTCGTCGACAGTGAGGTTGTGTACGGTCGCGACGGCGCCGTAGGTGGCAATGTCGATGACTCGGACACGGGCGCCGTCCGGGGTCAGGACGTCGTCGCCTGACTTGAGGTCGGCGGCGTTGGTCCAGCTTGCGGTGTTGGCTACCCAGATGGGGTGGGCGTCGGTGGCGGTGATGGTGGCACTTGCGTCACCCGCCGCACCGTCGGTGTCGATGCTGATCTTGACGAGGGTCTTGTCGCCGGTGCCGAGGATTTCCTTGGTGACGGTCCGCGTACCGCTTTCCCCGGTTTCGGGGTCGGTCGCCGCAACTTCGTCGCCGACGCGTACCTCTTCGATGGGTTTCGTGGTCCCGTCGGCCATGAGTACTCGGGTGCCGGGCACGAAGCTGTTGCGCTCACAGAGATCACCGGCGGCGGTTTCGATCTTGCCGAGCGCTTCGCGGAGTTCGGCGGCCTTCCGTTGAGCAAGGGCGATGGCTTCGTCGGCGCGGGCGATCGCGTCGTCAGCGAGACGGATCGCTTTTTGCCAGGATTTGTACGATTCGAAGGCGCGGTTCACCCCCTTCCAAACCGATTTGCCGGATTTGAGTACTTTGCCTACTGGGATCATCCCAATCAATGTGCTGACGCACGCACCGATGTCGCCCTTGGTGAAGCAGTTGATGATGTCGCTGATGCCGAAGAAGTCGAGGAGGAAGGCGAGGCCCTGTTCCTTGATGATGTCGAGGAAGGACTTCTTCTTGACCGCCTCGGCGCGTTCCTTGTCCGCCTTGGCGTCCTCGACCACCTGATCGAGCTGCGCCGGAGTGGTGGGGTCCTTGGGAGCGGGGGCTGGCGGTGCGGAGCTGCCCGAGCCGTTGCACGCGGCTTCGCTTTCGGACGTACCGTCGGCGCTGCACGCGGGCTTGAGTCCGTCGGGGTCGGTCAGGGTGGTGGGAGCGTTGTTGGCGTAGGCGTACCCGTGCATCTGCTGGGGGTCGCGGGGGTCGATGATGGGGTCGACGGAGATGAACCGGCCGGTTTGTGGGTCGTATTCGCGCGCGCCGAGGTGGGTGAGACCGCTGTTGTCCTTGGAGCCGCCGACGAAGCCCTTGTCGTCCGGCCAGGCGGTGGGTTGGGTGCCCCGTGCGCCGCCGAAGGGGGTGCTGTAACGGCGCTGGATGGCCTGGGTTGTCTCGTCGACGGTCATGGAGTTGGTGCCATGGTGGTCGGCGAGGAGCCAGGTGAGTTTGTTGTCGTCGGTGCGTACGGCGACGGGTTGTCCGGCGTGGGTGTAGTAGCGGACAGCGGTCTCGGTGACGCCGCCGACGGAGGTGAGCTCCATGCCGGGCAGGTAGATGGTGGTGGTGTTGCCGTCCTTGCGCTTGATCCGGTTCCCGGACGCGTCGTAGACGTAGCTGCTGGTGGTGGCGCCTTCCTGCACCGTTGCCAGGCGACCCTCGGGATCCCAGGTCAGGGTCTGGGTAGCGGTCCCCGTACCGGGTCGGGTGGTGGTGTTGCCGAGCGCGTCGTACCCGTAGTTGACGGTCTTGTTTCCGGCCGGGCCCTGGGTCTGGACCTGGGTGAGGGTGTGCGGTTGGGGTTGCCCCGGGCTCGGGTACGTGTAGGTGGAGGTGGTGGTACCGGCGACGGCTCGGCTGGTTTCGGACGTGCGGTTGCCGGCCTCGTCGAAGGTCCAGGAGGTCCAGTAGGTCGCGGGTCCGCCCAGGGCTGCGGTGGTGGGTGTGGCATTGCAGTCGCCGCTGCCGGGTGTCCATGCCTGGGTGAGACGGTTGAGGTAGTCGTAGTCGAAGCACTGGTGGTCCGCGGTGCCGCTGGTCGGGGTGTCGGAGATCTTCTGGAGGTTGCCGGCGTTGTCGTAGGTGTGGGTGATGTTGCTGACGTAGCCGGTGGTGCCGGAGGTACGGGTGCTGATTCGCCCACCCTGCAACCGGCGGGTACCGGGCTCGTAGAAGAACTCCTGCTTGACCCACTTCGCGTCACTGGTGGTGCGCCCGACGACGGAGAGTTCGGCGAACGGGGTGTAGGTGCTGGTGTTGACGTACACCCGGCTGCCCGACGCGGTCGCGCCGGTCAGCGTCGTCGGTAGGCCGTAGGCGTTGTAGCCGTACGTCAGGGTTTCCTCGGCCAGCCCACCCGCAGCCGGCATCTTCGTGGTGGCGGGACTGCCGTCGGGCAGGTAGGTCGTGTCGAAGCGGTAGGTGCCGGCCAGGCTTCCCTCACTGGCGGGGACGACCATCTCGGTACCGGTCGGCCGGCCGGTGTTGTCGTCGTAGTCCACGACCCGGTTGGTCCACTGGTCGCTGCCGACGTAGCGGGTCGAGGAGGTGGGCATGCCCTTGTGGATGGTGTCGTACACCCACCCGGCGCGCATCGTGCCCGTGACGTCGTCGTCGCGCAGGGAGGTGGTACGTCCGAGGGCGTCGTAGACGTAGGCGAGTGTGTCGCCTGCCTCGTTGGTGACGGTCTTCTTCTCGCCGTACGGGGTGTAGGTGAGGGTGGTGGTGCCACGGTCGGGGTCCTCGGTGTGGTCGAGCCGGCCGAGCATGTCGTAGAAGTACTGCCAGGTGTTGCCGCCGTTCTGGGCGGCGTCGGTGACGGTGGCGAGCTGGCCCTTGTTGGTGTAGGTGTAACGGGTTTCGTCGTACGCACCGGTAGGCGAGGAGCCCTTGTACTGACGCAGGGTGGTGGTGGCACCGCGAGCGTCGGTGATCGTGGTGGAAGCGGTACCGCCGTCCGGTGGGTCGACATCGATCCGGTTGAGGCCGGTGTAGGTGGTGGTGGTCCGCCACCTTTCGGCGCCGCCGGCAATGGTGATCTCGTTTGTCGCGCGACCGGCGGTGTCGTAGAGGGTCTGCACATTGGCCACGGAGGCGTCGTCGACGGCCATTACCTCAAAGTCAGGGGAGCCGGCGTTGTGGTAGGGGCCGCGACGCTTGACGAGCAGTCCTCGGGAATCGTAGATCATGTCCGAGACTGCCCGGCCACCGCCGGGAGCGGGTACCTGGGTTTGTCGTAGTCGGGCAAGGCCGTCGTAAAGCTCGTACTTGGTGTGGTATCCGCCGTCGGGTTGCAGGCGCTTGGTGGTGATCACGTCTGGTCCGTCGAGACGGATGAGATAGTTGAACTCGGCGTCGGGATTGTGTGTCGCCATGGGACGGCCCGGCGACCAGACCTTGCTCATACGCCCGAGCGCGTCGAGTTTGAGGTCGGTACGGAGTCCGTTCGCGTCGACGGAGCCGATCTGGGCTCCGAACGCGGGCTCAAGGAACGCCTGCGTCTCGTGCAGGAGCGGGTTGATGGTCTTCACCGCGGTGACCGGTCCGCCGGAGGCGGGGGTGTAGAGGGTCTGGGAGACGCCGCCCTTGGCGTCGGTGGACGAGGTCATCCGGCCATGGACGTCGCCGTAGGTGGCACGGGAGACGGTGCGGTAGATCGGTTGGGACTGGGCCGCGTTCCAGCCGTCGAACTCGTCGACCCGGCTGACCTGACCCTTCGTGGGTTGGGCACCGTGCGTCTCGTTGCCGTCGTAGTAGCTGAGCGCGTCGGAGATCACGTCGGCCGGACGGCTCGGCGTGGTCTCGCAGGCCTTGGCGACGGTTTCTACACGCTTGGGCAGGTCGATGAGATTTGTGGTGGTGTTCGAGACGTACTCGTAGCGGGTGCAGCGGTCGAACTCCGGCTTGCCCGCCTGCGGTTTGGAGTTGATTGAGGTGACGGTGCCGTCAGTTTCGATCGTCTTCGTCGTCGAGCTGTCCCGCCACCCACCCTCGACTGCGGCTCGGGTCAGCGACGCGGCGGTGTCGAGCAGGAAGGACCTGGTCGTCCCCCAGGGCTTGGTGGAGGTGGCGGTGGCCGGGGAGATCCACGGGTCGGTGATGGTCCGCGACAGCATGCTGGTGCCGTCCACGAGCCAGGTGATGTTCTCCCGTACGGTGCCCGCGAGTCGTTCGTGGTCTTCCCACTCGAAGCCGGCGCCACGGGAATCGGCCACCCACACGTTCTTCTGGCCACCGCTGCCGTTGCGGTCGCCGTCCATGCCGCGGAAGTAGCGGGTCTCGCTGACGATCTGTCCGTCGCCGGGGTTACCGGTACGGGTCTTGACCCTGCCGTAGCCGCGCCACTGTCCCCAGGTTTTTTCCTCGGCGGGGGTGAGGCCGTCGACCTCGTCGTAGTGCCAGGCGGCGCCGTCGAGATACTGGTAGTGGGTTTCGACGTCTGCGGTGGCGGCCGATTCGTCGGACTGGCTGATCGTGCTGACGACATACTTGTGGAACCAGTCGAGTCGCTCGGGCAGGGACGGGTCGGGTGACCAGCGCACCGGTTGGCAGCGTTTGGTGTTGGTTTGCGGGCTTCCCGGCATGCCGCCCGGGGCGACGCAGTCCGGATTCTCGTACGTGACCCCGATAGTGCCGCCGTTCTCGTCCTGGACCCCCGTCACGCGCCACCAGTTATGGGGCGCGACGTAGTCGGCCGTCGCGCCGTCGACCCGGTTGTTGTACGGCGCCCCGGTGAACGTGACGTCGGGGAGGGTGATCTCCTGTCCGGCGGGTGCGACGTGACCGGTGTGGGAGATGCGGTCGAGCCAGAGGCCGGCGCGGGTGAAGTCACCGGGGTCGGCGAACAGGTGCGACAGCGTCCACGAGTCGACCAGCCGGTAGGCGGAGACACCGTCCCAGACCTTTGTCGTGATCTTCGACAGCCGCTTCTGGGTCCAGAACGTCGGCGAGAAGTGGCCGGTGCACGGAGCGGCGGAGCAGTTCTGGTCGACCGGGGTGTCGGGCCAACTGTTGGGGTGGGCAAAGTCGCAGATGGTGCTGGGTGCGCACCGGTCGAGCGCATCGAAGGCGACCTGGGCGACCGGCTTGGTCGAGTAGACCCCGGTTTCGCGCTGACCGTAGTCGATGCGCTTGAGGTAGCCGCCGCGGGTGTAGAGGGCGGCGGCGTTGACGTCGGCGTTTCGGGCGTAGCGGTTGGTCTCGGTGCCGTAGAAGTACGACATCGTGTTGCCGTGGACATCGACGACGTAGTCGAGGTTCCAGCGCCAACCCTGTTCGCGTTGTGAGGCGCCGAAGTTGCCCGCCGTGTAGCCCGGCTCGTTCGGGTGGTTGCCGTAGACGGGCACGGTCCAGGCGGAGTTGGTGGTCTCCTGACCGGTGGCGCCGGTGTAGCCGGGCAGCCGGTGGTAGCCGAAGTAGTAGCGGGTGCCGTCCGGGGTGGTGGCCACCCAGTACTCGCCGTCGGCGTCACCGTTGCCGCGAGCGGTGTCGAGCACCCGCTGGATCCGGGTGCCGTCGTCGTTCTTCATCCGCCAGGTGGTGCCGGCGGCGTCCACCGGTACGAGTTCGCCGGCCTTGCCGTTCAGCGAGATGGTGCCGTTGTCGGTGCCCCAGCACTGGTCGCCGGTGGGTCGGGTGGCGTTGTTCGGCAACTGGCTGTTCTGCGCCGCGGTGTCCAGGGCGCAGGGCTTGTATTTGCGTTCCACCAGACCGGGCCAGAATTCGAAGCCCTCGCCCAGCCACGAAGGCTGGTTGTTGGTGGAGACGGTGCGGCCGTCAACCGAACCGGAAGAGTAGGAGAGGCTGATCTGCGGTGTGGGGCCGTTCACCGCCGGGGGTACCCGCAGCGGATACGACCAGTTGAAGTCGCCCGACGATCCGCCGTGGGACCAGGTTGCCGCACCGGCCAGCGGGGTCGCCGAGTAGGAACCCGAGGCGCCGTCCTCGGCGGCCATCACGGCCAGGACGGTCGGCGCGGCCGAGGTCACGTCCACGTCGGCGGTGAGGGTCGCCGTGGTGGTGTTGTTGCTCGTGGGCAGCGGTCGACCCGAGCAGTCCGGGTGCCCGGGAGTGGTCAGGGCACATTCGGGGAGGACGACGAGGCGGAGTCGGGCGGCCCAGTCACCACCGAAGGCGTAGCCGAACGAGCGGTAGTCGACCTGGACCGAGACTCGATCGGCCGGGCGGCCGGTGTCGGTCGACTGTAGTCGGACGAGGACACCGTCCACCTTGGCCTTGGCGGTCGCGTCGCGGTCGAGCACCTGCACGCGTACCCGCTCGGGGCCGTTCGCGCTGCTGCGCAGGCCCGCTTCGCGGTCGGTGGGGGTGCCGAGCGAAATCGGCGAGCTGCCGGCCCGTACCCGGGTCGAGGTTGTCGCCCGAGCCGCCGTCGCGGTCGCTGAGAGGTCGACGTCGGTCGTGGTGGGAGTCGGCCACACGACCTTGCGGGCGCCGCGTACGGCGGCTTGCTCCGCGCGGTTGGGTGTCTCCGGGCGCAGCGCCAACTTCGTGCCCGGTACGGATGGTTCCTTCGGTGCCGCCCACGATGGTGGTGTCTCGGCTGCCACCGCCGGAGGGACCACCAGGACGTTCGCGGTCAGGCCGGCCACCAGCACGACGGCCAGCGCTTGCGCCCGGCGTAGCCGCGCGGGCGCCCAGTGACGGATCGACCAGCGGGCAGACCGGCGTCTGGGCCGAACAGGCATGGATCCTCCACTGGAGACGAACCGGGGTGACCGGACGGAGTCGCGGGTCATCATCGTGATCGATCTTCGATGAGCTTTCAAGATCTTGACGGAGTGCAGCCGACCCCATACGATCCGCTGTCCTAGTTTCGGATCTTCACGGGGAGGCCCGGTCGTGTTCGTTTTCCAAGACGCATCCAGACGTTCACCACATATTCGACGGCAGGCGTCGTTGACCGCCGTCGCGCTGGTCCTGGCAGCCGGTGTCCTGATCGCGGGTCCAGTGCCAGGCGGTGAGGCGGCGGCCGGCGCCTCAGCCTCCACTGAGGATATGCGGGACGAGATGACGATCCTCGCCGAGGCCTCGGCCGAGGCGGCGCTTCTCGGACAGCCCGTCGAGGTGACGCGCCGGAGGACGGAGGACAGTCGGCTGTTGGCGAATCCCTCGGGCTCGTTCTCGACCGAGAGCTTCGCCCGCCCGATCTACGTCCAGCGGGCCGGCGACTGGGTCGACATCGACGCCACCCTCCAGGTCAACGCCGACGGCAGCATCAGCCCCACGGCGACCCCCGGCAGCCTGACCATCTCCGGCGGAGGCAGCGGGCCACTGCTCACCGTCGGCAAGGCGGACAAAAGCCTGTCACTGACCTGGCCGGCCCCGCTGCCGACGCCCACCCTCCAGGGCAACACGGCAACCTACCCCAACGTTCTGCCCGACGTGGACCTCCAGGTCAGCGCCGAACCCATGGGCGGCTACCGCGAGCAGCTCATCGTCAAGAATCCCACCGCCGCCGACAACCCGGCACTGCACACCATCACCTTCGGGGTCCAGACCAGCGGTCTGACGCTGTCCACCCGCGCCGACGGCGGCATCAACGCCCTCGATTCCGCCGGCACGGCGGTATTCGCCACCGACCCGCCGCTGATGTGGGACACCCCGAGCGAACCGGCACTGAGCCGGATCGAACGGATCGAGGGCAACGGGCCCATCGACGGCGACCCACAGTCCCGTTTCGTGGGGCCGATGGACGTGATCCTCACACCCACCGCGATAACGGTCCTCCCCGACCGGGACATCCTGGACCACCCGCAGGTCAACTGGCCGCTTTACCTGGACCCGAACTCCACCCCCATCGGCCCCTCCGACTGGACCCACATCGCCAAGGAATTCCCGACCCAGTCGTACTGGAACTACGACCGTGACGACGGTGCCAAGGTCGGCGCCGCGAGCGGCGTCACGTACCGGTCCTACTTCCTGTTCGGCATCGGAAACATCCGCGGCAAAATCATCACCAGCGCCACGTTCGGCATCACGCTCGACCACTCGTACCAGTGCTCCACCAACACCCCGGTCGACCTGTACCTCACCGACAACATCAGCCGCTCCGGCGCGGTCACCTGGAAGAACTCCGTCACCGACACCAACAGGTGGCGAACCAACCTCGCCAGCGCCTCCGGGCACGCCAACGAATCGTCCTGCGGCGAACCGGACATGCCACTGGGTTTCGCGAGCGCCGCGCTCACCAGCGCCGTATCGACGGCCGCCGCCGGTACCAGTAATCAGCTCACCTTCGGACTCCGCGCACCGAACGAGAGCACGAACCAGCAGTGGAAGAAGTTCCACCCCGGCACCGCCAAGCTCACCGTCGAGTGGAACACCGCGCCAGGCGTCCCCACCGAGCTGACCACGTACCCGCCGATCTCCTGCGGAAGTTCGACCAATCCGACCCGGCTGTCGGAGAGCATGAAGAATCCCACCTTCACGGCTGGGCTGTCGGACGCCGACGCGAACAATCTCACCGCGTACCTGGAAATCAGAAGGGCGTCCGGGGACGTACTGGTCCACGGACCGGCCGCCTCCGCCACCATCCCCGCCGGCGGTGTGGTCACCTGGCCCACCGTCCCGGACGGCGCTCTGGCCAGCGACGAGACGGTCTACTACTACCAGGCCCGGGCCAAGGACACCGGAGGCGCCTTCGGCCCGTTCACAGCACGCTGCTACTTCCTGGTCGACGGCAATGACCCCGGACAGCCGACGATCACCTCAACCGACTACCCCGTTGGCGCCGAGAACGTCAACGCCGGTTCCGTCGGCACCGTCACAATCAACCCAGCCGTCGGGGACAACGACATCGCCGGCTACCGCTACGGCTTCGACAACAACGTAGGACTCTGGGCGCCGGCCGACGCCACCGGCAAGGCCATCGTCCCGATCACCCTGTGGGGCGACCCCGACTTCCCCGGCACCGCCGCTGCCGACCTCTGGACAAAGGCCGTAGACAAGGCCGGAAACGAACGGGCCGAGGTGACCGGCCCTCGCACTCTCGCGGCCGGCGGCACCGCGACCGTCGCCGACAAGCTCAATGACATCAACGGAGACGGCACAGCCGACGTCGCCACTGTGCTCGACATGGGCAACGGGCGCACCGCCGCGTGGACGATGATGTCCTCCGGTACCGGCTTCCACCCCGCCACCATCGCCTGGGACAACGCCCTCGCCATTAGCAGGGTCCAGACCGCCGGCGGAGATTTCGACAACGACGGCCGTACCGACATCGCCCTGTTCCGACAGGACCCCGATGGCCACGTCCGCCTGGATCACCTTCGCTCCGACACCAACCAGTACCGATCCGAATGGGCCAGCCTCGACGTCGGTACCTGGCTACTCGGCGACGCATGGGTCTTCGCCGGCGACTTCACCGGCGACGGCATCGACGACGCCGCGGCAGTCGTCAACGACCGCGCCGGCGGCTGGCGAGCCTACGTTTACCCCTCCAACGGAACCGCGTTCGCCACCTCCGGCACCCCCTGGTACACCCAGGGCGCCGGCACCTACACCTGGATCAACACCAAAACCATCGCCGGCGACTTCACCGGCGACGGGAAAACCGATCTCGCCGTCGCCGAGGACACCACCGGCAGCCGCACCACCGTACGCGTACACGTCTCCAGTGGAACCGGGTTCGGCGCCGGCACCGGTTGGTGGGACAGCGACACCGACACCGATCCGAGCACCTTCACCGGAAACGCGGCCAAGTACACCGCGATCAACGTCAACGGCACCGGCGCCACCGACCTGGTAGCGCTCTACAACCACGGAGCCAAGACCAGCATCAGGGTGCTGACCGCAACCGGCTCGACCTTCGCTGCCCCTGCGACGTGGTGGGACAGCGACGTCGACAGCGTCGACGGCTGGGACTGGCGACGCACCATCCAGGTCACCAGCGGCGACTTCGACAACGACGGCGACAACGACCTCGCCGCGATCGTCGACTGCTGCGAGCCCGGTAACCGCGAACTGTGGATTTTCCCCCACAACGGCACCGCGTTCGGGCAGGTGGCCAAGAAGGGCAACGCCATCGCGACCACCGCCCGAACCGGCACCGCGCACTGGCGCTTCGACGAGGGCAGCGGCACCACCCTCGCCGACGCGTACGGCAACTACCCCGCGACCGTCGCAGGCCCGACCTGGAACAGCAACGGACACGTCATCGGGGACAAGGCGCTCCACTTCGACGGAACCAACGACTACGTCACCACCGGACGATCGGTCATCGACACCAGCCGCAGCTACACCGTGGCCGCCTGGGTCAAGCTCGACAACACCACCACGTACCGCACCTTCCTCAGCCAGACCGGCAATCATCGATCGGGCTTCTATCTCCAGTACAACAAGCCGATGGACGCCTGGACGATCATCGCCGCGTCGGCGGACACCACCGGATCCGTCAGCTTCTACGCCGCACGTGACTTCGTCCCACCGCGACTCGGCGTCTGGACCCACCTCGTCGGTGTCTACGACGCCGACGCGAACCAACTCAAGCTCTACATCAACGGCGCGTTGCGCGGATCAAGCAGCCAGCCGTCCGCCTGGAACGCCACCGGGGCATTCCAGATCGGCAATGCCACCTCGGGACTGGCAAGCGGTGACTGGGTCGCCGGAGACATCGACGACGTACGCGTCTACGACCTCGCCCTCACCTCGCCCGAGATCGGGCAACTCGCCCGCGAGACGGCGCTGGCCGGACAGTGGAAGTTCGACAACGGCACCGGCTCCACGACCGACAGCTCGGGCAACAATCGCAACCTCACCCTCAACAGCACCACCACCGGAGCCACCGGCAAGTACGGCCAGGCCATCACCCTCAACGGCACCACCAGCTACGCCAGCGCAGCCAGAAGCGTCGACACCCTCACCGGCTACACCGCCTGTGCCTGGGCGAAAATCGACAACGTCGCCGGCCTGTCCTACCGGGCCGTACTCAGCCAGCAGGCCACCCGCAGCAGCGGCTTCTGGCTTCGTACCAGCCCCACCAACCGATGGCAGTTCGTCACCGCCTTCAGCGACAGCGGCTACAGCGCCGTCGAGGCTCCCACCACCATCAGCGTCAACACCTGGACCCACCTCTGCGCCACCTGGGACCCGGGAACCTCACAGATGATCCTCTTCGTCGATGGCAAACTCGCCGCCGCCGCGACGATCAGCAGCCCACCCATCCAGGCCACCGGCCCCATCAACATCGGCAGCTACAAGTACCTCGACGTCCTCGGCGGCTACTTCCCCGGCGCGATCGACGACGTACGCGTCTACTCCGGAGCCATCCTCGACACCACACAGATCGAGGCGATCATGAACGACAAGTAGGGGCACCGGGCCGCTGGGCGTTACTGCCCAGCGGCCCGGCTCCTCGTCGGCACGCGAACAGTCCCGCGTAGCGGCAACCTCGCTCTCGACCAGACCGGGTCACACTGCGGCCGTTCCCCGCGGCCGGACCACGCCGATCAGGCGCGCGGGTCAACGTCGCGCGCCGGGCCAGGCGGCCCAGGCGTCGGACAGGATGCGCGGCAGGGTGGAGTGTTCGGGTTGCCAACCGAGGGTCGCGCCGGCGCGGGTGATGTCGGCGGTCAGCGTCGACGGTTCGGGTTTGAACGGCAGCCGGCGTACCTGGACGGGGATGCCGGTGACCTGTTGGGCCGAGGTGACGACCTCGACCATGCTGGTCCCGGTGCCGCTGCCGATGTTGAGCACCTGGTGTCCGCCCGGCCGGGTACGTTCCAGCGCCAACCGGAACGCCCGCGCCGCGTCGGCGACGTGGACGAAGTCGCGTACGGCCGCTCCGCCGCCGTTCAGTGTGACGTGCGGCAGTTGCCCGGTCATCGCGCGGAACACGTTCGGGATGATCCGGCCCGGATCGGCGTCGCCCACCCCGTCCACCGCTCCGGCGAGGTTGAAGCAGCGCAGCGTGACCGCGCCGATCACACCGAGTGCCGCCTGGGCGGCGACGAGCTGCTCGGCGGCGACCTTGGAGGCGGCGTACGGGCTCTCCGCGTGCACGTCGAGGTCCTCGGCGAGGGCGCCGACCGGGCGGGAGCCGTACACGATGTTGGTCGAGGCGAGCACGAAGGACGTCGCCGGTCGTTCCTCGCTGGCCTGCTCGAACGCCTTGAGCAGGTTCAGGGTGCCGACGGTGTTCACGTCGAAGTAGGTGAGCGGGTCGGCGAACGAGTCGCGGGCGCTGGTCATCGCGGCCAGGTGGCACACCCCGTCGAACCCGCCGAGGGCGACGATCCGGGCCAGTCGTACCCGATCTCGAAGGTCTCCGGTGGCCAGCTCGGCCCCGGCGGCGAGCCGCGCGGCGGTTTTTCTCCGGCTGAGCACGGTTACCCGGTGTCCGGCCGTGAGCAGGTCGACGCTGACCGCGTGCCCGAGAAAACCGAGCCCACCGGTGACCAGTACGTGCACGTGACTCCCTCTATGTAGTGTTTCGCGCACGGCGACTGCCGAGAGTGATCGAGCAGTGGCCCTCCATCATGGTGGGTCGATGTGAGCCGCGCCACCCTGCGTCGGCCGGGCGACCGGACGGCGCTCCCGACCCGGACCGCACGACGCTCCCGAAGTAGACCGAAGTAGGCCCCTGACAGGTAGCCCAGAACGGCAGGTCGGGGTCGGCGACGGGCCGAAGGTGGCGCGCGGCTGTCGGCCCGCGTACCGGTATGCTGCTCGGCCGATGGTCCTCGGCACCCGGCCGGGTGTGGCAGCGGGCCGTCGGGTCCCTGGGGAGGACGAACAGATGCGACGATGGCTGACCGCGGTGGCACTCGGCGGCATGACGGCACTCGTACTGGGCGGTTGTGCCCTGCCCGACGGCGTCGACGGCGACCTGACCGACGAATGGGCGGCGATCGGGGCCCCGGTGAGTTTCACCCCGGCGGTCGGCACCTGCCACCCGCGCCCGGTGGACATCGGCTACCTGAGTTCCTACCAGCCGGTCGACTGCACCACGGAGCACGACACCGAAACCGTGTACGTGGGCACGTTCACCGGCGGCGAAGCCGATCGGACCGCCCCTCCGGCGGAGGGGTCACCCGGACTGCGGGCGGCTCGGGCCGAATGCGAGGGCAAGGTCAACGAGTTCGTCGGCGGTAACTGGCGCGGCGGCCGACTCTCGGTGAGCGTGGTGCCGCCGTCGAGCTACGCGTGGTCCGGCGGCTCCCGCTGGTTCCGCTGCGACCTGGTCGAGATCGGTGGGCTGGACAACCCGGACGTGGTGAGCCGGTCGGTCAGCCTCAAGGGCGCGCTGACCGCACAACCGGATCTGTCGTACGGCTGCTTCACCCCGAAGCTGGTCAAGGACGACATCGACCAGATGCAGCCGGTCTCCTGCACCGCGAAGCACAACAGCGAGTTCGCCGGGATCTGGACCGCGCCGGACATCCCGTACGAGGCGTTCCTCAAGGACGACGCCCGTACCGAGAAGGGGTGCATGGGTGTGATCGCGGCCTTCGCCAAGGTGCCCAACAACGGCGACCTGAAGTACCGCACCGGCTGGATCTTCTACTACCCGGGCGAGGCCGACTGGGCGGCCGGCAACCGTGGGGTGCAGTGCTTCCTCTGGATCGACAGTCGATCCCTGACCCGTTCGATGAAGGGTGCCGGCCCCGGCGCACTGCCGATCAACTGACCGCCACCCTCGACCCGCACGACACTGACGCCCCGGCCGAATGGCCGGGGCGTCAGTGTATGGAGCTCGGGTGCGGCGGTCACTCGCCCCGGCGCAGCACTGCCAGGAACATCGCGTCGGTGCCGTGCCGTTGCGGCCAGAGCTGCACGGTGGGGCCGTCGCCGAGGCCGGGCATGCCGGCCGGCAGCAGCGGACGGGCGTCGACAAAATCGACCGGTACGCCGGACCGCCGCGCCGCCTCGGTCACCGTCACGTGGGTTTCCACCACGTGCGGCGAGCAGGTCACGTAGGCGACGATCCCGCCCGGACGGACCGCCCGGAGCGCCGCGGTGAGCAGTTCCCGTTGCAGCCGGGTCAGCGGCGGCAGGTCGGACGGCTGGCGGCGCCAGCGCGACTCGGGGCGGCGGCGCAGCGAGCCGAGCCCGGTGCAGGGCGCGTCGACCAGCACCCGGTCGAATCCGCCCGCGGGCAGGTCCGGGTCGGCGCCGACGGTTCGTCCGTCCATCGTGAGCACCTTGACCGGCAGGCCACGAACCGCCTGGGAGACCAGCCGGGCCCGGTGTTCGGCCACCTCCACCGCCGTCAGGGTGGCCCCCCGTTGGGCGGCCAACGCGCCGAGCAGACCGGCCTTGCCGCCCGGTCCGGCGCAGAGGTCGAGCCAGCGGCTGTCCTCGCCGTCGACCGGGGCCGCGGCGACCGCTGCGGCGACGAGTTGGGAGCCCTCGTCCTGCACGTGTGCCCGGCCGTCGTTGATCGCGGCCAGGTCACCCGGCGACCCACCGGACAGGTAGACCGCGTACGGCGAGAAGGCGCCCGGTGCGCCACGGACCTCGTCGGCCAGCGCCACCGCGTCGGCCCGGCCGGGCCGGGCGCAGAGGTGCACCGGCGCCGGCTCGTTGTCCTCGATCAGCAGTCGCGTGGTCTCGGTCATGTCGCCGCCGAGCGCCTCGGCGAACGACCGGATGATCCACTGTGGGTGGCTGTAGACGAGCGAGAGGTGGCCGACCGGGTCGGTCTCGAACGGCGGCGCCAGCTCGGCGACCCAGGTGTCGAGGTCCTTGCCGGCGATCTCGCGCATCACCGCGTTGGCGAACCCGGTCGCGCCCGGTGCCACCGAGCGGACCAGTTCGACCGTGGCGGAGACCGCGGCGTGCGCCGGCACCCGGGTGTAGAGAAGCTGGTACGCGCCGATGCGCAGCGCGTCGCGCGGTTGCGGGTCGATCCGGGCCACCTCCCGTGCCGCCGCCACGGCCAGGATCGCGTCCAGGGTGCCCCGTACCCGCAGCGTGCCGTAGGTCAGCTCGGTGGCGAAGGCGGCGTCCCGGCCGTACAGCCCCCAGTCGCGCAGCAGCCCCGGCAGCACCAGGTTCGCGTACGCGTCGTCGCGGTGCACCGCCGCCACGGCCTCGTACGCCGCCTGACGCGGCAGGTCGGCCGGTGGGCCGCCCGGTCGACCTCGTCCGCCCGTACCCATGGACCGGTCCCGGCCGCCACGGGCGTCCCGGGGACGTCCCCGGTCGTCGAAGCGGGGTCGTCCCCGGTCGTCGGAGCGCGGTCCCCCGCGGCCGTCGGAACGGACCGCCGAGCGGTCGTCCGACCGGGCCGGCGGGCGGTCGTCGGCGCGGGTCTGGTCGCGGTTGTCGGACGAGGCGATCACTCGGTCACCTCGGCGGTCTGGAAGGTCTCGCCCGGGGCGACCCGGACGCCGCGCGCCCAGTCGGTGGCCGGCATCGGCTTCTTGCCCGCGGCGCGTACCTCACCGAGGGCGACCGCCGTGGTGGCCGTGCCGACGAGTACCTGGGTCCGTTCGATGAGCAGTTCTCCTGGCTTGAGATCGGGTGAGTTGGCGATCGGGCGGACCGGGCCGAGTTTGACCCGGTCGCCGCGGAAGGTGGTCCAGGCACCGGGGGCCGGGGTGGCCGCGCGGATCCGCCGGTCGACCGCGAAGCCCGGTTCGGACCAGCGGACCTGGCCGTCGGCGACGGTCAGTTTCGGGGCCAGCGACACCCCGTCGACCGGCTGCGCTTCGGCGCGGGCGGTGCCCGCCTCGATCGCGTCGAGGACGGCCACCAGCAGCCCGGCGCCGGAGGCGGCGAGCCGGGTCAGCAGGTCACCGGAGGTGTCGGTGGGGCGGATCTCGTCGGTCAGGGTGCCGAAGACCGGGCCGGTGTCCAGCCCGGCTTCGAGCTGGAACACGCTGGCGCCGGTCAGCTCGTCGCCGTGCAGCACCGCGTGCTGCACGGGCGCCGCCCCGCGCCAGGCGGGCAGCAGCGAGAAGTGCAGGTTGACCCAGCCGTGGGTGGGCAGCTCCAGCGCCACCGGCGGTACCAGGGCACCGTAGGCGACCACCGGTACGCAGTCCGGCGCCAGCTCGGTCAGCCGGGCCAGGAACTCGGGTTCGCGCGGGCGGGCCGGGGTGAGCACCTCGATGCCCCGCTCGTCGGCCCAGGCACCGACCGGCGAGCGGACCAGACCACGGCCGCGTCCGGCGGGGGCGTCCGGGCGGGTCACCACGGCGAGCAGTTCGTGCCGGGAGGCGGCAACGGCCTCCAGGGCGGGCAGCGCGACGGCGGGCGTACCGGCGAAGACCAGACGCATCCGGGTCACCGGCCCAGACCGAAGGGACTGCCGGCGCCGTGCGGGCTGGTCTTGATCACCGGCGGGGCGCCGGAGTCGTACCAGTCCGCCGCGCGGATCGCCTTCATCGCCTCCTTGCGCCCCTCGACGGAGAGCCGGTCGAGGAAGAGCACGCCGTCGAGGTGGTCGGTCTCGTGCTGTACGCAGCGGGCCATCAGCCCGGTCCCGACGATTTGCAGCGGGTCGCCGTACGAGTTGAAGCCCTTGGCGACGACGTTCTGCCGGCGGACTGTGTCGAAGTAGAGGCCGGGGATGGACAGGCAGCCCTCCGGGCCGTCCTGTTCCTCCTCGTCGGGGAAGGACAGCACCGGGTTGATCAGATGGCCGAGCACGTCGTCCACGTCGAAGGTGAACACCCGCAGGCCGACCCCGAGCTGCGGGGCGGCCAGACCGGCACCGTTGCGGTCGCGCATCGTGTCGGTCAGGTCGGAAACCAGCTTGCGCAGCTCGGTGTCGAAGGCGACCACCGGCTCGGCCGGCGTGCGCAGCACCGGATCCCCGAACAGACGGATGGGCTGGACGGTCACGCGGGACGGCTCCTTAAGCTGGTGGGACGGGGGCTCGGCTGGTCGGACGGAACAGCTGGAACAGGCAGCCGAGCGCTGCCCCACCAGTCTACGGCGGCGCTACCGGCGGATTTCAGGCCACCGACACCGGCAGCCGCTGGTAACCGCGCAGGGTGAGCCGGACCCGGTGGGCCGGCACCCCGGCCGCCGCGAGCCGGGGCAGGCCGCGCAGTACCTCGGGCAGGGCGACCTCCGCCTCCAGCCGGGCCAGCGGGGCGCCCAGGCAGTAGTGCGCTCCGGCGCCGAACGAGATCGGCTGGTGGTCCGGCCGGTCCGGGTCGAACCGGTGCGGGTCGGGGAATCTGGCCGGGTCCCGGTTGGCGGCGCCGAGCAGCAGCAGCACCTCCGCCCCGGCCGGCAGTCCGGTGCCGGCGACCTCGATCGGTTCGGCCGCGATCCGGCTGGTGAGCTGCACCGGGGCGTCGTACCGGAGCAGTTCGCGGACGTAGTCCGGGGCGAGCGTGGGGTCGGCCCGCAGCCGGTCGGCGTGCCCGGGATGCGCCAGCAGCACGGCGAGTCCGTTGCCGAGCAGGTTGGTGGTGGTCTCGAAGCCGGCGACCAGCAACAGCACCAGGTTGGCCAGCAGTTCGTCGCCGGAGAGCCGGTCCGGGTCGCTGTCGTGGGCCAGGACCAGCGCGCTGGTCAGGTCCGGACCGGGCGTGCGGCGCCGCCGCACGATCAGCTCCGCCAGGTACGCGGCCAGTTCGGCCGCACCCCGGTTCGCGGTGTCGAGTTCGGCCTGGGTGATCTCGGGTTCGAGTACGGCGGTCAGGTCGGCGGCCCGGACCCGGAACCACGGATGGTCGGCGTCCGGTACGCCCAGCAGCGCGCAGATGACGCCGACCGGCAGCGGGTAGCCGAACTCGGCCAGGAAGTCCACCGGCCGGCCGTCCCGACCCTGTCGCTCGATCCGGCTGACCAGTTCACGCGCCTGGGCGGTGACCACGTCCCGGAGCGCGGCCACCCGGCGCGCGGTGAACGCCCCGGCGACGAGTCGGCGCATCCGGTGATGGTCCGGTGGGTTGGTCTGCAAAATCGAGGTGGCGATCACGGCGACGGCCGGGTTGGTCCGCCAGCCGAGCCACTGCCGGTCGAGCATGGCGGCGTCGCGGACCCGCATCCGGGGATCGCGCAGCAGCGCGTCGACGGCGGCGTACCCGGTGACGACGAAGGTGTCCGAGCCGGCCCGCACCACCGGGCCGTGCCGGCGCAGCGCCTCGTAGAGGGGGTACGGGTCGGTCCGCCCGGCGGGTGACATGAGCAGGGTGAGGGCCTGGGCCGCGTCCATCGGGTACCTCCGGGTCCGGCGCGCGAGGATCCATCATCGCCGCCCGGTGCCAGCCGTCGCCGCGGTGCCCGTCGGCGCCGCCGGACGGCGTCGAGTGGTGCCGTTACGAGGGGATGCCGGCCTCGCTGGCCAGGACCGGGTCGGCCGGGTCGGCGTCGGCCCGGGCGAGCACGTGCTCGGGCAGCGGCAGCCGTACGCCGTGCGCCGCGTCCCAGTCGTAGATCGTGCCCAGCCCGACCTCGGCCCGGAAGAACTCGACCGCGGAGCGGCCGCCGACCACGGGCTCGTCGACCTCGGCGACCAGTCGACCGGGGACCAGCTTGAATCCGTTGCGCAGGGCGGCGCTGAGTCGGCGGTGCCCGTCCACGACGAAGAAGTCACTGCCGGTGTAGCCGATGCGCAGCGGTTCCAGCCCCGCCTCGCCGGCCCGCGCGACGTCGGTCACGAAGTCGGACTCCCAGAGCCCACGCAGCCCCTGGATCTCCTGGGTGGGGTAGATCCGGCCGGGGTCGAGCAGGAGCAGCGGCGGCGCGTCCTGGAGCACCTGCCGGCCGAGGGTGCCCTCGAAGGCGGCGATGACGTGCTCGACCACCTCCATCGCGGAGGCCCGGGTGGTGTCGCAGATCAGGTCGTAGTTGCGCAGTTTTGCCTTGTCCACGCCGTACCGGAGGATGAACCGGCTGCGCTCGCTCTCGCTGCGTTCCCGCAGCTTGGACCGGGCTTCCTCGATCGAGGTGTAGCTCTCGGCCGGGCCGGAGGGGCGGGCCAGCACCCGGCGGGCCGCCTCGGTCGGCTCGGTGATCATGTGAATCTTGAGCGCGTCCCGGAAGAAGTGCCAGGCCAGCCGGCTGTCGACGATCAGCTGCTCGCCGGAGTCGGCGATGTCCTGCTGGAGCTGGTCCACGTAGCCGTCGACCGCCTGGTCGAGCTCGGCGTGCAGGTTGAGCTGGAGGGTGGTCATCTGGCGCCGCTGCGCCATCTCGCGGTACAGGTCGCCGACGCTGATCCGGCGCAGGCCGAGCCGCCTGGCGAGTTCGATCGACACCGTGCTCTTGCCGCTGCCGAGATCTCCATTGAGAACGATCGATTGACGATCGGTCACGACGCACACACCCCTGATCGCAGACTGATTAGGATCACTCGATTACACACCGAACCGGTGGGATCACGGCATCGTCACACCAATGGGCGGCGACATGAGGGGCGATGTTACCACGCGTGAACCAGCCCACCGACGGACGACGGCTCAGAACAGGTCCAGCGGATCGACCTGGATCCGTACCGGCTGACCGGCTTTACGGGCCGTGCGTACCCCGGCCGCCTCGTGCAGCGCGACCGCCAGCGCACCGGCCCGGCCGCGCGGCACCCGGACCAGCATCCGTTCCTGCCCCTCCCCCGCCGGCACCGGCCCCAACACCTCCGCGCCCGCCGGCAGGCGGGTGACCTCCAGCAGGTCGGCGACCGCGTCGGGCACCCCGGTCAGGCTCGCCATCCGGGCCGCCGGTGGGAAGCCCAGCTCGCGCCGCTCGGCCAGCTCGCGGGCGGCGAACCAGGCCGGATCCCAGCGCAGCAGCGCCTGCACCGGCGCCAGCGAACCGTCGGCGACCAGCACCACCCGCCCTCCGGCCGCCGCCGGCCTGGCCAGCGCCGCCGCGGTCAGCCAGCGCCGCAGGGCCTCCTCGGCGGCCCGCAGGTCGGCCCGGGTCAGCAGGGCCCAGGAGTCGAGCAGCAGCACCGCCCCGTACCCACCGGCCGCGAGCGGTTCGGCGCCGGGCGTCGCCACCACCAGCCCGGCCTCCGCCGGCACCTCGCCGAGCACCTCCTCCCGCCCCGAGGTCCGTACCGGCACGCCGGCGAACGCCCGGCCCAGCTCCTCCGCCGTACGCCGGGCACCGACCACCGCCGCGCGCAGCCGCCGACCGCCGCACTGTGGACAGGCGTACGCGGCCGCCACCCGCCCGCACCAGTGACAGCTCGGTACGGCGAACGCCTCACGCAGCGCCAGCGGCCCGGCACAGTGCGGGCACCTGGCCGGGGCCCGGCAGTTGGCGCAGGACACCGACGGCAGGTAACCGCGACGCGGGACCTGCACCAGCACCGGCGTATCGGCCCGTAGCGCCGCCCGGGCCGCCTCCCAGGCCAGGCTGGGCAGCCGCGCGGTGGCCGCCCCCGGATCCCGGGCCAGTTGCGGATCGTCACCGGTCGGCGTCACCTGCGGCGTACGCGCCCGCACGGTCGCCCGGTCGGCCACGATCTCCTTCGCCCAGCCGGTCTCGACCAGCAACTGCGACTCGGCGGTACGGGCGTGCCCCGCCACCAGCACCGCCGCGTCGGCGAGCTGGGCCCGGGTGAGCAGCACCTCCCGCGCGTGCGGGTACGGCGCACGTGGTTCGGAGTGCAGGTCGTCGCCGTCGTCCCAGATCGCCACCAGTCCGAGCCGGTCGACCGGGGCGAACATCGCGGCGCGGGTACCGATCACCACCGGCACCTGTCCCCGCGCGGCGGCGAGGAAGGCCCGGTAACGCTTGGCCGGGCCGAGCGCGGCGGAGAGCGCCACGTGCCGTCCGGTGCCCAGTTCGGCGGTGAACGCCGCGTCGAGGCGGTCGAGGTCGCGGGCGTCGGCGACCACCGCGACCACCCCTCGCCCACCGCGTACGGTGGCCGCCGCCGCTTCGGCGAACCTGGCCGCCCACGCCTCGCCGGGCAGCGCCGACCAGACCGCGCGCGGCTGGCGCCCGTCGGTCAGCGCCCGCAGGAACCCGGCCCCGGCCGGATAGTCCCCCCATCCCCGCGCCGGCCCGTCGTCCGCCGCCACGGAAGCGACCGCAGGCCGGGGTCCGACGGCGGACGCCGGTGCGGACGCGCGCACGAGCCCGGCCGGACCAGGTGCGGCCGCGGGCCCGGGAACCTCCTCGGACGCCGTTCTGACCTCGGACACGGGTCCTGCCGTAGGAACGGGTCCTGCCGCAGAGACGGACTCGGCGGCGGACGACCGGCCCGGATTCGGGTTGGCAACCGTCGGCGCCACCTCGCCGGGTGTGACCGTGGCTTCCGCCGGGGCCGGGCCGGCCTGCGACTCGGCCCGCGCGTGCCGGCGCGGAACGGCGAGCCGGAGCACGTCGGCCAGGCTGCCGGCGTACCGGTCGGCCACCGCTCGGGCCAGCCGGGCGATCTCCAGCGAGAGCACCCGCTCCGGTGAGACGAGACGTTCGAGGTAGGTGAGCCGGCCGTCGTGCGTCGAGGTCTCGACCCGTTCCAACAACCAGCCGTCGACCAGTTGACCGGCGAACCGGACCCGGACGCGGGTGCCGGGCCGGGCCGTCTCGGCCAGCTCGCTCGGCACCAGGTAGTCGAACGGGCGGTCCAGGTGGGCCAGCGGCACATCCACCACGACGCGAGCGACCGGCAGCCCGCTCGCGGGCTGCCGGTCGGTACGCCTAGCGGTGGTCAGGCTCCTGCGGCCGACTTGAGGTCGGCGGCACGGTCGGTGCCCTCCCAGGTCAGATCCGGCAGCTCGCGTCCGAAGTGACCGTACGCGGCGGTCTGCTGGTAGATCGGACGGAGCAGGTCGAGGTCACGGATGATCGCCGCCGGACGCAGGTCGAAGACCTCGCCGATCGCCTTCTCGATCCGCTCCACCGGGACGTTCTCCGTGCCGAAGGTCTCCACGAACAGGCTCACCGGGTGTGCCTTGCCGATCGCGTACGCGACCTGCACCTCGCACCGCTCGGCCAGACCGGCGGCCACGACGTTCTTCGCCACCCAGCGGGTCGCGTACGCCGCCGACCGGTCGACCTTCGACGGGTCCTTGCCGGAGAACGCGCCGCCGCCGTGCCGGGCGTAGCCACCGTAGGTGTCCACAATGATCTTCCGACCGGTGAGGCCGGCGTCGCCCATCGGGCCGCCGATCTCGAACCGCCCGGTCGGGTTCACCAGCAGCCGGTAGCCGTCGGTGTCCAACCCGAGCCCCTCAAGCTCCGGGGCGATGACGTGCTCCCGCACGTCCGGGGTCAGCAGCGACTCCAGCGAGATGTCCGCCGCGTGCTGGCTGGAGACGACAACGGTGTTCAGGCGGACCGGGCGCAGCCCGTCGTACTCGATGGTGACCTGGGTCTTGCCGTCGGGCCGCAGGTACGGGATCGTCCCGTCCTTGCGCGCCGACGCGAGGCGACGTGCCAACCGGTGCGCCAGCGCGATCGGCAACGGCATCAGCTCCGGGGTCTCGGAGCAGGCGAAGCCGAACATCATCCCCTGGTCGCCGGCACCCTGCGCGTCCAGCGCCGACTCCGACGAACCCGACCGCAGTTCGAGGGCACTGTCCACACCCTGCGCGATGTCGGGCGACTGGGAACCGATCGACACACTCACACCACACGACGCCCCGTCGAAACCCTTCTTCGACGAGTCGTAGCCGATGCCGAGGATCGTCTCCCGGACGATGGTCGGGATGTCGGCGTACGCCTTGGTCGTCACCTCGCCGGCGACGTGCACCTGGCCGGTGGTGATGAGGGTCTCGACCGCCACCCGGCTACGCGGGTCCTGGGTCAGCAGCGCGTCGAGGATACCGTCGCTGATCTGATCAGCGATCTTGTCCGGGTGGCCTTCCGTGACCGACTCGGAAGTGAACAGGCGGCGTGCCACGGTGCTCCTAAAGAATCTCGAAGAGTGTCGGCGGCAGTCTAAGCGCCGCGGACCTGGACCATTTCCTCGGTGACAGTGTGCTCAGCGGTTAAGACGAAGCGGTTAAGCGCGTTGTTACCAGGTCCCAGACGGCGTCGGCGAGGTCTTCCTTCGATTGTTCCGGGAAAACCACCCTGGAACCATCGGCACCCAGCACAACAGCAGTATTGGAGTCGGCGCCGAACACCCTGTCCTGCCCCACCTCGTTGACCACGATCAGGTCCGCCTTCTTCCGCGCCAGCTTCGCCCGGCCGTTGGGCTCGGCGTCACCGGTCTCGGCGGCGAACGCGACCAGCACCTGGTGGGCGTGGCGCCGTTCGCCGAGTTCGGCGGCGATGTCGGGGTTGGTGACCAGGTCGATGGTGGGAGCGGTACCGTCACCCGTTTTCTTGATCTTCTGGCTGGCGTACGTCGCCGGACGGAAGTCCGCCGGTGCCGCCGCCATCACCACCGCGTCCGCGCCTTCCGCCGCCGACAGGGTGGCCTTGCGCAGTTCTTCCGTCGTGGACACACGGACCACCTCCACCCCGGTCGGATCGGAGAGCGAGACGTTGGCGGCGATCAGCGTAACCATAGCGCCACGCACAGTAGCAGTGCGGGCGAAGGCGTAACCCTGCTTGCCGGAGGACCGGTTACCCAGGAACCGCACCGGGTCGAGCGGCTCCCTGGTGCCACCGGCGGTGACCACCACCCGACGCCCGGTCAGGTCACGCGGGGCCACCGCGCCCCGGGCCAGCGTCCGCCGGGCGATCGCGAAGATCTCGGCCGGGTCGGGCAGCCGACCCTTGCCGGTGTCCGCGCCGGTGAGCCGCCCGCTGGCCGGCTCGATCACCAGTACGCCACGAGCGCGCAGCGTCGCCACGTTGGCCACCGTCGCCGGGTGCTCCCACATCTCGGTGTGCATCGCCGGCGCCAGGACCACCGGACAACGGGCGGTCAGCAGGGTGTTGGTGAGCAGGTCGTCGGCCAGGCCGTGCGCGGCCTTGGCCAGCAGGTCGGCGGTGGCCGGCGCGACCACGACGAGATCCGCCTGCTTACCGAGACGAACGTGCGGCACCTCGTGCACGTCGGCCCAGACGTCGTCCGCGACCGGCTTACCGGAGAGCGCCGCCCAGGTCGGGGCACCGACGAAACGCAGTGCCGAGGCGGTTGGTACGACCCGGACGTCATGCCCCGATTCGGTGAGGAGCCGGAGCAGCTCACAGGCTTTGTACGCGGCGATGCCCCCGCCTACGCCAAGAACGACCTGAGCGGGCATGAGCGTTCTGTCGGGCTTACTACGGCTGGTCGGTCGGCTCGGCGGTGAGCAGGCCCGCGTTGATCTCGCGCATCGCGATCGAGAGCGGCTTCTCCTGCGGCGTGGTCTCGACCAGGGGTCCGACGTACTCCAGCAGACCCTCGCCGAGCTGGCTGTAGTAGGCGTTGACCTGGCGGGCCCGCTTCGCGGCGAAGATGACCAGGGCGTACTTGGAGGTGGTCTTCTCCAGCAGCTCGTCGATCGGAGGGTTGGTGATGCCTTCGGGATTGGCGATGGAACCCACGAGATAAACCTCTGTGTCTCTCAACCGCCGGTACGCGGCTGAGCCGGAGTCAGAAAGGATGAACCGAGCAAGCCTACCAGTTCCTCCGCTGCCCGCTCGACGAAGTCGTTGACCACCACCCGGTCGATTTCCGCCCCGTCGTGCGGTTGCCCGGCCGGCGGAACCGCCCCCGGCGGGACGAGGTACACCAGACGGGACCCCGGCATCGCGGCCCGTACCCGACGGGCACCGGGCAGGTCGAGGCTGAGCAGCACCGGCTGGCCGGCCCGCAACCGGGTCTGGACCGGCTGTCGCGGGGTGCCGTGCAGGTGACCGGCGTACCGGTCCCACTCCAGCAGTCCGCCGGCGGCGATCAGCGCCTCGAACTCGTCGGCGTCGACGAACAGGCGGGTCCCGTCGACCTCGTACGGGCCACGGGCCCTGGTGGTCATCGCCACCGATACCCACAACACGGGCGAACGCGCCCGGATCAGCTCGATCACGCTGTCCTTGCCGGCCCCGGCAGGACCGGCAAGGAGCGTGAGGCGAGCCGCCGGGCGCGCGTCGTCCTCCGTGCTCACTGCTTGTTTCTACACGCTGCCGCTAGCTAGTTGGCGGCGAACTCACCAAGCAGTGCCTTGCGCTGCTGGTCACCCAGGCCGCGCAGGCGCCGGCTGTCGGCGATCTTGAGCTTCTCCATGATCTGGGTCGCCCGGATCTTGCCGATCCCCGGCATCGCCTGGAGGACGGCCGAAACCTTCAGCTTGCCGACGACGTCGTCGCCCTCCGCCCGCGCGAGGACGGCGGCGAGGGTGGTCTTGCCCTGCTTGAGCTGCTCCTTCAGCTCAGCACGGGCTTTGCGGATCTCCGCAGCCTTCTCCAGCGCGGCTGCACGCTGTTCGGGGCTCAGTTGGGGGAGCGGCACCAGTTCTCCTCAGGTCCCTATCGCGACGGGCGGAACGCACCGCCGCATCTGTGAAACGTGGGGTGGCTGGGAACCAAAGGGGTATGTGGTCCCAGCGCCGGGAAAACTAGCGGTCAGCAGAGTTTTCGGCAACGTGGACGCGCCATGATCATGCGACCGTGATCGAGCTATCACTCAACGACACGGCCGAGTACGGCTCGACAATCGGCCAGCGCGCGGTCCGCCGCGGCGCGCAGCGCGGCGATGTCCGGGCCGTGGCCGAGGACCTCACGGGAGTACGACGGCAGCACCGCGGTCAGGTCCCGACCGAAGACCGTACGCAGGTCGGCAGCGCTCCCGCCCTGGGCGCCGAGGCCGGGCGCGAGCATCGGACCGTGCACGCGGGACAGGTCGTGGCCCGTCTCGCCGATCGTCGCGCCGACCACCAGCCCGAAGCTGCCCAACGGCTCCGCACCTGCGTTGAGCTGGGAAATCTCGTCGATCACGGTTTGCGCGACGGTCCGGCCGTCGGCGCCGCGGGCGTGTTGGACGGCCGGACCCTCGGGATTGGAGGTGAGCGCCAGCACGAAGACGCCGCCGCCGTGCGCCGCCGCCGTGTCGAACATCGGGGCGAGCGAGCCGACGCCCAGATACGGGCTCGCGGTGATCGCATCGACATACAGGGGACTGGATGGATCCAGATACGCGGCGGCGTACGCGCTCACCGTGGAGCCGATGTCGCCACGCTTGACGTCCAGGAGCACAAGAGTTCCGGCATCTCGCAACTGTCGGATAGTTGACTCAAGTACCTCCAGCCCTCGGGACCCGAAGCGCTCGTAGAACGCGGACTGCGGCTTGACCACCGCGACCCGGTCGCCCAGTGCCTCGGCCACCGTCTCGCTGAACCGCGCCAACCCGGTCACGTCGTCGGGCAGCCCCCAGCGCTCCAGCAGCGCGCCGTGCGGGTCGATGCCCACACAGAGCGGCCCGCGCTCGGCCATGGCCCGGTG
The DNA here is from genome assembly GCF_036250065.1 of Micromonospora sp. NBC_01699. NCBI lineage: Bacteria > Bacillati > Actinomycetota > Actinomycetes > Micromonosporales > Micromonosporaceae > Micromonospora > Micromonospora sp. NBC_01699. The sequence goes on along the minus strand of NZ_CP109199.1, from coordinate 2,545,803 downwards.
CAGCCGGATCCCGAAGCTCTCCATCGCGCTCTCCTCTCCTCGCCACGGCGCGGGCGCGCCACGGCTCCAGCGTTCGCCGTGCGGCGACGTGCGGCGGGCCGGCTCGCCACGGACACCCCGGCGGGCGGTCAGCCGGCGGCGACCGCGGCCGCCACCCCGGCGCCGATCCGGGCCAGATCCGCGTCGTCGGTCAGGTACGGCGGCATCGTGTAGACCAGATCGCGGAACGGGCGCAGCCACACGCCGTGGTCGACCGCGGCGGCGGTCGCGGCCGGCAGGTCGACGTCGTGGTCGAGTTGCACCACACCGATCGCGCCGAGCACCCGTACGTCGGCGACGCCCGGCGTACCGCGCAACGGCTCCAGACCCGCCCGCAGACCCGTTTGCACCCTCGCGACCTCGCTGCGCCAGTTTCCGGCCCGCAGCAGCCCGATGGAGGCGTTCGCAACGGCACAGGCGAGCGGGTTGCCCATGAACGTCGGTCCGTGCGCCAACACCCCGCCGGCGCCGATCCCGCGCGCCACCTCCGGCGTGCAGAGCGCCGCCGCGAGGCTCAGGTAACCACCGGTGAGTGCCTTGCCGACGCAGAGCACGTCCGGGGTGACCCCGGCGTGTTCGGCCGCGAACAGCGTGCCGGTACGCCCGAAACCAGTAGCGATCTCGTCGAAAATGAGTAGCACCCCGTGCTCGGCGGTGGCCTCGCGCAAGACCCGTAGGTAGTGCGGATTGTGGAACCGCATCCCGCCGGCACCCTGCACCACCGGCTCGACGATGACCGCCGCCAGTTCGTGCGCGTGCCGCGCGATCCGGTCGACCAGCCCGGCCGCATATTCCTCGTCCACCGGGGCGTCGAAACCGGACGGCGGCACGGGCGCGAACACCTGCCGGGGCAACACGTCCCGCCAGAGATGGTGCATCCCGCCCTCGGGATCGCAGACACTCATCGGCTGGAACGTGTCGCCGTGGTAGCCACCCCGCCAGGTGGCCAGCCGGTGCCGCTCCGGCCGACCCCGGCCGAGCTGGTATTGCAGGCACATCTTGACCGCGACCTCGACGCTGACCGAGCCCGAGTCGCAGAGGAAGACGTGCTCCAGTCCGGGCGGGCTGAGCTCGACCAGGTTGCGGGCCAGTTCGATCGCCGGGGAGTGGGTCAGCCCGCCGAACATCACGTGGCTCATCCGGCCGAGCTGCCCGGTCACCGCGTCGTCCAGCACCGGGTGCCGGTAACCGTGGATCGCGGCCCACCACGACGACATGCCGTCGACCAGTTCCCGCCCGTCGGCCAGCCGCAGGCGTACGCCCTCGGCCCCGGTGACGAGGTACGGCTCGGCGGTCGCCGGCATCGGCGCGTACGGGTGCCAGACGTGCGCGGCGTCGGCGGCGAGCAGTTCGGCGGGGTTCACGGCCGGGCCGAGCGCGCGATCGCACGGGCCAGACCCGGCCCGCGATAAATGAATCCGGTGTAGAGCTGCACCAGGCTCGCCCCGGCGTCGAAGAGTCGGTTCGCGTCGTCCGGTTCCATGATCCCGCCGACCCCGATCACCGGCAGCGCTCCGCCGGTCTCCCGGTGGACGAAGGAGACGACCTCCCGCGCCCGCTCGGTCAACGGTCGTCCGGACAGCCCGCCGGTCTCCGTACCCCGGGGTTGGTCGGCGGCGGCGAGGCCGGCGCGGCGCAGCGTGGTGTTGGTGGCGATGACGCCGGCCGCACCCCGGTCGAGGCAGACCCGCAGCAGTTCGGCGATGGCCGGCTCGGTCAGGTCCGGGGCGATCTTCACCAGCACCGGCTTCTCCCCCACCAGCGCGGCCAGCAGCGCGTCGAGATGCTCCCGGTCCTGCAAGGCGCGCAGGCCCGGGGTGTTCGGCGAGGAGACGTTGACCGCGAAGTAGTCACCGTGCCCGCGCAGCGCCCGGTACGAGGCGACGTAGTCGGCCACCGCGTCGTCCAGCGGGGTCACCTTCGACTTGCCCAGCGAGATGCCCAGCGGCACGCCCAGTGGCCGTCCCGCGTCCAGCCGCCGGGCCAGCGCCTGCGCCCCGTCGTTGTTGAAGCCCATCCGGTTGATCACCGCGGTGCTCTCCGGCAGCCGGAACAGCCGGGGCCGGGGATTGCCCGGCTGGGCGTGCGCGGTGACCGTGCCGACCTCGACGAAACCGAAGCCCAGCGCCGGCCAGGCCGGCAGCGCCACGCCGTTCTTGTCCATCCCGGCGGCCAGCCCGACCGGGTTGGGGAAGTCCAGCCCGAAGACCCGCCGGGGCGCCGCCACCGCGTACGCCGACCGCAGCGCCGCCAGCGCGGCCGGCCGCCCGGCGAGGGCGGCCAGCCGGTGCAGGGTCCACTCGTGTGCCGTCTCGGCATCGCCACCGCCGAGCCGGAACAGCGCGGGGCGGACCACCCGCTCGAAGATCACTCGCCGGCCCGCAGGGCGGCGTGCAGCTCCTGCAACGGCCGGACGGCCATGTCGCCGCGGATCAGCGCCTCGATGCCCATCACCGCCGCCGCCGCACCCGGCACGGTGGTGATGCACGGGATGTCCGCGGTCACCGCCGCGCTGCGGATCTCGTACCCGTCGGACCGGGCGCTCGCGCCGGAACCCTGCGGGGTGTTGATGACCAGGGCCACCTCACCGGCGGCGATCAGCGAGACCGCGTCCGGACCGGTGCCCGCCTCCTCGTAGTGCTTGCCGATCAGCTCGCAGGCGATGCCGTGCCGGCGCAGCACCTCGCCGGTGCCGACGGTGGCGACGATCTCGAAGCCGAGGTCCACCAGCCGCTTCACCGGGAAGATCATGGCGCGCTTGTCCCGGTTGGCGACCGAGACGAAGACCCGGCCACCGGTGGGCAGCGAACCGTACGCGGCCGCCTGCGACTTGGCGAACGCGTGCCCGAACGCCACGTCGATGCCCATCACCTCACCGGTGGACTTCATCTCCGGCCCGAGCAGCGAGTCGACCCCCTGACCTGCCCGGGTACGGAACCGCTTGAACGGCAGCACCGCCTCCTTGACCGCGATCGGGGCGTCGACCGGCATCGTGCCGCCGTCCCCGGTCGGCGGGAGCAGCCGCTCGGCGCGCAGGTCGGCGATCCGCGCCCCGAGCATGATCCGGGCCGCCGCCTTGGCCAGCGGCACCGCCGTCGCCTTGGAGACGAACGGCACCGTACGCGAGGCGCGCGGGTTGGCCTCCAGCACGTACAGGGTGTCGTCCTTGAGCGCGTACTGCACGTTGAGCAGGCCGCGTACGCCGACGCCACGGGCGATCGCCTCGGTGTAGCGGCGTACGGCGGCCAGGTGCGAACTCGCCAGCGTGATCGGCGGCAGGGCGCAGGACGAGTCGCCGGAGTGGATGCCGGCCTCCTCGATGTGCTCCATCACGCCGCCGATGTAGACCTCGCCGTCGGCGTCGCAGAGCGCGTCCACGTCGATCTCGATCGCGTCGTCGAGGAACCGGTCGACCAGCACCGGGTGGTCCGGCGAGATGTCGGTGGCCCGACCGATGTAGTCGCGCAGCGTCGGGTCGTCGTAGACGATCTCCATGCCCCGGCCGCCGAGCACGTACGAGGGCCGGACCAGCACCGGGTAGCCGATCTCGTCGGCGATCGCCTTGGCCTCGTCGTACGAGGTGGCGGTGCCGTGCTCGGGGGCCCGCAGGCCGGCGCGGGCCAGCACCGCGCCGAACGCGCCCCGGTCCTCGGCCAGGTTGATCGACTCCGGGGAGGTGCCGACGATCGGCACCCCGGCGTTCTTGAGCCGCTGGGCCAGGCCGAGCGGGGTCTGCCCGCCGAGTTGGACGATCACCCCGACCACACCGGGTCCACCGGCGGCCTTCCCGGAGCTGTCCTCGGCGTGCCACACCTCGATGACGTCCTCGAAGGTGAGCGGTTCGAAGTAGAGCCGGTCGGCGGTGTCGTAGTCGGTGGAGACGGTCTCCGGGTTGCAGTTGACCATCACCGTCTCGTAGCCGGTGCCGACCGCGCCCGGCACCGGCGCGCCCTGCAACGCCAGTACGGCGTGCACGCACGAGTAGTCGAACTCGATCCCCTGGCCGATCCGGTTCGGGCCGGAGCCCAGGATCAGCACCTTGGGCCGGTCCGAGCCGGCGACCTCGGTCTCCTCGTCGTAGGACGAGTAGTGGTACGGGGTACTCGCGGCGAACTCGGCGGCGCAGGTGTCCACGGTCTTGTAGACCGGGCGCAGCCCGAGCCGGTGGCGCAGTACGCGTACCCCGTCCTCGGCCGCGAGTTCCGGGCGCAGCGCGGCCACCTGGCGGTCGGAGAGCCCGGCCCGCTTCGCCCGGCGCAGCAGCGCCCCGTCGAGTACGGGCGCCGCGACGATCTCCTCGCGCAGGTCGACCAGGCCGGCGATCTGGTCCAGGAACCAGGGGTCGATGCCGCCGGAGGCGGCCGAGACCTCGGCCACCGAGGCACCCAACCGGAGCGCTCGCTCCACTGTGTACAGTCGTCCGTCGTGCGGGGTAGCCAGGGCGGTCAGGGTGGACTCGACCGTCGACCCGACCGGGTCCGGTACGGTCCAGAACCCGGCCGCCTTCGTCTCCATCGAGCGCATCGCCTTGTTCAGCGCCTCCGTGAAGTTGCGGCCCAGGCTCATCGCCTCGCCCACCGACTTCATCGTGGTGGTCAGCTCCGGGTCGGCGCCGGGGAACTTCTCGAACGCGAACCTCGGGATCTTCACCACCACGTAGTCGAGCGTCGGCTCGAACGCGGCCGGCGTCTTCAGGGTGATGTCGTTCGGGATCTCGTCCAGGGTGTAACCGATGGCGAGCTTCGCCGCGATCTTCGCGATCGGGAAGCCGGTCGCCTTGGAGGCCAACGCCGACGAACGGGACACCCGGGGGTTCATCTCGATCACGACGATCCGGCCGTCGGTCGGGTTGACCGCGAACTGGATGTTGCAGCCGCCGGTGTCCACCCCGACCTCGCGCAGCACCGCGATACCCAGGTCGCGCAGCTGCTGGTACTCCCGGTCGGTGAGCGTCATGGCCGGCGCCACGGTCACGCTGTCGCCGGTGTGCACACCCATCGGGTCGATGTTCTCGATCGAGCAGACCACCACCACGTTGTCGTGCCGGTCGCGCATCAGTTCGAGCTCGTACTCCTTCCAGCCGAGCACGCTCTCCTCGATCAGGACCTCGTGCACGGGGCTTGCGGTCAGCCCCGCCCCGGCGATCCGGGCCAGGTCCTCGTCGGTGTGCGCCATGCCGGAGCCGAGCCCGCCCATGGTGAACGACGGCCGGATCACCACCGGCAGCCCCAGCTCGCCGACGGTCTGCCGGACCTCGTCCATCGAGTGGCAGACCCGCGAGCGCGGCACCAGGGCGGTCGTCTCGGGGATGCCGATCCGGGCCCCCGCCTTGGCGACGACCTCCTTGAACAGCTGCCGGTCCTCGCCGCGGCGGATCGCGTCGATGTCGGCGCCGATCAGCTCCACACCGTATTTCTCCAGCACACCCGACTCGTGCAGCGCCACCGCGGTGTTCAGCGCGGTCTGGCCGCCGAGGGTGGCCAGCAGCGCGTCCGGCCGCTCCTTCGCGATGACCAGCTCGACGAAGTCCGGGGTGATCGGCTCGACGTAGGTGGCGTCGGCGTACTCCGGGTCGGTCATGATCGTCGCCGGGTTCGAGTTGACCAGGCTGACCCGCAGCCCCTCGCTGCGCAGCACCCGGCACGCCTGGGTGCCGGAGTAGTCGAACTCGCACGCCTGACCGATCACGATCGGGCCGGAACCGATCACCAGGACGTGCTGCAAATCGGTCCGCTTAGGCATGGTTGCCGCCCTCGTTCTCGTCGCCCTGGTTACGCCCGCCCGAGTGCCGCCCGCCCGGCTGCCGCTCGCCCTCGATCAGCTCCGCGAAGCGATCGAACAGGTAGTCCGCGTCGTGCGGGCCGGCGGCCGCCTCCGGGTGGTACTGCACGGTGAACGCGGGCACATCCCTGGCCCGCAGGCCCTCGACCACATTGTCGTTGAGGCAAACGTGACTGACCTCGACCGCGCCGAAGTCGGTGTCGATGAACTGGCCCGCCGGCACCTCCTGGCCGGGTTCGCGGCCCGGCCAGTCGACGGCGAAGCCGTGGTTGTGCGAGGTGACCTCGACCCGGCCGGTGACCCGGTCCAGCACCGGCTGGTTGATGCCACGGTGGCCGTAGCCCAGCTTGTACGTGCCGAAGCCGAGCGCCCGGCCGAGGATCTGGCTGCCGAAGCAGATGCCGAACAGCGGAATCCGCCGGGTCAGCACCTCGCGGGCCAGCGCCACCGGGTGGTCGGCGGTGGCCGGGTCGCCCGGACCGGGCGAGAAGAAGACCGCGTCCGCGCCGGTGGCGAGCAGGTCGTCGATGGTCGACGAGGCCGGCAGCACGTGGGTGGTGACCCCACGGGCGGCGAGCCGGCGCGGCACGTTGCGCTTGATCCCCAGGTCCAGCGCGGCGACCGTGAACCGGTGCGCGCCCACCGCCTCGACCGTGTACGGCCTGGACGTGCTCACCTCGGCCGACAGGTCGGCGCCGACCATCTCCGGGGTGGCCCGGACCCGGGCCAGCAGGGCCCTCGGGTCGTCGTCGAGGCTGGAGATGCCGACCCGCATCGCGCCCCTGTCGCGAAGATGGCGGGTCAGCGCACGGGTGTCGATGCCACTGATGCCGACCACGCCCTCGGCGGCCAGCCGGTCCTCCAGAGAGCCGGTCGCCCGCCAGTTGGAGCCCAGCCGGGCCGGGTCGCGGACCACGTAGCCGGCCACCCAGATCCGGCCCGACTCGTCGTCCTCGCCGTTGACCCCGGTGTTGCCGATGTGCGGCGCGGTCTGCACCACCACCTGACGGTGGTAGGACGGGTCGGTCAGCGTCTCCTGGTAGCCGGTCATGCCGGTGTTGAAGACGGCCTCACCGAAGGTCTCCCCCACACTGCCGTACGCCTCACCGTGGAACGTCCGACCATCCTCCAGTACGAGGATCGCGGGCCTGCGTCGCATTATTTAACGGCCTTTCCATCGAGAACAGTCGCTTCGCCGCGCAGGAACGTGGCCATGATCCGGCCGGGCAGCACGGTGCCGGCGTACGGGGTGTTGCGGCTGCGGGAGGCCAGCTCGGCGGGGTCGACGGTACGGCGCACGGCCGGGTCGACCAGGGTGAGGTTGGCCACCACCCCCGGTGCCGGGTCGCGCCCGTGCTCGGTCAGCCCGGCGATCCGCGCCGGCACCCGGGACATCCGCTCGGCGATCAGGTCCCAGCGCTCGCCGAGCACCGAGAGCAGCACCGGCAGGGCGGTCTCCAGCCCGAGCATGCCCGGCCGGGCGTACGCCCACTCGCACTCCTTGTCCTCCAGCGCGTGCGGGGCGTGGTCGGTGGCGACGATGTCGATGATCCCCTCGACCAGGGCGGCGCGCAGGGCGGCCACGTCGGTGGCCGTACGCAAGGGTGGGTTGACCTTGAAGACCGGGTCGTAGCTGGCCGCCAGCTCGTCGGTGAGCAGCAGGTGGTGCGGGGTGACCTCGGCGGTCACCCGGACCCCGCGCGCCTTGGCCTGGCGCAGCACCTCGACGCTGCCGGCGGTCGAGACGTGGCAGACGTGCAGCCGGCTGCCGACGTGCTCGGCCAGCAGCACGTCCCGGGCGATGATCGCCTCCTCGGCCACCGCCGGCCAGCCGGTCAGGCCGAGCCGGGTGGAGACCTCGCCCTCGTGCAGCTGGGCGCCCTCGGTCAGCCGGGGCTCCTCGGCGTGCTGCGCGATCACCCCGTCGAACGCCTTGACGTATTCCAGGGCCCGACGCATCAGCCTCGGGTCGGCCACGCAGTGGCCGTCGTCGGAGAAGATCCGCACCCGGGCGGCGGAGTCGGCCATCGCGCCGAGTTCGGCCAGCCGCTCCCCGCCGAGGCCGACGGTGACCGCGCCGATCGGCTGCACGTCGACCAGACCGGCCTCCCGACCGAGCCGCCAGACCTGTTCCACCACTCCGGCGGTGTCCGCGACCGGCGAGGTGTTCGCCATCGCGCAGACGGCCGTGTAGCCGCCGAGCGCGGCGGCGCGGGAACCGGACTCGACCGTCTCGGCGTCCTCCCGACCCGGTTCGCGCAGGTGGGTGTGCAGGTCGACCAGGCCGGGCAGGGCCACCAGGCCGTCGGCGTCGACCACCGTGGCGCCACGGGCGTCAAGGTTGCGCCCGGTGGCGACCACCAGGCCGTCGCGCAGCAGCAGGTCGGTCGGCTCGGCGCCGACCACCCGGGCGCCCTTGATCAGGTACGCGGTCATGACGTCGTTCCCCTCGGGAGCGGACGGTTCACTGGTTCTTTCCCCCCAGGAGCAGGTACAGGACGGCCATCCGTACGGAAACCCCGTTGGTGACCTGTTCGACGATGGTGGAGCGGGGTGAGTCGGCCACCTCCGGGGCGATCTCCATGCCCCGGTTCATCGGGCCGGGGTGCATGACGATCGCGTGGTCCGGCAGCCGGCGCATCCGGGGCCCGTCCAGGCCGTAGCGGCGGGCGTACTCGCGGGCGGACGGGAAGTAGGAGTCGGCCATCCGTTCCCGCTGCACCCGCAGCATCATCACCACGTCGGCGCTGGGCAGCACCGCGTCCAGGTCGTACGAGACGTCGGTGCCGGGGGCGAGCGCGGCGGCGATGTCGACCGGGATCAGGGTCGGCGGCCCGACCAGGGTCACCTTCGCCCCGAGGGTGGACAGCAGCAGCACGTTGGAGCGGGCCACCCGGCTGTGCAGCACGTCGCCGACCACCGCCACGTGCAGTCCGGCGAGCCGCCCCAGCCGGGACCGCATCGTGTACGCGTCCAGCAGCGCCTGGGTCGGGTGCTCGTGGGTGCCGTCACCGGCGTTGACCACCACCCCGTCGACCCAGTTGGCCAGCCGGTGCGGGGCGCCCGAGGCGGGGTGCCGGATGACCACCGCGTCGGCGCCCATCGCCTGGAGGGTCAGCGCGGTGTCCTTCAGACTCTCGCCCTTGGAGACGCTCGACCCCTTGGCCGAAAAGTTGATCACGTCGGCGGAGAGCCGCTTCGCCGCCGCCTCGAACGAGATCCGGGTCCGGGTGGAGTCCTCATAGAAGAGGTTGACCACGGTCCGGCCGCGCAGCGCGGGCAGCTTCTTCACCTCGCGCCCGGCCACCGTCGCCATCTCGGCGGCGGTGTCCAGGATCAGCGTGGCCGTGGTCGCGTCCAGATCGGCCCCGGAGAGCAGGTGCCTGATCACAGCGTGGGCCTCCCGAACAGCTTGACCTCGTCCGCACCGTCGACCTCGGCGAGCGTGACCCGGACGCTCTCGGCCAGCGCGGTGGGGATGTTCTTGCCGACGTAGTCGGCCCGGATGGGCAGTTCCCGGTGGCCGCGGTCGACCAGCACGGCCAACTGCACGGAGCTGGGGCGACCGAGGTCGCTCAGCGCGTCCAGCGCGGCCCGGACCGAGCGGCCGGAGAAGAGGACGTCGTCGACCAGGACCACCCGCTTGCCGTCGACCCCACCGGGCGGCACCTCGGTCGGCCCGATGGCCCGGGTCGCGTGCCGGCGTAGATCGTCGCGGTAAAGGGTGATATCGAGCACACCGACGGGCACCGCAATGCCCTCGAAGGTGTTGATCCGGGCGGCCAGCCGGCGGGCCAGCGGAACCCCACGGGTGGGAATCCCGAGCAGCACGGTGTCGGCGGCGCCCTGGGTTTTTTCGAGAATCTGATGTGCGATCCGGTCGACCACGCGTTGCAGATCGGCGCTGGTCAGGATGACCTTCACAGACGGTGGCGAAGCGACCGGGGGTTGGGCGGCCTGCGGGAAGGCCACGGCGGACCTCCTTCCCCGCCTCGCTGGACGGGTCGTTAAAGGATGTCGGATCCGGCCCGGACCGCACGCGGTCAGGCCGGGGGCTGATCACCACGTTACCAGCGACCGGTCGGCGGGCCCGGGCGGGGCGCTGACCGTCCGGTCAACGAACAGATTTCAGGTTCGTGACCACGATCTTGCCAACGGGAAGGTAACGACCACTTGACCACGTGTCGCAATCCCCGTACCGTCACGCTCCGTAGCGACCGCTGGGGAGATCCCCGAGCCAGCACTGGGAGTGTCCGAATGCCCTCTGAATACGCCAAGTCGTTGGGCGCCCGCCTGCGCTCTATCCGTCAGCAGCAGGGGCTGTCCCTGCAGGGGGTGGAGGAGAAGTCGAACGGGCGTTGGAAGGCCGTCGTCGTCGGGTCGTACGAGCGTGGTGACCGTGCGGTCACCGTCTCGCGCCTCGCCGAGCTGGCGGACTTCTACCGGGTGCCCGTCGCGGAACTGCTGCCGGACGGCAGCGGGGTCCGGCACGAGCCCACGAACAAGATCGTCCTGGACCTGGAGCGCCTCTACGACGAGGCCTCCGAGGAGCTCGCGTACGTCGCCCGTTATGCCCGCGCCATCCAGCAGCAGCGGGGCGACTACAACGGCCGGGTGTTGTCGATCCGCGCGGACGACCTGCGCGCGCTCGCCATCGTCTACGACTCGTCGCCCTCCGGGCTGATCGAGCGGCTGACCGAGCACGGCGTACTCGTCGCCGACCCGCGGGCGCTCTTCGCCTCCTGATTTACCCCCGCAGGACAGTACGAAGGCAGTATGAAAGGGGGCGCCCTGCCGGGCGCCCCCTTTTCACGTCCACCGGGTCGCGCGTCCGGGGTACGCCCCGGAGCGCGGGCTCGGGGTCAGCGGGTGGCGTACTCGGCGATCCGGCCGAGGATCCCGTTGAGGAAGCGCGGCGAGTCGTCGGTCGACATCTGCTTGGCCAGCTCGACCGCCTCGCTGATCGCCACCGCGTCGTCGATCTCCTCGGCATAGAGCAGCTCGTAGACGGCGATCCGGGCCAGGTTCCGGTCGACCACCGGCATCCGCTCCAGCGTCCAGCCCTCGGCGTAGCTGGCGATCAGCTCGTCGATCCGGTCCAGGTGACCGGCCACACCCTCGACCAGCCCGATGGCGTAGTCCATGTGCTCCGGCCGGGGCGGAGTCAGTCGTTGCAGATAACCGGCCAACACCTCGACCGGGGGTAGATCCCGCTGGTCGGCCTCGTAGAGGACGTCCAGCGCCCGCTTACGCGCCTTGCGACGCGCGGGCATTTGTTGCTTGGGGCCCTCGGCCATCAGCCGCGGCCGAGGTAACGGCCGTCGCGGGTGTCGACCTTGATCTTCTCACCGGTGGTGATGAACAGCGGCACCTGCACGGTCGCACCGGTCTCCACGGTCGCCGGCTTGTTGCCGCCGGTCGAGCGATCGCCCTGCAAACCCGGCTCGGTGTACGTGACCTCCAGGATCACGCTGGTCGGCAGCTCGATGTAGAGCGGCACCGCCTCGTGGGTGGCGACGATCGCCTCGGCCTCGGGCAGCAGGTAGTTCACGGCGTCGCCAACGGTGGCACCGGGCACATGGATCTGGTCGTAGGTCTCCAGGTCCATGAACACGTAGTCTTCGCCGTCGGCGTAGAGGTACTGCATGGTCCGCTTGTCGACGGTGGCCGTTTCGACCTTGGTGCCCGCGTTGAACGTCTTGTCGACGACCTTGCCGGACAGCACGTTCTTCAATGTGGTGCGCACGAACGCACCACCCTTGCCGGGTTTGACGTGCTGGAACTCCACGACAGCCCAGAGTTGGTCGTCGAGGTTGAGGACCAGACCGTTTTTGAGGTCGTTGGTGGTGGCCATTTCCTGCCTTGATCTTCAATTGGCGGACAGACCTAACGAGTCTACTTGCCGGGACGCCCTCCGCGCTGGCACGGGTACGGGCGGTTGATCGAGACCGGACGCGTGTCGGTCACGCCCCGGACAACTCGCGGTCGCGTTCGGGACATCCGTCGCTGACAGCGTGCACGGGTGCCGCACCCGGTCACCCGACTCTCCGTGCTCGCCCGCTGCCGCGCCCTGGGAGTGGCCGGGGTGATCCTGTTGGCGCTCGGCGCCGCCGGGGCCGGCGCGCTGCCCACCCGCGACCCCTTCCCCGTCCTGGACGAACTGCGCCGGCACCCCGGGCTCGGCCTGGTCTGCGCCTCGTTCGGGCTGGCCCTGCTGGTCGCGGCCTGGTGGTTGCTGGGCCGGCTGGTCCGGGGCGACGACCCGCCCCGCCCGGCGGCCCTGCTCGGCACGCTGGCGCTGTGGGCGGCGCCGCTGCTGGTCGCACCGCCGATCTTCAGCCGCGACGTCTACAGCTACCTGGCCCAGGGAGCGATGGTCGGCGCCGGACTGGACGTCTACCGGCACGGACCGGCGACCCTCGGTGGGCCGCTGGCCGCCGAGGTGCCGGCGATCTGGCAGCACACCACCACCCCGTACGGTCCGGTCTTCCTGGTCCTGGCCACGGCGGTGGCGACGGTGACCGGCACCCATGTGGTCCTCGGCGTCCTCGGCCTGCGGATGATCGCCGTGCTCGGCGTGGTCCTGCTCGCCGTGGTCCTGCCCGGCCTGGCCCGGCGGTGCGGGGTCGACCCGGCCGCGGCGCTCTGGCTCGGCGCGCTCAACCCGCTGGTCCTCATCCACCTGGTCGGCGGCGCCCACAACGACGCCCTGATGGTGGGACTGCTCGGCGCCGGACTGGCCGCGGCGGTGGCCCGCCGGCCGGCGCTGGGCACCGCCCTGCTGACGCTGGCCGCCCTGGTGAAGGCGCCGGCCGCGGTCGCGCTGGTGTTCGTCGCCCCGCTCTGGGCCGGGCAGCTCGCCGGCCGCTGGCGGATCGTCCGGGCGCTGACCGGCACCGCCGTGGTGGCGGTCGGCACCACCGTGGCGGTCACCGCCGTCGCCGGCACCGGGTACGGCTGGATCGCCGCCCTGGACACCCCGGTCTCGGCCGCGAACTGGTCGGTGAGCAGTGCCCTGGGCCGGGCCACCCGCGCCCTGCTGGAACTGATCGGCGCGGACGTGGCGCCGCACGCGGTCTCCTTCTGGCGGTGGGCCGGCCTGGCCGTGGCGCTCGCCGCCGGGCTGCTGCTCTGGCTGCGCCGCGACGAACTCGGACCCGTGTACGCCCTCGGGCTCGGCCTCGGCGCCCTGGTGATCTTCGGCCCGGCGATCCGGCCCTGGTACCTGCTCTGGGGACTGGTGCCGGTCGCCGCCGCCGCGGCCGACGGGGCGCTGCGCCGCTGGGCCGCGCTCGCCTGTGCCGTACTGGCGCTGGTGATCCTGCCGGACGGGTTCGCGCCGGGGCTGACCGAGCTCGGTCAGGTGACCCTCGGCGGCGGGCTGGCCGTACTGCTGGTCCTGGCGCTGCGCCACCGGGGCCGATTCCGGTTCCACCCGGCCGGACCGGGGCTGCCCGCAGCCCGTCCCGGACCGGGTCTACCCGCAGTCCGTCCGGGGCTGGGTCTACCCGAAGCACATCCGCAGCTGCCCGCCCAGCGGGTACCCGCCCGGCGGCTGCCCGCACCGGATCCGTCACCATCGGGAGGAACACGTTGAGCCGACTCCGGGCTCCCCGCCGTACCCGCGACCGGGTGCTGCTGATCGGCACGCTGGTCGCGCTCTGCGCGCTGTTCCTGGCCACCGTGCCGGTGCATCGGGGCTTCTTCGACGTCGGTGTCTACCAGGGCGCGGTGACCCACTGGCTGCGCGACGGCGGGCAGCTCTACGACTACCTGCGCCCCGGCACCCGGTACGGCTTCACCTACCCGCCGTTCGCCGCGCTGATCATGAGCCCACTGGCCCTGGTCGGCTGGAACGCGGCGATCGTCACCAGCATCGTGGTCAACGTGGCCGCCGCCGGGCTGGTGATCCACTGGCTGCTCGACCCGATCGCCCGCCGCCAGGGCTGGCCGCGCTGGTGGGCGTACGCGCTGATCGGGTGTGCGGTGGCGGTCTACGAACCGGTCCGGGACACGGTCAGCTTCGGGCAGGTCAACCTGCTGCTGCTGATGCTGGTGCTGACCGATCTGATGCTGGCCCGGACCGGCCGGCACCGGTTCGCCGGGATCGGTATCGGTCTCGCCTCGGCGATCAAACTGACCCCGGCGGTGTTCATCGTCTACCTGGTGCTGGCCGGGCGCTGGCGGGCCGCCGCCGTGGCAACCGGTACCGCCGCCGGCGCGACCGTGCTCGCCGCCGTACTGGCCCCGCAGCCGTCGTACGTGTTCTGGACGCACGCGCTGTGGAACACCGACCGGGTCGGCGACCTGGGCTACGTGTCGAACCAGTCGCTCCAGGGCCTGCTGACCCGGCTCGACCCGGATCTGGGTCGGGGCGTCTGGCTGGTGGCGGTGCTGGCCGTGCTCGCACTCTGGGCGGTACGCGTACGCCGGGCGGCCCGCGCCGACGACCAGCTCGCCGGCCTCGCCCTCACCGGGATCGTCGGCTGCCTGGTCAGCCCGATCACCTGGGTGCACCACCTGGTCTGGCTGCTGCCCGCGCTGGCGGTGCTCGGCAACGCCGCGCTGCGCGCCGGACCGGGCGGGCGCCGACGCCGGCTCGGCACCGCCACCGGCGTCGCCTACGTCCTGCTGTGCAGCAGCGTCGTCTGGCTCTGGTGGGACGACGCCAGCGGGTTGGACGGGCTGATCGGCGCCAACGCGTACGTCTGGATCAGCCTGGCGCTACTGGTCGGCCTGCCGATCGGCACTCACACGGTCGGCACTCGCGCGGTCGGCACTCACACGGTCGGCGAGGTGGAGCAGCGCCAGCCGGTAGCCGTCCACGCCCAGTCCGCAGATCACACCGGTGGCGACGGCGGAGACGACCGAGTGGTGGCGGAACTCCTCCCGCGTGTGGATGTTGGAGATGTGCACCTCGACCAGCGGCCCGCGGAGCATGGCGCAGGCGTCCCGGACCGCGTACGAATAATGTGACCAGGCGGCCGGGTTGAGCACCACCGCCGCCTGTTCGTCGGCGGCGGTGTGCAGCCAGCCGAGCAGTTCGTGCTCGGCGTCGGTCTGCCGTACCTCGACGTCGAGGCCGAGTTCCCGGCCGGTGCGCTCGCAGAGGTCGACCAGCCCGGCGTAGCTGGTCAGCCCGTACACGTCGACCTGGCGGGTGCCGAGCCGGCCGAGGTTGGGACCGTTGAGGACGTACACCTTCGTCACCGGGCCACCGCCTCGTCGTACGCCGCCCGCAGCAGGTCCTCGTCGGGTCCTTCGAGGATCGCCGGCCGGGCCAGCCCGTCGAGTACGACGAACCGCAGCCGGTCGCCGCGCGCCTTCTTGTCCACCCGCATCGTGGCCAGCAGGTCCGGCCAGGCGTCGGCCCGGTAACCGGTGGGCAGGTCGAGCAGGTCGAGCACGGCGCGGTGCCGGTCGGCGGTGAGCGGATCCAGTTTGCCGGCGAGCCGGGCCAGGGTGGCGGCGTAGACCAGGCCGACCGACACCGCGTGCCCGTGCCGCCAGCGGTAGCCCTCGGCCTTCTCGATCGCGTGGGCCAGGGTGTGCCCGTAGTTGAGGATCTCGCGTACCCCGGACTCGCGCAGGTCGCCGGAGACGACGTCCGCCTTGACCTGGATCGCCCGTTCGATCAGCTCCCGGACCACCGGTGCCCCGGCCCGCGTGGCCGCGACCGGGTCGGCCTCGACCAGGTCGAGAATGACCGGGTCGGCGATGAATCCGCACTTGACCACCTCGGCCAGCCCGGCGACCAGGTCGACCTGCGGCAGGGTGTCCAGGGTGGCCAGGTCGCAGAGCACCCCGGCCGGCGGGTGGAAGGCTCCGACCAGGTTCTTCCCGGCCCCGGTGTTGATACCGGTCTTGCCGCCGACGGCCGCGTCGACCATGCCGAGCAGCGAGGTCGGCACCGCCACCCAGCGGACCCCGCGCAGCCAGCAGGCGGCCACGAAGCCGGCCAGGTCGGTGACCGCGCCGCCGCCGACCCCGACAACCGCATCGGTACGGGTGAAGCCCGCCGCCCCGAGCCGGTCCCAGCAGCGGGCGGCGACGTCGATGTTCTTGCCCGGCTCGGCGTCCGGCACCTCGACCAGCAGCGGCGTATGGCCGTCGGCGCGGACCCGTTCGGCGAGCGCGTCGGCCAGCGCCTTCAGTGGGGGCGCGTAGAGCACCGCCACCCGGTCCGCGCCGGGCAGCAGCCCCGGCAGACTGTCGAGCAGGTCCCGGCCGACGAGGACGTCGTACGCCTGCTCGCCACCGATCGATATCTTCGTCAACTCGTCCATCGGGGCCGAGCCTAGTGCGCCCCCGTCCGGGTGCCGTGCAACCGGCTACTCAGGTGTCCGCATGGCGGGCGGCTTGCTCAGATGTCTTGATGGCAGGCGGGCTGCTCAGGCGTCCGGACGGCGGGCGGCGAGGGTGGCGAGGCGGGTCGCGTGTTCGGCCAGCGCGGTGCGCAGTTCGTCCGGCTGCCGGATGGTGAACGGCCAGCCGAGCCCGGCGAGCAGTTGTGCCATCCCGTCCAGGTTCTCCGCACGGGCGCGCAGCAGCACCCCGTCCGGCGCCTCGGTCAGTTCGGCCAGGCTCGGCGGGATCCGGCGGCGGGCCTCGGTCACGTCGGTCTCCAGCAGCACCTCGACCGACCATGTGTAGGGCACACCGGCCAGGGACCGGGCGACGTGGCCGACCGGGTCGAACCCGTCCGGCACGTTGAACTGCCCCGCTCCCCCGCCGCCCGAGTCCGCTGGGTCTGCCGACGGTTCGACGGCGGCGATCCGGTCGAGGCGGAAGGTGCGCACCTCGTCGCGGCGGTGGTCGTGGCCGGTGACATACCAGCGGCCGGCGTGGAAGACCAGGCCGTACGGGTCGAGGTCGCGGCGGGACTGCTCGCCCCGCCACGAGCGGTAGGTCAGGCTGACCCGACGGCGGGACCGGGTCGCCGCCCCGAGGGTGAGCAGCACGGTCGCCGCCGGACCGGCCGTCTCCGTACGCCGCCGGGCGGTGAAGCCGAGCGTCTGCCGTACGGCGGTGAGCCGGTCGGCCAGCGCCTCGGGCAGCACCCGACTGATCTTGGCCAGCGCCACGGCGGTGGCGGGCGCCTCGGTGCCGAGGCCGAGCTGTTCCGCCGCGACCAGCCCGAGCACCACCGCCACGGCCTCGTCGTCGGTGAGCATCAGCGGCGGCAGCTTGTAGCCGGGCAGCAACCGGTAACCGCCGTACCGGCCCCGGGCCGCGGTCACCGGGATGCCGAGTTCCTCCAGGGTGCGGGCGTAGCGGCGGACGGTGCGCTGGTCGACCCCGAGCCGGGCGCCGAGTTCCGCACCGGTGAGCCGGTGCTGGCTCTGGAGCAGTTCGAGCAGCCCCAGCACCCGGGCGGCGGGATGTGACACGGGCCACCCTCCAATACCGGGCGGATCCTGCCCGGATTCGATCGTACGGTCTCCCGGAGAACGTCAAGCGACGCGGACGACACCGAGCGACAAAGGAGTACGGGGATGAGCACGTTCGTACTGGTTCCGGGGTTCTGGCTGGGCGCATGGGCCTGGCAGGACGTGACCGCCGCGCTGCGGGCGGCCGGGCACGAGGTCCACCCGGTGACCCTGACCGGTCTCGCCGACCGCGCCCACGAGTTGGATGACGAGGTCAGCCTGGAGACCCACACGGTAGACATCGTCGGGCTGATCGAGGCGGCGGACCTGCGGGACGTGGTGCTGGTCGGCCACTCCGGCGGCGGCCTGCCGGTCACCCAGGCCGCAGACCGGATCCCGGACCGGATCGCCCGGGTGGTCTACGTCGACAGCGCCCCGCTACCCGACGGCGTCTCCCAGTTCGACACCAACCCACCCGAGGAACAGGACCACGTCCGCGACCTGGTCCGGGACGGACAGCTACCGCCGCCGGCCTGGGACCCGACCGCCGATCCGGACAACCTGGCCGGGCTGGACGAGCCGGCGTTGGCGCTGCTGCGGGAGCGGTCCACGCCGCAACCGCTGCGCACCGCCACCGACCCGGTCCGGCGTACGGGTGGTCGGGCGGTGCCGACCACGCTGGTGGCCTGCATCTTCCCGGTGGAGGTGGTCCGCACGATGATCGAACAGGGCGTGCCGATGTTCGCCGAGCTGGCCGGGGCGGACATCCACGGGTTGCCGACCGGGCACTGGCCGATGCTCAGCGAGCCGAAACGCCTGGCCGACCTGCTCGACTCGATCGCCGCCGGGTGAGCGAGCCGGCTACGGCTTGAGCAGGTGCAGGATCTCGTCGGCCACCTGCTCCGGCGTACGCCCGTCGGTGATCACCGTGTGCGCGGCGACCTCCAAGTAGAGCGGTCGCCGCTGGTCGAGCAGGTACTTGAGGGTGGCGCGCGGGTTGATCGCGAGCAGCGGTCGACCCGCGCCGAGCCCGACCCGCCGGATCGCGTCGGTCAGCTCCACCGACAGGTAGACCACGGTGTGCCCGGCCAGCGCCGCGCGGGTCGACTCGGCCAGGATCGCACCGCCGCCGAGGGCGAGCACCCCGTCGAACTCACCCAACGCGGCCAGCACGGCGTCGCGTTCGAGCGTACGGAAGCGCTCCTCGCCCTCGTCCACGAAGATCTCCGGGATCAGCCTGCCGGCGGCGGCCTCGATGTCGTGGTCGGTGTCCCGGAAGCCGACGCCGAGCGCGGTGGCGAGCGCCTGCCCGGTGCTGGTCTTGCCGGAGCCGGGCGCCCCGACCAGGATGCAGACCGGGGCCATCAGCGGATCACCAGGTTGTCCAGGTAGCCGGCGAGGTTCCGTTTGATCTCGGCGATCGAGTCGCCACCGAACTTCTCTGTCGCCGCCTCGGCCAGCACCAGCGCCACCATCGCCTCGGCGACCACGGCCGCGGCGGGAACGGCGCACACGTCGGAGCGCTGGTTGATCGCGGTGGCGGGTTCGCCGGTGGTCACGTCGACCGTGGCCAGCGCCCGGTTCAGTGACGAGATCGGCTTCATCGCGGCGCGTACCCGAAGGGGTTCTCCGGTCGTCATGCCACCCTCCAGGCCGCCGGCCCGGTCGGTGACCCGGCGCACCCCGGTCGCGGTCGGCACGATCTCGTCGTGCGCGACCGAGCCGCGAGAGCGGGCCTGGAGCCAGGCGTCGCCGATCTCCACGCCCTTGATCGCCTGGATCGACATCAGCGCGGTGGCGAGCCGGGCGTCGATCTTGCGATCCCACTGCACGTGGCTGCCCAGACCAGGCGGAAGATTGTATGCCAGCACCTCGACGATGCCACCGAGGGTGTCGGCGTCCTTCTTCGCGGCGTCGACCTCGGCCACCATCCGGGCGCTCGCCTCCGGGTCGAGGCAGCGCAGCGGGTCGGCGTCGACCCGCTCGGCGTCCTCCGGAAGGGGCTGAAGGCCGGGCTTGGCCGAGACCGACCCGAGCTCGACCACGTGCGAGACGATCTCGATGCCGAGGCCCTGCCGGAGCAGCGCCTTGGCGACGGTGCCGACGGCGACCCGGGCGGCGGTCTCCCGCGCACTGGCCCGCTCCAGGATCGGGCGGGCGTCGGTGTGGCCGTACTTCTGCATGCCGGCGAGGTCGGCGTGACCGGGGCGGGGGCGGGTCAGCGGGGCGTTGCGCGCCTGGCTGGCCAGCTCCTCCGGGTCGACCGGGTCGGCGGACATCACGGTCTGCCACTTGGGCCACTCGGAGTTGCCCACCCGTACGGCGAACGGGCTGCCCAGGGTGACCCCGTGCCGTACGCCACCGATGATCTCGATCTCGTCCCGCTCGAACGCCATCCGAGCACCCCGACCGTAGCCGAGCCGGCGGCGGGCCAGCTCGGCGATGATCTCCTCGCTGGTCACCTCGATTCCGGCGGGCACCCCTTCGAGGAGCGCGACGAGGGCGGGGCCGTGCGATTCACCCGCGGTCAACCAGCGCAACAAGGCGTGAACCTTCCTTCCGTATGGGTGCCTGCCAGCGGGTTCGTCCTCGTCCCACCCGGACGCCACCCACCTGCCAGTTGCCCAGTCTGGCACGTACGGGTGAACCCGTACGTGCCGCATCGCCCTGTCCTGCCCTACGGACGTCAGCAGGTCTTGGAGCCGCTATTGGTGTTGCGCACGAGAACCGGATTAACGCCGGCGACCAGGTAGTAGGTATGCGTCACATCGACCGTGTGGTCGACAGATTAGGAGAATCCACGGGTACCTACCCCGACCGTTGACCGGTGCCCCGGTCTGCGGGCGGTTCTCAACGCCGTGCGCATGGAAACAACACCATCCGCGACAAACAGGCGGTCGCCCTACCGACTATTGGCCGAACGACGGATCAATCTGGGCACGACCACGCAATACCCACCGCAGCGAGCAACCGAGCCAGCGCAAAGCGGACTTGCCCGGCGGATGATGACCCGCCGGGCAAGCTGTCGAAACGCCGACCAGGGTGGTCGATTACTCGGGCTTTATACGGACGCCCGGACGTGTCGGCGACCCTTGATCAAGGTAGCCGATGCAGTTCACCTCCATCAGCGTCCCGCGTAATGACCGGCCCGGACGGCACGATCGAAATGCCACCATCCCAATGAACAATTTCCATCTCTGCCGATTCCACATCGGCCACATCGGCAAACATCACACTCGCCGGCGCCAGATCGTACGCCATACCACTAGGCTCGAACATGACTCTGAAGGAGGAGCTTCCTTCGGCCGTAATCTTTATCCTCAAACCTCAAACCTCCTCATGATCGATCCCACGCCTCAAGCACCTGCTGGACCAGCTCCACGCGGGGCTTAGCGGTCGGATTGCTGGGAATGCCACGCGCCGCCTCCTTATACATCTCCAGCAGGTCGGCCGCATCTTGCCTTGAGGCCATGGCGCGTAGCTCTGCATCGGATTTACCGGCGTTCCTGGTGACCGAGGGCGTACCAGCGCCCCAGATACGACGACCGACGGTGACTACCGTTTCCCCGCTACTAAGCACTGTACCGGCATTCCAGGTCCCCCAAGGAAAGCGAGAGGGGGCGGCAGCAAGATCGATTGCCGTGCCGTCGGCAGCGACCGAGAAGCGGGCAGCATCGGCAACCTCAGCAGCATCGTCGAGCGCTTTAAGGGCGTACAGACCCTTGCCTGCCTTGCCCGCGTACGGGATCAGGCCGACCGCAGTCCAGACGCAACCGCTGGCGCTACCCTCGATGCACCGCATGGCGTCTGCGGCACCGCTCAATTCGAGCAGGACCTTTCCAAACTGCCGATCGGACTCGGCCCTCATCTCGGAGCAGATGTCGGCGTTGTAGTGGCAGTAGCGGGTCATCATGCCGTTCTTGATCTCCAGGGAACCAAGATTGGCGACTGCGGTGTTGTACTGCATCTCAAGCCACTGGGCGGGAGTCAGGGTTGGCTCGTTGATCGGAATTTCCGGGGTGGGGTCACAGCTCCGAGCGTGCTTGCACCGGCCGTCGGGCTTCTTCGGCGTGGGCTTGTCGCTGGATTTGCGACCACCACCGGGCTTACCGCCGCCGGCCGGTCCGCTGGCTGCCGTCCCCCCGTTGTCGTGGCCGCCCATGCCACAGCTCGCGAAGTCGCAGTCGATCAGACCGGACGGGTCGCTGTAGGTCACCGGGCTGTTGTGGGAGTAGGCGTAGCCGTGCCACTGCTGCGGGTCGGTGAGGTCCTGGATCGGGTCAACGGAGATGAATCGGCCGAGTGCGGGGTCGTACTCGCGGGCGCCGAGGTGCGTCAGGCCGGTGGGGTCGTTGTCGCCGCCGACGAAGCCCTTGGGAGTCGGCCATACGGGTTGGGTGCCGCGTGGTCCGCCGTACGGGGTCTGCCGCCGAACCGTGACAGCTTGGCTGTTGGCGTCAACTGTGGTGTGTTGGGTGCCCTGATGATCGGCGTAGAGCCAGGTCAGGGCGGTGGGCGTACGGGAGGCGACCTGCTTGCCGCCGAAGTCGTAGTAGCGGGTGGCGGTGGCCGTGGTCGCGGTTCCCTCCCGACGAATCTCCTGACCCGGCAGGTAGAGAGTGGTGCCGCCCGAGTCACGGCGGATGAGCCGGGAACCGTCGGCGTCGTAGACGTTGACCTGGCTGTTGGTGGAGTTAGTGGCGAGTCGCCCCTCCGAGTCCCAGGTCAGGGCCTGGGAGTTGGTGCCGGGTGGGCAGGTGTTCGCGGTCGCACCGGTGGGCCGGCAGGTCATGTTGCCGGCGCTGTCGTACGCGTACCTGGTGGTCACCGCCGTCTGGCCCGGTGCCGCCGTCGTGACCGCGGTGGCCGCGTGCGGCCGGGCGACGTTCGCCCCGCCGGTCGGCACCGTGTAGGTGCGGGTGGTGTTGCCGGCGGTGGCGTGCGAGACCTCGGTCAGCCGGTTGCCGACCTTGTCGAAGGTCCAGTCCAGCCAGTACGGCGCCGGCCCACCGAGACTGCCCACCGTCGGCGCGGTGCCGCAGGCGTTGGCGGCGTTCGGCGTCCAGGCCGACGTCAGGCGGCGCAGGACGTCGTAGGTGAAGCACTGGTGGTCGGTCTGCCCCACCTGCGGGGTGTCGGAGATCGCGGTGATGTTGCCGGCGTTGTCGTACCGGTAACCCCGCTGCGACACCGTGCCGGTGGCGGTCTCCGGCTTCACCTTACTGGTCGTGATCCGACGGGTGGTCAGGTCGTATTCCGTGGAGTCCTCGACGTAGACCCCACCGTCGATCTTGCGAGTGGTGATGGTCGGCTCACCGAACACCGTGTACTGCTGACCGGCGACATAGGTCCCGGCATCGGACAGGTTCGTCGTCAGGCTCGTCGGCAGACCCGTGGTGGCGTCGTAGTTCGTGGTGACCTTCTCGGTGGTCAGACCACCGATCGCCGGGTACGTGACCGACGTCGGTGACCCGTCGAAGGCCGAGTAGCCGTAGCCGTACTGCCAGGCCGGGGAGATCAGTCCGGTGCCCTCGACCGCCGGGATGACATACCCGATCCCGGTCGGCTGATAACGGATGCTGAAACCCACCACCCGAGTCACATAGGCATTCGCCGAACCGGCCGGCTCGTACCGGATCGCCTGCGTCTGCTGACCGCGTACCTTCGGCCCACCGTAGACCTGGTCGTACACCCACTCCGCGCGCTTCGTCGCCGCCGAGATCGTAGTGTCGTACAGACCGATCTTCCGACCGATGCTGTCGTACTGGTACACCAGGGTCTTATTAGTGGCATCGGTGGTGCTGGTCAGGTCGTCGTAGTCGTTGTACTGGTTGGTGGTCAGCCCCCGGTCGGGGTCCTTGGCCTGGATCTGGCGGCCCTTGATGTCGAACGTATAGGTCCACTCGTTGCCGTCGGGGTCGGTGACCTTCGTCAGCTGACCCTTACGGTCGTGGGTGTAGGTCGTCGCCTGGTAGGCGCCGTTCACACCCTGCGCCGTGGTGTGCTGGCGCAGTTCGGTGACCCGGCCGTCGGCGTCGGTCAGCGTCGTCGTCGGTACCGCTCCGGCCGGCGGAGTGGCGGTGGTCGCGTTGCCGAGGTACCTGGTGCTGGTCCGCCACTTCTCGACCAGGTTCGTCACCCCGTCGGTGCCGTAGAAGACCTGCTCGGTCGGACGCGACGCGTTGTCGAACACGGTCTTCGTCAGGGCCGGTACCGACCACTCGGGTTCCCACCACAGCGCGCCCGACGGTGTGCCCGGCTCGCTGTGCGGGGCGTAGCTGACGTCCGCGCGACCGGCCTTGTCGTAGAGCGTGTCCGTGACCACCCGGCCGCCGCCGACACCTGCGGCCTGGACCTGCCTGGGCCGAAGGAAGGCGTCGAGGATCTGGTACGACGTCAGATAGTTCCCGGCGGCGTTCAGCGTCTTCGTCACGATGTGCGGGTAGCTGTCCCGAGCCGCCGCGTACTGGTAGCTGTACTCGGTCGAGGGTTTGGTCGGGTTCGTGGCTTTGGACCAGCCGACCTCCCAGACCTTCGACACCCGACCGAGCGGATCGTAGTCGACCTCACTGACCCGGCTGTTCATGTCGGTCGTCTTGACCGGCGCACCCCAGTACGGCTTCGTGTCGACCGAGCCGGTCCACGCCGTTCCACCGTTCGGGTCCGGGGTGCTGGTCGCGGCCCTCGTCAACGGTCCACCCGACGCCGGCGTGTACGTCGTCGTGGTGGTGTGCCCACGCACATCGGTCGAGGTCAGGGTGCGGCCGAAGTTGTCGAACGTCCGCTGCTGACCGGTCAGCCAGACCGTCCCGCCCGCGGGAGTCCAGTCCTTGAGTTCGTCGACGCGGGTGACCGCACCGACCGTCGGGGCGGTGTCCGGGCTGGTCGCACCGTCGTAGTAGTTCCGGGCATCAGACACCATCTCACCGGTGCTGGTTGGCGCCACCCCGCAGGCCAGGGCGGTGGTGGTCACCTGCTTCACCGTCTGGATCAGGTTCTTCACCGTGTTCCGGTTGTACGCGTACGTGATGCACTGCTCGTCACCGGTCACGGCGATGTCGCCGTCGTCCTGGGTCCAGTCCGGCGTGCCGTAGGTGTCGCTGAACTTCGACTCCGACCGGGTGGTCCGCCAGCCGCCCTGCCCGTCGACGCCGAGCGCGGTCGCGTTGTAGCTGACCCGGGTGTTGCTGAACCGGGCGGTGACCGTGTCCCCGTTGATCGTCCGCGACGCCGTCGCCGGTGACATCCACGGCACGTTCACCGTCTTCGACACCGGCTTCGTGTCGACCCCGTTGAACGTCACCTGCTCCCGAACCAGACCGGCGAACTGATCCTCGTCGTACACCGTCTCGCTGCCCACCGACGCCGCGACCGTCACCGTGCGGGTGCCGCCTGCCGGCGCCGTACGGTCCCCGTGCATACCCCGCAGGAACACGGTGCGGGTCAACGTCTGACTCGGCACATCACCCTGACGCACCTCGACCGTGCCGAAGCCCCGGAACTGAGACCACGTCTTGCGGCTCGGCTTGACCAGGCCGTCGTCGTCGGCGTAGTGCCAGGCCGGGCTGCCACCGTAGGTGTAGAACGTGTTCTGGACGGGGGCGCCGTGGTCGGTGCCGTCGACCATCACCTGAAGGTCGGACTCGGAGACCTGCCGCACCACATACTTGTGCCACCACTCGGTGACCTCCGGACCCTCCGGATCCGTCGCGTCCGGCCCGATCACCGGATAACACAGCCTCGTGTTCGTGTGCGCCGCCGACGGAAGATTCCCCGACGCGCAGTCCGGCAGGCTGTACGTGACCTGGATCTTGCCCCCGGTCTCGGTCACGACGTTCGCGATCCGCATCCGGTTGTTCGACGTGTTGTGCACCGACAACACCCGGTTCGGCTTCGACACCGGCTCGAACGTCACCGGCGGCATCGTCACCGGCCCACCCACAAGCCCCGCCTGCGTGATCGAGTTCAGCCACAGGCCCGCGTGGTCGCTGCCGTCACCGACCGCCGGGTACGAATGACCCAACGTCCACGAGTCGACCGGCTGCCACGCCACCGGGGTCACCGTCGTGTCCCACACCCGGGTCGTCACCTTCGACAACCGCTTCGTCGACCAGAACGTCGGCGAGAAATCGTCACAGGACGTCGCGGACGCCGCGCACTCCTGATCCCACGGCACATCCGGCCACCGGGTCGCGTCATGCGTCGCACACGACGACGCACACCGGTCGGCCGACTCGAACAACACCTGCGCCAACGGCGAGACCGACCGGTCACCCACACCCCGGTCCCAGGTGCCGTAGTCGATCCGGGTCAACACACTCGCCCGCGTGTACGACAACGTCTCCGAGGTCGTCATCCGGGTCGCGTACTTGTTCGATTCCTTCTCGTACCAGTACGACATCGTGTTCCCGCGCGGGTCCACCACGTAGTCCAGGTTCCACCGCCACGCCTGCACACAGTCCGAATCAGCGAACGCCGTCGCCCGACACGGCTCGTTCGGGTGGTTGCCGTACACCGGCACCGTGTTCGTCGAGTTCGTCGGCGACCCCTGACCCGGCAGATCATCCAACCCAAAGAAGTACTGCGTACCGTCAGCCGTCGTGACCTTCCAGTGCTCACCGTCCAGGTCGCCGTTGCCCGCACCGGTCAGCTTCTCGATCTTCGAACCGTCCTCGGACCGGGAATGCCAACCCTTCCCCGCCTCGAACACCAGCTCCGAGCCGCCACCGTTCAACGACATCGTCGCGTTGTCCGACCGCCAGCACTGATCCGTGGTCTTCACCAAGTTGTTCGGGGCGCTGCTCTCGGAACCCGCCATGTCCTCACCGCACGTCACGTACCGACGCTCGATGTAACCCGGAGCGAAGTCGAACCCCTCACCGATCCACGATGGCTGGTTGTTCGTCGCGTCCGACATCCCGTCCACCCGCGACGACGAATACGACAACGACAGCGCCGGCGCCGGGCCGCCCACCGCCGGCGGCACCCGCATCGGGTACGACCACGTGAAATCACCCGTCGAACCACCCGACGACCAGGTCGCCGACGGAGACAACGACGTCGCCGCGAAATCACCCTCATCCCCGGAACCACCAGCGGCCAACGCCACCAACGTCCCCGCCGCCGACACCGGCACCCGAGCCGACACCGACGACGACTTCGCATCGTTCACCGATGGCAACGGGGTAGCCGCACAACCCGCCCGCTCCGGAGTCAGCTCCGCACACGCCGGCAACTGCCACAACCGCAGCCGCGACGCCCAGTCACCACCATGCGCGTACCGAAAAGCGTCGTAGCTCACCGACACCTCCGCCGCGCCCGCGACACCCCCGCCTGCCGCGTTCGCCGCCGCCAACGACCGCACCCCGGCCACCCGGACCAGCAGACCGTCCCGCCACAACGGCGACACCTTCGCCCGGTCCAACACCTCGACGGCGACCTCGCCGACCCGGTCACCGGCCGCGCCCGCGGCCGGAGCCACCGACACCGGCGTCGCACCCGCCCGCACCGGCGCCGAAGCGGTGCCAGAACGTTGCACCGACGCCCCGGCAAGCGACACCCTCGCGCTGCCCGCCTTCGGCCACACCGGAGCCGGACGCTCGACGCTCTCCGCCGCCTTCACCGGCCACGCGACACCCTTGGCCGGGGCGCCCACCGCGTCCAGGGGTTCCACCTGACCGGTCAGACGCTGACCGGCTGGGGCGTCCGGCGCGGGCGCGGCCTGCGCCGGTGTCACGGTGAGCATCGAGGAGATCAGGACGCCGCTCAGCACCGCGGCACAGGTTGCCCTGGCACGTCGGCGGGTCGAGCGCCGTCCGGCGGCCAGCAGGGCGGCCACCTTCGGATAGGGATTGCCGTTCACAAGCGCCTCCGATACACGTCGTTTTGCGACGAGGAACAGGTGAGGGGTCGATCGACCCCGAAATGACATGGTGGTTGGGTGCGGCGGGATCCGGGTCGCGCCCGCCGTACGGGCGACCAACAGCCGGGCTAGCTCGTGGACTCAGAGCCGGGGGGTCGCTGCACCGGCCGGAGCGGCGTCGCCTGTGCCGACACCGCGATCGGATAGCACCAGCGCGGTGAGGGTCATCGACGTCAACCAGGCCGACGAAGGTCCTAACAGGACAATTTTGGCGCGCACGGACAGACGACGCTCAGCCACCACGACCCCCGTGATCAATGGACGGTGCGCCGGAACGTTAGATCAACTGCAAGGCTGCTGTAAAGGGTTGACTACAATCAGCAACCACGAAGCGCGCGTATGCGGGCAAGGTGCGCGATCTTGCGGCGGAGAGTCACGTCGTCCGGTCAGCCGGCGCGGGCGGCGAAGAGTGCGGCGCGCATCGCGTCGATCGGCGCGGCCACCCCGGTAAACTGCTCGAACTGGCCGACCGCCTGGGCCAGCAGCAGGTCGAGTCCGGAGACGATCCGGCAGCCGGCGTCCCGGGCGTCGGCGGCCAGCGGCGTCGGCCACGGGTCGTAGAGCGCGTCGAAAAGCACCGTCGACGGCACCCAGGAGACCCGCCCGGCCAGTGCATCCGCGACACCCTTCGGCACCGTGGAGATCACCACGTCGGCGGTGGCGTGTCCGGGCGCCTGCGTCCAGTCGGCCGGCACCAGTGTCAGCCCGAGCCTGCCCGCCACCGGCCGCAGCTCGTCGACCGCCGCCGGCCGCCGGGCGACCACGGTCACCCGGTCCGCCTCAAGCTGGGCAGCCGCGGCCAGCGCCGCCCGCGCGGTGCCGCCCGCGCCCAGTACGGTCACCGTCACCCCGGCCGGGACTCCGGCTGCCCGGAGCACCGCCACCATGCCCCGCACATCGGTGTTGTCCGCGTACCAGGAGCGGTCGCTTCGGCGTACCAGGGTGTTGGCGGCACCGACGGCGGCGGCGACCGGCGAGACCTCCCCGGCCACCGCGAGCCCGACCTCCTTGAGCGGCATGGTCAGCGACAGCCCGGCCCACTCGGCGCCGAGGCCGGCCACCAGATCGGGTAGCTCGGCCTCGGCGCACTCGATCGCGCTGTACGACCAACCGGTCAGGCCGGCCGCCCGGTAACCCGCGTTGTGGATCACGGGCGAGAGGGAGTGCGAGATCGGCTTGCCCAGCACCGCCGCGCGTCGGGGCACGACCACTCAGAGCACGCCGTTCTCTCGGGCTTTCTGCTGGTTACGCAGGTGCTCGGCGTTGGTCTTGGCGAACTCGGAGTGCCCCTCCTTGTCGACCGCCACGAAGAAGTACCAGTCGCCCTTCGGCGGATCCATCGCGCCCTGCAACGCCAGCTTGCCCGGGTTGTCGATCGGGGTCGGGATGAATCCCTTGAGCTTGCGGTTGTACGGATTCTTCGGGTCGTCCAGGTCCCTCGCGGTCATGTCCTTCGACGCCTTGGTCGGCAGGCCCCTGACGTCGAACCAGTAGTTGACCGTCACGTCCATCTCGAAGCACTCGCACGGCACCTCGGAGTTCGGCTTGAACAGCCGGTTGTACGCGACCCGGGCGACCTTGCCGAGATCGTCGGGATTACCCGCCTCGGCCTGCGCGAGCGAGGCCACGATCAGCGCCTCGTACGGGGTGATCCCGCCCAACTTCTCCTGCACCACGTCGGCGAACTTGAGCTGGCCGGCGACGGTGAGGAATCCCTGCACCATTTCCTTCAGGATGCCCTCGGCGGTGGCATTCGGCGGCAGGTCGTACGTCTCCGGGAAGAGGAAACCCTCGATCGACGGGGCGACCTTCTTGCCGTCGCTGCGCTTGAACCAGAAGTCCGGAATCCCGAGCCCGATCGGATCCTTCGCCGCCGCCTCGAACTCCGCGGCCGGGATCTTGGTGGTCTCCTCAAGCTTCTTGTAAACCTGCTTGGCGGTCAGACCCTCGCGGATGGTGACCTTGTTGGTCACCCTGGTCTTCGGGTCCAGCAGCAGAATCAGCGCGGCCTCGCCCGACATCTGCTTGCGCACCTGGTAGAAGCCCGGCTGGATACCGGTGCTCGCCGAATTCTTCTCGGCGGCGGTGACAAACGCCTTGGGGCTCTTGACCACTCCCTGGCTGACCAGGGTGTTGCCGATGTCGGCGAGGAAGTCGCCGTCCTTGATCTCGATCACGACCTGTCCGGTGCCGGCGCCCTCGTAGTCGGGCGCGCCGAACAGGCCCTGGATCCGGTCGCCGGCGTACCAGACGCCACCACCGAGTACGGCGAGCAGGACGAGAGGCAGCAGCAGGGCGAGCACCGTCTTACCCCGGCCGCCCCGGCCCTTGCGCTTCCGGTCGCGTACGCCACCGCGCCGGTGTTGTCCCTTCTCGGTTCGCTCGTCGAACGCGAGCTCCAAGTCGTCGATCATCTGGTCCGCCTCCGCTGCCCGTCTAGCCAGCTCTGCAGGATCTCCACCGCGGCCGCCTGATCGACCACAGCGCGTTGACGCCTTCCCCGGACGCCCCGCTCGGACAGCCTACGGGTAGCCACCACCGTCGACATCCTCTCGTCCGTCAGAGTCACCGGAACGGGGGCAATGACCTCGGCCAACCGGGTCGCGTACGCCTTGGTGTGAATCGCCGCCGGTCCGTGCGTACCGGCCAGTGTCACCGGCAACCCGACCACCACTTCGACACCTCGATGCTGTTCGACGAGGTGCGCCAGTTCCGAGATATCCGACGGAACCGCATTCCCCTCCGTGGTGAGGTCACGGGCCAGGGTGACCAGTGGCGTGGCCAGAATGGCGTCCGGATCGCAGACCGCGACGCCGACCCGCACCTTGCCGACGTCCACACCGAGTCGTACACCGGGCGAGAAATGCCCCATACCGATTGACCTCCCCTCGTTGCATACGGAAGGCAGACCGCCGTGGTTCACGATCTGACCACGACGATCTGCCTCCGGGCAATCCATCACGCCTCGGCGATTGCCTTTTCCACCGCGCCGAGCAGGTTCGGTGCCTGGTCCGCCGGCACGCCGCCACCCTGGGCCAGGTCGGCGTTGCCGCCGCCCCGGCCGGACAGCGCCGCCTTGACCAGGTCACCCGCGGCCAGGCCGCGTCCCTTGGCCGCCGCGTTGAGCGCCACCACCAGCGACGCCTTGCCGCCGGACCGGGCCGCCACCGCGACCACCGCCGGGCGCGCGGCATCGATCCTGCCACGAATCTCCTGGGCCAGCGTGCGTACGTCGTTGCCGGCCGCGCCCTCCGGCGCCTCCACCCCGACGTAGGCGACCCCGTGGATGTCGCGGGCATCGGCCGCGAACGCCGCCGCCCCGCCCAGCACCATCTGCGCCCGGAGCTTCTCCAGCTCCCTCTCCGCGTCCCGCAACTGGGAAACGGTCTGCTCGACCCGGTCGGCGACCTGGTCGCCCGGCACCCGGTAGAGGTCGGCCAGCCGGGACACCAGCAGGTGCTCCTTGGCCAGGAAGCGGAACGCGTCGATGCCGACCAGCGCCTCGACCCGGCGTACGCCGGCACCGATCGACGACTCGGAGAGGATCTTCACCAGGCCGAGCTGTCCGGACCGGGCCACGTGCGTACCGCCGCAGAGTTCACGGGCGTAGTCACCGACCTCGACCACCCGCACCTCCTCGCCGTACTTCTCGCCGAACAGCGCCATCGCACCGAGCCGACGCGCCTCGGCCTGCGAGGTGATGAACGCGTGCACCTCCAGGTCGGCCAGCAGCACCTCGTTGACCTGCTGCTCGACGTCGGCGAGCACGCTCGGCGAAACCCCGGTCGGGGTGTTGAAGTCGAACCGCAGCCGGCCCGGCGCATTCAGCGAACCGGCCTGGGTCGCCGACTCGCCGAGGAAGTGCCGCATGGTCTGGTGCACCAGGTGGGTGGCGGTGTGCGACCGGGAGATCGCCTTACGGCGGGTCACGTCGATCTCGGCCAGACCGGCCTCACCCGTACGCACCTCGCCACGGACCACCCGGGCCCGGTGCACGATCAGGCCGGGGACCGGCTGCTGCACGTCGAGCACCTCGACCTGGCCGCCGCCGACCGTGATCAGCCCCAGGTCGGGCTGCTGGCCACCGCCCTCGGCGTAGAACGGGGTGGTGTCGAGCACCAGCTCGACGGTCTCCCCCTCGCCCGCGACCTCGACCGGCACGCCGGCCCCGCCGAGCAGGGCCCGGACCTTGGACTCGCGACTGACCTCGGTGTAGCCGGTGAAGGTGACCGGTCCGCCGTTGTCCAACACCCCGCGGTACGCGGACAGGTCCACGTGTCCGGTCTTACGCGCCTGCGCATCGGCCTTGGCCCGCGAGCGCTGGTCGGCCATCAGTCGACGGAAGCCGTCCTCGTCGACACTCAGCCCCTGCTCGGCGGCGATCTCCAGGGTCAGGTCGATCGGGAAACCGTACGTGTCGTGCAGCTGGAACGCCCGCTCACCGGTCAACGCCGGCCTACCCGCCGACTTCGACTCCGCGATGGCGGTGTCCAGGATCGTGGTGCCCGCCCGCAGGGTGGACAGGAACGCGTCCTCCTCGGCGTACGCGTACTGCGAGATCCGGTCGAAGTCGCTGGCCAGCTCCGGGTACGACGGCGACATGCAGTCCCGGGCCACCGGCAGCAGCTCGGGCAGCGCCCGCTCCTGCCAGCCGAGCAGCCGGACCGCCCGGATCGCCCGCCGCATGATCCGCCGCAGCACGTAGCCGCGACCCTCGTTCGACGGGGTCACCCCGTCACCGATCAGCATCAACGCGGTCCGCACGTGGTCGGCGACCACCCGCAGCCGTACGTCGTCCGGGTGCGACTGGTTGGCCGCGTGACCCGAGTGGGCGCCGTACCGTTTGCCGGTCAGCTCCGCCGCCCGGTCCAGGATCGGCCGCACCTCGTCGATCTCGTACAGGTTGTCCACGCCCTGGAGGATGGACGCCATCCGCTCCAGGCCCATGCCGGTGTCGATGTTCTTCGCCGGCAGGTCACCCAGGATCGGGAAGTTCTCCTTGTCGGTGCCCGGACCCCGCTCGAACTGCATGAAGACGAGGTTCCAGAACTCCATGTAGCGGTCCTCGTCAACCTCCGGACCGCCCTGCGCGCCGAACTCCGGCCCCCGGTCGTAGAAGATCTCCGAGCACGGCCCGCACGGGCCGGGGATGCCCATGGACCAGAAGTTGTCCTTCTTGCCCCGCCGCACGATCCGTTCCGCCGGCACCCCGATCTGCCGGTGCCACAGGTCGAACGCCTCGTCGTCGTCGAGGTAGACGGTCGGCCAGATCCGCTCCGGGTCCAGCCCGAACCCGCCGTCGGCCTGCGACTTGGTGATCAGGTCCCAGGCCAGCGTGATCGCCCCGGACTTGAAGTAGTCGCCGAACGAGAAGTTCCCGTTCATCTGGAAGAACGTGCCGTGCCGGCTGGTCTTGCCGACCTCGTCGATGTCCGGCGTACGGATGCACTTCTGCACCGACACCGCCCGCGAGTACGGCGCCGACTGCTGCCCCAGGAAGTACGGCACGAACTGCACCATGCCCGCGTTCACGAACAACAGGTTCGGATCGTTGATGGCGGGCAGCGGAGCGGACGGCACCACGGCATGGCCATTCGCCTCGAAATGCGCCAGGTACCGCCGCTTGATCTCCGCCGTTTTCATCGGGAGCCATCCTCCGGGAAAATCTCGTGGTCGCCGATCCGCGGGTCCCCGCGCAGGTCGGCGAATTGGTCGTCGAACGCCACGCCCTCGGCGAAGGCGTTGTGGATCTCCTGCTCGCGCTCGGCCATCCCGGCCCGAACGTCGTCGATGAAGCCGCGCAGCGACTCGACCGCACCACCAGCGGACTCCGACAGCGACGTGGCGATGCCGCCCGGTGTGTAGGACTGCGCAGTCCGGGTCACCTTGCGGACGACCAGCGCCCCGACGGCGAGCCCGATGCCCAGCCAGAGCAATCGCCTCATGGCCTTATCCTCTCTCGCCGCCGCGTTGACGCCGGCACCAGGTCAGCGGTTGTCGCCGCGCTTGGCGGCCCGGCGCTGAGACTTGAGCGTCGCCCGTACCTCACGGTCCTCGTCGGCGTGCCGGCGGGCGGATGCCGCCTTGCGTACGCCGTAGCCGAACGCGGCCACCTTGACCAGCGGGTTCGCCGCGGCGGCGGAGACCACGGTGGCGAGGTTGGCGACGTTGGCCGTGACGTTCTGCGCGTGCCCGGTCATCGTATCGATCTTGGCGAGCTGGATGTTCACCCCGTCCAGCGAGGTGTGCACCTGCGTGAGCGCGACGTTCACGTTCTCGATCGTCGCGTTCGCGTTACCCAACAGCGGCGCCGTACGGTCGTTCAGGTCGTTGATCGCCCGGGTCGCGGCGTCGACCGTGTGTCGCAGCCGCAGAATGGGCACGGCCAGTACGAGCACCAGCATCAGGAACGCCCCCGCCGCGACGAGCGCGGCGATCTGTCCAGGGTTCACCCGTGTTCTCCTCTACCGAACCGTCTCGACAGCGCGGTTACGCCATCCGGGCGCACCGCACCAGCAGCGGGCAAAGCGGCACCGGATACGTAACGCCGCACTCCGTACCAACAGCCAGACCCTACCGTCCGTGACGAAACTCGGCTCACGACGGTGGGGCGGTCAGTTCACTGAGCGGATCGTCGGTGAAGACCGGTTCCGGATCCACACCGGTGAGCGACGGGTCCGTACTCGGCTGCGGCTTGGTCCGTTCGTCGTCGATCGCGTTCCGTACCTTGATCGACACCACCGCGCCGTCGCACGGCGGCGGCTCGGCGCCGGGGGACGCGGGTGCCGCCTCCGGCTCGACCGGCTCGACCGTCGGGCGGCCCTCCAGCGGGCCGGTCGCGCAGCTCGGCGGACGCACCCACAGGTCGAGCGTCAGCTCGTCCCGCCGCCAGCAGGTGTAGTGCCCCTCGACCGGCTGCTCCGGGCAGGGTGTCACCTGCCACGTCCGCCAGCCGTCCTCGGTCAGCGCCTGCTGGTACGCCTGCGCGGTCGGTTCCGCCCCCTGCGCGGATTCCACCGTCCGTTCCCGGAACCGGCACTCGATCAGGCACCACCGGCTGCCGTAGACGTCGTCCTCGACCTGCGTGGCGGCCCACGTCGGCACGGCCAGCCCGTCCAGGGCGCTGAACACCGGGTCGCGGGTCGCGGCCCGGATGCCGAAGAAGAGCGGCAGCGCGCCGAGCACCAGCAACGTGGCCAGGATCAGGGCGGCCACCTTGAGCCGGCGCTTCTCCCGCAGTTGGCGGCGGATCTCGGAACGGGGTTCCCGAATCTCGCCGGTGCCGGTGGGGTCGTCGTGCGGGCGGTCGTCCGGAGCCGGGCCGGCCGGTAGCGCGCCGGTCAGAGCGGCAGGCCGGACACTCGCCGACGCACTCGCCGAGCCGACCGGGGCGACTGCCGCCTTTGCCACGGCCACCGGCTTGGACGCGGACGTGCCGGGCGGAACCGGCCCGCCCTGGTGCGGACCGCCCATCGGATGGGGCCCACCCTGGTTCGGCGCACCCATCGGGATCGGCCCGCTCTGATTCGGGCCACCCATCGGGTGCGGACCACCCTGGTTCGGCGCACCCATCGGGATCGGCCCGCTCTGATTCGGGCCACCCATCGGGTGCGGACCACCCTGGTTCGGGCCACCCATCGGGTGCGGCCCGCCGGGCCGGGGCGCGGCCGTCGGGCTGCCGGGCACGGCCACCGAGGCCGAGGCGGATACCGGCACGGAGGCGGCGCCACGGCCGACCCCGGTGGGGCCGGTGTCCCGCTCCGGCGGACCCGAGGGCGGCATCGGCCCACCGGACGGGGCCGGACCGCCGGGGGCCATCGGGCCCCCAGGAGCCATCGGGCCACCGGCGGGCGGCATCGGGCCGGCACCGGCCGGGCGCGGCGGTGCGCCGGGACCGGACGCCGGGGGGAACGCCGGGGGTACCGGCCGGGCGGCGGCCCGGCCGCCGCGCCGGTCCATCGGCTCCGTGGGTGGCGGGACCGTGGCCGCGCCGCGCGGACCGGCGGGATTGCCGACCGGGGGAACCGGACCATGTGATCCCGGTACGGCGGGGGGTCCCGCCGGAACGGCACGGCCGACGCCACGGCCCTCCGCACCGCCGTCACCCCGGTCCGGTACGGGACCGGACGGCGGGCCGGACGGGAGTCGACCCGGCGGGTAGCCGGGGCCGGGTTGTCCCCGGTCGGGTGCCGGCGGGCCGTCGACCGGGGCGGAGCGGCGGGGACGAAGTTCGGGGCCGACCGGGGGACGGATACCGTCGCGGGCCGGCGGTGCGGGATCGCCGGTCGGGCGTTGTTCACCGGGTCCCCGGGGATCGTGGACCCGTCCGCCCGGTGCCGGTTGACCGGGGGCCGACGGTCCGGCGGGTGCCGGCCCGAAGCGGTCCGGGCCGGACGGGCCACCGGAGACGGACGGGCCACCGGGTGCACCGGCCGGGCCGCCCGGAACCGGTGCGGCACCGCCGGTCGGACCGCCACGGGTGGCTCGGCGTACCCAGTCGACCGGACGGTGGCTGCCGGTCGTCTCCTCCGGTCCGGTGGGCGGGGGCAGCGGGGGCGCGTTCCCCGTCCTCGGCACCCGCGGATCGGAAAGATCGCCGGTCCTGGTCGATCGCGAATCTGTCGGATCACCGGGTCGCGGCCCACGCGGATCGGCCGGATCGCCGAGCCGCGCACCTCGTGGATCAGTCGGGTCGGCGATCCGGGCACCACGCGGGTCGGTCGGGTCGGCAAGCCGGGCACCACGCGGGTCGGTCGGGTCGCCGACCCTCGGTGCCCGCGGGTCGGTGGCATCCCGGGGCGGACCGTACCGGCCGTCCGGCTGCGGCACGCCCGCTCGGCCGGTCGGCTCGCCGCCCGGGGCTCCGGGCCGGCTCGTTGCGGGTCCGCCCGGCACCGGCGGGGTCGCGACGGCGCTGCGCCGTCCGGGCGGGGTGTCCTCGTGCCGGCGGCCCGCAGGCGGCTCCTCGACACGCGGCTCGGTCGGCCGTCGGGCCGGGTCGAGCGCGCCATGCCTGGCCTGCGGATCGCGCTGGTCCGGCGCCGGCGCACCGGCGTGCCGCCCCGGCTGGCCGGGGTCGCTGCCGGGCAGATCCGGCCGTCGGAAGCCCTCGCTCTCGCCCTGGCTCGGCTCCCCGTGCCGACCCGCTGCCGGTGGCATCGCCGGATGGGGGTCCGGCGTCCGCCGGTCGACCGGCGGCCCGGCCCAGGCGCCGGCACCGTCCGGTTCGGCGGCGGCCCGCCGGCCCGGCCGGTCGGTGGCAGGGCGGGAGGTGTCGGGTTCGAAGCTCCGCGAATGCCGGGACGGGCCGGTCTCGTCCTGCGCGCCCCAGGGCTCCGGCTGCACGGGCGGGGCGGGACGCTCGGCGCGGGGCGGCTCGGGACGGGAGGGCTCGGGGCGGGGCGGCTCGGGTGCCGGTCTGGGTTGACCGACCGGGGGAACGACCGCGGCGCGGCGCACCGGGGCGGGCCCGCCGTCAAGAGCCTGGTCGCCGGGCCCCGGACCGCCAGGCCCGAAGTCGGCGCCACCGGCGAGGCCGCGCTCGCCGCCACCGCCGGGGCCGCGGTCGGCACGGCCGGCAGGGCCGAAGTCGGCACCGCCCGCCGGGCCGAAGTCGGGGCGACCAGAAGGCCCGAGGTCGGGGCGACCAGAAGGCCCGAGGTCGGGGCGACCGGCGGGCGCGCCACGTCCGGGCGCGGCTTCGGCGCCGCCGGGACCGAGGTCGGTCTGCTGCCGCTTGGCCGTACGGAGGTCGGCGATCCAGCCGAGTTCCTCGCCGCTGACCTCCGGCTCCTCGACGGGGGTGTCGGACTTGCCCCGTCCCCAGCGGCGTCGCAGGGATCGAGGTTCCCGTTGCTCCTCGGTGCCGTCTTCGGGCAGGTCGGAACCGCGCGATTTCACTGGTGATCCTCCCCGGCAGGCGCGCTGCCGTCTTCGTCCGCCGGCCGCTCCGGCCTGGTGCCGGCGCCGGTCGACGCCGGTGTCGGTGTCGGTGTCGGGGCGGGCGGTGTCGGGGCGGGTGTGCCCCGGACGATGCCGCGTAACAGCGGGAGCCGGGCGGCGACCGCCCGCTCCCCACCGTGTCCGCTCGGCCGGTAGTAGTCGACCCCGACGAGGTCGTCGGGTGCGTACTGCTGGGTGACGACGCCCCGCTGGTCGTCGTGCGGGTAGCGGTAGCCGGTGCCGTGCCCGAGACCACGCGAACCGGAGTAGTGGGCGTCGCGCAGCGCGCGGGGCACCGAGCCGCCACGGCCGGCCCGGATGTCGCCGGTGGCGGCACCGATCGCGGTGGTGACCGCGTTCGACTTGGGCGCGGTGGCCATGTGGATCACCGCTTGGGCCAGGTTGAGTTGGACCTCGGGCAGGCCGACGTACTCGACGGCGTGGGCGGCGGCGGTGGCCACACCCAGCGCGGTCGGGTCGGCCATGCCGATGTCCTCGCTGGCGAAGATGACTATCCGCCGGGCGATGAACCGGGCGTCCTCACCGGCGACCAGCATCCGGGCCAGCCAGTGCAGCGCCGCGTCCACGTCCGAGCCGCGCATGCTCTTGATGAAGGCACTGGCGACGTCGTAGTGGGCGTCGCCGTCGCGGTCGTAGCGGACCGCCGCCACGTCCACCGCCTGCTCGGCGGTGGCAAGATCGATCTCGGTGCCACCCAGGGCCGCGGCCGAGCCGGCCGCCGCTTCGAGCGCGGTCAGTGCCTTGCGTACGTCGCCGCCGGCCAGGCGTACGAGATGGTCCTCGGCGTCCGGTGCGAGGGTGAGCGCCCCGCCCAGCCCGCGCTCGTCGGTCATCGCGCGGCGCAGCAACCCGCGCACCGCCTGCTCGTCCAGCGGTTGCAGGGTGAGCAGTACGCACCGCGACAGCAGCGGCGAGATGACCGAGAAGTACGGATTCTCGGTGGTCGCCGCGAGCAGCGTGACCGTCCGGTCCTCGACGGCGGCGAGCAGCGAGTCCTGCTGGGTCTTGCTGAACCGGTGCACCTCGTCGATGAAGAGTACGGTCGGCCGGCCGCCGGACCGGCGCTCCCGGCGGGCGGTTTCGATCACCGCCCGAACGTCCTTGACCCCGGCGCTCAGCGCCGACATCGCCACGAACCGTCGGTCGGTGGCCCCAGCGACCAGGTGGGCGATGGTGGTCTTGCCACTGCCCGGCGGACCCCAGAGAATCACCGACATCGGTGTCGTACCGGTGACCAGCTGACGCAGCGGCGCTCCCGGCGCCAGCAGGTGGTCCTGACCGATCAGTTCGTCGAGGCTCGCCGGGCGCATCCGGACCGGCAGCGGGGCGTCCGCGCCGGGGGTGGTGAAGCCATCGGCGACGCCCGATATCGTGGGTGCGGAGCGCGCCCCACCGGCACCGGTGAGGGAGAACAGACCGTCGGGCTCCATCACGAAGACATTACCGGCCCGGTGCCGGACGCTCGAAATGCGCCGATCCCGGGCCGGTTCACGTCGGCGAACGGGTCAGCCCCGACCGGGCCGCCGTCCGCGCCAGCGTCCGCCGCCACCGCTGCCGGGTGCGCGGCCGACACCGGCCAGGTAGAGGGCCAGACAGAGCAGACCGGCAAGGCTCAGGGTGCCCGGACTGAACAGGTCCGGCGCGCCGAGATCGGTGTCGAACAGGTCGA
This sequence comes from Micromonospora sp. NBC_01699, assembly GCF_036250065.1. Lineage (NCBI taxonomy): Bacteria > Bacillati > Actinomycetota > Actinomycetes > Micromonosporales > Micromonosporaceae > Micromonospora > Micromonospora sp. NBC_01699. Next base: position 2,507,060 of record NZ_CP109199.1, on the reverse strand, counting down.
GCAGCAACGCAAAGCCGAAAATGCCGGCGGCGATGTAGGCGAACATAATCGGGTCCTCCGAGGGGGTGGGGTGGGTCGACCCTGATGTACCCCGCGACGGCAGCCGTCAATCTCCAGGATGGAACCCGCGCCGCCGGCGCTAGAGTTTCCTCCATGATCACCGAAGCGACGCTGGTCAGAGGGCGTGCCGGCATCCTCGCCGCGGCCGGCGACCACCCGTACGTGCGGCTGAACGCCGGTGCCGGCGGCGAGTTGACCGGCTATCTGCTCGACGGTGCCGTGTTCTGGACCGGGAGCGGCCCGCACGGGGTGACCGGCTGGGCCACCGGCGACCCCGGACCGGCCGCCCGGTTGGCCGGTGAACTGCGTGCCGCCGGCACCCTCGATCTGCGCTGGCTGCACCTGCCCCGGCTGGATGCCGGCATCCCGGCCGGACACCTCGCCGTGACCCACCGCGACGACTGGGACTTCCGCTGGGCGGTCACCCCGCCGCCGGCCCAGCCGGGCGAGGACCGGGTGGTACGACTCACCGGGGCCGACCACGACGCGATCACCGCCCTGGTCGACGACTCGTTCCCGACCAGCACCACCCGCCCCGGCGACCCCCGGGTCCGCCACTGGTACGGCATCCGCTCCGGCAACCGTCTGGTGGCGGCCGGTGCCGACCGCAGTCGGGGCGGCACCGGCTTCCTCGCCGGGATCACGGTCGCGACCGACGCCCGTGGGCAGGGCTTCGGTGCGGCGCTCACCGCGGCGATGACCCGTACGCTGCTGGACGAGGTCGAGGAGGTGACGCTCGGCGTACTGGTCGACAACACGGCCGCGATCCGGCTCTACGAGCGGCTGGGTTTCGCCGGCTCGATTCCGCGTACGTCGGTGGGGTTGGCCCCGCTGCCCGACCCGGGCGCCGACACCCCCGACCGCGCCCCGTCAACGGCCGCCGGCACCGGCGCACCCGTCGACACCGACCCGTCCGGCGCCACCAACCTGTCCGGCGCCACCGACCTGTCCGGCGCCACCGACCTGTCCGACGGCACCAACCTGTCCGACGGCGCCTGTGGGAGCACCGCTGGCGAGCGGCGGGTGGCTCGCCACGCGGGCAGGTAGAGCGGGGCGGCGACGGCCAGCACGACCGCGCCGACCAGCATCGCCGTGCTGACCGAGGTGGCGCCGGCCACGCCGGTCAGCACCACCCCGCCGAGCGCGCCGGCCGGCTGCGAGACCATCGAGTTGAGCGAGATGACGCTGGTCCGGTACGGGCCGTCGACCTGTCGGTGCAGCAGTCCCAGGTGCAGCGGGTTCGACGCGCCGTGCACCAGATAGCAGGCGAGGTACGCGGCGACCACCCCGACCGGCCCGGCCAGCAGCCCCATCCCGACCACCGTGCCGCCCTGCACGATCCGCAGCAGTGCGGCGGCGGGCGCCACCCCGATCCGACGGGACAGCATCGGGGCGAGTCCGGCACCGGCGGCCGAGGCGAGCCAGGCCACCGAGCCGGCGGGGCCGAGCAGCGCCGCCGCCCGCTCCGGGTCACCGAGCACCTCGGAGAGGCGTACCGGCAGCAGCGTCTCGAAGGTGACCATGCCGAAGCCCCAGAAGAGTTCGACGGCGACCAGGGCGACCAGGATCCGGGACCGGCGCAGCAGGCCGAACGCGCCGCCGATCGCGGTCGGCACCCCGCGCAGCGATTCCCGCAACGCGACGACGCCCCGGGCCGAACGTACCTCCGGCAGCAGCACGACCAGGGCGACCAGCGCGACGACCTGGAGCACGAACGCGATCAGCACCGGTACGGTCAGCGCGCTGATCCCGCCGATCGGGCCGAGCGCGACCAGGCCACCACTGATCAGTGCCCCGGCCCCGACCGCCAGGCCGAGCACCGCTCCCCCGCCGCCGAGTCCGCGTTCCAGGTCGGCGTCGGGGTCGGCGGCGAGCACCGCGTCGACGTACCAGGAGTCGAGCGGGCCGCTGTCCAGCGCCCGGAAGATGCCCTGCAACACGAAGACGACGAGGAACAACCCGATCGAGTCGGCAACGGCGAGCAGGGCGATCGAACCGAGACTGAGCAGGCTGGCGGCGACCAGCACCGGTTTGCGGCCGATCGCGTCGGCGAGCCCGCCGGTGGGCAGTTCCAGCAGCAGTACGACCAGCCCCTGCGCCGCCACCACCAGGCCGATCTGCGGCAGGCTGAGCCCCCGTTCCAGCATGAGCAGGGTGAGGACCGGGATCATCAGGCCGACCGGGAACCAGCGCAGCCCGAGCAGAACCAGGTAGCGGCCCCGGGCCTGGCGCAGAGTCAGCGTCGTCACGGCTTCTCCCGGGGGTGTGCGGCGGGCGGGGTGTCGACCCGGGGGAAGGTGTTCAGGTAGAGCAGGACCTGTTCGGTCCGGTCCCCGGCGGGTGACGGGTCGGCCATATAGCGCTTGACCACCGCGATCAGTTCTTCGTTGAGCTGGCCCAGCCGTTCCGGGGTGAGGCTGAGCAGGGAGTCGTTGTAGCCGCCGACCGATCGCCAGGCGGCCGGATAGCGCCGCTTGGCGGCGTTCCAGTTGCGGGCCTGCTCGACGTAGCTGTGCAGGAGGTGGTCGTCGAACCAGTCGGCGGCCGCCCGCGCGTCGGGGTCGTCGTCGAAGTCGCTGCTGAACCAGGTGGTGCTCCGGTGTACGGATCGCCACCAGCGCTCTCGGCCGGTGCCCCGACCGGCCTCCTCGGCCACCAGTCCCACCTCGGCGAGTTGGCGCAGGTGGTAGCTGGTGTTGCCGGTGTTGGTGCCGAGCGCGTTGGCCAGTCCGGTCGCGGTGGCCGGGCCGTCCGTCCGCAACGCGGAGAGCAGCCGGGCACGCACGGGGTGGGCCAGGGCGCGGATCTGTCGGCCGTCGAGCCGGACGTTCGACTCCGGTTCGACGGCTTCCTCGGTTGCGGACATGCTTTGCAGAATAGTTCTGCACAGAATCTCTGCACAATGCCTATGCAAAAGTTTTCTGCAAGGCAGGTGGCGGGAAGCTGTGTCAGACCGCGAGCAGTTCGCGGGCGCCGCGCAGGCGGGTCCGCAGCAGCGCCGCCGCACGCGAGCTGTCCAGGCGTACGTTGTCCGGGCGGGGCTGACCCACCGCCGCGATGGTGGTCACGGCGAGCTTCGCCGGGTCCAGCCCGTACCGCCCGGCGACCAGTCGACCGAGGTCGGCCCGGCTCACCGGGTCCGCACCGGCCACGTTGAGCGGGCCGGCGTAGTCCGAGTCGACCAGCTCCAGCACCGCCGAGGCCAGATCCGTCACATCCACCGGGCAGCGGAACTCGTCGCTGAACAGGCGTACTCCCGGTGCGCCGGTGAGCGCGTCGAGGCAGAGCCGGATCTGCCTGCTCCGCTCGTCGCCGATGATCAGCGACGTACGCACCACCGCCGCCTCCGGCGCGACCAGCCGTACGGCGGTCTCCGCCGCCGCCTTCGCCGCCCCGTACGGGTAGACCGGGGTGGGCGGCTCGTCGTCGGCGTACGGCCTCGGCCGCCCGGCGTGCAGCGCGTCGCTGGACAGGTGCACCAGTCGGGCGCCCGCCTCGGCGGCGGCAGCCGCGACATGACCGGCCCCGTCGGCGCAGACCGCCCAGCCCCCGTAGACGGCGGCGGCATTGATGACGGCCCGTGGGCGTACCCGGGTGACCAGCGCGCGCACGGCGGCCCGGTCGGTGATGTCCAGTGGCCGCCAGTCGACACCGTCGAGGGCACCGGGCGCCCGGTGGTACGTCCCGACGAGCCGGGAGCCAGCGGTCACCGCCCGGCGGCACAACTCGCCGCCGAGGTAACCGCTGGCTCCGACGACCAGCAGGGTCAACGGATCAGACCGGCTCGACCGGTGCGGCCACCCCGGCGGTGCCGGCCTGGGCCGGGGTCGGCGGCTTCGGCTTGGCGTCGATGCCGGCTTCGAGGCGCTGCTGGGCGGTGACCGGGGTCGGCGCCCCGGTGAGCGGGTCGAAGCCGCCACGGGTCTTCGGGAAGGCGATCACCTCGCGGATCGACTCCGCCCCGGCGAGCAGCATGCAGACCCGGTCCCAGCCGAACGCGATGCCGGCGTGCGGCGGCGGCCCGTACTTGAACGCCTCCAGCAGGAAGCCGAACTTGTCGGTCGCCTCCTCGGGGCTGATGCCGAGCAGGTCGAAGACCCGACTCTGTACGTCGCCCCGGTGGATACGGACCGAGCCGCCACCGATCTCGTTGCCGTTGCAGACAATGTCGTACGCGTACGCCAGGGCCCGGTCGGGTGCCTCCTCGAAGCGCCCCTCCCAGTCCGCGTTCGGCGAGGTGAACGGGTGGTGCACGGCGGTCCAGCCGCCGTCGTCCGTGCGCTCGAACATCGGCGCGTCCACCACCCAGCAGAACGCCCAGGCCGACTCGTCGATCAGGTTCACGCGCTTGGCGATCTCGATCCGGGCCGCGCCGAGCAGCTCCTGCGCCTCGCGCTGGTTGGCGGAGGCGGCAAAGAAGACCGCGTCGCCGGGCTTGGCACCGACGGCGTCGGCGAGCCCGCCGAGGTGCGCCTCGGAGAGGTTCTTCGCCACCGGGCCCCGGGCCTCGCCGGTCTCCGCGTCGAGCACCACGTACGCCAGGCCGCGCGCGCCGCGCGACTTGGCCCAGTCCTGCCAGCCGTCGAGTTCCTTGCGGGTCTGTCCGGCACCGCCGGGCATCACCACCGCGCCGACGTAGCCGCCGGCGTCGATCGCCCCGGCGAACACCCGGAACTCGGTGCCGCGCAGGTACTCGGTCAGCTCGGTCAACTCGACGCCGTAGCGCAGGTCGGGCTTGTCGGAGCCGTACCGGCTCATGGCGTCGTGCCAGGTGATGCGCGGGATCGGGGAGCTGATCTCGTGTCCGGCCAGTTCGCGCCAGAGGGTGGTGACGATCGCCTCGCCGAGGTCGATCACGTCGTCCTCGGTGACGAACGACATCTCGATGTCGAGCTGGGTGAACTCCGGCTGCCGGTCGGCACGGAAGTCCTCGTCCCGGTAGCAGCGGGCGATCTGGTAGTAGCGCTCCATCCCGCCGACCATCAGCAGCTGCTTGAACAGCTGCGGGGACTGCGGCAGCGCGTACCAGGAGCCGGGCTGGAGCCGGACGGGGACCAGGAAGTCGCGGGCACCCTCGGGCGTCGACCGGGTCAGGGTCGGCGTCTCGATCTCCAGGAAGTCGCGGTCGTGCAGCACGCCCCGGGCGAGCTGGTTGGCCCGCGAGCGCAGCTTGAGCGCGTTGGCCGGGCCGCTGCGGCGCAGGTCGAGGTAGCGGTAGCGCAGGCGGATGTCGTCGCCGGCGGCCACCTGGTCGTCGACCGGCAGCGGCAGCGGGGCGGCCTCGGAGAGCACGACCAGGTCGGTGGCGGTGACCTCGATCTCGCCGGTGGGCAGCTCGGGGTTGTCGTTGCCCTCGGGGCGGCGGGTCACCTCGCCGGTGACCAGGACACAGAACTCGTTGCGCAGCGCGTGCGCCGATTCCATGCCCTCGCGGAAGACCACCTGCACCACACCGGAGGAGTCGCGCAGGTCGACGAAGATCACGCCGCCGTGGTCGCGTCGGCGGGCCACCCAGCCGGCGAGCTTCACCGTGCTGCCGGCGTGCGTCGCGCGCAGGCTTCCGGCGTCATGGGTACGGATCACGGCAGGGCTCTCCTCAGGTTCCACGATTTGGCTCCTGCATTCTGTCAGGGTGGCCGTGCGGGTCCGGTGCCCTCCCCCGGACAGCTCCGGCCCGCTGCCCCGACCACCCGCCCCACCCTGGCAAAACGTGGCCAAGATTACTCCGATCGGATTGATAGGGAATCCAAGATCGGGAGTAAGGTCCCTGACATGAGCGTCGCGTATCCGTCCCAGTGTGCTGGGCCGATGGCCGGCGTCGCGCCGGTACGCGGCTGTTGTTGTCGCTGACCGTCCCGTCGTCAGCACCCGAACTTTTCCCGGCCGCCGGCTGCCCAGCGCCGCGCACCGGCCGGCGCGTACGGCCTTCCTCCGCTAATCCCTCGCACCCGATGCCGATCCTCGTCGTCGCGGTCCGCCCCACCTGGAGCCAGCACATGTCGTCCAGCCCTTCCGGGGGACGCTCCCCCGCCCGCCACTTCCGCCGCCGACTCGGCCTGCTGACGGCGGGTGCCGCGATCGGCGCCCTGCTGCTCAGCGCCTGCTCGAACTCGGCCGACAGCCCGGCGGGCAGCGCCGGTGGCGCCGACCCGGACGCGACGATCACTATCGGGTCGCTGAACGAGCCGACCACGCTCAACACCGTCAAGGGCGGTAACACCGGGCACGCCCAGGTGCTGCTGCGCAACGTGGTCGAGGGCCTGACCGTGCTGACCGACGACGGCAAGGTCGACCCGCTGCTGGCGAAGTCGTGGGACATCTCGCCGGACGGTACGACGTACACGTTCCACCTCCAGTCCGGGGTGACCTTCTCCGACGGCACCCCGCTGAAGGCGGCCGACGTGGTGGCCGCGCTCAAGCGGGTGACCTCGGACGAGTCGACCAGCGCCCGCAAGAAGGACCTCTCGATCATGAAGACGATCGAGGCGCCGGACGACAACACGGTGACGGTCGCGCTCAGCCAGCGGTCGCAGTCGTTCCTGTTCTACCTGGCCTCGACCGGGGCCGCGGTGACCAAGGCCGGCGCCGGCAACCCGGAGACGACGGTGGTCGGGACCGGGCCGTACACGGTCGGCACCTGGAAGCAGGGCGACTCGATCAACCTGGTCCGCAACGACAAGTACTGGGGAGACGCGGCGAAGAACAAGGAGGTGGTGTACCGCTTCTTCAAGGACACCACCGCCGAGAACAACGCCCTGCTCGCCGGCCAGCTCGACCTGGTGACCCAGGTGACCAGCCCGGACGTGCTCGCCCAGTTCGAGAACCGGCCCGAGTTCACCATCGTCGAGGGCACCTCGACCACCAAGGAACTGTTCAACTTCAACGACTCGGTGGCCCCGTTCGACAACGTCGACGTACGCAAGGCGATCCGGCAGGCAACCGACCGCAAGGCGCTGCTGACCGCCGTCTGGGCCGAACGCGGTCAGATCCTCGGCTCGATGGTCCCGCCGACCGACCCCTGGTACGAGGACCTGACCAGCATCGACGACCACAACGTCGAGGGCGCCAAGGCGCTGCTGGCCAGGGCCGGCTTCGCGGGCGGGCTGTCGTTCACCGTCGACTACGTGCCGTCGGACTCGATCAACATCGTGGCGCAGGGGCTGAAGAGCCAGCTCGCCCAGGCCGGCATCACCATCACGCTGAACCCGATCGACGACGCCACCTGGACCGACAAGGTCTACAAGAACCACAACTTCCAGGCCACGATCATGACCCACGTCAACCAGCGTGACCTGGTCTGGTACGGCAACCCGGACTTCTACTGGCAGTACAAGAACCCGCAGGTCCAGGAGTGGGTGAAGCAGTCCGAGACGGCCGCCACCCCGGCCGAGCAGACCGAGCTGTTGAAGAAGGTCGCCCGGCAGATCTCCGAGGACGCGGCGAGCGACTGGCTCTACCTCGACCCGGCAATCAAGATCGCGTCCAGCGCGGTCAGCGGCTACCAGAAGAACCTCACCACGGACAGCTTCTATGTCGCCCCGATCAGCAAGCAGCGCTGATTCCCCCGTCAGCGCGCCCTGGCCGGCCGGTACCCGCTCCCCCGGGTCACCGGCCGGCCCTCGGTCGCTGAAGCGTTCACACGGACGGCGGTGACGATGCTCGGCTACCTGCTGCGCCGGCTCGGCTGGCTGGTCGGCTCGCTGTTCCTGGCCGGCTCGGCGGTCTTCTTCCTGCTCCGGGTGCTGCCCGGCGATCCGGCCGTGACCCTGCTCGCGGTCGGCTCGCCACCGGAGCAGATCGAGGCGATCCGCCACCAGCTCGGCACCGACCGCCCCCTGCTCACCCAGTACGGCGACTGGTTCGGCGGGCTGTTCACCGGCAACCTCGGCGACAGCCTGTTCACCCGTACGCCGGTGCTGGAACAGATCGTCGGACGGTTGCCGGTGACGCTGCCGCTGGCGCTGAGCGCCTTCGTGGCCTCGATCCTGATCGCCGTACCGGTGGGGGTGTTCGCGGCCCTGCGCCGCCGCAACGCCGCCGGGGTGGTCGTCTCGGGCCTGGCGCAGCTCGGCATCGCGTTGCCGATCTTCTGGGTCGGCATCGTGATTGTCTGGCTGGTCGCCGTGCAGTGGCGCTGGCTGCCGCCCGGCGGCTTCCCGCGCGACGGCTGGCAGGATCCGGGCGCGGCGGTGCAGTCGTTGGTGCTGCCGGTGGTGACGCTGACCATCGCCCAGGCGTCACTGCTGGTCCGGTACGTCCGCTCGGCCACCCTCGACGTGCTCAACCAGGACTACATCCGGACCGCCCGCTCGCTCGGTTACAGCCTGCCGGGGGCGTTGTGGCGGCACGGGCTGCGCAACGGCGCCGCCCCGGTGGTGAACGTGCTCGGGGTGCTGCTCGCCGGTTCGCTGATCGGCACGGTGGTGATCGAGAGCGTCTTCGCGCTGCCGGGGCTGGGCAGCCTGCTGCTGACCAGTGTCAAGGCCCGGGACCTGCCGGTGGTGCAGGGCGCGGTCTTCCTGATGACCGGAACCGTGCTGCTGCTCGGTCTCGCCGTGGACCTGATCCAGCGGCTCATCGACCCCCGACTGCGAGGTCAGGCGTGACCGTACCGTTGTTGGAACCGACCGTCGCTCGGCCGGAAGCCCCGGTCGTCGCCGGTCGTCGCGCGCGCCGGGGTTGGTCGCCGTCGCTGGTCGCCGGGGCCGTGCTGCTCGGCCTGATCCTGGCGCTCGCCCTGGTCAGCCTCTTCTGGACACCGTACGCGCTGGACCAGGCCACCCCCGGCGGTCGGCTCGCCGGCCCGTCGGCGGACCACTGGGCCGGCACCGACCGGCTCGGTCGGGACCAGTTCACCCAGCTCATGCTCGGCGCCCGAACCGCCGTCTGGGTCGGTACGGCAGCGGTCGCGGTGGCGTTCGCGCTGGGCCTGCCGCTCGGCCTGCTCGCCGCCTCCGGTGGCCGGATCGCCGACGACGCGGTGATCGGCGTGGTCGACATCCTGATCGCCTTCCCGACCCTGCTGCTGGCGATGCTGCTGGTCACCGTCTACGGCGCGTCGACCCTGGTGGCGATCATCGCGATCGGGGTGGGAGTCTGTGCCGAGGTGGCCCGGCTGACCCGGATCTCGGCCAGCCGGATCTTCACCCAGGACTACGTGCTCGCGGCCAGAACCTCCGGCACCGGGCCGATCATGATCCTGGTCCGGCACGTGCTGCCGAACATCTGGCACACCCTGCTGGTCCAGGCCACCCTGGCGTTCGGCATCGCGGTCATCGCCGAGGCGTCACTGTCGTACCTCGGTCTCGGCACCCCGCCGCCGGCACCGTCATGGGGTCGGATGCTCCAGGAGGCTCAGCCGACGGTGAGCGTCGCACCCTGGAACGTGCTGCTGCCCGGCATCGCGGTCGCGATCGCGGTGATCGGCGTCAACCTGCTCGGCGACGGCCTGCGCGAAACCCTCGACCCGCAACTGCGCCGCAGCCGACGGGCGGTGAAACCATGACCACGATCCTCGCCGCCGAGCAGCTCACCGTGACTCTCGACGACCGCACCCTGGTCAAGAACCTGAACGTCGAACTCGCCGCCCGCGACCGGGTCGGCCTGATCGGCGAGTCAGGGTCCGGCAAGTCGCTGACCGCGCTCGCCCTGCTCGGCCTGCTGCCGGAGGGCATGCGGGTCAGCGGCACAATCACCGTCGATGGCCGCGACCTGATCGCCGCACCGGACCGCGACTGGCGACGCGTACGCGGAAACACCGTCAGCATGGTCTTCCAGGAACCGCTGACCGCGCTCGACCCACTGATGCCGATCGGCCGACAGATAGCCGGCCCGCTGCGGTTGCACCGGGGCCTGAACCGGACCGACGCACAGGCTCGGGCGGTCGAGTGGGTAACCCGCGTCGGGCTGCCGGACCCGAAGCAACTGGTCCGGGCCCTGCCGCACGAGATCTCCGGCGGTCAGCGGCAACGGGTCGCGCTGGCGATGGCCCTGGCCTGCCGGCCGAGGGTGCTGATCGCCGACGAGCCGACCACCGCGCTGGACGTGACCGTGCAGGCGCAGATCCTCAGCCTGCTCGACGAACTGATCGAGGAGACCTCGGTGGCGCTGCTGTTCATCAGCCACGACCTGCCGGTGGTGGCGAAACTGGCACAGCGGCTGATCGTGATGCGCGACGGTCGGGTGGAGGAAACCGGCGCCACCGACGACGTCCTGCGCCGCCCCCGGTCGGCGTACGCCCGGCAGTTGGTCACCAGTGCGGCGTCAGTGACCCGCCTGGCGGTTGGGACGGTTGAACAATGAGCACCGAACTGCTCGCCGGTCGGGCGTTGACCCGCCAGTACCCACATCGTCCCCGGCCCGCGCTGGATCAGGTTGATGTCACGATCGACAGTGGAGTCAGCCTCGGGATCGTCGGTGAGTCCGGGGCGGGCAAGAGCACGCTGCTGCGGCTGTTGCTCGGGGTCGACCGGCCGTCGTCGGGATCGGTGGTGTTCGGCGGAGAGCCGTTGGGGAAGGTGCCTCGGCGGGAGTTCCGGAGCCAGGTGCAGGTGGTCTTCCAGGATCCGCGCTCGTCGCTGAACCCCCGGATGTCGGTCGGTGCGATCGTCGCGGAGCCGTTGCGGTCGCTGAAAATCGGCAAGGACCGGGCGGAACGGGCTGATCGGGTGGCCGAGGTGCTGACCGCGGTGGGCCTGCACCCCGACGACGGGCGCCGGTACCCGCACGAGTTCTCCGGCGGTCAACGGCAGCGCATCGCCATCGCCCGCGCGCTTGCCCCGTCCCCCCGACTGCTGCTCGCCGACGAGCCGGTCAGCGCCCTCGACGTTTCCGTACGTCTCCAGATCGTGGACCTGCTGCGGGAGCTGGTCGACACGCTGGGGCTGACGCTGGTGCTGGTGTCGCACGATCTGGCGATCGTCAGCCAACTCTGCCAGCGGGTGCTGGTGATGCGGCACGGCCGAGTGGTCGAGTCCGGCCCGACCGCGACCGTGCTGGAACGGCCGACCCAGGACTACACCCGTGCGCTACTGGCCGCGATCCCGCAACTCCCCACCGACCTGGGCGCGTTGTCAGATGAACGAAACGAGGAGACGACATGAGCGTCGAGACCGAGCTGACCAGCGACAACTTCGCCGACGAGTGGCGCAAGTGGCACGACCAGCGGGAAACGAAGGTCTCTTCCCCCGGCGGTGACCTGACCCTGACCGGCACCAACTGGATCTCCGATGAGACGGTCATCGAGGGTGTGCCGGGGCGCTGGTCGGTCGAGAACGGTGTCGTGCGGGTCAGCGACGCGGCCGGTCTCACCGTCGACGGCGAGCCGGTGACCGAGGCGGTGCTGCGCGACGGGCAGTGGCTCGCCGTGGGCGACGTCGCGCTGGTCATCATCCGCCGGGGGAACGACACCGCCGTACGGACCTACGACCCGAACTCGGAGGGCGTACGGAGCTTCGCCGGCATCGACGCGTTCGCGCCTGATCCGGCCTGGGTGGTGACCGCCGAATTCCGCCCGGCGAAGGTGAACACCACCGAGCACATCGTGCACACCAACTCGGGCCGTGAGGTCGACTACCGGGTGATCGGTACGTTCTCGTTCGCCGTGGACGGTCACGAGGTGGAGATGGTGGGGCTGGACACCGGTCACGTGGGCGAGGCGCACCTGACCTTCCGCGACGCGACGAGCGGGAAGCAGTCGTACGCGGCTTCGCGCTTCCTGTTCGTACCGCTGCCGACGGCGGCCGGTCCGGTGACCCTGGACTTCAACCGGGTGGAGTTGCCCCCGTGCGCCTTCTCCGACGCCTTCATCTGCCCCCTCCCGCCCCGCCAGAACATCCTCCCCTTCCCCGTCGAGGCCGGCGAACAACAGGTACGCGACCAGGCGTGAGTGGCGGATCCGGATCTGAACGGCTCGACCGACCGCTCAGATCCGGATCATGGATAGCGACCACTCGGTCGCTCGACCGGGTGCGCCGGTCAAAGGGGAATGTTCCAGGCCTGGAGCGCAATGGTCACCGCCCCGTTGCCGGCGATGCCGGTAACCTCCACCGCCACCATACGCCAGTCGTCGCCACGTTCGAGAGCTGACTGACGCGAGGTTCGAATGCAGAAGATCGCGCCGTCTCGGACCGGTATGGTCGCGGTCCCCAACGGCGCGGACAGAATCTTCTTGTTGCACTCCTGCGGGGTCATTCCCGGGAGGACTGAGGCGCTGCCTCCGACGCCGTCGCCCAGGCTGAAGGAAGAGGTATCACCTCCGCAGCGTTGGGTGAATCTGAGATCGTGTCCGGTCTGGGGAACGTTGGCCTGGGGCAGGTCGAGGTCGGCATACATCGAGAAGTCACAGGCCGCCGTCAGGGTGAGTTCCTCGTGCTCGTACCGCACCCCGTACACCGTGTTCTCGTCCAACTTGGGCGCTTGTCCGGACGCCGTCGGCCTGACCGACTCCACAGCCGTAACGGTTGGAGCCGGCGCCCCCCGATTCGTCACGGACGGCGCTGGCGGCGGTCCCGGCTGGCCGGTCACCGGCTCGGTCGGGACCCGACCGGCAAGCGCGATGTCCCTCGCATCGTTCGCCTGGTCGATCGCCCGCCAGGCGACCAGTGCCGAGCCGAGTGCCACCAGCAGTGCCAGCACGGACACCGTGATCGCGAACAGGCTGCCCGGTGTGCGCTTACGACCCGAGGATTGATGCTCCTGGTACGGCGGTCCGACCAGCGGCGGCTGGCCGGTTGGACCGGGCCCACCGGGAAAGGTCGACGCGGACGGACCCGACTCCGACGCGGACGGCGGGCCGATGACCAGTGGACCGGTCGGTTGACCGGTCGACGCAGTTGGTGGCGGGCCGGCGGGTGACGGCGGGGGTGAGGGAAGGTTGGGGTTAGGGTCTGGCGCGGTCACCGCGCGCACCTCCTTGTTTGGCATGATGGCCCCGGCGGCATGCACCATTGTGGAGGCCGACTCGTATTCTCCACAGAGCTTTCTTCTCGCCGTTGTCGTCAATCTGTCAGTGATCGAGCAACGTGATCATCGGATGGAACTCCATGATCACAGACCCAAAGTTCCCGAAGCCGAGCTATCAGGTGACCTGTGTCCGAGACCGAAAACCGTACCCCAACCACGGACAACGACGGCGTGCGAGAGCGTCGCGGCTCAAAGCGACGCGAGATAGTGACCATATCGCTCACCGCGATCGGAGTGATCATCGGCGTGCTGGCCTGGCAACTTCCACAATCGGGACCGTCGGGTTCCCCACCCGGCGGCGCGGTCTCGCCGCCCGCGTCGACGGCCACTGGCACCGGCACACCCCCGACCCCCCCGGGACCGACCACCGGGCCACCGGCGATCACCCACTTCGACGGCCTGGAATTGCTGACCGGCAACGCCAACCTCGTCGACCTGCCACGAGGGCTGGAGAATCAGCCTGGGTACGAGCACCGAATCGTCATTCAGTGTCCCAGCAACCGGCCCAGCGACAAGACCCGAGAGGTCGGTTACCAACTCAGTGGCAGATACCTGGACCTGTCCACGACAGTCCGCCCCCACTTCCCCACGGGCCGCGCTGACGCTCGGGTGGAAGTGATAGCCCTGGCCGTGACCAAGAATCGCGACCAGACCCTCACCTCGGTGACGAAGGGGCAGGTCGTGGTGGCGAATGGCGCCACCGCGCCCTTGACCGCGGCGGTCGACGGCGCCGATCAGTTGACGATTCAGGTGAAATGCGAATGGCCCGAGGGCGTCGTCATTCTCACCGACGCCGGCCTTAGCCGGGCGCCCGCCTGACCCGTACCGACCCTGTCTCGGGTGCGCCGGCAGGGGTTCCGGCGTGGGATTCGATCACCGTCAGCGAACGCCGAACCGGTGACGGTGATCGTCTTCACCCGCTGGCGGCCGCACTCGGCAGGGCCGCCGCCGCTTCCTCACCGCGCATCCGGGCACCGTCGGCGCGAGCGGAGCCAGCACGGTCATGCCGACCGTACGGGCCGGTGCCGGCCGTTCACGCTCCGCAACAGACAGCCCATCCCATCCTCCGTGTTCGCGACCCCGTGACGGCGCAAAGCTGCGTACATTGGCGAGGCTACCGGGAGTGACCGAGCTACATGGCCTTCGAACAGTGGTCGCGGTAGCGAGGCGTAACACCTGCGCAACCTGCGACTGGCACGATCCACATTGTTCGCTCCCCTGTCCGGAGGTACTGCGTTGTTCCTCACCCGACACGAGCAGGACCGGTTGCTCATCCACGTCGCCGCCGACGTCGCCTGGCGTCGGCGCGAGCGCGGGCTACGGCTGAACCACCCGGAAGCGACGGCGGTGATCACCGCGTTCCTCCTGGAGGGGGCGCGCGATGGTCGCAGCGTTTCTGACCTGATGGACGCCGGCCGGCGGGTGCTCGGCCGCGAGGACGTACTCGACGGCGTGCCCGAGATGTTGCCCGAGGTGCAGGTCGAGGCGACTTTCCCGGACGGTACGAAGCTGGTGACCGTACACGACCCGATCTCGTAGGCCAGGAGCCCCGCAGCGGCTCCGTTGGGAAGGTGGACCACATGATCCCGGGCGAGGTGTTTCCTGGTGCGGGCGACATAGAGATCAACGCCGGACGACCCGTGCTGACCCTGCCGGTCGCCAACACGGGTGACCGGCCGGTGCAGGTCGGCTCGCACTACCACTTCGCCGAGGCGAATCCCGCACTGGAGTTCGACCGATCCGCCGCCTGGGGACACCGTCTCGCCGTACCGGCCGGCACCGCTGTCCGCTTCGAACCCGGCATCAACCGCGAGGTAGACCTGATCCCCCTGGCCGGCGCCCGCATAGTCCCCGGCCTCCGCGCCGCCTCCGCCGGCCCCCTCGACCCCGTCGACCCCCTCGACCCAGTCGTTGATCATGAAGTTAGCGCAGAATTCGGGCCCAAAAACCGCGCTAACTTCATGATCAACGGGGCGAGCGAGGCAGGCGGCGGCGGGGCGGGCGGCGGGGGCGGCGGGACAGCAGGCGGGGAGGGGGCGTTGTGAGCAGGTTGGATCGGCGGCGGTATGCCTCGCTGTACGGGCCCACCACGGGGGACCGGATCAGGCTCGCGGATACGAATCTGCTCGTTGAGATCGAGCGGGATTACTGCGGGTACGGGGACGAGGCAGTCTTCGGCGGCGGCAAGGTGATCCGGGAGTCGATGGGGCAGTCGATGGCCACCCGGGCCGAGGGTGCGCCGGACACGGTCATCACGGGTGTGGTGGTGCTGGATCACTGGGGCGTCGTGAAGGCGGATGTCGGGATCCGGGATGGGCGGATCGTCGCGCTCGGGAAGGCCGGTAACCCGGACACAATGGACGGTGTGCACCCTGATCTGGTGATCGGGCCGGGTACGGAGATCATCGCCGGCAACGGGAAGATCCTGACCGCCGGTGGCATCGACAGTCACGTACACCTGATCTGTCCGCAGATTCTGGAGACGGCGCTGGCCAGCGGGATCACCACGATCATGGGTGGTGGCACCGGCCCGGCCGAGGGGACCAAGGCGACCACCGTCACGCCGAACGCCTGGTACCTGGCCCGGATGTTGGCCTCGATCGACCCGTGGCCGGTGAACGTACTGCTGCTGGGCAAGGGCAACACGGTCCGCGAAGAGTCGATGTGGGAGCAGTTGCGCGGCGGCGTGGGCGGCTTCAAGCTGCACGAGGACTGGGGCACCACGCCGGCCGCCATCGACGCCTGTCTG
This sequence comes from Micromonospora sp. NBC_01699, assembly GCF_036250065.1. Lineage (NCBI taxonomy): Bacteria > Bacillati > Actinomycetota > Actinomycetes > Micromonosporales > Micromonosporaceae > Micromonospora > Micromonospora sp. NBC_01699. The sequence goes on along the minus strand of NZ_CP109199.1, from coordinate 2,491,288 downwards.
CGGGTCGCCGACGCGTCCGGGGTGCAGGTGGCGATCCACACCGACACCCTGAACGAGGCGGGTTTTGTCGCCGACACGCTGCGCGCGATCGGCGGCCGGTCGATCCATGCCTATCACACCGAAGGGGCCGGCGGCGGGCACGCGCCGGACATCATCACCGTCGCCGCCGAACCGAACGTGCTGCCGTCGTCGACGAACCCGACCCGGCCGTACACGCGTAACACGCTGGACGAACACCTCGACATGCTGATGGTGTGCCATCACCTGAATCCGACCGTTCCGGAGGACCTGGCGTTCGCGGAGAGTCGGATCCGGCCGAGCACGATGGCGGCCGAGGACGTGCTGCACGACCTCGGGGCGATCTCGATGATCGGGTCGGACGCGCAGGCGATGGGCCGGGCCGGCGAGGTCATCCTGCGTACCTGGCAGACCGCGCACGTGATGAAGGCCAGGCGCGGCTCGCTGCCCGGTGACGGGGCCGCGGACAACCAGCGGGCCCGACGGTACGTGGCCAAGTACACGATCTGCCCCGCCATCGCGCACGGTATCGAGTCCGAGGTCGGCTCGGTCGAGTCGGGCAAGCTCGCCGACCTGGTGCTCTGGGATCCGGTGTTCTTCGGCGTACGCCCACACCTGGTGATCAAGGGCGGCATGATCGCGTGGGCGCAGATGGGTGACGCCAACGCCTCGATCCCGACCCCGCAACCGGTGCTGCCCCGCCCGATGTTCGGCGCGTACGGCACCGTGCCGGCACAGACCAGCCTGGCGTTTGTCGCGCCGGCCGCGATCGAGGACAACCTCGCCGAGCGGATCGGGTTGGGTCGACGGCTCGCCCCGGTGGCCGATGTCCGGTCGCGCGGCAAGGCGGACATGCCGCTCAACGACGCGCTGCCCCGGATCGAGGTGGAGCCGGACACCTTCACCGTCCGGATCGACGGCGACGTGATCGAGCCCGAACCGGCGATGGAGTTGCCCATGGCCCAGCGCTACTTTCTCTTCTAGCCACCATGTCGTCCCTGGCCACGCTGCTGGTGCTCGCCGACGGGCGGCTGCCCGCAGGCTCGCACGCCCACTCCGGTGGGCTGGAGTCGGCGGTCGCCACCGGACGGTTGCGGGACCTGGCCGGGCTGGCCGAGTTCCTGCGCGGTCGGCTCGCCACCACGGGCCGGGTCGGCGCGGCGTTCGCGGCATCGGCCTGCGCCGGCCGGGTGCCGGCCGGTGACCTGGACGACGGCCTGGACGCGCGTACGCCCTCACCCGCGCTGCGGCGCACGTCCAGGGCCCAGGGCAGGGCACTGGTACGCGCCGGACGGGCGATCTTCGGCCCGGTGGCGGTGCCGGTCGGGGCGTCCCCGACCGGTCTGCATCAGCCGGTGGCTCTCGGCCTGGTGGCGGCCGCCGCCGGGCTGGGCCCGACCGAGGCGGCGGTGGCCAGCGCGTACGGGTCGGTCAGTGGTCCGGCCAGTGCCGCCGTACGGCTGCTCGGTCTTGATCCGTACGCGGTCCATGCTCTGCTCGCCGGCCTGGCCGGCGAGTGCGACCGGTTGGCGGCTGACGCGGCCGACCGGGTCGGTGATCCGGTCGACAACCTGCCCGCCGACTCCGCTGTCCTGCTGGAGATCGGCGCCGAACTGCACGCGAGCCAGGAGGTGCGTCTCTTTGCATCCTGATAGTTCTCACCCGGTCGGGACGCCGCACGTGCACGATCCGGACGAGCCGCCGCACACCCATCCCGATCCGGGAGTGGATCCGCATCCACCGCTGGCCGACGGTGGTCGGGCGGTGCGGATCGGGATCGGCGGGCCGGTCGGTTCCGGCAAGACCGCGCTGGTCGCGGCGTTGTGTCGGACGTTGTCGGCGGAGCTGCGGCTGGCGGTGGTGACCAACGACATCTATACCACCGAGGACGCGGACTTCCTGCTCCGGCACGGGGTGCTGCCGGCCGAGCGGATCCGGGCGGTGGAGACCGGTTGCTGCCCGCACACCGCTATCCGGGACGACATCTCGGCCAACCTCGACGCGGTCGAGGAGTTGGAGGCGACGCTCGGGCCGCTGGACCTGGTGCTGGTGGAGAGCGGCGGGGACAACCTGACGGCGACGTTCAGCAAGGGGCTGATCGACCAGCAGATCTTCGTGGTCGACGTGGCCGGCGGCGACAAGGTTCCGCGCAAGGGCGGGCCGGGTGTGACCGGCGCCGACCTGCTCGTGATCAACAAGACGGATCTGGCGCCGCTGGTCGGGGCGGACCTGTCGGTGATGGCGCGGGACGCGGCGGCCCGCCGGGGCGACCTGCCGACGGTGTTCCTCTCCCTGGTCCAGGACCGGGCGGCGACACCCGTCGCGGACTGGGTACGCGCCCTCGTCGCCAACCCGGAGCGGCGCGGCGTACGGCAGCCGGCTCCGTACTGATGCGGGCGGTTGCCCGGATCGTGGCAGGGGTGGACGGCTCGGGCAGAACCAGGCTGACCGAGCTGCGCGGGGAGGCCCCGCTGCTGCTGCGGCGTACCGTGCCCGACGGCGAACCGGGTGAGGTGCAGGTGCACCTGGTCGGCGGCGCGGCCGGACCGCTGGGCGGGGACCGGTTGCGGATCGAGATCGAGGTCGGTGCCGGGGCGCTGCTGTGCGTACGGACGGTGGCGGCGTCGCTGGCGTTGCCGGGGGCGACCGGCGGGCAGTCCCGGCTGGACGTGGCCGCCCGGGTCGGCGCGGGCGGGCGGCTGCGCTGGCTGCCCGAGCCGCTGATCGGGGCGGCCCGCTGTGATCACCTGTCCCGTTCGATGGTGACGCTGGCGGACGGCGCGGCCCTGGTCTGGCGCGAGGAACTGGTCTGTGGGCGGCACGGCGAGCGGGTCGGTGACGTACGGATCGACACCAGCGTCTGGTACGCCGGCCGTACGCTGCTGCGCAACGCCCTGGCGGTGGGGCAGGGTTCGCCGGGCTGGGCGGGGTCGGCCGTGCTCGGCGGTGCGTCGGTCGTCGGGACACTGCTGCGGGTCGAGCCGGAGTGGGCGGTGAGCGGGGTGCCGGCGGCGGCGCCGGTCGGGGCGTACGCGGCTCGGATGCCGTTGGCCGGCGGGCCGGGGGTGCAGGTCAGCGCGGCCGGCACCGACCTCGCCGTGATCCGTCGCGCCCTGCACGAGCAGGCGATGTCGGCGCAGCGGTGAATCGGGGGGCTTCCCGTCGGCGGGTACGCGAACGCGCATAGGGTTCGCGTTCGAGGCCGGAACCGGGGGGACGCGGATGATGTGGATCTTGTTGGGCATCGCGATCCTCAGTGAGGTGACCGCGACGATCGCGCTGCGGATCTCCGAGGGGTTCTCGAAGCTGGTGCCGTCGATCATCGTCGTGGTCGGCTACGTCATCGCGTTCGCGCTGCTCGCCGAGGTGCTCAAGCGCGGCATGCCGGTCGGTGTGGCGTACGGGGTCTGGTCGGCGATCGGGGTGGCCCTGGTCGCGGTGATCGGCGCCGCGTTCCTCGGTGACAGCCTCACCTGGATCCAGGTCGGCGGACTGGTGCTGGTGATCGCCGGAGTCGCGGCACTGGAGCTGGGCGCGCGTCACTGATGGTGCCTACCGGTGGGGCTCGCCGACCGTCCGCAATCGCCGGACCTGCACCGATGCTCCGCAGTACGGTGACCGAATGCGACCGGTGCCGTGGTGGGCCCTACTCTCCGCCATCGGTGCCCCGTTCTTTCTGATCGGCGGTTGGACCGCCGGGGCGGCGCGCCAACCCGATCACTACGACCCGGTGTTCGACACCATCAGCGTGCTGGCCGGGCCCGGCGCGACCGACCCGTGGATCATGCAGCTCGGCCTGGCCGCCGCCGGGGCGTGTTACCTGGTCACCGCGGCCGGGTTGGTGGTGGTCGGGGTGCTGGGCCGGATCCTGCTCTCCCTCGGCGGGATCGCCACCGGCCTGGTGGCCCTGTTTCCGCAGCCGGAGAACGGCGGGTCGGGTGAGCACGCCTTCGTCGCCGGGACCGCCTTCGTCGCGCTCGCCCTCTGGCCGGTGGCGTCCGCGGTGGCGCTGCGCAACCGGTTCTGGCCGACCTGGGCCGACCCCGGATCGCCGGGCTCCCGCCGCCCCTGGGTGGTACGCCGACCGGCGGCGATCCTCGCCAGCCTGATCCCGATCGGGCTCTGCGTCTGGTTCGGCGTGGAGATGTTCAGCCGTGGTCCGTGGATCGGGCTGACCGAGCGGTTCGCCGCCGGGACCGAGTCGATCTGGCCGTTGGTGGTGGCGATCAGCGCCCGGCTCGCCCCGACGCGACTGCCGTCCGGCGACGGCGCGGCGGCCGAGCCCAGCCGGGTGGACTGAGCTGCCGGATCACCACCCGGGCGGGCCCTCACGGGTGCCGCCAGCACATTGTGTACAACGATCTCGGTCTATATGCTCGCGGCACCCGTATCCGCCACCACCAGGCAACCGTGATCCGGAGGCCCCCATGTCCCTGTCCCGACGCACCCTGTCCCTGCTCACCGCCCTCGCCGTACTGGTCGGCTCGGTCGTCGTCGGCGCCGTCCCCGCCGCCGCCGACCCCGGCCCCCCGCCGGCCTCGATGTCCAGTCTCGGCGATTCGATCACCCGCGGCTTCAACGCCTGCGGCTGGTACGTCGACTGCACCTCGCGCTCGTTCAGCACCGGCGACGACTCGTCGGTGAACTCCCACTACCTGCGCCTGCGGGCCACCAACCCGGCCATCAACGGACGCAACTACAACGAGTCCGCGACCGGGGCCGACTCCTCGGACCTGCTCGGTCAGGCCAACAGCGCGGTCGCCCGTGGCGTCCAGTACGTCACCGTGCTGATCGGCGCCAACGACATCTGCACCGGCTCCGAGTCGACCATGACGCCGGTCGGCACCTACCGGGCGAACGTCGACGCGGCGCTCAACCGGCTGAAGTCGGGTCTGCCCGGTGCGCGGGTGTTCGTGATCAGCGTGCCGGACATCCAGCGGCTCTGGTCGGTCGGCCGGGGCAGTGCGAGTGCCCGTACGGCCTGGTCGCTGTTTGGCATCTGCCAGTCGATGTTGGCCAACCCGACCTCGAACGCCCAGGCCGACGTGGACCGGCGCAGTCGGGTACGGCAGCGCGTGGTCGACTACAACACCCAGCTCGCCCAGGCGTGTGCCGCGTACGGGGGCAACTGCACGTTCGACAACAACGTGGTGTTCAACTATCCGTTCGCGTTGAACCAGATCTCCGGCTGGGACTACTTCCACCCGAACGCCGCCGGTCAGCAGGTGCTGGCCAACGTCACGTACGCCGCCGGCTTCGGCTGGTAGCACGTTGCGGATCGGGGCGGCCGTCCCGTACGGCGCGACCGCCCCGATCCGCCGCTAGACGGCGAGCAGCCGGTGCACGGACTCGTCCCGGAGGTCTGCGCGCTCGCCCGCACGGGCCACCTCGCCGGCGTCGAGGATGACGAACCGGTCGGCGATCCGCAGGGCCAGTTCGAGGTACTGCTCGACCAGCAGGATCGCCAGTCCCAACTCGTTGTGCAGCCGCTCGATGGCGGCCTCGATCTCCAGGATGATCGACGGTTGGATGCCCTCGGTCGGCTCGTCCAGCAGCAGCATCTTCGGGCGGGTGACCAGGGCCCGCGCGATCGCGAGTTGCTGTTGCTGCCCGCCGGAGAGGAAACCGGCCCGGCGGCGCAGCAGCGGTGGCAGGGCCGGGAAGAGGTCCAGTGCCTCGTCCACCGCGCTCTTGTCGCCGCCCTTGGGCGACGCCTCCAGCGCCACCTGGAGGTTCTCCCAGACGGTGAGCTGGGGGAAGGTCTCGTGCCCCTGCGGCACGTAGCCGAGGCCGAGGCGTACCCGCTCGTGGGTCTTGAGCCGGGTGATGTCCCGGTCGCCGAACTCGATCTTGCCGTTCTTCGCCGGCAGCACCCCCATGATCGCCTTGAGCAGGGTGGTCTTGCCGACCCCGTTGCGCCCCATCACGCAGACCAGCGAGCCGCCGGGCGCCCACAGGTCCACCCCGAACAGGGCCTGCGCCCGACCGTACGCGACGTCCAGTCCCGACACCCGCAGCAACTAACCCGCCTCCTTGATCAGCTCGGTGCTCTCCTTACGGGTACGGCCGAGGTAGACCTCCTGCACCCGGGGATCGGCCTGCACCTGCGCCACCGTCCCCTCGCAGAGCAGCCGGCCCTCGTGCAGCACGCTGACGGTGCTGGCGAACCGGCGCAGGAACTCCATGTCGTGCTCGATCACGATCACGGTGTGTTCCCGGGCCACCTCCTGCAACAGCTCCCCGGTACGTTCCCGTTCCGGCCGGCTCATCCCGGCCACCGGCTCGTCCAGCAGCAGCAGGCTCGGCCGCTGGACGACCAGCATGCCGATCTCCAGCCACTGCCGTTGGCCGTGCGAGAGCACGCCGGCCGGCCGGTGCGCGAGATCGGCCAGCCCGGTCGTCTCCAGGGCCGCGGCGACCTCGTCGGAGGTGCCCCGGCGGCGGCGCAGCAGGGCGCCGAGTGGGCGCCGGAAGCTGGCCGCGAGGTCGAGGTTCTCCAGCACCGACAGTTCCTCGAAGACAACCGAGGTCTGGAAGGTGCGCCCGACCCCGAGCCGGACGATCCGGTGCTCGCGCCGGCCGACGAGTTCGGTGCCGTCGAAGGTGACCGAGCCGGACGCCGGCCTGGTCAGCCCGGTGATCACATCGATCAGGGTGGTCTTGCCGGCGCCGTTGGGCCCGATCAGGAAACGCAGCTCACCGGCGGCGACGGTGAAGTCGAGATCGGTGATGGCCCGGAAGCCGGAGAAGGTGACGTTCAGCCCGCGTACCCGGAGCAGTTCGGTCATCTCGCCACCTCGCTCGGTTCGGGCGCCGAGGCGGGCGGCGTGGTCGCCACCGGCGGGTCCGCGGCCCCCGCCGGCTGGTCGTCCGCCACCGGAGATCGGGTACGCCTCCGTCGGTTCACCGCCGCCCGCCCGTCGGCGAGCAGTCCGGCGAGTCCGCGCGGGGCCCAGATCATCACCGCGATGAACATGGCGCCCTGTAGGTAGATCCAGTTGTCGGCCGACTCCTCGCTGAAGACGGTCTTGGCGTAGTTCACCAGCAGCGCCCCGCCGACCGCCCCGGCCAGCGAGTAGCGACCGCCGATGGCCACCCCGACGAGCAGTTCGAGGGAGGCGACGATGCCCAGGTTGGCCGGGCTGAGCAGACCGACCATGGGCACGAACAGGGCGCCGGCGAGCCCGGCCATGCCGGCCGAGATGGCGAACGTGATGGTCTTGACCACGGCCGGGTCGTAGCCGAGGAAACGTACCCGGTCCTCGCCGTCGCGGATCGCGACCAGCAGTTTGCCGAACCGGCTGTGGCTCAGTTGCCAGGCGACCAGGAACGTCACCCCGAGCACCAGCACCACCACCAGGTAGAGCAGCCGTTTGTCGGCCGGGTCGTAGAGGTCGAGGCCGAAGAAGAACTGGAAGTTGGTCAGCCCGTTGGTGCCACCGGTCAGGCCCTGTTGACCGACCAGCAGGATGACGAACGCCGCCGCCAGGGCCTGGGACAGTACGGCGAAGTAGGCGCCCCGGACCCGCTGGCGGAAGACCAGCAGGCCGAGCAGGACCGCCACGGTCACCGGCAGCAGCACCGCCATGGCGATCGCGAAGACCGGGTTGGCGAACGGCCGCCAGATCGCCGGCAGGCTCTCCACCCCGCTCCAGATCATGAAGTCGGGCAGCCCGCCCGGCCCGGCCTCGCGCAGTTTGAGGTGCATGCCCATGGCGTAGCCGCCGAGGCCGAAGAAGACGCCCTGGCCGAGGGTGAGCATGCCGCCGCGCCCCCAGGCCAGGGCGATGCCGACGGCGACGATGGCGAAGCAGAGGTACTTGCCGAGCAGGTCCAGCCGGAACGGCGAGAGCAGGTTCGGCGCGGCCAGGAACAGCAGGGCCACCACGAGGAAGAGCAGCGGTCCGCCGAGCCGGCCCCGCCACCCGTTGCCGGTGCCGGGGACCGTCGGGGCGCTCATGCCAGCCCCCTGGTCCGGACCACGAACATGCCCTGCGGCCGGAACTGGAGAAAGGCGATGATCACCGCGAACAGCACCACCTTGGCGAAGCTGGCGCCGTTGTCGACCCAGAACTCGACGAAGCTGTTCAGAATGCCGAGCGCGAACGCGGCGATCACCGCCCCGCGCAGTTGGCCGAGCCCGCCGGCCACCACCACCAGGAACGCGTCCACGATGTAGTTGGTGCCCAGGGTCGGGCCGACCGGGCCGATCAGCGTCAGCGCCACCCCGGCGACCCCGGCCAGGCCCGAGCCGATGAAGAAGGTGAGCTGGTCGACCCGTCCGGTGGCGACGCCGCTGACCTCGGCGAGCTGCCGGTTCTGCATCACCGCGCGCATCCGCCGGCCGTGTCGCAGCCGGGTCAGGTAGGCCCAGATGCCGACCACGCAGGCGGCGGCGAGCAGCATGATGAAGATCCGGTTGTACGGCAGCCGTACGCCGCCGAGGTCCAGTCCGCCGGTGAGCCAGCCGGGTGCGCGTACCTGGACGTTGGGGGCGCCGAAGATGTCCCGGGCCACCTGTTGCAGGACCAGGCTGACGCCCCAGGTGAGCAGCAGGGTATCCAGTGGGCGGCCGTAGAAGTGCCGGATGGCCAGCCGTTCGAGGACCAGCCCGAGCAGCCCGCCGACCAGGAACGCGACCGGGATGGCGGCCGGCACCGCCTGTGCCCCGAACACCGGTTGCAGCAGGTACGCGGTGTACGCGCCGGCCATGATGAACTCGCCGTGGGCCATGTTGATGACGCCCATCTGGCCGAACGTGAAGGTCAGCCCGAGCGCGATCAGCAGCAGCACCGCGCCGATGCTGGCGCCGATGACCAGTTGGTTGAGTGTCGCCACCGGTGACTCCTCCTCCCGTCGCCGCCGGTCAGGACAGCCCGCTGGCCCAGGGATAGCCCTTGAGGTACGGGTCTGGCTTGATCGGCTTGCCGGAGTTCCAGACCTCCTTGATCTGCCCGTCCGGCTGGACCAGCCCGATCCTGGCGGTCTTGAAGACGTGCTGGTTCTCGCCGTCGATGGTGACGGTGCCCTCGGGCGCGTCGAGGGTGATGCCGCCGGCCGCCGCCTTGACCGCCGCGACGTCGACACTGCCGGCCTTCTTGACCGCCTCGGCCCAGAGGTGGACGGCGTTGTAGCCGGCCTCCATCGGGTCGGAGGTGACCTTCGCGGCGCCGTACTTGGCCTTGAACGCCTTGACGAAGGTGTCGTTACGGGCGCCGGTGGTGGTCTGGTAGTAGTTCCAGGCGACCAGGTGACCGGCGACGTTGTCCGCGCCGATGCCGACGACCTCCTCCTCGGCGACGCTGACCGAGACCGTGGGCATGGTCTGCGCGGTGATGCCGGCGCTGCGCAGCTGCTTGAAGAAGGCGACGTTGCTGTCCCCGTTGAGGGTGTTGAAAACGGCGTCCGGCTTGGCCTGCTGGAGCTTGTTGACCACGGTGCTGTACTCGGTGTGGCCGAGCGGGGTGTACTCCTCGCCGAGGATCTCCATCCCGTTCGCGGCCGCGTACGCCTTGATGATCTTGTTTGCGGTGCGCGGGAAGACGTAGTCGCTGCCGACCAGGAAGATTTTCTTCTTGCCCTGTTCGGCGAGGTAGTCCAGGCCGGGCACGATCTGCTGGTTGGTGGTCGCCCCGGTGTAGAAGATGTACGGGGAGCTTTCGAGCCCCTCGTACTGCACCGGGTACCAGAGCAGCGCCTTGTTGCGCTCGAACACCGGCAGCATCGCCTTGCGACTGGCCGAGGTCCAGCCGCCGAAGACGGTGGCGACCTTGTCCTGCGAGATCAGCTTCTGCGCCTTCTCGGCAAAGGTGGGCCAGTCCGAGGCGCCGTCCTCGACCACCGGCTCGATCTTCTTGCCGAGTACGCCCCCGGCCGCGTTGATCTCCTCGATCGCGAGCAGCTCCGCGTCCCGTACGGTCACCTCGCTGATCGCCATCGTGCCGCTGAGCGAGTGCAGGATGCCGACCTTGATGGTGGCCGAGTCACCGGCCGAGCTGCCGGGATCCTCGACACAGCCCGCGGTCAGTAGAAATGTCGACAATATACAAAGAGCGGCTAGCCGGTCGCGCAACCCTCGTGCCATCCGGGTCCCCTTCGAGTCGGTGTCGGAGTGCCGCCACCGTAGGAACCAGGGATTTCATGAATCTGAGTACATCGATGTCGTAAATGTTAACGACTGCTCACTTCCACCAAAAGCAGCGGGTGAGCACAAGCATCACCCCAGGTCAGACGCTATACATGCCAGGTATACACGTGGTGTAGAGTGCTCCGCATGTCAATCGGGCAGACCTTCCTCGGGCTCCTGGAGTCCCGCCCCCGCCACGGCTACGACCTCAAGCGGGCCTACGACGAACGGTTCGGACACGGCCGTCCGCTGCACTACGGCCAGGTCTACTCGACCCTGGCCCGGCTACTGAAAAGCGGCCTGGTCGAGGTCGACGGCGTCGAACCGGGCGAGGGCCCCGAACGCAAGCGGTACGCGGTCACCGCGTCCGGCGTGACCGACGTGCAGACCTGGCTGGCCAGCCCGGAGAAGCCCGACCTGTACCTGCAAAGCACCCTCTACACCAAGGTCCTGCTCGCCCTGCTGACCGAACGCAACGCGGCCGAGATCCTCGACGTGCAGCGGGCCGAACACCTGCGCCTGATGCGCGAACTCACCCAGCGCAAACTCGGCGGCGACCTGTCCGACCAGCTCATCTGCGACCACGCCCTGTTCCACCTGGAAGCCGACCTGCGCTGGCTGGAGCTGACCACCGCCCGCCTCGACCAACTCGCCGCGACGGTGCGCACATGACCGCCGGAACAGGCCCCGACCGGCGGGCCGCCGACCCCACCGAGCCACTGCTGGTCGGCCTCGACCTGCACAAGACGTACGGGCCGACGCCGGCCCTGGACGGAGCGTCGATCACCGTACGGGCCGGCGAGACGGTGGCCGTGATGGGTGCGTCCGGATCCGGCAAGTCCACCCTGCTGCACTGCCTGGCCGGGATCGTCCGCCCCGACTCCGGGCAGGTCCGCTACCGGGACCGGGAGCTGTCCGCGATGTCCGACGGCGAGCGCAGCGCGCTGCGCCGGGGCGAGTTCGGCTTCGTCTTCCAGTTCGGCCAACTGGTGCCCGAGCTGACCTGCCTGGAAAACGTGGCCCTGCCGCTGCGCCTGGACGGGGTCCGGCGCCGCGAGGCCGAACGGCGGGCGACGCAGTGGTTGGAGCGGCTTGAGGTGACCGACGTGGCCGGCAAGCGGCCGGGTGAGATCTCCGGCGGCCAGGGCCAGCGGGTGGCGGTCGGCCGGGCACTGGTCACCGCACCCCGGGTGATCTTCGCCGACGAGCCGACCGGTGCGCTGGACTCGCTCAACGGCGAACGGGTGATGCGGCTGCTCAGCGAGGCCGCCAAGCAGACCGGCGCGGCGGTGGTGCTGGTCACCCACGAGCCCCGGGTGGCCGCGTACTCCGATCGCGAGGTGGTGGTCCGCGACGGCCGTACCCGTGATCTCGACCCGGTGGCGCGGTGAGCCGCGACCGGCGGTCCGGGCCGGGCCGCTGGCGCGACGACCTGCTGCTCGGCGCCCGGCTGGTCTTCGCCGGCGGCCGGGACGGGCTGCTCCGGACCGTGCTGGCCGCGATCGGCGTCGGCCTGGGCGTGGCGCTGCTGCTGATCGCCGTCTCCATCCCCACCATGCTCGGCGACCGGTCCGCGCGCGGCGAGGCCCGCGGCGACCAGCAGTACGACGTCGAGCTGACCACCCCGGCGGCCGACACCCTGCTCGTCGGCCAGTTCAACACCACCTTCGGTGAGCGCTCGATCCGGGGCCGGATCCTGCGCCCGGAGGGCCCCGACGCCCCGGTACCGCCCGGTCTGGACAGGCTGCCCGGCCCGGACGAGATCGTCGTCTCGCCCGCCCTGGCCGACCTGCTCGCCGCACCGGAGGGCGCGCTGCTGCGACCCCGGCTCGACTACCGGTCCGTCGGCACCATCGGCGACCACGGCCTGACCGGCCCCCGCGAGTACGCCTTCTACCTGGGCAGCGACCGGATCAGCACGGACCAGTCCGGGGTCGGCCGGATCGACCACTTCGGCGACCCGAGCACCAACGAAGGGCTCGACCCGGTCCTGCTGCTGCTCGTGTTGATCATCCTGGTGGTGCTGCTGCTGCCGATCGCCGTCTTCATCGGCACCGCCGTACGCTTCGGCGGCGAACACCGGGACCGCCGGTTGGCGGCGCTGCGGCTGGTCGGCGCCGACCGACCCATGGCCACCCGGATCGCCGCCGGGGAGTCCCTGGTCAGCGCCCTGCTCGGGCTCGCCGCCGGTGCGCTGTTCTTCCTCCTCGGGCGGCAGTTCGTCGGGCTGTTCGCACTACAGGAGATCAGCGTCTTCCCGGCCGACGTCCGCCCGGACCCGGCGCTGGCCGTACTGATCCTGCTCGGGGTGCCGGTCACGGCGGTGGGGGTCGCGCTGCTCGCCCTGCGCCGGGTGGTGATCGAACCGCTCGGCGTGGTCCGCCGGGCCACCGGCACCCGGCGCCGGCTCTGGTGGCGACCGATCATGCCGGTCGCCGGTGCCGTCCTGCTGCTCCCGCTGCTCGGCTCGGTCAGCCGGACCGGAGAGCCGGCCGGTACGGCCCGCATCGCCATCGGCGTCGTCCTGCTGCTCGGCGGCGTGACCACCGTGCTGCCCTGGCTGGTCGAAACGGTCGTCCGCCGGCTGCGCGGCGGCGGCGTCGCCTGGCAACTCGCCACCCGGCGGTTGCAACTCGACAGCGCCGCCTCCGCCCGCATGGTCAACGGCGTGGCGGTCGCCGTCGCCGGTGGCATCGCGTTGCAGATGTTGTTCAGCGGCATCGCCCCCGCCTACAGCACGAGGTCCGGCCAGGACCCCGCCCGAGCCGACATGTACGGCGACATCGCCCTGGCCGACACCGACGGCGGCGGCGCGGCCACCATCGCACAACGGCTGCGCGACACCACCGGGGTCCGATCGGTGACCGTGGTGGCGCAGACCTACCTGATGCCCGCCGGAGGGGCCGCCGACGCGGACGGGAACCGGCCGGGTTGGCCGCTGCTGGTCGGCGACTGCGCCGCCCTGGCCGAACTGGCCACCCTCGACCACTGTGCCGACGGCGACACGTTCGCCGTACCGGGCGAGGGAATCGCGGGGCCACTGCCGGCGGGCGGCCAACGGGTCGAGGTCGGCTCCCCGTACGACGGGGTGGTCGGTCGGCCGTGGACGGTGCCGGCCGGGATCCGGGCGGCGACGAGCCGACCCTCCCCGGAGGGCAACCACCGCAGCGGTGTCCTGGCCACCCCCGGCGCGGTGGACCCCGACTCCCTGCGGGACTCGCTGACGCTGGTCTACCTGGGGCTGGACCCGGCGGTGCCGGGCGCGGTCGAACACGTACGCAACGCCTCGGCGGGCATCAGCCCGCTGATGAACATCTGGCCGCTGCGGGCCACCACCGAGGACAGCAGCTTCCGGGACATCCGCCGGGGCCTGTTCGCCGGGGTGGTGGCGGTACTGCTGCTGATCGGCGCGAGCCTGCTGGTCACCACGCTGGAGCAGTTGCGGGAGCGGCGCCGACTGCTCGCCGTACTGGTCGCGTTCGGCACCCGGCGCGCCACCATGAGCTGGTCGGTGCTGCTCCAGACGGCGATCCCGGTGCTGCTCGGGCTGGCCCTGGCCGCCGTGCTCGGCACCGGCCTCGGCGCGGTGCTGCAACGGATGGTGCAACGGCCGGTACGGCTGGACTGGCCGAGCCTGCTCCAACTCTGCGGCGTGGCCGCCGGGGTGGTGCTGCTGGTGACCGTACTGAGCCTGCCGGTGCTGTGGCGGCTGATGCGCCCGGACGGACTGCGTACCGAGTAACGGCGACGTACGGGCCCCTTTCCGCTCCGGAGAGGGGCCCTTGCTCGGTCAGCGGGCGGGTACGGTCAGCGGGCGAGGCGGGCGGCTCGGGCGTCGCGCTTCTCCTCGAACCGGGACGCCGCCTTGTCCAACTCGTCGAGTTGCACGCCGAGCTCCTCGCGGGCCGCCTCACCGTCGGCGTCCAGCCCGGTGACGTTCCAGACGTCCCACTGGCGCAGCACCGGAACCAGCACGTCGTCCCGGTGCTGGCGCAGGTCGTAGATGCCGGCCAGGGCGATCGCCACCGACTTGCGGGCGAAGCCGTCGATGCCGTTGCCGGGCATCTGGAAGTTGGCGGACACGTCGGCCACCGCCCGCATCGCCTGGCTCGGGGCCAGCTCGAAGGCGGCGGCGAGCAGGTTGCGGTAGAAGATCATGTGCAGGTTCTCGTCGGCCGCCACCCGGGCGAGCAGCTGCTCGCAGAGCGGGTCGCCGGTGACCCGGCCGGTGTTGCGGTGCGAGATCCGGGTGGCGAGTTCCTGGAACGACACGTACGCCAGCGAGTGCAGCACCTCGTCCGGGTGGTCGTTGCTGAACCCGGCGGACATGTGCACCATCCTGGCCCGCTCCAGCGCCACCGGGTCGACCGCCCTGGTGACGGTCAGGTAGTCGCGGATCGCCACGCCGTGCCGGCCCTCCTCGGCCGTCCACCGGTGCACCCAGGTCCCCCAGGCGCCGTCGCGCCCGAACAGCTTCGCGATCTCGTGGTGGTACGACGGCAGGTTGTCCTCGGTGAGCAGGTTGACCACCAGCGCGGTCCGGGCCACCTCGGGCAGCTTGAAGTCCTCCGGGGACCACGCCTCACCGCCCAGCAGGCCGTCGAAGGTACGCCCGTCGCTCCACGGCACGTACTCGTGCGGGAACCACTCCTTGGCCACCGCGAGGTGCCGGTCGAGGTTCTGGGCGACGACGGATTCCAGCTCGGTCAGCAACGCGGTCTGGCTGAGCGTACGGGTGATGGCGGCAGTCACGGGCTCTCCCTACGGTAGCGTAAGTTACGCTACCGTAGGTCAAGCCGGACCGCAGCGCCAGTCCGCCCGCTCAGCCGGTGCGAACCCACCGCCGACTCAGCTCACCAGGGGACGCAGGTCCTCCACCGGCGGGGTCCAGTCGGCCGCGGCGGCCGCCGCCTGCTCGCCGGAACGGATGTCCTTCACCTCGTCCACCGCCCCGTCGGCACCCGGGAACCACACGTACGGGATCCCGCGCCGCTCGGCGTACCGGATCTGCTTGCCGTACTTCGCCGCCGACGGGGAGACCTCGGTGGCGATACCGCGCCGACGCAGCGCCGCCGCGATCCGGTCACTGGACGGCCGGTCCTCCTCCGCCGACAGCGCCACCAGCACACAGGTCGGCACCGACCGGGACACGGTCAGCTCACCCGCACCGAAGAGCAGGCCGAGCAGCCGGGTCAGACCGATCGAGATGCCCACACCGGGGAACGTGGTGGAGCCGGCGGTGGCCAGGTTGTCGTACCGGCCACCGGAGCAGATCGAGCCGAACCGCTCGTAGCCGCGCAACTGCGTCTCGTAGACCGTACCGGTGTAGTAGTCCAGGCCACGCGCGATGCGCAGGTCGGCGACGCAGAGACCGGGCGAGTGCGCCGCCGCCGTCTCCACCACCGCGACCAACTCGACCAGGCCCTCTTCGAGCAGCGGGTGCTCCACCCCGAGGGCCCGGACCGCGTCCGCGAACGAGGCGTCCGGTCCGCTGATCTCGGCCAGGGCGAGACACGCCTTGGCCTGCGCCTCGGTCGCCCCGGCGGTCTCGGTCAGCAGCGCGGCCACCCGGTCCGGCCCGATCTTGTCGAGCTTGTCCACCGCACGCAGCGCGGCGGCCGGGTCGGTCAAACCGACCCCCAGGTAGAAGCCCTCGCTGACCTTCCGGTTGTTCACCTGGATCACGAACGGCGGGATCGGCAGGCCGCCGAGCGCGTCGCCGATGACCAGGGGGAGTTCGGCCTCGTAGTGCGCCGGCAGGGTGTCCCGGTCGACGATGTCGATGTCGGCCTGGACGAACTCGCGGTAGCGCCCCTCCTGCGGGCGCTCGCCCCGCCACACCTTCTGGATCTGGTAGCGGCGGAACGGGAACTGCAACTTGCCGGCGTTCTCCAACACGTAGCGGGCGAACGGCACGGTCAGGTCGAAGTGCAGGCCGAGTGCGTCGTCGCCGCCCGACCCGCCCGGATCCTCCTGCAACCGGCGCAGCAGGTAGACCTCCTTGGAGGTCTCCCCCTTGCGCAGCAACTGGTCCAGCGGCTCGACCGACCGGGTCTCCAGCGGCGCGAAGCCGTACAGCTCGAAGGTGTTGCGGATGCGGTCGATCACGTACTGCTCGATCATCCGCTGCGGCGGGGCCCACTCGGGAAAGCCGGAGATGGGCGTGGGCTTGCTCATGATGCTCCTTGAACTCCCGCGCGACGCGCGCGGGCGGGATCTGGGTGACGCGAGGCGCGGACCTACTACCAGCCCCGCTGGGAACCGGCCGGTCGCGCTTGGTCGGCCGAGGCGACCTGACGCAGGTACGGGTTGCTCGCGCGCTCGCGGCCGATGGTGGTCTCGGGTCCGTGGCCGGGCAGGACGACGGTGTCGTCGGCGAGCGGGAGGATCTTGTCCCGCAGGCTGGTCAGCATGGCTGGCATGCTGCCTCCCGGCAGGTCGGTACGACCGATCGAACCGGCGAACAGGACGTCCCCGGAGAGGCAGAGCTGGTCCGCCTCCCACAGTGAGCCGGCCCCCGGCAACCGGAACAGCACCGACCCGCCGGTATGGCCCGGTGCGTGGTCGACGGTGATCTCCAACCCGGCGAGGCTCATGCTCGCGCCGTCGGTCAGCTCGGCGACGTCCTCCGGCTCGGCGTACGGCAGCCGGCCGCCGAAGAGCTGGTTCAGGTCGGCGGAGAGCCCCTTGCTCGGGTCGGCCAGCAGTTCCCGGTCGGCCGGGTGCACGTAAGCGGTGATCCCACGGGCGCCGCAGACCGGTGCGACGGAGAAGGTGTGGTCGAGATGGCCGTGGGTCAGCAGGACGGCGGCCGGCTGCAACCGGTGCTCGTGCAGGAGCGCGTCGAGGCGGTCGATCACTCCGATTCCCGGGTCGACCACAACACACTGCTCTCCCGGCGCGGTCGCGACCACGTAGCAGTTGGTGCCGAAGGCGTCCGCGGGAAACCCGGCGACGAACACGTCCGCTCCCCTTCCCGTCGACGTTGGCGTCTCCCGCAGCCTATCCGCCGGGCGGTTCGGGTGCCGCGCCGCACACACCGCCGGCGGGTCCGTGGGCGACGTTCTCGGCTGTCGCCGGAACGGACACCGGCGACGTACGACGCACGCGGCTGGCGGTCGAGTCGATCGGCGTGGGGGATATATCCGATAGAACGGTCTGGAACCGCGTCGGTGGACGGTCCGCAGGCACAGATTTACGTAGCGGCCACCTCGTACACCACATTCTCAGCCGATAGCCGTACACTCTGGCGGGCGTGTGGCGTGGCGCACTTGACGCCCGACGGCGAGAACGTGGCCGTCCGCCACGACCAGGGTAGAGGGAAAAGGAGCGCGGGTGGCTTCCAGCAGGGACCGGCAGCGCAAGTTGGCGCGTGCCAAGCTCGACCGGCAGATGGCTCGGCGAGCCGCCTCCGCCCGGCGTCGGCGACAGATCCAGGCCGGGGTCGGCGCCGCGCTGGCGCTGGCGCTGATCGTACTCGGGTCGGTCTGGGCACTCGGCGGGTTCGACCGTGAGCCGAGCCCGGCCGCGGCGCCGGAGATCTGCGCCTGGACCCCGCAGGACGCGGCGTCGAACAGCAGCCTCAAGGACGTCGGTATGCCGTCGACCACCGGGCTGCCCACCACCGGCACCCGCCCGATGACCATCACCACCAACCAGGGCAGCCCGGTCACGGTCGATCTCGACCTGGCCAACGCGCCCTGCGCCGGGGCGAGCTTCGCCCACCTGGCCGGCCGGTCGTTCTACGACAACACCACCTGCCACGAGATCACCGCCGACGGCGCGCTGCGCTGCGGCGACCCGAGCGGCACCGGTACGGGCGGCCCCACCTACACCTTCACCAGTGAGAACGTGCCGTCGGCACCGGCACCGGAACCGACCCCGTCGGCCAGCCCGGCAGCGGGCCAGCCGCCGCTCTACCCGGCCGGCACCGTCGCCCTGATCGGCAGCGCGCCCGGCGCCAACGGCAGCCAGTTCCTGATCTTCCTCAAGGACTTCAACCCGACCGCGCCGACCTACCCGATCGTCGGGAAGGTCAGCGCCGGACTCGACGTGATCCAGAAGATCGGCACCACCGAACTGGTGGACAATGGCAGTGGCGAGAAGGTCAAGCCGAAGACCGACGTGGTGATCCAGAGCCTGACCGTCGGCGAGCCCGCCACCGACGCACCGCCCGCCGCCCCGCCGGCGACAACGACGCCGACCGCCACCCCGACGGCGGCCGGGCAGTCCTGAAGCAGAGCCCAGACAGCAGCCGCGGACGCAGCACCGCAGCGTTGATAGTCCAGGAGGAGTCACCGTGACGTCCACGAGAGAGCGGCAGCGCGCCGCGGCGCGGGCACGGCTCGAACGGGAGATGGCCCAGCGGGCCACCGCTGCCCGCAAGCGCCGCCAGCTGCAAACGATCGTCGCCGCCGGGGTGGGTCTGCTACTGGTCGTCGCCGGCACCGTGTGGCTGGTCGCCAGCCTCGGCGACGACGACAAGGCCACCGACGCGGCCCCGGTCGGAGCCGGCTCGACCCAGTGCACCTGGACCGACATCCCGGCCGAGCAGCGGACGCCGACGACCAAGGACGTCGGGCTGCCGCCGACCTCGGCGCCGAACGTCGGCTCGCAGACGATGACCATCGACACCGGGCTCGGGCCGATCACCGCCAAGCTCGACCTGTCCAAGGTGCCGTGCACCGCGGCCAGCTTCACCCACCTGGCGGAGAAGAAGTTCTTCGACAACACCAAGTGCCACCGGCTGGTCACCGAGGGCCTTCAGGTGCTCCAGTGCGGCGACCCGAGCGCCGCCGGCGCCGGCTGGCGGGACAGCGACGGCACCGGCGGCCCGAGCTACCGGATGGCCGAGGAGAACCTGCCGACCGAGCAGCGTCCGCCGTACCCGGCGGGGGTCATCGCGATGGCCAACTCCGGCCAGCCCGGCTCCAGCGGCAGCCAGTTCTTCATCGTCTACGGTGACTCGCAGCTCGACGCCACGTACACCGTGCTCGGCACGGTCACCGGCGGGATGGACCTGGTCAAGGAGGTCGGCGCGGCCGGCGACGACGGCGCCTTCGCCCAGCAGGCCGGCGGCGGCCACCCGAAGAAGGAAGTTCTGATCAAGGCACTGACGATGAGCGCCGTGGCCGGCTGAGGTTCCGCCACCAGCGCCACCGGCACGAGAAGGGGCGGCCCGCTACGGCGGGCCGCCCCTTCGTTCGTCTTACCGTTGCCTTCGTTCGTCCGTTGCCCGGAGCCGGTTGCCTGGAGCCGGTGGTAGCGGGTCAGGCGCCGGAGGTGACCCGGTAGGCGTCGAAGACGCCGTCGACCTTGCGGACCGCCGCCAGCAGGTGGCCCAGGTGCTTCGGGTCGGCCATCTCGAAGCTGAACCGGCTCACCGCCACCCGGTCGCGGGTGGTGGTGACCGTCGCGGAGAGGATGTTCACCCGCTCCTCGGAGAGCACCCGGGTCACGTCGGCGAGCAGCTTGTGCCGGTCCAGCGCCTCGACCTGGATCGCCACCAGGAAGGTGGACGCCGAGGTGAGCTTCCAGCTCACCTCCACGATCCGCTCGCCCTGCACCCGGAGATCCTCGGCGTTGGCGCAGTCGTCGCGGTGCACGCTCACCCCGCCGGAGCGGGTGACGAAGCCGAACACCGAGTCCGGCGGCACCGGGGTGCAGCAGCGGGCGAGCTTGATCCAGACGTCGCTGACCCCACGAACCACCACTCCGGGGTCGTGGCTGGAGGTACGGCTGCGCGGCGGGCGGGTGGCGACGGCGGTCTCGGCGATGTCCTCCGCCGCGCCCTCCTCGCCGCCGTAGCCGGCCATCAGCCGCTGGACCACCGACTGGGCGGAGACCTGGCTGTCGCCGACCGCCGCGTAGAGCGACGCGACGTCGGCCAGGTGCAGGTCCCGGGCGATCGCCATCAGGTTGTCGGAGCTGAGCATCCGCTGCAACGGCATGCCCTGCTTGCGCATCTGCTTGACGATCGCGTCCTTGCCGGCCTCGATCGCCTCCTCGCGGCGCTCCTTGTTGAAGTACTGCCGGATCTTCGTCCGCGCCCGGGGGCTCTTGACGAAACCGAGCCAGTCCTGGGTGGGGCCGGCGGTGTCGGACTTCGAGGTGAAGATCTCGATCACGTCGCCGTTGGAGAGCGTCGACTCCAGCGGCACCAGCTTGCCGTTGACCCGGGCGCCGATGCACTTGTGCCCGACCTCGGTGTGCACCGCGTACGCGAAGTCGACCGGGGTCGAGCCGGTCGGCAGCGGGATCACGTCGCCCTTGGGCGTGAAGACGTACACCTCCTGGCTGGACAGGTCGAAGCGGAGCGCGTCGAGGAACTCGCTCGGGTCGCTCGCCTCCCGCTGCCAGTCCAGCAGTTGCCGCAGCCAGGTCATCTCGTCGATGTTGGCCGGTGGGCCGACGACGGTGGCGCCCTTCTGCTCCTTGTACTTCCAGTGCGCGGCGATGCCGAACTCGGCGGTGCGGTGCATCGCGTACGTCCGGATCTGCATCTCCACCGGCTTGCCGCTGGGCCCGATCACGGTGGTGTGCAGGGACTGGTACATGTTGAACTTCGGCATCGCGATGTAGTCCTTGAACCGGCCCGGTACGGGCTGCCAGTTCGCGTGGATCACACCGAGCGCCGCATAGCAGTCGCGCACCGTCTCGACCAGGATCCGCACCCCGACCAGGTCGTAGATGTCGTTGAAGTCCCGACCCCGGACGATCATCTTCTGGTAGATCGAGTAGAGGTGCTTGGGCCGCCCGGTCGTCTCCGCCTTGATCTTGGCGGCCTTGAGGTCGACCTGCACCTTCTGCGTCACCTGGCGCAGCAGCGCCTCCCGCTGCGGCTGGTGCTCGCCGATCAGCCGGTTGATCTCCTCGAACCGCTTGGGGAACAGGGTGCCGAAGGCGAGATCCTCAAGCTCCCACTTGATCGTGTTCATACCCAGGCGGTGGGCCAGCGGAGCCAGGATCTCCAGCGTCTCCTTGGCCTTCTGCTCCTGCTTCGCGCGGGGCAGGAAGGTCAGCGTACGCATGTTGTGCAGCCGGTCGGCCAGCTTGATCACCAGGACCCGGGGGTCCTTGGCCATCGCGACGACCATCTTCCGGATCGTCTCGGCCTTGGCCGCGTCACCCAGCTTGACCTTGTCCAGCTTGGTGACCCCGTCGACCAGCAGGGCGACCTCGGCCCCGAAGTCGATCCGCATCTGGTCCAGGCCGTAGTTGGTGTCCTCGATGGTGTCGTGCAGCAGCGCGGCGACCAGCGTGGTGGTGTCCATGCCGAGGTTGGCCAGGATGGTGGCCACCGCCAGCGGGTGGGTGATGTACGGGTCACCGGACTTGCGGTACTGCCCCGAGTGCCAGCGGGCGGCCATGTCGAAGGCGCGCTGCAACATCCGGGGGTCCATCTTGGGGTGGGCGGCCCGGTGGGTGGCGATCAGCGGTTCGAGCACCTCGCTCACCTGCGGCGTCTGCCAGGGTGCGTTGAACCGGGCCAGCCGGGCCCGCACCCGCCGCCCGGTCGGCGCGCTGGCCAGACCGAAGCTGGACGTGGCCGCGCCGGGTTCGTCGGTCGTGACGAGTCGACCGGCCACGCCGATCGGCACCACGACGCCACCCGCGGGGACGGGCGGGACCGGCGGGGCGAGAACGTCGACCGGGGCGACCGACGGGGCGACCGCGATCGGAACGACGGCGGCGGGATCGTCACCGGCCACCACCGCGATCGGGCCGACCGGCGCCGCTACGACCGCACCGCCGTTACCACCGCTTCCGTTGGCGGCGCCGCCGCCATTGCTGCCGTTGTCGGCGTGACCGGCTCCCGCGCTGCCGACCGCGGCCGGGTTGGGGTCACCGGAGTCGGGATCACCGTTTCGGGCGGCCGCACCGGCCGCCACACCATCGGCCGACCCGACGTCACCGGACTCACCGGTGGGGGCGACGGAACTGGTACCGGCGGTCGCGGTCGGGACCGGCCCGCCGACGGACCCGGCCACCTGGGTGACACCGTCGGCGTCGCTGGTCGATTGCACCGTGCCCTCCGCCGGAGGGGCGACATCGTGGGACACCGGCCTCCTCACACCTCGCTTGGGACGAGCCGACCGTAACCGGTCGACCTGGTCCTGTGCCAGCCCGGTAGAACGGCCTCCACCTGGTCAGCGAAAGGCAATGCTACCCGTCCGGACTGCCGGATGCCGCTCCCCCGCACGCACCGGATCGATCCCCGATGACAAGCTCTACTAAACGGTCAGAAGTGCATGGACGGGACGGGGAGCCAGCCGCTCCCGGCCCCCGAGGAAAGAGAGTTCCAACAGTACGGACAGCCCCGCCACGGTCCCGCCGGCCCGCTCGACCAGACTCAGCGTCGCCTCCGCCGTACCGCCGGTGGCGAGCACGTCGTCCACCACCAGTACCCGGTGACCGGCCGTGAAGGCATCCTGGTGCACCTCAAGGGTGGCCTCGCCGTACTCCAGGGCGTAGGAGGCGGCGTACGCCGCACGGGGCAGCTTGCCGGCCTTGCGCACCGGCACCACCCCCCGGCCGGTGGCGTACGCGATCGCGGCGGCGAGCACGAAGCCGCGCGCCTCGATGCCGGCCACCACGTCGAACGAGTCCCGCCCGTGGTACTCGATGATCCCGTCGATCACGCCACGGAACACGTCACCGTCGGCGAAGAGCGGCATCAGGTCCTTGAACACCACTCCGGGCCGGGGAAAGTCCGGTACGTCCAGCACCCGGCTGGCCACCAGTTCCGCCGTGGCCGGGCCGCTGTCGCCGCGTACCCCGGTCTGGGTCTCCGTCATGCTGCCCCTCTCACCGGACATCCGCGCCCACGCCATACGAAAGGCGCCCGGCACGCCGTTGTAGCCAGCATGCCGGACGCCTCCGTCGTCTGTTCCGCCAGGGTCAGCGGCGCTTGGCCCCACTCGGCCGGCTACCGCCGCCGCCACCCGGTCGACCACCGCGGGCACCGGAGGACCGCTTGCCTGTGGGACGGGCACCGACCTTCGGGGCGGCGCCGGCCAGCGCCGCCGCCTCCTCGTCGGTCGGCCCGGCCGGTACGGTGTCGTCGCCGACCGGCTCCTCACCGGTACGGGCAGCCGGCCGGCGGGCAGCGGTGGCCGGGCGTGCGCCACCGGTGGTGGAACGCCGGGCCAGGACCCGCTTGGTGTGCGTCTGGATCCGCGGCTCGTAGTCCTTGAGCAGGCTCAGCACCGGGGTCGCGAAGAAGATCGAGGAGTAGACCGCGATACCCATACCGAGGAACAGCACCAGACCGAGGTCCTCCAGGGTGCCCGCGCCGAGCAGGCCGGCACCGATGAAGAGCAGGCCACCGACCGGCAGCAACGCCACCAGACCGGTGTTGATCGACCGCATCAGGGTCTGGTTGATGGCCAGGTTGGCCGCTTCGCCGTAGGTCTGGGTGCTGCTCGCGGTGATGCCGCGGGTGTTCTCCTGGACCTTGTCGAAGACCACCACGACGTCGTAGAGCGCGAAGCCGAGGATGGTGAGGAAGCCGACGATGGTCGAGGGGGTCACCTCGAAGCCGACCAGGGCGTAGATGCCGGCGGTCAGCGCCAGGTTGAGGAAGAGCGACGAGACGGCGGCGACCGCCATCCGCCACTCGAACCGCAGGATCAGGTAGATCATGACCAGGACGACGAAGACCACCAGACCGAGCAGGGCTCGCTCGGTGACCTGGTCGCCCCAGGCCGCGCTCACCTGGTTGATGCTGATCTGGTCCCCGGCGATGCCGAACTTGCCGGCCAGGTCGGCCTGCACGTCGTTGGACTGCTGGGTGTTCAGCTCGGTGGTGCGCAGCTCGTAGAAGGAGCCGCCGACGCCGTTGACCGTCTGGGTGGAGACGACGTGTGCCGGCTCGTCGCCGCCGAGGCTGCTCAGCGCCGCGTCGACCTGCTCCTCGGCGTGGTCGATAGTGCCGACGCTGGCGGGCACCTGGAAGGAGTTGCCGCCGGAGAACTCGATGCCGAGCTTGAACCCGGGGGTCCAGATGCTGACGAGCGCGACCAGCACCAGCCCGAGGGCGATGCCGATCCAGAGCCGGCGACGTCCGATGATGTTGAGACCGGCCTCGCCCTGGTAGAGCCGGGTGGCCAGACCGCTACGGCGGCTCATGCCGCTACCTCGCTTTGCTCTGCGACGGCCGAGTGGGCCGGGGCGCTGCCCTGGATGACTGGCTCGCTCATGCTAGGCCTCCTTGGCGCGCGGGTTGCGCGGCTCGGTCGGCTCGGCCTCGGCCCTGTGCAGCACCCGTCCGAGCCCACTGACCCGGGGCGACAGGAACGCCTTGGTGTTGGCGAACATCGTCATGATCGGGTGCCGGAAGAGGAAGACGACGACCAGGTCGAGGATCGTGGCCAGGCCGAGCGCGAAGGCGAAACCCTTCACCGTGCCGACCGAGACCACGTAGAGCACGACCGCCGCCAGGATCGAGATGGCGTTGGCCGAGATGATCGTCCGCCGGGCCCGGGCCCAGGCGCGGGGCACCGCGCTGCGCGGGCTGCGTCCCTCGCGGATCTCGTCCTTGAGACGTTCGAAATAGATCACGAACGAGTCGGCGGCGACACCCAGGGAGACGATGAATCCGGCGATGCCGGCGAGGGTCAGCGTGAAGCCGATCTGCCGGCCGAGCACGATCAGCGCACCGAAGACCAGCAGCGCCGAGAGGCCCAGGCTGAGGATGATGACCGTGCCGAGGAGGCGGTAGTAGAAGAACGAGTAGATGGCGACCAGCAGCAGGCCCACCCCGGCGGCCAGCAGACCGGCCTTGAGGTGGCTGGAGCCCAGCGTCGCGGAAACCGACTCCTGCTCCTGCGGCTCGAACGTCACCGGCAGCGCGCCGAAGCGGAGCTGGCCGGCGAGCGTGTTGGCGTCCTTGCTGGTGAAGTTACCGGTGATCTGCGAGTCGCCGGTGAGCACGCCCTGGATCTCGGGCGACGAGACGATCGTGTTGTCGAGCACCACGGCGACCCGGCACTTGCCGTCCGGGCCGAGCGCGCCCTGGTCGCAGGCGCCGCCCTCGTTGTTGAACGCCTCGCGGGTCAGGTTGGTCCACTTCTTCTGCCCGTCGCCGGTGAAGTCGAGGCTGACCACCCACTGGCTGTTCTGGTCCAGCACGCCGCTGGCGTCGCTGACGTCGGTGCCCAGCACCTTCGCCACGTCGAGCAGGTTCTTCACCGGGCCCTCACAGGCCACGACCTGCTGGTCCACGGCGCTGATCGAGGCCGCCGGGCGCTGTTCGAGCAGCTCGCAGGTGATCGTCGGTACGTTGAACTGCATCGCCGCGGGCAGCGCGGCAACCTCGCGGCCGGTCAGCGTGCCGAACGGCTTGAGCGTTTCGAGCAGGGTCGGGTCGGTGGTCAGGTCGGCCGGCGCCTGGAGTGCGCTCGCTGCCTGCCAGGCCGCCGCGCCCACCTTCTGCTGGACCGCGGCCCGCGCCTGCTCCACGCTCTGCGGCACCGGGGCCGCCGAAGCCGAGGCGCTCGGGGTCGCGGGTGCGCCGGTGGCGGCACTCGGCGTGGGGGTCGGTGCCATCCCGCCCTGCCCACCGGCGGACGGCGTGGCGCTGGGCGCACCCGCAGCCGGGGCGCTCGGGGTCGCGCCGACCGACGGGGTTGCCGCCGGGGCCGACGGATCCGGGGTCGCGGCCGGCGGCGGCTGGGCAGCGCTGGGCGCCCCACCGTCGGTCGCCTTGATCACCTTGCGGAACCGCAGTTCGGCCGCCTCGCCGACCTCGCTGAGGTCGCGGCTCTGGCCGGGCAGCGAGATGACGATGTTGCGGTTGCCCTCGGTCACCACCTCGGCCTCGGAGACGCCCTGGGCGTTGACCCGGTTCTCGATGATCTGCCGGGCCTCCTCCAGGTTCTCGGCCGTGGGGGGCTGGTTGTTGAGGCTCGTCGCCTCAAGCGTCATCCGGGTGCCACCGACGAGGTCGAGACCCAGCTTCGGCTCCAACCGGTCGCGGAAGCTCCCGCTAGCACCGCCGGCGAAGAAGACTAAGAGGTAGAGGACGACAAAGATGCCCCCGAGTACGGCTAGCTGCCGCCCGGGGTGCATCTGTCCCTGAGGTGGTGCCACGGCTGTCCTGTCTCCCTGCACGGTTCGGCCGCTGGTGGTGGGCGGCGATGGGCGCGCCGGCATGCCCGGCGACATGCGTACCTCTCCGGCGTGGGGTCACGCCGGTACAGCTATCAACTATCTTCGATCGATAACCTGCCCCGCACACCGGGGGTGGGTTACTCCTTCGCTTCGACCTCGTCCGAGATCGTCTCAAGCTTCGGAGCCTGGTTCAGTACCCGGGCCACCGCAGGGCGCGCGTACTTGTTGTGCACCCCGGGGGCCACTTCGAGGGTGACTGTCTCGTCGTCGACCGAGGCGACGGTGCCGTGGAGGCCGCCAATGGTGACCACCTCGTCGCCGGGGCCGATCGAGGACTGCATCTGCTCAGCCTCGCGACGGCGCTTCTGCTGCGGCCGGATCATCATGAAATACATGACACCGAAGAGCAGGACAATCATCAGGATCGGCGTGAAGCTGCCGGCTCCACCGCCGCTTGCTGCCGCTTCCAAAACCACGATATGACCTTCCCATTGGCCCCGTCGCGACGTGGTACGTCACGGCGAAAGCGAAATCTCCTGTCTCTACAGACAGATCGCGGCGAAGTCTAGTCGGTGAGTCTGTGTACGCCGAATGCGGCACGGATCACAAACAGATCACGGCAGTTACGACTCAGCAGCGAACAGATCGGGCGCCGCGCTCGGACTGGCACCAAATGTACCATTCGGCGGCGTACGTCCCAGATGGTGCCAGGCGGCCTCGGTGGCGACCCGCCCACGCGGCGTACGGGCCAGCAGTCCGGCCCGGACCAGGAACGGCTCGCACACCTCCTCCACCGTGTCCGGCTGCTCCCCCACCGCCACGGCCAGCGTGGACAGGCCGACCGGGCCACCCCGGAACGAGTCGATCAGGGCGCTGAGCACCGCCCGGTCGAGCCGGTCCAGACCGAGCGCGTCGACGTCGTACACCTTGAGGGCCGCGCGGGCCGTCTCCAGGGTGACCACGCCCTCGGCCCGGACCTCGGCGAAGTCCCGCACCCGGCGCAGCAGCCGGTTGGCGATCCGGGGCGTGCCCCGCGACCGGCCGGCGATCTCGACCGCCCCCTCCTCGGTGATCGGAACCCCGAGGATGCGCGCCGACCGGTGCAGCAGCGCCTCCAGGTCGGCCGCGCTGTAGAAGTCGAGATGCGCCACGAAGCCGAACCGGTCGCGCATCGGACCGGTCAGCAGCCCGGACCGGGTGGTCGCGCCGACCAGCGTGAACGGCTCCACGTCGATCGGGATCGCGGTCGCACCGGGGCCCTTGCCGACGATCACGTCGACCCGGAAGTCCTCCATCGCGCTGTAGAGCAGTTCCTCGGCCGGCTTGGCGATCCGGTGGATCTCGTCGATGAAGAAGACGTCGCCCTCGGCCAGACTGGTCAGGATCGCGGCCAGGTCCCCGGACCGCTCGATCGCCGGCCCGCTGGTGACCCGGATGCCGGTGCCGAGCTCGGCCGCGACGATGTTGGCCAGGGTGGTCTTTCCCAGCCCCGGCGGGCCGGAGAGCAGGATGTGGTCGGGCGGGCTGCCCCGACCCATCGCGCCCTTCAACAGCAGGTCGAGCTGGTCGCGTACGCGATGCTGGGCGATGAAGTCGGACAGCCGCTTCGGTCGGACGCTGACCTCGGCGTCCCGTTCGGCGTCGTCCGCGTACGCCGAGACCAGGTCCCCGGAATCGGTCATCGGGTCTTACCGAGCAGCCGGATCGCCTGCTTGAGCAGGACCGGCACCGGCGGCGTGGGGCCATCGATGGTCTCCGCCACGGTGGCCACCGCCTGGTCGGCCTGGGCGACGCTCCAGCCGAGCCCGACCAGCGCCTGGCGGATCTGGTCCGGCCACGCCCCGCCGAGCACGCCGCCCGCGCCGTCCGACCCGATCGCCACCGGACCGATCTTGTCCCGCAGTTCGAGCACCAGCCGCTCGGCGCCCTTCTTGCCGATCCCCGGCACCCGGACCAGGGTGGCGGTGTCGGAGTTGGCGATCGCCTTGCGGACCACGTCCGGTGAGTGCACCGCCAGCACCGCCTGGGCCAGCCGGGGTCCGACCCCGCTGGCCGTCTGGAGCAGCTCGAACAGGTGCTTCTCGTCGTCGTCGGCGAAACCGTAGAGGGTGAGCGAGTCCTCCCGGACCACCAGCGTGGTGGCCAGCCGGGCCTCGCTACCCAGCCGGAGCCCGGCCAGGGTGCCCGGCGCGCAGTGCACGGCCAGCCCGACCCCACCGACCTCGATCACCGCAGTGTCGGGCCCGAGCCCGGCCACCACGCCCCGCACACTGGCGATCATCTTGTTCCTCCACGTCGGGCGGCAGCCGCCCCGGTACGTCCCGGTGCGGCGACCGCCGCGGCCCGCCGGGCGGCGGCCTCCGTGGCCTCGGCCAGCCGGGCCCGGTTCCCGCCCCGCCACACATGACAGATGGCCAGCGCCAACGCGTCCGCCGCGTCCGCCGGCTTCGGTGGCGCGGCCAACCGGAGCAGCCGGGTGACCATCGTGGTGACCTGGTCCTTGTCGGCCCGACCGGACCCGGTCACCGCCGCCTTCACCTCGCTCGGCGTGTACGTCTGCACCGGCAGCCCGGCCCGCGCCCCGGCCAGTACGGCGACCGCGCTGGCCTGGGCGGTGCCCATCACGGTCCGGGTGTTGGACTGGCTGAACACCCGTTCGACGGCAACGCTCTCCGGCTGGTGCTCGGCGACCAGCTCGGTCAGCGCCCGGTCCAGGTGCAGCAGCCGCAGCGACAGGTCGGCGGCCGAATCGGTGCGGACCACGGTGTACGCGACCAGCGTGCACGGCCGGCCGGGAACACCCTCGACCACACCAACTCCGCACCGGGTCAGCCCCGGGTCGACGCCCAGCACCCGCACGCCGCCCCCTCCCCTGGCCCCGTCGCCGGTCGGCGAGGAGACCGCCGCACCCGGCAGTACACGTGTTCGACACCCTACTGGCGGCCGTACGACCGCGATACGCCGACACGCCCACCCTCTCACCCGGTGGGCGGCGACCGGGCGGGCCACCGGAGCCACATAGCTTTTCCGGCGAGTATGTGTGCGCTGCCCATGTGCGCCCGCGCGTCGGGGTCGTAGCTTCTTGCGCCATGACGGCAGAAAGCGTGGCGGATCCCCACGTCGTACGGCTCGACCTGTCGGGGCGCAACGCGCTGGTCACCGGTGGTGGGAGCGGCATCGGCCGGGCCTGTGCGGTCCGGCTCGCGGCGGCCGGCGCGCAGGTGACCGTGGTCGATCGGAACGCCGAGGCGGCCAAGGAGGTGGCGGCCGAGATCGGTGGGCACGCGGTGGCGGCCGACCTGTCCGACCCGGCGGCGACCGCCGCGCTGGACGCACGCGTCGACATCGTGGTCAACAACGCCGGCCTGCAACACGTCGCGCCGATCGAGGACTTTCCGCCCGAGCGGTTCGCGTACATCCACCGGGTGATGGTGGAGGCGCCGTTCCTGATCGTCCAGCGCGCCCTGCCCCGGATGTACGAGCGCGGCTGGGGTCGAGTGATCAACATCTCGTCCGTGCACGGGTTGCGCGCCTCGCCGTACAAGTCGGCGTACGTGTCGGCCAAGCACGCCCTGGAGGGGCTCTCGAAGGTGGTCGCGCTGGAGGGGGCGGCGCACGGGGTCACCGCCAACTGCATCAACCCGGCGTACGTGCGTACTCCGCTGGTCGAGGGGCAGATCGCGGCACAGGCGGCGACCCACGGCATCCCGGAGAGCGAGGTGGTCGAGAGGATCATGCTGGCTCGGGCGGCGATCAAGCGCCTGATCGAGCCGGAGGAGGTCGCCGAGCTGATGGCGTACCTCTGCTCCCCCGCGGCGTCGTTCATCACCGGCGCCGCGATCGCGGTCGACGGGGGTTGGACAGCAAACTGAAGATCTCCACCCGCACAATGGGTCCCATGTCGTCGCCGATCGAGTTCCTGGAGCTGCTGGCCCGTGAGGCCGCGGCGGTGGAGTTCGAGGGGCCGCTGGTGGCCGCCCGCGCCGCCGGCCTGCCGGCCGAGCGGCTGGCCGAGCTGGAACAGGCGAAGGTGGTCGCGCTGCGGGTCCGCGCCCTGCTGGAACGTCGCCGCCAACGCGAGGTCGAACTCTCCGGCCTGTACGACACCGCCAGCGACCTCGCCGGCCTGCGCGACCTGGACGCGGTGCTGCACGCGATCGTGCACCGGGCCCGGCACCTGCTCGGCACCGACGTGGCGTACATGACGCTCAACGACGAGCCGCACGGTGACACGTACATGCGGGTGACCGACGGTTCCGTGTCGGCCCGGTTCCAGCGACTGCGGCTGCCGATGGGGGCCGGACTCGGTGGTCTGGTGGCCCAGAGCGGCACCCCGTACGCGACCGCGAACTATCCCGAGGACGCCCGCTTCCACCACACCGGCGAAATCGACGCCGGGGTGGGCGAGGAGGGGCTGGTCGCGATCCTGGGCGTACCGCTGCGGCTCGGCGCGAGCGTGATCGGGGTGCTCTACGCGGCGAACCGGTCCGCCCGCCCGTTCGCCCGTGAGGAGGTGGCCCTGCTGGTCTCGCTCGCCGCGCACGCGGCGGTGGCGATCGACACCGCCCGGCTGCTCGCCGAGACGCAGGCCGCGCTCGCCGAACTCTCCGCCGCGAACGGCACCATCCGGGCGCACAGCGCCTCGGTCGAGCGGGCCGCCGCCGCGCACGACCGGATGACCGCGCTGGTGCTGCGCGGCGGCGGGGTGGAGGACGTGGCGTCGGCGGTGACCGAGGTGCTCGGCGGCGCACTGCTCGCGCTCGACGCCGACGGCCGACTGCTGGCCCGGGTCGGCACGATCGCCGAGCCGGAGCGGGCGGTGCTGGTCGAGGCCGTGGTCGCCTCCCGGACCGAGGGACGCAGCGTCCGTCGGGGACCCCTGTGGTACGCCGCCGTCGTCGCCGGTACGGAGAACCTCGGCGCCCTGGTGCTGCACCCGGACGACGAACTCGTCAACGCCGACCAGCGGATCCTGGAGCGGGCCGCCCTGGTGACCGCGCTGCTGCTGCTGTTCCGCCGGACGGTCGCCGAGGCCGAGGGACGGGTCCGGGGCGAGTTGCTCGACGACCTGATCGCCCGCCCGGTACGCGACGCGGAGGCGCTGCGCAGCCGGGCCCGCCGGCTCGGGGTGGAACTGGACGCGCCGCACGTGCTGGTGGCGGTCGGCGACGACGTGATCGCGGCGACCGGTTCGGCCCGGCAGCGGGTGGTGTCGTGGGCGACCACGTACGCCTCGACCCGGGGTGGGCTGGCCGCGGCCCGCGACGGCCGGGTGGTGCTGATGGTGCCCGGTCAGGATGCCGGTGCGGCGGCGCGGGCGGTGGTCCGGGACCTGTCCCGGGTCACCGGTCGGCCGGTGACCGCCGGATCCAGCGGCCCGTCGCGCGGGCCGGCGTCGCTGGGCACCGCGTTCCGGGAGGCGGACCGCTGCCTGACCGCGCTCTGGGCGCTGGGGCGGGCCGGCGAGGGGGCCAGCACCGCCGAACTCGGCTTCGTCGGGCTGCTGCTCGGGGCGGTCAGCGAGGACGGCGACCGGGACGTGGCCCGGTTCCTGGCCGACACCGTCGGCCCGGTCGTCGACTACGACGCCCGGCGCGGTACGGCGCTGGTGAAGACGCTGGAGGCGTACTTCGGGGTGGGTGGCAGCCTGGCCCGCGCGGCCGAGCAGTTGCACGTACACGTGAACACGGTGACCCAGCGGCTGGAGCGGGTCGGGCAACTGCTCGGCCCGGACTGGCAGAAGCCGGAGCGGGCGCTGGAGGTACAGCTCGCCCTGCGCCTGCACCGCCTCCGTACGCCCACCGCCTGACGCCCGTATGCCCGGCCCTGCCCCTCGTCAGGTGGCGATGCCGGAGAACAGGGCGTCGACCACCCGCTCGGGCAGGTTGTCGGCGTCGAGTTTCGGATGCCAGCGCAGCAGCCGCTGGAGCAGCACCGGCGCGGTCAGTACGGCCAGGGTCAGCTCGATGTCGACGTCGGGTCGCAGCTCCCCGCGCTCGATGCCCCGCAGCAGCACGTCCCGCATCACCTGCCGGCGGGGTTCGAGCAACTCCTGGTAGAGCCGGTGCATGGCGGCGTCGCGCTGGATGGTCGGCATCATGCACGGGAAGATCGATGCCGCCCGCGCGTCCGAGTTGCGGCCCACCTGACTGAGCAGGATCACCAGGTCCTCGCGTACGGTCGCGCCGTTCGGCATCGTCGGCGGCCCCTTCAGGGTCCGCAGCGTGTCGACGACCAGGGCGTCCTTGCCCGACCAGCGACGGTAGATGGCGGCCTTGCCGACGCCCGCACGGGCGGCGATCGCCTCGATGGACAGCGCTTCGAGGGTGGTGCCCTCGGCGAGCAGGTCCAGGGTGGCTTCCACGATCGCCTCGTCGACGCGGGTGCTCCGCGGTCGCCCGGGCGACCGCGGAGCATCAGCGGTGGTGGTCATGTCCGTCATTGTTTCCGACTTATGATGTAGCTGCCAGTTCCGGCGTGCTCGTCTGTTCCGGCTGGACGTGCGCGTGGGTCGCC
Organism: Micromonospora sp. NBC_01699; assembly: GCF_036250065.1. Classification (NCBI taxonomy): domain Bacteria; kingdom Bacillati; phylum Actinomycetota; class Actinomycetes; order Micromonosporales; family Micromonosporaceae; genus Micromonospora; species Micromonospora sp. NBC_01699. The sequence continues at coordinate 2,458,515 of NZ_CP109199.1, read as the reverse complement.
GCACGTCCCGGCATCCAGCGCAGGACCACCAGGATGCCGATGACCGCGACGATCGCCGACAGCCCGGCGGCCCAGTGCATCGCCGAGACGAACGCGTCGTTGGCCGCGTCGATCACGCCCTGTCCGGCCGGGCCGAGTTGGGCCGCGGCGGCGTACGCGCCGGAGATCGACTCGCTCACCGCCTCCTGGGCCGGGCCCGGCAGCGCGTCGGTGGCGGGTGCTATCTGGTCCCGGTAGACCCCGGACAGCACCGAACCGAGGACCGCGACGCCGAGTGCGCCACCGATCTGCCGGACGGTGTTGCTGACCGCGGAGCCGACCCCGGCCTTCTCCCGGGGCAGCGACGACATGACCGACTCGGTGGCCGGCGCCATGATGTTGGCCATCCCGACGCCCTGGACGAAGAACGACACGACGAGCACCCAGATCGGCGTCTCGGCCCCGATGAAGACGAACGCGGCGAGCGCGAGGGCGGTCAGCAGCAGGCCGACGGCGGAGACGGCCTTGGCGCCGTACCGCTTGACCATCGCGGCGCTGCGCGGGGCGAAGATCAGCTGGGCGGCCGCGAACGGCAGGAACAGCACACCGGTACGCAGCGGCGAGTAGTCCCGGACCAGTTGCAGGTAGAACGAGCTGAAGAACATCACGCCCATGGCGGCGAAGAAGGTCAGCCCGACCACCGCGACCGGCGCGGCGAAGCGGGGCATCTTGAACAGCCGGACGTCCAGCGACGGGAACTCGACCCGCAGCTCGTAGAGCACGAACGCGGCCAATACGGCCAGCCCACCGACGATCGACACCCAGACCAGCGGCCGGTCGAAGCCGTGCTCGCCGCCGTCGATGACGCCGTAGGTCAACGCCACCAGGCCGACCACCGAGAGCAGCACGCCGACGATGTCGATCCGGCTCGGTCGCGGGTCGCGCGACTCGGGCACCAGCACAAACGCGGCCACCAGGCCGACCAGCACCACCGGTACGTTGATCAGGAAGACCGAGCCCCACCAGAAGTGCTCCAGCAGCAGCCCGCCCAGGATCGGGCCGATCGCCACGGCGAGGCCGACCGCCCCGGCCCAGACGCCGATCGCGCGGGCCCGTTCACGCGGGTCGAAGACGTTGGAGATGATCGACAGGGTGGCCGGCATGATCGCCGCTCCGCCGAGGCCCATCAGGGCCCGTGCCCCGATCAACTGGCCGGGGCTCTGCGCGTACGCGGACAGCAGCGACGAGGCCCCGAACATGGCCAGCCCGAGCAGCAGGAAGCGCTTGCGCCCGAGCCGGTCGCCGAGCACCCCGAAGGTGAACAGCAGTCCGGCGAAGACCAGCGTGTAGGAGTTGATCGCCCATTCCAGGTCGCCCTGGCTGGCACCGAGGCCGTGCACCGGGTCGGACAACGTACGCAGGGCGACGTTGAGGATCGTGTTGTCCAGGACCACCACGAGCAGGCTGATCACCAGCACGCCGAGGATCACCCACCGCCTCGGGTGCCCCGTGTTCTCGAACGGTTGCGGGTTCTCCATAAAACGCCCCTACCCCCCGGTACCCCGTACCCTCAAAAACGATACGGAACAGACTCGTAACGAAAAGAACCTAGCCCCCAAATTCCAATACGACCCCGTACCGTTTCGAAAAGTGACCCACCTCACCCCCGCCCCCCTCCTCGCGATCTAGGGCATATACGTGCTGTTGGAGATCCACAAGCACGTATATGCCCTAGATCGACGAGGAGAGGGGTGGGGCAGGGGGTGGGGGGGCAGGGGGCGGGGGGCAGGGGGGTGGGGGGTGGGGTAGGGGGGAGGGGGGGTGGGGTCAGGTGAGGGCGGTTAGGGCTTGGGTTATGTCGGTGGGGGTGGTGTAGAGGTGGAAGGAGGCGCGGAGGTGGCCGGCGCGGACGGCGGCGCGGATACCGGCGGCGGCCAGGCGTTGTTGGGCGTCGGGGACGTCGACGGTGACGATGGCGCTGTTGCCGGGGGGCTGGCCCAGGCCGGTGAGGAAGCTGTTGGCCAGGTTCACGTTGTGGGCGTGGATCGCCGGCAGGCCGATCTCGGCGATCAGTTCCAGCGCGGGTGCCGCCCCGACGAAGCTGAACCAGGCCGGGGACAGGTCGAACCGGCGGGCGTCGGCGGCCAACCGCAGCGGCGGGCCGTAGTAGGAGCCGTGCGGGTCGTCACCGGCGTACCAGCCGGCGGCGAGCGGGGTGAGCCGGTCCCGCAACGCCGGGGCGAGGTAACCGAACGCGGCGCCGCGGGGCGCCATCAACCACTTGTACGCCCCGACCACCACCGCGTCGGCCAGTCCCGCGTCGAACGGCAGCCAACCGCAGCCCTGGGTCGCGTCCACCACCACCAGCGCGCCGTGGTCACGGGCCGCCGCCACCACCGCCTCGTACTCGGCGACCGCGCCGGTGGCGGACTGGACCAGGCTGAACGCGACCAGATCGGTGGACGCGTCGATCGACTCGACCAGCCGCGCCGCCGGTACGGTGCGCACCCGTACGCCCCGATCGCCGTGCACCAGCCAGGGAAAAAGGTTCGAGGTGAACTCCTCCTCCGGCGCCAGTACGGTGGTGCCGGCCGGTAGCGCGGCGGCGATCGGGGCGAGCAACTGGGACACCCCGGCACCCACGCAGACGTCGGCGACCGGCACCCCGACCAGTCGGGCGAACGCGGTACGGGACCGGTCGGTGGCGGCGTTCCAGCCCTCCCACGACGTACGGCCGACCTGCCACTCGCCCAGCGCCTGCTGCAACGCGTCCCAGGCCGGTCGCGGCGGCAGCCCGTAGCTCGCGGTGTTGAGCCAGCCCGGCTCCGGATTCCACAACTCCTGTGCCTGCGCAAGATCCATATGCCCAGGGTAGGTGGCCGGACCGGGCACCGTGGAGCACGCCGGGGCTCGTTCGGTGGCGGGGCGTCCGCCGACCCGGCTCAGCGGATGTTGGCGGTGTGGCCGAGGGAGTAGCGGCCGGGCTGGGGCCAGATGGTGAGCCCGTGCGGGCCGGAGCCGACCGGGATCCGGGCCAGCAGCCGACCGTCCGCGGTGCTCATCGCGTACACCTCGTCGTGGTAGCGGCCGGAGAGCCAGAGCACCCGGCCGTCGGCGGAGAGCCCGCCCATGTCGGGGCTGCCCCCGCCGGGAATCCGCCAGAGTCCGGCCGGGGTGAGCGTGGCCAGGTCGATCAGGCTCACGGTGCCGTCGTCCCGGTTGGTGACGTACGCGAGAGTGCCGTCCCGGCTGAAGTAGATGCCGTGCGCGCCCTTGCCGGTGGGGATGAAACCGGTCCGTTGGGTGGCCGCGCCGTCGAAGACGTAGACGCCGGCGGCCATCATGTCCGCGACCAGGAAGTGCCGCCCGTCCGGGGTGAGCCGGGTGTCCTGCGGCATCCCGTCGGCGACCACGTCCAGGTCGAACTGGCGCAGTTTGGTGCGGGTGACCGAGTCGACGACCAGCATCCGGTTGCCGAACTCGCAGCTCACCAGCATGGTCCGGCCGTCGACCGAGTAGTCCAGGTGGTTGATTCCGGCGCACTCCGGGAAGCTGACCGAGCCGGTCCGCCGCCAGGTGGTGACGTCGTAGAAGTCGAGTCGCCGGTAGAACTCGGCGACCACTATCCCCTGCTTGCCGTCCGGGGTGAAGTACAGGTTGTAGACGTCCTGCACGTCGATCAGCTTGCCCGGCTTGCCGGTGCGCGGGTCGATCGGCACCAGGCCGCCCGACGGCACCCGGCTGGACGCGACGTAGAGCGTACGCAGGTCGTAGGAGGGGACGACGTGCTGCGGTTCCGGTCCGCCGGGGAACTTGTCCACCACCCTGTACGTGTCCGGGTCGATCACCCACACGTCGTCGCTGCCGGTGTTGGGGACGTAGACGAGGGGCTTGTCGCCGCGTACCGCCTCGCTCAACTGGTCGGCGCCGGCGGCGGCGTACACGTTGGTGGTGGAGGTGTAGGGCGGCATCCCGGCGATCAGCTCCAGGGCCGGGGTGGCCTGCGGCTCGGCCTGCTGGCCGGGGGCACCGGACGCCGGGCCGGAGCGCTGCGGCGGCTGCTCCGTGCAGGCGGTGAGCGCGATCGACAGGGCCACCGCCAGCCCGGCGAGGATTCTCTGCCCTCTGGTCACGAACCGACTTTACCGATGAAACCTCGTAACTTGCGCTCTACACATAATTCGGGCCACCCGCCCGTGGCACGGAGCGGGTGGCCCGAGGAGCGGATCGGGGATGGTCAGCCGCGGGCCGCCGCGGGTTCCTTCGTGGTGCCGCCCGCGTCGGCCGGGGACTCGTCGTCCCCCGGCCCGTGCTCGTCGTCCGCCGGGCCGTGCTCGTCGACCATGGTCGACTCGTCGAAGGGTCGCTCGCCGGAGAGCACCGCCCGCGCCTGCTCCCGGTCGAACTCACGGGTCCAGGTGCCGATCAGTACGGTGGCCACCGCGTTGCCGGCGAAGTTGGTCAGCGCGCGGGCCTCGGACATGAACCGGTCGATGCCGACGATCAGGCCCACCCCGTCGACCAGGTCCGGCCGGTGGCTCTGCAACCCGCCGGCCAGGGTGGCGAGCCCCGCGCCGGTGATGCCGGCCGCGCCCTTGGACGCGATCACCATGAAGACCAGCAGCGAGATCTGCTCACCGACGGCGAGCGGCTTGCCCAGCGCCTCGGCCACGAAGAGCGAGGCCATGGTCAGGTAGATCGCGGTGCCGTCGAGGTTGAACGAGTAGCCGGTCGGCACGGTGATGCCGACCACCGGCTTGCTCACCCCGAAGTGCTCCATCTTGGCGATCAGCCGGGGCAGCGCCGACTCGGAGGAGGAGGTGGAGAGGATCAGCAGGAACTCCCGGCCCAGGTAGCGCAGCAGGGAGAAGATCGAGATGCCGGCGATCAGGCGGAGCAGCAGGCCCAGGATCACGATGACGAAGATCAGACAGGTGGCGTAGAAGCCGATCATGATCTGGGCCAGGCTCTTGAGCGCGTCCATCCCGGTCGCGCCGACCACGGCGGCGATCGCGCCGAACGCGCCGAACGGCGCCAGCCACATCACCATCGTCAGAATCTTGAAGACCAGCCGCTGGATCACGCCGACGGCGTGCAGCACCGGCTCGCCCCGGCGGCCCATCGCCTGCACGGCGAAGCCGACCAGGAGCGCGACCAGCAGGGTCTGCAACACCTCGCCCTCGGTCAGTGCCGACAGCAGCGAGGTCGGGATGATGCCGAGCAGGAAGTCGACCGTACCCTCGCTCTCGCCGCTGACCTGGGCCTGGCCGGCGGCGGCCTGGGCGGCGCCGAGGTGCAGGCCCGAGCCGGGGTGCACGATGTTGCCGACGACGAGTCCGATGGCGAGCGCCACGGTCGACATGACCAGGAAGTAGCCGAGCGCCAGGCCGCCGACCTTGCCGACCTTGGCGGCCTGCCGGACCGAGCCGACGCCGAGCACGATGGTGCAGAAGATGATCGGGCTGATCATCATCTTGATCAGCGCGACGAAGCCGGTACCGATCGGCTTCAGCTCCCGGGCCGCCTCCGGGGCGGCGAAGCCGAGGACGATGCCGGCGACGACGGCGACGATGACGGCGAGATACAGATAGTGGGTGCGGTCCCGTCGTGGCCGGGCGGTGGGGGTGTCCATGCCCGAGACTGTGGCCTGGATCTCACGTACGCACAGCCTTGCGTTCATTGTGTTCACCGGGCAGACCCCCACCCGAAACAACAAACTGATCTCCGGCGTCGTCAAGCGCCAGAGCCGTCACACAGGGAACACTGATGCGCATGTCCAGACGACGATGGAGCATCGCGGGCCAACTCTTCGCCTTGCAGGTCCTGGTCGTCACCCTGCTGGTGGTGGCCGGCATGGCCGGGGCGGTGCTGCTCGCCCGCGCCGACGTACGCGACGCCGCGAAGGAGGAGGTGCTCGCGGTGGCGGAGGCCGTCGCCCGCTCCCCCGACGTGGCGACCGCGCTGGGCTCCCCCGACCCGGCCGCCACGCTCCAGCCGTACGCCGAATCGACCCGCCGGGCCACCGGGACCGACTTCATAGTGGTGATGGCACCCGACCGCACCCGCTACTCGCACCCCAACCCGGCCCAGATCGGTCACCCGTTCGTCGGCGAGATCGAACCCGCGCTCCTCGGCCGGGCGTTCACCACGATCAACATCGGCACCCTCGGCGAGTCCGTCCGGGCGGTGGTGCCGGTACGCGGCGAGGGCGGCGCCGTCGTCGGACTGGTCTCGGTCGGCATCACCACCGAGGCGATCAACCGCAAGCTGTTCTCCCAGGCACCCGCCCTGCTGGGCGCCACCGCCGCCGCGCTCGCCCTCGCCGCCGCCGGCTCCTGGCTGCTCAGCCGCCGCCTGCGCCGGCAGACCCACGGCCTCGGCCCGGCCCAGATCACCCGGATGTACGAGTACTACGACGCGGTCCTGCACTCGGTCCGGGAGGGCCTGGTGGTGCTCACCCCGGACCGGCGGGTGGCCCTGATCAACGACGAGGCGCGGCGCCTGCTCGGGCTGACCGGGGCCGACCCGGTGCAGGACCAGCCGGTGGCCGAGCTCGGCTTCCCGCCGGCCGTCGCCGACCTGATCCTCTCCGGCCGCCCCGCACACGACGAGCCGATGCTCGCCGGTGACCGGGTCCTGGTGGCCAACCAGCGGGCCACCACCTTCGGCGGCCGGGCGGTCGGCACCGTACTGACCCTGCGTGACCACACCGAGTTGCGCACCCTGGCCAGCGAACTCGACTCGGTACGCGGACTCAGCGAGGCCCTGCAAGCCCAAGCGCACGAGTCGGCGAACCGACTGCACACCGTACTGACGCTGGTGGAGTTGGGGCGTACCGACGAGGCGGTGCAGCTCGCCACCGCCGAACTGACCCTCGCCCAGCAGCTCACCGACCGGGTGGTCGGCTCGGTCACCGAACCCGCGCTGGCCGCGCTGCTGCTCGGCAAGTCCGCCCAGGCCGGCGAACGGGGCGTGGACCTGGTGGTCGACCCCGACTCCCGGCTCGACGGGCACCCGCTGCCCATCGGCGACCTGCTCACCGTGGTCGGCAACCTGCTCGACAACGCCCTGGAGGCGGTCGGCGGCACCGAGCCGCCCCGGCAGGTCCGGGTCTTCGTCGGCGCGACCGACCAGGAGGTGACGGTCCGGGTCGCCGACAGCGGACCGGGACTCGATCCGGCGCAGGTCACCGACGCGTTCCGACGCGGCTGGTCGACCAAGAGCGCCGGCCGGGGACTCGGCCTGGCCCTGGTCGGGCAGGTGGTGTCACGCTACGACGGCAAGGTCGACGTGAGCCGTCCCGCCGCAGGTGGCACGCTGTTCAGCGTCCGGCTGCCGATACCGGCCCGGCTACCGATCCCCCGGGAGTCCCCGACGTGACCGCCATCCGGGTGCTGGTCGTGGAGGACGAGCCCCTGCTCGCCGACGCACACCGCGCCTACACCGAACGGGTGCCGGGCTTCACCGTGGTCGGGGTCGCGCACACCGCCCGGGAGGCGATGGCGGCCCTGCGCGTCGACGGTGGCGGCGGGGTGGACCTCGTACTGCTGGATTTTCGCCTGCCCGACCTGCACGGCCTGGACGTCTGCCGGGCGCTGCGGGCGGTCGGCAGCAGCACCGACGTGCTGGCCGTGACCTCGGCCCGGGACCTGACCATGGTCCGCGCCGCGGTCGCCCTCGGGGTGACCCACTACCTGCTCAAGCCATTCACCTTCGCCGCGTTCCGCGACAAGCTGGAACGGTACGCCGAGTACCGCCGCCAGGCCCTCGCCGACGGCGCGGTGGTGGCCCAGCACGAGGTCGACCGGATGTTCGCCACGTTGCGCGGCGCCGACGCCGACACCCTGCCCAAGGGGCTCGGGACCGAGACCCTGGACGCGGTGCTGGCCGTGCTGCGTACCGAGCCGGGGCTGTCCGCCAGCGAGGTGTCGACCCGGACCGGTACGTCGCGGGTGACCGCCCGCCGCTACCTCGAACACCTGGTCGGCACCGGCCGGGTCAGCCGCACCTCCCGCTACGGCACCCCCGGCCGCCCCGAGGTGGAGTACCGGCCGACCTGACAACGGTCACCCGGCCACGACGATCCGGCCGCCGACGGCTGCGGACCGGTATCACATGCCCATCCGGACCGTCCGTCGCGACCGCCGAGCGGTCGATTCGGAAAGGTCAACATTCGCAGGCCACCGCCGGTCGTCGACCCCGCTGCCGCCGCTACCCCCGGTGATACAGTCCACCGGCCTGACCGGCCATTGGTCGAGCATGGCTGGCAACTGGGGAGGGAAGCATGGGAATCACGGCGAACGAGAGCAGTCGTTTCGCAGCGTTGCTGAGCGAACACGCAGAGCACCTGGTGACCAAGTGGACGGAGATCGCCGCCGCGTCGATGCGCGGCCGGACGACCGAGGCGGAACTGCGCCAGGAGGTGCAGGAACTGCACCGCGTACTGATCGCTGCCCTGGGCGACGGCCCGTTCGACCTGACCACCGACAGTGCCGCCGGACTGCGGGCCACGCTCGCCGACCTGTCCCGGATCCGGGCCCGGCAGGGCTTCACCGCCACCGAGACCGCGATCAGCGTCTTCGCCCTCAAGGACGCGCTGATCGGCATCCTGAACGTACGCGACGCCGACCGGGAACTGCTCGCCGACTTCGTGGCCGGCTCGACCGTGGTCGACCAGCTGGGCCTCTACACCTTCGAGCGGTACACCAAATCCCGTGAGGAACTCATCGCCGACCAGGCCGAACAGCTCCTGGAGCTGTCCACTCCGGTGGTGAAACTCTGGGACGGCGTGGTGGCCGTACCGCTGGTCGGCACGCTGGACTCGGCGCGCGCGCAGGTGGTCATGGAGCGCCTGTTGCAGACCCTGGTCGACACCGGCTCGCCGTACGCGATCATCGACATCACCGGCGTACCGGCGGTCGACACCCAGGTGGCCCAGCACATCCTCAAGACCGTGGTCGCCGCCCGGCTGATGGGCGCGGAGTGCATCATCTCCGGCATCCGCCCGCAGATCGCGCAGACCATCGTGGCGCTGGGCATCGAGTTCGGCGACATCGCCACCAAGTCGAGCCTCGCCGACGCCCTCCGGCACGCGCTGCGGATGATCGACGCGTCCCGGCGGGCACACGGCCCGGCGGCCCCGGTCACCGGCCACCGAGGCGCCTGATGGACCGGGTACCGGTACTCAAGATCGGTGACCTGCTACTGGTCTCGATCCAGGTCGACATGGAGGACCAGACCGCGCTCGCGCTCCAGGAGGACCTGGCCGACCGGATAGTGGCGACCGGCTGCCACGGGGTGATCATCGACATCACCGCGATGGACATCGTCGACTCGTTCGTCGGCCGGATGCTCTCCTCGATCGCCGGGATCGCCCGGGTGCTCGACGCGGAGACCGTGGTGGTCGGCATGCGCCCCGCCGTGGCGATCACCCTGGTCGAACTGGGCCTGTCGCTCGATGGCATCCGGACCGCGCTGAACGTCGAACGCGGCATGGAACTACTCGCCCGCGCCCGCGCCGACGAGGCGTCGTACGTCGTCGACCCGTACCCGGCGGAGGTCTGGGCGCTGCCCACCGGGCTCGATCTCGACCCACCGACAACGACCACGCCGTGACCGGCGGCCTCGACCCGGACACACCCCGGGTCGTGACGATCAGCTCGGACGGCGACGTTGTCCGGGTACGTCAACTCGTCCGCACCGCCGCCGTCACGGTCAAACTGTCCCTGGTGGACCAGACCAAACTCGTCACCGCCGCCAGTGAACTCGCCCGCAACACCCTCGTCTACGGCGGCGGGGGCAACGCCGAGGTCGGTCTCGTGGACAGTGGCCGACGCAAGGGCGTACGGATCGTCTTCTCCGACGACGGACCCGGCATCCCCAACCTGGACCTGGCCCTGACCGACGGTTACACCTCCGGCGGCGGCCTCGGCCTGGGCCTCGGCGGGGCCCGGCGACTGGTCGACGAGTTCGCCATCGACACCGGCGCCGGCCGGGGAACCACCGTCACCATCACCAAATGGGCCCGGTCGACATGACCGGCGAGGACCGACTGACCGACGACGGGGTGTGGTTCCGGGTCGAGGAGCCGGGTACGGTCGGCGCCACCCGCCGGGCCACCGAACAGCTCGGCGCGCGGGTCGGCCTGGACAGGGTCCGGATCGACGCGCTCGCGATAGTGGTGACCGAACTGGCCACCAACCTGGTCAAGCACGCCGTCGACGGGCAACTCCTGATCCGCCCGGCCCGGTCCGGGAAGATCGCCGGAGTCGAACTCGTCGCGGTGGACTCCGGACCCGGCATGGCCGACGTGACGTCGTCGTCGCGCGACGGGCACTCGACCGCCGGTTCGCTGGGCATCGGCCTGGGCGCGATCCTGCGGCAGTCGACCTGGGTCGACGTGTTCTCGATGCCCGGCCGGGGCACGGTGACGGTCGCCCAGGTGTGGCCGGCGGGGCAACCCGAACCGGTCTGGACCGCCGGGGTGAGCCGGCCGATGACCGGCGAACTGTCCTGCGGTGACGGCTTCGCCGTACGGATCGTCGACGGTCGGCGGCAGGTGTTGGTCTGCGACGGTCTGGGTCACGGGCCGCTCGCGGCGGCGGCGGCGAGCGCGGCCGTACACGCCTTCCACACCGCCCCGGCCGGTCCACCGTCGGCCGTGGTGGAGCACCTGCACGGCTCGATCTCGCACACCCGAGGGGCCGCCGCGGCGGTCGCCGAACTCGTGCCGGACGCCAACCTGCTCCGGTACGCCGGACTCGGCAACATCGCCGGGTTCGTGGTCGACGGCGACGAACGCCGCGGACTGGTCTCCCTGCCCGGGATCGTCGGCCACCAGCGCCGTTCGATACGCGAGTTCGAGTATCCGCTACCGGACCACGCGAACCTGGTCATGCACAGCGACGGCGTGACCGACCGGTGGCGGCTGACGGACTATCCCGGCCTGCAACGCCGCTCCCCACAGGTGATCGCCGCGACGCTGCTGCGGGACGCGGGCGTACGGCGCGACGATGCCTGCGTACTGGTCGCCCGGACCCGGCCGTGACCGAGGCGACCGGTACGGACACGGGCACGCCGCTGTTGCGGATGGCGCTGCGTACCGAGTCGGACGTGTTCGTGGTCCGGCAACGGGGCCGGGAGGTGGCCGCCGCCGTCGGTTTCGAACACCAGGACCAGGTACGTCTCGCCACCGCGCTCAGCGAGGTCGGCCGCCACCTGCTGGTCGCCGTCCGTACGCCGTCACGGGCCGAGGTGCTCTTCTCGGTGCGGGTCGGCGAGGAGGCGGTGCTGCTGATCGAGGTCAGCACCCGCGCCACGCCCGACACGTCCCAGCAGCGGCTGTCCGGGGCGCTGGCCGTGGCCCGACTGGTCGACACCTTCGCGGTCCGGGAGGACGGCACGGCGACGGTGATCCGGATGTCCCGCCGCATTCCCGCCTCGGCCGGTCCGCTCACCCCCGCCCAACTGGAGCGGGTACGCGACAAGCTCGGCGCCTCGGTGGCCCGTACGCCACTGGAGGAGATGGCCGAGCAGAACGAGGAACTGCTCGCCGCCCTGGAGCAGGCGCGGGCCCAGCGCGACGAACTCGCCCGGCTCAACGAGGAACTCAGCGAGACGAACCAGGGTGTGCTGGCGCTCTACACGCAGCTCTCCGAGGAACTCGACGAGACGAACCGGGGCGTTGTCGCCCTGCACGCCGAGTTGGAGGACCGGTCGGTGCAGTTGCGGTCGGCGAGCGAGGCGAAGACCCGCTTCCTGGCCAACGCCAGCCACGAGCTGCGGGCGCCGGTGACGGCGGTGATCGGGCTGTCCCGGCTGCTGCTCGACCCGGCCTCCGATCCGCTCACCGACGAGCAGCGGCAACAGATCGAACTGGTCCGGGGTTCGGCCGTGGACCTGCTATCGCTGGTCAACGACCTGCTGGACCTGGCCAAGGCGGAGTCCGGCACGATCGAGCCGACCTGGACCGACATCGAACTGCGGGCCCTGTTCGGCCAGCTTCGCGGTACGGCCAGGGCGCTGGCGCCCCGCCCCGAGGTCGAGCTGATAGTGGTCGAGCCCGAGGCGTCGGCGACGATCCGTTCCGACGAGGCCCTGCTGACCCAGGTGCTGCGTAACCTGCTGCACAACGGGCTCAAGTTCACCGAACGCGGCGAGGTGCGGATGACCGCGGACCACGACGGGCGGACCTGGACGCTGCGGGTCAGCGACACCGGCATCGGCATCGCCCCCGAACTCCAGGAGCGGATCTTCGAGGAGTTCTACCAGGTGCCGGGCAGGTCACCGGGCGGCACCGGGCTCGGCCTGCCGTACGCCCGCCGGCTCGCCACCCTGCTCGGCGGCACCCTCGACGTCGAGAGCCGCCCCGGTGCCGGCAGCGCCTTCACCGTCCGGCTGCCCGTACGACCGATGCGATGAGCACGACCGACCAGGTGCCGTCGGACGCCACGATCCTGGTGGTGGACGACCGGGCCGCGAAGCGTTACCTGTTGGTGAGCTGGCTGTCCCGGGCCGGCTTCACGGTGATCGAGGCGAACAGCGGCGGGGCGGCGCTGGAGCTGATGGAACACCGGGACGTCGACCTGCTCGTGCTGGACGTGCGGCTGGGCGACATGACCGGCTTCGAGGTCAGCGAACGGATCAAGGCCGATCCGCGCTGGTCGTCCCGGCCGGTGATCCACGTTTCGGCGCACGCGGTCGACGTGGCCGACCGGATCCAGGGGCTGAGCCGGGGCGCGGACGCGTACCTGGTCGAGCCGATCGAGCCGGACGAGCTGGTCGCGACCACGCACGCCGCGCTGCGCTACTACCGGGCCCGGCGCCGGGCCGAGCTGCTCGCCGCCCGGCTCGCCCGGCTCGCCGACACCACCCTCGCGGTCAACTCGGCCCCCACCCTGGTCCAGTTGCTCACCGCCGCCGTGGCCGGGGCCGCCGAGATCTTCGGTACGGGCGCCGTCGTCGCCGCCCAGAACACCGACGGCGAACGGCTGATCGCCACCACCACCGAGCCCGGCACACCGGTGACGATCAGGTCGTGGCCGCTCGACCCGACGCCGGTCCCGCTCGGCGTGGCGCTGCGCACCGAATCGCCGACCGCCTGGCCGCTGCTCACCGCGGCCGATGAGCGGATCGCGGTGGCCACCGCCCGGCTGCGCGACGACCGGCCGGGGGTGCAGATCGCCGTGCCGGACTCGGCCCTGGCCGCCGAGTCCATGGTGCTCAGTCAGCTCGTACAGGCACTCGCCGCGGCGGTCGAGGCGCAACGCTCCTACGACCAGGAGCACCGGATCGCGGTGACGCTGCAACGCAGCCTGCTGCCCCGTACGCTGCCCCGGATCGACGGGCTGGATCTGGCGGTCCGTTACGAGCCGGCGAGCGCGCACACCGAGGTCGGCGGCGACTTCTACGAGCTCGCGATGATCGACGGCCGACTGTTGGTCGCGATCGGCGACGTCGCCGGCCACTCACTGCACGCGGCGACCGTCATGGCCGAGCTCCGGCACGCCATCCGGGCGTACGCGGTGGAGGGGCATCCGCCGGGCGCGATAGTGGCCCGGGTCGACAAACTCCTGCGTACGCTCCTGCCGGGCGAGTTCGCCACGCTCTGCGTACTGACCCTCGAACCGGACACCGGCCGGATCCGCCTGGCCAGCGCCGGCCACCTCCCGGCACTCCTGATCACCCCCGACGGCTCCCCCACCTTCATCGAGCACCAGGCCACCCTGCTCGGCGTACGCGCCACCCGCCCCGACGACCTGGAACTCGACCTGCCCCCCGGCGCCACCCTGGTCCTCTACACCGACGGCCTGATCGAACGCCGCAACATCGACATCGACCAACGAATGCAGGCCCTAGCCACCGCCGCATCCCCAGTGGACAACAACCTCGACACCTTCTGTGGCCGCCTCCTAACCACCCTAGCCCCACCAGAAATCACCGACGACATAGCCGTAGTAGCCCTCCGCCGCACCCCCTCCCCCCGTTGATCATGAAGTTAGCGACATGATCCGGGCCCTGAATCCGCGCTAACTTCATGGTCAACGCGCGGTTTCGGGGGTGAGGTCGCCGGTGTTTTGGCAGGCGGTTGGGAGCCATTGGCCGTCTTGCTTGGTCATGACGAACAGGGGGTGCCCTCCTCCGGGCCGGTTGGGGTCTGGTAGAGCTGGCGGGCCTTGACGGCGGCGACGTCGGGGCGCAGGAACAGCACGTGTACGACCTCGAAGGTGACCGTCGAGTCCTTCATCCCGCCGGGGAGCACCCGGTGGGTGAACGTCGAGATCTCGTCGCGGCCGATCAGGAGCTTGCCCCCGCCCGTCGTCCAGATCGCGTCGGCCCGGAACAGGCCAACGAACTCGTCGGGCAGCTCGTTGTTCTGGGAGTGCTCGATCGTGGCGACCACCCGCCTGATCGCCTCGATCTCGGTCTCGTACGCCCGCTCGTTGATGTCTGTCGCTTCCATGCCGAGCACCCTCACACCTCAAACCGACTTGAGGTCAACGTGATCCCGGAGGGGAGCTGCGGCTGGGCCGCTCCCCTCCGCATGATCCGGGAGAGTTCGGCTCGCTGGAGCCGGCCGAACTCTCGGGGATCATGGAGGCACACCCGGCGCAGCCGTTGGGTTGTTGCGAGTTCACCCAGCGCGGCGGGGCCGCCCGGCAGGCTCTGTAGCTGCGGATACTTCACTTTGCGTTCGGCTGGCGTTGCCCGCGCTGGTGATCATCGTTCCGAGCTGTCGCTCCTAATGTGCCCGATCCCTTTCGGCAGATCAGGAGCCATGAGCATGCAGCAACCCGTCGACAATTCCCTTCCGCCCGTTTCGGGCGCCGCCAGCCGCCGTACGTTCCTGCGGGGTGCCGGTCTGGTCGGTGCGGGCGCGGCGGCGGCCGGTGTGCTCGGCGTCGCCGCGCAGCCCGCCCTCGCCGCCGACCCGGCCGCCACCACCGCCGGCAGCGGCAGGGTCGACCCGGAGAACCCTCGGTTCACCATCGCCGTCATCCCGGACACGCAGTACCTTTTCGACGGCGACCGGGGCGACCCGGCCCCGCTGACCGCGAGCCTGCGCTACATCCTCGACCACCGCGAGGAGCACAACATCGTCTTCGCCGCGCACCTCGGGGACGTGGTAGAGAACGCCGCCGCGGCCGAGCTGACCGCGGCCGGCAAGGTCTTCGAGATCTTCGACAAGCGCAGGATGCCGTACAGCGTGCTCGCCGGCAACCACGACATCGACTCGCGTACGGATGACCAGCGTGGGCCGAGCGCCTACCTCGACGTGTTCCCGCCGTCGCGGTTCGCGCCGCTGTCCACCTACGGCGGCTCGACGCCCGACGGCTACAACACCTACCATCTCGTACGCGCCGCCGGCATGGAGTGGCTCGTCTTCGCGCTCGACTGGCGGGCTTCCGCCGGCACGATCGCCTGGGCGAAGCAGGTCCTCGCCGCTCACCCCCGTACCCCGGCGATCCTCACCACCCACGAGGTCGCGTCGGCCGACGCGGCCGGCAAGGCCACGTTGTCGGCCTACGGCCAGTCGCTCTGGAACAACCTGGTCAAGGACAGTGACCAGATTTTCCTGACGCTCAACGGGCACTACTGGCCGTCGGGGCGGACCGTCCTCACCAATGCCGCCGGGCACGACGTGCACGTGCACGTCACCGACTACCAGGATCGCTATTACGGCGGCAGCGCGATGATCCGGCTCTACCACTTCGACCTGGCCCGGAACACCATCGACGTGGAAACGTTGTCGCCGTGGATTCTCGGCAAGGTCGCCGAGCGGCGCAACCCGCTGGAGCAGAGCGAGATCGAGCTGACCGGCCCGGTGGACCGGTTCAGCCTCGCGGTCGACTTCGAGGAGCGGTTCGCCGGCTTCGCCCCGGTGCCGGTCCCGCCGGTCCGGCCGGTGAAGGAGATGCTGGTCAAGGGCACCGTCGGTTACTGGCGGTTCGACCAGTCGGCGACCGACGGGGCGACCGTCCCGGACGGATACCGGGTCAACGACCTCTCCGGCAACGGCAACGACCTGACCCGGGTCACCCTCGCCGGCAGTGACGCCACCGCGCTGCGCTGGTCGGCCGAGCACCACCCGGCACAGCCGACCCGCTCCAGTTTGCGGTTCACCGGCGCCAAGAAGCCGGCCCGAGGCGCCTACCTGCGTACGGCCGACGCCGCGCCGATGAACACGATGACCCTCACCGGCGGCTACACGATCGAGGCGTTCGTCAAGCTGCCCACCGACGCCAAGTCGACCAACCACGCGTGGATGAGTGTGGTGAGCCGGTTCGGTGCGGGCGCGGATGCCGGCAAGACCGGTGGCGACCCGGCCGAACCCCTGGCGACGCTGTCACTGTCGGACGGGATGGCTTTGCAGTGGGCGGTCTTCCCGACCAACCAGAACGACATCTCCACCAACTGGGGCCACGAGATGCGTACCGGCGAGTGGTTCCATGTGGCGGTGGTCAACGACGGCCAGCACACCACGCTGTACGTCGACGGCGCCCCGCTGCTGCGCAACCCGAGCACCCCGGCGATCGGCCTGGCCACCTCGGGTGAGCCGTGGTTCTTCGGCGCGTACCACTACGACCGGCTGATCGAGCAGGGCTTCTACGGCTGGCTCGGCGACGTACGCATCGTCGACCACGCCCTGCCCGTCACCCGCTTCATGAACAACATCGGCTGAGCCTCACCACGGCCCGAAACGCGGATTGTCGGGTCGAGCCCCCATTTCCCGCTCGGCCCGACAATCGACACGACCGGCGTCGACCAATCTATTGGCTGATCCACTATGCACTAGCCGTAAGCGTCATTTCCGGAAGATAGTAATCAAGGCCACCAACGCGGCCAACACAGCCGCAAGATCCTTCATGATGGGAGAGAGCAGCCGCAGGTACTCCAGCCGCCGGTCGCGCGGGTCTGGAGGTGCGGCGCCCTCCCCCTCCGAGTCCGGATCTACTGTTGGCATGTGTACTCCTCTTCCAAGCGTGGCCCATTCTTCTCAGCCCAAGTCGGAGCCACCCCGCCAGGGCTGAGGAACATGCAGCTGTCGCCACTCCGGCACCGCCGACCAGGCGTACTATGCCAAGAACTCGCCTCGCTGGGAAGACCCCAGAAACGATGGGAATTGTAGAGTACGAATTGCAAAGTAGTAATTGCAGAGTACGGCGGCCGCTTAACGACTCATTACCAGCGGAACACGAGGATCCAACCTTGCGAGCCATATGCGAAAACAGCCCCCAGGTGATCCTGGGGGCTGTTTCGTGCGCGACCTTACCGGTCACTGATCCAGCTGGGCTAGCCGATCGAAGTGGAAGCCACCTTCGTCCGCCACCTGCAACAGAAATGCCAGCGCGAGTTGCCTACGCCTTCAGTCGACGGCGGCCATGACGTCGTCGGAGATGTCGAAGTTGCCGTAGACGTTCTGCACGTCGTCGGAGTCCTCCAGCGCGTCAATCAGCTTGAAGATCTTCCGCGCGCCGTCCTCGTCCAGCGGGATGGTGACGCTCGGGACCAGCGACGACTCGGCCGACTCGTACTCCATACCCGCATCCTGAAGCGCGGTGCGGACGGCGACCAGGTCGGTCGGCTCGGAGATGACCTCGAACGCCTCGCCCAGGTCGTTGACCTCTTCGGCGCCGGCGTCGAGGACCGCGATCAGCACGTCGTCCTCGGTCAGGCCGGTCTTCGGCACGATCACCACGCCCTTGCGGGTGAACATGTACGACACCGAGCCGGCGTCGGCGAGCGAGCCGCCGTTGCGGGTCAGCGCGGTACGTACCTCGGTCGCGGCCCGGTTGCGGTTGTCGGTGAGGCACTCGATCAGGAGCGCGACGCCGTTGGGGCCGTAGCCCTCGTACATCACCGTCTGCCAGTCGGCGCCGCCGGCCTCCAGACCGGATCCGCGCTTGACCGCACGGTCGATGTTGTCGTTCGGGACCGAGCTCTTCTTCGCCTTCTGGATGGCGTCGTAGAGGGTCGGGTTGCCGGTCGGGTCACCGCCGCCGGTCCGCGCCGCGACCTCGACGTTCTTGATCAACTTCGCGAACATCTTGCCGCGCTTGGCGTCGATGACCGCCTTCTTGTGCTTGGTCGTCGCCCACTTTGAGTGGCCGGACATCTGTTACCTCCGTCGCTAACCCACGCGTCAACAGTCGACTGCCCGCTCATCTTCCCGGCGATCTCGCCGATTTCGCGACAATCAGCCCGGGTGAAGATCCGCTGTCGGCTCTGGGCGGTAGGCGATTTGAGCAGACTGCCCGGCCGAACCCGGCAATCCTACCGGCGCCACCCGCCCGGCCGTCACACCCCGTCAGGTGGTGGCGTCCCGGACCAGGTCCACGAAGTACTGGTGCACCCGCAGGTCCCCGGTCAGCTCCGGGTGGAACGCGGTGGCGAGCAGGTTGCCCTGCCGTACCGCGACGATCCGACCGGCCGCCGGACCCTCGGTCACCCGACCCAGCACCCGTACCCCGTCGCCGACCCGCTCCACCCAGGGAGCCCGGATGAACACGGCGTCGAACCGGGGGCCGGGCACATCGGCGATCTCCACCGGGGCCTCGAACGAGTCGACCTGCCGACCGAACGCGTTGCGTCGGACGGTCATCTCGATGCCGTCGAAGCCGCGCTGGTCGGGACGCCCGTCGAGCACCTCGGTCGCCAGCATGATCATGCCGGCGCAGGAGCCGTACACCGGCATGCCGTCGGCGATCCGCTTGCGGATCGGGTCCAGCAGCTCGAACTCCGCCACCAGCTTGCTCATGGTGGTCGACTCACCGCCCGGAATCACCAGGGCGTCGACGTCGTCCAGTTCCGACGGCCGGCGGATCGGCCGGGCGATCGCGTCGTCGGTGCTGGCCAGGGCCAGCAGGTGCTCGCGTACGTCACCCTGCAACGCGAGCACGCCGATGGTGCTCATGCGCCGCCCCCGATGGCTACCGGGTTCACCAGCCACGCTCGGCAAGGCGGTGCGGCTGCGGGATCTCGTCGACGTTGATGCCGACCATCGCCTCGCCCAGCCCACGGGAGACCTTGGCCAGCACGTCCGGGTCGTCGTGGAAGGTGGTCGCCTTGACGATCGCGGCGGCCCGCTGCTCCGGGTTGCCGGACTTGAAGATGCCCGACCCGACGAAGACCCCCTGGGCGCCGAGCTGCATCATCATCGCGGCGTCCGCCGGGGTCGCGATGCCTCCGGCGGTGAAGAGTACGACCGGCAGCTTCCCGGTCTCGGCCACCTCACGGACCAGCTCGTACGGTGCCTGGAGCTCCTTCGCCGCGACGTAGAGCTCGTCCGGGGCGAGCGAGCCGAGACGGCGGATCTCGCCCAGGATCTTGCGCATGTGGGTGGTGGCGTTGGAGACGTCGCCGGTGCCGGCCTCGCCCTTGGAGCGGATCATGGCCGCGCCCTCGGTGATCCGGCGCAGCGCCTCGCCCAGGTTGGTCGCCCCGCAGACGAACGGCACGGTGAACGCCCACTTGTCGATGTGGTTGGCGTAGTCGGCCGGGGTCAGCACCTCGGACTCGTCCACGTAGTCGACGCCGAGCGCCTGGAGCACCTGGGCCTCGACGAAGTGGCCGATCCGGGCCTTGGCCATCACCGGGATCGAGACCGCGTTGATGATGCTGTCGATCATGTCCGGGTCGCTCATCCGGGAGACGCCGCCCTGGGCCCGGATGTCGGCCGGCACCCGCTCCAACGCCATCACCGCGACCGCACCGGCATCCTCGGCGATCTTCGCCTGCTCGGCGGTGACCACGTCCATGATCACGCCACCCTTGAGCATCTCGGCCATCCCGCGCTTGACTCGGGCACTGCCGACAACAGGGGTGGTGGACTCGGGCTGCACGGCGGAATCGGACACGACTCAGTCACTCCTCGGGGCCAGGTTTCACATACCGGGCCCAAGGCTACGCCCGCCCCACCGCCCTTCCGACAGCCAATCAACCCACCCGTGGCCTGCCCTGTGGTCGACCTCACCCGCCCACCGCCCCGCCCGAGCCAGCTCCGGTAGAGCAACGAGTGGCAATGACGGAGCGAACAACCACTCTTTCTCTACCGGAGTGCGGATCTCGGGGTGGGGGTGGGAGGGAAAGGAGGGGAAGGAGGAGAGGGCAGGGGGTGGAGGGTGGGATCGTCTACGTCGAAGTAGGTGGGGCGGGGGTGTTTGCGGGTCATGCGGAGCAGTCGTACGACGGGGCGGCGGCGGGCGGACAGCGCGTCGCGTACGAGATCGGTGTGCACCTGGCGGGCCAGGCCGAGCCGGCGGCTGGCCGCGATCACCGACTCGGCGGCCGGGTCGTCCGCGGACAGCGGGGTGAGTCGGAGCTGGCGGGTGAGGTCGTTCTCGGCCGCCTCCCGCTCCTCGGGGCCGGCGTCGAGCGCGATCCGGGCCGCCGCGTACAGCTCCACCGCGAAGTGTTCCTCGGCCAGCACAGCCGCGGCGGCGGCCCGGCGCAGCAGGTGTGCGTCCAGGGACCTGGCGGCCGAGGCGGCCCGGATGTGCAGCCGGTCGACCCGACCGACGGTCCAGGACAGGTAGACCGCGATCAGGCCGACCACGGCGACAGCACCCACCAACCACCACATGTGCGGCATCGTCGTGCGGCTCCTCATCCCGTCCGGCCGGAGGCGTGGGTACGCCGCCGGCACCTGCCTGCGAGCCGACCGCCGGACCGGCTCAGCGTGGGCCCACCCACTCCTGGTCGATCACCCGTCCGTCGGTGGCCTCGATCGCAGCTGCGTATACCTCCAGAACCCGGCGGGCAACCATCGGCCAGTCGAACGTCGCCACGACCTCTCGCGCGCACGCCGACAGGGCGGCCCGGCGAGCCGGGTCGTCGAGCAGCTCGACGAGCGTACGACGCAGCGCCTGCGCGTCCCCGGTGGGGAAGAGCTGGCCGGCCCGGCCGCCGTCGAGCACCCGACGGAACGCGTCCAGGTCGCTGGCGACGATGGCGGCACCGGCGGCCATCGCCTCGGTGAGGATCATGCCGAACGACTCACCGCCCGTGTTCGGCGCGACGTAAACATGCACACTGCGCAGCATGCGCGCTTTGTCCGCCTCGGAGACCAGGCCGAGGAAGGTGACCCGGTCGCGCAGGTCCGGCGGCACGTCCTCCATCAGCTCGGCCGGCTCACCCGGACCGGCGACCAGCAGGCGCAGGCCGGGACGTTCGGCGGCGAGCGCCATGAACGCCTCCCGGAGCAAGGCGAACCCCTTGCGCGGCTCGGTGAACCGGCCCAGGAAGCCGATTGTGCCGCCACTGCCCGGCGCGCACTCCCCCGGCCAGCCGGGCAGCGCCTCCGCGTCGGCGAACTTCGCCACCGCCACCCCGTTGGGGATCTCCACCGCGCCGCCGTCGAGGTGCTCCACCTGCACCTTGCGGGCCAACGCGCTGACCGCGATCCGGGCGGTGACCCGCTCCAGCACGATCTGGAGCATGTTCTGCGCGGCGGCCAGCGCCCGGGACCGGGTCATCGCGGTGTGGAAGGTCGCCACCACCGGCCCGCGCGCCGACATCACGGCCAGCAGCGACAGGCTCAGCGCCAACGGCTCGTGCACGTGCAGTACGTCGAAGTCGCCCCGGGCGATCCAGCGGCGTACCCGGGCGGTGGAAACCGGGCCGAAGGTGATCCGGGCCACCGACCCGTTGTACGGGAACGGCACCGACCGACCGGCCGACACGACGTACGGCGGCAGCGGCGAGTCCTCGTCCGCCGGGGCCAGCACGCTCACCTCGTGTCCGAGACCGATCAGGGCCTCGGCCAGGTCCATGATGTGGTTCTGCACCCCGCCCGGCACGTCGAAGGAGTACGGGCACACGATGCCGATCCGCACTGCGCCCTCCCCCTCAGGCCGGCCCGGGCGCGGCTGGTGTCACGGGGTCCGTCTGCGCCCGATCGTCCCCGGTCAGCCACATCCGCTGCAACATGTGCCAGTCTTCCGGATGCTGGGCGATACCGGCCGCGAGATGGTCGGCAATGTCCTGGGTGAGCACCCGTACCCGCTCGCTGAGGGTGCCGCTGGCCGGGTCCGGCAGCTCCAGCGGGCCGACCAGCTCGGCGAGCGCCTTGTCCGGTTCGTACCACATCGAGGCGACGTAGAGCGGGGCACCCGTACTGAGGGCGAGCAGGGCCGGACCGGCCGGCATCCGGGTACGGGCCCCGAAGAAGCGGACCTCGATCCCCCGACGGGTCAGGTCCCGGTCGGCGAGCAACGGCACCACGTGCCCCTGACGGATCCGCTCGGCGAGTACGTCGAACGGCGGCTGCTGCCCGCCGCTGAGCGGGATGATCTCCATGCCGAGCCCCTGCCGGAACTCCAGGAACCGGGTGTACATCGCCTCCGGCTTGAGCCGTTCGGCGACCGTGGTGATCGGCCAGCCCATCGCCGCCACCCACGCCCCGGCCGCGTCCCAGTTGCCGCCGTGCGGCAGCGCGATCACCGCGCCCCGGCCGGCGGCCACGTCGGCGGCCAGCATCTCGGTTCCGACCAGCTCGAACGTGGCGAGCCGCTGGGCGTGCGACAGCGACGGCAGCCGGAACAGATCCAGCCAGTAGCGCCCGTACGACCGCAGTGCGCGCCGGACGAGCTGGTCGAACTCGGCCGACGGCAGGTCCGGGCCAACCACCTGGCGCAGGTTGCCCGCCAGCCGCTTGACCCCGGGGCCGCCCCGCCGGAACGCCCGGTCGGCGCCGAGCCGGAACACCGCGGCGGCCAGCGGCTTCGGCACCGCGCGGGTGATCCGCCAGCCGGCCAGATAGCCCAGCTCGACCAGATTCACCCGACCACACCGTTCCCGATGCTCGGGTCGACGGTGAACCCCACCGGTCGGTCGGTCATCCGGCTCACCGGTCCGCGCCCGACTCGGTCGGCCGGGGCTGTCGGGCCTGCTCGGCGGCCTGGCGGTAGACGTGGGTCATCCGCTGTCCGACGGTGAAGACCGACACGGCGGCGAGCAGCCAGAGCGCGACGGTCAGCGCGTGGTCGATCCCGGCACCCTGGAGGATGCCGCCGATCCCGACGATGATCAGGCGCTCGGTACGCTCGGCGACGCCCACGTTCGCGGTCATCCCGAGCCCTTCGGCCCGCGCCTTGACGTAGGAGACGACGCCGCCGGCGACCAGGCAGACCAGCGCGCCGGCCACCCCCCACCGATCGCCCTCGCTGGCCAGCCAGAAGGCGACCGCGCCGAAGACGGCGCCGTCGGCCACCCGGTCCATGCTCGAATCGAGGAAGGCGCCGAACTTGGTCGAGCCACCCGACATCCGCGCCATCGTCCCGTCGAGCAGGTCGGTGAGCGCGAAGAAGGTGACGATGATGGCACCGGTGACGAGGTGACCGCGGGCGCCGAAGCCGAGGGCCCCGATCAACACCCCGACGGTGCCCGTCACCGTTACCGCATTGGGGGTCACGCCGCGGCGCAGCAGCGCGCGGGCGACCGGTTCGATGACGCGGGTCAGACCCGCTCGGGCAGATACTTGGAAGATCTTCGCCATGGCGGTCCCACGATATCTGTCGCCGCACCGATGGTGGCAAGCCCGGTGGTGTCACCTGCCGCCACGGGGTTGTGTACCGTCCGCCGCGGGTGTGGGATCGGGTCAGGGAACGTGAGCTGGGTCACGCAACGAAACTACATGTTCCCGGCATCCGGCAGGCTATCCCAGGATATCGCCGCGAAGCGCCCGGCCCGCTTCCCGTCGGGACGCCGCCGCCGGGGCGGTGCACCCGGTCGCCAGCGCGGCGGTGACCCAACCACCGGCATGTCGTCGCAGGCCAGCGGCGTGTCGTCAGCGACCGACCACCGGTAGAGGGAGGTGCGCCCGATGGCGCAGAAGAGTCAGGACAGGGACGGCACCGGCCCGGCACCAATGGCGGACGAACCCGACCGGATCCGCAACGTGGTCCTCGTCGGCCACTCCGGTGCCGGCAAGACCACCCTGGTCGAGGCGCTGCTCGCGGCGACCGGCACGATCGGGCGGGCCGGGAGCGTCACCGAGGGCAACACCGTCTGCGACCACGACCCCGCCGCCGTACGCCAGCAGCGCTCGGTCACCCTCGCCTGCGCCCCGCTCCTGCACGACGGGATCAAGGTCAACCTGCTGGACAGCCCCGGCTACGCCGACTTCGTCGGTGAACTGCGGGCCGGGCTGCGCGCCGCCGACGCGGCCCTGTTCGTCGTCTCCGCCGCCGGTGGCATGGACGCGGCCACCGTCAACCTCTGGGAGGAGTGCGCCACGGTCGGCATGCCCCGCGCCGTCGCGATCTCCCGACTGGATCACCCGCGGGCCGACTACGACGAGGCCGTGGCCCTCTGCCAGCGGCTCTTCGGCGACAACGTGGTCCCGCTCTACCTGCCGATGCTCGGCGACGACGGCGTGTCGACGGCCGGGCTGCTCGGCCTGATCACCCGCCGGGTCTTCGACTACAGCGCCGGTCTGCCGGCGGACGTACGCGACCCCGAACCGCAGCACCTGCCGGCCATCGACGAGTCCCGGGACGAGTTGATCGAGGGGATCATCGCGGAGAGCGAAGACGAGACCCTGATGGACCGGTACCTCGACGGTGAGGAGATCGGCGTCGACGTACTCGTCGATGATCTGGAAACCGCGGTCGCGCGCGGACACCTCTACCCGGTGGTGCCGGTCTGCGCCGGGACCGGCGTCGGGCTCGACGCCCTGCTGGAGGTGCTGACGGCGGCCTTCCCGTCGCCGCTGGAGCACGACCTGCCGGTGGTGACCGGCGTGGACGGCTCGCCCCGGCCGCCGATGCGCTGCGAGCCGGACGGCCCGCTGGTCGCCGAGGTGGTCAAGACCACCGTCGACCGGCACGTCGGGCGGGTGTCCCTGGTCCGGGTCTTCTCCGGCACGCTCCGCCCCGACCGGGCCGTCCACGTCTCCGGGCACGGGCTGGCCGAACGCGGCCACCCCGACCACGACGCCGACGAACGGGTCACGCACGTCTACACCCCGCTGGGCGGGACGCTGCGCGAGGTGTCCGCCTGCGTCGCCGGGGACATCTGCGCGATCACCGAGTCGGGCAGCGCGGAGACCGGCGACACCCTCTCCGCCACGGACGACCCGCTGCTGGTCGAGCCGTGGGAGATGCCCGAACCGCTGCTGCCGGTGGCGATCGCGGCGACGACCCGCAGCGACGAGGACGCCCTGGCCGGGAACCTGGCCCGGCTGACCGCCGGGGACCCGACCCTGCGGCTGGACCGCAACCCGGAGACCCACCAGCTGGTTCTCTGGTGCACGGGTGAGGCGCACGCCGAGGTCGTCCTGGACCGGTTGCGCGCCGGCGGCGTCGAACTGGAAACCGAACCGGTACGCGTGGCGCTGCGCGAAACCTTCGTCGCGGGCGCGACCGGACACGGCAAGCACGTCAAGCAGTCCGACGGCCACGACCAGTACGCGGTCTGCGACGTCGAGGTGGAGCCGCTGCCCCGCGGTTCCGGCTTCGAGTTCGTCGACCGGGTGGTCGGCGGCGCCGTGCCGCACACCTACGTCCCGTCGGTGGAGCAGGGCGTACGCGCCCAGCTCGAACGCGGCCTGTTCGCCGGCTATCCGGTGGTGGACGTACGGGTGACCCTGGTCGACGGCAAGGCGCACAGCGTCGACTCCTCCGACGCCGCCTTCCAGACCGCCGGTGCGCTGGCCCTGCGGGACGCGGCCGAACAGGCCGAACTGACCCTGTTGGAGCCGGTCGACGAGGTGGTCATCCGGGTGCCGGACTCGTCGGTCGGCGCGGTGCGCAGCGACCTGTCCGGTCGGCGCGGCCGGGTGCTGGGCACCGAGGCGGACCCGGAAACCATGGACCGGACCCTGGTACGGGCCGAGGTGCCCGCCACCGAACTGCTCCGGTACGCGGTCGAGCTGCGCTCGCTCACCTCCGGCTCGGGCACCTTCTCCCGTTCCTTCGCCCGCCACGAGCCGATGCCGGCCCACCTGGTCGACCAGGTCCGCAAGGAGCAGGCCGCCGCCGGCTCCTGAACCGACCCGCCGATCCTGCGTCGGTACCGTGCCTGCCCGGGCTCCCATCCGGGTCCGGCGGGCACGGTACCGACGAGATCACCGTGGGGTCACCCGGTCAGGCGGTGAGCCCACGGGCCACCTTGGCGACAGCCAGCCCCACCGAGTCCGCGTCCCGCTCGGTCATGTCCTCGTTCAGCCAGAAGACGATCAACCGGCTGAGCGCCGCCTCGGCGGCCGGGCAGAGACCGGGTGCGTACGACACCGGCTCGTGGAACGGCTCGACGAACGGGTAGCTGGACGAACCGAACGTCTTCTGATCCCGCAGCGCGCTCATGGACAGGTAGATCGGATCGTTGTGGAAGCCGGGCATGGTCGGGATCCCCTCCTCGGCCAGCGCCGAGGCGAACCGGTGGATGTCGCCGTTGTCCACCTCGAACGGGTAGGTCCAGTAGGAAGCCTCGCAGCCCTCGATCGGCACGAATGCCGAGACACCGGGTACGTCCGCGAAATGCGAGTTGGCCCGGATGGCGAAGTCGCGCCGCCGCCGCACGACGCTGTCCAACGTACGCAACTGGGGAATGCCGACGGCCGCCTGTAGTTCGGTCATCCGGTAGTTCATTCCGAATCCGTCGTAGGAGCGGGAACCGTATCGGGTACGGATCCAGCCCTTGTCCCGGAACAGCAGCATCCGCTCCGCCAACTCGGGATCGTCGGTGATCGCCATTCCACCGTCGCCGGTGGTCAGGTGCTTCGACTGCTGGAGACTGAACGCCCCGACATGGCCGAACATGCCGACGTACCGGCCGTCGAGCCTGGTCGCGTGCGCCTGGCTGCAATCCTCGATCAGGGCGATGCCGTGCCGGTCGGCGATCTCCCGGATGAGCCGGACGTCGCTCGCGCCGCCGAAGAGGTGCACGACGACGATCGCGACCGTACGGTCGGTGATCTTCGACTCGATCGACGCCGGATCCATGGCGTAGCTCGAATCCACGTCGGCGAAAACGGGAACGCAGCCGGCCGCGAGGATCGGGACGATCGTGCCGGCGTCCGTGATCGGGGCGGTGATCACCTCGGATCCGGGCTCCGGGTCGTACGCGGCCAGCGCCACGTGCACCGCCGCCGTGCCGGACGAGACCGAGATGGCGTGCCGGGCACCGTAGAACTCCGCGTACTCGGTCTCGAAGCGCCCGACGTACCGGCCACCCATGCCGAACAGGTCACCGGACCTGACGGCGTCGGTGACGAGTTCGACACACTCCTCGGTGAAGGGCTGCCGGGCCGGAAATGGATCCGTACGCAATGGGGTCCCGCCGTCGATGGCGAGCAGTTCCCGGGCACTGGACACGTTCATTGTGCGGCTTCTCCCGTTGTCGGTCTGTCGTGTGTTGGCGGGCTGTCTTGGGTTGGCGGGCTGTCTTGGGTTGGCGGGCTGTCTTGGGTTGGCGGGCTGTTCCGGGGCGGCGGGTGGCGGAGGAACAGGATGCCGAGCAGGGCGGTGGCGCCGGCGACGACGACCACTGCCCACCCGACCGCGTGCAGACTCAGGACGTAGGCGTGCCGGGCGGCGTCGACCGCTGCCGGCAATCCGCTGTTGATCGCGCCGATGAGTCCGTCACGCGACTGCGACCGTGCCTCGGCCGGGAGGTCTTCCGGCAGGACCAGCCGGGACCGGTAGACCACGGTGGAGATGCTGCCCAGGACGGCGACCCCGAACGCGAACCCGAACTCGGTGCCGGTCTCGGCTATCCCGCCGGCCGATCCCGCCCGGCCGGTCGGCAGGGAGCCGAGGATGAGGGTCGTACCCAGGGCCACGACCGGGCTGTTGCCGAAGGTCGCGATCGCGAGCCCGACGATCACGGCGGTCGGGTCGTCGCCCGGCGCCGGCGTGGTGAACATCCAGGCTCCGAACGCCGCCACGGTCATGCCCGCGACGACGATGGTGGCCGGGCCGAACACCCGAGCAAGGTACGGCGTGGCCGCGATCGCGACGATGGAGCTGGCCGCCGCGGGCAGCATGGCGACCGCGGCGTCCAACGCGCTCATCCCGGCCACGAGTTGCAGGTACTGGGCCGTGAAGAACATCAGGGAACTGACCACGGTGACCATGATCATGATGAGGGTGATCGCGGCGAACGCCCGGTTCGTGAACAGCGAGACGTCGAGCAGTGGATCGTCGAGGCGACGTTGCCGCCGAACGAACCACACCCCGAACGCGGCACCGACGAGCATCGGTACGACGGAATGCGGGTCCGGACCGGCGTTCGCAAGTTCCTTGAGCCCGTAGACGGTCGGCAGGATCGCGCCGAGCGAGAGCCCGACGCTCACCAGGTCGATCCGGCCCGCCCCGGGCTGCGAACTCTCGGCAATGGTGAACGGACCCAGCACGAGCAGTACGACCATCGCCGGCACCCCGAGCAGGAAGACCGAGCCCCACCAGAAGTGCCCGATCAGCAGGCCCCCCAGGATCGGCCCGACCAGCGCGCCACCCATGAAACACATCTGCCAGACGCTGACCGCCACCGCCCGCTCGCGGGGGACGCGGAACATCCCGGAGATCAACCCGAGCGTCGCCGGCGCGAGCGTCGCCCCGGCGATCCCCAGTACGCCCCGCGCGACGATCAACATCAGCGGATCCACCGAGAACGCCGCCACGACCGACGCCGCGCCGAAGACCGTCGCGCCGATCATGAGCAGCCGGCGGCGGCCGATCCGGTCACCGAGGGTCCCCGCACTGATCATGAATCCGACCAGCATGAAGCCGTAGACGTCGGTGATCCAGAGCTGTTGCACCGCGCTCGCCCCCAGATCGAGGGCGATGTCCGGCAGCGCGAGCAGCAGTACGAACACGTCGACCGAGGTCACGAACGCGACGAGACTCAGCACCCCGAGTCCGAGCCATTCGCGCCCGGTGGCTCTCGGTACGGAAACCGGTGACGGACGCACGGATTCACTCCTCGGCGATGCGGCGGAAGATGACGCCGAACGGGGCTCGAACGGGGCTCGAACGGTCGGCGGCGGAACCGTCGACCGCGTGGGTCGGTGCCGCTACGGCGTCGGCAGCAGGGCGGTCACCGGGGCGATCGCCCTCGTCCGAGCCGACTCGTACGCGGCGAGGATGATGCCGAGCACGGCGATGCCCTCGACGTGACCGTGCAGCGGGGGCGTACCGGCCAGGAGGCTTTCGGCGAAGTGGCGGATCTCGCCGCCGTACTCGTCCGAGGGTCCGAACTCGAACGCACCGTCCTCTCCACCGCGCAGGCGGTACCAGAGCGTCGAGCCGTCGCTGTGCAGCGATCCCTTCGCGCCGACGACGGAGAAGCGCTCGGTCGTCGCGGTCGGCGTGTACGCCCAACTCGTCGTGATCGTGCCGACGACGCCGTTGGCGAACCGTACGAGCACCTGCGCGGAGTCCTCGCCCTCCATGAAGGTGAGGCGGTGCGTGCTGAGCATCGCCACGACCTCGACCGGCTCCGCCGCGGCAAGGTGCATGAGCAGGTAGCTCGGGTGGTATCCGGTGTCGATGAGTTCGCCGCCGCCACTGGTCTCCGCGGTCGCGCGCCAGCCCATGTTGGCCGGGTCGAAGTCGTTGTAGAAGCTGTCGGTCGTACGCACCTCGTAGACCGTGCCGAGCAGCCCGCTGTCCAGCAGTTCACGCGCCTTGGCCACCGGTGCGGAGAAGAGCTGGTTGTGTGCGCACATGAGGGTGACGCCGGCCCGCTCCACGGCCTCCGTGACCGCCTGTGCCTCCTCGTGGCTGAGGCAGAGCGGTTTCTCGCACAGGATGTGCTTGCCGGCCTCGGCCGCCGCGACAATCGCCTCCCGGTGCAGGTGGTGCGGCAGGCAGATGTCGACCGCGTCGATGTCGGCCCGCGCGAGCATCTCCCGGTAGTCGGTGTAGACCTGCGCGCCGGCGGGTTCGGCACGACGCCGCGCGTGCTCGGGAACCACGTCGGCGACGGCCACCAGACGGGTGATGCCGGGGTTGGCGAGATAGCCGTCGACGTGTACTCCGGCGATACTGCCGGCGCCGATCAGCCCGACCTTGATGGGACCTTGCGTCATGCTGGGAACCCTTTCTCGACGGCCGGACGAATGCCCGGCGGGTTTACCGCGCTGACCGGGCGTTTCCACGGACGGAACCGGCGACGGTGCCTCCGGCGCTGTCCCGCGTGAGCCCGAACCCGGGTCCGACGGACGGCGGACTCCGGTACCTGATGCCGAGGGCGGCCACCTGCATACCGCCAACGGACGTCGATGGGATTGCGGTCTTCTCCACCCGTCGTCGGGCGTGGCCAACTCACCGGGAAAGTGGCGAAGGAGAGCCGGTGAGATAACGTTATCTATAGATCTTAGAAAGTTTCGACCGCGTGTCAAGACCGTCAAGGTCCGGTGCCCGGACGCTCGAAAGGACCGGCACGGAACGGGCGGACCGGTCCATGATCGAGCCCAGCGACGCCGCAGAGTTCAACAACCAGCGGCACCAGCGCGACCGGCAAGGATGCCGGGACGCCGCCCGCGAAGCCGGGCGCGCCACCGTTCCGCATCGCCGTTCCGCATCGCCGTCTCAGAATCCGGTACGGAGCACGAACACAGCGGCAAGATTTAGGATAACGTTATTTCACTCCGGTGAGTGGCGCCTCTGCCCGATCGGGGAGGTAACCTACCCCGCTGCGACCGGGCAGTGGCGCCGTACTCAGTTCCGCTCGGACGGATCCCGCAGGTCAGCCAGCAGACGTTCCACCTCGGCCAGTTGCGCCGCGGTGAGCGCCCCGTACGCCAGCGCGCCCGCGTTCTCCTCCAACTGCGCCACGGTGCGGCAGCCGGGGATCGGCACCGTACGGGGGCTGCGCGCCCAGAGGTAGCCGAGCGCGCCCTGGGCCAGGGTGCGCCCATCCACGGTCAGCGCCTCCCGGACCTCGGCGACCCGCCTCAGCCACTCCGGTGCCGGGCGGCCGTCGCGGAACCAGTCCAGCCACTCCGGCGCGATGCCGCGTACGTCGTCCGGGCCGAGCACAGTCTCGGCGGTATACTTGCCGGTCAGCAGCCCCATCCCGAGCGGTCCCCGGTTGATGCTGGCCAGGTCGTGCTTCTCGCAGACCGCGAGCACCTCCGGCGAGTCCTGCAACACGGAGAAGGAGTGCTGGATGGCGGTGGTGTGGCGGCCGCCGAGCGCCCACGCCTCGGCCCGGTCGGCGAAGTCGGTGCTCCACCCGTACCATCGGATTTTGCCCTCGGCGACGAGGTCTTCGAGGGTGCCGAGCAGCGGCTCGGCGAGCTCGATGGCCAGGTCGTTGAGGTGCAGTTGGTAGAGGTCGATCCGGTCGGTGCCGAGTCGGCGCAGCGACGCCTCGGCCGCGCGGCGCAGGTGTGCCGGCGACCAGTCCGGCCCGGTGGCCTGCTTGGTCTGCTCGTCGAAGGTGTTGCCCCACTTGGTGGCGATGACCGCCTCGTCCCGCCGCCCGGCCAGGGCCCGCCCGAGCACCCGCTCACTGTGCCCGGCCCCGTAGGTGTCGGCGGTGTCGAAAAAGGTCACCCCGAGTTCGAGCGCCCGTCGTACGACCCGCGCCGACTCCTCGTCATCAACCCTGCCCCACCCCAGCGGCTGCTCCCCCGCGTACCAGGGCCCCCCAATAGCCCAACACCCCACCCCCAACCCGCCAACCCGAACCCCACCACGCCCCAGCACCCGCCCATCCACCGTCATGCCCCCCACCCTCCCACCCCTTCCCCCCGCGATCTAGGGCGAATACGTGTGAATGGAGATCAACAAGCACGTATTCGCCCTAGATCGCCGAGGAGGGGGCGGGGCACGCGGGGGGGAAGGGGGAGGGAGGGGGTTAGGGCCAATGCCGCTTAGTTAGGGGGGTGGGTCGGTTGTCAATCCTGTGGTGTGCAGGATGTTGACGGTGATGGTGTGGTGGTAGTTGGTGCGGTCGATGGTGCCTTTGGCGCGGTGTTTGGAGATGGCGCGTTTGACTACTCGTGGGCTTGTTCGGGCGCGTCGTTTCGGGAGGAGGTGGGTCAGGACCGCGCGGCCGATCACTCCGACGAGGTCGATGGTGGTGTCGGCGATGACCCCGGTGGCCAGGATGATCTGGTCCCGGGCGGCGTGGACCGCCACGGTGAAGCTGGCCTGGTCCGGGCTGGTCGGTTGGTTGGCGGTGGCGTCGGCCATAGCCAGCCGCACCGTTTGGTAGACGGTCAGCAGGGCGTGGACTTCCTGACTCACCCCGTTCGGGGTCCGGGCCCGTAGGACCCGTCCGCCGAGCAGGGTGGACTTCAACTCCAGGTACGTCGTCTCGATTTCCCAGCGTTGGTGGTAGAGCGTGACCAGGTCCAGAGCGGGGAATCGGTGGTGATCGGTGAGGGTGGTGATCAGCCGGTACCGGCCGACATGGTGTTTCCCGTCGAGGTGCACCAGGATCTCGGCGTCGACGACCCGGACCGTCATCGCGCCGATGACCGATAGCCAGGACCCGTCGTGGTGGCGGCGGATCACCGGTAGCCGCCGGTCGTCTTTGTCCCGCACGAGCAGGTCGACGCCGGTGCCGGCGAACTGTTCGATCATCGTGCGGGCGGCGAAGCCCCGGTCGGCCAGTAGGAGCATGCCCGGGTGCAGACAGCCCAGCAGACGCCCGGCGCAGGCGAGTTCACCGGTGGTGAGTGGGGTGAACACCGCGTCGATCAGTGTGCGGGTGCCGCAGGCCACGACCGCGACCAGCCGCACCATGGGATATCCGGACCCGCCGTGGGTGCCGGCCTGACGCGGGTAGACCGCCAGATTCGCCGTGCTGTCGGGCACGAACATGCTGGTGCCGTCGATCGCGCAGACCAGCAGACCCCGCCACCGCTGGGCCCCGGCGGGTGGACCCGCCAACAGCCGAAACAACGCCGCCAGGGGCTTGTCCCCGACCCGACGGCGGGCCTGGGACAGGGCTGAGGAAGTCGGCATCGCCACCGCCAACCCGTCCAGGCCGGCGACGAGCCGGGCCCATACCTGCTGGTAGCCCAACTCGGTGAACAGCCCCGCCGCGAGCAGCAGATATACCACCACTCGCGAAGGCACATCCCGCACCCGAGCCTGCACCGACCGGGTATCGGCCAGGACCGCGTCGACCATCTCGAACGGCACGTGCTGCGTCAACTCACCCAGATGACCCGGCGCGAACCGCCCCGAAGCCACCGCGATCGTCCGGGTGATGGCAAACTGTTCCAACGGCGGGGCTCCCGGTCCAGAGGCTGTCTTGGAGTGACAAACCTCTATACCGGAGCCCCGTCGTTCCTTCTGCCACGACACGCCCTTGACAAGCAGACCCAAGCCTTAACTACGCGGCATTGGGGTTAGGGCCAGGTGGTGGTTAGGAGGTTGCGGGTGTCGGTGAGGAGTTGGGGGAGGACTTTGGTACGGCCGATGACGGGCATGAAGTTGGCGTCGCCGCCCCAGCGGGGTACCACGTGCTGGTGCAGGTGGGCGGCGATGCCGGCACCGGCCACGCCACCCTGGTTCATCCCGATGTTGAAGCCGTGCGCGCTGCTGACCTTGCGGATCACCCGCATCGCGGTCTGCGTCTGGGCGGCCAGTTCAGCCGTCTCCTCCGCGTCCAGCTCGGTGTAGTCGGCCACGTGCCGGTACGGGCAGACGAGCAGGTGCCCCGGGTTGTACGGATAGAGGTTCAGCACCACGAACACCCGCTTGCCCCGGGCGACCACCAGGCTGTCGTCGCCCTCCTTGCCCGGTGCCAGGCAGAACGGGCAGCCGGACGGTTTCTCGTAACCCTCGGCCGGCTGGTCCTGCCCGGAGATGTACGTCATCCGGTGCGGGGTCCAGAGCCGATCCAACCCGTCCGACATCTCGGATTCCGTGTGCCGCGCCGCCCCTGTCACACCGACGATCCTACGGTCAGCCGCACGGAACCCATCCGCCCGTACCTGCCGCGCAGGCACGCGGGGTCGCTCCACGGGCCCAGGCTCACGTGCACACCGCCCGGCACCCGAGGATGAACCGCACCGCAACGCCCACCCCCGCAGCAACTCCCACCGCAAGCAGCCTCCCACGCCACCCCCACCCCCTCCCGGAACGGCCACACCAGAGCGTTGATCATGAAGTTAACGCCCTTTTTGATCTTCTCCAATGGCGCTAACTTCATGATCAACGAACGGAGCGGGCGGGGGCGGGGGGCCAGGGGGGCGGGGGGGGGAGGAGCGGAGCGGGGTGGGTCAGGCGGGGGGTTGGGTGGACGGGTTGGGGGGTTCCGCGGCTGGGCCGGAGTTGGAGCGGGAGCGGACCACGTCGACGACGTGGGCGACGGCCTCGGCCAGTGGGATGCCGTTGCGCTGCGAGCCGTCGCGGTAGCGGAACGAGACCGAACCCGCCTCGACGTCGGAGTCGCCGGCGATCGCCATGAACGGGACCTTCTGCTGCTGGGCGGTCCGGATCTTCTTCTGCATCCGGTCGTCGGAGCTGTCCACCTCGGCCCGGATCCCCTGGTCGCGCAGCGCCTCGACGAACTCGGCCAGGTAGCCGGCGTGCTCCTCGCGGATCGGGATGCCGACCACCTGCACCGGCGCCAGCCAGGCCGGGAACGCCCCGGCGTAGTGCTCGGTGAGCACCCCGAAGAACCGCTCGATCGAGCCGAAGAGGGCCCGGTGGATCATGACCGGACGCTGCCGGCTGCCGTCGGACGCCTGGAATTCGAGGCCGAACCGTTCCGGCAGGTTGAAGTCGACCTGGATGGTGGACATCTGCCAGGTACGGCCGATCGCGTCCTTCACCTGGACCGAGATCTTCGGGCCGTAGAACGCCGCGCCGCCCGGGTCCGGCACCAGGTCGAGCCCGGACTCCTCGGCCGCCGAACGCAGCGCCTCGGTGGCCTTCTCCCAGTTCTCGTCGGTGCCGACCGACTTCTCCGGGTTGCGCGTTGACAGCTCCAGGTAGAAGTCGTCCAGGCCGTAGTCGCGCAGCAGGTCCAGCACGAAGCGCAGCAGCGACTTCAGCTCGCCGGCCATCTGCTCGTTCGTACAGTAGATGTGCGCATCGTCCTGGGTCATGCCGCGTACCCGGGTCAGGCCGTGCACCACGCCGGACTTCTCGAACCGGTAGACCGAGCCGAACTCGAACAGCCGCAGCGGCAGCTCCCGGTAGGAGCGACCCCGGGCCCGGTAGATCAGGTTGTGGAACGGGCAGTTCATCGGCTTGAGGTAGTAGTCGGCGCCCTCGACCGACATGGGCG
Organism: Micromonospora sp. NBC_01699; assembly: GCF_036250065.1. Taxonomy (NCBI): domain Bacteria; kingdom Bacillati; phylum Actinomycetota; class Actinomycetes; order Micromonosporales; family Micromonosporaceae; genus Micromonospora; species Micromonospora sp. NBC_01699. Next base: position 2,423,337 of record NZ_CP109199.1, on the reverse strand, counting down.
GGTACATGCCGTCGGCGTACCACTGGAGGTGGCCGGAGGTCTCGAACAGGTGGCCCTTGGTGATGTGCGGGGTGTTGACGAACTCGTACCCGGCCCGCTCGTGCCGCTGCCGGGAGTAGTTCTCCATCTCCCGCCGGATGATGCCGCCCTTGGGGTGGAAGACCGCCAGGCCCGAGCCGATCTCGTCGGGGAAGCTGAACAGGTCGAGGTCCGAGCCGAGCTTGCGGTGGTCGCGCCGAGCGGCCTCTTCGAGCAACTTCAGGTACGCCTTGAGCGCGTCCCGGGTCGGCCAGGCGGTGCCGTACACCCGCTGGAGTTGCGGGTTCTTCTCCGACCCGCGCCAGTACGCGGCGGCGGAGCGCATCAGCTTGAAGGCGCCGATCAGCCGGGTGCTGGGCAGGTGCGGTCCCCGACACAGGTCGGACCAGCAGACCTTGTCGGTGCCGGCGTCGATGTTGTCGTAGATGGTGAGCTCACCGGCGCCGACCTCCATCACCTCGCCCGCGTCCAGCCCCGAGCCGCCGGCCGAGTCGCCGGCCCCCTTGACCTCGATCAGCTCCAGCTTGTACGGCTCGTCGGCCAGCTCGGTACGGGCCTCGTCCAGGCTGTCGAAGCGGCGGCGCCGGAACCGCTGCCCGGCCTTGACGATCTCCTGCATCCGCTTTTCGAGCTTGTCGAGGTCTTCGGGCTGGAACGGCTTCGACACGTCGAAGTCGTAGTAGAAGCCGTTCTCGATCGGCGGGCCGATGCCGAGCTTCGCCTCCGGGAAGATGTCCTGGACGGCCTGGGCCAGCACGTGCGCGGTGGAGTGGCGCAGCACGTTGAGCCCGTCCGGTGAGTCCAGGCTGACCGGCTCGACCTCGGTGTCGACGTCGGGCGCCCAGTCGAGGTCACGCAGTTGGCCGGTGCCGTCGCCGGTCACCTCCCGGACGACCACTATCGCCTTCGGGCCGGCCGCGGGCAGTCCCGCCGCGGCCACCGCGTCGGCCGCCGTGGTCCCGGCCGCGACGACGACCGGGTCAGCCACGACAGGGGTACGGGATGCGGACACGGTGAACTCCTTCAATTAAGACATAACGGGCATCGCCCGTGGATCGGCCCTCCGATGCTATCGGTCCTGCTTTTACGCCTCCCAGCGACGCGACTGCGGCGTTAGATTGGCGCGGTGGCACCAGCGGACTTGGTCAGCGCACTCCAGCGCAGGTACGAGACATTCTTCGCCGCCCAACCGGCAATGCCGTTTGCGGTAGCGGACGCCGGCGCGCCGGCTCACCTATTCGGCACCGGTGACCCGAAGTTCACCATCACCATCAGCGACCCCCGTGGCGCGAAGGCACTGGCCGGGCTGGACCAGTTCGGCGTCGCGGTCGCGTACCTCCAGGGCTGGCTCGACGTCGAGGGTGACCTCGCGGCGGCGCTGCGGATGCGCGACTTCTTCACCGACTTCCACCCGATCGCCTGGATGGGTCGGTTCCTGCCGGCACTCGTCCGGGGCCGCCGGGAGGACGACCGGCGCTCGATCTCCCACCACTACGACGAGGATTCCGCGTTCTTTCTCAGCTTCCTCGACACCCGGCACCGCTGTTACACGGAGGGCGTCTTCGCCTCCGACGACGAGCCGCTCGAAGACGCGATGACCCGGAAGATGGACCTCGCGCTGGAGGCGATCGGGGTCGGTCCCGGCGACCACGTGCTGGAGGTCGGCGGCGGCTGGGGCGCGTTCTCCGAACACGCCGCCCGGCGCGGGGTGAACGTCACCACCACGACCCTGGCCCGCGAGTCCGAGCGCTACCTGGTCGAGTTGTTCGACCGCGAGCGGCTGCCGGTGCGGGTGGTCCGCGAGCACATCTTCAACTACTCCCCCCACCAGCGCTTCGACGCGATCGTCAACATGGGCGTCACCGAGCACCTGCCCGACTACCGCACCACCCTGCGCAAGTACGCCGAGCTGCTCAAACCCGGCGGTCGGGTCTACCTGGACGCGCTGGCGATGCGGCGCAAGCACGCCGCGTCGACCTTCCTGAAGCGCTACGTCTACCCCGGCGCGTCGGCCCCGCTGCTGCTGCACCAGTACCTGCGGCACGTCGCCCGGTCGCCGTTCGAACTGCTCAGCGTCACCGACGACCGGCACAACTACTACCTGACCTGCCGGGAGTGGGCGCGCCGGCTGGACGACGCCCGGGACGAGATCGTGACCAACTGGGGCGAGCCGCTCTACCGCCGATTCCGGCTCTTCCTCTGGGGCTCGGCCGCCGGCTTCGACACCGGCCTGGTGCAGGCGTACCGCTGGGTCCTCCGCCTGCCCTGACGCGGCGGGCCGGACGGCCGGGCGCGGGGCGGCCCAGGCGGGCAGCGGGCAGCGGGCAGCGGGTCGGGTCAGGGCAGCCAGGTCGGGAGGGGTTCGCGGGCGGCGAGCCAGTCGGTCGGGACACCGCCCGGACCACCGACCCCGGTGTACGCGGCGACGATGCCGCCGACGATCGCCGCCGTGGTGTCCACGTCGCCACCGGCCTCGACACAGGCCCGGATGGCGGCCGGATAGTCGTCCAACCATCGGGCGGCCACCCACAGGGTGAACGGCACGGTGTCCTGGGCGGTGACCTGGCTGCCGTTGCCCAGCTCGTGCGCACCCTCGGCGGTCGACCGATGACCAACGGTGATCGCCCGGTGGATCCCCCGCCCGACCTGACCGGCGGGATCAACCGCGCCGGCCACCGCGGCGAGGAACCGGGCCGGCTCGGGTCGATGCCCGGAGAGCCGGGCCCGGACGGCCAGTACGGCGGCCACCGCCACCGCCACCGCACCGGCGATCCCCTCCGGGTGGGCGTGGGTCACCTCCGCCGACGCGGCGGCCTGGGCGGCGGCCCGGGTGGTCGAGTCACCGAAGTACGCCCCGAGTGGGGCGACCCGCATCGCCGCGCCGTTGCCGCAGGAACCCTGCCCGTCGAACGCGGACGCCGACGCGACCGGCCACGGCGTGCCGGTTCGGATCAGGCGCAGGATGCGAACCGCGCCCGGGCCGTAGCCCCGGTAGGGCTCGCACCGGGTCGCCAGGGCCAGCGCCAACCCGTCCCGGTCGACCGCGCCCCGCTCGGCCAGGTGCGCCACGATCCCGCAGGCCATCTCGGTGTCGTCGGTCCACTCCCAGACCGGCGGGGGCGCCTGACCGGCCAGCAGGTCAGCGGGTTTGTTCCCGGGAACGAAGTACTGCGCGCCGAGGGCGTCGCCCACCGACAGACCGGCCAAACTGTCACGAGCCAGGGCAAGTCGCGCGTCATCGACAAGTACGAAGGACATGGTACGGGGAGCATGCCGGCAAAAGGCACGTGGGCGCAATCCGCCGCACTTGCCAGGGGCAGTACGGTCTTCACGTGGCCACGGTGCTCCTGGTCGAGGATGACCACGTCGTGCGCGGCGCGATGCTGCGCTCCCTGGCCGATCGTGGGCACGCGGTGCACGCGGTCGGCACGGCTCTCGACGCCCTGCGCCGGGTCGCCGCCGAAACTCCCGATCTGGTGGTGCTGGATCTCGGACTACCCGACCTTGACGGGGCCGACGCGTTACGGATGCTGCGCGGCATCACCGACGTGCCGATCATCATCGCCACCGCCCGCGACGACGAGCAGTCGGTGGTCCGGCTGCTCCGGGCCGGGGCGGACGACTACATGGTCAAGCCGTTCACCGGCGCGCACCTGGACGCCCGGATCACCACCGTGCTGCGCCGGGCCGGCCGGGCCAGCCGTACGGTGGCACCTGCCGTACACGAGGTCGGCGGCCTGCGGGTCGACGTCGGTGAGCGCAGCGCGCTGCTCGACGGCGTACCGCTCGCACTGACCCGCAAGGAATTCGACGTGCTGGCCTATCTCGCCGCGCGACCGGGCCGGGTAGTGTCCCGCCGGGAACTGTTGGAGGAGGTATGGCGGCAACCGTCGGTCGGCGAGGATCAGACAATCGACGTGCATCTGTATTGGCTTCGTCGCAAACTGGGCGAGTCCGCAGCGAAACCCCGCTACCTGCGCACCGTGCGGGGGGTCGGGTTCCGGTTGGTGGCACCGGACTGAGGTTGGCGCTGGCCTACCTCGGGGCCGGCATGACCTCGATCGTCGCCCTCGCCTTCCTCATCCCGCTCGGAATCTCGCTCCAGCAGGAGGCGCGGGAGCACGCGCTCGCCGACGCCGGGCGGCACGCCGCCGTGGTGGTCGGCGCACTGGCCGCCGGGGCGGACGCGACCATGCTGACCCAGGTGATCGGCCAGTTCGCCGACGGTCCGACCGACCGGCCGGTGGTGCACGGGCTGGAGACCGGCGGCACCCCGCGCGCCAGCGAGGACGACGTCGACCGGGCCCGCGCCAGCGGTGAGCTGGTGATCGCCGACGTGGACGGCGGGGTGGTCCGGCTGGAGCCGGCGTCGCTCGGCGACCGGGTCGCGGTGGTCGAGGTGTTCATCCCCGACTCGGCACTCCAGCCGGGGGCCGGTGGTCGCTGGCTCACCCTGATCGCCATCGCGATCGGGCTGGTCGTGGTCTCGGTGATCGTGGTGGACCGGCTCGCCGGCCGGGCGGTCGCGTCCGCCCGTGGACTGGTCCAGGCCGCGCTCGCGGTCGGCGACGGCGATCTCGACCTGCGGATCGAGCCGAGCGGTCCACGGGAGCTGGCCGAGGCCGGGTACGCGTTCAACCGGATGGCGGACCGCCTGGTCACCTCCCGTACCGACGAACGTGAACTGGTCGCCGACCTGTCGCACCGGTTGCGTACGCCGCTGACCGTGCTGCGGCTCGACGCCGACGCGCTCGACTCCGACGACACCAGCGTCGGTTCGTTCAGCGAGGCGGAACTCGACCGACGCCGGACGATCCGGCGGATCCGGCAGGCGATCGTCACCCTGGAGGGTGAGATCGACGTGCTGATCAACACCACCCGCAAGACGGTCGTGCAGGAGACCGAACCGGGCATGTGCGACGTCAGCGAGGTGGTCCGGGACCGGATGGTGTTCTGGGCGGCGCTCGCCGGGGACCAGAACCGGCCGCACCGGATCAGCGGCGCCCAGTTGCGCATCCCCGTACCGGTGCCGAGGGCCGAGTTGGCGGCGGCGCTCGACGCGGTGCTCGGCAACGTGTTCCGCTACACCCCGCAGGGCACGGCGTTCGAGGTCGCGGTGTCCCGGCGGGACGGTTACATAGCGGTTCGGGTCGACGACGCCGGGCCGGGTATCGCCAACCCGGATCGGGCCCTGCGCCGGGGCACGAGTGACCGGGGTTCGACCGGTCTGGGGCTGGACATCGCCCGCCGGGTGGCGCTCCAGGCGAACGGCTCGGTCAGCATCGACCGGGCCCGGCTCGGCGGGGCCAGCGTGGTGATGCTGCTCGCCGATCCGGAGGCGACGCCGCGTCAGGTCAGCCGGTTCGGGCTGGTCGGCCGGTTGGCCCGGGAGCGCGACGGCAAGGGCCGTCGCCAGCCAAAATCCGGCGGTACGGAGAGCTGACTGCGGGGCGTGTCCCCACCGTTGCGACCGACGGCGGTCCGCCGCCACCGCTGACCGTCCACACAGGTTTCCGGGCCCCGACACACCACTGTGGTGTGTCGGGGCCCGTTGCTTACCGGAAATCAGTAAGAAATCTTCAAGTTCAGCTTAGGTCTGGATTAACCGCGCGGCACACCGTGCTCGGCACTGGCAGGATTGGCACCGATCCCACCAGTTCCGCCGGACTATCACTTCCCACGCGGTCCGGCGGGAATTCGTGCGCGCGGCGGGACTTGGTCCCCCACACCCCGTCCCGTCGCGCGCGCCAGCTCGGCGACGCCACGGCGCCGTCCGACCGCCCCCTCGGTCGGCCCGGCACCGTGGCGTTCGCCCACGTACGCTGGCCCGGCGCGGCCGCCCGCAGCACCCCGCGCCGGGCCAGCCCCATTTCTGCTCGCGATCAGGATCCGTTGGTGGCGAGGTAGTCGTCGATCTCGGCGCTGAACCGCCGCTGCTCCGGTGCGGGCAGGAAGGACGCGGTGACCGCGTTGCGGGCCAGGGCGGCCACCCCGTCCGGGCCGAGGTCGAGCAGGTTGGCCGCGACCGCGTACTCCTGCTCCAGGGTGGTGCCGAACATCGGCGGGTCATCGGAGTTGATGGTGACCAGCACCCCGGCGGCGACCAGTGCGGGCAGCGGGTGCGCCTCGATCGCCGGGACCGCGCGGGTCCGTACGTTCGACGTCGGGCAGACCTCCAGCGCGATCTGCCGCTGCGCCAGGTACTCCAGCAGTTGCGGATCCCGGACGGCCGAGATGCCGTGCCCGATCCGTTCCGCGCCCAGTTCGCGCAACGCGTCCCAGATCGTCTCCGGGCCGGTGGTCTCCCCGGCGTGCGGCACCGAACGCAGGCCGGCCGCCCGCGCCTGGTCGAAGTACGGCTTGAACTGCGGCCGGGGCACCCCGATCTCCGGCCCGCCGAGTCCGAAACTGACCAGCCCCTCCGGGCGCTCCTCCAGGGCGATCCGCAGCGTCTCCTCGGCGGCCGGCAGTCCGGCCTCACCGGGGATGTCGAAGCACCAGCGCAGTTCGATGCCGAGTTCGGCGCCGGCGGCCTTGCGGGCGTCCTCGATCGCCTCGCAGAACGCCGGCGCCGGGATCCCGCGCCGGACGTGCGAGTACGGGGTGATGGTCAGCTCGGCGTACCGGACCTCCTGGCGGGCCAGTTCGCGGGCCACCTCGAAGGTCAGGATCCGGACGTCGTCGGGGTCCCGGATCAGGTCCACCACGCTCAGGTAGACCTCGATGAAGTGGGCGAAGTCGCGGAAGGCGAAGTAGTCGGCGAGGGCGGCCGGGTCGGCGGGCACCGGGGTACGCCCCTCGTGCCGGGCGGCCAGTTCGGCCACGATCCGCGGTGACGCGGAACCGACGTGGTGCACGTGCAGTTCCACCTTGGGCAGTCCGGCGATGAAGGCCGACAGGTCGGTCACGAGTTTTTCCTCACTACGGGTGGTGCGCCGGCCACGGCATGTGCGCCGGTCCGGGCGACGAAGAAGTGGCGACGGAACGGGAAGTACACCAGGCCGTCCCGGATCGGGTACGCCTCGGTCAGCCGCTCGTCGAGCGCGACCCGGAAGTCGGCCCAGGCGGTGGTGTCGCCGCCGAGGCCGGACCGGACCGGTCGCAGCGCGGTCCCCTCCATCCAGCTCAACACCGGATTGTCGACCTGGTCACGGGCGGGTAGCAGGTGCACGTAGGTAGTTTCCCAGGCGTCCACCGCGCACCCGGCGCCGGTCAGCAGGGTGGCGTAGCCGACCGCGTCGGCTTCCAAACCGTACGTACGTTTTGTTTGGAGGATAGGGGCAGGCCGGCATCCCGTCGGCCCCGGGGGTCTAGGCTCCGGTGCGTGGAAAAGCGCAGCTTCCCCCGATTGGGGCGTGAGGTCGGTGTGGTCGGGCTCGGGGCCTGGCAACTCGGCGCGGACTGGGGCACGGTCGGCGAGGACGAGGCCCTCGACATCCTGGCCACGGCGGTCGAATCGGGGGTCACCTTCCTCGACACCGCCGACGTGTACGGCGACGGACGCAGCGAGCAGCTGATCGGACGGTTCCTGCGGGAGCGCCCGAACGCCGGGCTGACCGTGGCGACCAAGATGGGCCGGCGGGTGCCGCAGGTCCCCGAGTCCTACACCCTGGACAACTTCCGGGCCTGGACCGACCGGTCCCGGACCAACCTCGGGGTGGACCGGCTCGACCTGGTCCAGTTGCACTGCCCGCCCACGTCGGTCTTTGGCGACGATCGGGTCTACGACGCCCTCGACACCCTGGTCGCGCAGGAGCGGATCGCCGCGTACGGGGTGAGCGTGGAGACCTGCGAGGAGGCCCTGGCGGCGATCGCCCGACCGGGCATCGTCAGCGTCCAGATCATCCTCAACGCGTTCCGGCTCAAGCCGCTGGAGCGGGTGCTGCCCGCGGCGGTCGACGCCGGAGTCGGCATCATCGCCCGCGTACCGCTCGCCAGCGGCCTGCTCTCCGGCCGGTACGACGAGCACACCACGTTCGGCGCCGACGACCACCGCAACTACAACCGACAGGGCCAGGCGTTCGACGTCGGCGAGACCTTCTCCGGGGTCGACTTCAGCGTCGGCCTGGCGGCCGTGGGGCGGCTGCGCCCACTGGTGCCGGCGGGAGCGACGATGGCCCAGTTCGCGCTCCGGTGGGTGATCGACCAGCCGGGCGTCACCGTGGTCATCCCCGGTGCCCGCAACCCCGGTCAGGCTCGCGGCAACGTGGCCGCGGCCGATCTGGCACCGCTGCCGGCGGACACGCTGGCCAGCGTCAACGCCGTCTACGACGAGCTGATCCGGCCCCAGGTACACAACCGCTGGTAGATGCCCTCCCGTGGCGCCGGGGCTACCCGGCGCCACGGCGCACCCGGACCGGCACCCGGCCCCGGCCTGCCCGGTCCGAAAACGCGTCGAGCCCCGTGACCACTGCTGGCCACGGGGCTCGACGTCGATCCGTGCTGGATCAATTACAGGGCCGGCGGCGGCCGGCCGTCACTGAATCAGAGTGGGCGGACCTGCTCAGCCTGCGGGCCCTTCTGGCCCTGAGCGATCTCGAACTCCACTCGCTGGTTCTCCTCCAGCGTGCGGTAGCCGCTGGACTGGATCGCCGAGAAGTGGACGAACACGTCAGCACCCCCGCCGTCGACGGTGATGAAGCCGAAGCCCTTGTCTGCGTTGAACCACTTCACGGTTCCCTGCGCCATGTGTATCTCCTTCTAAACTGGCGGCCGAGCACGCCGTGCGGCCGGTTGGCCGTTTTCGAGCAGCGGCGCCTGAGCGGCCCCCACGAAGGGAGACATCTCCACCCCGCTGTCTCTAACAGCGGGGAACAGCAAACCACGTACGCAAAAACTTCGCACAGCCTACCCGACGATATTCTCCGACATGTGACCTGAACGCCCGTGACTTGCTCGCCCGGCGATCGATCGCGGACCCGTCCTCGGGCGACGATCGCCCGGTCAGGGGCCCTTTCCAGCCGTACATCGCGGGTACGCCGGGAGTCCATGATGCTCGGCCGCGCGGGCCGACGGGACACCTTCACGCATCGTCGTACCCGCTTATGGTTACCGGCGGTGGCGATAGGGACCCATGCCGGATACCGAGAGCGATCGAGTGGCGAACAAAGGACCACTTCGGCACCTTTGCCAGGAGTTCGCATAGCGTTTGCGAGTGCCGCCGGCGACGACGAGTCGGTCCACCATCCGGGTGCCGGTCACGACGACCGGTTACGGTCACCGCGGCGGTCACGACTACCGACCGGTGACGGTTACTGCGGCCAGCGGCCGGTCATCCGGCGTACGCCGACCGCACTGCCCCGGTCCACGGCGGCCCGGACGACGGCGAAGATCGCCCCCTGCAACGCCGCGGCGGCCAGGATCTCGCCCCAGCCCCGGTCCTCGTCGATCGCACTGGGCGCCTCGCCATCGCCCGCGGTCACCTTCCAGACCTGCCGGAACAGGGCCCCGGCCAGCACTCCGGCGCCCATGCCGAGCAGCAGGCCGACCGGTTTGTAGGCGGCCCGGCCGAGCCCCGTGCTCACCGCCGCCCCCGGCGCAGCACCAGGTACGCGACCGCCGCCGCCAGCGCCGCCACGGCGAGCGCACCGGCGGCCCACGGTACCGGCTGGCGCTGGACCGCCCGGTTCGCCTCCGACACCGACGAGCGGACCTCCTCGGCCCGCTCCCCCGCCTGGGTCCGGGCCTGCCCGGTGACGTGGGCGGCCTGGTCGCGCAGCCGGCCGGTGACCTGGGCGGCCGAACCCTTGATCCGCGCCTTCACGTCCGCCTTGGCGGCCAGCGCCTGGACTGTTTCGGCCAGCTCAGCACGGGTTTGCCGGATTTCATCCCGCAACGCTTCGTGGTCACCGTGGCCATTACTCAATGTCATGGCTGTCCCCTGTCCTTGACCGCTGCGGTGACCGTGTCGACGTCGGCGCGCATGCTGCGCACCGCCGCGCTCGGCATCGGGGGTACCGCCCGGCTCACCTGGCTCTTGCCGATGAAGGCGAGCAGCCCGGCCCCGACGAACAGCACCCCGGCGATGATCAGAGCCGCGGCCCAGGCCGGCAGCACCAGGTCCAGCGCCAGGATGACCGTGGCGACCAGCGCGCCCAGTCCGTAGAAGGCGAGGGCGCCGCCGCCACCGAAGAGCCCGACGCCGATCCCGGCGTGCTTGCCCTTCTGGGTGAGTTCGGCGCGGGCCAGCGCCAGTTCGTCGCGGATCAGCTTCGACACCTGTTCGGTACCGTGCTGCACCAGCTCGGCGACCGACTGTTCGGCCACCGGCCGGGTGACCTTGCCATCGCGCAGGTCGGCCATGGTGTCCTCCTATCCGCCTGCCGACCTGTATGCCCCGAGTCGCAGGCGGGCAATCCTGTTCGGCGAAAGATTCGTCCCCCTCCCACCCTGAAGGAAGCAACGGCCCCCCGGAGGCGAATCAGCCCAGGAAGCGCCGCTTCCTAGCCCCTGGTGGCGTTGGCGTCGACCGGTTCGTCCGGTCCGACGAAGGTGCTGCTGCGCGCGTCGCCGTCGTCGCTGCCGCCGAACACCCGGGCATCGTCGCGGGCCTGCGCGGCCGGCACCGGCCCACCCCGACCGGGCGGCCGGACCGCCTGCCAGTCGAAGCCGCCGTGGGCGTCGCCGATCTCGGCCCTGGTCCGGGGCAGGGCGATCGGACGCTGGTCCCGGATCCAGGCGACCAGGTGTTCCCGGACCAGGCAGCGCAGGTCCCACAGGCTCGGCGCGTCGGCGGCGCTGACCAGGGCCCGGACCCGGACCAGGCCACCGGTGGCCTCGGTGACCTGGAGTACGCAGACCCGCCCGTCCCACAGCTCGGTCCCCTCCACCAGCCGGCGCAACTCCTCGCGCATCAGCTGGACCGGCACCGACCAGTCCACATCGAACTCGGCCGTGCCGAGCACCGCCGCCCGGGTGCGGGTCCAGTTCTGGAACGGCTTGCTGGTGAAGTACGAGGTCGGCAGGATCAGCCGCCGGTCGTCCCAGATCTGGACCACCACGTAGCTGAGGGTCAGCTCCTCGATCCGTCCCCACTCCCCCTCGACCACCACCACGTCGTCGAGGCGTACCGCGTCGCTGAAGGCGAGTTGGATGCCGGCGAAGACGTTGCCGAGTACGGTCTGCGCGGCCAGCGCGGCGACCACGCCGATCACCCCGGCGGAGGCGAGCACGCTCGCGCCGACGCCCCGGACGCTGGGGAAGGTCATCAGGGCGGCACCGACGGCGAGCACGACGATCACCGCGATGGTGACCCGGCGCAGCATCACCACCTGGGTCTTGATCCGCCGGGCCTGCCGGTTGTCCGGTACGTCGGTGCGGAACCGGGCCAGCGCGGTGTCCTCGGCGGCCAGCAGTACGGCGCCCACCAGCCAGGCCGCGCCGGCGATCACCCCCAGCACCAGCAGGTGCAGCACCGCCGTACGCCAGGTGGAGTGGCGCGCGTAGTCGGTGCTGCCGCGTACCGCGACCTGGACGGCGAACACCGTTCCGGCGAGTTGGAACGGCCGGTGCCCGTGTTCGGACAGTTCGACCAGTAACAGTGACCGCCGGCCGAGCCAGCGCAGGGCGCGGTAGAGCACCTCGGCGACGAGCAGGGCGAGCGCCGCGGCGACGAGCGCGGCGGCGATGGTCTCGGCGTACTCCGGTACTTCCGGCACGTCTGTCTCCCCTGGGACCGGCCGGGGTTTCCCACGCACAGGTGACCGGTGTCCCGCGCGGGTCGGCGGCTGGCGCCGGCCTGCGGGGAACACCGGTCATGCGGTACGGGTTCCTCGGCCTCTGAGCAGTTGCGGTGGTTTCAGGCTAAACCTTGCGATACCAGGCCTGCACGAAACAGAAGGCCCCGAACGCCGCGATACCGAGCGCGACCAGCGACAGCAGGAACGTGCCGTACGTCTGCTCGCGCAGGGTGTGCAGCGCGGCGTCCAGCCCACGGGCCCGGTCCGGGTCGTAGTTGACGGCGGCGGTCAGCAACAGAACCCCGGCGATGCCGTACGCGACGCCCTTGGCGCTGTAACCGGCGACGCCCAGCCGGCGGCTCAGGGTCCGGGTCTGCGGGCTCATCTGACCGGTCATCAGGTGCTTCTCGAAGTGCTTCTTCACCCCGTAGACGACCAGGCCGACGCCGAGCGCGGCGAGCGCGAGCCCGGCCAGCCCGACCAGCCAGCGACCGCCAGCGGAGGCCATCAGCTCCTCGGTCAGCGCCTGAGACTTGTCGGCGCTGGACGAGTTGGCGTGGTTGAACACCTGGTACGCGGTGTAGGCGAAGTAGAGGTAGACGAGCGTCCGGCCGGCGGAGGCGAGGCGTTCGAGCACCCGTTCGCGGCCCCGGTCCTCGGTGTGCCCGATGGCGGCCTCGAAGGCCTGCCAGATCGCCATGGCCAGCAGGCCGACCGCGATCGCGATCACCAGGAACCGGCCGAGCGGCTGTTCGGCCAGCGTACGCAGGGCGCCGGACTGGTCGCCGTCGTCGTCGGCGGTGCCGAACGCGATCTGCAACGCCAGCCAGGCGAAGAGGAGGTGGACGATTCCGTAGCCGACGAACCCGGCCCGGGCCAGCGCGGCCAGGGCGGGGCTGTTCGCGGCGCGGGAGGCGGCACGGGAGGCGGTGGCTTCGGCACCGCGGGTCATCGACATGGGGTGTCATTGACCGTTCGGGGTGATTTCCAAACGTCGGCCCCGACACACCGCCGGTGCGGCCGGGCGGTGGCGGCCGGGGTCGGCCCCGGCCGCCGCGCTCCGCTCGGCGGCGCCGCCACCCGGGCGGCGGCCTACCGGATCAGAGCTTGCCGATCTGCACCTGGACCTGGCTGTCGGTGACGCTCTGTAGGGTCACCGCCATGCCGCCGATCTCGGTGGCCTGCTGGCCAACAGTCAGGGTGAGTTGCTCGCCGGCAACCTCGATGGTCACCTGGTCGCCCTCGGCCTTGACCAGCTTGGCGTTCACGCCGAGGATCGAGGCGTTGGCCTCGACACCCCGGTCGAAGGTGACCGTGCACTGGTCGATGCCACAGTCGGTGGAGGCACCCTCGGAGCTACAGCCGGCGAGCAGGGCCGCACCGAGGGCGAGACCGGCGGCAAGACCGGCGGTACGGCGGACAAACGTCATTCTGGGATACCTGCGGGGGCTATTCACCCCAACAAGGGTACGAGAAGCATGCGACCATGCTCGTGCACGGTAACGATCTTCGACCGGATATCGTGCCCGCATGCCGTACGACATCGCCCGGGTCCGGGCCGCCTACCCCGCTCTCACCGAGGGCTACCTGCACCTCGACGGGGCCGGGGGCAGCCAGGTGGCCGCCGGGGTCGCCGACGCGGTGGCGCAGACCATGCGTACGGCGGTGGCCAACCGGAGCACCGCCAACGTGGCGGGCCAGCGGGCGTACCGGCTGGTGGACGAGGCCCGTGCGGCAGTCGCCGACCTGGTCGGCGGGGTGCCCGACGGGGTGGTGTTCGGGCCGAGCGCGACGGCGTTGACGTACACCGTGGCGCGGACGGTCTCGCGGACCTGGCGGCCGGGCGACGAGGTGGTGCTCTCCCAGCTCGACCACGACGCGAACGTGCGCCCGTGGGTGCAGGCGGCCGAGACGGCCGGCGCGACCGTACGCTGGGCGCGGTTCGACCCGGACAGCGGTGAGCTGCCCACCGACCAGTACGCCGAGCTGGTCAACGACCGGACCAGGCTGGTCGCGGTCACCGGCGGCAGCAACGCCATCGGTACCGTCCCGGACCTGCCGGCGATCGCCAAGCTCGCGCACGCGGCCGGCGCGCTGGTCTACGTCGACGGCGTACACGTCGCGCCGCACGGCCCGACCGACCTGGCGCAACTGGGCGCCGACTTCTTCGTCACCAGCGCCTACAAGTGGTCGGGCCCGCACCTGGCCGCGGTGGTGGCCGCGCCGTCGGTGTGGGAGCCGCTGCGGCCGGCGAAACTGATCCCGTCGGCGGACACGGCGCCGGACCGGTTCGAGTTCGGCACCCCGAGCTTCCCGCTGCTCGCCGGCGTGCGCGCCGCCGTCGACCACCTGGCCGGCCTGGCCGAACTGGCCGGCGTCGCCGACCCGGTCGACACCGCCGCCGACCGCCGGGCCCGACTGCGGGCAAGCCTGAGCGCGGTACGGAGCTACGAGGAGTCGATCTTCGAGCGGCTGCTGAGCGGGCTGGCCGCGCTGCCCGCCGTCACCGTCTACGGCTCGCCCCGGCACCGCTGCCCCACGGTCTCGTTCCGGGTCGCCGGGCAGGCACCGGCCGAGACCGCGGCGGCCCTGGGCGCACTCGGCATCTGTGTCTCCGCCGGTGACTACTACGCCTACGAGTACTTCCAGGCGATGGGGTTGCGCGACAGCGGCGGCGCGGTGCGCGCCAGCGTCTACCACTACAACACCGCCGACGAGGTGGATCGGCTGCTCACCGAACTCGACCGACTGAGCCCTCGCGGCTGACCCGCCACCCGGCCGCCCCGCCGTGACCGGTGTGCTCGGCAGTCGACCTCAGACGGCGTGCTCGGGGGCGGGCAGCTCGGTGAACGGGAAGCGCAGCCGGAAGTCGGGCCAGGGCACGGTCAGTCGTACCCGTCCGTCGCCGTCGTGCCAGTCCAGGCTCAGGTCGGCGATCTCGCCGAGGTCGGTCAGGGCCTGTCTGGTCAGCTCCACCGGCAGGCCGGAGACCTCGGCCAGCCCGGTCAGGTTGGTGCTGACCTGCCGGCGCCGCCACCGCCGCCGGGTGCGCTGGGCCAGCCGGCGGACCGCGATGGCCATCAGCACCGCCCGGTCGTCGCGCTGGGCGCGGGCCTCAAGGTCGCGTTCCTCGGCCGAGAGCGGCAGTACGTCGAGCGGATCAAGGTCCAGTCGGGGGCGTACCCACGGGTCGGTGGTGGCGCCGTCGTGCTCGACCTCGAACAGGCCGAACCCGACGAGGCAGGGCAGCAGCTCGCCGACGGTGTGCGGGATCGGCAGGTCCCGGCGCCGGCACATCTCGCCGAACAGGTCGATCCGCGCCCCGCGTACCTCGACCATCCAGTCGTAGTGCTCGCGCGCGTGCAACTCGGCGTGCGCGGCCTCCCGGCGCGGATGGCGTTGTCTTGAGCGGGCCACCCAGTCCTCCACGTCGCCGGGATCGCACCAGAGCGCGTCGTCCCAGGGCACGAGACCGTTCCAGGCCGAGCGCCGGAACGGCACCGGGCCAGGGACGACGGTCAGGTAGACAAAGGAGCAGGGAAGCCAGCGGATCCAGGACGGCATCATCGCGGCCCGCTGCCAGCGGGGGGTCACCGGACGGACAATACCGCGACTAGCCGTGAAGGTGGGGGCACCCTTCGTAAAGATTGGATTGATTCCGTTATGGACTGTGGGCGATCGACCCCCGACCGACAAATAGACGCTGGGTCACTATCACGTGACCCAGCGCGCTGTCGATCGTCCTTTCAGGAGGGACCGGCGAGCAGTTCGGCCGCCGCCCGGGCACCGGCCCGGGTGGCGCCGTACGTCGACAGGTGGATCCGGCCGGTGACCAGCTCCGGCACACCGAGTTCCACCACCACGGCGTCGGGGCGTACCGCCAGCATTCCTGCCACGGTGGCGGCCATCCAGTCGTGCCGGTGCAGGTCCCGGACCACCAGTACGAGCGGGCGACCCACCGCCGGGGCGAGCAGGGAGGACGGCAGCCGGTCGCCGGCCGGCAGGTCCTCGGCGGCCAGCCGGATCGTGGAGGTGCCCGGCAGCAGTGCGGCGAGCGGCTCGGCCACTCCCCACGGCGTCTCCGCGCCGATCGCGATGTTGCGCGGCGGCGCGAACTCCACCACGTGCGCCGGGCCGGTGAGCGGCAGCGCGGCGGCGTCGGCGGTCGCGATCACCCGGACCGCCCGCCGGGCCGCCGCCAGCCCGATCACCGAACCGTCCGGACCCGAACCGGACCACTCCGGCCGCTCGGCGCGGGCGGCGGTGGTCCAGGCGGCGAGCTGACCGACCCGCTTGGCGGCCTCGACCAGTCGCTCCTCCGGCAGCTCCCCGCTGATCACCGCGGCGACTATCGCGTCCCGCAGCCGGCGGGCGGTCTCCTCGTCGGCGTGGTCGCCACCGACGCAGATCGCGTCCACCCCGCTGGCCAGCGCGCGTACGGCCACGGCTTCGAGGCCGTAGCGGTCGGCGACGGCCCGCATCTCGATCCCGTCGGTGATCACCACACCCTGGAAGCCGAGCTCCTCGCGGAGCAGTCCGTTAAGCACCCGGCGACTCAGTGTCGCCGGCCACTCGCCGTCGATCGCCGGGACCAGCAGGTGACCGGTCATGATGGCCTGCACCCCGGCGTCGATCGCGGCCCGGAACGGCGGCAGCTCGACCGCGTCGAGCCGGTCCCGGGTCGCCCCGATCCGGGGTACGTCGATGTGCGAGTCGACGCTGGTGTCACCGTGTCCGGGGAAGTGCTTGGCGCAGGCGGCCACCCCGGCGGCCTGGAGTCCGCGTACCCAGGCGGCGGTCTGGCGGGCCACCAGGGCGGAGTCGGCCCCGAAGGCGCGTACGCCGATGACCGGGTTGTCGGGGTTGGAGTTGACGTCGGCGACCGGCGCGTAGTTCAGGGTGATGCCGGCGGCGGCCAGGTCGGCGCCGAGGTCGCGGGCCACCCGCTCGGTCAGTTCCGGGTCGTCGATCGCGCCGAGGGCGAGGTTGCCGGGCCGGGAGCTGCCGAGCCGGGACTCGAACCGGGTGACGTCGCCGGCCTCCTCGTCGATCGACACCAGCACGTCCGGCCGCTCGGCCCGCAGTGCGGCGGTGAGGGCGGACACCTGCTCGGTGTCGCGTACGTTGCGGGCGAAGAGGGCGACGCCGCCGAGCCCCTCAGCGAGCCAGCGGCGCACCCAGTCCGGCGGAGCGGCAGTGCCCTCGAAACCCGGTTGCAGGACCGCCGCGGCCAGAATCGAAAGGCCGCCCGTCGGTGTGCTCATCAGGCTCGGTACCCCCGTTATCCACAGTGAATACGCGCCGGTCCGGTCGCGGCGCGTGCTGCCATGGTCACACCGGCCCAGGAAATAGTCAATAAACCTTTCTATTAGCGGGATGCGCCGTTCCGGCAGTCGTACGACAATGCTGGGATGGGCCTGATTCCGCTCGCCGCGCAGGACACAAGCTGGTACGACATCCCCGGCGTACGCCTGGTCGGCGCCGTACTCGGGACGCTGCTGCTGATCGCGGCGATCCGCTCGGTGTTCGGCAGGGGCGGCCGCTGAGCCGCCCGACTCGTTTGACACGACCGCCCGCGGGGGTAACGCACCGTTGAGGTCGACCTGATCTAACCTGTCACCTGATCCAACCCTGTCCGGTGCCGGATCCTGGTCGGCCACCGGACGCTCGCTTGTTGATCGACGTACGGAAAGGGGCATGCCGTGACCGACCAGCCGGTATTCACCGAGTTCGGGTTCTCCGACGAGGAGTGGGGGCTGCTCGTCGGCCTGCCGCAGGCGGTGCTGAGCGCGGCGAGCGCGGCCGAGTCGAACGGCGCCCGGCGCACCCGCAGCGAGAACGCCGCCGGCCTGGAGGCGATCTCCGCCGGCCGGGAGTCGGCCAGCCCGCTGGTCGCCGCGGTGGCCGGCGAGGTGATCAACCGCGCCGGTGACCCGGAGAACGGCGAGGAACTGCCGGTGATCGAGCCGAGCGATCCGCAGGCGTTGATCAGCGACGTGCTGCTGCGGGCCAAGAGCGTGGTGACCCTGCTCGGGAACAAGGTGCACGAGGGCGAGGTTGGCGCGTACGAGCACTGGTTGGTCGAGATCGCCGACCAGGTGGTGTCGGCCGCGCCCAGCGGCGGCATCCTCGGCATCGGCGGCGAGGCCGTGAGCGACGCCGAGCGACGCTTCCGGGACCGGCTCGCCGAGGTGCTCAACGACTGACCCGAAGGAGAGGGAGAAGATGGCAGTGCACGAGACCGAAGAGGTCCAGGACAGCCCGAGCGAATGGGTGGCCAACCACATCCGCTCGTACGTGGACAGCGACGGCAAGGAGGGCCAGTTCTGGAACGGCTACCCGACGCTGCTGCTCACCGTCCGGGGTCGTAAGTCGGGCAAGTTGCACCGGACCGCGCTGATCTACGGCCGCGACGGCGACAACCTGCTGCTGGTCGCGTCGAGCGGCGGGGCTCCGAAACACCCGTCCTGGTACCTCAACCTGACCGACAACCCGGAGGTCACGGTCCAGGTCGGCGCGGACGTCTTCGCGGCACGGGCGCGTACCGCGACGCCGGAGGAGAAGCCGGCGCTGTGGCAGAACGTGGTCTCGGTCTTCCCGCCGTACGCGGAGTACCAGACCAAGACCGACCGGCAGATCCCGGTCGTCATCCTCGAACCCGTCGGCTGAGTTCGAGCTGACCCGATCGGCGGGTCGGGCACGTCCGCCCCGGCCCGCTGACCGGCTCAGCCCCGATCCTCGGCCGGACCGATTCAGCCCCGGCCCGGCCTGATCGGCTCAGCCCCGTCCCTCGGCCCAGCCCTGCTCGTCCGCCCACCGCTGCCACGCGTCGAGTCCCGCCTCCGGCTGGACCGACCAGGCGAGCTGCGCGGCGGCACTGCGTACGTTCTGCTCGCCGGTCGCGGTCACCCAGACCACCTCGTTGAGCGCCCGCTGCCGCAGCCGGTCCCGCCGCCACCAGGGTGCGCGCTCCTGGAGGTCGCCGACCTGGGCGACCATCGCCGTCACCGTCTCTCGGGCATCGGTCCCACTCTGCTCGCGAAGCTCCTGCTGCCGGCGGATCGCCGCGTCCCAGCGCGGTCCCCACTCGGCGTCGAGCCGGCCGTGCGGGCGGTTGAGCGCCCGTCGCGCCGCGTTCTCGGCCCGCCGGGCGATCGTCATCGCCAACAGTCCGTGATGTGCCCAGAGCGGTTGGGTCGAGTCCGGGCCGGTCAGCGGTACGGGCTCCGGCCGGGGTCCGGGGTCGAGCGCCGTCATGTGCTCGCCGCGCCGGGACACGTACGAGTCGAGGTCGGTGAGCCGGACCAGCGCGGGCAGCGTCGACACGCCCCGCCCGGTCACCGTCACCACCACCTCGTCGAGCACCGCCCGCCACACCACGTACGCCTCCACCCGTTGGACCAGCGCGGACGTCGGCGTACCGTCGACCATCACCTCGACCGGTTGCGACCGGGGCGCCGCCGGCAGGTCCGGGGCCGACCCGGCCGGCAGTTCGCCGGGCACCGGGTAGTCCCGCCCCTGGGCGGCGAACTGGTCGGCGAGCAGGCGGTCGAGGGAGTGGAAGAAGCTACCCGTACGCGGCTGGGTCTCCACCAGCAGCCAGCTCTCGTCCACCGGCAGCCCGTACCCGATCTCGATCGAGACGGTGATGCCGTCCTGCCGGGACCAACCGGCGAGCCAGCCGGACTCCACCGAATCGGCCAACCCGTAGACCGGCCAGGGCGGCGGGTGGAGGTCGAGTTCGGCCCGCTGCCGCTCGGCGACCTCTCGCAGTGCCCCCGTCCAACCCTCGTCCTCGGGTCGAATGATCCCCATGACCCATTGTCGCCGGTGGACCGCCGTCCACACCAGTCGGTGACGGTTGTGGGGATTGCCGGTGGACCGGTACGGGAACAGTGCCGAGGTGTTCTTCGAGGGCTTCGACCAGCAGACAGTCGACGTCGGTCCCGCACGGCTACGGGTACGCGCCGGCGGTTCCGGACCACCGGTGGTGCTGCTGCACGGCCACCCGCGTACGCACACCACCTGGCACCGGGTGGCGCCGCTGCTGGTCGCGGCCGGTCACACGGTGGTCTGCCCCGACCTGCGCGGGTACGGCCGTTCGTCGAAGCCGGCCACCACCGACGACCACGCGCCGTACTCGAAGCGGGCGATGGCCGGCGACATCGTGGAGCTGATGCGCCGGCTCGGCCACGAGCGGTTTGCCGTGGTCGGTCACGACCGGGGCAGCTACGTCGCGACCCGGCTGGCCCTCGACGCCCCGACGGCGGTGACCGGGCTGGCCGTGCTCGACTGCGTGCCGATCGGTGAGGCGCTGGCCAGGGCCGGCAGCAGGTTCGCGACCGCCTGGTGGCACTGGTTCTTCTTCGCCCAGCCGGACAAGCCCGAGCGGGCCATCCTCGCCGACCCCGACGCCTGGTACGGCGGCGACCCCGACCGGATGGGCGCCGAGAACCACGCCGACTACCGGGAGGCGATCCACGACCCGGCCACGGTCCGGGCCATGCTGGAGGACTACCGGGCCGGTCTCGGCGTCGACCGGGCGGCGGACGACGCGGACCGGGCCGCCGGCCGACGGGTCGACTGCCCGACCCTGGTCCTCTGGTCCAGCCGCGACGACCTGGAGGACCTGTACGGCGACGTCCTCGCGGTCTGGCGCGACTGGGCGTCCGACCTGCGCGGCGGCGGGCCGATCGAGAGCGGGCACCACATGGCCGAGGAGGCCCCGGAACAACTGGCCGCCGCCCTCGTCCCGTTCCTGGCCACACTTCCGGCGACCGCCGGACGGGTCGGGACGGGCTAACCAGCGCCGCCGCAGCACTGTCAACTGTGGGATCACATCGGCGGTAGGCTATGTTCCCGTGGGCATCAGGTGGTGTCGGTGAGCCTTGCCGAGGTCGTCGCCGGGCTCCGGGCGGTACTCGAACAGGTCGCACGCCAGCGCGCTGACCTGATCCGGGACGGGTGGTCGGTGGAGGCGCTGGGACACAACCCGTTCAACGCGGCCACCGGCGGCATCTGGCGGGTCCAACGCGACACCGGCTCGGCAATCCTCAAGATCGCCACCCCGAACCGGCGCGACGACCATCCCCCGCACTGGGCGACCAGCACCGACCCGGCTCACTGGAACTACTGGCAGCGGGAGGTGCTCGCCTACCGGACCGGGCTGGCAACGGAGGCGTACGCGGTGGCCGGGATCCGGGCGCCGGTGCTGCTCGACTCCGTCGACCGGGCCGACGGGTCGGTGGCGCTGTGGCTGGCGGACGTACCCGGGCGGCCCGGCATGGGGTGCTCACCGGAGCAGTTGGGCGAGTTCGGCTACCGGCTGGGGGTCGCCCACTCGGCCTGGCTGGGGCGGGAGACGGGGGCGGAGTGGCTGTCGCGGGACTGGCTGCGGGCGTACACGACGTCGCGGCCGGTGCCGGAGACGGTGGACTGGGACCATCCGGTGGCGGTGCAGACCTGGCCCGAGGACCTGCGCGCGGGGTTGCGGTCGCTGTGGGAACGGCGGTACGACGTACTCGCCGCCACCGACGCGCTGCCCCGGACGCTGGGCCACCATGACGTGTGGCCGATGAACCTCATCGTGGACGAGAGTGGGCCGGTGCTGCTCGACTGGACCTTCGTCGGGCCGGGCCCGATCGGTGAGGACGCCGCCAACCTGATCCTGGACACCTTCTTCGACGGCCTGGTCGACGTGGACCTGCTCGACGACGTGGCCGACGCGGTCCGCGCCGGCTACCAGCGCGGACTCGCCCCGGCCGTCGACGCCGCGGAGGTACGCCGGGCGATCATGCTCGGCGCCGCCGCGAAATACTTCTGGCTCGCCCCCGGCATGCTCGCCGCCCTCCACCGGCACAACCCCGACCGGAGCCAGCAGTACGACAGCCGCGACGACCTGGCCATGTTCGACGGTCGTCGGCGAGTGCTCGAACTCCTGGTGGACTGGTTCCGGCTCGCCCTGGAGTGAGCGCTCGGGTCACTGCACGTCGAGCAGAAACGGCGTGTCCGGGCAGCGCGGACAGGTGAAGATTCGCAGCGCCCCCCACCTGCCCACCTGGACACCGGTCGGCTCTTGCGAGTCGAAGCGCTCCGGGTCGGCCCACTCCAGGTGCTGCTCCTCGACCGGCCGCCACCGGTCGCGGGTGCCGCCGTCGTACTCCTTCGAATCGACAACCAGGGTCAACCCGGTCGGGCCGGCGCAACTCGGGCAGGGTGTCTCGTGTGGATCGGTGACGCTCCAGTTGGCGTACCCGCCGACCTTCCAGCCGGGCATCATGAACGTGCTCACGTAGTCGTCGTCCACACGTCCCCGTAGCTCCTCCGGTAACTCCTCGGGATATGGGTACTCCACGACCTGCTCGGGGTGCAGGCGACAGGGCCGGGGCCGGTAGACCTCGTTGCCGATCTCGCCGATCTCGCCGGTCGGCGGCTCGGTCGGGACCCCGGTCAGCTCCGCCTCGCGACGCCAGTGCAGGCTCACCGTCGGTCCCCAACTGCGGGTCTGCTGGTGCTCGAACGGGCACCAGAGCACCTGGAGCAGGTCGGCGCCACCGGGCCGGGGCAGGTCCGGGACGTCGTCGGCCCGCAACTGGGCCACCGGCAGCATCGGGTGGGGCGTCGGGTGCGGGCGGGCGACGTACCGGTAGCCGACCATCGGGCCGCCGTCGCGCGAACCCCAACCGGTGAAACCGGGCCCGACCAGGTCGGCGATCTCGTCGCGCAGCTCGCGCTCGCCGTCGGCGAGCTGATGAGCGACCGTACGCCGAGCCTCGGCGGCCCGCATCCGGTCCACCAGTTCGGCCGGGATCGGCACCTCCTCCCGCACCATGTACGGGTGCTCGCAGGTGGGCCGGGGTTCGTCCGCCGGCCACCACAGCGGTCCCCCGACGTGGCTGTCCCGTACGCCGACCGCCCCGGGACGCGGGTGCAGTCTGGTGGCGGTTCTGCCTAGGTCGGCCAGCCCCGGTAGACGGTCGAGCGTTCCCGGCGGCAGCGGCGGCGTCTTCACCGGCCGATCCTAGAAGGCCCGCATGGACACGAGATGCGGTGATCGGCTCCCGAGTGACGGTTAGCCGGCGATGCGGCGGCGGGCGGGCGTCGAGCCGGGGCACCCGCACCGCCACTCCGGCAATCGACGCCATCGGGGCACGCCAGGCGGACGCATGATGCATCGATCTCGTACACCATCTTTGGTGTACGTACGCAAAAGATGATGTACGAGTTGAAAGCGTTAGTTTCCCTGGCGGCGCCCGGCTGCGCGGAGGTGTTCGTGCGCCCATTCCTCGAAGGTGGTGAGTGGGATACCGAGGGCCCGCGCGTACTCGGGGCGGGCGGGTTGACCGGACACGTTCATGAATTCGTGTGAGGCGCCCATCCCCGGCATCCCGGCTGCGGTCGCCTGCTCCACCGTCATGTTGGGCGCGGTCAGCTCGGTGCCGAGCGCGCGGGAGAGGGCAGCGGCGATATCCGTCATCGTCAGGTAGTCGCTCGCCAGTTCCAGTTCGATCCGGTGCCACCGATCGGGTGCGGTCAGGGCTGCGGCGGCTGCCGTACCGATGTCCGGGGTCGCGACGAGGGAGAGCCGGGTGTCCGGCTTCAGGACGCTCACCAGGCCACCCTCCACGCCGCGCGGGAACAGGAATGCCATCGAGGGCAGGAAATTGTCCATGAAGAAGCTCGGCTTGATGAGCGTCCAGTGCGGGAAGCCCGCTTCGCGTACCCGGTCCTCGATCTTGGCCTTGGTTCCCAGGGGGCGCTCCATCGACGCCCAGCGGCCCTCGGCCCAGCCGGGGATCTCGGTGTACCGGCTGGCGCCGGAGACGGACGTGTGCACAAACTGCGGTACGCCCGCCGCCAGCGCGCCCTCGATCAGGTTGACGGCCTGGGTCAGTTCGCCGTCGAAGTCGAAGGCGCCCGCCTTGAACTCGGCCATCTGCACCGAGAAGACAGCGCGGGCTCCTTGCGCGGCCCTGGTCACGGAGTCGCGGTCGTGGAGATCGCCGGTGACCAACTCGGCGCCGAGCGCCTCGACGGCCTTCGCCCGGTCGGTTGCGGGGTCGCGGACCAGCGCCCGGACGGGGACGCCGGCCGCGAGCAGGGCGCGGGCGGTGGCGCCGCCCTGCCGGCCGGTGGCGCCGGTGACCAGAACGGGGGCGGGATCGGTAGACATGGGGCTCCTCTGGCCTGCGCATACACTAAACGGCGGGGGCCGCCGTTTATGCTTCGCTACGATACGGAGGACCCCGCCACTTAGCAAGCTTCGAGGTGACGCCCATGACCGCCCAGCGCGCGGACGCCCGGCGCAACTACGCGCGCCTGCTCGCCGTGGCCGAGGAGGAGATCGCGGCCTACGGTGCCGACGCGTCCCTGGAGCAGATCGCCCGCATCGCGGGGGTCGGCTCGGCCACCGTGCGCCGGCACTTTCCCAGCCGCCACGCACTGCTGGAGGCGGTCTTCGCCGCACGGATCGAGATCCTGTGCGCCCACGCCCGCGACCTGACCGGTGCCGCCGACACCCGCGCCGCCCTGCTGGAGTGGCTGAGCGCCGTCACCTCGTCCGCCGCCTCCATCCGGGGCCTGGCGATGGCACTGACCCGCGACCAGACGGCCGACCCCGACGAACCGCACGAGCACTGCGCCACCGCGCAACTCACCGAGGCAGGCGAACCACTGGTACGCCGCGCGGTGCAGGCCGGCGCGGTCGCATCGGGCGTGACCCTCACCGACCTGCTCACACTGATCACCGGCATCGCCCTGGCCACGGAACACCACCCGGACCCGGCGACCGAGGCGAACCGGCTATTCGACCTGGCTGTGACGGGAGTCAGCCCTCGTCAGGGGTGAGAACGAGGGACGAAGACGTACAGCTCGACAGGAAATTGACAACCGCTCCCTCGATCGCCTCCGCGTGGGGCGGTCGGGTCGATCGCGATCGTCTGGCCCCCGTGGTAATGGTCGATCAACCTCGGGTCCACATAGGACGTCTGGGCATCCCGGTACCGGGGACACCACGGCATCGCTCCGGCGAGCGAGGGTCTACTCACCTCCGGAGAGCGCAGGGCACTACAACGTGCGGTGACACCGACGCGGCGGACGGAAAAACGTCATTCTCTATTTCCCTGAAGAGTTCGCTGCTCTTGAGGAGGAATAGAGAATGACGTTTTTCGTCAGGGTCGCCAGCGGACGGGGCGCCCGTGCCCGCTACGGGCGTTTACTGCTGCTTTGCCAGCCCGACGAACGCGCGCCACGCCTCCGGCCCGAAGGTCAGCGTGCCGCCGTCACGGTCCTTTGTGTCGCGGACAAGCACGACGCTCGCGAGGTTGTCAGCGACCTCTACACAGTTGCCGCCGTTGTTGCCGCTCCTGGTGCTCTTGCGCCACTGTGCGCCGCTCACGTCCATGATGCCGCCGCTTCCCTGATCAGTTCTAGGGACTGTGCTCGCGGGAGGGCTTCCCCCCGGATGCGTTCCCACCGTCGTTCCAGCGTAGCAATCTTCGACGGCTTCTCGACGATCTGAGCCTCGGCCTGGCTGTCGACGTGGGCGATCCGGCCACCCTCGGGCATCTCGGCGATCGTGAACGGTCCGCCGAGGCCGGGGTACATGCCGATGTCCCTGGGAATCATGTGTATCTGCACTGTTTTCAGCTCTGCGCACTCGGCGAGGTAGGCGCACTGCTCGCGCATCAGCTCGCGGTCCCCGTAGGCGGAGCGGTAGAGCACCCCGGCGTCAATGACGGCGATCAGGAGCGGCGGCCGGTCCCGCCGCAGGATGGACTGCCGCGCGAGGCGACCGATGACGAGCTGTTCGACCTCCGCAGAGGTCAGATCTTCGCCCTCCAGCGTCGCCCGCGCGTACGCCTCGGTCTGAAGAAGGCCCGGCACCCATGTCAGTTCGAACCAGCGCAGCGCCTTCGCCTCGCGCTCATTTTCGGTCCACTGGCGGAACCAGACGGGCTCTTTTCGCCGCAGGACGTCCGGCTAAAGGTCACCAACGTCCTTCTTCAGGATCTCGGCGATCTTGAATCGTCGCCTTGGCTGCGGTATCCGTCCAGGGGTGATCCAACGCCCTGCCGTCTTCGGGTCAACACCTAACTGAGCTGCGAGAGAGTCGGTGGTCTCGCCGACCTCAGCCATCGCCGCTACAAGTGCATGGTTCATCCAGCCTCCCTAATGGATGTCCGTGACCTTCGAGGACCATACATCAACGGAGTGTGCATGTCCGGCCACCCGAGGCAGGGTGATCGGTAAGGAGGCGTGGTCGGTGGAGGTTCGAGCCCGGCGGCTGCGTCAGCGGGGGCGCTCCCGAGGGGAGGTGGGAGCGCCCCTTCCCACAGCTCACAGGAGGTGTCGAGAGTGTTCCTGGTTCGCCGTTGGCGGGGCTGCGCCTGGCCGTGGTTCCTCGGGGCTGCCGCGCCGCAGCCGCCCATTCCGCCGCCGTCCGACCGCCCGGTGTGGGCTGGTCCGACGCTTCTCCTCGGGCCGTTGCTGACGTTCGGGCAGCGCACGGGCTACTGCCTGCCCCGCGATGGGGGCTGTCATGTCGGATAAGCCGTTGGTCAAGGTCGGTGACGTGTTCACGATCGATCCGACGTCGTGCCTGCTCGGTCATGGGCCGTTCGAGTGGCCCGAGGGTTGGCAGGACCTTCGTCTGCGGGTGACGCATTACCCCGTTGATGTGAGGTTGGGTCGTACGGATTGGGTTGCCCTGGTGGGGGTCGAGCTGGGGCCGGAGGGTGAGCGGGTGGCGGGCCGGGTCGGTGTGGTGCGGACTACTGCGCTTCCGGGTTATCGGCGGCCTCCGTGTCCGTTCGGGTGTGAGCGGTGTCTGACCGCGACCGACCCAAGTCGGTGGTCATGACGCGACGACGTGCTGGTCCCGAGTACGACCGCGCCTGCCGCGCGATGTTCACCCGACCGTTCGAGATGGAGGCACACCCGGTGAGTGACGACGAGACGAACCAGACCACCGACCCGGAGATCCCCGGTGAGGGGCTGCCCGACCTGCCCACTGCCCCCGGTACACGGCGGCGCATGCCCAACGAGGGCCGATACGACCGCGACCGTCGGAACCTGCCGATGGAGTTCTTCGCCATCGGGATGTCCGGGCGTATCCGGCGCAACCCGACGGGGTGACCGATGAGCGGGCAATTGAGCATCGAGACGTTGAAGTGGATCGCTCGGAGTGAGGTCATGCGGCACCGTAATTCGCGCCTCTGGCGGCCGGTCTGCCTCCACTGCACCCAGTACGGGTGCCCGTACATGGATCGTGCGATCGAGTTCCTTCAGGCGCTCGCGCGTGACGTGAGCACCGGTACGCGGAACGGCGCAGAAAAGGGGGAGTCGTGAGTAGGCAGGATGAGCCGCTGACTCGGGCGGCGATCGTGTGGGCGGTGAACGAGACGATCCGGGGCCACACCGGTGCGCGCCGGTGCCCGCAGTGCCGGCCGGACGGGTGCGAGCAACTGGCCTGGGCGCAACGCGAGCAACAAAAAATGGCGCCGGTGGCAGTGGAGGCCCGGTGACGGACGGACCGCTTACCGCGGCGGTGGACGGGCCGTTGTGCATGAACTGTGGTGGTGGCAGCGGGAAGTGTGACCGGTGTGGGGGTTGGGTCAAGCCGTGGTCGAAGTCGTGGCTGCCGTGGGCGCCGTGCTCGTGCCCGTGCTGGTCGTGCAAGACCCGACCACCGGCCCCGACGGTACCGATGATCGTGGTCGGTAGACGTCGTGGCTGACCCGGTGCCGGACCGGTCGGCGCTGACGAAGGTGACGGTCAACCTGGTGCCCCGCGCGGTCGACGCGCTCGCCTCGGCGCGCGCCCGTACGGGGGACACGAAGACGGACACGATCAACCGGGCGCTCGTGGTCTTCGACCTGGTCCTCGACCTGACCGAACGGGGCGGGGGAAGCCTCACCGTGCGGAACCCCGACGGCGGCACCGAGCGGGTCCACCTGCTCTGAACGGAGAGAACGAACGTGGAACACGACCCGGACGCTGACGTCCCGATGGGCGCCCCGCACCGCCCCGGCGACGACTGGCACTGCCGCGACGACAACGAGGAATGGCCCTGCCAGATCTTCCGCCGCCGAATGTGGTCCCTCTACCAGGGCAACCGACCACGACTCGCCGAGGTGATGGGCGCCTTCCGCGACAAAGCAACCGCGACCCTGCCCGACCTGACCCCCGAACAAGCCGAAGCCCGCTTCATCGGCTGGATCCACGACCCGCCGATCCGCCGCCGGCTGCGATCGGTTTGAACGTCCCGCGACCACCTGACCACCCGTACGCGACGGGAGAAAGGAGTGCCACACGTTGAGGCGGTCCAGCACAAGCGGCCGGTCAAGAAGGTCGAACAACGGTCGAGGGCAACCCATTGTCTGTGGGCGGTGGGTCAAGTTTCTGTGCAGCGGTTGTGCCGGTCCGACCCGTCACCAGAAGCTCGACCGCCGTGGTTGCAGACGGCCACCACGCGACGCACCAACCCTTTGCGACGGTGGCGGTAATCCGGCCCTGATCTATTGTAACGATGTCCACTGCAGTCACGTCCGGGCCTATTTGGGCGAGAAAAACGCGTGCGGTGCCGCCGCCATTATGCCTAACAGGGGAGCTTATAACTTCGACCCCCTCCTTGGGGCTGCCCGTGGTCTCACCTCGCCCTGAGAAGGCCTGGTTGGGCGAAAGGAGACAGAATGCATAGCTGTTCGGCCCACCTAGCATGACCGTTGTTATATTCCCTCGTTGTTCGGCGAGTATTAGGTTACTGGGCACGCTTTGACTGCTTGGGCCTTTCATTTTGGTGAGTCGATCTCGGCATTCGTCGGCCATCCTCGTCGCTTCGGTCGGAGTTGCGGGATGGGGTATCGCTGTCCATGACGCGTAAGCGGATTCGATGGGAGGCGTCGTCCCCAGCGCCATAATGATAATGACAGCAACGACTCCGACCGCGATCGAGGCGAGGCCGAAACGCACAGAAAAGCTCGGGAGCCAACGCTTAGATGCCGCCGCTTTCGGGTTCCTGTTGATCTCGTTGATAAGCGCCAGGCGGCGGGCCTCGATCCATTCCGTTGAGAGTTGCGGAAGATCCGGCTTGAATCTTGACAGGTTCATATGGTTGCACTCCTCTCGCGCACGAGCCGACGGTGCTGCATGAGCCAGCCCAGTGTGCGCTCGACCACCCATCGGCGCTTGACTACGCTGAAGCCTTGGACCTGCGGATCCTTGGTGACGATCTCGACGTCGAGGCCAAGAGTGGCACCATGTTCGACAACTCGGTTCTTGAAGCCGGCATCGGCCCATGTCTTGGTCAGGGTGGGATACGTGGCGGCGGCTTGGTTGAGCAGGTCCATGCCGATCATGTTGTCGCTGACGCTGGCCGCGGTGACGATGACCGCGAGCAGTAGGCCGAGGGCGTCGGTGACGATCCCGCGCTTGCGGCCCACGATCTTCTTGCCGGCGTCGGTGCCCTGGGTCGCGGTCGGGACGTTGGTGGAGGTCTTCACGCTCTGGGTGTCCATGATGGACGCGGTGGGTGTCGCCTGTCGCCCGCTGTGGTCGCGGACCAGGCCGGTGAGCTGGTAGTTGAGTTGGGTGAAGATGCCGTCGCCCGTCCATGTCGTGAAGTACCAGTAGACCGTCTGCCACGGTGGCAGGTCGTGGGGCCAGGTAGCGCCAGGCGATGCCGGTGCGGTTGACGTAGAGGATCGCGTTGAAGATTTCTCGAAGGTCGTGGGTAGCGGTTCGGCCGCCGACGCCGGCGTCGGTTCGGGCCTGACGCCACGCGGTCAGCCGGGGGGCGATCAGGGACCAGCGGGCGTCGGACAGGTCGGAAGGATAAGCGGTCGCTCGGTCATATGACGGGTCTACTGCGGATGAAGGAGAGTAGATCGCACGTCGAGTCCGACAATCCCTCAGCTTTTTGATTCAGACACGATCTGTGGAACGATGCCGGCATTTCGACTAGGTGTGAATCGGGTCGAAATGGTTCTTATAGGCGCAACATGGCTGGCCTGCCGGGTCGGCGGTCAGCCAGTCAAGTCTGGCCGGTGTGCCACTCAACGCGATCGTGCACGCCACGGCACTCAGCTCGCCGCCCCCGTCCGGATGAGCTCGGCCGCGTTTCGCATTCACTCCGACAGGAAGTTGATAACCGCTCGCTCGATCGCCTCGGGTGGGGCGGTGGGGTCGATCTCGACCGTCTGGCCGTCGTGGTAGCGGTCGATCAGCCTCGGGTCCACGTACGACGCTCGGGCCACGGCCGGGGTGTTGCCGAGCAGCTCAGCCACCTCGCGCATGACCCCGGCGACCACCCGCTTGCGCCTCGTCTCCGACCGCTCCGGCCCCAGCCGCGCCAACGCCCGTGATGTGCGCAAAGTCGCGTGCCAGGTGCGGAAGTCCTTCGCGGTCATCTCGCCACCACTGGCCGCCCGCAGATACTCGTTGATCTCGTCGCTGCGTACGTCCCGCCAGCCGTGGCCGTCCCAGTAGCCGAACAGCCGATCCGCGTCGCGCCGCCGGTTGCGCAGGTCCCGCAGCACCGCACAGAGGCCGGGGTCGTCGATCCGCTGCACCCGCGCGATACCGCCCTTGGCCGGGAACTCGAACACCACGCAGCCGCGCCGGGCACGGGTGTGTTCGGGGCGGAGCGTGGCGACGCCGAAGGTGGGGTCGTCGCCGGCCGCGTACTGGTCGCTGCCGATCCGGAAGGTGCCGGAGTCGAGCAGGCTCGCCACCGTGGCCAGCACCCGTTCCCGGCCCAGCCCGCGCCCGGCCAGGTCGGTGCCGACCCGCTCCCGGAGCACCGGCAACCGGGCGGCCACCTCCAGTACGTGGTCGAACTTCGCCTCGTCCTGCCGGATCCGCCACAGCGGGTGGTAGAGGTACTGCTTGCGGCCGGCGGCGTCGATACCCGTGGCCTGGATGTGCCCGGCCGGGTGCGGGCAGATCCAGACGTCCCGCCACGCGGGCGGGATCACCAGTCCCCGCAACCGCTCCAGCTCGTCCCGGTCGCGGATCGGCCGACCACCCGGATCCACGAAGCTCACACCGCGACCACGACGGCGGCGCCCGTACCCGGGGGTGGCCGGATCGCTACGTCGCAATCGCATGGCGGTCCCGGGCCACCGCTCGCGACGTCGCCCCCGCCGTCCGTACCGGTCGGACGTGGTCGACCTCGTCCACGGCGGCGAGCACCTGTTCGATCCCGATCGCGGCCAGCGTCGGGTGGGGCCGGAACCGTTCGCTGTCGCCCTCGACCGGCACCGAGTCCGGCACCTCGGGATCAAGTTCCGGCAGCTCAGAGCCGGTATCGGGAGCGGATTCGGCCAGGGCCGCCGCCCAGAGGGCGCGGTGCCAGGGGCGGTCGACGGGCGGACCCCAGTGCTCGGGGCGGACCGGGCCGAACAGCACCACCGACGGGATGCCGTACGCGGTGGCCAGGTGCGCGACGCCGGTGTCGGCGCTGACCACGAGCCGGCTGTGCGCTACCACCGCGGCCAACCCGGACAGGTCGAGCCGGCCGGCGAGCACGGCGGTGCCGGGCAGACCGGCCCGGTGGGCGACCTGTTCGGCCAGGTCACGTTCGGCGGCGGAGCCGGTGACCACCACCCGGTGACCGGACCGGCCCAGTTCACGGGCGACCGCCGCGAACCGGCCCGGTGACCAGCGCTTCGCCGCGATCTTGGCGCCGGGGTGGACCACCGTCACGCCGACCGGCACCCGGTGCGGGCTGGGCCGGCGCAGGGACAGGTCGGTCGGGTCGCTCGGGACGTCGTACCAGTCGAGAAGCCGGCACCAACGGTCCACCTCGTGCTCGTCGGCCGACCACGGCGGACCGTCGGTGTGGTCCGCCTCCTCGTTGTGGAACGCGCACAGCCGCTCCGGGCCGGCGGCCTGGAGCAGCCGATGCGAACGCGGCCCGCGCCCGTGCAGGTTCACCGCCCAGTGCGGCGCCGGCCCCGGCCACTCGACCCCCTCCAGGCCATCCGTCGGCACCAGCCGGTCGACCCCGCCGACCAGGTCGACCAGCGGCTCCAGCCAGACCGGCGCGGCCAGCGCCAGGGTCCGGTCCGGGAACGCGGCGCGCAGGCCACGCAGCGCCGGGACCGCGGTCGCCAGGTCGCCGACACCGAGGGCCCGCAAGACCAGGATCACGGGTACGACGATTCGCGCTCGGCGCACACCACGAGTTCCCGGATCGCGCAGCCGGGTGGCTGGCTGAGCGCGAACAGCACCGAGGCCGCCACACTCGCCGGGTCGTTGAGCACCGCGTCGGCGCCCGGCCGGTACTGCTCCGTACGCTCGTCGAAGAAGGCCGTCCGCATCCCGCCCGGCACCAGCAGCGTCACCCCGACCGAGCCGGCGAGCTCGGCGGCGAGCGCGCGGGTGAAGCCGACCACCCCGAACTTCGCCGCGCAGTACGCGGTCGCGTCACCGACCGCCTTCACGCCCAGCGTCGAGGCGACGGTGACCACCGTTCCGTGCGACCGTTCCAGGTACGGCAACGCCGCCCGGATCACCGCGGCGGTGGCCAGCAGGTCCACCGTCACCACCCGTTCCCAGGTTTCGGCGGGCACGTCGACCAGCCGACCCGGCACGTCCACACCGGCGGCGGTCACCAGCCCGTCGAGCCCACCGGCCCGCTCGGCGAGTTCGCGGGTGGCCCGCTCGGCGGCACGGGTGTCGGCGAGGTCGCACTCGACCCACGGCACCCCGTCGGCGGGTGCCCGCCGGTCCAGCACGTACGGCCGGCCGCCGGACTTCGCAACGGCCGTGACCACCGCCGCGCCGAGCCCGCTGGACCCACCGGTGACCAGTACGGCCGGACCCGCGCCGGGCATGGTTTCGGTCATCGCGCTCCTCCCGTCAGGCGTCGCGCGGCCGTCCGGGCCAGCGCGATCATGCCGGTGGTGGACCGACCGTCGAGGTACGGCACCACCACCGTGTGCCCACCCCAGCGGTGGACGATCTCGGCCTCGGGCAGGTCCGGTTCGTCCCCGCCGCCGGTGCCGTAGTCGCCGCCCTTGACCCAGACGTCCGGTCGCAGCCAGGACAGGGACGCGTGCGGGGTGGACTCGTCGAAGATCACCACGGCGTCGACGCAGCCGAGCGCGGCCAGCAGCCGGCCGCGGTCGTACTGCGGGACCAGGGGGCGGTCCGGGCCCTTCAGCCCGGCGACGCTCGCGTCGGAGTTGAGGCAGACGACCAGGCAGTCACCGAGCCGGCGGGCCGCCTCCAGGGTGGCCAGGTGTCCGGCGTGCAGCAGGTCGAAGCAGCCCCCGGTGGCGACCACCGTTCCGCCGGCCGCCCGGACCTCGGCGACCAGCGCACCGGCCGCCGCCGCACCGATCCGTGGCCCACCATCGGCAACGGGGATCGACACCGGTTCGGCGACCGGGGCCGGTACGGCAGCCGCCACTCCCCCACCGGCCACGTACGCGGACGCCTCGCCGACCGCCTGCTGCACCGCCTCGGACACCAGCGCGCCACGGGCCAGTGCCACGGTCGCGGCGGCGGCGAACCGGTCCCCGGCCCCGCAGGTGTCCCCGTCGGCACTGGTCGGCGACGGCACCACCAGCGGCGTCGAGCCGGCGTGGCAGAGCAGCGCGCCGTCCCCACCGAGGGTCACCGCCACCGCGCCGACCCGCCAGCGCTGACGCAGTCCGTTCGCCCCCCGAGACGCGGTGATCAGGCGGGAGGCGCCGGGCGTACCGCCGGCCAGTTCGCGTACCTCAACCTCGTTGGGGCAGGCCAGCCGGACGCCGGGCACCGCCGCCGGGCCGCGCGGGTGCGGGTCCCAGACCACCGGTGCGGTGGCCGCCGCCAGTGCCGCCCGCAGGGTCGGCTGGGCGGCGACTCCCCGACCGTAGTCGCTGACCAGGATGGCCGCCGCCCCGGCGAGCAACTCCAGTACGGCTTCGCTCGGCTCGCCCGGCGGACCGGCGGCACCGCCCCGGTCGAGTCGCAGCAGCACCCGGCCACGGGTCCGCAGCCGGATCTTCTCCGGCGTGGCACCGGGCAGCGGCAGCGCGTACACGTGCACCCCGGCGGCGGTGAGCAG
Source organism: Micromonospora sp. NBC_01699 (assembly GCF_036250065.1). Taxonomy (NCBI): domain Bacteria; kingdom Bacillati; phylum Actinomycetota; class Actinomycetes; order Micromonosporales; family Micromonosporaceae; genus Micromonospora; species Micromonospora sp. NBC_01699. The sequence goes on along the minus strand of NZ_CP109199.1, from coordinate 2,389,563 downwards.
GCTGCTCAACCGGGCCCCACCGGCGTCGTCGGCGAGCGCGGTGACCAGGGCGACCTCGAAACCCTGCCCGACCGCGAAGAGGGCGGCGAGCCCGGCACCACCGGGCCGGTCGACGTGGGTGCTCTCGTCCAGCACCGGGACCGGCGAGTCCGGGCAGAGCCGGTTGACCACCCCCTCCACGTCGCGGTCGAGCAGGGTGTCGCCGATGACCACCAACCGCCCGGTCACGGTCCGCCCGCCCGACCGTTCGGCCCCCGGCTGTGCGTACGCCGGGACCGCACCGGCCGGTGCTCCCCCGGTTGCCACCCGCCCGGATCCCGCTCCACCACCGGCGGCTCGACCAGTTCCGGCAGCATCGGGTCGGAATCGACCAACGGTGCGTCGACCAGCGGCGGATCGGCCAGCGGGGCCGGGGCCGGGGCCGGCGTGACGGTCGGGTCGACCAGCGGCAGCGCGGCATAGCCGGCCGGTACGCCGAGCGCGGTCGGCAGCGCCAGCTCGACATACTCGCAGAGCACGTGCGCCGAGACGAGGTGGAGTTCCTGCACCACCTGCGGATCCGGCGACGGTACGGCCAGCACCTCGGCACAGACCTCGGCCAGCGGGTTCGGCACCGGGCCGGTGAACGCCCAGCAGCGCAGCCCCACCTCCCGACCGGCGCGGGCCGCCCGGATCAGGTTCGCGCTGCGGCCACTGGTCGACAGCAGCAGCAGGATGTCGTCGCGGCGGCCGTGCGCCCGTACCTGGCGGGCGAAGACCTCCTCGAAGCCGTAGTCGTTGCCGATCGCGGTCAGCGACGAGGTCTCCGCGCTGAGCGCGATCGCCGACAGCGGCGCCCGGTCCGCCCGCAGCTTGCCGACCAGCTCGGCGGCGAGGTGCTGGGCCTCGGCGGCGCTGCCACCGTTGCCGGCGACCAGCAACCGCCCGCCCCGGGCGAGCAGGTCGGCCAGCTCGTCCCCCCAGCGGGCCAGGTCGCCGGCCACCCGCCGGTACGGCAGCAGGGCCGAGGCCAGACCGGCGAGGTGCGCGTCGATCACCTCGGTGGAGTACGTCATCAGGCCACCACCCCGCTCGGCCGACGCACCTCGCTGACCGCCGTGTAAACGCCGCCGACCTCCGCCGCCGCGCGCCGCCACGAGTACTGCTGGCGGGCCCGGTCCAGGGCCGCCTGGGCGTAGGCGAACCGGCGGGTCCGGTCGGCCAGCAGGTCGGCGATGGCGGCACCGAGCGCCCCCGGATCACGGGGCGGCACCAGGTCACCGGTCCGGCCGTCGACCACCGTGTCGATCAGCCCGCCGACCCTGGTCCCGATCACCGGTACCCCGCAGGCCATCGCCTCCAGCGGGGTCAGCCCGAACGGTTCGTACCAGGGGGCGGCGACCAGCACGTCCGCCGACCGGTACCACCGGGGCATCTCCTCGCGCGGCACGGCGCCGACCAGGCGTACCCGGTCGGCGAGGCCGCACGAGCGGGCCAGCGCCCGAAGCCTGCGGGCCTGCGGGTCCTCGCCGAGCAGTTCCTCCGGCGGCCCGCCGACGATCACACACTCGGCGTCCGGGACGGCGCGCATCGCCCGGATCACGTCCTGGAAGCCCTTGCGTTCCACCAACCGGCCGACGGTCAGCACCCGCGCCCGGCCGGGCTGCCGGTCGGTGACCGGACCGGCCGGGGAGAAGTTCTCCACGTTGACCCCGGACGGCACCACCACCATCCGGTCCTGCGGCACACCCATCCGGACCAGTTCGCGTACCTCGTCCTGGCTCTGCGCGATGACCCGGTCCATCGCCCGGCCCAGCGCCCGCTCGTAACCGATCCGGCGGGCCGGGCTGGTGTCGGCCGCGCCCTGGTGCCGCCGCTTGACCGTGCCCAGCGCGTGGTACGTCTGCACCACCGGCACCCCGGTCTGCCGGCCGGCGGTGATCGCAGCCAGGCCGCTCATCCAGAAGTGCGCGTGCGCGACGTCGGGCACCCAGTCGTCGCGCCGCCACGCCGCGACCAGCCACCGGCTGAACTCCTTCATGTACGGCAGCAGCGCGTCCTTCACGATCGGCTCGGCAGGACCGGCCGGCACGTGCACCACGGCCACCCCGTCCAGCATCCGTACGAGATCGGGCAGGTCGGCGCTGTCCCGCCGGGTGTAGACCCGTACGTCGTGCCCGGCCGCGGCCAGCGCGGCGGAGAGCTCCGCGACGTGCGTGTTCTGCCCACCGGCATCCTCCCCGCCCAGCGTGGCGAGCGGACTGGCGTGCTCCGAGATCATCGCGATCCGCATAGCTCCTCCTGTAGCAGCCGGTCCCAGTCGGTGAGGAAGCGGTCCAGGCCGTACCGGGTCCGGGCGGCCTCCCGGGCCCGGACACCGAGCCGGTGGGCCGCCGCGGGCTGCTCGATCAGGTGGGCCGCCGCCGCCAGGAGGGTGTCGACCCTGGTGGAGAGCGTCCCCGCGTCCGGCGGCACCGCGGCCACCGCCTCGGTCGCGGCGAGTACGACCACCGGCATGCCGATCGACATCGCCTCGATCAGGCTCAGCCCGAGCGAGGTCCACCGGCACAGGTGCAGGTACGCCCGACGCCGGCCGAGTTCGGCCTGCATCCGGCTCTGCGGAAGATCGTCGTGGGTGGTCAGCCGGTCGGCCGGCAGGCCGAGATGGTCACCGAGACCGGCCACCCCCAGGCCGAACACGTCCAGCGGGGCGATCTCGGCGAAGCGCGGCAGCAGGTCGGTGCCGGTGACCCGGCCTCGGCGTACCGGTTCGTTGATCACGACGGCGAGGCGGTCGAGTTCACCGGTGTAGCGCGCGACCGGGTCCACGATGCCGTGTTCGACCACCGTGGTCCGGGTGCCGCCGGTGTCCCAGAACAGCGAGTTGAAGTGGGTGACGTGGGCGATCAGCAGGTCGTCCCGGTCGGCCATCGGGTGCCGGCTGTTCGGCACCGCGCCCTCCTTGGGCGTGTTGTGCTCGACGAAGATCACCGGCAACGCGCCGCCGATCGGGCGGCGCAGCCACTGACCGGCCAGCTCGAACTCCTCCGGCCGTTGCAGGATCACCAGGTCCACGTCGGCGTCCGCGAGTTGCTCCGGGGTCACCTCCTCGACCGTGTCCGGCCAGGGGTACGTGCGGGCCCGGCCCAACCCGTACGGGCCCCGGTCCGGGGTGACCGGCACCAGGTAGCGGTGCTTGCCGTGCACGAAGGACGTGGTCCAGGAGCCGTGCACGTGCCAGAGCAGGATGTTCATAGGGTGCCGCCGGGAACCAGCTCGGTCGCGGCGGTGGCCATGGCGAGCAGCCGGACGGCCTCGACCACGCTGTCCGGTTCCACCCGGGACAGGCACGGGTGGCCGGGCACCGGGCAGCGGGTGGCGCGGGTGTGCCGGCAGCCGGCGGCGGCGTCGCCGAGCCGGACGGTGGGCACCCGGTAGGGCCCCCACTGTCCGAACGAGACGGTCGGGGCGAAGAGGCTGATCACGGGCGTACCCAGGGCCGCGGCGAGGTGCGCGGGCCCGGTGTTGCCGACGACCAGGCACCCGGCGCGGGCGATGATCGCGGCGAGGCCGGTCAGCGAGGTCTGGCCGCCGAGGTCGACACCCGATCGGCCGGCGACCCGCGCGCTCAGCGCCCCCTCGCCCGGCCCCCCGGTGACCACCACCCGGTGTCCGGCATCGGCGAGCGCGGTCACGATCCGGGCACAGATTTCGGGCGGGCAGGCGCGGGCGGCCACCGACGAGCCGGGGTGGACCACCACGTAACCGGGTTCGGCCAGTGCGCCGTCGGTCGGTCCGGTCTCCAGGCACCCGGCGCGCAGCCGGAGCACCGGATCGTCGCCGTCGGGCAGTGGGAAACCGGCCGCCGCGGCGAGCGACAGCGCGCGTTCGGTCTCCGGGATGCCCAACGGCACCCGGTGCCGTACGTCCAGCAGCGAGCCCGGGTAGTCGTCGCTGATCGCCGCGATCCGGCCCACCCCGGCCATCCTCAGCACCAGGGCCAGCGGCAACGCGGACTGGTGGAAGGAGGTGAACAGGACCGCCTCGTCGGCGCCGACCTCGGCGAGCCGACGGGTCAGCCGATCCACTTCGGACCGGTCGACCGGGGTCGGTTGCGGGTCGATCCACGGCAGCGGCCACTCGATCAGCTCGTCGATGCCGGGCAACAGTTCGGCCGCCGCCCGTCCGCGCGGGCCGCAGAGCATCACCACCCGGTCGGCACCGGCCGCCACCGCCCGGATCGCCGGCCCGGTGACCAGCACGTCCCCGGCCGAGTCGGGCCGGGCCACCAGCACGCAGCGCGCTCTCCGCCGACGCGGGCCGGCGCCTCCACCGACCTCGGTGCCCCGGCCAGCCTCGGTGTCGCGACCGGTCCCGGTGCCCCTACCGGCCTCGGTGTCGGGGCCGGCGACGAGTCGTTGTCGACGGAGGATGAGGTCGACCGCGCCCGGCAGGTCACCGGCGACGGCCGGGGCCGAGGCGATCTCCTCGGGGCGGGTCTGCGGGGTCGGGACCAGGATTCCGGCGGCACCGGCGGCACCGGCGGCGGTCATGTCGGCGCCGATGTCTCCGACCAGGACACATCGGTCCGGTGTGGTGCCGAGGGCGCGGGCGGCGTCGGAGACCATGCCGGGTGACGGCTTGCGGCAGCGACAGCCGGCCACCCCGGGGCCCGACTCGGCGTGCGGACAGATCTGCCAGGTGTCGAACGGGCCCAGCAGCTCCTCCACCCGCGCGTTGACCCGTTCCAGGTCGCGCCGGCTGAACCGACCCCTGGCCAGGCCCGACTGGTTGGTGACCACGCCGATCCGCAGGCCGGCGGCGCGCAGCCGGTCGAGCGCCTGCCGGGCGCCCCTGACCGGTCGGACCAGCGCCGGGTCCCCGTTGTACGGCACGTCGTGCACCAACGTGCCGTCCCGGTCGAACAGCACCGCGTCGAACAGCGGCGGTCGGATCGACAATTTAGCCTCAGACAGGATCAATTCGGACGGAATCGGCTCCGGCCGGATCGACTCAGATCGGACCGATTCGGACCGGATCGGCTCCGGTCGGATCGGCTCGACCCGGTCCCGGGCCGGTTCAGGTCGCTCCTGCGCTGGGTCGGCGATCGTGCCGCCTGACCTGCGCTGATGCGGGTCGACCTGATCGTTTCGCACGGGGGGCGGGTTCCCTCGGGTAGGAGGAGTAAACCTGGGTCCCGCCCGGTCGCCGGACCGCCCAGCCCGCCCCCGGCGGCTGCTGCGGCCACTGTGCGCGCTGCTTCTCGCCCACTACGCGCTCCGCACCGGTACCCGCGCCGCCGGCACGCTAACCGCAATCCCCGGATCGAGTGGCGGATCACCGGTGCGACACTCCCGACAACGGGGTCGGATACCTGTTTCGGCCGACCTCGCAGCCGTGGTACGGCGCGTGGCCGTCCCAAAGAATGGTGGTAAACAGGATGTACCCGGATGGCCCGGTGGTCGCGCCGGGGTACCGACGCAACTACCCTCTCCGGTGACCGCTGTCGGCAGAACGAGGATGTCCGTAATGATCGAACCCGTGCAGTTGCCATCCCCGTGGCGGGATGAGCGGCTCACCGTCGTCGTCCCCACCTACAACGAGGCGGGCAACCTGCCTGTGTTGGTCGACCGACTGCTCGCCCTGCCACTGCCGGGTTTGAGCATCCTGATCGCCGACGACAACTCCCCGGACGGGACCGGCGACGTCGCGGACAAGCTCGCGGCCGAGCATCCCGACCGGGTACGGGTGGTGCACCGGCCCGGCAAGGAGGGGCTGGGGCGGGCGTACGTCGACGGGATGACCCGCGCGCTCGACGGCGGCGCGCACTTCGTGGCCCAGATGGACGCCGACCTGTCCCACCCGCCGGAGGCGCTGCCGGGCATGCTCGGCGCACTGCTCGCCACCCAGGCCGGCGTGGTGATCGGCTCACGTTACGTGCCCGGCGGGCAGCTCGACGAGGCGTGGCCGCTGTACCGGCGGGCGCTCAGCGGCTGGGCCAACCTGTACGTACACACCCTGCTGCGGGTGCGGATCCGCGACCTGACCGCCGGGTTCAAGATCTGGCGGGCGGACTCGCTGCGCGCGATCGGGCTGGACCGGGTGCAGTCCAACGGCTACAGCTTCCAGGTCGAGATGCACTACCTGGCCACCAAGCTCGGGCACACCATCCTCGAAGTGCCGATCAGGTTCGAGGAACGTCGGGACGGCCTGTCGAAGATGACCACGGCAACGAAGATCGAGAGCGCGCTGATGCCGTTCAAGCTGCGTACCCGGCACCGCAACATCACTTCTCCGTAACAAAACGCGGCGGCCCCGGTGACGGGCGCGACCGTACGGTGCTCGCCCGTGAGCGGCGGGCACCGCAACCGTGCCGGCCGACGGCGAGCGGCGCGGACCTCGGGGCAATCCCGGCGAAACGGTGTTTGTCACCGTCGGACCGGGGCATCCAGCCCGCCATGTACGAGGTGCAGCAACTCATCGACGGGGTGTGGGGCGCGGGCGGCGATCCGAGCGACGTGCTGATCCTCGATCCGGCCGACGACACCGAGGTCACCCGCGTCCCGGAGGCCACCGAGGCGCACGTGGCGGCGGCGGTCAAGGCGAGCCGGGTCGCCGCCGCCGGCTGGGCCGCCACTCCGGCGGCGGTCCGGGGTGCCACCCTGCACCGGATCGCCGACCTGCTGGAATCCTCCGCCGACCAGCTCGCCGAGGCACAGACCGCCGAAATGGGACGGCCGATCGGGCTGGCCCGTGGCGGCGTCGAGGCCGGCGTCGGCACGCTGCGCCAGTACGCCGAACTCGGCCCGATCCACCGCGGCCAGGCGCTCGCCGGCAACCCGGAGGCGATCGACCTGATGGCGGTCCAGCCGAGGGGCGTGGTCGCGGTGCTGACGCCGTGGAACGACCCGGTGGCGGTCTCCTGCGGCCTGCTCGGCGCCGCCCTGGTCACCGGCAACGCGGTGGTCTGGAAACCGAGCGAACGCAGCCCGGTGAGCGGCTGGCTGCTGGCCCGACTCTTCGCCGCGCACCTGCCGCCGGGCGTGTTGTCGCTGCTCACCGGGGGTGGGCGGGTCGGCGCGGCGCTGGCCGAGCAGGAGGTGGACGTGGTCGCCCACGTCGGTTCCACCGCCACCGGCCGGTCGATCGCCGCGACCTGCGCCCGGACCGGGGCGAAGGCGCTGTTGGAGAACGGCGGCAGCGACCCGCTGGTGGTCGACGACAACGTCGACCCGCGCTGGGCCGCCGAGCAGGCGGCGCTGGGCGCATTCACCAACTCGGGGCAGCTCTGCGTCGCGGTGGAGCGGATCTACGTACTGCGCGGGGTCGCCGACGGGTTCGTGGACGCGCTGGTCGCGCGGGCGCGGGCGCTGCGGGTCGGCCCGGGACGCGACCCGGAGACCGAGATCGGGCCGCTGGTCGACCGCCGGCAGCGGGCCGTGGTCGACACCCAGGTACGGGCCGCGGTCGCGGACGGGGCACGGATACGCGCCGGCGGTTCGGTGCCGGACGGGCCGGGCGCCTTCTACCCGCCCACGGTGCTGGTCGACTGCTCCGACGAGATGGCGGTGATGCGCGAGGAGACCTTCGGCCCGGTCGCACCCGTGCTGGTGGTCGACTCGTTCGACGAGGCCCTGTCGCGGGCGGCACACTCGCCGTACGGGTTGTCGGCGAGCGTACTGACCGGGTCGATGACCCACGCGCAGCAGGCGTGGCGGGAACTGCCGGTCGGCACCGTGAAGATCAACAACGTCTTCGGCGGGGCGCCCGGCGGAGCCGCCCACCCCCGCCGCGGCAGCGGCAGCGGCTTCGGATACGGCCCCGAACTACTAGACGAACTAACCGTAACCAAGGTCGTACACATCACCGCCCCGCCCGACCGCTGGTAACCCCCACCCCAGGACGGGCACCAATACAGAGATTGAGTGGCTATCCGCGCGCGGATAGCCACTCAGTTCTCTACAGGTGCGGGGTCCCGTTCGGGCGGCGCGGGGCTAGCTCTTTCGCGCCTGGGCGGTTTGGCGGGTGTTCATCTTCTGGATCGCGCCCACCAGTTCGGACTTGTTCATCCGGGAGCGGCCGGGGACGTCGAGTTTCTTTGCCACCTGCATCAGGTGGTCCTTTGAGGCGTTGGCGTCGACGCCACCGGCGGTCGGTGCACGGCGGGCCGGACCACCACCGGCGGCCTGCTCGTCGCTCGGGCCCCGGCGGCCCTTCTGCTCCCAGTGGTCGCCGACCTTCTCGAACGAGTGCTTCACCGCCGCGTACGCCGTCCGGTGTGCCCGTTCGCCCTCGCCGTACGTCTCCACCGCCGAATCGTGCGTCTTCGCCCAGGTGTCCTGGGCCTTGTCCGGCGAACGTCGCAGCGTACTCGGAAGCACCTCACGTCCCGGCATGGTCATCCTCCTCTGGCTCCGAGCCGGTTCGCACCGGCCCCGAACTGTCGTCGGCCAACCCTCACTCTTCCCGCCACCGTCGCCGACAAACGCATTTGCCCAGCTCAGCGGCGGCTCGACGGCGTTTCGGTTTACCGCCGGAGCGTCGGGGTAGCGCATAGGACATGGACCGGGGCAGCAGCAAACACGGACCGCGGCTCGACGACGAGATGAGCCGGGAGGTGGCCAGTACGGTGCACAACACCGCCGGCTCCCGAGCCGAGGAGTGGCGCGAACCGGAGCCGTCCGGCGAGGACCAACCGGGCTCGACCAGGGCGCCGACCGCCGACACCCGCTCGGGCGCACCGGCCGGCATGACCTCGGTCGAGGTCGAGGAGCGCAGCCGGCTGGGCCGCTTCATCAGCCTGTCGGCGCTGCCCGGCGACCGGGCGGCGTTACGCCGAAGCGCGGAGGAGAACGAGGCACCGGACGAGATACTCGCCCAGTTGGACCAACTCCCCCCGGACACCGAGTTCCGTACGGTTTCCGAGGTGTGGGCGGTACTCGGGCATCCGAACGAGACGCAGCGCTGGTGACCTGCCCCGCCGCGTACGCGCGGTGGCGGTGGTTTCCGGCAGACGAGGGAAGGAAGTCAGTCAGATGAGTGCGGTAACCGAAACCGTGGACGTGGCCGTCCCCGTACGGACCGCGTACGACCAGTGGACCCAGTTCGAGGACTTTCCCCGCTTCATGGAGGGAGTCGAGGAGGTCCGCCAGGTCTCCGACACCATGACCCACTGGAAGGTCGGGATCGTCGGGGTCGAACGCGAGTTCGACGCCCGGATCACCGAGCAGCTACCCGACGAGCGGGTGGCGTGGACCTCCACGAACGGCACCCACCAGGCGGGTGTGGTGACCTTCCACCGGCTCGACGAGGGACACACCCGGGTCACCCTGCAACTCGACTTCGACCCGCAGGGGTTGACCGAGAAGGCCGGCGACAAGCTCGGCATGGTCGACCGCCGGATCAAGGGCGACATGCAGCGGTTCAAGAACTTCATCGAGGCCCGCAGCGGCGTCGAGACCGGCGCCTGGCGCGGCAAGGTGGACCGGCCGCAGCCGTAGTGCGGCAGTCGTACCGGACCGGTGCCCGTCGGGATCTCCCGGCGGGCACCACCGGTTTGCCGCACCACCCGCCGGGTACGGCCAGAGCATGACCGACAACGACAGCTCCGTCTGGCGGGACGACGAACGGCTACCCCTGCGCGACCTGGAGCGCGCGATGGGCGCCTCCACCGGTGACGGCCAGGTGGACGACACGACCGGCAACGACGCGGGCGCGGAGTCGGCGTACGGCCACGGCGCCGAGGCGGCCGACGGACGGCCGAGCGCCGAGGTGGACCGGGAGGAGATGACCGACCCGGATCGGGCCTACCGGCCGTCGACCACCGGGCGCAACGGTCCGCACTGATCAGACCTCCGACAACCGGCCGGCGGTGGCACGGCCCCGGCGGGCGGAGCCGAGGTGGAGACCGAGCAGGAGCAGCGATAAGACCACCAGCGACGGGCCGAGCGTCTCCACCCCGAACCGGCTGATCAGCACCCCGATCCCGGCCGGGAGCAGGGCGCCGCCGAGGCCGGCGGCGCCGATCTGCAACCCGATGGTCCGATCCGCGTGCTGGGCACCGACCCGGTCGGCGGTGGTCAGGGTGAGCAGCGGGAAGACCGGGGCCGCGGCGAAGCCGATGATGGCCAGGCCGGTCACCGCCAGCGCGCCCGGACCGGGTACGGCGACCAGCGCCGCGCCCACCACCATCCCGATCAGGCTGCCCCGCAGCACCGCCGCGCTGCCCAGCCGCTCGGCGACCAGCCCCTGCACCACCCGGCCCAGGAACAGGCTGCCCCAGTAGACCGACACGCAGATGCCCGCCACCGTCGCGCTGATTCCCCGCCCCTGGGTGAGCAGCAGGAAGGCCCAGAGGCCGGCGCCGACCTCGACGCCCACGTAGACGGCGAACGCGAGGGCACCGGTCCAGACCGCCGGCAGGGCCAGGGTGGCGGCGATCCGTACCCGCTCCGGCGCGGCGATCGGCTCGGCCGCCCCGGAATCGTCCGGGGCCGGCGTACGGGTCCACGCCCGTACGGTCAGCACGAACGCGAGGGCGAGCAGGACCTGTGCGCTGGCGACGATCCCGTACCCCCAGCGCCAGGAGAGTCCCGCCCCGATCGCACTCGTCATGATCAGGGGGCCGAGCGCCACGCCGAGCCCGAAGAACGCGTGCAGCCAGTTCATGTGGCGCGGCCCGAAGGCGCTCGCCGCGTACGCGTTGAGCCCGGAGTCGACCGCCCCGGAGCCCAGCCCCAGCACCAACGCGCTCACGATCATCACGGTCAGTACGGGCGCCAGCGCGTAGCCGGTCAGGGCGAGGCTGGCCAGCGCGGTGCTGCCGGCGAGCAGCCAGCCGACACCCACCCGGGCGAGGGTGAAGCCGGCCGCGACGCTCGACGTGAGGTAGCCGATGGTGCCCGCGGTGAGCAGGAGCCCGACCGCCTCGGTCGGCACCCCGAAGGTCGCGCGGATCGACGGCCAGCCGACGCCGAGCAGGCCGTCGGGCAGGCCGAGGCTGACGAAGGCCAGATAGGCCAGAATGAGCAGGGCGGGGCGGGGGCGGTTGGACACGTCTGGCGATCCTTCCCGATCCCCGGCCGGTACCGCCACCCGGAATATCCGCAACCGGAGTATTACCACTTCCCGGACGGCCACCACCAGAGCCCTCTAAACCGGACAGCTCCTCCAGAATCGGCCGAACGGACTACGGGCGAACGGGTAAACACCCGGCAGAATTCTTCAGATGCATGAACGCTCCGGTCTCTTCTCCGCGCGTCAACGCCGCTGGGCCTGGTTCGGCTTCCTGTTGACCGCACTCCAGGCCCCGGTGGCCGCCCAGGTCCTACCCGATGCCTCCTGGCTGTTCAGCATCGTGGTGGCGCTGATGGTGGCCACGGTCATCCTCGCCGACGACGCCATGCGCCGCCGGCCGGCCGAGGCCAGTCCCGCGGAGTAGCCCCTACCGGGGCGGTTCGTCGCCGCCGCCGTTCGGCCACTCCGGGGCCGGTGCGAGCAGGTCGGACGGGTAACCGGCGAGTCCCTCCGTGATCGGAGCGGGCCGGTAGGCGGGTGCGGCCTCCGTCGTCGGCGGGACCGACGTCAGCCCCTCCGGCAACGGCTCATAGGGGGCCAGCCCGGCCGGCGCAGCCTCGTAGCCAGCGGCCAGCCCGCTCGGCGCGGGCTCGTAGCTACTGCTCAGACCGGTCGGCACGGGTTCGTAGGTGGTCAGTCGGTCCGGGGCCGGTGAGGTGGGCACGTCGGCGAACGTGGGGTCGGCCACCGTAGGGGCGGCCGGCGGCGGCGGGACCGGCGCCCGACCGGCGACGACCGGTTCGACGTACGCCGAACCGAGGTCCGCCCTTGGATACGCCTCGCCGCGCGCGCGGCGCTGCCGCGCCTCGCCGGCGACCCGGCGCAGCCACTGCTCCCAGCGCACCCGCATCGGGCCGACCAGTCCCCCGCCGATCCCGACGACCAGGATGCCGGCGACGGTGGCCAGCAGCGCGACGAGCACCGGCACGGTCACCGCCCGCGCCACCCCGGTCTGCACGAACGCGGCGATCACACCGAGCCCGATGACCAGCAGCGAGACCACGTCGGCCAGCAACCGGCCGTAGGACACCCGGCCCAGCGCGTCGGTGATCAGATCGTGCACGGCGTTGCCGATCACCACCGACACCGCCACCACCACCAGCGCGACGAACGCCTGCGGCAACCAGCCGACCACGGCTTCGACCAGGTCATGGGCCGGGTTCGGACCCCAGATCGCGAACGCCAGCCGCAGGGTGAACAGCAGCAGCAGGTAGTACGCCAACCGGGCGACCACGGTCGCCGGCCGGTACCGGGTACGCGCCACCAGCCGCCCCAGACCGCCACGCTGGACGACCTGGTCGAACCCGAACCGGTCGAGCAGCCTGATGGCCAGCCGCAGGACGAACCGGGCCAGCAGCCAACCGAGCATCAGGATGCCGGCGCAGCCGATCAGGCGGGGCACGAACAGCAGCATCGAATTCCAGACCTCGGTCAACTCGGTGCCGACGTCGACCCGCCGTACCGCCAAGATTGCGGGCATGGCGTCCCTCCCGTCACCCGGACCACCGCTGCCCGCGTACCCGGACGGACGTGGTTCATTCCGGACCCGGCGGCGCCGTACGGCGGCCCGCGTCACGGGGTGTCCCCGATCCGGTGGAAACGCCGGGAACCGCCCGCCGGCCCGTTGATCGACGTCGGTGTCGTGCCGGCCGGCTAGGCTGCTGGCATGCCAGGCTCGGTCGGGCGGATTCCCGCTCCCCCCTCGCGGCGGACCGGTCTGTCTCCGACGCCGGAATCGTCCCGGCAGCCCGACGCCGGAATCCGGTGGGCGGACACGCCCCTGGGCCCGGCCGACCGGTGGGACCCGGCCCTGCGCGCGGTGGTCGACCTGGTGCTCTCCTCACCCGTGCCGATGACCCTCGCCTACGGCGACGACCTCGCGTTGATCTACAACGACGGCTACGCCGAGCTGCTCGGCGGCAGGCACCCGGAGGCGTTCGGCCGCCCGGCCGCCGAGGTCTTCGCCGCGATCTGGCACCTGACCGGGGTCGGCGACGAGATCGAACGGGTCTACCGGACCGGCACGAGCTACCTGGAGAAGGAAGGCCAGCTGCCGGTGGTGCCCGCCGAGCCGGAGCAGACCGACCAGGTGGTGCTCACCCGTGGCTACTCACCGGTCCGGGACGGGCACGGGCGGATCATCGGCGTGCTGATCATCGTGGTCGAGACCACCCAGGTGACCCGACGCCTACAGAGCCTGAGCGAGCTGGCCACCGCGCTGTCCGGCACGCTCACCCTGGACGACGTCGCGCGGGCCGCGCTGCGCTACGCCCTGGAGTCGTTCGACGCCGACCAGGTCGCGTTCGCCGTCGATGACGACGGCGGCGGCTGGCGCGGCGTACGGCGGGTCCGGGGCGAGCTGCTCGACGAGGCCGACGAGCGGCTGCCGCCGCTGTGGCGCGGTTACCCGACCGAGTCCCCCGCCCCGCTGATCGGCACCGCCGTCGCCGGCACGGCACGCTACTGGAGCGAGGGGCAGCCGCTGCTGCCGACCGCCACCGACCGGCACGACGAGAAGGTCCAGGCGCTGGCCGCGCTGCCGCTGCGTACGCCGTCGCTGCGCGGGGCGCTGACGATCGGCTACCGCACCCCCCACCCGTGGTCCCCGGCCGAACGGGCACTGCTCACCGCCGCGGCGGAACTGGTGGCGCAGGCCGCCGAGCGGGCCCGCCGGTTCGAGAACCAGCACGGCACCGCCCAGCTCCTGCAACGCAGCATGCTGCCGGAACAGCTTCCCGACCTGCCGAGGTTGCGCCTGGCCGCCCGCTACGACGCCGGGGTCGACGGCAACGCCGCCGGTGGCGACTTCTACGACGCCTTCCGGCTCAGCGGCGGGCGGCTGGCGGTGGTCCTCGGTGACGTCGCCGGGCACGACGTGCACGCCGCCGCGCTGATGGGCCAGGTCCGGGCCGCGCTGCGGGCGCTGGCGCTCAGCGACCCGGATCCGGCGGCGGTGCTGTCCGGGCTCGACCGGCTGGTGGGGAGCCTGGGCACCGAGGCCCGCCGGGACGAGCTGTTCGTCACCGTGGTCTACGGGGTGATCGAACCCGGAACCGGCCTGATGACGCTGGCCAGCGCCGGTCACCCGGCCCCGCTGCTGCGCCGCGCCCCGGTCGGTGAGCCGGTCAGCGCCGAGTATCTACCGGTGCATCCGGGAGTGCCGCTGGGCCTGGTTGGTCACCGCCCGACCAGCACCGTGCCGTTCCTGCCCGGCGACACGCTGCTGCTGTTCAGCGACGGGGTGGTGGAGCGGCGGCAGCAGAGCCTGACCGACGGGTTCGCCGCGCTCGCCAGCGCGGTCGCGGCCGCCGCCGGCGGCGATCCGCGTACGCTCTGCGCGGTGGCCAGCGCGGCGGTGCCGGGTTCGAGCGAGGACGACGCCGCGGTGCTGGCGGTGGAGCACGCGCTGACACCCAGCCGCTCGGCCTCGCTGGAGATGCCGGCCGAGCCGACCGCGCCGGGGCGGGTCCGGCAATGGCTGACCGCCCAGCTCACCGCCTGGCAGGTGGCCGAGTCGGTGATCGGCGCGGCGGTGCTCTGCACCAGCGAGCTGACCACCAACGCGCTGCTGCACGCCGGCACGGCGGCCCGGGTGGAGATCGACCTCAGCCCGGAGCGGCTGCTGGTGTCGGTGGCCGACCAGGGCACCCGGGGCACGGTGACCCGGGCCCGTACCGACACCCTGAGCAGCCGGGGCCGGGGGCTCGGGCTGATCGAACAGCTCAGTGACGCGTGGGGCACCGACCCGACCGTACGCGGATCGACCGTCTGGTTCGAGATACTGATCGCGGAGGGTAACCCCGACGTACACAGGTAGGTGGCATGGAGACCGACAGACCCGCCGGGGTGTTGTTCGACGTCGACGGCACCCTCGTCGACACCGCCTATCTGCACGCGGTGAGCTGGTGGGAAGCGCTGCGTCAGGCCGGCCAGGAGATCCCGATGGCGGCGATCCACCGGGCTCTCGGGATGGGCGCCGAACGACTGCTGCAACACCTGCTCGGCCCGGAACGGGACCGGGAGGCCGACGAGCGGATCCGGTACGCCCACGACAGCCTGTTCGCCGAGTTCTGGGACCGGCTGCGTCCGCTGCCCGGCGCGTCGGAACTGCTCCGGGCCTGTTCCGCCCGCGGACTACGGGTGGTGCTGGCCACCTCGGCGACCGAACGTGAACTCGACGCGATCCGGGCCGCGCTGCTCGCCGACGACGTGATCGGCGGCATCATCTCGATTACCGGTACGGCCGGGCCCGGCTCGGAGCCCGACCTGCTGGCCGCCGCGCTGGACCATGCCGGACTGGATCGCGCTCGGGTCGTCCTCGTCGGCGACTCGATCTGGGACGTCGCCGCCGCCGGCCACCTGGACATCCCGTGCATCGGGCTGACCTGCGGCGGCACCTGCCGCAGCGAACTCGCCGGGGCCGGGGCGGCCGCCGTCTTCGACGACCCGGCGGCCCTGCTGGCCGGACTCGCGGACTCCCCGGTCGCCGCCCTCGCCTGACCGGGCGGGTTGGCTCCCGGTCACCAGTCCACGTGCAGGCGTACGGTGGTCGAGTCGTCGGTGGTGTGCACGTGGACCAGGTCGCAGAGGTGGTTGACCAGCAGCAGCCCCCGCCCCTGTTCGCTGGTGGGCGAGGCGGGCAGCCGTCCGGCGAGCCGGTCGGTGAGCACGCTGGTACCGATCACCTCGCTGACCATGCCGGTCGGCCCGGCCCAGACCCGCAGCACCGCCGGCTCACCACCGTGCACGACCGCGTTCGTGGCGATCTCGTTCGTGGCCAGCCGCAGGTCGTCGACCCGGTCCGGGGCGAGACCGGCCTCGGTGGCCAGCGCGGCGACCAGGGCCCGCATGCCGGCCATCCCGGCCCGGTTGAACAGCAGGGTGGACGGGGTCAGCGGCGGCTCGGGCAGCGGCAGGTTGAACGCGTCGACCACCGCCTCCGGGCTGCCGTAGCCGGCGCTGCTCTGACGTACCCCGGCCCGGATCAGCACCGGATGGGTGCTGGCCGCGTCGGCGATCACGTCCACGTCCAACCCCACCGCGTCGTACGGGCACAGGACGTCGACCGGCTGGTCGCCCAGGGCCAGGTTGACCAGCGCCTCGTGCTGCACACACCGGGGGTACGCCGCAGCCGCCCGGCCCGGCCAGATCGGCTCGACCACGACCCGTACCCGGCTGTCCGGGTGCTCGGCGAGGAAGGCGTACAGGATGCCGGGGATGATCCAGCCGGGGTTGCGCCCGGCGCTGGCCATGTCGACGTACCGGACCCCGGTGCCGTCGCCGGGCACCGCGTCGCGGAGCAGGTCGAGCCGGGGTTCGGGGACGACTACCAGGACCGGTTCGGCCTGCGCCAGCCCCGCCTCGACGAACCCGCGTACGCCGCCGAGGTAGTCGTCGTCACCGCGGTAGAACATCGCCTCGTGGCGCAGGGCACCGGATCGGGGCACGGCTCGCGGCACAATGGTCATCTGTCGTACCACCGGCTCAAGACGTACCTCCCCGTCGTCCGCTCCTCCGGTTGGCACCCTACGCGCGGCGGTTCGGCCACCGCACGTGGAGATCGGATAGCCGTCTCTCGTCCGAAGGAGTGACCCGTGCCGAAAATTACGCACCGCTACCAGCTGACCCTCACCTGGACCGGGAACCTGGGCACCGGCACCGCCGAGTACCGGGGCTACAGCCGCGCGCACGAGGTCACCGCGCCCGGCGTACCGCCGCTGCTCGGCTCGGCCGACCCGATGTTCCGGGGCGCGGCCGACCGGTGGAATCCCGAACAGTTGCTGGTAGCCGCCCTGTCCCAGTGCCACCTGCTGGCGTACCTGCACGTCTGCGCCGACGCGGGAGTGGTGGTCACCAACTATGTCGACCACCCGGAAGGGCTGCTCGCCAGGACCTCCGGCGGCGGCGGACACTTCACCGAGGTGACCCTTCACCCCACGGTGACCGTCGCCGCCCCGGACCAACTCGACCAGGCGCGAGAGCTGCACACCGAGGCCAACCGCCAGTGCTTCATCGCCAACTCGGTCAACTTCCCCGTACGCCACCAACCACTCACCCTCCCCCCATCCCCGCTCGCCCCGCTCGCGTAGAGAAAGAGTGGCTATCCCGTCGCGGATAACCACTCTTTCTCTACATTAGTGCGGATCTTGGGGTGGGGGTGGAGTTAGGGGAGGGTCCAGCGTTGGGCGGCGGTGGCGTTGCAGTCGTAGATCTGGAGTTGGACTCCGTTGGTGAGGCTGGAGGCGGGGATGTCCAGGCAGCGGCCGGACTGCGGGTTGCGCAGGCTGCCGTCGGCCTGGGCGGTCCACTGCTGGGCGCCGCTGGCGTTGCACGTCCAGAGGTGGATCTTCGTCCCGTTGATCAGCCCACTGGCCTGTACGTCCAGGCACTTGCCGAGACCCCGGATGGTGCCGTCGGTGCCGACCGTCCAGCGCTGGTTGGTCGCACCGTTGCAGTCCCAGGTCTGAACCCGGGTCCCGTCGGCGGTGCCGCTGGCGTTGATGTCGATGCACTTGTTCAACGCCTTGATCTCACCGGTGCGGGGACCGCTGGGTCCGCCGGTGCCGATGCCGGGCCCGACGAAGGTGTAGCTGTCGATGTCCAGGATCGCCCCGCCACCGCCGGTGAAGACCAGGAACAGGTCGTGCAGTCCGTCGTTGGGGCGGGTCACCGGGGCGGTGACCTCGGTGTAGTTGTCCCAGCCGCCGGTGTTCGGCACGGTCACCCTGGCCACCTCCGGGCCGGTGGTCGAGTCGTACCGGAAGGAGATCGTGCCGGTCGCGCCGCTGCCGTTGCTGACCCGCGCCTTGACCGAGTCGATGCCCTTGAGGCTGACCGCGTGGTGCTTGACCCACTCGCCGTTCTGGATGTCACCGAGCCGCTTGCCGCCCTCGGCGGCGGCCTGGTTGATCACCTGCGGGCCATTGAGCTGTACGTAGTGCTCGGCCTGCCACTGCTTGGGCCACAGGGTGATGGTCTGTTCCCCGGTCAGCGGCACCGAACCGGTCGCGCCCTGGTCGGTGTAGGTGGCCCGGACGACGAAGAAGAGCACCGAGTCGGGGCCGGCGTGCACCGGGCCGGTGTTGAAGGTGGCGCTGCAACCGGTCCCCTCGCCCTCCTCGTGAGCGTGGTCCTGGTGGCCGAGCGCGACCCGGATGATGACCCGGGAGCAGTCGATCGCCCCCTCCTGCGGGTCGGTGGCCGAGGCGGTGACGGTGAAGTTCTGGCCCCAGTCGAACATGCCGCCGGCCGGGATGGCGCCGATGGTCACGCTCGGCCGGCTGTTGCCGACGACGATCGGGACCAGGGTGGTGGCGGATCGGCCGGTGCCGTCGCTGACCGTGAGCCGGGCCCGCTTGTCGCCGTTGGTGGTGTACGTGTACGACGGGTTCGCGGCGGTGGAGTCGGTGGTGCCGTTGTTGTCGAAGTCCCAGGCGAAGGTGATCGGGTCGCCGTCCGGGTCGGAGCTGCCGGCGCTGGAGAAGGTGACCGCCAGCGGGGCCGGGCCGTTGTCCCGGTTGACGCTCGCCTGGGCGATCGGTGACCGGCCGCCCTGCACGTAGTTGATTTTGTAGAGGCCGGCATCGGCCGCACCGGAGAAGTAGCCGCTGCCGTATTCGAGCAGGTAGAGCGAGCCGTCGGGGCCGAACTCCATGTCGATCGGGTGGACCAGGTTCATCCCGGCGAGCACCGGTTCGATCAGGGTCGGGGTGCCGGTCGACGGGTTGCCGTTGTTGAACTGGACCTCCTTGATCCAGTTGCGGCAGTACTCGGAGATGAGCAGCTTGTTGTCGTAGTACTGCGGCCACTTGACGTCCGAGACCAGGTTCGGGTCGTAGTGGTAGACCTCGGTGTGGTTGGGCGAGCCGCAGCCGCCGGGGTTGTCCAGGGCGGGCCACTCCCGGCTGCCGCCGTGCTGCTCCCAGACCAGTGCCGGCTTGGTCGGCGGCAACTGCTGGATGCCGGTGTTGCGGGGCGAGTTGTTGACCGGTCCGGTGGTGCCACCGCAGGGGAACCAGCCGCGCGGCGCGTTGGCCGCGAAGTCCCAGTCGTTGTACGCGACGTTCGGCCCACCGCAGTACGGCCAGCCGTAGTTGCCCGGCCCGGTGGCCCGGTTGAACTCGTCGTACGCGGCCGGTCCCCGGTTGGCGAGGGTGGCTCCGGCGTCCGGGCCGACCTCGCCCCAGTAGAGGGTGTTGCCGGCGCGCTTGTCGACCCAGATCCGGTACGGGTTCCGGGTGCCCATGATGTACACCTCGGGGCGGGTACCGGTGGTGCCGGCGGGGAACAGGTTCCCGCTCGGGACGGTGTAGGTGCCGTTGTTCTCCGGGTGGATCCGGTTAATCTTGCCACGGAGGTCGTTGGCGTTGCCCGAGGTGCGCTGGGCGTCGTACTGGGCGTTGCGGGAGGTGCGCTCGTCGATCGGGGCCATGCCGGCGCTGTCGCCGCCGGAGTTGGTGTTGTCGCCGACGGCGAAGTAGAGGTTCCCGTTGCTGTCCCAGCTCATCGAGCCGGCGGAGTGGCAGCAGAGTTCCCGCTCGGTCGGCCACTCGATGAGCATGTCCTCGCTGGCCGGGTCGAGCACGTTCGTGGTGGTGTTGAAGGTGAACCGGGAGATCCGGTTGACCAGCGGGGTCACCTTCGGCGAGTAGAACAGGTAGACCCACCGGTTGGTGGCGAAGCTCGGGTGCAGGGTGATGCCGATCAGGCCGTCCTCGAACCGGGCGTCGAGTTGCACGGTGAGCGCGACGGTGGTGACCCTCGTGGTGGGGTTGTAGAGCCGTACCTGGCCGCCGCCGGCGGTGGTGCCCCGGTTGATGTAGAGCACCTTGCCGTCGGGGAGCACGGACAGCTCGATCGGTTCGCCCATGGACAGGCCGCCGTCGAGCTTGACCTTCTCGAAGCCGGCGGTGGGCGGCGGCGCCGCGGCGACCACCGGGGCCGCCTGCGCGGCAGCGTTCACTGCCGGCTGTACGGCTGCCGGCTGCACAACCGCTGGCCCGACGGCTGCGGGAGCGGCGGCGGCCGGAGCTGTCCAGCCGCCCAGTCCGAGCACTGTGGACAGAGCGATGGCGCCGACCAGTGGCCGGCGGGGAATGCGTAACACGAGACCTCCATGGAACGTAAGGGCGATCTCGGTGCCGCTCCCGCCGACCGGAGGAGACACCGCAGTGAGCAGACATTAGCGTCTTTCACTGCGATAGCCCAGAAGTTTCCACCCTGTAACCAAAAGTTGGCGCACGATCGACAGAAGTCGACCCTCCACAGCGGGTCCGGGCTCGAACAACACGGGCACCACAGCAACGAATGTCGCTGCACCCGGACACAGGGTCTTCACATGGGCGTTACACCGCCGGTACGGTGGTCGATATCCGTGGGAGCGCTTCCATCCAAGGCTCTCGATACCACTTCCCGCCGGAAAGGAACCCGCATGCGCAGACGATCAGCGCTCACCGCGGTCGGAGCCAGCACCGCCGCGCTGACGCTCGCCGTCGCCGCCATCGTCGGCCTCGACCTGCTGCACCCCAGGACCGCAGCCGCCGCCGACTCGGTCTTCTACGTCGACCCGAACACCAACGCGGCCACCTGGGCCGCCGCCAACCCCGGCGACTCGCGCGCCGCCGTGATCCGGGACCGGATCGCCAGCGTGCCGCAGGGCCGCTGGTTCGCCACCTACAACCCCACCGCCGTACGCGCCCAGGTCGACTCCTTCGTCGGCGCCGCCGCTGCCGCCGGCAAGATTCCGATCCTGGTCGTCTACAACATCCCGAACCGGGACTGTAGTGGCGCCAGCAGTGGCGGCGCCCCCAACCACACCGCCTACCGCCAGTGGGTGGACCAGGTGGCGCTCGGCCTGGCCGGCCGCCCGGCCAGCATCGTCCTGGAGCCCGACGTACTGGCCCAGATGAGCAGCTGCCAGAACGCCGGCCAGCAGGCCGAGACCCGAGCCTCGATGGCGTACGCGGGCAAGCAGCTCAAGGCGGCCTCGGCCCAGGCCAAGGTCTACTTCGACGCGGCTCACTCGGCCTGGCTCGCCCCCGCCGAGATGGCCAACCGGCTGGTCGGCGCGGACATCGCCAACAGCGCGGACGGCATCTCGATCAACGTCTCGAACTACCGCACCACCGCCGAGTCCGTCGCGTACGGCAAGAACGTCATCGCGGCCACCGGGATCTCCCGACTGAAGATCGTGGTGGACACCAGCCGCAACGGCAACGGACCGGCCGGCGGCGAGTGGTGCGACCCGCCGGGGCGGGCGATCGGCACCGCCAGCACCAACAACACCGGTGACGCGGCGGTCGACGCCCTGTTCTGGATCAAGCTGCCGGGCGAGGCGGACGGCTGCATCGCCGGCGCCGGACAGTTCGTCCCGCAGCGGGCGTACGACCTGGCGATCGCGGCCGGGCCGGTCCCCACCACCCCGCCGGCCACCACCCCGCCCGCGACCACCCCACCGCCCACCACCCCGCCGGCCACCACTCCCCCGGCGACCACCCCGCCCGCGACCACCCCACCGGCCACGACACCACCGGCCGGCGGTTGCCGGGTCGCCTACGTGCCGAACGTGTGGAGCGGCGGCTTCACCGCCGACGTCCGACTGACCAACGGCAGCACCGCGGTCAGCAGTTGGACGCTCACCTTCACCGTCGGCTCGACCGTACGGCTCAGCAACGGCTGGAACGGCACCTGGAGCCAGTCGGGCAGCCAGCTCACCGTCCGCAACGCCGCGTGGAACGGCAGCCTGCCGGCCGGCGGCACCACCACCGTCGGTTTCCAGGGCACCCACACCGGCACCCTGCCCGCGCCGACCGCCTTCGCCCTCAACGGCACCGCCTGCACCAGCTGACCCCCACCCAGCTGGTACCGGAGCCCCGCGCCACGCTCATCCGGCGCGGGGCTCCCGCACGTCGGCACGGACGGGACGCCGGGGACCAAACCGGACCGGCGCCCATCGGCCGGTGGGTACGGGTTAGCGCCGTACCGGGGCGGGAAACCGGGGCGTTGACGAAGGAGGCAGCTGATGACCACACCCATGTCCTCCAGTGGGCGGGCAGCGATACCGGGCCTGCTCGGTGGTGGCGCCAACCTGCCACCCGGTCCGGCCGGTGGAGTGGGTATGCCGGGCGCTGGCGGCAATACCCGTCCGACCGTGACCATGGCGTCGTACCCGGACTACTCCGGGGCACAACAGGCGGTCGACTTTCTCGCCGACAACCGGTTCCCGGTGGAACGTACCGCCATCATCGGCACCAACCTGGCGCTGGTGGAGACGGTGCTGGGGCGCCTGACGACGGCACGGGCCGCCGTGGCGGGGCTGGCCACCGGTGCCTGGTTCGGGCTGTTCATCGGGCTCCTGTTCGGCATCTTCACCGTCGGCAACTGGTGGGCCGTGATCGTCGCCGGACTGCTGATCGGTGCCGCCTGGGGCGCGATCTTCGGCGCCATCGCGCACGCCAGCACCGGCGGCCGACGCGACTTCACCTCGGCGGCCACCCTGCGCGCCCGTGAGTACGCGGTCACCGTCGACGCCGACCTCGCCGACCAGGCCCGGCAGGTGTTGAGCCGGATGAACTGGCAACCGGCCACCGGCTGACAGAAGTCGTACCGGGGCCCCTCGTCACCTTCCGGGAGCGGTGCCGAGGGGCTCACGCGTACCTCAGCTCGCCGGCCTCGATCGGGGCGGTCACCCGGTTCTCGGTCGGGGCGAGCGGGCACGCCCAGCGGTCGTCGTAGGCGCAGCTCGGGTTGTAGCCGTAGTTGAAGTCGAGGCGGAGCCGGTCGCCGGGCAGCACGGTGACCCCCCGCCCGAAGGTGCCCTTGACCGTGTCGGTCAGATAACGGCCACCACCGTACGAGTCGGGCCCGCAGGTGCCGTCCCGGTACGGCAGGAACAGGCCGCCGCCGTACGCCTCGATCCACCAGAGGGTCAGCGGACCCCACGGCGTCTGCGCGACCCCGACCCGGCGGTACCGGACGACCCCGTCGGGCCCGCCGGTGTCGATTCGCAGCTGGCCCTCGGCCGGGCGCACCGCGACCTCGACCACGGCCTCGGGATTCTCGGGGAAGTACCGCAGACCGGTGAACTCCGGCCGTTCGTCGGCCGGGATCGGTGACTGCGGATGCCGGGCGAACAACCCGTCCCGAGCGGTCCGGAAGCCGGTCAGGTCCAGGTCGGAGAGGTAGAGCCGGGCCACCCGCTCACGCCAGTCGCTGAGATCAAGTTCGTCCACCCGGCCCAGGCTAGCCCGCTGGCGGCGGTCGGGTCAGGCGTCCGTGGCCAACCGGCCGTGGATGTGTTCATCGTGACGCTGCTGGTCGCCGTACCGGTACGACTCGCGCAGGGTGCCCTCCAGCAGGTAACCCGCCTTCTGCGCCACCCGGCAGGAGGAGGCGTTGGCGACGGCGTGGCACAGTTCGATCCGGTGCAGGCTCAACCGCTGGAACGCCCAGCCGGTCACCGTGGCGACGGCGAGCGCGGCCAGGCCGCGTCCGCGTACCGGGGCGAGGGTCCAGTACCCGATCGAGCCGGCACCGTCGAAGATCCGGTGCAGCGAGACCGAGCCGAGTAACTCCCCGGTCGACGGTTCGGCCATCGCGAACGAGGCGTGGTCCCCGCCGGACCAGTCGGCCCGGCGCCGGACCCACTCCCGTGCGCCTTCGAGGCCGGCGGCGGCGCTCGGCGCGGCGTTCCACCGGGCGATCGCCGGCTCGCGCATGGCCGCCATGACCTCGGGCGCGTCCTGCGCGCGCCACGGACGCAGCAACAGACCGGGTACGGATATCTGCAACGGCTCCACGGTCGTGCAGTCTCCCACCCCGAACCGGGCGCGACCTCGCATTTCTCGTACGGACACGGAGATCGGGTTGCCGGCACCGAGCCACCCGATCTCCGCCGGGCGGTCAGCCGAGAAGTTGCTCGCCTACCCAACCGTCCGGCGCGCAGCCGGGCGGGATGGCGAAGACGGCCGAGCCGATCGGGGTGGTCCACTCGTTGAGCAGGTCCAGTTCGGCGAGGCGGCGTTGGATCGGCAGGAACTGTCGTTCGATGTCGGCCTGGTAGGAGGCGAAGATCAGCCCGGTGTCCGGATGGCCGTCCGGGCTCGGCGCGCCGTCGTAGTTGTACGGGCGGCGCAGGAGGCGCAGCCGGTCGTCGGTGGTGTGGGCGCGACTGATGTGGGCGAAGTCGGGAATGGCGGGCAGCCCGGTGGCGTCGGTGACCGCGAAGTCGGGCTCGTCGTGCTCGGCGGTGCCGCTCAACGGCGCGCCGCTGTCCAGCCGCCGACCGACCGCGAGTTCCTTGTCGGCCCGGCCGAGCAGATCCCACGTCTCCAGTTCGGCGCGGATCCGCCGCACCACCAGCGTCGTGCTGTCACGCAGCCAGTCCGGACCGTCGGGCACCCAGACGGCCTGGTCGAAGGCGGTGGTGCCGGGCTTCGGGTTGGCGGTCCCGTCGAGCTGACCGAGGACATTGCGCTGGGTGTGCGGCTGCGGCTGGATCCCCGCAGCGCGGCGGAAACCCTGCTGGACCCAGCGCACCGTCCCGAACGGGCGGGCGTCCTTGACCAGCATCCGCTGGGCGTGGGCGACGGTGAGCGGGTCGTCGGCGCAGATCTGGAGCAGCAGGTCACCCCCGGACCAGGCGGGTTGCAGCCGGTCGATCGGAAACGGTGGCAGGTCGGCGACGGACGCGGGACGCCGGTCCGCGAGGCCGGCGGCGTGGTACAGGGCCGGTCCGAACCCGAACGTGATGGTGAGCCGGGCGGGGAGCAGGGCCAGTTCCCGTTCGGTGTCGGCAAGGGCGGGCTCGCCCCGGGTCAGCCGGGCGGCGTCGTCGCAGAGCAGCCGCATCAGCCGGACCAGCGCCGCCCGGTCGGTGCCCGGATTCAGGGTGAGGGCGACGAACGCGGCGTGTGACTGCGGGTCGGTGGCGATACCGGCCTGCCGGGGGCCGTGGAACGGCTCGGTTGCCGTACCGATCTCGACAGCCGGGGCGGGGTGGGGCGCCGGGGGTGTGTCGGCGGCGGCGTGGACGGCGGCGACCGTACCCGCTCCGGCGAGGATCCCGCCGACCGCGACGGACCCGCCGGTGAGCAGACGCCGCCTGCTCACCGGACGGTGGGTGGACTGGTCCGTCATGCCGCCGGACTCATGCTCATCCCCGGGCCGGGGCTCGCGGTGGGGTCCATGTTCATGCCCGCGCCCGGGTCGTAGCTCTCCCCGGCCCCGGCGAACGGCTTGACGATCGCCCTGAACTCGGCGGTGCCGCCGTCGGCGAAGGTCAACGTGAAGGCGACCTCGTCGCCGGACCTGACCGGCTTCGCCAGCTTCATCAGCATCAGGTGGTCGCCGCTGGGCTCCAGCACGTGCGTGCCGTGAGCCTTGACGACCAGACCGTCGGCCTTGGGCTGCATGACCATCTTGCCGTCCTTCATGGTCATCTCGTGCAGCTCCATCGGTGACACCGAGGAGGCGGCGCTCACCACGGTGACATCGGTGTCGCTGTCGTTGACCAGGGTGCCGAACGCCGCCGTCATCCCCGAGTCCGCCGCCTTGACCCACGGGTCGCGCAGGCTGAAGGGTCCGGCCGTCGCCGAAGCACTCGGGCTGGCCGGGCTCTCGGCCGGCTCGGAACCGCCGCAACCGGCCGTGGCGCCGATCAGGGCCAGCGACGCCACGGCGGCGCAGACGATGGTCACGAGTGTTGTACGCCGTCGTGGAGCGGGCGACGGGGCTGTTCGCATGTACTTCCTCTGTCTTCAGGGTCGCTTGCTTTCGCCCTGTTGGTCGCCGCCCACGCTCGTGAAGTTCCCGGCCAGTCCCGACCCGGTTGCCCGTATGGACGCACGGACGGGCGGCACCGGTCACCTCGAACAGGTCGACCGAGGCAGTTTCTTCAAACCCGTAGGACTTGTCCAGTCGAGCTGGGGGTGCCGATGCAGAGCGGGGCTGGATGTTTGTTTCTAATTTGAAGGAGTGCTAGTCTTCCGGCGTGACACAGAGTTTGAACAGCGCTCAGCTCGGCTGCTGGCGCGCGTACATCGAGTCGAGCCAGCGGTTGTTCAACAAGCTGGAGGACGAGTTGCGCGCGACGAGCGAGTTGAGCCTCGCCGACTACCAGGTGCTGGTCCTGCTCTCCGAAACCCCCGGTCAGCGGCTCCGGATGGGTGAGCTGGCCGGGCAACTGGTCTTCTCACCGAGCCGGCTGACGTACCAGATCTCGAACATGGAGAAGCGCGGCCTGGTCACCCGGCAGCCCTGTCCGGACGACCGGCGCGGCAGCGAGGCGGTGCTCACCGCCGCCGGGCTGCTGACCCTGCGGGAAGCGGCACCACAGCACGCGGCATCCGTCCGGCAACACCTGATGGACGACCTCAGCGAAACCGAACTCGCCGTCCTCACCCGCGTCTTCGACCGGCTCGGCGAACGCCTGGCCCCCGGCCGACCCTCCTCCGACGCCACGACCAACATCAGTTAAGGGAGTACGACGATGCCCGCGATCACCGTGGAAAACGTGCTGGTCCTGCCGCGGCTGCCGCGACTCGACGAACAGACCACCGAATATCGGAAGGTACGCCGGGTGATCACCGCGCCCAGCGGCTTCGAGGGCGAGGGC
Organism: Micromonospora sp. NBC_01699; assembly: GCF_036250065.1. Taxonomy (NCBI): domain Bacteria; kingdom Bacillati; phylum Actinomycetota; class Actinomycetes; order Micromonosporales; family Micromonosporaceae; genus Micromonospora; species Micromonospora sp. NBC_01699. The sequence goes on along the minus strand of NZ_CP109199.1, from coordinate 2,362,895 downwards.
TTCCCGGTCCGTCGCGCCTTCGCCGGGGTGCCGATGCCCGAACTCGACCCGTTCATCCACCTGGACCAGATGGGCGAGGTCGACTATGCGCCGGGCGAGCCGAAGGGAACCCCGTGGCACCCGCACCGCGGGTTCGAGACGGTCACGTACATCATCGACGGGATCTTCGACCACCAGGACTCCAACGGTGGCGGCGGCACCATCACCGACGGGGACACCCAGTGGATGACCGCCGGTAGCGGCCTGCTCCACATCGAGGCACCGCCGGAGCACCTGGTGATGAGCGGTGGCCTTTTCCACGGCCTCCAGCTCTGGGTCAACCTGCCCCGCGCGGCGAAGATGAACCCGCCGCGCTACCAGGACATCCGGGGCAGGGAGTCGGCGCTGCTGACCACCCCGGACGGCGGCGCGCTGCTGCGGGTCATCGCCGGTGAGATCGACGGCCACCGGGGGCCCGGCTCGACCTTCACGCCGATCACCATCACCCACGTGACGGTGCAACCCGGCGCCACCGTCGACCTGCCCTGGCGCTCCGACTTCAACGCCCTGGTCTACGTGCTCGGCGGCCGGGGCACCGTCGGCACCGAACGCCGGCCGGTGCATACCGGACAGCTCGCGGTCCACGGACCGGGCGAGGCGCTACGGTTCGCCGCCGACGAACAGCAGGACTCGAACACGCCCGTGCTCGACCTCTACATCATGGGTGGCCTGCCGATCCGCGAACCGGTGGCGCAGTACGGCCCGTTTGTCATGAACACCCGCGACGAACTGGTCAAGGCGTTCGAGGACTACCAGGCCGGTCGCCTGGGCGTCATTCCCGCCGCCCGGGTCCCGCACACCGACGGGAGCACTCCGCGCCCGTAACCGGATGCCGGCCCCCGTACCGATCCCGGTACGGGGGCCGATTGCTTCCGTTGATCATGAAGTTAATGCGGGCATTTCGGACACGCACCCGCGCTAACTTCATGATCAACGGAAGGGACACCCCGGTGAACGGGAACCCCCGTTCACCGGATAACACCGGCGGTCCCGGTCAGGCGGAGACGGCGAAGATCCCCACCACGCCGAGCACCACCATCACGAATACCGCGACCAGGGCTCCGCGTTCACCTTCAACCGCCTGGTCGGGCTGGTCCGGGGTGCTGTCGACAACCTCGCTGGCCATGCTCGTTCCTCCCCTGTCTCCTGCTCGACAAATGGCCTGGTCACGCCGACGTACCGGTATGCCGTGTCCTGCCGGACGCGTCGGTCACGTCTGCCGATCGCGGCGGTGGCGCGCCGGACGTGCCAACCTGGATCCGATTAGCCAATCTGAGGGCACGGAAACCGGTACGGGGCAGCAATTTCGCGGTTCTCCGGACGGGACCGCCGAGGTGTGCAGGGCGAGTCCGTTCTGTCCCAGTTATCGGCAGGATTTCCGGTCGGATGTATACCGATGGTGCCGGACGTGCCGACCGGGTAGCGTCCCGCCTCGTGTCGCGTACGGTCACGCTTGTGCTGGTGGGCGCCGATGGCGTACCGCTGGGCGCGCTGCCCGCCTACGACGTGCCGGCGCCCTGGTGGCAGGAGATGACCGATGTCGTGGAGGGTGCCCGGCGTACGCACGGAATCGACGTCGCCGTGCTGCGGCTGCTGCACACCGAACGGCCCGAGCCGCACGGCGGGGCGGTCACCTACCTGGCCCAACTCGGCCGGACCGCACCGGCGGCGGCCACCCTCGACCTGACCCCGCTCGACCCTGCCACGCTCGACGCCGTGGGGACGCCGCACCCGTCACGCGCGCCGTGGGCCGAACCGGGCGGTCCCCGGCGCAGCCTGGACTGGGCGGCCGACGAGTTGGCCCGACTCGGCCGCGCACCGGTCACCGGCAGCCAGCGGCGGGCCTGGAACCTGTCCACCATCTGGCGCCTGGATCCGGCAGAGCCGGCGAAAAGCCGTACGCCGGTCTGGCTGAAGCAGGTACCGGCCTTCTTCCGGCACGAGGCGGCGGTACTGCGCTGGCTCGGTCGGGTGGCGCCCGAACTCGCGCCGCCGCTGCTCGCCGCCGACAAAACCGGACGGATGCTGCTCGACCACGTCCCCGGCGACGACTGGTACGGGGTGGACGTCACCGGACGGGACGCCATCGCCGCCGACCAGCACCGGATCCAGCTCGCCTCGATCCCGTACGTGCGGGAGCTGGTCGATTCGGGCGTACCCGATCTTCGCGGGGCCCGACTGGCGCGGACGGTGACCGACGTGCTGACGGCGAGCGGGGCGGACCTGAGCGGCGTACGGTCGCTCCTGGCCAACCTCGACGCCCGGCTCGCCGCGATCGCCGCCTGCGGCCTGCCCGACACCCTGGTCCACGGTGACCTGCATCCGGGCAACGTCCGCAACGACGGCAACCGGCGGGTGTTGATCGACTGGGGGGACGCCTTCGTCGGCCATCCCGCCTTCGACCTCCTGCGCCTGTCCGAGCGACTGTCGCCGGACGACACGACCACGCTGGTCCGCTCCTGGGCCAGCCGTTGGCGGGCGAGCCACCCGGCCGCCGACCCGGAACGCGCGCTGCGGCTGCTGCGTCCGGTCGCGGCCCTGCGCAACGCCGCCGTGTACGCGCACTTCGTGGCCCGGATCGAACCGAGCGAACGGCCGTTCCACCTGGCCGACGTCCCGCATCACCTGGCCGACGCGGCCCGGCTGGCCGGGTAGTCGGGGCGGTCCGGCGGCCGGTCGGTCCGAGTGTCGTCTATCCGTCGTTGCCCTCCATAATGGACAAGCCGTAGCGTCGCGATTACTCATGGTTGGTCGCGGACGGTGCTGAACCCGTCGCGTCCCGACCCGCTCGTCCACGGTACGGAGGCACCCGGTGACCGATCCTGTCACGCCAGAACCCGTCGCGGCGCAACTCGTCGTGAACAGCCGCATGATCTACTTCGGCTGGTTGCCGGCCGACCCCGACGCGGTCGCGGCGCTGGTGCCCAACGGGCTGGAGCCGATGGCGAACCGCCAGGTCTTCATGAACCAGTACGTGGTCGACCACGCGGGCCAGACCTCCGGTTTCGGCGCCTACTCGCTCACCTACCTCGGCCCGGACCTGGCCGGTCTGGACGCCCCCGACGGGGTGACCCCCGGCCGCTGGTGGACGCACTACTTCAACTCCAGCCCGGTGGTCCGGGAGTACGCCGCCGCCCGTGGCGCCCCCGCCAGCGTCGGCCGGACCACGATCGAGGTCACTGGCCGGCGACTGGTCGCCACCACCGAGTCCGACGGCGTACCGGTGATCCGGACCACCGCCCGGGTCGGTAACACCGGCGAGGCGGTCAACCGGGGTCAGCTTCGGTACGTCACCGACGTCGACGGCCAGCGGATCAGCGGAAACTACCCGTTCGTCGCCGAACCGGTCGACCCGTTCGAGATCGAATCCGTGGAGTTCCTGGACCCCAACCACTCCACCTGGCCCCTCCGCCCGGCAAACCCCTTGGAGATCACCTGGGGCTTCTACTCCCCCCGCTCCTCCTTCGCCTACCCCGGCGGCGAATCCCCCCTCCCCTGATCGCTAGTGCCTTGACCACCAACGTTCACGGTGTTGCTCGGCCCACGGCACCGAGCGTTGCCGGTACTGTGAACCACCATGATCGACCCGCGTCCGACGCCACAGCCCCTCCCTGCCGAGCGTGTGCTGGAGCTTGCCGCGCCCATGCTTGCCGAGGTCGGTGGCGAGTGGCTGCTGACCGACGGGCCGATGCTGCGGTCGGGATCGTTGGGCGTCCGGGTTCTTCCGTCGGACAGCGACGATTACCGCCACCTGGACCTGGAAATCCTGCTGAATGTAGACCGGCCGGACGTGCCAACGGTCGTCGACTGCACGCTTGGCCTCGCGGCCGATCCGGTCGAGGCGGCCCGTCAGGCGATCCAGGCGTGGATTGAGACCTGCCTGGTAACGGTCCTAGAGATGATCGAGCAGCAGGGGCGACTGGCGAACCACTTCAGGTCCGGCGACCAGGGCGGGTTCGCCGGCTGGCATGCGATCGTCGGCAGTGTGACCGGGTGGTCCGTTGACGGATCGCGAGGTAAGCAGGAGTGGTTCGCCGAGGCGATGCCGTGGTCGACCCTGGCGCCGGTGATCGCGGACGGGCTCGACCGCCCATATCTCAATGGCGTTCGCATGCTGGTCGGCCAGGGCGGCGACTTCACCGAGAGTGAAGTCCGGATCAACGGCCAGCGGCACGAACCGTCCGCTGCGGCGCTCGCCGCCCTGAATTGGCCGCGTACCGACCGTTTCGGCCTGGCACGCACCTTCGTCCTCTTGGTTGGCCCCGACTAGGCCTTGACTGCAACGTTGGTTGGGGTTGGTCAGGCCGCTTTTGTGGTGGGTTGGCCCCAGCGTTGTTGGCGTTCGCTGCGGATGCGGGCGCGTTCGCGTCGTTGGGCGGCGAGGACGTCGGGGTGGCGGGCATTCGCGTTGCGCCACCGTAGGTAGGCGTGCAGGTGCCGGCCGAGAGCGACGTGGTTGGGGTGGTCGGAGCCGGCAATGACAAAAGTGCGTAACGGCCCGAAGTGGGCCTCGATGGGGTTGGCCCAGGAGGCGTAGGTCGGGGTGAAATACAGTTCGACCTTGTTCCGGGCCGCCCAGGCCCTGATCGCCGGGCCTTTGTGTGCCGACAGGTTGTCCAGGATGATGTAGATCGGTGCCCCGTCCGGTCGGGCGGCGCGGATCGACTTGAGCGCGGTCAGGGTGTTCGTCGCGGATTTACGGTGGCGGATGACACCCCAGAGGGTGTCGTCGCCGACGGAGTAGCAGCCGTGGAACTGCCGGACACCGTGCAGCTTGTGATAGTTCGCCGGCAGCCGGTGTGGCCGGCCTTTCGGGTGCCATCCGCTTCCGGTCTGCGGACGGACCGCGAGTGGCCCGAACTCGTCGAACGCGAACACCCGGTCCGAGAACTGGGTGGTGACGTGCTCGATACGGGTCAGTTTCGTCTCTCGTTGCGGGTCGTTGGACTCCTTCCACGTCTTTGTCCGCTGGAAAGTGATCTCATGTTTGCGCAGGTACTGCCGCAGACGTTCACGTCCCACCATGACGACCCGGTCCGGGTTGCCGGCGAGGTACTCGGCGAGCTTGCGGATGCTCCACCTGGTGAACGGGCGCCCGAGCTTCATCGGGCGGGTGTTGGCCGTCGCGACGATGAAGGCCTCATCGTCAGGACTGATCTGGCGGGGACGGCCACCCGCCCACCGAGGGTCCAGGCTGGGCATCCCCTGCTCGTTGAACCGGTGGATCACCTGCCGCACGGAATCCTCGTCGGCCTGCACGAGGCGGGCGATCGCCGGCACGGTGTTCCCTCCGGCCGAGGCGAGCACAACCATCGCCCGCCGCAGCCGGACAACCGAGCCGGTACCGCGACGCACCAGGCGTTGCAACCGCTGACCCTCTTGATCACTCAATCGGCGTACTCGAACGGGTTCTGCCACCCGCACAGCCTCGACCCCATCGAACCTCACACCATGAACCCGGTCCGGCGTGTCATTGGACCCGGCCAACGTTGGTGGTCAAGGCACTAGGTGGGGGGTGGGAGGGAGCGGCGCCAGGGGGTGTCCGGGGGGATGGGGGTGGCGGAGGAGTGGCGTTGGTGGGCTGGGGGGAGGGAGGTCCACCAGCGGTGGCGCAGGGTTGCCAGGTCGTCGGGGGAAACTCGGCCGGGGAGGCGGAGGCGGGCCATTCCGCCGTCGGGGTAGACGTCCAGTCGGACCTCGGTTGCGGTGCGGGCGTCGGGCAGGGGGAACCGGTGTCGGGTGTCCGGTTGCAGGCGGACGCGGGGCAGCAGGTCGAACCAGGCCCACTCGTCGGCCGGATCGGCGTACCGGGTGTCGATGCCGCGCAGCGCGGCGGCGCCGGGCGCGTTTCCCTTGAAGTGGCTGGTGTCCAGCTCGGCGAGGCGGATCCGACCGGGGGCGGCGAGGCGGACGCGTACCCAGTCGTTGCCGGTGTCCCGGCGTCGCGCGGTCTCCCAGCCCTCGCCCATCACCCGGGCCAGACCGGGCGCGATGAGCTGGTTCGGTGAACCGTAGAACCGGTTGCTGCAATCGGTCACCAGGCCGCCGTACTCCAGCGCCGCGAGGTCGACCAGGCCGTCGGGGAAAAGCCGGGGATCGGGTACGACGATGCCGTGCACCCGCAGCCGGGCCACCCCGCCATCCGGGTGGATGACCAGCCGTACGTGGGTGAACCGGTGCGGGTCCGTCACCGGGAAGGCGTTCTTCGTGTCGCCCCGCACCGCCGAGCGGGGCACGATCGGCAGCCAGTCGGCGGCGGCCAGCTCGGCCGGGCTCGGGTAGCCCTCCAGCCCGCACGCCTGCACGGAGACGTACGGCGGGTAGTTGCCGGTGAAGAAGGCGGTGTCGACCACCACCCCGGAGATGATCCCGGCGGCGCCGAGCCGGACGATCGCGTGGTCGTCGCCGGGTTCACGGCGGCGGCGGGTCTCCCAGCCGTCGTACACCTGGCCCTTGGCCCCGAAGGTCTGCGGGGTGAACGTCGGCGGGCCGGTGTTGACCAGGTTGTCCCGGGCGGCGAAGAACTCGTCGTTGGCGTCGACCACCGACCCGCCGAGCAGCCGGGAGGCGAGGTCGGGCAGCTCGGTGAAGTCGGCCATCAGGCCCCCCGGCGCAGGAACCGGCCGCGCGGCGGCTGGTCCGGCCGGACCGGGTCGCCGCGCAGCCAGGTGGCGCGGACCTCGCCGAACAACTTCCGACCGGCGTACGGGGTGGTCGGGTGGCGGTGCCGCAGCAGGGCCGGCTCGACGGTGAACCGGCCGTCGGGGTTGAACGCGACCAGGTCGGCGTCGGCACCGGGCTCGATCCGCCCCTTGGTCGGCAGCCCGGCGATCTCCGCCGGCCGGCGTGCCATCCAGCGGACCACCTCGGACAGGCTGTGTCCGCGCTGGCGGGCCTGGGTCCAGATCACCGGCAGGCCGAGCTGCAACGACGAGATGCCGCCCCAGGCGGAGCCGAAGTCGCCCCGGTCGAAGTTCTTCAGCGCCGGTGGGCAGGGTGAGTGGTCGGAGACGACACAGTCGATCAGACCGGCGGCCAGGCCGGACCAGAGCGCGTCCCGGTTGGCGGCCGAGCGGATCGGTGGGCAGCACTTGAACTCGGTCGCGCCGTCGGGCACCTCCTCGGCGGTCAGCGCCAGGTAGTGCGGGCAGGTCTCGGCGGTCACCCGTACCCCGTCCCGGCGGGCCTCGGAGATCATCGGCAGTACGTCGGCGGCGCTGAGGTGGAGGATGTGCACCCGTGCGCCGGTCGCCCGCGCGGCGGCGAGCACGGTGGCCACCGCCTTCGACTCGGCCTGTGGTGGGCGGCTGGCGACGAAGTCGGCGTACCGGCCGGACTCCGGCGCCGGCAGGATCTCGGCCGGGTCCTCGGCGTGCAGGACGAACAGCGCGTCGACCGCCTCCAGCGCCCGCCACAGCCCGGCCGGGTCCAGCGGCGGGAACTCCGGCACCCCGGAGTCGATCAGGAACGCCTTGAAGCCGAGCACCCCGGCGGCGTGCAGCCCCGGCAGGTCGGCGATGTTGTCCGGCACCGCGCCGCCCCAGAAACCGACGTCGACGTGGCAGCGGCCGGCGGCGGCCCGTCGCTTGGCCCGCAGCGCGTCGGCGGTCAGGGTCGGCGGCAGCGAGTTCAGCGGCATGTCCACGATGGTGGTGACCCCGCCGGCCAGGGCCGCCCGAGTGGCGGTCGGGAACCCCTCCCACTCGGTCCGGCCGGGCTCGTTGACGTGCACGTGGGTGTCCACCAGGCCGGGCAGCAGGGCCAGTTCGCCCAGGTCCTCGCCGGCCACCGCGTGGTAGTCCTCGATCGCGGCGATCCGCCCGTCGCGCAGGCAGACCGCCGCCGGGCGCTCCCCGTGCGGCGTCACCACCCGACGCGAGCGCAGTACCAGGTCGTAACGGGGGTCGTCGTTCCGGTCGTCGCTCATGCCCACCACCTTCCGCTGTGTTTGGCCGGCTCGCGCTGTGCTTCACCGGTCCGGGTCGGGCCGGGTCGGGCCACGGGTCACAGGGCCGTCAGTTCGGCCCGGTCGAAGCCGGCCTCGTCGGGGTCGAACGCGCCGCAGTCCAGGCCGCGCAGGAGGAATCCGGCCAGCGCCCGCGCGGTGGCCGGCTCGTCGAGCACCCCGGTGCTGCGCCGCTCCAGGTACGCCCGCAGCCGGTCCCGCGCCGCCACCCGCCCCTGCCGGAAGAAGCCGTAGGTGGCCCCGAACCGGGTCGGCAACTGCGCCGGGTGCATGTCCCAGCCCTGGTAGATCCCCTGTTCGAGGGAGCGGCGAACCAGCCCGGCGTGCAGGCTCCAGGCGGCCCGTACGTCGGCTTCGTCGCCGACCGGGAGCACGTTGGTCGAGCCGTCGGAGAGGCGTACGCCGGTGCCGGCGGCGACCACCTGCATCACCGCCTTGGCGAAGTCCGCCACCGGGTGCGCCATGCTCTGCTGCCCGGCGGCGACGCCCAGCGCCGCGCTGTAGTCGTAGGTGCCGTAGTGCAGGGCGGTGCACCGGCCGCCCGCCACGGCGATCATCCGGGCGAGGGTGGCGGTGCCGTCCGGGCCGAGTACGGCCGGCGGCGTCTCCACCTGCAACTCGAACCGCAGCGCCCGTACGGGCAGCCCGTGCGCCGCCTCCAGCCGCTCACAGAGCAGGACCATCGCCTCGACCTGCGCGGGTGCGCTGACCTTCGGCAGGGTCACCACGAAACCGGCCGGCGGTGGCCCGTCCAGCGCCTCCAGGAAGATGTCCAGGGTGCGTACGGCGCGGTGTCGGCTCGGGCGTTCCAGGCTCTTGATCCGCAGTCCGCTGAACGGCAGCGGTCCGGCCGCCCGCAACGCCTTCGCCGCGCTGCGAGCCGCCTCGTCCTCGACCCGGTCGGGCTGCACGCCGTACCCGTCCTCGAAGTCGATCCGCAGGTCCTCGATCGGTTCCCGGTCGAGTTTGCGCACCACCCGCTCGTGCAGTTCACCGTCGTACGGCGGCGGCGGAAACTGGGCCAGTACGGCGAGCGCCGCCGCGCCCCACTCCGGTACGACGCCGGGGTGCATCCGGTCGGCCGGCAGGTAGACGGTGTGCACCGGTTGCCGGCCGGACGCCGGTCCCGGATAGGTCCGGACCAGATCCGCGTCGACCGGCCCGAGCAGGGCGTCGAGTTCGGCGTAGACCGAGGGGTCGAGTGTTTTCCACTGTGGAGTGTTGTCGGCCACGGTCGGTATCCCCCATCCCGGAGTCACCCTGTGCAGCTGATCCTGCTAGCACCGTAGCCGTTCCGGCCCCCACAGTCAGCACCAAGACCATCACTTATGCATACCTATTGATGTATTGGGCCGCAGCTCCTAGGCTGACGTGCGGCATCGACCGTACGAAGGCCGATGCGCGAAGGCCGCCGGGACCTCGACCACGGGTCGACCACGCCCGGCTCGGCGACGTAGGGGGAAACGCTGGGCGGAGATCTCCCTGCCGAAGAACGCAACGGCCTGCTCGGCCGGACGGAACTGCTGGCCGGCATCGAACGACGGCTCGCCACGGGCGGCGGGGTGGTGCTCGCCGGACCCGACGGCATCGGCAAGTCCGCGCTGCTGGACGTGGTCGCCGCGACGGCGGCCGAACGCGGGGAACTCGTCCTGCGGCTCAGTCCGGCCGAACCCGAGCGGTCCCTGCTCTACTCCGGACTGGTCGACCTGTTCACCCAGCTTCCGCCGGACGCGGTGGAGGCGCTGTCGGCGCCGTACCGGGCGGTGGTCGAAGCGGTCCTGTCCGGCTCGCTCGGCAGCGAAGGCGAAGGCGGGTTGGCGTGCCGGCGGGCGCTGTGCCGGGTGCTGGAGACGGTGGCCGCCCGGCAACCGGTCCTGCTGGTGCTCGACGACACCCAGTGGCTCGACGCGGCCTCGGCCGGGATGATCGGCTACGTCGTACGCCGCACCGGTGACCAGCCGATCCGTACGGTGGCCGCCCGGCGGCTGGTCGAACCCGGCTCGGACCACTGGGCCAGCCGGCTCTGTCCGCCGCCGGTGCTGGAGCTGACCGTACCGCCGCTGGCCGCCGACGACCTGGCCGCACTGCTGGAGGCGCACGGGCTGCCGTGCCGGGCGGCGAGCCGGCTGCACGCGGACAGCGGTGGCAACCCGTACCTGGCGCTGGCGCTGGGCGGCGCCTTCGGACCCGACCCGGAACCGGCCTGGCGCCCGGTGCCGCTGCCCGAGCCGGTCCGGACCCGGCTGCGCCGGCGGATCGACGCGCTGCCGACCGGGGTGGCCGAGACTTTGCTGGTGGCGGCGCTGGCCACCCGCCCGACGGTGACGCAGTTGTGCCTGGCCGGACGCCCGGACGCCGAACGGGAGATCCGGCTCGCCGGCTCGGCCGGACTGGTCCGGCTGGACGGCCCGGTGGTCTGCTTCACCCCGGCGGGGGTGGCGACCGTGCTGGTCGACGAGGCCGAGTCGACGCGCCGGGCGGCGATCCACGCCGCGCTGGCCGGGGTCGCCACCGACCGGGCCGAGGATGCCCGGCACCGGGCGCTGGCCGGTTCGGGTCCGGACGCCGAGGTGACCCGGTCACTGGTCGCGGCGGCCGAGGCGGCCCTGCGCCGGGGCGCCCGAGGGCTGGTCGCCGAGCTGTACCTGCTGGCCGCCGACCGTACCCCGCCGGGCTGGCCCCGGCAGGAGTGGCTGGTCAGCGCGGCGGAGGCGGCGGCCTCGGCCGGGCAACCCGACCTCGCCGGCCGGGCCGCCGAGGCGGTGCTCGCCGGTGACGCCACGGCCGCGCACCGGGTCCGGGCCCGGATCGCGCTGATCGACCTGGCCGGACAGGCGCTCGGCGAGATGGACCAGGCGTTCGCGGCGGCGCTGGCCGACGCCGAGAGCGAGGTCGCCCTGCTCGGGCCGCTGCGACTCAGACTGGCCTGGCGGGCCCTGGTCGCCGGCACGCCGGACCGGGCGGTGGCCGAGATCGACGGGGCGATCACCGCCGCGCGGGCGGCGGGCGACCGGACCACCGAGGCGATGGCCCTCGGCGTACGGGCCCAGGTGCAGCGGGTACGCGGCCATGCCGACTATGTCGACACGCTGGCCCGTGCGCTCGCGCTGCCGGTGCCGGAGTTGACCGGCTGGCTGCACCTGACCCCGCGCTACCTGGCCGCCCGGTTCGCCCTCGCCGACGACCGGCTCGACGCCGCCCGTGCCGAACTGCTCACCATGCTCGCCACCGCCGAGCGCGGCGGCGGTGAGGAGCTGATCGGGGTGCTGCGCAGCCTGGCCGAGGTGTCGGCCCGTTCCGGCCGGTGCCGGGAGGCGTTGCAGCACGCCCAGCGGGCGATGCGGGTCTGCGAACAGACCCGGGGCAGCCCCGGCCCGTGTTGGTACACCCTGGCCGTGGCGGAACTGGCCGGGGGCAGCGTGACCCGCGCCCTGGCGTACGCCGAACGTGGGGTGCGCGCCTCCGAACAGGAACGCGACAGCATCTTCCTCTGCCGCAACCTGCACGTGCTCGGTCAGGCGCGGCTGCGCGCCGGGCAGCACCGGGCCGGGGTGGACGCGTTGCGGCGGCTGCGTGACCTGGAGGCCGAGCAGGGCGTCGCCGACCCGTCGCTGCTGCGCTGGCACGGCGACCTGGCCGCCGGCCTGGCCGCGCTGGGCGCGTACGACGAGGCGACCGAGACGATAGCGATGGGTCGACGGGCGGCGCTGCGGCTCGGCCACTGCCCCGGTGTGCTGGCGCAACTCGACCGGGCGGCGGCCCTGGTGCTCGCCGAACGCGGCGACCCGGGGTCGGCGGTGGACCTGTCGGCCGCCGCCGCGCAGTGTTTCGCCACCCTGGACCAGCCGATCGAACGCGGGCACGCGCTGCTGGTCCAGGGCGGTGCGGAACGCAGGCGACGGCGGTACGCGGCGGCCCGGGTGGCGGTCGGCGCCGCGCTGACGATCTTCCTCCAGGTGGAGGCGAAGCCGTGGGTGGAGCAGACGAACCGGGTGCTGGCCCGCGCCGAGGGGATCTCGACCGGACCGTACTCCCCCGACGCCGCGTCCCGTACCACCGATCGCCCCCGGACGGTGACCGGCGTGACCGCCGAGACCGGTGACCGGCCACCGGCCGGGCCACCGGGCGCGCCCGAGGGGCTCACCTCCACCGAGGCGCACATCGCCGGACTGGTCCGGCAGGGGGCGAGCAACCGGGAGATCGCCACCCGGCTGTTCATCAGCGTGAAGACGGTCGAGGCGACCCTGACCCGGGTCTACCGCAAGCTCGGCGTCCGGTCCCGCACCCAGCTCAGCTCGCGGCTGAACGAACGCTGACAAACGGCCCGGTTCGCGGCCGGACGAACGCTGACACCAGGCCGTTTGTCGATCGGCAAGGGATTTCCCTGATTCGGTCACCAGCGTCGATGCCTAGCGTGTCATCGCACGTCCTTGTCTCCACTGTCGACCCGACCGGCCGTCACCCACCGGTGCGACCGGCCAACCCCCGGCCTGACCCGCCCCATCCGGCGGAAGAAGGAGTACCCAGGTGAGACGTAAGGTTCTCAGCCACAGCCTGGTGGCGCTGGCCACCGGCACGGCACTGACGCTGACCGCGACGCCCGGTGTCGCGGCACCCGGTGCCGTGGCACCCGGTGCCGTGGCACCCGTGCCGGCCGCCCCGAGCGCCGCCCCCGCCCAGCTGGCCGCCACCGCCGCCGACCAGCTCGTCGACGGCGCCGCCGCCGCGCTGCACCGGTCGGCCGGCGACACGCTGCGCCGTACCGGGGTGCAGGTCGGCAACCGCGGGCTGCACTACGTCACGTACGAGCGCAGCTACCGTGGCCTGCCGGTGGTCGGTGGCGACGTGGTCGTCACCACCGACTCGACCGGTGCGGTACGCGGCACCTCCGTCGCGCAGCAGTCGACCATCACCGTCGACACCGCCCCGGCGGTGAGCACCGAGCGGGCGACCGCCACCGCCGCCGCCCAGCTCACCAAGGTCACCGAGGCGAGCGCTGCCCGCCTGGTGGTGCTCGCCTGGGGTGCGCCCCGGCTCGCCTGGGAAACGGTGGTGACCGGCTCGGTCGGCAACACCCCGAGCAAGCTGCACGTCTTCGTCGACGCCGCCACCGGCGCGATCGCGGACTCGTACGACGAGGTCAAGGCGGGCACCGGCACCGGTTACTTCAACGGCGCGGTCACCATCAACACCTCGGGCTCCGGTTCGTCGTACTCGATGACCGACACGACCCGGTCCGGGCTGCGCTGCGGCGGGCAGACCGGCACCGCGTACACCGGCACCGACGACGTCTGGGGCAACGGCTCCGGCACCAACCTGGAAACCGCCTGCGTCGACGCCCTGTACGGCGCCCAGCGCGAGTGGGACCTGCTCGGTTCCTGGTTCGGCCGCAACGGCATCACCGGCAGCGGCGGCAGCCCGCCGATCCGGGTCGGCCTCAACGACGTCAACGCCTACTGGAACGGCAGCTACGTCAACTTCGGCCACAACCAGGCCAACACCCGCCAGGCCACCCCGATCGACGTGGTCGCGCACGAGCTGGGTCACGCCGTCTTCCAGTACACGCCGGGCGGCGCGGGCAGCGGCAACGAGAACGGCGGCATCAACGAGTCGACCGGTGACATCTTCGGCGCGCTGACCGAGGCGTTCGCCAACAACCCGAACGACCCGCCGGACTACGAGGTCGGCGAAGAGGTCGACCTGGTCGGTGCCGGTCCGATCCGCTACATGTACAACCCGTCCCTGGCCGGCGACCCGAACTGCTGGTCGACCGCGATCCCGAGCACCGAGGTGCACGCCGCCGCCGGTCCGCTGAACCACTGGTTCTACCTGACCGCCGAGGGTTCCAACCCGGGCAGCGGCAAGCCGGCCAGCCCGACCTGCAACAGCTCGACCGTCACCGGCATCAGCATCCGCAAGGCCGGCGAGATCTACTACAACGCGCTGCTGGCCAAGACCTCCAGCTGGCGTTACGCCAACATCCGTACGGCGACCCTGAACGCGGCGAAGAACCTCTACCCGGGCAGCTGCACCGAGTTCAACACGGTCAAGGCGGCCTGGAACGCGATCAGCGTGCCGGCCCAGTCGGGCGAGCCGACCTGCGGCACCGCGGCGAACGACTTCTCCGTCTCGGCGTCGCCGACCGCCGGCAGCGTCGCGCCGGGTTCGGCCGCGACGACCACGATCAACACCGCGGTGACCGCCGGGTCCGCGCAGACGGTGGCGTTGTCGGCCAGCGGCCTGCCCTCTGGTACGACCGCAGCGTTCAGCCCGTCGTCGGTGACCGCCGGAAACTCGGCCACCCTGACCCTGAGCACGTCGGCATCGACCCCGCCCGGCACGTACACCGTGACGGTCACCGGCACCGGCAGCGTGACGCGTACGGCGTCGTACACGCTGACCGTGACCGGTAGCGGTGGTGGTAGTTGCTCCGGCACGAACGGCACCGACGTCGCGATCCCGGACAACGGGGCGGCGGTGACCAGCAGCATCACCATCGCCGGCTGCAACCGCAACGCCGGGGCCGCCTCGACGATCGCGGTCAACATCGTCCACACCTACCGGGGTGACCTGGTCATCGACCTGGTGGCGCCGGACAACACCGCGTACCGGCTGAAGAACAGCTCCAGCGACAGCGCGGACAACATCGTCACCACGTACACGGCGAACCTGTCCAGTGAGGTGGCGAACGGCGTCTGGCGCCTGCGGGTGCAGGACGTGGCCTCGATCGACACCGGCTACATCAACACCTGGACCCTCACCCTCTGATCCACCGGCTCTGCCGGCCGCCGCCCGTACGCCGGGCGGCGGCCGGTCCGTTTTACCCTGTCGACGGCGGCAAACTGGCGCCCGGCCGGTGCCGGATGCGCGACGATAGCGGCATGTCGAAGACGAACGATGCCGGCGGCGCCTATGTGAACCCCGGCGGCGAATTCACCCGCGACCAGCGTTACATCGCCACCCGGATCACCGCCGACGGGCGGGACGGCTACCCGGTCGAGCCGGGCCGATACCGGCTGGCGGTCGCGCGGGCCTGCCCGTGGGCGAGCCGGATGGTCATCGTCCGCCGCCTGCTCGGGCTGGAGGAGGTCCTGTCGATGGCCCTGGCCGGGCCGACCCACGACGTACGCAGCTGGACCTTCGACCTCGATCCGGGCGGCCGTGACCCGGTGCTCGGCATCGAACGGCTCCAGGAGGCGTACTTCGCCCGCTTTCCCGGCTACGAGCGCGGCATCACCGTGCCGGCGATCGTGGACGTGCCGACCGGGCAGGTGGTCACCAACGACTACGCGCGGATGTCGCTCGACCTCTCCACCGAGTGGGCCGCGTACCACCGGGCGGGCGCCCCGAAGCTCTACCCCGAGGAGCTGCGGGAGGAGATCGACGAGGTGAACCGGGTGGTCTTCGGTGACGTCAACAACGGCGTCTACCGCTGCGGCTTCGCCGGCTCCCAGGAGTCGTACGAGCGGGCGTACAGGCGGCTGTTCGACCGGCTCGACTGGCTCTCCGCCCGCCTCGACGGGCAGCGTTACCTGGTCGGGGACACCATCACCGAGGCCGACGTGCGGCTGTTCACCACACTGGTCCGCTTCGATCCGGTCTACCACGGGCACTTCAAGTGCAACCGGCAGAAGCTGACCGAGATGCCGGTGCTGTGGGCGTACGCCCGCGACCTGTTCCAGACCCCCGGCTTCGGCGACACGGTCGACTTCGACCAGATCAAGGAGCACTACTACGTGGTGCACCGGGACATCAACCCGACCGGGATCGTGCCGGTCGGCCCCGACCTGCGCGGCTGGCTCGACCCGCACGGCCGGGAGGCGCTCGGCGGGCGGCCCTTCGGCGACGGCACCCCACCGGGACCGGTGTCGGCGGGCGAAACGGTCCCGGTGGAGCACACCCCGTACGCCGGGATCTGAGCCGGCGCGGCCGGATCAGGCGGTCGCGGCCCGGTCCAGGTCGGGTCAGGCGCTCGCGGCCCGGTCCAGGTCGGCGCGGGTGAGCAGCGACCGCAGCGCGATACCGTCGCTGGCCAGGGCCTCGGCGCCGCCCTCCTGCCGGTCGATGACGCAGAGCGCATGCTCGATCCGGGCACCCAGCTCACGGAGTTGACCGGTGGAGATGGCAATCTGGCCACCGGAGGTGACCACGTCCTCGACGATCAGCACCCGAGCACCGTCGACGTCGGCGCCCTCGGCCAGCCGAGCGGTCCCGTACGCCTTCGCGGTCTTGCGGACGAACGCGCACGGCAACCCGGTGTGCCGACCGAGCGCGGTCACGATTGGGATGCCGCCCAGCTCCAGGCCGGCGAGCACCTCGGTCTCCGGCGGTACGAGCGCGGCCATCTCGGCCGCAAGCGCGTCAAGCAGTACGGGGTCGGCCTCGAACCGATACTTGTCAAAGTACTCGTCGGCAACGCGGCCGGAACGGAGCACGAACCGGCCGGACAGCCGGGCCACGGTGTTCACCCGATGGGCGAGATCAACAAGAGTCACGGGGCACCATCCTGACAGAGCCGCCCCCCACACCACACCCCTGGGCCGACCCTCCGCACTAATGTAGAGAAAGCGTGCCTATCCCTCCCCGAATAGCAACACTTTCTCTACACGAGTGGCACGACTGGAGGCGCCGGGCCGTGGTCGACGGCTCGGACGGGTGGGCGGTGCTACGGACGGTCAGCGGGTCTTGGTCAGCCCGAGGAACGCGCGCCACGCCTCCGGCCCGAAGGTCAGCGTGCCGCCGTCACGGTTCTTGCTGTCGCGGACGCCGACGATGCCGGGCAGGTTGTCGGCGACCTCCACACAGTCGCCGCCTGTGCCGTTGCTGCGGGTGGACTTGCGCCACCGGGCGCCGCTCAGGTCACGCATTGTCAATCTCCTTGGCGATCGTCGCTGTCAGGACACCGCAGGCGAACGCATAACGCATCAGCCTCGTACATCATCTTTGATGTACGTACGCAGAAGAAGATGTACGAGGCAAAAGCGTTAGTTTCCCTGGAGGCGCGGGGCTGCCCCCCGGCCCCCGAGCAGACGACAGAAACGTCATCTCCGGCGCTTCGTCAAGAAGGAAACTCTTGAGCGAAGCGCCGGAGATGACGTTCTGGTCGATGTCCTCTAAGGACGCTGTTGCGGACGTTCAGCGGGTCTTGGTCAGCCCGACGAACGCACGCCACGCCTCCGGCCCGAAGGTCAGCGTGCCGCCGTCGCGGTTCTTGGTGTCCCGGACGAGCACACGACCGGGCAGGTTGTCGGCGACCTCCACGCAGTTGCCGCCCGTGCCGTTGCTGCGGCTGGACTTGCGCCACCGGGCGCCGGTCAGGTCACGCATCGTCAATCTCCTTGGCGATCATCGTCATCAGGTCGGCCGACCGCCCCGGATCCAGGGCCAACTTGTCGAGCGCGTCCCACGCGTCATCGTAGACCGCGACCTCCGCCGGCTTGTCAAGGTAAAGCGCCCCGGTCAGCGCCTCGACGTATACGGTGGTCGGCTCGGGTGACCGCACGCCGACGGGCGGGAAGTCCAGGATGACGAAGTTTCCACTGGTGAGCCCGTAGTGGACGGCCGCCGTGGCGGGAACGATGCGGATCGAGATCCGCTCGGCCGTTGCCTGCTCGGCCAGGTGTCTGAGCTGCTGAGCCATGCCGGGTGCGCGACGGCGTATCGCGTCCTCGCCGAGCACCACGTCAAGTTGGGGCGGCGCCGGTGACCTGCGGCGAAGCAACTGCTTGCGCTCCACACGGACTTCGACCAGCCGCTCGACCTCGGCGGTGGGGATGCTGAGACGGGACCGGAGCAGCGCTTCGGCGTACTCCCTGGTTTGGAGCAGGCCGGGGACGGACGCCGGGTCGAAGTGGCGTAGCCGTGAGGCGGCTGCCTCCAGCCCTACGTACAGCTCGAACCAGGCTGGGATGACGTCGCCGTACGCGTGCCACCAGCCCTTGGCCTTGGACTCTGCGGCCAGGCCGACCATCGCCTCGGTCATCTCGGCCGAGACACCGTAGAGAGCGCACATCGCGACGACGTCCGGCTTACGGACTCCGACGGTGCCCGCCTCGACGCGGTACATGGTCGGTCGCGACCATTCCTGTTCCTTGGCCGCCGCCTCGATGCCCAGTCCTGCCGTCTCCCGCGCCTGCCGGAGCATGCGCCCCAGCTGCCTACGCGGAACAGACGATCCACTTTCCGCCATTCGGCCCCCTCTCTCAAATTCTTACGTCTGGTGTGCTGATTATGAATCGTCGGGGTGGCACCTGTCGATATGTAGAAAGAAAAAACTGATTGTCTCAGGCCGAAGTATTGCCGTTGAGGGAATCGGGCGTACAGAGTGGACCTCAGAGCGGTCCCGCTCGGTATCCGTACCCGGCTGTTTGCCCAGTTCAAAGGACGGGCGGGACTGCGCGGGACCGTTCCGTCCCCCGCCGGAGCGGCCCCGCTTCCAACCAACCAAGATGGAGGCGCAGCCTGTGAGCGACGACGAGATCAATTCGACCGCCGACCCGGAGATCTCCGGTGAGGGGTTGCCCGACCTGCCCCCTGCTCCCGGTACGCGGCGGCGCATGCCCAACGAGGGCCGGTACGACCAGAAGCGTCAGACCGTTCCGATGGAGCTGTTCTCGATCGGGATGTCCGGGCGCATCCGGCGCAACCCCACAGAGTGACCGATGAGCGGCGAGCTGAGCGTAGGGACGTTGGCGTGGATCGCTCGCGCGGAGGTGAAACGACACCGCAGGGGACCCCTGTGGCGCCCGGTCTGTCTCCACTGCACCCAGTACGGATGCCCCTACATGGACCGCGCGATCGAATTCCTCCAAGCCCTCCCGAAGGGCACGAGCACCGATACGCGGGACGGGGACGGGGAGTCATGAGCCGGCAGGATGAGCCGCTGACGAGGGCCGGGATCTGGTGGGCCGTACGGATGACACTCCAGGGTCACGTTGACGGTCGGCGCTGTCCCCAGTGCGTGGCCGATCACGAGTGCCGGCAGCTCGATTGGGCGGTCAAGGAGTGGACCGAGGCGAGACCGACCTCGCCGGTATCGGTGCTGCTCAGCGGGGCGGGCGTGATCGTGTGACTGACGGATTGGACGCAGTCAAACGTGTCTCTGCCGAGGGTGCCGCCGAGGAGAGCGGTCGGTCGCTGGTGAAGGTCACCGTCAACCTGGTACCGGGTTCGGCTCGTGCGCTTGAGCTGGCCTGCGGGCGTACCCGAGACTCCAAGACCGACACGATCAACCGGGCGCTGGTCGCCTACAACCTGGTCCTCGACCTGATCGACCACGGGGACGGAAGCCTCACCCTGCGAAATCCCGACGGGTCCCTCGAACGGGTGCACCTGATCTAACCGGAGGTGACAAAACCATGGAGTACGACCAACCAACCGAAGGCCAGGGCGCCCTACACCGACCCAACCAGGACTGGTACTGCACCGACGACGGCGAGGAATGGCCCTGCCCGATCTACAGACGACGCATGTGGTCCTGGTACCCACGCCGACAGGACCGCCTCCGACTACACATGATCATGGCCAGCTTCCGCGACAGCGCCCTGGTCGGCGGCATGTCCCGCCCCGTCGCCGACGCACGATTCCTGAGCTGGATCGACGGCCCACCAGTCCGACAGGTCAAGCGATCCATCTGACCGCTCGCCCCGCGACTGGCGCGTCCCCCGTACGCGACAGTCGCGGGGCGGCCTTTCCGTGATCGCTGCGGGGAGCCGACTCGCCAATGGTCGGCAAACCGGGCCCGCCTGGCTTCATGTAACCGGAAAGGCGATGTCGAAGACCTCGTCGTCGGCTGCGGCGGACGGGAAATCGGTCCAGTAGGTCTCGCGGGGCGCGCGGGCGACGGCAAGGCCATTGACCGCGATCCACTTTTCGATCGCCTCGTACACCCCGCCGAGCGCTCCACTGGTGACGTGGGATTTCGTTACTCGGGCGTACGCCTCGCGGTGTTCCGGGATGCTGCGATCACCTCCGGTCGCGACCGTCGCGCAAACCTCGACCGGCGTCGGCCCTTCGTTGGGATTGCCCTCGTAGATGGTGATGAACACCGGCTCGTCCGGACGACCGGACCGCTCCAGGAACGGCCAGTCCGCAGTGCCGAGCAGACCGCCGGCCGCCCGTGCCCGCTCCGCGACCAGTGCCATCGCGCCCGGCAGCCAGGCTTCCAAACCGGCCTGGTCAACCGTGCGCGTCTCCGTCACCACGTGCTGCTCCGGCACGTCGCGCAACCGAATCTCGACCATTATCGCCTCCAGTCCCCGGCCGGCACCCGCGCCGCCTGACCCCACAGTGCAGTCTCTCCCAAGGTCAGAGTCAAGGCGTCTGACCGGCCGGACGCGGGCCGGAGCTGTATCGATTATCCCTACGATGGTTGGGCCGCTGTAGCGGCCGACGACGCCCTGCACCGCTCTCGATCGTTGGAGACCGGACGATGCTGTGCTTCAGCCTGGGCAGTGATGCCGATGCTGGACAGCCGCGCCGCGCCTCGAACGGCTGATCGACCGTACGCGAAGGAACCCTTCGCCGGTCTGCGGAAGCACCACCACGAGCATCGACGATCCGGCAGGTCCATGGCAGCGCGCCCCGTGGTTGGCGCGATCGCAGCAGCGGGACCATCGTCAGTACGGCCAACAGACACGCCCACGGCGGATATTGCACAGCAAGGTAGAGGAGGCGGTGCCTGCTCACCCACCTCTGGTTCCCGGGATCGGGGGCGCGGTGCTCTGCCTGGTGCCTCCCGAGCCGGACACCGCCGTGGAAGCGTTGCCGAGCGGATATATCGTCGTCGGTATCGATGTCTCGACGTCAACAGGCCCATACGCCCGGAGCTTGAGCAAAGTGCTGACCGCTATCTCGGCCACCCGGCCAGACTCCTGGACGACGGTCGACCGAAATCGGGTGCCGCCTGTGTCGATCGTTGCGATCGCCTCACGAGTGCCATCCACCCCGACGATCACCAGGTCCCCAACGCCTTCGCCGGCAGCCGCCCGTTCCTGGACCGCGTCCACAGCGCCCAGCGCCATCTCGTCGTTAGTGCAAAACACGACGTGGACGGTGACACCCTTGCGGTGGGCCTCCTCCAGGGTCTGGCCGACTATCCGAGCGGACCGCCCCCGATCGAACCTGCCCTGGTCGTTGATGGTTATCTCGGCGGATGCGACCTCCGTCCGCAGCCGGGCTGCGAAGGAGTTCTGCCGGTCGGGATGCTCGGTGCTGGCGACCACGAGCACGTTCGGGTAAGGCAATTCGCGGTCCTTCAGAATCTTGGCCACCCATTCGGCCGACCGGGTGCCAATCTCGGTGTCATCGCAGCCCACCAATGCGGCGTTCGGTGGGTAGTCGCGCACGTGCTCAAAAGGCGATGAGCCGATGAACACGATCGGGATGCGCAAGCTCCGGCAGAATCGGTCGAACTCGACGTGGTTGGCCGCGCAGTCGGCGGCCATAACGAAGCCGCCGAGGAAGGACCGGGAGTTCCTCCTGAGCTCAGCGAGTTGTTGAAGCTGGCCGTGCCCGCCGTATTCGTGCGGCGGGATCTTGAGGACAAGGTCGACACCGTGTCGATCCAGTGCCCGGATCAGGTTCTCCAGTAGTTCGGCGACCCAGTGTTTCTGCACGAACGCCGAGACAAGGAGGAAGACCTGACGCCGGCCGGGATGATGGCGGTACCGGGTGACGGCGAACGCCGTCCCGCCGGCCGCGACAATCGCCGGGAGCACGAGCCAGACCGACGTAGCCCACCCAGTGGCCGCCCACGACGCGTAGACCTTGCCGGCGATAGCGAGGACCAGTCCGCTCACCAGCGATATTGACAACTCCCGGAGGAGTCTTCCCCGCCGCCCACCATCAACCACGCTGCCACCTCATCGAAACACCACCCGGATCGGACGATCAGTTGCAACGCTCTGCAATGCTCCGTCCACGATAGGCGATCAGGCAAGTAGGTCAATGCGAGCTAGCGACGCGCGGTCCGAGCACGGCTCCGTTGGCGCTACCAGCTCGAAGTACCGACAATCACGGCAACTCACCCCATGTAATTACGACTGTGCACGTTCGGGCGTACCCGATGGGGCTTGTTGGCCGAATAGCTGGCCCTTACTGGCGGCGGCCCTGGTGTGCGGAGACCGCAAGGATCTCGGCTACGACTCGGACGGCGGCATCCGGTCGGCCATGTGCGGTGGCGGCCTGGGACATCGCGGTTCGGCGGCGCGGGTCGGTCAGCAGGTTCATGATGGCGGCGCGGAGTTGGTCGGGGGTGGCCTGGTCTCCGTCGAGCATGACGGCGGCGCCCGCTTTTGCGAGGTGACGGGCGGTGATG
Organism: Micromonospora sp. NBC_01699; assembly: GCF_036250065.1. Classification (NCBI taxonomy): domain Bacteria; kingdom Bacillati; phylum Actinomycetota; class Actinomycetes; order Micromonosporales; family Micromonosporaceae; genus Micromonospora; species Micromonospora sp. NBC_01699. Next base: position 2,340,573 of record NZ_CP109199.1, on the reverse strand, counting down.
CGTTGCTCGTCCCCAGCGGAGACCGGGTAAGGGATGAGGATGCATGCTTTGCCGAGGGTCGTGAGTTCGGCGACGGTGCCGGCGCCGCTGCGTGCCACGACGATGGCCGCCGCAGCGAGTAGGTCGGGCAGTTCGTCGTGAATGAAGTCGACGACGCGGTAGCGGTGCGCGACCTGCGCGGGGAGCCCGTGGGCGACCTGCTGCATCTCGGCGTGGCTGAGGCTGCCGCACTGGTGGACGATCTGGCAGTGCTGTAGCAGGTCGGGCAGCGTGCCGGTCAGCATCCGGTTGATCTGCTGGGCGCCGGCGGCGCCGCCGGTCACCAGCACGAGCGGGACAGCCGGATCGAGGCCGTACGCGGCCAGGCCCTTCGCGGGATTGCCGTTGAGCACCGCCGCCCGTACCGGGTTGCCGGTGACGACCGCCCGGCGGCGGGCCTTCGGCGGCAGGTAGTCGAGGGAGGCTTCGTGGCTGAGCAGGATCCGAGTGGCGACGCGGGCGAGGATGCGGTTGGCCAGGCCCAGGCTGAGCGTCTGCTCGTGCATCAGATATGGCACGCGGAACAGGGCCGCCGCGAGGCCGATCGGGACGGAAACGAATCCGCCGGTGCTGAGAACGACTGCCGGCCGGGTCCGGGCGACGGTGAGGGCCGCCTGCACGATGCCCAGTGGGATACGGAAGGCATCGACGACGTTGCGGGCCAGCTCACGGGGGTTGGGTGAGCGGCGGAGCTTGCCGGTGGTGATCGCCCGGAAGGGGATGCCGTTGCGTTCGGCGATCTTGGCTTCGAGGCCGTCGGCGACGCCGACCCAGAGCAGGTCGGGTGCGGTGCCGGTTTCGGCGAGCCGGGCCTGCAAGGCGTTGATCGTGGTGAGCGCGGGGTAGGTGTGCCCGCCGGTGCCGCCGCCGGTGACGATCATGCGGAGCGCGTGTAGGCGCCGGGTGCTGTAGAGGGACATGCCGAGCCACTCCGAGGATCGCGGTGCCGGACGGGTCGAGGCAGTTTACGGGCACGTCCGCGCGGGTGCAGCCTGGCCGGAACCGGGATGCTATCCGGCTCAGCTACGGAGGAAGGCGAGCAGGTCCGCGTTGACCCGGTCCTGGAGCGTCGCCGTCATCCCGTGCGGCGCACCGGGGTAGTAGATCTCCTGCGAACCCGGAATGAGCTGGGCCGACTTCGGCCCCGAGTCCTTGACCGGGACGATCTGGTCGTCCTCGCCGTGCAGGACCAGGGTCGGGATGTCGAACTTCTTCAGGTCTTCGGTGAAGTCCGTCTCGGAGAACGCCTTGATGCTCTCGTACGCGTTCTTCAGACCGGACTGCATGCTCCAGAGCCAGAACTGGTCCAGGATGCCCTGCGAGACCTTCGCACCCGGCCGGTTGGCGCCGTAGAACATCAGGGCCAGGTCCTTGTAGAACTGCGACCGGTCCTTGAACAGACCGGCGCGCAACTCGTCGAACACGCTGATCGGTAGCCCCTCCGGATTGTCGTCGGTCTGGAGCATCAGCGGCGGCACGGCCGAGATGAGCACCGCCTTGGCGGCCCGCCCGGTGCCGTGCCGACCGATGTAGCGGGCAACCTCGCCACCACCGGTGGAGTGACCGACGAGGGTCGCGCCGGTCAGGTCGAGCGCCTCGATGACGGCGGCGAGGTCGTCCGCGTACCCGTCCATGTCGTTGCCGGCCGAGGACTGGCTCGACCGACCGTGACCACGGCGGTCGTGCGCCACCACCCGGAAGCCGTTCTGCACCAGGAAGAGCAGCTGGCCGTCCCAGGCGTCCGCGCTCAACGGCCACCCGTGGGAGAAGGTCACGACCGGACCCTCGCCCCAGTCCTTGTAGTAGATCTCGGTGCCGTCCCTGGTGGTAATGGTGCTCATCGTCGCCCTTCCACTACGTCGGCGAGGCAGACGGGCACTCGGCACGGGCCGATCACCGGTCGAGCCGGGTCACACCCGACTCTAAACCGGTGGAAAGCCCCTGACCTGGGCTTCTACGGAACGCCTACTGGGTCTCGTCCAGGTTGTCGGCGTAGTACCCGATCGCCCGGCGGTACTCCCGTACCCGCGCGTCCCCGCTGGTGGCGACGACGACCTTGAGTAGGGTCCGCACGGCCTGCCGGGACTCGCCGACGTTGTAGAGCGCCATGGCCAGGAAGGTCAGCAGGGCGGCGTCCTCGGGGAACTCGTCCAGGGCGCGACGCAGCGTGGTCAGCGACTCGTCGTACCGGCCCAGCACCCGGTAGGTGCTGCCCAGCCCCAGGTACGCCCCGTGCCGGTCCTCGGCCGACAGCCCCGTACCGCCCAGCGCCCGCTCGTAGAACGGGACCGCCTCCGCCTCCAGTTCGGCGGAGTCGTGCGCCCATGCGGCCTGGTACGCGACCGCCGCGTCCTGCGGATGCCGATCCGCCAGATCCACCAGTCGCTCCCGTGCCCGCGCGCTCCCCTCCTCTCGCAGCCGCACCGCCTGCGCCAACACCGCCTCGTTCTGATCGCCCATGTCGGGGCACGCTGCCACGTCCCGGCCCCGCTCCACCAGATTGACGTGGCAGGAAATTGACTTCGCCGGGCCGCTCGGGTTTGCTGGCTCGGCTCGATCAACAACGGGGAGTGGACAACGTGGGGCAACGACTTCGTACGGCGGCGCTGGCCGCGCTCACCATCTCGCTCGCCGCCGGCTGTGCCGACGCCGGAAAGGGCACCCCGGCCACCGGTACGGCCTCGGCGAGCGCCGCGACGTCGACGCCGCCCGGCCCCCCGTGGTACGACAACGTCGCGCCGGCCGCCGCCGCCACGAAGGTCGGCGCCAGCCGTACGCCGTGCGTCCTGCCCGTCATCTTCGACCTGCCGGACCGGTGGCTGGCCAAGCCGGTCGAGGTCACCGGGGAGTGGGCGGCGTTGACGGAGTGGGGCGGCTCGACCATGCGCTGCGAGATCGACGCGAAGCCGGCCGGCAACATCGGGTTCCTCCGGGTCTGGACCGTCGACGACGACACCGTCCCGCCGCGCCAGGCGCTGGAGGAGTTCCTCGCCGACTACGGCACCCTTACCGAGGTGCAGTACCGGGACACGAAGGCCGGTTCGATCAGCGCGATCGAGGCGAGCTTCCTGCGGAAAGACGAGCTGGACGACGAGGCGACCCGGGGCGCCGCGCTGATGGTGGAGACACCGCTGGGCGCGGTGCTGCTGACCCTCGGCGGTTTCGACAACGACGAGGTCGAGGAGATGATGCCGGCGTACCAGCTGGCGAAGCAGACCTTCGCCGTGAAGAGGTGACGCCGGGGCGTGCCGTGGCCAGCTCCGCCGCACGCCCGCGATACCCGAGTCGTCCCGTGAGAGGATTTCACCCATGGGAAAGCAGCAGGACATCGGCGAGTCCGACCAGCACGGCGGGTCGGACACCGCTCATCGCGACATCGGCGGGAGTGTCGACGCTCGGCTTGCCCTCGCACAGCACCCCGCCACGACGCAGACGACGCTCTACGAGTTGGCCTCCGACGCGTCACCCGTGGTCCGCAAGGCGGTGGCGACCCGTACGGACGCACCGGCACAGGCTCTGCGGCCGCTGACCCGCGACCATGATCGTGACGTCCGCGAGGCGGTCGCGCGCAACCCGTCGACCTCGGTCGGCAACCTGCTGCGGCTGGTCCGCGACGCCGACCGGTGGGTCCGCTGGGCGGTCGCCGGCAACCCGGGCTGCGACGAGTCGGTGCGCCGGGCGATGGCCGAGGCACAGGACAAGGAGCTGCGCGGGCTGCTCGCCGAGAGCCGGGAACTCGAACCCGACCTGGCCGCGATGCTGATCAACGATGTCTCACCCGAGGTACGGGAACGACTCGCCATCCACACCCACGACCCCGACGTGATCACCGCCCTGCTGGCGGACCGGACGGCGCGCGTACGCAAGGGGGTGGCCCGCAACACCCGGACCAGCGTAGAGCAGCGCGGCGTACTGGCCCGCGATTCCGTGGTCGACGTCCGGGCCACGCTCGTCCGCTCGCTCGAACTGGACGAGGACGACCTGCACCGCCTGGTCGACGACCGCGCCGTCCAGGTACGGCTGTCGATGGCGACGTCCACCCTCGTCCCGCCGCACATCCGGCAAGCGCTCGAAGACGACCCCGACGAAAGCGTCGCCGCCGCAGCCCGAGACTTCGGCCGAACGCCCCGCAAAACCGCCACCGTCCGTACCCCCCGCGTCGGCGCCCGACGACCAACCACCGCCCCCACCCGCCACCGCGAAACCCCCCGCTAAACCACCCCCACCCCCACCCCCACCCCCACCCACCCCACCCCACGCGACGATCTTGCAGTTGTGGTGGTGCGCAAATCCGGATGAATGCGCCAATTCGGGCGCCACAAGTGCAAGATCGACGGAATTGGTGGTGCGGGCGGGGGGTGTGGAGGTTAGGGGGTGTTTGTTTTGAGGGGGTTTGTTAGGCGGGCGGCTCGTAGGGTCAGGTAGTGCTGTTCGGGGCGGCTGGTGGTGCGACCGGCTGCGGCTCGGTAGTTGTCGATCGCGGCTGGGAGGTTGCCGGCCATCTCGTACAGGTGCGCCCTGGCCGCGTAGAGGCGGTGGTGTCCGGCCATCCGGGGGTCGGCGTCCAGGGCGGCGAGGGCTTCGAGGCCGGCGGTCGGCCCGTACACCATGGCGGTTGCCACGGCCAGGTTGAGCGACACCACCGGGTTTGCCGAGTGGCGTTCCAGCACCTGGTAAAGGGCACGGATCTGCGGCCAGTCGGTCTTCTCCGCGCTCGGTGCCTCGTCGTGCAGCGCGGCGATGGCGGCCTGGATCTGGTAGGGCCCGACGGGGCCACGGGGCAGCGCGGCGATGACCAGCGCGACGCCCTCGGCGATCGCGGCGCCGTCCCAGCGGCCACGGTCCTGGTCGGCCAGGGAGATCAGCTCGCCGCCGGGGCCGGTCCGCGCCGGACTGCGGGCCTCGGTGAGCAGCATCAGCGCCAGCAGCCCGGCGACCTCGCTGTCGGTCGGCAGCAGGGCGTGCAGGGCTCGGGCCAGCCGGATCGCCTCACCGGACAGCTCGACCCGCCGCAGGTCGGGGCCGGCGCTGCTGGTGTGGCCCTCGTTGAAGATCAGGTAGAGCACGTGCAGCACGGCGTCCAGCCGGCGGGCCCGGTCGGCGGCGTCCGGCATCGAGAACGGGACGCCGGAGGATTTGATCCGCTGCTTGGCTCGGCTGATCCGCTGCGCCATCGTGGCCTCGGGCACGAGGAACGCGCGGGCGATCTCGGCCGTGGACAGGCCGCCGACCGCGCGCAGGGTCAGCGATATCGCCGAGGTCGGCGACAGCGCCGGGTGGCAGCACATGAAGAGCAGGACCAGCGTGTCGTCCCGGTCCGCGGTCAGTTCGAGGTCCGCCGGGGGCGCCGACATCTGGTCGTACGGCTCGCGTCGGGCGGCCAGGTCCTCCCGGTTGCGCCGGGCCTGCTCGCCGCGTACGTGCTCGATCATCCTGCGGTAGCCGACCTGGATCAGCCAGCCCCGTGGGTTGTCCGGCAGGCCCTCCTGCGGCCACTGCGTAGCGGCTGCCAGCAACGCCTCCTGCACGGCGTCCTCGGCGGTGGTGAAGTCACCGAACCGGCGGGTGAGTACGCCGACGACCTGCGGCGCCAGCTCGCGCAGCAGGTCCTCGACGGGTCGGTTGGGGTTCAGTTGTCACACATCCTGCGGCGGCCCGGACATGACCGGACGTACCTCGATCGGCATGTTGAGCGGGCGACCGCCGGGGCCGGGCGCGGCCGAGATCTGCGTGGCGAGTTCGATGGCCCGCTCCGGGGTGTCGGTGTCGACGATCCAGTAGCCGGCGAGGAACTCCTTCGTCTCGGCGAACGGCCCCTCGGTGATCACGGCCGCCCCGCCACCACCGGCCCGTACGATCTTGGCCTGTTCCGGCCCGGACAGGCCCTGCCCGTCGACCCACTCCCCGGCGGCCATCAGCTTGCCGTTGGTGTCGTGCATGAAGCCGATGTGGGCCTTGATCTCCTCGGGGGTCCAGGTGTCGATCGAGGGGAAGTCGGTGTTCTGGGCGCTGAACTGCATCAGCAACATGTACTTCATCGTGTCTGCTCCTCCGTCTGGCGCCCGTCTGCGGCGCTCTCACAGGGAGGTAGAAGCACGCGCGCCGTCCTCGACATCCCACCACAGATATTTTTGAACGCTTCCGGCGGCGTCAGCCCGTCAGGTGTTCGGGGCGTACGGGGACGGTGGTGAGGGCCAGGCCGGTGGCGGCTCGGATGGCGGCTACCACCGCCGGGGTGGACGAGATGGTCGGCGGCTCCCCCACCCCGCGCAGCCCGTACGGGGCGTGCGGGTCGGCCAACTCCAGCACGTCCACCAGCATCGGCGGCGAGTCGAGGATGGTCGGGATCAGGTAGTCGGTGAAGGACGGGTTGCGGATCAGCCCGTCGACCACCTGGATCTCCTCCATCACCGCCAGCCCGAGCCCCTGGATGGTGCCGCCGTGGATCTGCCCCAGCACCGCCTGCGGGTTGACCGCCCTGCCGACGTCCTGCGCGGTGGCGATCTCGACCACCCGGACCAGGCCGAGTTCGGTGTCGACGTCGACCGTGGCGCGGTGTGCGGCGAAGGCGTACTGGACGTGGGCGTTGCCCTGGCCGGTGAGCGGGTGCAGCGACTCGGTTGGCCGGTGCCGCCACTGCACGGTCTCCTCCAACGGCTCGTCACCGAGCAGTTCAACCAGGTCGGCGACGACGTCACCGGCACCGCTGAGCACCCGCCCGTCGACCAGGCGCAGTCCGGGATCGGCGGCGGGGCCGAGGCGGGCGAACAGCTTCTCCCGTACGGCCTGGCAGGCCGCCCGGACCGCGCCCCCGGTCATGTACGTCTGCCGTGACGCCGACGACGACCCGGCGCTGCCCACGGCGGTGTCGGCGGTCGCCACGGTGACCCGCCCGACGCCCAGTTCGGTACGGGCGATCTGCGCCTGCACGGTGACCAGGCCCTGGCCGACCTCGGCGGCGGCGGTGTGCACCAGCACCGCCGGCTCGCCGTTGATCAGCTCCAGCCGGACCCGCGCGGTGGCGTAGTCGTCGAAGCCCTCGGAGAAGCAGACGTTCTTGATCCCGATGGCGTAGCCAACACCTCGTACGACCCCCTCGCCGCGCGTGGTGTTGGCCACCCCACCGGGTCGTTCCCGTGGGTCGTCGGCGGCCGGTGGCGCCGCCGGTCGGTTCCGGACCAGGGCCAGCAGCTCGGCCACCGGTGCCGGCCCCTCGATCACCTGCCCGGTCGGCATCACCGAGCCCTCGGCCTGCGCATTACGGGTGCGTAGCTCCACCGGATCGAGCCCGAGTACGTCGGCGAGCCGGTCCATCTGCGATTCGTACGCGAAGCACGCCTGGACCGCGCCGAAGCCGCGCATCGCCCCGCACGGCGGGTTGTTGGTCCGCACCCCGTACGCGTCCATGGTCACGTTCGGGACCCGGTAGGGGCCGATGCCGAGGGTGGCGGCGTTGGCGACCACGGCCGGGGTGCTGGAGGTGTAGGCACCGCCGTCGAGCAGGATCCGGGCCCGGACGTAGACGAGTGTGCCGTCGCGCCTGGCGCCGTGCTCGTAGCGCAGGATCGCCGGGTGCCGGTGCACGTGCCCGAAGAACGACTCCTCGCGGGAGTAGACCATCTTCACCGGTCGCCGGGTGTGCAATGCCAACAGGCTGGCGTGCACCTGCATGGACAGGTCCTCGCGGGCGCCGAACGCACCGCCGACCCCGGCCAGGCTGAGCCGGACCAGCTCCGGCGGCAGGCCGAGGCAGGCGGCCACCTGCGCCTGGTCGACGTGTAGCCACTGGGTGGCGATGAACAGGTCGACGCCGCCGTCCTCGGCGGGCACGGCGAGCCCGGACTCCGGGCCGAGGAACGCCTGGTCCTGCATGCCTACCCGGTACTCGCCGGTGACCACCACGTCGGCGGTCGCCTCGGGGTCGCCGTACCGGACCGGGACGTGCCGGACCAGGTGCCCGCCGGCCAGTGCCGCCTCGGCGTCGGTGACCGGGTCGATCACCTCGTAGTCGACCTCGATCCGGGCCACCGCGCGGCGGGCGGTCTCCGGGTGGTCGGCGGCCACGATGGCGATCGCCTCGCCCTGGTAGTGCACGTCGGCCCAGGCCAGTACCGGCTGGTCGGCGATCTCCAGGCCGTAGGTCCTGGTGCCGGGCACGTCGTCGGCGGTGAGCACCGCGTACACCCCCGGCAGGGCGAGCGCCGCGGTCAGGTCGATGCCGCGCAGTCGGGCCCGGGGGTACGGGCTGCGCAGGGTCGCGCCCCAGAGCATGTCGTCGGCCCACAGGTCGGAGGAGAAGGCGAACTCCCCGGTGACCTTCAGCCGCCCGTCCGGCCGCCGAGCACTCCGCCCGACGCCACCCTCGACCACGCCGCTCTCCCGAGCGGTGCTGGGCGGAGCCGTGATCGGTGGGGCGGTGCTGGGCGGGGCGGTGCTGGATGGGGCGGTGCTGGATGAGGCGGTGCTGGATGGGGCGGTGCCGACCGGGGTGCTCATCCGCGTGCCCTTCGGGTCAGGGTCCGGTGGGCCCGGCGGGTTCGGCGGATCAGGTCCCGCTCGTCGGCGGTTCGCAGTTCGCCGCGCTCGACCACCGGTCGGCCGCCGACCAGCAGCAGTTCGACCGGGGCGGGCGGACCGAACACCAGCGCCGCGACCGGGTCGTCGATGCCGGTGTGGCCGAGCCCGTCGAGCCGCCACACGGTCAGGTCGGCGAGCTTGCCGGGCTCGATCGAGCCGATCCGGTCGGCCCGGCCGAGGCAGCGGGCGCCGCCGATGGTGCCGAGCGCCAGGGCCTGCCGGGCGGTGAGCGCGGTCGGGCCGCCGCGCAGCCGGGCGGCGTAGAGGGCCTGGCGCAGCTCGGCGCCGAGCTGGTTCGCCTCCTGCGAGGCGGGCCCGTCGACACCGAGCCCAACCGGCACACCGGCGTCGAGCAGGTCCCGGATCCGGGCGATGCCGGCTCCGAGCCGGGCGTTGGAACTGGGACAGTGGGCGACCGAGGTGCCGGTCGCGGCGAGCCGGCCGACGGCGTGGTCGTCGAGGTGTACGGCGTGCGCCAGCCAGACGTCCGGGCCGAGCCAACCGAGGCGTTCGGCGTACTCGACCGGGGTGCAGCCGTGCGTCTGGCGGCAGTAGTGCTCCTCCTCGATCGTCTCGGCGAGGTGGGTGTGCAGCCGTACGCCCCGGCGCCGGGCCAGCGCGGCGGCCTCGGTCATCAGTTTCGGGGTGACCGAGAACGGCGAGCAGGGCGCGACGGCGACCCGGATCATGGCGTCGTCGGCCGGGTCGTGGAACCGGTCGATCGCCTCCTCGGTGGCGGCGAGCGCGTCGTCGGTGTCCTCGACGATGTTGTCCGGCGGCAGCCCGCCGTTGGATTGGCCGAGGTCCATCGAGCCTCGGGTGGGGTGGAACCGCAGCCCGATCTCGGTCGCCGCCTGCACCTGCGCGGCCATCACGTCGCCCGCGTCGCGCGGGTAGACGTAGTGGTGGTCGGTGCTGGTGGTGGCGCCGGACAGGGCGAGCCAACCGAGGCCGGCGGCGGTGGTGGCGGCGACCACCTCGGCGTCGAGCCCGGCCCAGACCGGGTAGAGCGCGCCGAGCCAGCCGAAGAGGTTCTCCTCCTGGGCCAGGCCCCGGGTCGCCCACTGGTAGAGGTGGTGGTGGGTGTTGACCAGGCCGGGGGTGACCAGGCAGCCGGTGCCGTCGACCCGGCGTACGGACCGGTGGTAGCGGCCGGCGTGTCCCGCTCCGACGGCGACGATCCGACCCTCGTCCACGACCACGTGGCCGTCCCGGTACTCGGTGCCGTCGGCGTCCACGGTCGCGACCGCGCATCCCTCAATGATGATCATCGTGACCGTCCGTGGCTGCGGGGGTGGCGGCGGCCAGCCGTACGGCCGCCATGATGTGCTCGTAACCGGTGCACCGGCACAGGTTCCCGGCCAGCGCCTCCCGGATGTCCTGATCGGCCGGGGCCGGGTCGCGGGCCAGCAGGTCGTGCACCGCCACCATCAGCCCCGGCGTGCAGAACCCGCACTGCACCGCGCCGGCCGTGACGAACGCCCGCTGCACCCGGTCCAGCGTGCCGTCCGGGGCGGTCAACCCCTCGACCGTACGGACCTCGCGGTCCTGGGCCTGTCCGGCCGCCACCAGGCAGGCACAGACCGGCGTACCGTCCAGGTAGACCGTGCACGAGCCACATTCTCCCTGCTCACAGGCGTTCTTGGCGCCGGGCAGGCCGAGCCGTTCACGGAGCAGGTAGAGCAGGCTCTCCCCCGGCCATACATCGTCGGCGGTACGCGGTTCACCGTTCACCAGGCAGTTGACCCTCATCCCCGATTCCCCTCCCGATGGTCGCGCCAGGCCCAGTGCAGGGTCCGCCGGGCCAGTACGGCGAGCGCGTGCCGGCGGTAGGCGGCGGTGCCGCGTACGTCGTCGATCGGGCTGGCCGCCGCCGCGACCAGTTCACCGAAGCGGCGGGCGAGCGAGTCCGGCAACGCCCCGGCGTCGTCCCAGGGCAGGTCGGCGGCGAGCAGTTCCTCGGCGGCCCCGGCCCGCAACGGCGTCGGCCCGGCCGAGCCGATGCCGGTGCCGACCCGGCGGTGCACCGGGTCCAGGGCCAGCCCGAACGAGCAGACCGCGATCACCATCGCGTTGCGGGTGCCGACCTTCGCGAACTGCTGCGGGCCCCGGGCCGGCGGCACCAGGAACGCGGCGATCAGCTCGTCGGGCGCCCGTACGCTGCGCTTGGGTCCGGTGAAGAACTCGGCCACCGGGACCCGGCGGGTGCCGCGGACCGAGGCCAGCTCGACCAGGGCACCGGCGGCCAGCAGCGGCGGGTGCGCGTCCCCGGCCGGCGACGCCGAACCGAGGTTGCCGCCGACCGTGCCCCGGTTGCGGATCTGCGGCGAGCCGACCGTACGGGCGGCCAGCGCCAGCCCCGGCAGCGCCCGACCGAGTTCGCCGATGATCCGCCGGTACGTCACCCCGGCACCGACCCGGAGCAGTTCACCGTCGGAGTGCCACTGCGTCAACGCGTCGATCCGGCTCAAGTCGAGCAGCACACCCGGCCGGCGGCGGTCGAAGTTCAGCTCCACCATCACGTCGGTGCCACCGCAGATCGGCAGCGCCTCCGGGTACGCGGCCTTCGCCGCCAGCGCCTCGGTGAAGCTCGCCGGCGCCAGGAACTCCATCACCGCCCCCGGCCGTCCGCCGGGCCGACGGTCCCGTCGTCGGCCCGGCGGACGGTGCCCTCGATCAGCCCGTACGGGCGGTCGGTGGCGACGAACACCTCGTTCGGGTTGTCGAGCCCGAACGGGGTGAGGTCCACCAGCAGGTGGTGCCTGTTCGGCAGCGACAGCCGTACCTCGGTGATCTCCGGGCGGTCGGTGAGTACCTGGTGGCCCATCGCGTAGAGGGTCTGTTGCAGGGAGCGGCTGTAGGTGCCGACGAACGCGTCGACCAGCGCGCCGCGCGCACCCGCGTACGCGCCCTCCCAGTCCAGTTCGGTGTCCCGGTAGGACCAGTGCGCGTCGACGGCGGTGGCGAGGATCCGGTCGGTGGTCTCCGGCAGCGTCGTGTACGGGTCCTTGACGTACCCGGTGAACTCCGAGTCGGTCGAGTTGAGCAGCACCAGCCCGGTCAACCCGGCCTCCACCTCGGCCCGCGTGCCGGTGCAGGTGACCGTGGCGGTACGGATCTCACCGCCGGACCGCTGGAACGAGTGCGGGCCGAGCCGCTGCCAGCCGTACTCCTCGATGTGGACCGTCGCCCGGTCGATCGCCGGCTGGCCGGTGACAAAGTGCCGGGCCAGCAGCAGCCCGAACTCCTCGATCCGGTCGACGCCGTGGGCGCGGGCGAAGGCGTACACCGTGTTCTTCTGTGAGTCGGTCGGCAGGACCAGGGCGTTGTCGCCGGTCAGGTGGGTGTCGGTCAGGTCGCCGGCGAGCGTCACGGTCACGTTGAGGTCGCGCAGTTCGTGGCGGTCGCCGGAGCGGGCCACCCGGACCAGGCGCACCTCGGCCTTGCCGTACTGGTTGGCCCCGAGCACGATCGACATCAGCTCAGCTCCCTCGGTAGGTGGTGTAGCCGTACCGGCCCAGCAGCAGCGGCACGTGGTACGACTGGTCGGGGTCGCGGAGCTGGAAGGCGACGGTGATCTCCGGGAAGAACGTGTCGCCGTCGAAGTACGTCTCGACGTAGAAGACCAGCCGGTAGCCGCCGGCCTGGCAGGATTGCAGCGGCACCCAGTCGCGCAGCCGCCCGTCCGCGTCGGTCCGTCCCTGCGCCACGAGCGTCCAACCACCGGAGTCGTGGCGTTCGAACCGGACGTGCACATCGGCGGCGGGCGCCCCGCGTCCGGTGTCGAGCACGTGGGTGGAGATCCGGGCCCAGGTCTCGCTCACGACGCCGGCCCCGATGCCTCGGTCGGGATGGCTGCCTTGGTCGGGATGGCTGCCTCGGTCGGGACGGCTGCCTCGGTCGGGACGGTTGCCTCGGTCGGGACGGTTGCCTCGGTCGGGATGGCCGGCTCGGCGCCGAGCAGTCGTTCCAGTCGCAGCCGGGCGATCTTGCGCAGTTCCCCGTGGACGATCCGCCGTTCGGTGTGGTCGTCGTGGCCGAGTCGCTGCCGGGCCGCGGCGAGCAGTTCGTCCCGGCTCCGACCACTGGCGAAGATCAGGAAGAGGTGACCGAAGCGCTGCTCGTACTCCCGATTTGCCCGCGCCAGCGCGGCCTTGACCTGCGCGTCGGCGTCGGTGACGGCGGCCTGTTCGCGCCGCGACCAGGCCGACTCCCGATCATTGCCGGTGGGGTGTTCGCCGATCCTCGGGTGCGCGGCCAGGGCCAACGCGACCTCGTCCCAGGTCAGCGCGGCCAGCGCGGCGTCGGCGGTCGCGACCAGCACCCCGAGATCCGGGTACGGTCGCCCGGCGACCACCGCCCGCGCCCAGGCCGGTACGGCACAGCAGGCGAGCAGGTCGCGCTCGACCTCGGCGACCGGCCGGGTGTTGAAGCTGGCGAGGGTGTGGCCCGATGCGTCGATGACTTCCACCTCCCCGGGGGTTGGGTGAAGTACAACAGCCGGTCAGCACGAGATGAACCGGCAGCGACACCCAATTCGCAACACCCGGACCGTAGGGTTTCCGTAGCTTCCTCCAAACCCGAGCCGACTCCCCGTGGCCCGACCGGAAGGAACAGCCATGCTGCTACGCGAGGCGCTGCACCGGCCACGGTTGCGACTGACCCTGTTGACCGGCGCCGACGAGCTGGAACGACCCGTCAGCCGGGTGTACGTGACCGACCTGCCCGACCCCCGGCGTTACCTGTCCGGTGGCGAGATCGTGCTGACCGGCCTGGTCTGGCGGCGCGACTCCGGCGACTCGGAGGCGTTCGTCGCCGCCTGCGCACAGGCGGCGGTGACCGCGATCGGGGCCGGTGACGCGGTTTTCGGTTCGGTCCCCGACGACCTGGTCGACGCCTGCCGGCGGCACCGGATGCCGCTGTTCGCGGTGCCGGTCGAAGTGTCCTTCCGGGACGTCGTGGACGAGGTGAACCCCTCCCTGTGGGCGCAGCGGGCCAGTGGGTTGGCGACCGTGCTGGGCCGGCACCGGGGCCTGGTGGCGGCGATGGCGGCCGGTGCCCGGCTGGTCGACCTGCTGCCACCGGCCGCCGCCGAGCTGGGCGTGGACTGCTGGGTGCTGACCCCGACCGGCCGTTCGATCGCCGGCACCGCCGACCTGGCCCCGGCTGACCGGGCGGCGGTGGCCCGCGCCTTCCTCGCCGCCGGTCGGCTGCCCGCGCAGGTCATCGTGGACGGTCGCCGGCTCGCGGTGTTCGGGGTGCCCGGTCGTCCCGAACACCGGCTGGCCTCGTGGCTGCTCGCCTGCGCGGTCGCCCCGCGTCACCCGGTCCCGACCGGGGGCGGCACCGAGGCGGCCGAGGCGAGCGAGCTGGCCGACGCCGCCGCCGAGCTGACCAGCCTGGTCGCGCTCGAACGCGCCCAGGTCGACGAGGCGCTGCGGATCGAACGACGCCTCGCCGACCAGCTCGGCGCCGCCCTGACCGGCGGCGAACAGGTCGACCTACGGGGCAGGCTGCTCTCCTGCGGGCTGCCGTCGGAGGCGACGTTCCTGGTGCTGAACGCCAGCCTGACCGGTCTGCGTACGCCGCCGGAGCTGGCCGTGACCGTCTGCGCCGAACTGGTCGGACCGGCCGCCGAGCAGGTGGCGGTGACCGACGCGGGGTCGGCCGACACGGTGCTCGCCGTGCTGGCCGTCCCGCCGGAACAGGCACCGGCGGCGTTGGAGACGATCCGCGCCGGGGTCGCCGCGTACGGGCCGGGACTGGGCAACGGTCGGCTGGCGGTCGGGGTGAGCGGGTTGGCGGCCGGACCGGCGGCGCTGGGCGGCGCGGTCGAGGAGGCCCGGCACGCGAGACGTACGGCGGTCGCCCGCGACGAGCAGGCGACCATGGTCAGCGCCGACGAACTCGCCTCGCACCTGCTCCTGCTGGCCGGCGTACCGGCCGACACCCGACGGGCGTTCCAACGCCGACTGCTCGCCCCGCTGCTCGCGTACGACCGGACGCACAACGCGAACCTGCTCCGGACGCTGGATTCGTTCCTCGCCTCGGGCGGGTCATGGACCCGCTGCGCGTCCGTGCTGCACCTGCACGTCAACACGTTGCGCTACCGGATAGGCCGGATCGAACAGCTCACCGGCCGGGACCTGTCCCGGTTCGAGGACCGGGTCGACTTCTTCCTCGCCCTGCGCCTGCCCCGCTGACCGCCCCTGCCCCACCGACCCGTTGTGCAGGGGCGGGCGGGGGTGGGCGTGGATCCGGCCGTCGGTGTCGGAGAGGCGGGCACCGTTGCCGCCCCACCGGTTGGCCACTATCTCGGCGGCGATGCTGACCGCGGTCTCCTCCGGCGTACGGGCGCCGATGTCGAGCCCGATCGGCGAGGCGAGCCGGGCCAGCGCCATCTCCGGCACCCCCGCCTCGCGCAGCCGGGCCAGCCGGTCCCGGTGGGTACGCCGGGAACCCATCGCGCCGACGTACGCCAGCGGCAGGTCGAGCGCGACCCGGAGCACCGGCACGTCGAACTTCGGGTCGTGGGTCAGTACACACACCACGGTCCGCTCGTCCAGTTGCCCGGCCCGGGCCTGTTCGGCCAGGTAGCGGTGCGGCCAGTCGACCACCACCTCGTCGGCGTCCGGGAACCGGCGGGCGGTGGCGAAGACCGGCCGGGCGTCGCAGACCGTCACCCGGTAGCCGAGGAAGGTGCCCACCCGAGCGACCGCGGCGGCGAAGTCGATCGCCCCGAAGACGATCATCCGGGCCGGCGGCGCGTACGCGTTGAGCAGCAGGGTCAGCCCGGTGCCCCGACGTTGCCCGTCGGTGCCGTAGTTCAGCAACCCGGTCCGCCCGGCGGCGAGCAGCCCGCGCCCGTCGTCGCTGGCCGCGTCGTCCAGCCGTCCGGAGCCGAGTGACCCGTGCCGCCGGTCGGGCCAGAGCACCATCCGCCGGCCGATCCGATCCGCCGGCCCGCCCACGCAGGTCAGTACGGCCACCGGGGTCCGCGCGGCGATCGAGGCGGCCACGTCGGCGAGGTCGGGGAAGCTGTCCCGGTCCACCCGTTCGACGAAGACCTCGATGCTGCCGCCGCAGGTCAGTCCCACCGCGTACGCGTCGTCGTCGTGTACGCCGTACCGCTGGGACCGGGGCACCCCGGCGACCACCACCTCCTGGCACAGGTCGTAGACGGCGGCCTCGACACAGCCGCCGGAGACGCTGCCGACCACGCTGCCGTCCGGCCCGACCAGCATCGTCGCGCCGGGTTGCCGGGGTGCGCTGCGCCAGGTGGCGACGACGGTGGCCATGCCGACCGGTGCGTCCGCGTGCCACCAGCGCATCAGATCGTCCAGTACCTCACGCATGGCACCAGTGTGGCCGCTCAGCCATCGACCACCGCCACGGTCATCCGGTGCACCGCCGCGTCGAGGTCGGCCGGGGTGTCCAGGTCGGTGTCGTCGGCGACGTCGGCGCAGGGCACCACCACCAGGCCCGCCCCGTGCTCGCGCAGATATCCGCGGGCGCCCGAGTCGCCGATCGCGAGGGCGGACACGCCGGCCCAGTGCGCCCGTCCGAGCAGGACGGGGTGGCCGCGCCGGTTGCCGTACCCGGCGGTGGCGAGGGTGTCCGGGGCGGCCAGCGCGACCAGCCGGCGGACCGCCACCGGGGTGATGCCGGGCATGTCCACCAGCAGCACCAGCGCGGCGACCACTGTGCTGTCGTGCAGCGCGGCGAGTCCGGCCCGCAGGGACGAACCGAGCCCGGTCGCCCAGTCGGGGTTCTCGACCGGTACGGCGCCGGTGAGGTCGGCCTCGGCCCGTACGGTGTCGGCTGCGGCACCGAGCACGGTGAGCACCGGCGCGCAGCCCCCGGCGCGGGCGGTCGCCACCGCGCGCTCGACCAGCAGCCGACCGCCGTACTCGACCAGGGCCTTGGGCCGACCGTAGCGCCGCCCGGCACCGGCGGCGAGGACCAGCGCGGCCACCGGCTCGGCGACGTGTGTCGGCTCACATCCCACGCCGGGAGCGTAGCCGGACCCTCGAAATGACGTCCGTTATTACCGTTAAGCCAAATATGAGAGATATATACATCATACTTTCGGCTAGCTTCTGCATGGCTAAACAGGTTATGGTGGCTGCACTGATCGGCTTACAGCTAAACCAAAAGACCTACTGCGAACTTTTGAGTACGGCACTTGTCCTGTCCGCGGACGAGGTGCAGGGAGGACCACCATGACCGCGTCAACCACCACCGCCACAGCGACCAAGGCGACACCGAAGCTCGACCCGAACGCGCTCACCGATTCCGCCACCGATCTGCTCCTGGCGATGACCGCGCTGCCGGCGAAACACCCGTCCCGGGCAGCGTTGCGGGACCGGGCCATCGAAGCCTGGCTCCCCCTGGCGAACCACCTCGCCCACCGCTACGGCGGACGCGGCGAACCCACCGACGACCTGGCCCAGACCGCGGCCATCGGCCTCATCAAAGCGATCGACAAGTTCGACCCCACCCGGGGCGTCGACTTCGCCGGCTACGCCATCCCCACCATCATCGGTGAGCTGAAGCGCCACTTCCGCGACCGCACCTGGGACATCCGGGTCCCCCGCCGCCTCCAGGAACTGCGGTTGAGCATCTCCGAGGCCAACAGCACCCTCACCCAAACCCTCGGCCGCTCGCCGACCGTCGCCGACATCGCCGCCCACCTGAAGGTCACCGAGGAAGAGGTCCTTGAGGGCCTGGAAGGCGCCCGCGCGTACAACGCGGTGTCCCTGTCCACCCCGACCGGCGACGGCGAACGCGCCACCGAACTCGGCGACATGCTCGGCGGCGAGGACCCCGACTTCGAACAGGCCGAACTCCGGATCGCCCTCGGCCCCGCCCTCGCCACCCTCGACGAGCGCGAGCAGAAGATCCTCACCCTCCGCTTCTACGGCAACCTCACCCAGTCCCAGATCGCCGACCAGATCGGCGTTTCCCAGATGCACGTCTCCCGACTGCTGACCCGCGCACTGGCCAAGCTGCGCGGACAACTCGCCGAGACGTACTGAGAAACCTTGGGGGAGGTACCGGCGATACGCCGGACGGCAGGGGCCGGGCCAACATGGCCCGGCCCCTGCCGCGTCACCTATCGGTCAATCCGCCGATTTGACCGATTGGGCGTTCACCCTCCCGCCGGCCGCCACATCGGCCAGAACGGGGTTCCGTCGGGCAGGCGGAACGGTTCGGCGACCCGGTAGCCGTGCCGGGCATAGAGATCCCGGCTGTCGGTGCTGCTGGCGTCCAGGTACGCCGGCAGCCCCTGCTCGTCCAGCCGGGCGTGCCGGTGCCGGAGCAGCGCCGAGCCGATCCCGGTGCCCTGCCGGTCCGGCCTGACCGCGAGGAAGGCCAGGTGGTGGTGGGGCTCGTGCGGGTGGTTCGCCTCGAACAGGTCGTCGAGCAGCCGGAACCGCTCGGTGAACTCGCCACAGGCGGCGGCGACCCGGTCGTCGTAGTCGGCCGGCGGGGGTAGCGGATCAGCGACCGCCGGCAGCCACACCGCGGCCGCGCTGCGGTCCTCGGTCGTCTCCACCAGCCCCCACTCGAACGCGTGCTCGACCACTATGTGGAAGTTGTCCGTCAGGATCTTGTGGCGGATCGCCGGATCCGGCACCAACCAGGTGGTCGCGGCCAGCGGGACGAACGCCTCGGCGATCAGTTCGGTCAACGCGCGGGCCTCGGCCGGTTCGGCCCGCTCGATCTGCGGGCCGGTCACGGCCGGGCCGCCGAGCCGACCGGCTGCCGGTTGGCGTCGCCGTCCGGGACCGACCCGGCGGTCGCGCTCTCCGGGCCGAGGCCGATGGTGGCGTACACCTCCGGGCGGCGGGCCCGCAGCACCAATGCCCAGATCACGCCCAGCAGCGCGGCGACCGGGTAGACCGCCGGCAATGCCCAGCGCAGCGTCGAGTCGGGCGCCACACCGAGCAGGATGGCGAAGTTGTCCAGTGCGATGAACACGATGACCGCCAGGGCCACCGTGGCCAGGCCGGGGGCGATCAGCCGGTGCCAGCCGCTCTCCCCGGACGGGTTGCGGGCGAAGAAGGCGATGACCGCGATCGAGGTGGCCGTGATCAGCAGCAGCACCCCGAACCCGCCGCCGGTGCCGCCCCAGTAGAAGAGCTGGACCAGCGGGTCCCAGCCGGCGATGGCGTAGACGGCGATGACGATCAGCCCGAGTACGCTCTGCGCGATCGACGCCGCCCGGGGTGCGCCCGTACGGGGGGCGGTGCGGCCGAAGAGCGCGGGCAGGACCCGTTCCCGGCCGAGCGCGAAGGTGTACCGGGCGGTGGTGTTGTGGAACGAGATCATCGCCGCCAGCACCGAGGTCAGGAAGAGCACCTGCCCGATGCTGACGAAGGTCCCGCCCAGGTTGCCGTCGGCCAGGACGAAGATCAGCCCGACCCCTTCGGTACGCGACGACTCGACGATGTTGTCCGGCCCGGCCGCTACCGTCATCGCCCAGGCGCTGAGCGCGTACAGCCCGGCGATGATCGCGACGGAGAGGTAGGTGGCGACCGGGACCGTCCGCTTCGGGTCCTTGCTCTCCTCGCTGAACACGACCGCGGACTCGAAACCGGTGAACCCGGTGGCCGCCAGCACCAGGATCGCCCCGACGCCGGGCACGAACAGGTTCGACGGGTCGAGGGTCTCGAAGCTGACCGAACCGCCGGCCGGGCTGAGCACGTCGGCGAGGTCGAAGGCGAGGATGATGGCGATCTCGGTGAGCAGCAGTACGGCCAGCACCATGCCGTTGATGTCGACCCGCAGCACACCCAGCCCGGCCACCACCGCCCAGGCGACCAGGGCGATCACCCACCAGCGCGGCTCCTGGATCCCGAACAGTTGCTCAAGCACGGGCGCCGCCGCCGCGCCGACCGCCCCGTAGAGCCCCACCTGCAACGCGTTGTACGCGATCAGCGCCACCCAGGCCGCGCCCACTCCGGCCGGTCGGCCCAACCCACGGGAGACGTACGCGTAGAACGCCCCGGCGTTGGCGGTGTGCCGCGCCATCGCGACGTAGCCGACCGAGAAGAGCGCCAGCACCGCGCCGATCAGCAGGAAGGCCAGCGGGATACCGGTCACCCCGGTCACCGCGAACCCGGTGGTGACCACGCCGGCCACCACGGTCAGCGGTGCGGCCGCCGACAGCACGAAGAAGACCACCGAAGGAATGCCGAGCCGGCCGCTGGCCAGCGCGGAGGAGACGTTGCTCGGTCGGGAGGGGGACGAGGGAGGGGCCATCGAATCTGCTCCGGGGGTGAGGAGGGAGGCAGTGGCCGGACCGGGATTGCCCGGTCGGTCAGGGGCGACCGGTCGACCCCCGCCGGTCGGTCCCGCCGGTCGGAGGTGGCCGGTCGGGGCGACCGGTCAGGGGCGACCGGACAGCACGGCGGCCCCCACAGCCGCCTCGGTGTGCCGGGCCAGTTCGGCCAGGGGCGGCGGCAGCCCGTCGATCAGCTGGTTGAGCCGGTGCTGCACACCGGGTTCGGTGCCCCACAGCACCTCGCGCAGCAGGTTGGTCGCGGCGAGCAGGGCGAGCAGCAGTACGTCCGCCACCGGCAGCGGTTCGCTCCGGCTGAGCGACGCCCGCAGCCGGGTCACCGGCCAGGCGGCGGCGTTCATGTCGGCGGGCTGGTAGACGATCGTCGTACGCAGCAGCCGCCGGGTCTCCACCCGCCGGACCATGCCGGCGCGGGCGAGGCGCTCGCCGACCGACTCGGCCGCGCTGCTACCCAAAAATCCCAACCAGGTACGCACCAACCGGTGCTCCGGCTCCCCCACCAGCTGGTCGAGCACGGTGTGGGCCAGGGCGTCGTCCGGTGGTCGCCGGTCGACGATGGTGATCGAGCCCGAGGCGATGACGATCCGCCGGGACAGGAGTAGTTCTCCGAGCAGTCCGGCCGCGAGCCCCAGTCCGGTCGCGGACTGGTGCAGCCGGGGTTTGCCCTTGGCGTCGTCATGGGCGATCAGGAAGAACTCGTCCGCGAGAAGCACGACTCTCCCCTTCGTCCGACGAGTGTGGACTGTCCACATCGGAATTGGATAACCGTTGATCGACGCCGGGAAAAGGATGCACCGGCGGGCGGATGCAATGCAACTCCCGGATTCAAGTCGTTTCAAGACCGTGGTCGGGCCGGCCGGCACCGCCGTGCGAAACTCGGCGCCGTGACAGCCAGCCCAACCGTCCGCCGCCGCCGGATAGCCCGTGAACTCCGCCAGCTCCGCGAGCGTGGCGGGATGACGCTCGACCAGGCCGCCCGCCAACTGGACATGTCCAAGAGCAACCTGTCCCGGATCGAGAACGCGCAGATCGGCATCAAACCCCGCGATGTACGCGCCGCACTGGCGCTCTACCAGGTGACCGGGGCGGACGCCGAAGCACTGATCGAGATCGCCCGTGGGGCGCAGGAACGTGGCTGGTGGCAGAACTACAGCGACGTACTGCCCGACTGGTTCGAATTTTATGTCGGGCTGGAGGCCGAGGCCGCCGCTCTGCGGACGTACGAGGCCGAATCGGTGCCCGGACTCTTACAGACGGAGGAATACGCGCGGGCGATCTACCTACTGACCGCGGGCGACAGTGGCGTCGAACGGAAGGTCGCCGCCCGGCTGCAACGCCAGGCAGTGCTGCACCGCGAGCCGTCGGTGCGGTTGTCCGTCGTCCTGAACGAGGCGGTCCTCCTCCGGGCGGTCGGCGGGGCGACCGTGATGGCCCGCCAGCTGGACCACATGATCCAGGCCGCAGGGTTACCCAACGTTACAATTCAGGTACTTCCCTTCACGGCCGGCGGCCACCCGGCGATGACCACGCCGTACGTCATCCTCAGCTTCGCCGAGGCTGCCGACGCGTCCGTGGTTTACCTGGAAAACCTCACGATGGGGCTGGCTCTGGAGGAAGCCGATCAGGTGCTCGGGTATACCCTGCTGCACGAGAAGCTGTGCCGGATGGCGCTGACTCCGGCGGAGTCGATGACCCGAATTCGGGAGGCTTCTCTTAACTATCTGTGATCACTCCGGTGGCTCATCGGCAGAAGACAAGAGGTACCCATGACGGGGATCGACCTGACCCGGGCGCGGTGGCGTACGAGCCGCCGCAGTAGTGGCAACGGCAACTGTGTCGAGGTGGCCGTCCTCGACGGCGCGGTGGCGGTCCGGGACAGCAAGGACCGTCCGGGACCCGTACTGCTGTTCGGGCCGGCGGGATGGGCGGCCTTCGTCGGCGGTGCCGGCGACGGCTCGTTGCGCACCACCGACTGAGCGCCCCGCACCACCGGCCGACCGCTCCACGCCGTCGACCGACCCGCCGAGCCCACGTCGGCAGCGGCACCGGTGCGAGACTGGCCCGGTGCTACCCGAGACGATCACCGAAGACCTGCCCGTCCGCCATGTCCTGCCGGAGTTGCTCGAAGCGCTCCGGGCCGGCGGCGCGGCGGTGCTGGTCGCGCCGCCAGGCACCGGCAAGACCACGCTGGTACCGCTGGCGCTGCTCGACGAGGTGCAGGGCCGGATAGTGGTCGCCCAGCCGCGCCGGATCGCCGCCCGAGCGGCGGCCCGCCGGATGTCGGCGCTGCTCGGCGAGCAGGTCGGCGGGACGGTCGGCTACGCCGTACGCGGTGAGCGGCGGGTCGGCGCGGGCACCCGGATCGAGGTGGTCACCACCGGGCTGCTGGTGCAACGCCTCCAGCACGACCCCGAGTTGGCCGGCGTCGGCGCGGTGCTGCTCGACGAGGCGCACGAGCGGCACCTCGACTCCGATCTCGCGCTCGCCTTCGCCGTCGAGGTACGCGCCGCGCTCCGCCCCGAACTGCGGCTGCTGGCGATGTCGGCGACCGCCGACGCGGAGCGGCTGGCCGGCGTACTCGGCAGCGGCGGTACGTCGGGCGGGGACGCACCGCCGGCCCCGGTACCGGTGATCGAGACCCCGGCGGCGCTGTACCCGGTGGAGGTGGTGTGGGCGCCACCGCTGCGCCCGGTCGATCCGCCGCACGGGCTGCGGGTGGACCCGAAAATGCTCGACCACGTGGCGGCCACGGTTCGCCGGGCCCTGCACGAGGCCGACGGCGACCTGCTGGTCTTCCTGCCCGGCGCGGGCGAGATCGCCGGGGTCACCAGCCGGCTCTCCGGCGTACGGGGCGAGGTCGACGTGCTGCCGCTGCACGGCCGGCAGTCGGGGCGGGACCAGGACGCGGCGTTGCGCCCCGGCACCCGGCGCCGGGTGGTGCTGGCCACCACGGTGGCGGAGACCAGCCTGACCGTGCCCGGCGTACGGGTGGTCGTCGACGCCGGGCTGAGCCGGGTGGCGCGTACCGACCTGGCCCGTGGACTGGGTGCCCTGGTCACCGTGGCGGTGTCGAGGTCGGCGGCCACCCAGCGGGCCGGTCGGGCCGGCCGTGAGGGCCCCGGACGGGTCTACCGGTGCTGGTCGGAGGCGATCCACGACCGGTTGCCGGCCCAGCCGGAGCCGGAGATCGCCACCGCCGACCTGACCGCGTTCGCGCTGCAACTGGCCTGCTGGGGTCGGCCCGACGGGACCGGCCTGGCGCTGCCCGACCCGCCACCGGTGGCGGCCATGCAGGTCGCCCGGACCACCCTCGAAGCGCTGGGCGCCGTCGGGGGCGAGGGCCGGGTGACCACGCGGGGCCGGGCGATCGCCGCGGTGGGTGCCCATCCGCGCCTGGCCCGCGCCCTGCTGGACGGCACCGACACCCTCGGCGCGCAGCGGGCCGCCGAGGTGGTGGCGCTGCTCTCCGAGGACTCGGTGGCCGGTCGGGACGACGATCTGGCGGTGGTCTGGCGACGGTTGCGCGCCGGCACCGACCAGGCCGCCACCGCCCGCTGGCGGGCCGAGGTGAGCCGGCTGCGCGGCTCCGCCGACTCCCAACAACTTTCCGCCGCCATCCCGACCGGGGACAGCACCGCCGCCGGGAACCGGTCGGCAAACGGGGACGGCGGCTCCGGTGGGCGGCGGCTGCCGGATGATCTGGCCGCCGGGTTGCTGGTCGGGCTCGCGTACCCGGAACGGCTGGCGCGGGCGCGCAAGGCGGGCGCGACGACGTACCTGATGGCCAGCGGAACCGCCGCGGACCTGGCGGCCGGCTCGGGCCTGACCGGGTCGGCTTGGTTGGCGATCGCGGTCGCGGACCGCGCGCCGGGCCGGCGGGGCGCGCAGATCCGGCTGGCCGCCGTGATCGACGAGGCGACCGCCCGCGAGGCCGGTGGCCCGCTGCTCGTCGAGGAGCGCGAGGTGGTCTGGGCCGGCAACGACGTCCAGGCCCGGGACGTACGACGGCTCGGTGCGCTGGTGCTGTCCGAGCGCCCACTGAAGCCGGACCAGACGGAGCTGACCGCCGCCCTGCTCGAAGGCGTACGCAAGGTCGGGCTCGCCCTGCTGGACTGGACGCCCGACGCGGAGTCGACCCGGCTGCGGCTGGCCTTCTGCCGGGTTGCCTTCGGCGAGTCGTGGCCGACGGTGGACGACGAGTCGCTGCTGGCCGCGATGCCGCAGTGGCTCGCCCCGGAGTTGGCCGGCGCGCGGCGGCGGGCCGACCTGCGCCGGATCAACGTCGCCTCGGCGTTGCGCCGGCTGGTTCCGCGCGCGCAGGCGGCCCGGCTGGACGAGCTGGCCCCGGAGCGGTTGACCGTGCCGAGCGGTTCACGGATCAGGGTGGACTACACGGACCCGACCTCGCCCGTGCTGGCGGTGAAGTTGCAGGAGACCTTCGGCTGGGCCGACGTGCCCCGGCTCGCCGACGGGCGGGTGCCGGTACGGCTGAGCATGCTCTCCCCGGCCGGTCGTCCGGTCGCCGTCACCAGCGATCTGGCCTCGTTCTGGCAGACCGGCTATCCGCGGGTACGCAGCGAGTTGCGTGGCCGCTACCCGCGCCACCCGTGGCCGGACGACCCGAGCCGGGCCAAGCCGAGCGGACGGGTCAAGCCGCCCAAACAGTGACGCCGGCGGTGACGCTGGCGGCGGTGCCCAGAGCGGGCCGGCTCACTCGTCCGGGTCGTCGGCGACGTCGGCGACCACCACGGTGATGTTGTCCGGCCCGCCGGCCCGCAACGCCAGGTCGACCAGCCGGTGGGCGCAGGCGTCCCGATCCGGGTACGCCCGCAGCGCCTCGGCGAGCGATTCGGCCCGGACCACGTTGGACAGCCCGTCGGAGCAGAGCAGCCACCGGTCCCCCGCCCGCGGCGGCTGGGTGGAGTACGCCGGGTTCGCCGGTTCGCCCTGCAACGCCTGGGTGACCACCGCCCGGCGCGGGTGGCTGCGCGCCTGCTCGGCGTCGATCACGCCCTGGTCGACCAGCAACTGCACGAAGGTGTCGTCCCGGGTGACCTGGGTGAAATCGTCGTCGCGCAGCAGGTACGCGCGCGAGTCGCCGATGTGGGCCAGGGCGAGGCTGGTGCCGGCGGCGGAGAAGAGCAGGGCGGTGAGCGTGGTGCCCATGCCCTGCCGGGTCGGTTCCGCCTCGACCGCGGCACGGATCCGGACGCTGGCCTCGCCGAGCGCCTCCTGTAGCGCCGCCACCAGGTCGTCGTCCGGGGTCGGCCGGTCCACCGGGGCGATCGTCTCGATGGCGATCCGGCTGGCCAGGTCACCGGCGGCCATGCCACCCATGCCGTCGGCGACGGCGAGGAGCCAGGCGCCGGTGTGCACGGAGTCCTGGTTGCCGCTCCGGATCAGGCCACGATCGGTCACCGCGGCGGCGCGCAGCTTGAGGGTCATGGCAGGCAGCCTGCCAGGAGTGGGGCCACAATGTCTCTAGTAGATCACCGGAGCCGGCCCACAAAAGCCGTGAATTTACTTTAGGTAGTCATACCGTCACCCCGTGCGCTGCGTCGGCGGGCTGCTCACCGGCCGGCCGGAGCAGCGCGGGTCGGGGTCACCGGGTGTCCGGCGCGGGATCGCCCACTCCAGCGCCGTCTCCTCCACCTGCCAGCCGCGCACCCGTACGGTGCTGTAGGGCACCCGTTCGAGTTCGGGACAGAGCGTCTGCGACCACACCCGGTCGTTGCGTACGAAACGGACCGAACCCTGCTCGTCGAGCAGCGTGGTCATCCGGTCGTCCACGCTGATCACCCGCCCGATCAACACCTCCACCGCCCCGGACGGCAGGCCGGCGGTCGACAGGTCGGGCTCCCGCCCCTGCGGCACCGAGACGATCTCGACCGCCACGGTCGGCAGGATCGGCGCCCGCAGGAAGATCGCACCGAGCAGGAACGGCGCGGTGAGCGCCGCCGCGACCAGCACCCACCGGGTGAGCACCGGTGCGACCGGGCGCGGGACCGGGCCGGTCAGGAAGACGACCAGCACCGGCGGCAGGGCCAGCAGCAGCACCGTCACCGGCTCGTCGGCCCGTACCGCCGCGATCACCGCCGGCGCCAGCCACGCCCCGGCGAGCAGCGTCGCGACCAGCGGCAGGACCAGGCAGAACAGGTGCCGGCGGAGACGGTCGTCGGGGTGCCGTTGCCGGGTGCGCAGGCCGAGGATGGCCAGGGCCAGCATGAGCAGGCTGGGCAGGAACCGGAACTGCCAGGTGAGCAGGGCCAGCAGCACCGCCACCATGATCACCCAGCCGGGCAGCCGGGCGGTGGCGCGGGCCAGCAGCGAACGTTCGGGGTCGAACCGGTCCGCCGCGCTGACCCAGTACAGGGTGCCCAGCGCCGCCACCACCAACACGACCAGCGGCAGCACCCAGACCAGGGTGATCAGCAGGGAGCTGAGCAGACCGAGCGGGCTGACGTACTGCACCAGCACCAGCATCGTGGACAGGTCCTGCCGACTCAGGTGCCACAGTCGCAGCACCAGCAGTAGCAGCGGGAACGTCGGGACCAGGGTGAGCAGCCAGTGCTGGGCCTGGCGCGCGCTTACCGTACGGTCGCCACCGCCGTCCGCGGCCGGATCGCCGCCGTCTCCCAGGGCCACCGCCGTACCTCCACCTCTTCCACGTCCGGCTGCTGCGCGATGGCGACCGGCTGGGGCAGGTTCACCGGCTGCTCCGGGCGCAGGTGCCGGTCGAACGCGTCCTCCCACCGGCGGTCGCGCGGGTCGGTCAGCGACTCGTACAGCGAAAGGTTGACCAGGTCACGCAGGGCCTCGTTGGCACCGGTGTTGACGCCGTACATCTCCGACGGGTCGAGGCCGATGTCGTGGTGCGACAACTGCCCCGGATACCGGGCCACGAAGCCGGCCAGGATCGCGGCGTCGGTGGTGACCGCCTCCACCTCACCGGCGAGCAGCGCGTCCACACACTCGCTGATCCGTTTCTTGCTGACCAGTTCGACGCCGGCCTTCGACGCCGGTGACTCGGAGGTGGCGGTGGAGAGGCTGCACACCTTTCGGCCGCGCAGGTCGATCAGGGTGTCGACAGGCCCGCCGTAGTCCCGGCGGGTGATCACCGACTGCTCGGTGGCCAGGTACGGCGCGGAGAACGTGACCCCGCTGAGCCGTTCCCGCTCCTCGGTGATGCTGTACGAGGCGATCACCAGGTCGACGATGACAAACTGACCGTCGTTCGTACGCGCCTGCATCTTGGCCCGGTCCTCGCTCTCGATGGCGAGGAACCGTACGGCGGTCGACCGGAACCCGAGGTCGGCCGCGATCATCCAGGCGATGTCAATGTCGAAGCCGGTGAAGATGCCGGTCTTCGGGTCGAACTGGGCGATACCCGGCTGGTCGTCCTTGACCCCGATCAGCAGCTCGCGCTTGCCGATGATGCCGGCCTCGCGGAGCAGGTCCTGTTCGGTCGGTGGGCCGGTGAGCAGCACGGTGGTGACGACGGCCGTCACCGCCACCACGAGGCTCAGCAGCACCGCGACCAGCCGTACGCCGCGGCCCACCGAGGCGCGCCGAGATTCCCTGTCCTCCTGGGTCACCTGTTTCCCCCGATCGCCCCGTGGGCTCGAACCATCCATTTTGGCCTATCCGCCGAGTTCCTGACAGTCGACGGGTCGCGTGTGGGCTGTCGGTTAACCGATCCTGCCCGCGATCGGTCCGACCGATGGGCAGGCTCGGACCGATGGGTGGGTCCGGGCCGGCGGTCAATCCATTCAGGATCGACGATTGACAGTCCAGAAACGGCCTGGCAACATCGCTGTCATTGGGAGCGCTCCCACCTCTGTCTCTCGGAAGGAAGCTCCGTGACCCGACCCCGACGCCAGCGGCGGGCTGTCGCGCTCCTCGCCGCGACCGCCCTCGCCGTCACCGGCACCGGCCTCACCCCCGGCGCGGCCCACGCCGCCCCCACCGAGCACATCGCCAACGGCACCTTCGACAGCGGCACCGCCCCCTGGTGGGCAACCGACAATCTCACCCCGACCGTGGACGACGGACGACTCTGCGTCCAGGTGCCGGGCGGCCTGGCCAACCCCTGGGACGCCAGCCTCGGACACAACGACATCCCCCTGGTCGACGGCGCCGATTACGCGCTGTCCCTGCACGCCTCGGCCAGCGCCCCGGCCACCGTCAAGGCGAACGTGCAGCTCAACGAGGCGCCGTACAGCACGGTGCTGGCCCGGGACCTGGCGCTCGCCCCGGCCGGGCAGACCTTCGCGTACGACTTCAGCGGCACCCTGGACTCCACCAACGGGACCCTCACCTTCCAACTCGGTGGCAACGCCCAGCCGTACACGTTCTGCCTGGACGACGTGTCGCTGAGCAGCGAGGCGGGCACCGATCCGCCGGGCGACCCGGCCGGACCGGAACAGCTCGCCAACGGGAACTTCGACAACGGTAGCGACGG
This sequence comes from Micromonospora sp. NBC_01699, assembly GCF_036250065.1. Classification (NCBI taxonomy): domain Bacteria; kingdom Bacillati; phylum Actinomycetota; class Actinomycetes; order Micromonosporales; family Micromonosporaceae; genus Micromonospora; species Micromonospora sp. NBC_01699. The sequence continues at coordinate 2,312,188 of NZ_CP109199.1, read as the reverse complement.
CTGGTTCTCGTACGGGACCACCACCGGTGTGCAGGACGGGCGGCTCTGCTCGGTGGTGCCCGGTGGGCTGGCCAACCCGTGGGACGCCGGAGTCGGGCAGAACGACGTACCGCTGCTCGCCGGGTCGGAGTACACGCTCGCCTTCGACGCCTCGGCGGCACCCGGCGCCAGCGTACGCGCGGCGGTGCAACTCGGCGCGGAACCGTACACCTCGTTCTTTGTCGCGGACCTGGCGCTGACCGCGACCCCGCAGCGGATCACCCTGACCTTCACCGCCACAGTGGACACCGAGTTCGCCCAGGTCGTGTTCCAGGTCGGCGCCAACGCCGCCGGCTACACCCTCTGCCTGGACAACGTCTCGCTGCGCGGTGGCGAGGAAGAACCGCCGTACGTGCCGGACACCGGCCCCCGGGTACGCGTCAACCAGGTCGGTTACCTTCCCGGTGGCCCGAAGAACGCCACCGTGGTCAGCACCGCCACCGAACCCCTGCCCTGGCAGCTCAAGTCCGCCGCCGGGACGGTCGTCACCCAGGGACTGGCCACCGTGCGCGGCCTGGACCCCGCCTCCGGCCAGCGGGTGCAGACGATCGACTTCTCCGCCTACCGGACCGCCGGCACCGGCTACACGCTGACCGCCGACGGCGAGACCAGCCACCCGTTCGACATCTCCGGTGACCTCTACCGGCAACTGCGCTCCGACTCGCTCCAGTTCTTCTACGTCCAGCGCAGCGGCATCGCCATCGACGGCGACCTGGTCGGCGACGAGTACGCCCGCCCCGCCGGTCACCTCGGCGTGGCCCCGAACCGGGGCGACACCGACGTGCCCTGCCAGCCCGGCGTCTGCGACTACCGCCTCGACGCGCGCGGCGGCTGGTACGACGCCGGCGACCACGGCAAGTACGTGGTCAACGGCGGCATCGCCACCTACCAGCTACTGAACGCGTTCGAGCGGACCAAGACCGCGCCGACCGGCGGCGCCGGTGCCGGACTCGCCGACAACACCCTGCGGGTGCCCGAACGCGACAACGGGGTGCCGGACATCCTCGACGAGGCGCGCTGGGAGCTGGAGTTCCTGCTCCGGATGCAGGTGCCGGCCGGCAAGCCGAAGGCGGGCATGGTCCACCACAAGATGCACGACCAGAACTGGACCGGCCTGCCGCTGGCCCCGGAGGCCGACCCGCAACCGCGCGAACTGCACCCGCCGTCGACCGCCGCCACGCTCAACCTCGCGGCGACCGCCGCCCAGTGCGCCCGGCTCTACGCCACCTACGACGCGCCGTTCGCGGCCAGGTGCGGCAGCGCCGCCCGGACCGCGTACGCGGCGGCCAAGGCCAACCCGGCCGTGTACGCCAGCCCGACCGACGGCAACGGCGGCGGCACCTACAGCGACAACGACGTCAGCGACGAGTTCTACTGGGCGGCGGCCGAGCTGTACCTGAGCACCGGCGGGGCGAACTACCTGGCCGACCTGACCGCCTCACCGCACCACACCGGCAACGTCTTCGACGCCAACGGCTTCGGCTGGGGCGGCACTGCCGCACTCGGCCGGCTCGACCTGGCCACCGTGCCGAGCGGGCTGGCCCCGCAGGAACGGGACCGGATCCGGGCCTCGGTGCGCACCGCCGCCGACGGCTACCTCACCACCCTGGCCGGTCAGGCGTACGGGCTGCCGATGCCGGGCGGCGCGGGCAGCTACTTCTGGGGCGGGAACGGCAACATCATCAACAACGCGGTGGTGCTCGCGACGGCGTACGACCTGACCCGGGACGTGCGTTACCGGGACGGGGCGGTGCAGGGGATGGACTACATCTTCGGCCGCAACGCGCTGAACCAGTCGTACGTGACCGGCTGGGGTGAGCAGGCGTCCCGCAACCAGCACAGCCGGATCTTCGGCAACCAGTACAACCCGGCCCTGCCGAACCCGCCGGCCGGTTCGATCGCCGGTGGCGCCAACGCCAGTCTGGACGACCCGTTCGCGGCGGACCTGCTGGCCGGCTGCGCCCCGATGTTCTGCTACGTCGACGACATCGCCTCGTATGCGACCAACGAGGTGGCGATCAACTGGAACTCGGCACTGGCCTGGATCGCCTCGTTCCTCGCCGACCAGGGCGCCGCCGCCGTACCCCCGGCGGCGAACTGCCGGGTCAGCTACGTCAACTACGGCGCCTGGCAGGGCGGTGGCGGGTTCACCGCACAGGTGACCATCACCAACACCGGCAGCACCCCGATCGACGGCTGGACGGCGAGCTTCGCCTTCACCGGCGACCAGCGGCTGCGCGAGGCGTGGATGACCCGGGCCACCCAGTCCGGCGCCACCATCACCGCCCGAAACGAAACGTACAACGCCCGCATCTCCCCCGGCGGCACGGCAACCTTCGGCCTGAACGCCACCACCCCCACCAGCGGCCCCAACCCCACGCCCGGTCTGTTCACCGTCAACGGCGTTGCCTGCACGTAGTCCCGCCCCTCCAGGCCGACCGCCACCCGCTACCGCGGGTGGCGGTCGCCCACTCCATGATCACCTGAGGGCGACGCGGCCCCGGCGCAGCGGGTGGCCGCACCGGGGCCGTCGGCCTTCGGGTGTCTATGGCGCGATCATCTCGACTCCGGTCGTGGGGTCACCGGTCGATGCCGAGGTAGCGGGCGACGTGCACGATGATCTCCTGGCGGTACGGGGTGAGCCGGTACAGCTTCTTGGTGAGCAGCTCGGTGGTGGCGGCGCTCAGGTTGGCGAGGTCGGCGAGGTTCGCGGGATTGCTTCTGATGTCGGGTTCGAGGCTTTGGATGAGGTCGTAGACGCTGCTGAAGCCTTCGCCTTGCAGCGCCTTGGCCAGGGATGCCGGGGCGGAGGAGGAAGCGGCGACCGGGTCGAGTAGGCGGCTGACGAAGGTGACCCGGTGGAAGACGCGCCAGCAGGGTGGTTTCTGGTCGGCCTGGTTGGCTTGGCGTAGGGCGGCGGCCTGGGGGGAGGTGGCGAGCCAGATTGGGTCGACCACCTTGCCGTAGAAGTCCTCGAAGTTGTCCTTGGTGACGTCGAGATAGAAGGTCATAAATCGGTACGCGTCGACCCTGCCGGGGGTGGTGACGGGCTGGTTGGTCGCGGGATCGTAGACGGCGGTCTCGCCGTTGGTGTAGCGCTGGAGATCCCGGCCGCCGGTGCATTCGACGTCGAGCCCGAACGTCTTCGTGGCCGTCTTCGCCCTGGTACGGGTGACGCTGGTGCCGCCCGCGATACTGGCCTCGAAGCCTATTTTCGTGCCGCCCGCGGCGCCGCCGATCTCGAACATGCCGCCGCCGCTGAGGGTGCCCTTGACGGAGTAGGACCCGCCGGTGGTCTCGGTGACCGCGTCGGTGGTCTCGGTGGATTCGGCGAAGAAGCCGCCGCCGGCGGTCCAGACGTAGGTGTTGGCCAGGTTGCGCCGGGCCGACGACCTGTTGGCCACTTCCTTGGCCTTTTCGGCGGTCCGGTCGGGGGCGTGTGTCTCGGTGGACACCGAGTCGTAGTAGCTCTGTAGTTGCTGGGCCTGGCGCTCGACGCGGCGTTTGAGGGCGTACGCCTCGCGGGGTTTGAAGTAGCTGTACTCGGCGCCGTCACCGGCGGTGGGATAGTGGGTGGGGTCGGGGAAGGGACCGGTCAGTCCGTAGCCGACGAGCCCGTCGAGGGTGCCCTGTTTGGTGTACAGCGGGTTGATCTGGAACTCGATGATGTTCCAGTCGCGGGGGATGTCGGGGTTGGGCATCATCCGGTAGGCGACCAGCGCACCGGTGTGTTCCAGGCGCAGCGCGAAGACGTCGGCGGTGTCGGACTGGACCAGGGCGTAGCCCGTGTTGGCCGGGATCCACCGCTGGCCGGCGGCGGGGTTGAGCGGGCGGTCCGGGACCTCCCACGCGCCGCTGAGGGCGACGGTGCTGGTACGGGTGGTGTTGCTGCCCTCGGACACCTCGGCGTCACTGGTCCAGCCGTTGGAGAAGTCGAGGCCGAATTCGAGATTGCCCTCCATGGCGAGTTTCGCGAGCGGTTGGGCGGTGCCCATACCCAGGGGGGCGGTGATCGACAGTACGTCCGCCGAGACCTCCCAGGAGAACTTCATCTTCGCCGAGACGTCCATGCTGGTCTCCCGGCTGGACGACAGGGTGTTGGTGACCTCTTCGGCCTGAACGAAGGAGACCGTGGCGGCGTCGACGTAGTCGTCGGTGCCCGGACGCTTGACGAGGTTCTCGGAGGGGACCGGCGGCGCCCCTTCGATGTAGCCGACGAGCTGCGGGTCGAACTGGGCCTGGCCGACCCACGTGCTGACGAGGTTACCGACCTTGTAGCCGGTGACCAGGTACCAGTTGCCGTCCTGCTGGTAGGCGTAACAGCGTTTCATCACTCCCTGGACGCCTCGGTACGGGATCCGTTGGACGTCGGCGTACTCGGCCACCGAGGGGGCGGCGCCGATCCTCTGGTGGAAGGCGGTACGGATGCCGGTCAGCGCGGAGCGGACCTCGGCGGTGTCGGTGGAGACGGGTGAGGTGGAGAGCACGATCGCGGGTTCTTTGCCGGCGGTGGTGGCCAGGTTGTTCCCGCGCGGTCCGGCGTCGAGGATCGGGGCACCGGCGACGGTGGAGGAGGCGTCGAACGGGTAGTAGCAGACGAGGTCCTCGGACTCCCCGCGCAGTCGGGTGAAGGCGTTGTCGAGAATCTGTTCCCCGGTCCGCGCCGTCTGCCACACCCGGATCTCGTCGAGGGTGCCGGCGAAGGCGTCGCGCAGGCTGTCGTCGGCGTTCGTGCAGCCGCCGATGGTGAACTGTTCGGCCCCATAGCCGGCGGTCACGGCGGTGTCCGTGGCCGGAGCCGGGTCGGCCGGGGTCGCGTCGCCGTTCTGGTAGAGCCGGAACCGGTTGCCGCCCGGGTCGGGTGTCTTGACCCAGCTGGCGCTGTGCAGTCTGCCGGTGTAGCTGCCGGCGACGTCGGCGGTGGTGTTCCCGGCGTTCTCCGGGAACGTCCACTGGGCGACCAGGCCCGGTGTGCTCTCGGTGACCGCCACACCGATCTTCGCCGCCTCCCGGGCGATGTTCCACAGCCGTACCTCGCTGAGCACGCCGCGCAGCCCGTAGCCGGTCTGGCCGATGCGGTAGCGGCCGATTTCGAGGACCCCGTCGTTGCCCGTCGGCGCCGGGCCGGTGAGTGCGGTGGTGCCCGCCTGTACGCCGTTGACGTAGAACTGGACGTCCGTCGCGTTCGGGTTGCCCGGGTTGGGTTTGCGGGTGACCGCGACCCGAGTGAACACACCCGCCTGGAGTTTGGTCGTGGAGACGGCGGTGCCCGGCTGGGTGCTCGCGTTGTTTTCGTAGGTGAAGGCCAGCGCCCCGTCGGGCTGCACGTAGAAGACGTACGGCACGGTCCCGCCGGCGCCGTCGGCCAGCCCGCCCTTGCTCACCAGCCCCTGGGTGTTGCCCAGCGCGTCGAGCCGGAGGGCAACCTCGATCGTCAGGTCGTTGACCACGTTGAGGGCGTCGGCACGGCCGGTGTCCAGCCACGCGGCGCCGTCGAAACGCAGCGCCCAGTCCTGCTCGAACACCGCCGCGAGGTGGCCCCACTGGCCGGCCGGGTAGACGTCCCGGCTGCGTACGAGCTGGTCGCCCACCCCGGCGAGGACCTTGTATCCGGGGAAGTTGGAGCCGACGACCTTCGGGTTCCCGGCGATCGTCGCGTCGTTGCCCCGCCCGGTCAGGTCCGTGGTCCGCCGACCGGCGAAACTCCAGTAACCGAGCAGACCTGCCTCCCGACCGGTCAGCCGACGGTCCTTGTCCGCCTTCAACTCATCGGCGGAACGGGCGCGACTCCAGATGCGTACCTCGTCCAACTGGGTGTACGCCTTGATGTCCCAGTGGGCGGTGACGATCCGCCCGAGCATGAGTTTGCCGGTCCCGGCGAAATGTGCGTTGGCGGTACGACGGGCGACTTCCACCCCGTCCCGGTAGATGATCTGGAGGCGGTTGGTGCCCTCCCGGTCGTACACGCACGCCCAGTGGTGCCAGTTCAGATCGAGGTAAGAGGAAGGAACGTCCACGCTGTCGCTGTAGAAATCCATCGAGAACACGTTGTTGGAGCGGAACCCGATGTGCATGTACTGGCTTGTCGCACCCGATGTGCCGAGGCCGATGATGTAGTCCTCCCGGCTGTTCGTCAGCCGCTTGGCCCAGAACTCGATCGTGAAGGAGGTGCCGGTCAGGTTGATGCCGGTGCCGCAGTCGAGGTAGTCGTTGCTCCCGTTGAACTCCAGCGCCGAGGGGTAGGGGGCGCCGGACACGCCGAGGGTGTAGCGGGTGGTGGGGGTGCCGGGCAGGTTGGCGTGCACGATGCGGCTCTGCCCGCCGGCGAAGCCGGGGTTGGCCCAGGCTTCCAGAGTCACGTCGCCGACCATCGCCGCCCGAGGACGCTGGGCTGCCGGGAGAGCGAGACGCTTGGCGCCGTCGAAGGCGTACGCCCGCCCGGGGGCGTTGCCCTGCCAGCGGTTGCCCCGGCCGGCCACCACGTCGGCGGCCGGGCCGTTGGGCACGGTGTCGGTGGCCGTACCGGCGTCGACCGCGACGATCAGCGAGCCCTGCTCCAGGCGTGCACCGGGGCGACTGGCCGTGGCCGAGACGTAGTCGTAAACCACGGTCCGTACCTGCGTACCCGCCGGTACCGTGGCCGGGCTGGTGGTCAGGGTGAGGGAGGAGACGGCGGGTACGGAGTCCCGCAGCTGGTAGACCACCCCGGCCACGCTGATCCGGGTGCCCGACGCCAGTCCCGCGGCGAGCGGCGCGGCCAGGTTCAGGGTGTTGGCCTGGACCGAGGCGACCGTGCCGAGCAGGTCCCCGGTCGGGGTGCCGTTGAGGACCGCCGCGAACTGGTCCGCGCGCCGGGGCACCGCGTTGAACGTCTCGGTGTGGGTCGTGTTGTTCGCCGTACGGGTCACCACCACCGTGCAGTGGGCAGCATCTGGGCCGGCCGAAACGGTGACCCCCAGCGCGGGCAGATCGACCCCGGTGTCCCGGCTTCTCAACTGGAGCCGGCCGGTTGGGAGCGTGATCTGCTTGATCGCCCGAAAGGCGGTGACGTCGTAGTAGACGGAGAAGAACTGCCCATCGGCACCACGGAAGTACAGCACCACCTCGCCGGTCGCGCTGTCGAGCAGGACCGGGGTGTTCTGGCTCCAGGCGAAGGCCAGCACGGCGCCGAAGATGCTCAGTCCGGTGGTGTCGACGGCGACGGTCGGCATCGCCAGCGTCACGTCGTCGCTGCCTTGCAGCCCTCCGCTGAGCGTGGCCAGCGTGGCCTGTCGGTCCGCCAACAGTGTCTGGTCCCGGGCCAGTTGCGCCTTCGCGTCCTCCTGGGATCGCACGGCGGCGTTGTAGGTCGAGGACGTCGAGTTCAGCGCCCCCAGCAGGTCGTTCGCCCGACCCGAACGATCGTGGGGCCACACGAAGTTGCCCTCGTCGTAGCAGTACCCGGAATTGACGAAGTTCCAGTACCTGCCGTTCCAGTATTCGTACGACGGAAAAGAATCCCGCACGGCCTTGTCCGCCTGGTCAAGGACACTCTGATCCATGACCAGCTTCGCCTGCGCGGCCGTGACCGCGTCCTGAGCCGCGCTGAGCACGTCCATGTCCTTGGTCGGATTCGGGCGGCCAATGATGGACAGCGCGACCGACCGGGGTACCCGCGCCAGCCGGCCGTCGGTGGCGAGAGCGAGGTCGAGGGTGGCGAGCAGTGGATCACCACCCGGGGTAGAAGCGTCGACCGTCGGGCACGCCAGCAGGATCCGCGCCTGCCGCTTCGTCGGGCTGGGTTGGTCGGCGTAGCCTGCGACGGTCTCCTCCTGCTGGAAGTACAGCACCGAGGCCACCCCGGCGGTCAGCGACCGGCCCGTGAAACCGAACGTCTCCCGGGACAGTCCCGGGCTGTCCCCCACCGGCGCACCCGAGGTCACCCACACCGCGGCGCCCCTGACGGTGCCGTCGAACCCGTTGTCGGTGTGATCGGCGACGCTGCTTCCCGTGCCCTCGTCGAAGCGGTAGTACGCGACCAACCCCGGCTCGACCCCGGCGAGACGACGACGGAAGTCGCGGGCCAGGTCGGCGGCCGTGCGCGCCTGACTCCAGACGCGCACCTCGTCGACATCACCACGGAAGAAGTCGGCCGCTCCGGTCCCCGACCGCCGGGCGCCGACATACGTCGCCACCCCGGAGGACGAGGCGGAGGTGAACGACATCGCCGCGCTGGCCACCTCGACGCCGTCGACGTACAGCCGGCCCTTGGCCCCGGTGCCGCCGGTGCCGCCGCCGAAAACCGCCGCGACATGGGTGTAGCGCCCGGTCGCCACCAGCGCATCGGGCGAGGTCAGCGTGTTACCGGTGCCGGGATGGGTCAACACCAGTCCCTTGGCGGCGGTCAACCGGAGCGTGAACGATCCCGCCTGCGTCCCGTCCCCGGCGGCCACGATGACCCCACCGGTGGCGGCCGGGTTGATCCACACTTCCACCGTGTACGCGCCCTGCAACCGCGCGCTCGGCGCACTGCCCAGGTCGATGTGGTCGTCCTGGCCGTCGAGGCGCAACGCGGTCCCCGCCCGGTCGGTCGACAGCGGGACCGGCACCAGCGGCTTCTTGGTGAACGGGTCCGAGCCGGGCTCGCGTTCGAGCACCGAGGCCGCGTATCTCGGGTCCGGGCTGGTGTAGAACTGGGTGCCCGCCAGGTTGAACAGCCCATCGTCGGCACGCTCGATGTTGAAGGAGTCGATACGACTGGTCAGTGTGTTCACCGCAAACAGCTGCCACCGCGAGACACCGTCGACCTGGGTGGGCAACAGCATCACCGCGAACCTGCCCTCGGTGACGTTACGGACGAAGGACAACTGCCGGGTGGGCTCGTAGAACGGGTTACCGTCCAGGTCCCGGGTGCCCAGGGTGTCACTACCGGAGGCGGGCGACGTCTTGCTCCGGCTACGCCGGTAACGCACCTCAAGCACCGGCTTGACCGTCGCGCCCACCTGCACGAACCGGTCACACAGGACGGTGCGGGACACCACCGGCACCCGGGCCCCACCCACCTGGACATAGTCCGTACGGCTCGCGTCCCCGGAGGCGCCGCCACCGGTCAGTCGGAACAGCGCGTCCGGATGCGTCTCGTGAACCGACTGGCGAAACAGCATCAGGTACCTGCCGTCCGAGACCACCTGGAACGGCGCCTGGACGCCCAACCGGGCCGTCGTGGACAGGAACGGGTCCAGGTCCTCGGGCTGCACCTGCATGCCGGCGGCCACCTCGACCCGCCCGCCCAGCTTGACCGGCGGCACGCCGACCGTCTCGCCGCCACCGAAAGCGACCTCGGTGATCTCGCTCGGGAACGTCAGCGGCGGCGGGTTGTCGCTCCAGTACGAGCTGTCGATCTCGCCCCGCGCACGGCTACCCAGCTCCAGGTTCAGCACGTTGTAGTAGATGCGCCCGGAGTCGTCCATCGCGAACGCCACTGTCGTACCCTGATGCCGTACCGTCGTCGTGAACACGTATTTTCTGTCGCTGTAAACCCTGACCAGGTTCTTGTTCGGCACTCTCTACCCCCAAGTCGACGAACCACGTTCATGGGCGGAGGAACTGCGGAATCAGCCCGGAGGCATACCAAACCGGGCCTTCTGGAAACACGGTCTACAACGGATTCCGCATTGCCGATCAGGAATCCGTGCGATTACGGCGATTCGACGCGAGAATCGACGTCCGGGATCTGCGGGGCCGCCCGCCCCGCCCACCCGGAGAACACCTCGGAATCATAGGTGCTGAATTCCCTCGGGGCTACACCCGCAATAAGTATTACGAATTTACAAATCGGTCGGGCGCACCCGACGACGTCCAGAACAACAACCGGTGCCGGTCGACGCTCACGCTCGGGCACACCGCCCGACCTGCACCTCCAGCCGGATTAGCCCCCTGAGTGAGGGAGAGTATTCAGCCAGGCTGGTCGGTGTCGTTGATTTGACACGGGACGGTATTGCGAAACAAGCGTCAACAGGGGCCAGCCGACGGGGCGCCGACGAATCCGACATGTCTTATGTGGCGCGCACAGCGTCAGCCATCAAAGCCCGATGTCGGAAATAGAGCATGTCCCGAAAGGTGTCCAATCAAACCCGGCTCCGGCAAAGCGGATGCGGCAGCAGAAACCCTCACAAAGATTTCGAACAACCGACTCATTCGATTGAACAACCCGGTGAGGACGGTGCAGGTGAAGGTAATGGTGTCGTTGGTCGGGTTGGGGTCATTGGGGGTGTTGAAGGAACCACCGCCACAGGAGACGAAGGTGGTGAACGAGGTCAGGGTGCCCGGCCCGCCGGTGGACAACAGGTCGATGCGGGCATCGTTGGAGGTGCCGGAGATCGTGATGGTGGTAGCCGCTCCGGAGACCACGGCGGTGGGGCTGGCGGTCACGGTGAGCACCGCGGCGACCTCCGGGACCCGGGTAGGCCAAGGATCATCCAGGGGCTGCGGGACGGGGGTCAGCCGACCTGTTCGTCGGCGTAGCACCAGCGCCAGGACTCACCGGGCTGGAACGACTGGATGACCGGGTGGCCGGTGGCGTGGGAGTGGGCGGTGGCGTGCCGGCGCGGTGAGGAGTCGCAGCAGCTCACTCGGCCACAGGTCAGACACAGGCGCAGGTGCACCCAGTCGGACCAGCCGTTCTCCAGGCAGTCCTGGCACCCGTCGGTGCTCTGCGGCTCCGGCTGGGCCGCCTCGGCCAGATGTGCGCAGCTCATCGCTCACCCTTCCGTCGCAGCAGCGACTCTTCCAGATCCAGATCGCGGTACGCCCGCACGAGCACCTCTTCCGTGATCCGCCCCTCGTCCCGGGCGGTCCGGAACACCTCGCGCTCCGCGTCGATCATCTCCTGCCGCAGCCGACCGTACGCCTGCGACGGGGTTTCGCGTTCGGCGCCCCCCAGCCGCTCCCAGGCACTGTTGCTGCGCTGCTCGACCAGCCCCCGGAGGCGTTCGACCACGGCGGGCGGAGCGTCCTCGGCGACCGCCTCCAGCCGTTCCCTGGCCGCCCTGCCGGCCTGCTGCTGCACGGCGGCCTCGGCGAGCGCGTCCTTGGCCGGGTCGTCGGCCGGGATCCGCAGCAGCCGGGCGACCATCGGCAGGGTGGCGCCCTGGATCCCCAGGGTCACCACGATCACCACGAAGGCGAGCCAGACGAACAGGTCCCGGGGGTAGGCCAGCTCGTCGCTGGGCAGCGGCAGGGCGAGCGCCGCGCCGAGGGTGACCACCCCGCGCATGCCGGCCCAGGACAGGACGGCCGAGACCCGGGCCGGCAGCGCGGTGCCGTTGCGGCGTACCTGCGGCACCAGCCGGACCAGCAGGCTGGCCGGGAAGATCCAGAGGAACCGGGTGATGAAGACCGTGCCGAGCACGGCGACGGTGACCAGCACCAGCGTGCCGATCTCGGTGTCGAGCCGGCTCAGCAGGTCCCGCAGTTGCAGCCCGACGAGCAGGAAGACCAGCCCTTCGAGCAGGAAGGTGGCCAGCCGCCAGAAGGCCATCGTCTGGAGCCGGGAGGCGGCCGAGAGCAACACCGGCAGCTTGTGTCCGAGGGCGAGTCCGACCACGACCACGGCGACCACCCCGGAGGCGTGGATCTCCTCGGCGGCGAAGACCACGATGAACGGGGTGAGCAGGGACAGGGTGTTGTCCAGCAGCGGATCCTTGATCCGTTTGTGCAGCCAGCCGATGACCACGACGCCGATCAGCCCGACCAGCAGCCCGCCACCGGCGGTGACCAGCACCTGGCCGGCGACTCCGAAGGTGTCGAGCCCGCTGCCGATCGCGGCCAGGGTGGCCACCCGCAGCAGCACCAGCGCGGTCGCGTCGTTGATCAGGCTCTCGCCCTCAAGGATGGTCACCACCCGTCGGGGCAGGCCGATCCGACGCGCGACCGCGGTGGCCGCGACCGCGTCCGGCGGCGCGACGACCGCGCCGAGAGCCAGGCAGATCGCCAGCGGTACGTCCGGCAGCACGGCGTGCACCACGAAGCCGACCAGGAACGCGGTGAACAGCACCAGCCCGACGGCGAGCAGCAGGATCGGCCGCAGGTTGTACCGGAACGCCGGCACCGAGGTCTGGATCGCGGCGACGTACAGCAGCGGCGGCAGGATGCCGACCAGCACCAGTTCGGGGTCCAGGCGTACCAGCGGGAAGCCGGGGACGAACGACAGCGCCACCCCGACCACGAGCAGCACGATCGGCGCGAGCAGACCGAATCGGCGGGCCAGGGCGGCGCCCAGGGTCGCGATCGCCAGGAACAGAACGACCTCGAAGAGTGCCTCCATGCGGCACAGCCTAGGGGCGTTACTCGCTGTGCGAACCGGCGCCACCGCTGGCCGCGCCGTCACCCACCCACACCGTCTTGGTGTTGCAGAACTCCCGGATTCCGTACGCGGACAGTTCCCGGCCGTACCCGGAGTTCTTCACCCCGCCGAACGGCAACTCGGGGTAGGAGGTGGTCATGCCGTTGATGAAGACGCTGCCCGCGTCGAGGTCCCGGGCGAAACGTTCCTGTTCGTCCGGGTCGGTGGTCCACGCGTTCGAGCCCAGCCCGAACTTGGTGCCGTTGGCGAGTTCGATCGCCTGCTCGTACGACTCGGCCCGGAACAGTCCGGCCACCGGGCCGAACACCTCCTCGGTCCACATCCGCATCGACGGGGTCAGGTCGGTCACCACCGTCGGCGGGTAGAACCAGCCGTCGCCGTCCGGCCGCTGCCCACCGCAGAGCACCCGCGCACCGAGCCGTACGGCGTCGTCCACCTGCTCCTCCACGTCGATTCGCCCCTGTTCGGTGGCGAGCGGGCCGACGTCGGTGCTCGGGTCCATCGGGTCGCCGACCTGCAACGCGTCCATCCGGGCGGCGAACGCGGCGGCGAAGGCGTCGAAGACGTCGGTGTGCACGATGAACCGCTTGGCGGCGATGCACGACTGGCCGTTGTTCTGGCAGCGGGCGGTGGTGGCGACCTCGGCGGCCCGCTGGATGTCGGCCGAGGGCATCACCACGAACGGGTCGCTGCCGCCCAGTTCCAGCACCGTCTTCTTGATCTCCTGGCCGGCGATCCGGGCCACCGAGCGGCCGGCCCGTTCGCTGCCGGTGAGGGTGGCGGCCCTGACCCGTGGGTCGACCAGCACCTGCTCGACCGCCTCGTAGCCGACGATCAGGGCCTGGAACGCGCCGACCGGGAAGCCCGCGCGGCGGAAGAGTTCGTCGAGGTAGAGCGCGGTCTGCGGCACGTTCGACGCGTGCTTGAGCAGGCCGACGTTGCCGGCCATCAGGGCGGGCGCGGCAAACCGCATCACCTGCCAGAGCGGGAAGTTCCACGGCATCACCGCGAGCACCGGGCCGAGCGGTTGGTAGCGGGTGAAGGCCCGGATGGCGCCGACCGCCTCGGCGTCGCCCGGCTCGTCGGCGAGGAAGCCCTCGGCGTTCGCGGCGTAGAACCGGCAGGCCGAGGCGCACTTGGCCACCTCGGCGCGGGCCGAGGCGAAGGTCTTGCCCATCTCGACCGTCATCAGCCGGGCCAGCTCGTCGCACTCCCGCAGCAGCAGGTCGGCCGCCGCGTTCATCCACCGGCCGCGTTCGGCGAAGGTGGTGGAGTGCAGCGTACGGAAGGCGTCGTCGGCCCGTCCGATCGCCGCGTCGACCTGCTCCGTCGACATCGAGTCGTACGTCTTGAGCAGCTGTCCGTTGGCCGGGTTGATGGTGGCGATCGACATGTCGTACCCCCTGCTACTCGAAGAGCGAGTGGCGCGTACCCGGTGGTTCCTCCCGGCGTCGCTGGGCCCGCCGACGCAAAATGATCACCAGGTCGACGACGGCCACGGCGGCGAGCACGAAGAGGATCACCGCCGGCACCCAGTGGCCGGTGAGCACCACCAACACGCCCAGTCCGGCGGAGACCACCAGCCCGAACAGGGCCAGCACCAGCCGCAGGTTGAGCGCACTGTACGGATGCCCGACCGTCCCCTTCGCCCCGGTGGGCTGCGATTTTCCCGCCACCTGCCTGAACTACCCGGCCGAGTCCCCGGTTAACCCGTTCGCGTGTTCCGACCATCGTCGGGATCAGCGTAGAGTTACCGCACCCGTGCTTTCGGCTGAAGAATCGGGGTAATAAAGTGCCTCGTCGCTGGACCACCACGGCCGCTGTCGCCGTGCTCGCCCTCGCCGCGCTCGCCTGCGAGAGCGGCGGCGGTGGGATCGGGCAGCCCAGTCCCGCACCGCCCGCCTCCCCCTCCGTCCGGCCCGGTCTGCCGGCCGCGATGGCCGCGATCGGCGACTCGATCAGCACCGGTTTCGGCACCTGCCTGCTGCTGAGCGACTGCCAGCGCAACTCCTGGTCGACCGGGGACGGCCTGCGGGTCGACAGCCACTACCGGCGACTGCTGGCGGCCAACCCGGCGATCCGTGGCAACGGGCACAACGAGGCGGAGGCCGGCGCCCGCGCGCGACAGCTCGCCGGTCAGGCGACCTCGGCCGTGAACGACGGGGCGGACTACGTCACCGTGCTGATCGGGGCGATGGACGCGTGTCGGAGCCGGATCGAGGACATGACCGAGGTGACCCAGTTCCGGGCGGAGGTCGACCGGGCGTTGGCCGTACTCAAGCAGGGGCGGCCGAAGGCGCGGGTGCTGGTGATCAGCCTGCCCGACCTGTACCGGCTCTGGGAGATCGGCCACTCCGATACCCAGGCGGTCCGGGCCTGGAACCGGGGCATCTGCCCGGCCCTGTTGGCGAACCCGACGTCGACCGCCGCCGCCGACGTGAGCCGCCGATCGGTGTTCCGGGCCCGGATCGACGCCTACAACAAGCAACTCGTCGCCGCCTGCCGGGCGTACGGCTCCCGCTGCCGGCACGACGGCGGTGCGGTGCACCGGGTGCGGTTCAGCCTGGACATGCTGAACCGGCTGGACTACTTCCACCCGGACGTGGACGGTCAGAACAAGCTCGCCGAGGTCACCTGGGCCGCCTCCGGCCTCACCGGTTGAGCGCCCCGCTGACCGCCCGCCGGCCGTAGAGCTCGACCGTCCGCTCGGCCAGGTCGGTGGTGGCCGACGAGTTGGCCCAGGTGCCGAGGATGATCGCCGCGCCGGGAATCACCTTCGCGAAGACCCGCTTGGCGGCCCGGATCCCGGCCATCTTGGCCAGCCGTACGCTCAGCCGCAGCACCGCCTGACGCAGCGGGGTGTTGCCGCGACCGAACAGCGCACCGGCGCGTTCCCGACCCGCCGCCACCCCCAGTGCCAGCCTGGCCGTCTCGGCCGCCTTGTGCACCTTCTGCAACACCAGCAGGTCGGTGGCCCGGTCCGGGTGCTCCGGATCGTGCCCGTACGCGGCCGCGATGTGCAGCACCATCCGGGCCTGGGTCCAGGCCAGCACCCCGATGTCGAGCACCGCGCCGGGCAGCCCGGCGGCCCCGGAGACCGCGCCGGACAGCCGGGCCCGCGCGACGAATCGCTTCTTGGCGAGTTGGGCCACCCCGTCGCGATCGAGCCCGGGATGGGCCGTCCGGGTGGCCTCGACCCAGGCCCGCGCCTCCGGGCCGAGCCGGCGGACCGCCTCCAGGGCCAGGTGCTCGGGGGCGTACTGCGGGTCCTCGCGCATCCGTTCCCAGAGTCCGACCGGTGGCGCCGCGGTGGCTTCCCCGGCGTCGGCCGGGTCGGCGTCGGGAACAGCCAGGGACGGGTCGGGGCGGGTGGCGGCGGGTTCAGCGTCGGTCACGGGGAACTCCGAGGGGGGATCGCTGTGCGGACAACGGACGGTATGGGTGGGCCCGGTAGGGGTTGGACGCGGTCAGCGACGACGACCGTTGAACCGGGCCATGAGCTGGCGCAACCGCTGCTGGTTGCTCGGCTTGGCCAGCTCGCGCCGACCCCGGTCGACCAACTGCCGACCGCGGGGTGACTGAAGGAAAGCTCGGACCCGTCGTACCAGTGATGACATCTCGTACCCCTCTCGTGGTCCCTCAGTTGTACCCACCCCGGTCGAGCGCCACACCGGTCGTGCCGGGGACCGGTCCACAGTGGCCCGGAAGATCAAGGCACGGGCATCGATCCGGCGCCGGCTCGCCGACCCGGCTGCGGTAGCGTCGTCGGGCGTTGGAAACGGGTCCGGGACGCATACGGAGGACAACTTTGGCCGGGACAGGCGACGAGGATCCGGTGCCGCTGCGGATCGGCGGGTGGCTACCGCCGACCGGGCGCCGACCGGTACGGCCCGAGGACGCGGCGGCGACCGCGCTGCTCCCGGTGGTGCCCGCGTCCGATCCCGAACCGTCGGGCTCGGCACCGGTGCGGGGGCAGGCCGCCCGACGGCGGCGCGGTCCGTCCCGTGGTGGGCGGTGGCGGGTCACTGCGCTCGTCGCGGTCGCCACCGTGGCGGCCGCAGTTGGCGTACCGGTGCTGCTCGACCGGGGTCTGGCCGGTTCCGGGCCGGACCGGCAGGTCCAGCCGGCCCCGCCGGCCGTCACCGGGCCGACGGACCCGCAGCAGCCGCAGGCCACCTCGCCGGTTCCCGGCGTCTCCGACGGTGGCAGCCGAACACCCGCGGCCAGCCGGAGCGCGACCCGGACAACGAGTGCCACCCCGAGCGGCGCCCCGGCGGTCGCGCCGGGCACCGACGGCGGTACCGGGGCACCGCTGGCGGCACCGCAACCACCGGCGCCGAACCAGCCGGCCCAACTTCCGCCGCCGGCGGCGTTCACCGTGTCGGTCGAGGCGGAGGGTCCGGCGGCGGAACGCCGGGGCCGGACCGGCGTACGGTCGCGCGGCGGCGCCTCCGGCGGCTCGGTGGTCACCGGCATCGGCGACGGATCCGGCAACACTGTCCGGTTCTCCCGGATCACCGTGCCGACCGCCGGCCGTTACACGCTCACGTTGTACTACGCCAGCGGCGAGCGACGGTCCGGCACGGTCACCGTGAACGGCCGGCAGACCGAGGTGTCGTTCGCGGACACCGGTTCCGACAGTGATCCGGTCGCGGCGGTGTCGGTCACGCTGTCGCTGCGGGCCGGCGCCAACACGGTCGAGTTCGGCAACCGGCGCAGCCGGACGGCCGACCTGGACCGGATAGTGGTCAGCGCTTCGGCGGGATGATCGCGTCGACCACCTCGGTCGCCGCGCCCTCGTGCCGGGCGTAGTAGCCGGGGAACGCCGACACCTGTACGGCCTGCGCCGCGTCGGTCAGCGGCAACTGCTGCCAGCCGGGGATCCGCCGCAGCGCGTTGAAGAACTGGGCGGTCGCGTACGCGGGGTCCATGAGTTTGTCGACCGGGCCCCAGCCGCTGCTGGTTCGCTGCTGGAACAGGCCGACCGAGTCGTGGTCCCAGCCGGTGCCCTGGTTCGAGTGGTCCAGTGACTCGGGCAGGGCGTCGTTGGCCAGGTTGAGCAGGTTGCTCTCCTGCATCGCGGTCGCCACGCCGATGATCAGAGCGCGGCGGGGCATGCCCATGTCGTGACCGGTCCGGACGATCGCCTTGGCGTTGTCCATCTGCACCCCGGTCAGGCCGGCGACCGGGCCGGGGTCGACCGGCGGCGGGGGCGGCGCGGGGGCGGCCGGGCTCGCTGCCGGTACGTCCGGATCCGGGGTTGCCGCCGGGCTGGCCTCCGTACGCTTCTCCGACCGGGAGGCGGGCTGTTCCGCCCGGGCCCGCTGGACGAGGGCGGCCCGCTCGGCGCTCGACCCGCTCTCGGCGGGTGTGTTCCCGGTCACTATCCGGCCCTGGGTGAAGGCGAGCAGGCCGAGGGCGCAGAGCAACCCGACGGCCACCGTACGCGGCACCGGGCGGGTGTGCCGCAACGAGCCCCACAGCCGGGCCCACGTACGCGTCACGCTCCGCAGTCCGGTGGCCATCCGGTCGAGCCGGCCAGGGGTGTCGTCGTGCTCGCCGTACGGATCGGGAACCGGCTCGACGGAGGCCGCCTCGGCCGAACGGTCAGTGGTGCCCACGGCGTCTTCCTCGGGAACAAGTCTGTCGTCGTCACGCATCCGACGAGGCTAGGCACGGAAAACCGCGACTACGCAGGGTGACGCCGTGGCGCTCGCCACACTTGCCGCTCGGTAACCGGGCAGCCGGCGACAGGCACGAACCCCAACGGTCACATCCGGCGAAACGGCCATACCTCCGATAGCCCGTTCGTCGGATCATCCGGGCATTTACCTTCGAATCAACGGGTACGACCGGCGGCAGCACCTCCCTTCCACCGTTAGGGTGACCGCCACACCGAACGATCAGAGTCTCCGGTATCCACCGTTCGGACAACCGCCCTGGTCGGAGACGGTGCCGCCGACGCGCGGCAGTGGGCGTACGGCCGGGTGTTCCGAACCGTTGGCAGCAAACCGACGGCGCCGACCCCTGCCCAGAGCCCGAATCGCGAGTCATGCTCAAGGGGGGTGACAGAGTCGCCGGACGGAATGGACCAAGATGGCGTAAGCGTTGCGTACACCGAGGTGCCGTCTGTCGTAGGCGCATCCCGTTGAGGAGGTCCTTACCGGTGCTCGATCCGCACGAGCTCTACCAGCTCACCGACGACCTGCCCGAGCTGGGTCAGCCGGTGTTGATCCAGGCGCTGACCGGCTTCACCGACGCCGGCAACGCGACCCGGCTCGCCCGGGAGCAGCTCCTGTCGACGCTGGAAGGTCGGCCGATCGCCACCTTCGACATCGACCAGCTGCTCGACTACCGCTCCCGCCGACCCACCATGGTCTTCGTGGAGGACCACTGGGAGTCGTACGAGGATCCCAAACTCGAACTGCACCTGCTGCACGACGACGCCGGGACGCCGCTGCTCCTGCTGACCGGCCCGGAGCCGGACATGCAGTGGGAACGGTTCACCAGCGCGGTGATCGCGCTGTCCAGCCAGCTCGGCGTACGGCTGACCGTCGGGCTGAACTCGATCCCGATGGCCGTACCGCACACCCGGCCCACCGGGGTCACGGCGCACGGCACCCGACCGGAGCTGATCGCCGGCCACGAACCGTGGTTGCAACGGGTGCAGGTGCCGGGCAGCGCCGGACACCTGCTGGAGTTCCGGCTCGGTCAGATCGGCCGCGACGCGGTCGGCTTCGCGGTGCACGTGCCGCACTACGTGGCCCAGACCGAGTACCCGGCCGCCGCCGAGTTGCTGCTCAGTTCGATCTCCCGCTCCACCGGGCTACTCCTGCCCACCGAGGGCCTGCGCACCGCCGCAGAGCAGGTCCGGACCGACATCGACCGGCAGGTCGCCCAGACAGACGAGGCCGGCGCTCTGGTGCACGCCCTGGAGGAGCAGTACGACGCGTTCACCCGTGGTCGCGGTGGCGCCAACCTGCTCTCCGCGCAGACCGGGCCGCTGCCGACCGCCGACGAACTCGGCGCGGAGCTGGAACGCTTCCTCGCCGAACAGCAGGGCCCCCGACCGGGCGACACCCCGAACACCTGACGGTCCCCGTCCGGTCGGCGGCGCTCCCCCGCCGCCGACCGGACGGCCGTCGGGCGCGCGGGACGTCCGGCGCGGCAAGGCCGGCGACCAAGCCCGGCGTACGGCAGGCTGTGCACATGCGCCTGGCTACCTGGAACGTCAACTCGGTCAAGGCCCGCCTCCCCCGGTTGCTGGCCTGGCTCGCCGACACCAAACCGGATGTCGTCTGCCTTCAGGAGACAAAGTGCCCGGACGGCGGCTTCCCGGTCACCGAGGTCGGCGAACTCGGCTACACCACCGCCAGCCACAGCGACGGCCGCTGGAACGGGGTGGCGATCCTCTCCCGGATCGGGCTCGACGACGTGGTGGTCGGCTTCCCCGGTGAGCCCGGCTTCCCCGAGCCCGAGGCGCGTGCCCTAGCGGCGACCTGCGGCGGCGTACGGGTCTGGTCGATCTACGTACCGAACGGGCGCACCCCGGACTCGCCGCACTACGCGTACAAGCTGGCCTGGCTGGCGGCGCTGCGCGGGGCACTGGCCGCCGAACTGCGACCGGACCGCCCGCTGACCGTGTGCGGGGACTACAACGTCGCCCCGACCGACGCCGACGTGTGGGACCCGGCGCTGTTCGTCGGCTCGACCCACGTCACCCCGGCCGAGCGACAGGCCCTCGCCGACCTGCGCGAACTCGGCCTGAACGACGTGGTGCCGACGCCGATGAAGGGCCCGCACCCGTACACCTACTGGGACTACCGGGCCGGGATGTTCCACCAGAACAAGGGCATGCGGATCGACCTGGTGTACGCCACCGACACGTTCGCCGACGCGGTCTCCTCGGCGTACGTCGATCGGGAGGCCCGCAAGGGCACCGGACCCTCCGACCACGCGCCGATCGTGGTCGACATTGAATCGGCGATCGGTGGCGGGCCCGTGGTCGCCGTCCTGTGACACGCCACCGTTGCAGCAGCCTGGCGGGAGACGTCGGGCGGCGCAGCCCCTAGGCTGGGTGCCATGGCAGTCGTGAAGATCAACGCGATCGAGGTCCCTCCGGGCGCGGGCGAGGAACTGGAACGGCGCTTCGCCGCCCGCAAGGGCGCGGTGGACAAGCAGCCCGGCTTCCTCGGCTTCGAGCTGCTCCGCCCGGTGGGCGGGGAGACCCGCTACTTCGTCTACACGAAGTGGGAGAGCGAGGAGGCGTACCAGGCGTGGGCCGCCGGCCCGTCCCAGGCAACGCACGGCCAGGGCGGCACCACGCCCGGCGAGCGCCCCAAGCCGGTCTCCACCGGCGCCAACCTGCTGGAGTTCGAGGTCGTACAGCTCGCCGGCCCGCCGGCCGCGTAGCCGGCCCGACCGGTCAGGGTCGCGGGCGGCGCCCAGCGCGACGGTGACGGGGCTCTCGGCGTAGGCGATGCCCAGCGTCGTCGCCCCGGCCCGGACACAGCGCCGCCCCCGCGCCGGTCCGGTCACGGGGGCGGTGCGAGGTTTGCTAGTGGTGGTGCTTGGCGAGGTTGACGAACGCCCGCCACGCGCTCGGTCCGAAGGCCAGGGTGCCGCCGTCACGGTCCTTGGTGTCCCGCACGAAGACGCGCCCGGGGAGGTTGTCGGCTACCTCCACACACGACCCGCCGTTGCCGCTGGACTTGGTCGACTTCCGCCAGTTGGCGCCGGTCACGTCCATGTCTTTGCCACTTCCTTGATCCGCTGGAGTGATTGCCGACCTGGGAGGGTGTGATTCCGGACTATCTCCCACGTCTGGGCCAGCCTAGCAACATCACTAGCATCATCAACGATCTGTGCGCGGAGCTGGTTGTCCGCATGCGCGACCCGCCGCCCATCGGGCAGCTCGGCGATGATGAACTGTCCGGACATCCCGATGTACATTCCCGCGTCGGCCGGTACTAGCCCAACCTGAACATGGTCAAGCTCCCCCAGTTCGATAATTCGCTCGCACTGAGCCAGCATCAATCCCGGCCGATCGAGCACCGGTCGATGGATGATTTGCTCATCGATGATCACGTTCAGTTGAGGTGGCGTCTCGCGCTCCAGAATCTTCTGTCGGTCCAGTCGGGACGCCACCGCCTGGCTGACTTCCTCCGGAGTGAACCGCCCGCCCGCCAACGTTGCCCGCGCGTACGCCTCGGTCTGCATAAGTCCTGGTACACAGGTTGCCTCGTACCAGCGAAGCGTGAGTGCGGCTGCCTCGTACTCAATCCACTGCCGCAGCCAGGTTGGGGAGAGTTCGAGCTTCGCCAGCCTGCGCATCATCCGCGCGTACCTACCGCCGGTCTTGAACACCTCATCGATCTTATCGACGTACGGAGGCGTCGGCGGACGCTGGCCGGTCTCGACGGAGCTGACATGTGACCCGGAGTATCCGATAGCTTTCCCGAATTCCTCCTGACTCATGTCGCGATCGGTGCGCGCCAAGCGCAGCTCCTCCAGGACATATTCGATCAATTCGCTCATCGATTCCCCATCCGTTGCTCGCGTGTTCCGTCCCGTTGCGCTCGATTGCTCGATCAGGCCCTGACCTGCACAGACCCTGCGCACCTCTATCGACGGTAGTGCAGTCCTCATCAGACTGTCACTAAGCAGTTCCGCTCGAATTCACACCCATCGGATGTCGCCCACATCCACAGGGACGGGCGGGACTGCGCGGGGCTACCCCGGACTCCCAGCCGGGCTGCTCCGCTTTCAACACTGAGGAGATGCGATGTTCGACTACCGCCGATGGCGAAGCCGCCTATGGCCCTGGGCCCTCGAAAGCACCGAAGCGCAACCGCCCGTCCCACCCGCTGCTCCGCCTCCACTGGCCCGCCCGGCGCGAGCCGACGCGCCGACGATGAACCTGGGGCCGCTGCTCATGTTCGGGCAGCGCACGGACCACCGCGTGCCCCGCAACGGGGGCCGGCATGCCCGATGAGCCGTTGGTCAAGGTCGGTGACGTGTTCACGATCGATCCGACGTCGTACCTGCTCGGTCATGGGCCGTTCGAGTGGCCCGAGGGTTGGCAGGACCTGCGTCTGCGGGTGACGCACTACCCCGTTGACGTGGACTTGGGTCGTACGGATTGGGTTGCCCTGGTGGGGGTGGAGCTGGGTCCGGACGGTGAGCGGGTGGCGGGTTGGGTTGGTGTCGTGCGGACCACTGCGCTTCCGGGTTACCACCGGCCTCCGTGTCCGTTCGGGTGTGTGCGGTGTCCGACCGCGAGCGACCCGAGTCGGTGGTCATGACGCGACGATGTGCCGGTCCCTGCGTACTGCCGCGCCTGCTGCGCGATGTTCACCCGGCTGTTCGAGATGGAGGCGCATCTGTGAGCGATGACGAGACGAACCCGACCGCCGCTCCGGAGATCTCCGGTGAGGGGCCGGGCGCGTCCGGCGGAATCCCGTCGTGTGACTGATGGGTGGGGAATTGAGTATTGAGACGTTGAAGTGGATCGCTCGGAGTGAGGTTATGCGGCACCGTAATTCGCGCCTCTGGCGGCCGGTCTGCCTCCATTGTACCCAGTACGGGTGCCCGTATATGGATCGTGCGATCGAGTTTCTTCAGGCTCTCGCGCGGGACGTGTGCACCGGTACGCAGAACGGTGCAGAGGAAGGTGAATTGTGAGTAGGCAGGATGAGCCGTTGACGAGGGCCGGTATCTGGTGGGCCGCCGGGATGACGCTTCGGGGTCATGTCAATGGTCGGCGGTGTCCGCAGTGTCGGGCGGATGGGTGCGAGCAGTTGGCCTGGGCCCAACGCGAACGCCAAACAATGGCACCGGTGCCACTGGAGGCCCGGTGACGGACGAGCCGCCTACCCCGGCGGCGGACGGGCCGCTGTGCATGAACTGCGGCAGCGACAACAGGAAGTGCGACCGGTGCGGGGGTTGGGTCAAGCCGGGGTCGAAGTCATGGCTGCCGTGGGCACCATGCTCCTGCCCATGCTGGACGCGCAAGACCCGACCACCCGCCCCGACGATACCCATGATCGAGATCGGCAAGCGTCGTCGTGGCTGACCCGGACCGGTCGACGCTCACGAAGATCACAGTCAACCTGATGCCCCGCGCGGTCGACGCACTCACCTCGGCGTGCGCCCGGTCACGGGACACGAAGACCGACACGATCAACCGGGCACTGGTCGCCTTCGACCTGGTCCTCCACCTGACGGAACAAGGCGAGGGAAGCCTCACGGTGCGGAACCCCGACGGCAGCACCGAGCGGGTCCACCTGCTCTGAACGGAGGAACCGTGGAACACGACCCCGACGACGGCGACCCGAAGGGCGCCCCGCACCGGCCGGGCGACGACTGGCGGTGCAAGGACGACAACGAGGAATGGCCCTGCCAGGTCTTCCGCCGCCGCATGTGGTCCCTCTACCAGGGAAACCGGCCCCGACTCGCCGAAGTGATGGGCGGCTTCCGCGACAAGGCAACAGCGACCCTGCCCGACCTGACCCCCGAACAGGCCGAAACCCGCTTCATCGGCTGGGTCCACGACCCACCGGTCCGCCGCCGACTACGGGCGATCTGACCGCAAATTGGCCGACGAGGCACTACCAACTGTGGCCGGGTGGGCAGCAGGGCGCCGCCAGGGAAACTCATGCTTTTAGTTCGTACACCATCTTTTGTGTGCGTACGTCAAAGATGGTGTACGAGAAGAACGCGTTATACGTCCGCCCGGGGTGTCCCGACGGCGTCGGTTGGCGGGTGTGGTGGTGCTGGTCACGGGTCACATCGGCCGGGTGTGGTCCGGGGGCGTGGGAGGCGGGCATCTTGCCGGGAGCGTGACCTGCCCCGGCAGGTGGCTGAAGGTTGTCATCGTGAACCACTCGTCCAGTTGCGGGTCGAAGAGGTTCTGGAAGCCGAACTGCAACACCTGCCACCACCGGCTCGGATCCCGCTGGTCAACGTAGACATCACCGAGCGCGATCGGGAAACGGAAGAACTCACCCGGCTCGGTGAAACCGCCGACGACACCGACCCGCCAATGATCGACGTACCGGTCCTTGCGGCCTTGCAGGACCTCCGGTCCCACGAAGCGGGCGGTCCTCAGCGTCTCGTTCAGAATCTCGCGATTGAAGACTCCTGGAATTTTGCTGCACGGGCGCGGTGGGTCCAGTGGGATGTTCGGCCACTTGTACGTGAGCGTGTAGAGCGTGTTCTGGTAGATCAGATTGGTGAACCAGATTGGATGCTCCGGTCCCCCGGCGATCATCTGACTGTCGCCGCCCCTTCCCTGCCAGGTGAAGGGAACGTCTATACCGAGGTCACGCACTATGTATCGGCCGGTTCCCCGGAAGTCCGCCGGCAGTTGAGGGGGACGCGGCTCCTTCGGGCCGATGGTCCCAGTGGTCGCGGTGGCGTCGGCCGGAGCCATCAGCGGAGCGCTCGCGCCGAGCACCAGGACGAGGAGCAGTACGGACCCTGCGGCCCCCACCACGGTGGTCAGCTTCCGCATGGCTGCCCCATTTCTAGAGGATGATCCCGCCTCGATCCTCCTCGCCGACCACGCGAATCCGTTTCTCATCACGGGTTGAATCCACCGGGTGGGTGAACGGCGGTCGGGGGTCAGGCGTCGCGGGAGTCGACCAGGGAGGCGAAGGCGACGATGTTGTCCGCGTACCCGATGCTGCCGCCGATCCATTGGCCGCCGCAGGTGATCAGGCGCAGCGCCGGGCGCTCGTACGAGCCGTAGAGTCGGTCATCCGGGAGCTTGGCCTTGTCGAAGTGCTCGACCGAGTTGACCTCGAAGATGGCTACCGAACGGTCCTCGCGGGTCACCCTGATCCGGGCGCCGGGGCGGAGCTTGGACAGGTCGTGGAAGACCGAGGGGCCGTCGCGGGTGTCCGCGTGACCGACGATGATCGCCGGGCCGAACTGCCCCGGCGTGGGGCCGCGCTCGTACCAGCCGGTCTCGTTGTGTTTGTCCAGCGCCGGTACGGCGATCGAACCGTCGTCGGCGAGCCCGACCCGGTGCACCGGCGCCCGTACGTCTATCGAGTCGATCTCCACCTTGATCGGTGGACTCGGCTCCAGCACCGGGAAGTCCAGCGGCGGCGGTCGGTCCGATCGGCTCAGCAGGGTGGCCCAGAGGCTGCCGCCGGACTGCCCGAGCCCGGCACCGGTGGCGAAGACGCCGACCAGCACGAGGACCACCGCCAGCGGCCCGATCCAGCGGCGGCGGCTGGGCTTCTCCGAGCGACCGGGCCGGGGTCGGGGCGCCGGCTGGGCGACCGTACGGGCCGGGGCCGGGGCCGGGCCGGGGCGGCGAGCGGTGGTCGGACGGGTGTGGTCCGACGTCCACCAGGACTGGTCCGCCGGGCGGGACGGTGCCCCGGTGGACCGGGGCTGACCAGCGCCCGAGCGGGACTGGTTGGTCGACCGGGACGGGTTGGCCGGGCGGCCGGCGGAGGACGGGCGGGCCATCGGCGTACCGATCAGGGGTTGTGCTGGCGACGGACCGGTGCGGACGGCACGGCCCCGGACCGGCGGCGCAGCGCGACCAGGCCGAGTACGCCGCCGATCAGGGTGACCGCGAGCCCGCCGCCGAGCAGCAGCGTGCCGGCGTCCGGGCCGGCGGAACCGCCGAAACCGGTCGCCGGGCCGCGCTTGGGCCGACCGGCCGCCACCACGTTCAGCATGGTCGAGGCGTTGCGGCCGTCCGGGCAGTTGAGTTTGACCCGGAACGTGCCGGCATCGGTGCCCTCCGGCACCAGCGCGGCCGCGGTCAACAGGCCGTCCTGCGGCTGGGCGGTGACGGTGCCGAAGCCCGCCGACTCGACCGTGGCCGGCATGGTGTTGTCACTGCAACTGGCCCGGATGCCGACCAGGTAGCCGGCCTCGACGGTGCTCGGGCTGAGCTGCACGTAGATGTCACCGGCCAGGGCCGGGGACGGCACGAGCAGGACGCCGGAGAGGGCGAGGGTGGCGGCGAGCAGCGCGCCAGCACGTCGATGTGGAGTCGCCATGACACCTCCCGGCACCCGTCGGGCAGCACCTGGCGGGCAGCACCTGGCCTGCCGTACGGAAAAGATTCTCTCATTGCGTGACGACGAGCACACGCGTTCGCTCTCGCTGATCGCGTAGGCTCACATTCCTGTGACCTCCACCGACCACCCCCCGACCGACACCACCGTGCCCGCACGGCAGGTCGTCGGGATCCGCACCTTCCATCCCCGCCGGGGTCGACTCAGCGGGCGGCATCTCGACGCGCTGGACCGGCTCTGGCCCAGTTGGGGACTGATGGTGCCGGACCCACCCGAGGTGCAGGTGGATCTGTCCACCCTGTTCGGTCGCCGGGCCCCGGTGGTGCTGGAGATCGGCTCCGGAATGGGCGACGCCACCGTGACGATGGCGGCCGCCGACTCTGGCCGAGACTATCTCGCGGTCGAGGTGCACACGCCGGGAATCGCGAACCTGCTGGCGGTCACCGAACGTCGCGCGCTGACCAACGTACGGGTGGCCCGGGGCGATGCGATCGAGCTGCTGCACTGCCTGCCCGAGGCGAGCCTGGACGCGGTGCACGTCTTCTTCCCCGACCCGTGGCCGAAGGCGCGGCACCACAAGCGCCGGCTGGTCCAGCCGGCCCACGTCGAGCTGCTCTGCTCCCGGCTCGTTGCCGGCGGAACCCTGCACTGCGCCACCGACTGGCCCGAGTACGCCCAGCAGATGCGCCAGACGCTCACCGACGAACCCGCCCTGGTCAACGCGTACGCCGGGTACGCGCCCCGGCCCGAGCACCGCCCGGTGACCAAGTTCGAACGGCGTGCGCTGGCCGCCGGCCGCCCGATCTTCGACCTGATCTTCCGCCGCCGCTGATCCCGCCGCTGATCCCGCCGCTGAGCACCCAGGGGGTGGACAGGAGGTGGATTGGCGTTGGCGGGGTGATCCAGGCACGATTGACCGGCCATGACGCTCACCGATCAGCTGCCGGGCAGCCCCGACCCAGACCTGCTCTTCGACGCCTTCGCCAACTGGGCCAAGGATCAGGGGCTCACCCTCTACCCCCATCAGGAAGAGGCGCTGATCGAGATCGTCTCGGGCGCCAACGTCATCCTGAGCACCCCGACCGGCTCCGGTAAGAGCCTGGTGGCGACCGGTGCCCACTTCGCCGCCCTCGCCGGTGACCGGGTCAGCTTCTACACCGCCCCGATCAAGGCGCTGGTGTCGGAGAAGTTCTTCGCCCTCTGCGACGTCTTCGGCGCGGAGAACGTCGGCATGCTCACCGGCGACGCCAGCGTCAACGAGGACGCGCCGATCATCTGCTGCACCGCCGAGATCCTCGCCAACATCGCGCTGCGCGACGGCGACCAGGCCGACGTCGGACTCGTGATCATGGACGAGTTCCACTTCTACGCCGAGCCGGACCGGGGCTGGGCCTGGCAGGTGCCGCTGATCGAGCTGCCCCAGGCGCAGTTTGTGCTGATGTCGGCCACGCTGGGCGATGTCAGCCGGTTCACCGATGACCTGTCTCGGCGTACCGGGCGGGACACCGCCGTGGTCAAGAACGCCGAACGGCCGGTGCCACTGCTTTTCTCGTACGTGACCACGCCGATGCACGAGACGCTCGAAGAGCTGCTCACCACCCACCAGGCGCCGGTCTACGTCGTGCACTTCACCCAGGCGGCGGCCCTGGAACGAGCCCAGGCGCTGATGAGCATCAACATCTCCACCCGGGCCGAGAAGGACGCCATCGCCGAGGCGATCGGCAACTTCCGGTTCACCGCCGGCTTCGGCCGTACGCTGTCCCGGCTGGTCCGGCACGGCATCGGCGTACACCACGCGGGCATGCTGCCGAAGTACCGCCGACTGGTGGAGACGCTGGCCCAGGCCGGACTACTCAAGGTCATCTGCGGTACGGACACCCTCGGCGTCGGCATCAACGTGCCGATCCGGACCGTGCTGTTCACCGCCCTGTCGAAATACGACGGCATACGGACCAGGCTGCTCAAGGCGCGCGAGTTCCACCAGATCGCCGGGCGGGCCGGTCGGGCCGGGTTCGACACCATGGGCCGGGTGGTGGTGCAGGCCCCCGAGCACGTGATCGAGAACGAGAAGGCCCTCGCCAAGGCGGGCGACGACCCGAAGAAGCGGCGCAAGGTGGTCCGCAAGAAGCCACCGGAGGGCTCGATCGGCTGGGGCCAGCCGACGTACGAGCGGCTGATCGAGGCCGAGCCGGAAACGCTCACCTCCAGCTTCCACGTCAGCCACTCGATGCTGCTCAACGTGATCAGCCGGCCCGGTGACGCGTTCGCCGCCATGCGGCACCTGCTCACCGACAACCACGAGGAGAAGGCCGCCCAGCGCAAGCACATCCGCCGGGCGATCGCCATCTACCGGGCGCTGCTCGCCGGTGGCGTGGTCGAACAACTCGACGAGCCGGACGCGTCCGGCCGGCGGGTCCGGCTGACCGTCGACCTCCAGTTCGACTTCGCGCTCAACCAGCCGCTGTCGCCGTTCGCGCTGGCCGCGATCGAGCTGCTGGACACGGAGTCGCCGACGTACCCGCTCGACGCCCTGTCGGTCATCGAGGCGACCCTGGACGACCCGCGCCAGATTCTCTCCGCCCAGCAGTTCAAGGCGCGCGGCGAGGCAGTCCAGCAGATGAAGGCCGACGGCATCGAGTACGAGGCCCGGATGGAGCTGCTCAACGACGTCACCCACCCCAAGCCGCTGGCCGAACTGCTCGACGCCGCGTACGAGATGTACCGGCAGGGCCATCCGTGGGTCGCCGACCACCAGCTCGCCCCGAAGGCCGTCGTCCGGGACATGTACGAGCGCGCGATGACCTTCGTCGAGTACGTCGCCTTCTACGGGCTGTCCCGCTCCGAGGGGCTGGTCCTGCGCTACCTGGCCGACGCGTACAAGGCGGTCAAACAGACCGTGCCCGAGGACGCCAAGACCGAGGAGCTGATCGACCTCATCGAGTGGCTGGGCGAGCTGGTCCGCCAGGTCGACTCCAGCCTGATCGACGAGTGGGAGCGGCTGCGCAACCCGACCGAGGAGGGCGTCGAGCAGGTGGTCGACCTGCGCCCGCCGGCCGTCACCGGCAACCTGCGCGCGTTCCGGGTGCTCGTACGCAACGCGATGTTCCGCCGGGTCGAACTGGCCGCCCTGCGCCGCTACGACGAGCTGGGCGAGTTGGACGCCGAGTTCGGCTGGACCGGTGACGACTGGGCCGACGCGCTGGAGCCCTACTTCGAGGCGTACGACGAGATCGGCACCGGTCCGGCGGCGCGCGGCCCGGCGTTGCTCCTGCTCGACCAGCAGCGGGACAAATGGACGGTCCGGCAGATCTTCGACGACCCGAACGGCGACCACGACTGGGGCATCAGCGCGGAGATCGACCTGGCCGCCTCCGACGAGGCCGGCGCGGCGGTCGTCCGGGTGACCGAGGTCGGCCAGCTCTAGCCGCCCGCGCTGGGCTGAGCCAACGAGGTCCGGGCGCCTCTGATTCGTCTGGCTTGACGTATACCGATAACGGCATATGATGGCGCTCATGGCACGAGCAGCGACGACGTCGGACGTCTTCAACGCGATCGCCGAGCCGCAGCGCCGGGAGATCCTGTCACTGCTGCGGGCGGGTGAGCGGCCGGTGACCGAACTGGCCCAGGAGCTGGGGATGACCCAGCCGGGGGCGTCCAAACACCTGCGGGTGCTCCGGGAGGTCGGGCTGGTGCGGGACCGCAGGGCGGGCAAGCAGCGCCTGTACGGCCTCGACGCCCGCGGGCTGCGACCGATCCACGAGTGGACCGGCGGGTTCGAGCGGTTCTGGAACGAGAGCTTCGACCGGCTGGACGCGTATGTGCAGGACCTCAAGCAGGCAAGGCAGGAGGAGTGACCGATGGCAACGACAGGACGGGACGCGCCGGCGCGGTCAGCGACGGCCGACCGCGAGATCGTGATCTCCCGGCTCATTGACGCGCAACGGGAGCTGGTGTTCGAGGCGTTCACCGAGGTCCGGCACCTGTCGCGATGGTGGGGACCGGAGGGGTTCACCACCACCACGCGGGCGTTCGAGTTCCGCGTCGGCGGGGAGTGGGACTTCGTGATGCACGGACCGGACGGGACGGACTACCAGGAGTGGATCTCCTGGACCGAGATCGCCCCGCCGGAGCGGATCGCGCTGCGCCACGGTGAGTCCCGCGGCGACCCGAACGCCTTCGAGTCGGTCCTGACGTTCGCGCTCGACGGCGCGGCGACCCGGATCGAGATGCGCACGGTGTTCCCCACCAGGCAGCTGCGCGACGAGGCGGTCGAGAAGTACCACGCGATCGAGGGCGGCCAGCAGACCCTGAGCAACCTGGCTGCCTACGTCACCGAGATCGTTCGAAGGGGAGCTGGGGGCTGATGGCCGGGAAGGTGTTCTTCAGCGTGTCGATGTCGCTGGACGGGTTCATCGCGCCCGAGTCCCTCGGGGACCTGATGGGGCAGCAGTGCGCGGAGCCCTCCCCGAGGGTGACACACCTGACCTACGCCGTCCGGGAGCGGTAGGCGCACGCGCGGCGTCCTTCGGTAACCGGACACTCGCAAGGTTCGGGCGGACGCGGCAAATCTCGCCGTACCGGACAGCAATATTTCGCTGTCCGGTACGGCCGTTTTCGGCTGGGCGGAGCGGTGCCGATCAATTAGAATGGGTGTACTAATCCAGCTCCTGACCTGGGAGGACAGCCGTGACTGCGCCCGCCTCCAGTGCGCCAACCGCAACCACCGCGCCCGCCGCCGCCACCCAGCCCGCCGCCCCTGTCCTGCCCTACGCGACCCTGCTCGCCTTCTCCCGTTACGTTGACCGCACCGGCCCGGCGAAGGCGAACTTCGTCGGCGGGCTGCGCAAGCAGCGGGCCAGCCGCTCCGGCTTCAACCCGCACGGTCAGTTCGTCAAGGCGCTCAAGGCCGACCTGGCGTTCCACACCGGCGGCACCCACCTGAACCAGGTTCCCGATCTGGTCAAGCCCCGCTGGCGCCCGCTCTACCAGGCGCTGGTGCCGGGCGCGCTGGCGTACCTCAACTCGCTCGGCGACCCGCGCTCGATCGAGTTGGCGCAGACGCACGACGCGCTCGGCCTGCTCGGCGGGCTACCCGTCAAGATCAACCCACACCTCGGCCTGCGGTTCGCCGACGGTCACGCCGAAGCGGTCCGGCTGCACTTCGACGAGACACCGCCGAGCGACGAACTGGTG
Source organism: Micromonospora sp. NBC_01699 (assembly GCF_036250065.1). Lineage (NCBI taxonomy): Bacteria > Bacillati > Actinomycetota > Actinomycetes > Micromonosporales > Micromonosporaceae > Micromonospora > Micromonospora sp. NBC_01699. Next base: position 2,280,571 of record NZ_CP109199.1, on the reverse strand, counting down.
CTGGCCAGCCTGCACCTGATGGCCCGGCACATGGACCAGGTGCTCCCGCACGCCGAGCCGGTGCTGGTCGACCTGCGCCGGGGCGTCACCCACCGCCGCAACCCGTCCACCCGAGCCGAACAGGTCGAACGCTGGCTGGCCGGCGAGGCCGTCGCCTTCAGCGCCATCTGGTCCACCGCCGCCTAACCCACCCGCCCCACCCGCCCCACCACCAAGATCCTCACTCGTGTAGAGAAAGAGTGGCTATCCAGGCCCCGGATAGCCACTCTTTCTCTACATCCGTCCCCTCTGGCAGCCAGCGCGGAGTCAGCGACGGGACCCGAGTGCGGCGCGGATTTCAGTGACGATGCCGTCGAAGTCCTCGCGTAGGCGCTTGGCGGTCACGTGGATGACGATCCAGCCGTCCCGTACCAACTGGTTGAGTCGTTGCCGATCCCGGTGGAACTGGGACGGGTCGTTGTGCCAAAGGCCGTCGTACTCCACGGCCACCTTGCGATCCGGCCAGGCGAGATCGACACGGGCGAGAAACTGTCCCGCCCGGGCGATCACGTACTGGGTGATCGGGACGGGCAGCCCGGCCAGCACCAGCCGGACCCGCAGCCGGCTCTCCTGTGGCGACCCGGCACCACCGTCCAGGAGTTCCGCCGCGCGGACCAGCTTCCGCCAGCCTCGGTCGCCGGCATGCGCCAACGCATAGTCGCGCAGCCGCGCAACGGTGACCGCACCGGCCGCCGCCAGCGAATCGAGAACGACAACCGCCTCCACCGGCTCCGCCCAGCAGGCAACATCCCAACAGGTCCGTTCAATCCCGGTGACCGGAATCCCGTCGATCCGGTGTGCTTCTCGTTCATCCCAGGTCGCGACGTGGACAGACATTCCCCGCATCGGCCCGAACCGAGACTCGGGCCGAACAAGCACCTCGACCGGCGCATCGGCAGCCGGGGAGACGCCGCCGTACAGCGCCGCCGCGGAGCGGCCGGCAAGCAGACAACCGGGCGGGAACAACCAGTTGGCGGCCGCCCGACACCGAGTCCGATGAGATATCTCGACCCGAGAATCGGCGTACACATTGTGCAGCACCTGCCGCCAAGCCCCACTACGCAACTGATTCTTCGTCAACACTCCCCGATTAACCACATCCCGCCCATAAAACACCCTTCCCACAAGCTCCACCGGACGCCAAGCCATTCGACCCATCCCCCCACCCTCCCCCACCCACCCCCGCCCCAAAACCCCCTGTGGATAACCCGCTCCGCAGGGCACTAATGTAGAGAATGAGTGGTTATCCGGGCCCGGATAACCACTCATTCTCTACATTAGTGCGGATCTTGGGGCGCGCGAAGCGCGGAGGGGGAGGGGGAGGGGGAGGGGGAGGGGGAGGGGGAGGATCAGGCGGTGGGAAGGTACTTTTCGAGGTCGTCGAGGATCTTGCCGGCGGCGGTGACGCCGATGCCGGTCATCCAGGTTTCGTCGGCGACGGTGTACGCCTTGCCGGCCTTGACCGCGGAGAGGTTGCGCCAGAGGTTGCCGCCGGTGACGGTTGTCTGCTGCACGACGGCCTTCTCACCGTACGCGGACACGAAGATGACGTCGCCGTCGACCTCGCTGATCCGTTCCGGGCTGACCTTGTCGAACCGCTTGTCGTCCTTGTTCGCCAGCAACTGCCGCTCGGTACGGCCGAGGCCGACGTCACCGAGGACGATGCCGGAGAACGACTCGGGCCCGTACACCCGGATCTCGGTCGGCATGAAGCGGACGATGGAGATCTTCTTCGCCGCCGGGTCACCGATTGTGGTGCCGACCTCCTTGGCCCGCTTCTCGTAGCCGGCCATCAGGTCCTTGGCTTCCTGCTCCTTGCCGAGCGCCTGGCCGTCGAGGAGAAAGTTCTCCTTCCAGGTGATGCCCACCTTCTCGGTGAACACGGTCGGGGCGATGGCGTTGAGTTCGTCGTAGAACTTCTCCTGGCGGAACTTGCTGCCCAGGATCAGGTCCGGCTTGAGCGCGGTGATGGCTTCGAGGTCGGGCTCGTTGAGCACCCCGACATCCTTGATCGAGCTGACCTTGTCGCCGAGGTAGGTCGGGAAGCCGCCCGACTCGCCGGCACGGGCGGCGCCGACCGGGACGATGCCGAGCGACAACGCGCTGTCGATCTTGTCGGTGTCGAGCACCACTACCCGCTGGGGGTGGACCGGGACCTCGGTGGTGCCCATGGCGTGCACGACCGGGTGGGTCTGCGCCTCGTTCGCGCTGGCCACCGGGTCGCTCTTGGCGCATCCGGTCAGGCCGACACCGAGGGCGAGGACCGCGGCGAGGGTGGCGGCGGGACGGCGCATGGTGTTCCTTTCGGTTCAACTTCGACGGGTACGGCGGGTGCCGTACCCGCTGGGGACGGGGTGGTGAGGGCGGGGATCACCAGTGGCGCACCGCTCACCGGGCAGGGCACGACCACGCAGTCGAGTCCGAAGACGTCGCGGACCAGGTCGGCGGTGAGAATCTGCCGTGGTGGACCGGCGGCGACGACCGCACCGGCGCGCATGGCGACGAGGTGGTCGGCGTACCTGGCCGCCTGGTTGAGGTCGTGCAGGACGGCGACGACGGTCCGGCCGCGCTCGACCCGCAGGCGGTGTAGCAGGTCCAGGATCTCCACCTGGTGGGCCAGGTCGAGGAAGGTGGTCGGTTCGTCGAGCAGCAGCGCGTCGGTCTGCTGGGCCAGGGTCATCGCGATCCAGACCCGCTGCCGCTGGCCACCGGAGAGGGTGTCGACCGCACGGTCGGCCAGTGAGTCGACGGCGGCGAGCCGCATCGCCTCGCGTACGGCCTCGGCGTCCTGCGTCGACCACTGCCGCCACCAGCTCTGGTGCGGCTGCCGGCCCCGGCCGACCAGGTCGGCGACGGTCACCCCCTCGGGCACCAGCGGGCTCTGCGGCAGTACGCCGAGCCGCCGGGCCACCTCGCGGGTGGGCAGTTCCCGGATGGCGGTGCCGTCCAGCAGGACGGTGCCGGCGCGCGGGGTGAGCAGCCGGGCCATGGTGCGCAGCAGGGTGGACTTGCCGCAGGCGTTCGGGCCGACGATGACGGTGAAGGCGTCGGCCGGCAGGTCGAGGTCGAGCCGGTCGAGCACGGTCCGCTCGTCGTAGCCGGCGACGAGTTCACGGGTGGACAGCATCACGAATTCCTCCGGCGGCCGCGAACGAGCAGGAACAGCAGGTACGGCCCGCCGATGGCCGCGGTGAGTACGCCGGCGGGCAGTTGCGTCGGTGCGAACAGGCGCCGCCCGGCGAGGTCGGCGAGCACCACCAGCAGGGCCCCGACCAGCGCGGCGCAGAGCAGTGGTGGCCGTTCGGCGCGGACCAGCCGCCGGGCCACCTGGGGTGCGACGAGGGCGACGAAGTCGACCGCGCCGACCTGGGCGGTGACCATCGCCGCGGCGAGTACGCCGACACCGGCCAGGCCGAACCGTCGGGCGGTCGGGCGCAGTCCGAGCCCTCGGGCGGTGTCGTCGTCCAGGGCGCTGGTGTGCAGTGCCCAGCCGGCCCACACCAGTGCCGGCAGCAGCAGCGCGAGGGTGATCGCGATCCAGGTCGCCTCGGTCCAGCCCTTGCCGGCCAGGGTGCCGACCAGCCAGATCTGGGCCCGTTGGCCGTCGATCGGGTCGGCGGAGAGCATGACGACCTCGGTGACGGCGCGCAGCGCGATGGCGACGGCGACGCCGGCCAGGACGAACCGCTGGGCGGCCAGTCCGTGCCGGGCGCCGAGGGCGAACACCGCCCCGGCCGCGACCAGGCCACCGGCGAGCGCGCTCGGGGCGATGATCGCGGCGGAGGCGCCGGTGGTCAGCGCGATGGTGGCGACCAGGCCGGCGCCCTGGGTGATGCCGATGACGTCGGGGCTGGCGAGCGGGTTGCGGGCGACGCTCTGGATCAGGGTGCCGGCGATGCCGAAGGCCGCGCCGACGGCGACCGCGAGCACCACCCGGGGCAGCCGGAGCCGGTTCACGACCACGTCGTACGGGGTGCCGGTGCCGTACGGGGCGCCGAGGTTGCCCAGCGAGTGCAGTACGTCGACCGGGGCGACGTACGGGGTGCCGAGCGAGAGGCTGAGCACCATGGCACCGGCGAGCAGGAGCAGGAGCGCCGCCGCGACCAGGACCGAGCGGCGCCGGACGAGCAGGCTGATCCGGCCGAGGTGCAGCAGGGAACGACCGGGCAGCAGGTCCGCGTCCCGAACGGGGGCAACGGTGGCGGGGGCGCTCATGCGGTTACCACCCGCGCCCGGCGGACCAGCAGGATCAGCAGCGGTGCGCCGATCAGGGCGGTGACGATGCCGGCGGGGATTTCGCCGGGCGGGGCGATCAGCCGGCCGACGATGTCGGCGGCGAGCAGCAGCGCGGGGCCGAGTAGCACCGAGACGGCCAGCGTCCAGCGTTGGTCGGCGCCGACGAGTGCGCGGGCCAGGTGGGGTACGGCGAGTCCGACGAAGGCGATCGGGCCGGCGGCGGCGACTCCGGCGCCGGTGAGCAGCACCGCCGCCGCTCCCCCGCCGATCCGGATCAGCCCGACCCGGTTGCCGAGGCCGCGGGCGACGTCGTCGCCGAGGGCTAGCGCGTCGAGCCCTCGGGTGACCATCGCGGCGAGCAGCAGGCCGGCGAGGATGAACGGGATGACCTGGGTGGTGACGTCGACGTCGCGTCCGGCCAGCCCGCCGACCACCCAGAACCGGTACTCCTCGAAGGTGCGGGCGTCGACGGTGAGCAGACCGATGGTGATCGCGCCGAGGCTGGCGTCGAGGGCGGCTCCGACCAGGGCGAGGGTGACCGGGCTGGCGCCGTCGCGGGTTCGGCTGGCGACGGCGAAGACGAGCAGGCCGGCGAGGAACGCCCCGACGATGCCGAACCAGACGTACCCGTTGAGGGTGCTGACGCCGAACGCGGCGATGGCGGTGACCACGCCGAGCGACGCGCCGGCGCTGATGCCGAGGATGCGCGGCTCGGCGAGCGGGTTGCGGGTGAGTGCCTGGAGCAGCGTCCCGGCGACGGCGAGGGCCACGCCGACGGCCAGCCCGAGCACCGTACGGGGGATGCGCAGGTCGTTGACGATGCTGCTGGCCTCTCCCCCGTCCGGGTCGAACAGGGCGTGCCAGACCTGTGCCGGTGCGAGTGGTTTGCTGCCGAGGGCCAGGCTGGCCAGCACCATCAGGCCGAGCAGGATCAGCGCTCCGAACACGACGGTGGTCCGGGGCAGCCCGGACCGGCGGGACGGCGTCTGCGCCACCCGCGGTCGTTCCGCAACGTCCTGCACCTGTCCTCACCTCCCCTGCTTAGGATCGCCTTACCTTAGGATCCGGTCGGTCCCCGGCCTAACAAGAGATGACCGATCTCACCGCCGGCCGCCCCGGGCGCCCTAGCCTGGAGGCATGCGCTTCGAGCACCACACGGTGGTCCTGGTACGCCGACCGACCGCTCCGCCGGAGCTGCCGGTGGCGGCCCTGACCCGGCTGTGGGATGCCCACCGGGCCCACCAGGAGGGCCTGGTCGAGCAGGGGCACGTGATCGCCGCCGGTCCGCTGGTCGGGCCGGACGGTTCGGACGGCGGTGAGCTGTGCGTGTTCGTCGGCGAGCCGGAGCTGGCCGGACGGCTCTACGACAACGACCCGGCGGTACGGGCCGGGCAGCTCTCGGTCGAGGTGCTGATCTGGGGTACGCCGCCGGGCAACGTCCGGTTCGGCAACGTGGCGTTGCCGCCGTCGCTGCTCGAACCCGGCCCGTCGGGCGAGTGATTTCGGCGACGGGGGATAACCGCGGGCGCTCGTCGGCGACGCTGCCTATCCTTGGCGACGACATGCAGACACCATCCGCCCGCGCGCTGCCCGATCCGATCCGCGAGGTGCAGGCCCGCCTGCCCGAACTGATCTTCCGCGACCAGCGCCGCATCCAGCGCCGACTAGACGGCATACGCCGGATCCGGGACCCGCTCAAGCGGGAGCTGGCCGGCGAGGAACTGATCGCCGAGCTGGCCGGCGCGCAGGAGCGGCTGGCCCGGCGACGGGCCGCCGTACCCGTGATCACGTACCCGGCCGAGCTGCCGGTGAGCGAGAAGCGGGACGACATCGCGGCGGCGATCCGGGACCACCAGGTGGTGATCGTCGCGGGCGAGACCGGCTCCGGCAAGACCACCCAGATTCCGAAGATCTGCCTGGAGCTGGGGCGGGGCGTACGGGGGCTGATCGGGCACACCCAGCCGCGCCGGCTGGCCGCCCGTACGGTGGCCGACCGGATCGCCGAGGAGCTCGGCACCGAACTGGGTGGGGCGGTCGGTTACAAGGTGCGTTTCACCGACCAGGTGAGCGACCGGAGCCTGATCAAGCTGATGACCGACGGCATCCTGCTGGCCGAGTTGCAGCAGGACCGGATGCTGCACCAGTACGACACGCTGATCATCGACGAGGCGCACGAGCGCAGCCTGAACATCGACTTCATCCTCGGTTACCTGCGGCAGCTGCTCCCCCGCCGACCCGACCTGAAGGTGATCATCACCTCGGCGACGATCGACCCGCACCGCTTCGCCCGGCACTTCGGCAACCTGACGGGCGAGGCCGGCGGCGGCGGAAACGGGGACGGAAACGGCGACGGCAGCGGGGTGCCGCCGGTGGTGGAGGTGTCCGGGCGGACGTACCCGGTCGAGATGCGCTATCGGCCGCTGGTCGAGGTCGCCGAGGAGGAGACCGAGGACGGCGAGAACGTACGCGACCAGGTCCAGGCGATCGGCGACGCGGTCGAGGAACTGGCCGCCGAGGGGCCGGGCGACATCCTGGTCTTCCTCAGCGGCGAACGGGAGATCCGGGACACCGCCGACGCCCTGGGCCGGCTGGTCCAGGGCAAACCCCGGCTGCGCGGCACCGAGATCCTGCCGCTCTACGCCCGGCTCTCCACCGCCGAACAGCACCGGGTCTTCCAGTCGCACGCCAATCGTCGGGTGGTGCTGGCCACCAACGTGGCCGAGACCTCGCTGACGGTGCCCGGCATCAAGTACGTGATCGACCCCGGTACGGCCAGGATCTCCCGCTACAGCCACCGACTCAAGGTGCAGCGGCTGCCGATCGAGGCGGTGTCGCAGGCGTCGGCCAACCAGCGCAAGGGCCGCTGCGGGCGTACGTCGGACGGGATCTGTATCCGGCTCTACGACGAGTCGGACTTCCTCAGCCGGCCCGAGTTCACCGAACCGGAGATCCTGCGGACCAACCTCGCCTCGGTCATCCTCCAGATGACCGCGATCGGGCTCGGCGACATCGCCGCGTTCCCGTTCATCGACCCGCCGGACCGGCGCAACATCGCCGACGGGGTCAATCTGCTGCACGAGTTGGGTGCGCTGGACCCGGCCGAGACCGACCTGAACCGCCGACTCACCCCGCTCGGCCGCAAGCTGGCCCAACTCCCGGTCGATCCGAGGTTGGCCAGGATGGTGTTGGAGGGCGAGACCAACGGCTGCGCCGAGGACGTCATGGTGATCGCCGCCGCGCTGTCCATCCAGGACCCACGGGAGCGACCGGTCGAGAAGCAGGCGCAGGCGGACCAGTCGCACGCCCGCTTCGCCGACCCGGAGTCGGACTTCATCACCCTGCTCAACCTCTGGCGCTACCTGCGCGAACAGCAGCGCGAGCTGTCCTCCAGCGCGTTCCGCCGGATGTGCCGGGCCGAATACCTCAACTACCTTCGGGTACGCGAGTGGCAGGACATCTTCAGCCAGCTCCGCCAGGTCGCCCGTACGCTGGATGGCGGCAACCCGCGCGGACAGCGACCGGGCCGCGACCGCCGGGACCGGGGCGGCGCCGAGCCGGCCGCGACAACCGGGCGCGAGGTCGAGCCGGCGCGGTCCGCCGAGCCGGCGCCGGACGGGGACGACACCGTGGTCATCGTCGATCCCCGGCGGATCCATCAGTCGCTGCTCGCCGGCCTGCTCTCCCACGTCGGCGTCAAGGACATCCAGGGTTCGGCGAAGGACGCGGCGGCCGGCTCGGGCGGCGGCAGACGCGGCAGCGAGTACATCGGCGCCCGGGGCGCGAAGTTCGCCATCTTCCCCGGCTCTGCGCTGGCCCGCCGTCCCCCACTGTGGGTGATGGCCGCCGAACTCGTGGAGACCTCCCGCCTCTGGGGCCGGGTGGCGGCCAAGGTCGAACCGGAGTGGGTCGAGGCACTGGCCCAGCACCTGGTGAAACGCACCTACAGCGAGCCGCACTGGGAAAAGAAGCAGGCGGCCGTGGTGGCCCAGGAGAAGGTCACCCTGTACGGCATCCCGCTGGTCACCAACCGCAAGGTCAACTTCGGGCGGATCGACCCGGAACTGTCCCGCGAACTGTTCATCCGGCACGCCCTGGTGGAGGGCGACTGGCAGACCCCGCACACGTTCTTCCACGCCAACCGGGAACTGCTCGGCGAGGTCGAGGAGTTGGAGAACCGGGTCCGGCGGCGGGACATCCTGGTCGACGACGAGACCCTGTTCGACTTCTACCAGCAGCGCATCCCGGCCGAGGTGGTCTCCGGCCGGCACTTCGACAGCTGGTGGAAACGGGCCCGGCGGGAACAGCCGGAACTGCTCACCTTCGACCGCAACATGCTGATCAACAACGGTCGCGCCGGCGTCGCCGCGACCGACTACCCGGACGAGTGGCACTCGGGCGGACTGGCGCTGCCGTTGACGTACCGCTTCGAGCCGGGCACGACCGCCGACGGGGTCACCGTCGACATCCCGCTGCCGATGCTCAACCAGGTGCCGGCGGAAAGCTTCGACTGGCAGGTGCCGGGGCTGCGGGAAGAGGTGGTGATCGCGCTGATCCGATCACTGCCGAAGGCCGTACGCCGGAACTTCGTCCCGGTGCCCGACTATGCGCGGGCCGTGCTCGCCGCGATCAAACCCGGACCGGAGTCGCTGGTCGACGCGCTCACCCGCGAACTGCGCCGGATGACCGGGGTGACCGTGCCCCGCGAATCGTGGGACGTGGAGAAGCTGCCCGCCCACCTGCGGGTCAACTTCCGGGTGCTGGACGACAACAACAAGGCGGTCGCCCAGGGCCGGGACCTGCCCGCGCTGCAACGCCAACTCAAGACCGAGGTACGCCAGACGGTCGCCGCCGCCGCGCCCGAGTTGGAACGGCGCGGGCTGCGAGAGTGGAGCATCGGCACCCTGCCCCGCGCGATCGAGCAGGTCCGGGCCGGTTACCGGGTGAGCGCCTATCCGGCACTCGTGGACGAGGGCGAAACCGTCGGCGTACGGGTCTTCGACTCCGAGGCCGAGGCGCAGCAGGCGATGTGGGCGGGCACCCGCCGGCTGTTGCGGCTCACCGTCGCCTCCCCGGTGAAGTTCCTCCAGGGTCGGCTGAGCAACGAGGCGAAACTGGCGCTGAGCCGAAACCCGCACCGCAACGTACTCGACCTGCTCGACGACGCGGCCGGGGCGGCGATCGACAAACTGATCGCGGACGCGGGCGGGCCGGCGTGGGACGCCGAGGGCTTCGCCGCGCTGCGCGACAAGGTCCGGGCCGACCTGGTCGACACCGTGGTCGAGGTCGTCGGCCGCGTGCAGCGGGCGTTGAGCGCGGCGTACGCGGTGGAGCAGCGGCTCGGTCGGACCACGAGCCTGACCCTGGTGGCGGCACTGGCCGACATCCGGGCCCAGCTCTCCGCCCTGGTGCACCGGGGCTTCGTCACCGAGACCGGCTATGCCCGGCTGGCCGACCTGCCCCGCTACCTGACCGCTGTCGAACGGCGACTCGACCGGCTGCCGCAGGATCCCGTACGCGACCGCAACCAGTTGGCCCGGATCACCCAGGTCCAGCAGGAGTACGACCAACTGCTGGCCAACCTGCCACCGGGCCGCCGCAACGACGACGCCGTACGGCAGATCCGCTGGCTGATCGAGGAGTTGCGGGTGAACGTGTTCGCCCAGGCGCTCGGCACCCCGTACCCGGTCTCGGAACAGCGGATCTACCGGGCGATGGACCTGGCCGAGGGCCGCTGACGGCGCTTGTCGGGCCGTGGGTCAGGCCATCGTGAAGGTCTGGCAGTCGGCGGCGTCGAGTCCCGGTGCAACGGTGATCGCCGAGGCGTGACATTCGAGGCCCTCGTTGTGCCGGCACTCGGTCCGCTTGCACGCGCCCACCTGGGCGCTGGCGGTGTCGAGGCCGCCCTTGTCCGCGCTGTCGAAGAACGTGTCGCACTGGGAGTTGCCGAGACCGATCGTGATCGCGAAGGCATGGCAGCCGTCGTGGTTGTAGCCGCAGCCGGTAACCGAGCAGTCCTGTACGCGCGGCATTTCCAACATCTGGGTCATGGGTTTTCCTCTCCCTATTTCCCCACACGTTAGAGCGGCCCGCTGGCGGCGGCAGCCGGTTCGGCGAATCAATCGGTCCGCGTATTTCACGCTTCCCAGTCGATAAGGGTTGCCTTTCCTTAGGAGCCAGATCGCGGTTCCGGCGGCGGTGCCGCGCCCTGCTCACCGGTGACCTGAGCCTCCAGCCAGGCAAGGTCGTTCGCCGTACCGACAGTGAGGACGTACTGATCCGAGGCCCTGCCGCCCCCGTGGACCAGGCGCCGAATCCACCTCAGTTCCGGACTGCCACCGTCCGCTTCGAGGGGGTCGAAGGGGTCGAATGAGTTGAAGGGGTCAAAGGGGTCGAAGGGCTCTCCGAGAGTGGGCGTGTCGAGCAGCATATTTCTGACGAACAAGAGCAGGTGTTGTCCCTTATCCCAACGTCGGGCCGCCCGAAGGAGGACCACCAGGATCCTGCGAGCCAATACGTCATCGACAGCGCGCAACGCTCGACTTTCGCCATCACGGTTTCCACGTCGTTGTTCCCAGGCTTCCCCGTCCAGGGTCATCGCCGTCAATAGTTCTCGGCTACCATTTTCACCGCTCGACAGCAGTTGAACGCTGAGGTCACGTAGGAGCGAGGCCGATCGGGGTAACGCGGTATCTTCCGTCCCCACAATCTCAAGCAGTTCGATCCAGGACAGAACCGGAACCTGCATGAGGCTTGTGGCGGAACTCAACTGGACCGCGAGCACCTCATCGGCATTGCTGTTCCAGCTTGGCGCCAAAAACTCGACGCAGGCGCGGGCATACTCGATTGCTGTCTCGACGTCAAGGGCCGGCCCAGGCTCAACTTGACGAAGCATCTCGGAGAGAGATTCGTATCCCCAGGTCCGCGCCCGCAAGCGCGCCGCCCGTAACAATGGGGCAGCCAGCGGCGTTTGAAGCAGCTCGGGCATCGACATCGTCACTTTGCCAATAAGATCGTTCTGCCAGAGCGGCTCGAACCTGCTCTTGACCCCGGTCAGTAGGGCCACCTCATAGGGCGACAGGGTGACAAGGCGCTTAGGGAGGTCGGCGTGGCGCACCGGATTTCGATGGAGAATTGCCTCCGGCCCGCCGGACGCTTGCAGTAGTTCGAACACGCTCCAGACCGAGCCTGGGCGCAGATCGTCGGTGGAAGACAGGGCCGACGCGTATCCGACTACGTTCCACAACGTCGTCTGGAATCGTGTCCGATACAGTGCAGTCCGATCCTGACGTGCCGCGTGCGCCAGCCGCTCTACCGATGCGTCTATCCCCTGTCGTTCGAGCGCGTCGAGCACACTCATTGTCCTGCTCGACGACAGCCCGTGCAGGCGTTCCATCGCAAGACCGGCGAGACCAGTGGATAGGTCATCCGACAGTGCCTCGCTCAGGTTCAGTAGTGCCTCGACCGACGACCTATTTAGCGGCACGGGTCGGCTAATTTGGGGCCATATGAGGACAACCTCCCTGGCACGCTCGGTCCGCAGCGCGGCGGTCACACCGGCCATCGCATCGAGCGAGAACCATGACCGCCACTGCTGGATCAAGCGATCCCACGGACGAGTGGTGGCACCGCCGCCGCCCGGATTGGAATCGCGGAACTCGTACGCGTCGTCGCCGACGACCGCTGCCAGGACCACCAGGTTCAGCGTGTAGATCGACAAATGGCCCAGCAGCGCGACAGGCTCGTACGGCGTCTTGTCCGCGCCGGCGGTAAACCAGGACGGGGGTGCGGCATGGAGAATGTCCTCCAACTGCCGGTCCACGACCAGACGGAGGCAGGTGGCGATCTCCGCCCGATCACGGCCGACTTGGGCCAGCCGGTGCGGTAGCCACTCACGCAGCATCTCCAGCACCACCGGACGGCTGTGTAGCACCGTGTACGAGAGACAGGCGAACCAGTTCTTGTCCGGGAGCGTCAACTGCTCCTGCAACACCGTTGCCAACCCGGGATTTTTCCGCAGGTCGGAAACCCGCTCACTGTGGGCGAGGACCTGCCGTAGGAGAAAGTCCGCCGCGAGAAACTCACCGAAGGTGTTGTGCAGGAACTCGAACGCGGCGGCCTCGCCCTGCGAGAAGTCGTCCGGGTCGCCCGACCGGCTCCGCGACTCGTGGATGAAGAAGAAGATCCCCAACAGGAGATCGGCCTGGGTGAGCGGCACGGCACCCGCTCGGGTCGGCACGGTTTGCCCGGTATCGAAGTAGGCAATCTCCGCGTTCAGGTCCCTGCGGTTCAGGTGGAGCGCCTGCCGGTTGAACATACCCATGGCGGCCACGCCGAGCCGTCCGAGATCGGCGTCAATCAACGCCTGACGCTCAGCGGGCGGGAGTGCTTTGAACCGCGGGCCAGCCTCGCCTTTTGTCCGCTCCCGTTCCACGAAGCGGCTGAGCAGACTGTGATAGAGCATGGTCTGGTCCAGGTTGACATCGCCGAGCTGGTTGGCCTGGGAATCGTAGAGCGCGAGCATCAGCAGCAGTAGCGGTTGACGGGCCAGGTCAACCAGTCTGCCCACTTCCGGCAGATCGAACGGCCGCACCTGGGTCTGCTCGAAGTAGCCCGCGTTGACGGCGTTCCAGGTCTTGCTCCATTCCCGACGCCGTGACTCGTCGAACTCTTCCAGGCGCAGTACCGACGAACCGATCGGGATGACCGCCTTGTCGATCAGCGTTATCCGGCTCGTCACCACGATCCGGACCGGCCGACCTGCGCCTCGCGCCGTTGGAACCGGTGCACCTCTTCGAGATAGTTACTGAACACCCGTCCGTTGGCCTGTAGCAGCTCGTCGTAGCCGTCAAGGATGATCACGAGCGGGTTGTCGGCCAGGCTCTCGGCGAACACCGCCCAGTTGACCTCGTCGCCCGAGTCGTCGTAGATCTGGCCCTCGATCTGGCTCTGGAACTTCGTCTCCGGGTCGATGTCGCGCAGCTCGATCCGGACCACGTTGAACGCGGGCGGCGCGAGCCGGGCCGCGATCACCTCGGTGAGCAACGACTTACCAGAGCCCGCTTGACCGAGGACGAGCAGCGGCGCCTCCGTGCTGTACGGCGAGGAGAGGTACCGCACGACGAACCCGGCCAGGTCTTCCTGCCTACTCGCCGCATTCCAAACGCGCTCGTCCTCAAGGTTGAGCTGCCGACTGGCGTAACGAACCGTCCGGTACGCCTGCGGAACGAACGCCTCGGCCTTACTGGGGTAAGCCAGTGCTGGTCCACCGTCCGGGTCGTCGTAGTCGTCCTTGATGATCGGCTCTTCGATTCGCGCCGCGTAGACGGCGGCGAGCGCCGCCGTCACCCGTTTCGTGTCTGCCGAGCCGGGCGCGGAGGGCCGCGCCGGTTGCAGTGCGCGGATCGAGTGCGCCAGCCGACGGAGTCCGACGTCAAGGCCGACGATCGCGCCCAGCACTGCCCGCAATTGCTCGTTTGTTTCGGCCGCCTGGTCCACGATCAGCGACTGGGTCTTGGCGTGTTCGTACATGGTGGCCCAGGTGAAGAAGTCACGGTTGCTGAGCATGAGATCGAGATACTGGGCGTAGTAGTAGCGGACGGCAAGGTTGGGCAGGCCCCCGATCCGCTGCTCAATCATCTCCCGTTGAGTGGCCTCAACCCTGTCTGCGAGGTCGAGGCGATGAAAAGTGAGAGCCAGCTGCTGGCTCATTCCCCGATACAGCGTCAGCCGTTCCTGGTCCTCGGTGCCGAACGTCGCCGTTGGATGCGGAAGGGATACCGGCGGAAGACCGGCGTACGGATCGGTCGAAGGCTCTCTGGGTTCGGAGACGCGCTCGGTCGTATGCCGCTGGAGGGTGTACTCACGCTCCGCGTCGGACAGCTTCAACGGCGCGAGCAACGGGCCCACAATCTCGTCATACGCGGAGAAAAACGCGGTGTAGGTGATCAGGAAGTGCCCGGCGGCGAGGGATTCGCTGCGTTCCAGGAAGGTGCCGTTACGGCCGACCAGCTTTCGGGCAACTTCGTTGGCGCGTAACACAAGATCGTTTTTCATGTCGAAGAGCCCGAGCGACGGCACCGCGGCCGGTCCCAGCAGCACCGGCGAGAGGATCAGACCGGCCGAGAGGAGACGGTCGACGGCCTGGATCACGGCGCTGTCCGAACCGGCGTCCGCTACGAGTTTGCGTACCTCGACATAGGTGACCTTGGTACCGAACTGCCGCTGCGCGCGTACTCCCCGAAGCGTCGTGTTTGCTGCCCAGGCGCATGCTTCCACAGTGGTCGGAGCGGAATCAATTGGCGTACGGAATCGTGATCACGGGTTGCTGCGCAGCGGTTTCGGGGTCGTGTGAGTTGGCGGCGGTGGGGCGGTGCTCTGGCGGCGGATGAGTTCGGCCGGGATCTGTTCGGCGTGGTTCGGTTCCGGCGGTTGCAGGGCGAGGGTCATGGCGCGGGCGCCCATGTCGGCGAGGGGGAGGCGGACGGTGGTGAGGGTGGGGGTGACGTCGCGGGCGATGGGCATGTCGTCGAAGCCGGTGATGCTGATGTGTTGGGGGACTTTGATGCCGCGGGTGCGTAGGAGGGCGAGGGCGCCGATGGCCATGGTGTCGTTGAGGGCGGCGATGGCGGTGAGGTGGGGTTGGGTGTCGAGGAGGTGGGCGGTGGCGGTGGCGCCGCCGTCGCGGTCGAAGTTGGCGTAGGCGATGTTGCGGGTGGGGAGTTTGTGGCCGTGGTCGCGGGCGGCGTGGCGTAGGCCGGTGAGGCGGTCGGTGGTGGTGGTGAGGTGTTTGGGGCCGGCGATGACGCCGAGGTGGGTGTGGCCGAGTGCGTAGAGTTCGGTGCCGATGAGGTAGCCGCCGGTTTCGTTGGCGGGGATGACGGCGTGGCCGGTGTGTTCGTGGCGGCCGATGACGGCGATGTGGCCGCCGGTGGCTTGGTAGACGCGGAGTTTGGCGTCGAGGGTGTTGGTGAAGGTTTCGTTGTGGTGGCCGCTGCCGGCGAGGATGATGGCGGCGGCTTGGTGGGCGCGGAGGAGTTCGACGTATTCGAGTTCTTTGTCGGGGTCGCGGTAGGTGTTGCAGATGATGACGAGTCGGCCGTGTTCGGTGGCGATGCGTTGGAGTCCGCGGGTGATTTCGGCGAAGTAGGGGTCGGATACGTCGTGGACGATGACGCCGACGGCGGATCGGTGGTTGCGGGCGAGTAGTTGGGCGTGTGCGTTCGGGACGTATTGGAGTTCCTCGACCGCCGCCAACACCCGCTCCCGCAACTCGGGCGCGACCCGGCGGGAACTGCGACTGACGATCCGGGACACGGTCGCCGGGGACACCCCGGCCAGCCGGGCGACGTCGGCGAGTGTGGTCATCGGCGGCCTCCGTCCGGACCAGCTCCGGCACGCGTACGCGTTGACGGTCGTCAACGCCGGAGACTAGCGTCAGACGGGCCGCAGGAAAACCCTTTCCCATGAACGGTGGTCCGCATGAACGGCCAGTCCGCCCCGTTTCCCCTGCCCCTGCCCGGTGGAGTCGGTGTCTCCCGGCTCTGCGTCTACGACACCGTCGCCCCGGACGGCGCCGTCGGCGGTACGCCGCACCTGCACCTGTGCTGCGCCGAGGCGTACGTGGTGGCGGCCGGCGCCGGGCTGGTGCAGACGCTGACCCTGAGCGGGTACGCCGAGACGCCGCTGCGCCCCGGCTCGGTGGTCTGGTTCGCCCCGGGCACCATCCACCGCCTGGTCAACCACGGCGGGCTGGAGATCGTCGTACTGATGCAGAACAGTGGGCTGCCGGAGGCCGGGGACGCCGTGTTGACCCTGCCCCCGGAGGTGCTCGCCGACCGGGCCGCGTACGCCTCCGCCGTGGCCCTGCCCGGAGGCGGTGCGCCCGGCGGCGACCCGGCGGCCGCGTACGCCCGACGTGACCTCGCGGTGCGCGGCTTCGAGGCGCTCCGCGACAGCGTGACCGGCGGCGACCCGGCGCCGTTGCGGGAATTCCACGCCGCCGCGATCCGACTGGTCCAGCCGCAGCTCGACGCCTGGCGGGGGCGCTGGCGCGAGGGCGCGCTACGGGCGGCCGAGCAGACCGGTCGGCAGTTGGACGCGCTCGCCCGGGGGGAGGCGCCGCACCTGGCGGACGCGGCCGTGTACGGGTTCGCCGAGCCGCGCGAGCAGGGCCGGCAGGGCATGTGCGGGCTGCTGGACACCTACCCGGTGCACTGAGGTGCCGACCCGTCAGGTCGGTCGCCGCCGTCGACCGGCGTTCGGGTCGGGGATCCAGCCGAAGAAGCGGGCGTCGAGCTGTCGGGTCGACAACTCGGGCAGCTCCAGCATGGCCCGGTCGTGGAAGTGGCGTAGGTAGATGCGCAGTCTGGCCGGTTCCCGCCGGTAGAGCACGAGCAGGCGACGCCGGATGACCGGGCACGGCCATTCGCCGTGGCAGTCGACGCAGCGCCACCGTTGGTCGTTGCGGTGCACGGCGGTCAGGTCGTCGCTGTCACCACGGGTACGAAGGTCTTCCACTGTCGACAGACCGGTCACGAGCTGTCACCTCCCGATGCCCATACCACCACCGGGAGCGGGGTGGGCGACGCACCCGAGGTGCGTCGCCCACAGCGGAGTCAGCCGAGCAGGGCGCGGAGCGTGTCGGCGTCGACCGACACGGCCGGCACCTGCCAGAAGTCGGGCTTCCCACCGGTGTACGAATCGCCGTACGCCCTGGTGCCGGGCGCGAAGCGGCGGCCCTCGACGAGCGGCCCGGCGTCGACGGTGTCGTAGCCGATCGCGTCGAAGAACGCGGTCACGGTCGCCTTCGCGGCCGGGTCGTCCCCGGCGACGGCCAGCGCGCTGCGGTCGGCGGCACCGACCGGTCGGGCCAGCGCCTGGAGGTGGACGTAGTAGATGTTGTTGAAGCCCTTGACCACCCTGGCCGCCGGCAGGTGCTGCTGCAACAGCTCGCTGCTGGTGGTCGAGTCGTCGTCGAGTTCCGCGATCTGCCCGTCGCGTTCCGGGTAGTAGTTGTTCGTGTCGATCACGACCTTGCCCGCCAGCGGCTCCACCGGCACGCTGCGGTACGCCTTCAGCGGGATGGAGACCACCACCAGGTCCCCGGCCTCGGCAGCCTCGGCCGGCGTCGCCGCGCGCGCCCCGGGCCCGAGTTCGTCGACGAGTGTCTGGAGCGTCTCCGGCCCGCGCGAGTTGCTCAGCACCACGTCGTAGCCGGCGGCGATCGCCAGCCTAGCCACGGTGCCGCCGATGTTTCCGCTGCCGATCAGTCCAACAGTTGTCATGTCTGGCCCCAACCCCCGGTCGGTCGGCCGCATTCCCCGCGCCGGAGTGTTCCGTCCGCCACGCCCGTCGGTCCGGGGCGTGGCCCGTCGGACCCGGCACCGATCGATAACGATCGCATCGATGATCGTTATGGGAAAGCCCTTGCCCAAAGCGGTACAGGGCTTCTACTGTCCCGAGAAAGCGCTTGCCCGCCCCCGAGCGCCCGTACCCGCACCGGCCCCCGACCATCCTGACGGGACACCCGATCACCGAGGAGGAGTGCCCGTGTCCGACCGCACCGTCGACGACGGGATCGACCTCGCCGCCCCGGTCCAGCCGACGGCGACAACGGCCGAGCGCCCGACCGGGCCCACCGGTCGCACCGGCACGCAGTCACCGCCGCAGCGCCGCCCGCGTACGCGCCGCAGCCTCGGCAGTCGCCTCGGTCGGCTGGCCGACGCACTGTGGCGCCCCGCGCTCCTGCTCGCCGCGCTGTTTGCCGTCTGGTGGTTCGTCGCCGCCCGCGAGTACGTACCGAACTACCTGGTGCCGACGCCCGGCCAGGTCTGGACCACGATGGTCGACCAGTGGGCCTTCCTGCTCCGCAACACCTACGTCACGCTCTACGAGACGGTCATCGGTTTCGTGCTCGCCGCCCTGCTCGGGCTCGGCACCGCGATCCTGATCGCGTACTCGCCGACGATGGAGAAGGCGCTCTACCCGATAGTGCTGTTCGCCCAGGTCATCCCGAAGATCGCGATCGCCCCGCTGCTGGTGGTCTGGTTCGGCGTCGGCTTCACCCCGAAGATCGTGCTGGCCGTACTGATCGCGTTCTTCCCGGTGGTGATCTCCGGCGTCGCCGGCCTGCGGTCGACCGACCCGGAGCTGATCGACCTCGCCGCGACGATGGGCGCCGGGCCGTGGAAGACGTTCCGCCGGATCCGCTTCCCGAACGCCCTGCCACACCTGATGTCCGGCCTCAAGGTGGCGGTCACCCTCGCGGTGGTCGGCGCGGTGGTCGGCGAGTTCGTCGGCGCCGACGAGGGCCTCGGGTACGTGCTGCTGCTGGCCAACGGCAACCTCGACGCCGCGCTGCTCTTTGCCGACCTGTTCCTGATGTCGCTGATCGGCATCGTGCTGTTCGTCATCGTCGAGCTGGCCGAGGCGCTGCTCATCCCCTGGCACGCCAGCCGCCGCTCCGCCGTACCGCTGACCACGTCCTGATCCCGGCCCACGGATTCACCCACCACACCGTCCCGCCACCCGTACAGGAGGCGCACCACCATGAGACGTCTCGCGTTCACCGCCGCCGCGTTCCTGCTGCTCGGATCGGTAGCCGCCTGCGGCGGCTCCGACGGACAGCCCACCACCGCCGACGGCCGCAAGCAGGTCACGCTCACCCTGAACTGGGTCCCGTACGGCGAGCACGCGCCGTTCTACTACGGCCTCAAGAACGGCTTCTACGAGGCCGAGGGCATCGAGCTGGAGATCAAGCCCGGCGGCGGCTCGGGCAAGACCATCCAGGCGGTCGCCCAGCAGCAGACCGACTTCGGCTGGGCCGACACCCCGCCGCTGCTCAAGGCGATCGCCACCGGGATGAAGGTGAAGAGCGTCGGGGTGTTCCTCCAGAAGGGACCGACCTCGATCGAGTTCCTCGCCGACAAGGGCATCAGCAAGCCGGCCGACCTGAAGGGCAAGACCGTCGGCGGCACCCCGGGCGACGCGATCTACGCCACCTTCCCGGCCTGGCTCAAGGCGAACGGGCTGTCCGACAGCGACGTCAAGGTGGTCAACCTGGATGCCGCCGGCAAGGTAGCGGCGCTGGCCGAGGGCCGAGTCGACGCGATCCAGGGCTTCTTCCACGACCAGGCCCCGACGATCGAGGCGAAGACCGGCAAGAAGGTCGACTACCTGCTCTACGCCGACTGGGGCATGAACATGCTCGGCACCGGCGTGGTGGTCAACGACGCCACCCTGAGCAAGGACCCGGAGCTGGTCAGGGCGTTCGTCCGGGCCACCCAGAAGTCGTGGGCCGAATCGGCGAAGGACATCCCGGCGGCCACCGACGCGATGGTGGAGCTTGCGGAGAACGAGCCGGCCAAGGACGTACTGGTCAAGCAGTTGACGTTGGCCGTACCGCTGCTGGAACTGACCGGCGGCGCGCCGGGGGTGAACCCGCCGGCCAAGTGGACCGAGACGATCGACCTGATGACCCGGTACGCCGAACTCAAGGACGCCGGGGCACCGGAGAAGTACTGGGACAGCGGCTACACCAGCCAGGGATGAGTCACCGATGACCAGCGCCCCGAGCACCACCGCCACCGGCACCGCGGTCGAACTGACCGGGCTGACCGTACGGTTCCGGTCGAAGCGGTCGCAGACCACCGCGGTCGAGGACGTGACCCTGCGGGCGGAACCGGGTGAGTTCGTCACCATCGTCGGCCCGTCCGGCTGCGGCAAGTCCACCCTGCTCAAGATCGTGGCCGGGTTGGTCCGGCCGACCAGCGGCTCGGTGTCGCTGCTCGGCCGACCGGTGACCAAGCCGCAGCGGGACATCGGCTTCGTGTTCCAGCGGGCGGCCCTGCTGGAGTGGCGCGGCGCCCGCCGCAACATCCTGCTCCAGGCCGAGATGCGCGGGCTGGACCGCCGGCAGTCCGCCCGCCGGGCCGACGAGTTGATCGAGCTGACCGGCCTGACCGGCTTCGAGGACGCGCTGCCGCACGAACTCTCCGGCGGCATGCAGCAACGGGTGGCGCTCTGTCGGGCGCTGCTGCACCAGCCCAGGGTGCTGCTGATGGACGAACCGTTCGGGGCGCTCGACGCGCTGACCCGCGAGCAGCTCAACACCGAGCTGAACCGGATCTGGCGGGAGACCGGCACCACCATCCTGCTGGTCACCCACTCGATCGCCGAGGCGGTCTTCCTCGGCACCCGGGTCGAGGTGATGAGTCCCCGACCGGGCCGGATCGTCCGTACGCTGCCGGTCGACCTGCCGGCCGAACGCAACTACGCGGCGGTGATGTCCGACCCGCGCTTCGACCGGTTGTCGACCGAGATCCGGGAACTGCTGGGGGCGGGAGCCAACCACTGATCGCCCCGCTGGGCGGGCAGTCCGCCCGACTCGACCAGCCCCGTCGGTGGACCGCCGCCGCCGGGGCCTGGCTCGGCCTGGGCGCCGCGCCGGCCGCCCTGATCCTGGGCGCGGGCATGGCCGACCGGCACCACGGGGCGGTGCCCGTACTGGCGTTGGTGGGTGGGGCGGCACTGATGGCGCTGCTGCTGTTCGGGCAGGGCGCGCTCGGGGTCCGGCCACCGTACGGCGACGGCGGCACGCTGACCGAGGTGGCGCCGCGTTACCTGCCGGCGGCCGGGCGGGCCGTACTGAGCGTGGTGCTCGGCGTCGCCATGATCGGCTGGTTCGGCTTCAACGTCGGGCTGGGCGGGGCGTCGCTGGCCACGGTGCTGCGGCTGCCCGGCCCGGTCGGGGCGCTGCTGCTGGCCGGGGCGGTGCTGGCGGTGTCGTACGCCTCGCCCCGGCTCGGCAACCGGATAGCGGTGGCCACCACGCTGGCGGCACTCGGCCTGGTCGCGCTCTGTGTGGCCCAACTGCCGCCGACGTCCGCGCCGGTCACCCTGGATCCGGGCGGCTGGGCGACCGCCGCCGACATCGCCGCCATGACCGGGTACGTCTCCGTGTTCGCCCTGCGCGCCCCGGACTTCAGCCGGGGGCTGGCCAGCCGGCGTGACCTGGGCTGGTGCGTGCTGCTGCTGGTGGCGCCGGCGGTGGCGGTCGGCGTGGCCGGGGCGGGGGTGTGGCTGCGCACCGGCTCGACCGACGTGGTGGCGGTGCTGGCCGGCAGCACCGGGCTGGCCGCGTACGGCAATCTGTTCGTCACCGCGGCGGTGTTCGCACCGGCGCTGACCACGACGTACTCCGGGGCCCTGGCGCTGCGTGGCGGCTGGCCGGCGCTCTCCCCCACGGCCGGGATGTTGATCGTCGCGGTGCCCGGCGCGGTGCTTGCCGCGGCCCGGTTCGACCGGTTGCTGCTGCCCTGGCTGGCGGTGCTCGCCGCGACGTTGCCGCCGCTGATCGTGCCGATGGCGACCGAGGCGTGGCGGCGCCGGCGCGGGCATCCGGCCAGGATCGTGCCGGTCTGGACCTGGCTGCCGGCGGGCCTGGTGGCGACCGCGCTGACCGCCGCCGGGCTGACCGTCGCGGCGGTCACCGGACTGGCGCTCGCGGCCCTGGCCACGGCGGTGCACGTGGGTGCCGGCCGACCCCGACCAACATGATCGATTACGGCTATGCCAGAAAAGGCTATCCCGATTCTTTGCCGGTACGCGAAAACGCCCGCACCGGGATCCGGACCTTCACACATTGACCATTTCGGATTGGTTACGTAGGCTTGATCCGTCGGCGGCAGGAAAGCGCTTTCCATTATCCGTCCCTATTACCGGGAGCGCCTGCATGAGACGCTTACGATCCATCCCGATCGCCCTGCTCGCGATCACCGCCCTCGTCCTGACCATTGCCCCGGCTCCCGCATCGGCAGCGGCCCGGTTCCGGGTACTGGTCTTCTCGAAGACGACGAACTTCTACCACGACTCGATCCCGGCCGGCGTCGCCGCGATCCAACAGCTCGGTCTCACCCACGACTTCGAGGTCGAGGCGACCACCGACGCGGCGGCGTTCACCGACGCCAACCTGGCCCGGTTCGACGCCCTGGTGTTCAACAACACCAACTCCA
Organism: Micromonospora sp. NBC_01699; assembly: GCF_036250065.1. Classification (NCBI taxonomy): domain Bacteria; kingdom Bacillati; phylum Actinomycetota; class Actinomycetes; order Micromonosporales; family Micromonosporaceae; genus Micromonospora; species Micromonospora sp. NBC_01699. Next base: position 2,258,285 of record NZ_CP109199.1, on the reverse strand, counting down.
CCCCGGCCGCCGGTGACCTGCTCAACGCGGCCCAGCGCACCGCCTTCCAGAACTTCGTCCGCTCCGGCGGCGGCTGGGTCGGGCTGCACGCGGCGACCGCCAGCGAGCGCGACTGGGTCTGGTACGAGGGCCTGGTCGGCACCATCTTCGACTACCACCCGGACTTCGGCTCCACCGGTGGCGTCTTCCCCGGCCGGATCAAGGTGTTGGACAAGGCCCACCCGTCCACCCAGGGCCTGCCGGAACTCTGGGAACGCAGCGAGGAATGGTACAACTGGAAGACCAACCCCACGAACAAGGTGCACACCCTCGCCCAGATCAAGGTCCGCGACGGGATCAACGGCCTGGACGAAGGCGTCGACCACGCCTATTCCTGGTGCCAGAACTATGACGGCGGTCGATCCTGGTACACCGCCGGCGGGCACGCCTCGTCGTCGTTCAGCGAACCGTACTTCCTCAACCACCTGCGCGGTGGCATCGAATGGGCGGCCGGCGCGATCCCCGGCGACTGCGCCGCCACCAAGAGCAGCAACTTCCAGAAGGTCCCGCTGGTCAGCGCCGACCTGGCCGACCCGTTCGAACTGGCCGTGGCGGCCGACCGGCGGGTCTTCTACATCCAGCGCACCGGCGCGGTGAAGGTGATCAACCAGAGCACGCTCGGCGTCACCACCCTGGTCGACTTCGCCTACACCCCGGCCCAGACCAGCCAGTCCGACGGGTTGATCGGCATGACCCTGGACAACAACTTCGCCACCAACAACTGGATCTATCTACTGTGGTCGGACAAGACGCTCAACCAGCTCAATCTGTCCCGGTTCACGGTCACCGGCAACTCGATCGCGCTGACCAGCGAGAAACGGCTGCTCACCATCCCCACCTACCGGGGTGAGGGCCGGGCCAACTCGCACATGGGCGGCTCGCTGGCAATGGACAAACAGGGCAACCTGTACGCGGCCATCGGCGACAACACCGACCCGTTCGACTCCAGCGGCTTCGCCCCGATCGACGAGCGCCCCGGCCGCCGGGCCTGGGACGCGCAGGCCACCTCCGGCAACACCAACGACCTGCGTGGCAAGATCCTGCGGATCAGGCCGCAGACCGACGGTACATACACCGTGCCGACCGGCAACCTGTTCGCCCCCGGCACCGCGTTGACCCGCTCGGAGATCTACGCGATGGGCATGCGCAACCCGTTCCGGATCACCGTCGACCCGATCACCAATGCTGTGCTGGTCGCCGACTACGGACCGGACGCCACCGCGGCCAACCCGAACCGGGGACCGGACGGAATCGTCGAGTTCAACCGGATCACCACCGCCGGCAACTACGGCTGGCCGTACTGCGTCGGCAACAACATCCCGTACAACGACTACAACTTCGCGACCTCGACCTCCGGGGCGAAGTTCAACTGCGGGGCGCTGGTCAACAACTCGCCGAACAACACCGGCCTGACCAACCTGCCCGCCGCCCGTTCCGCGCTGGTCTGGTACGGCTACGGCGCGTCCACGCAGTTCCCCGAGGTCGGCACCGGCGGCGGTGGCCCAATGGGCGGCCCGTCGTACGACTTCGACCCGGCCAACACCCGGACGACCAAGTTCCCGCAGTACTACGAGGGCAAGTGGATCGTCTACGAGCTGACCCGCAAGTGGTTCAAGACGCTCTCCATCCACAGCACCGCGCAGACATTCACCAACGCCCGGTTCGGGCCAACCGCCGTCGGTGACCTCCAGTCGATCAACGGCGTACTCGGTGACTTCTCCTGGATCCAGCCGTTCGACGCCGAGTTCGGGCCCGACGGTTCGCTCTACGTGATCGACTTCGGTGCCGGCACCGGCAGCGGTCGGGGCGGCACCAACGAGGGCGCCGGCATCTACCGGATCGACTACGTGGCCACCGGCCGCCCACCGGTGGCGAAGGCGAGCGCCAACCGGGACAGCGGGCCCACGCCGCTGGCCGTGACGTTCTCCAGCGCCGGTTCGGCCTCCGGCGACGGGGCGCCGATCAGCTATGCCTGGGACTTCGACGGCAACGGCAGCACCGACTCCACCGCCGCGAACCCGACGTACACGTACACCGCGCGGGGCCGGTTCACCGCCCGGCTGACGGTGACCGGAACGGGTGGGCAGAGCGCGGTGGCGACCACCGAGGTCATCGCCGGCAACACCCGGCCGGTGGTCACCCTGAGCGTGCCGAACGGCGGCTTCTTCGAGTTCGGCGACCGGGTGCCGTACACGGTGACGGTCACCGACCCGGAGGAGGGCACGATCGACTGCTCGCGGGTGATCGTGCAGACCCAGCTCGGCCACGACTCGCACGCCCACCCGCTGGACAACTACACCGGCTGCTCCGGGGTGGCGGTCACCGACAGCAGCGCCGGTGACGGGCACGGACCGGGCCAGAACCTGTTCACCCTGCTCACCGCCCAGTACACCGACGGCGGCGCGACCGGTGGGGTGCCGGCACTGGTCGGCTCGACCCTGGTCGAGTTGCAGGTGAAGCCGAAGGAGATCGAGCACTTCGACGGCGCCCACGCCGGCATCCAGGTGCTCGACCGGGCGACAGCCAAGGCCGGCAAGCGCCTCGGCGACGTCGACCACAACGAGTGGGTCAACTTCGGGCCGGTGAACCTCCAGGGGATCAACTCGGTGACCGTCGGGGCCAGCTCCGGCAGCAGCGGCGGGACGATCGAGTTCCGGTCCGGCTCACCGACCGGGCCGGTGCTCGGCACCGTCGCCGTCCCGAGCACCGGCGGCTGGGACAACGTCATCTCCCCCACCGCCAACCTGACCAACCCCGGCGGGACCATCACCCTCTACGCCGTCTTCGTCAACCCGGCGCAGGTGGGCGGCACACCGGACCTGATGGCCGTGGACTGGTTGCGGTTCAACGGCACCGGCGTCAAACAGGAGAGCGGTACGACGGTGAGCATCACCGCCACCCCGACGAGTGGCACGGCACCCCGGACGGTCGCGTTCACCGGTACCGCGGTTGTCGCGCCCGGCCGCACCATCACCGACTACTCGTGGGACTTCGGCAACAACGCCGCGGTCGTACACACCGCCAACGCCAGTCACACCTTCACCCGCAAGGGCAGCTACACCGCCCGTCTGACGGTGACCGACAGCAGCGGCGCCACCACCTCAGCCCAGGTGGTCATCACCGTCACCTGACGTACCTCCGTGATTGTGACGCCGGATCGGAACGGGACAACCCGTCGAGATCCGGCGTCACCACCACAGGAGGGCGGCCCGGTCCGACGTACTCAGGCGGCAGCCGTCCGCCCGGATCCTGTGGCTGGCTTGCCACCACGTTGCCCGACCTTGCGTAGCTTCGTTTTCGAGGCGGTCAGCTGAGAGACCCGCTGCGGCGAAATGCCGAGTAATTTGCCGGCGTCGCGCACCGTGTACCCCTCCGCGAGCAACTTCCGAGCCGCCTCGACGGTGGCCTCCTCGGCCGACCGCTCAGCTTCGACCAGCCTGGCGCGTGCCCGACGCGCTGCGTTCACCTCGCCGGGCACCTCCGGCCGCACCTCGATGTCGAAGCTCTCGGGAGACACGTCAAGGAGCGCTGCGATGGCGTCTCGGGCCATCGCTTCCACCTGGTCTAGCCTGCGCGCCTGCGAAAAGACACCCGGCAGTTCGGCAACGGTGATCGCCCACCAGTTGTCCGTCCGCGTGCAGGTGGCGGTGTATGTAGCCATCGACTGGTCCCCCCTTACCTGAGCCCGAGGTTGCGCAGGATGCCCCGCGCCGTCAGCTCGTTGATCTCTTTGTGGCGTGGCACGGTGAACTGCTGCGATCCGAACCGGTAGACGGTATGGCTGCCGCCTTCGCGCACGAAAATGAAGTCGCAGCCCGCCTCGGCGGCGGCCTTGCTGATCACCGTGAGGAGGTCGGCCCGCTTCATGCCGTAAGTCTAGTGCGGTAGACGCTTGTTGTCTAAGGCACTAGACGAACGTGTCCGTCGAGATCAGGCGTCGCCACCGCCGACGGTGACCAGATGGGGATGACGGGGAGCTGATCGTCGACGCGTCCGAGGATCCGGGTCCATTCGGCGAGGACACGCCACTCGTCTTCGGGCGTGGTGGTGACGACGGCGCCACGTACCCTGTCCCATCCTGAGGCGGTCATTCTGCCTCGGGCACTTTCAAGTGGCCAGCACCGCGATGCCGGCCGGGACGAGGCCGGCGGGCAGCCGATCGCGGGCCCTACAGCGGCTCGACACCGGGCGGCAGCGCCCCCTGTTCGGCGGCCGTACGGACGTAGTTGAGCAGGATTCCGCGCAGTGCCCGCGCCGCGTGCGTCGGTACGGCCTCCCGGCGCCGGGCCAGCGCGATCGTCCGCCGTACGCCGGGCGGGGCGAGCTGGGTGACCCGGATCCGGGGCCGTCGGGCGACCACGATGCCCGGCACCAGCGCCACCCCCAGCCCCGCCTCGACAAAGCTGAGCACGGCGTCCATTTCGCCGCCGTCGACCGCCAGCGTCGGTTCGAAGCCGGCGTCCCGGCACGCCGCGAGGGTGACGTCGCGCAGGTCGTAGCCCTCGCGGAACATCACCAGCGGTTGGTCGCGCAGGTCGACCAGGCGCAGGGTGCCCATCGGGCTGGCCGCCGGTAGCGGGTCGAGGGAGGCGACGACCAGGCTCTCCCGCAGGATCGGTTCCACCCGTAGGGCGGGGTCGGGTCCGGGTGCCGGTTGGATGATCAGCGCCAGGTCGAGTCCGCCGCGCAGCAGGTCGCGTACGAGGTCCTGGGAGCCGCCCTCCTGGACGGAGAGGTCGACGCCCGGGTGGGCGTCGCGGAACCGGCGCAGCACCTGCGGGGCGAGCGAGGTGACCAGGCTGGGCGTCGCCCCGAGCCGGACCCGACCCCGGCGTACGCCGACCAGCTCCTGCACCTCGCGCCCGGCGGTTTCGACGTCGGCCAGGATGCGCTTGGCCAGTGGCAGCAGGACCTCACCGGCGGCGGTGAGGGTGATGTTTCCCCGGATCCGGTCGAACAGCGGGGCGCCGAGGTCGACTTCGAGGGCGTGAATTTGCTTACTCAGCGAGGGCTGGGTGATGCCGACATTGTCGGCCGCATGAGTGAAATGCCGGGTTTCGGCGACCGCTACGAAGTACCGCAACTGGTGGAACTGCACCTGCATAGCCTACGACTATCGAGACTGCGACTCCGATGCATTGGACGACTAATCACAGCTCCTCCTAGCGTCGGTGAGGTGGCAGTAGAGACGCGGTCGCCGGTCCGCTCGTCGGTCGGCAAGAAGGCAGTGATGGCGGTGACGGGCATCCTCCTGGTGCTCTTCCTCATCGCGCACATGCTCGGCAACCTCAAGATTTTCTTCGGTGCGGCCTCGTTCGACCACTACGCGCACTGGCTGCGGACCATCGGCACGCCACTGCTGCCCGAGGTCTGGTATCTCTGGCTCCAGCGCGGCGCGCTGACGATCGCCCTGCTGCTGCACATCTGGGCCGCGACCGCGCTCGCCGTGGCCGCCCGCAAGGCCCGCCCGATCCGGTACGCCCACCGCAAGCCGGTCCAGGCCAGTTACGCGGCCCGGACGATGCGCTGGGGTGGGGTGATCATCCTGCTGTTCGTGGTCTACCACCTGCTCGACCTGACCACCGGCACACTCAACCCGCTCGGCGACCCGGGTCACCCGCACGCCAACGTGGTGGCCGACTTCGCCCCGGAACGCTGGTACGTGACCCTGTTCTACACCCTGGCCATCGTCGCGCTCGGCTTCCACCTGCGGCACGGCATGTTCAGCGCGTTCCGCAGCCTCGGCCAGCAGTCGCCCCGGGGTGAGCGCCGGGCCCGCGCCACCGCCCTCGTCTTCGCCGTCGGGCTCTGCGGCGGCTACCTGCTGGTCCCCTTCGCCGTACTAGCCGGATGGGTGTCATGACCATGGAAATGTTCCGCTACGGCGAACCGGTCGCCGATTCGAAGGCACCGGACGGGCCGATCGAGACCCGCTGGGACCGGCGCCGCTTCGAGGCCAAGCTGGTCAACCCGGCGAACCGCCGCAAGCTGACCGTGCTGGTGGTCGGCACCGGGCTGGCCGGCGGTTCGGCCGCCGCCACCCTCGCCGAGCAGGGCTACCGGGTGAAGTCGTACTGCTACCAGGACAGCCCGCGCCGGGCACACTCGATCGCCGCCCAGGGCGGTATCAACGCGGCGAAGAACTACCGCAACGACGGCGACTCCGTACACCGGTTGTTCTACGACACGGTCAAGGGCGGCGACTTCCGCGCCCGCGAGTCGAACGTGCACCGGCTCGCCGAGGTCTCGGTCAACATCATCGACCAGGCGGTGGCCCAGGGGGTGCCGTTCGCCCGCGAGTACGGCGGACTGCTCGACACCCGCTCGTTCGGCGGCGCCCAGGTGCAACGGACCTTCTACGCGCGCGGACAGACCGGTCAGCAACTGCTGCTCGGGGCGTACCAGGCGCTGGAGCGGCAGATCGCGCTCGGCCGGGTGGAGATGCACACCCGGCACGAGATGCTGGAGCTGATAGTGGTCGACGGCCGGGCCCGGGGCATCGTCGTCCGCGACCTGGTCACCGGCAGGACAACCACGGAGTACGCCGACGCCGTGGTGCTCGCCTCCGGTGGTTACGGCAACGTGTTCTACCTGTCCACCAACGCCAAGGGCTGCAACGTCACCGCCACCTGGCGGGCGCACCGCAAGGGCGCGTACTTCGCCAACCCCTGTTACACGCAGATCCACCCGACCTGCATCCCGGTCTCCGGCGACCACCAGTCGAAGCTGACCCTGATGAGCGAGTCGCTGCGCAACGACGGCCGGGTCTGGGTGCCGAAGCGGGCCGGCGACGACCGCAACCCGGCCGACATCCCCGACGACGAGCGGGACTACTTCCTGGAGCGAATGTACCCGGCCTTCGGCAACCTGGTCCCGCGCGACATCGCCTCCCGCGCGGCGAAGAACGTCTGCGACGCGGGAAACGGGGTCGGGCCGACCGGGCTCGGCGTCTACCTCGACTTCGCTGACGCGATCGGCCGGCTCGGCCGGCACACCGTGCAGGAGCGGTACGGCAACCTCTTCGAGATGTACGAGCGGATCACCGGCGAGGACCCGTACCGGGTGCCGATGCGGATCTATCCGGCCGTGCACTACACGATGGGTGGGCTCTGGGTCGACTACGACCTCCAGGCCACCATCCCCGGCCTGTTCGTCATCGGTGAGGCGAACTTCTCCGACCACGGCGCCAACCGGCTGGGTGCCTCGGCGCTGATGCAGGGGCTGGCCGACGGCTACTTCGTGCTGCCGAACACGATCGCGAACTACCTGGCCGCCGGCCCGTTCGGCCCGATCGACGACAACCATCCCGAGGTGGTCGCCGCCCGCGCCGACGTCGAGGACCGGGTGGCTCGACTGCTCGCGGTCGACGGTGACCGTACGGTCGACTCGTTCCACCGTGAGCTGGGTCAGATCATGTGGGAGCACTGCGGGATGGAACGCAGCGACGCGGGGCTGCGCAAGGCGATCGAGCAGATCCGGGCCCTGCGGGAGCAGTACTGGCGTCGGGTCAAGGTGTCCGGCGACGCCGACGGCATCAACCAGTCGCTGGAGAAGGCCGGCCGGGTCGCCGACTTCTTCGAGCTGGCCGAGCTGATGTGCGTCGACGCGCTGCACCGTACGGAGTCCTGCGGTGGGCACTTCCGGGCCGAGAGCCAGACCCCGGAGGGTGAGGCGCAGCGCGACGACGAGCACTTCAGTTACGTCGCGGCGTGGGAGTTCGCCGGGGCCGACCACCCGCCGGTGCTGCACAAGGAAGACCTGCACTTCGAGTACGTCCACCCCAGCCAGCGGAGTTACAAGTGAATCTGACCCTGCGCATCTGGCGACAGTCCGGCCCGGCCGACCGTGGCCGGATGGTCTCCTACCGGGCCGCCGACGTCTCCCCCGACATGTCGTTCCTGGAGATGCTCGACGTGCTCAACGAGCGGCTGATCCTCGACGGCGACGACCCGGTGGCCTTCGACCACGACTGTCGGGAGGGGATCTGCGGCTCCTGCGGCATGGTCGTCAACGGCGTACCGCACGGGCCGGAGCGGGCGACCACCATCTGCCAGCTGCACATGCGGCACTTCTCCGACGGGCAGACGATCGACATCGAACCGTGGCGGGCGAGGGCCTTCCCGGTGATGAAGGACCTGGTCGTGGACCGGAGCGCGTTCGACCGGATCATCGCCGCCGGCGGTTACATCTCGGTGCCGACCGGCAGCGCCCCGGACGCGCACGCATCTCCGGTGCCCAAGGTCGACGCCGACGCGGCGTTCGAGTCGGCCGCCTGCATCGGCTGCGGAGCCTGCGTCGCGGCCTGCCCGAACGGGTCGTCGATGCTGTTCACCGCCGCGAAGGTCACCCACCTGAGCATGTTGCCGCAGGGTCAGCCGGAGCGGGCCGGTCGGGTGCTCGACATGGTCGCGCAGCAGGACGCGGAGGGATTCGGCGGCTGCACCAACATGGGCGAGTGCACCGCCGTCTGTCCGAAGGTGATCCCGCTGTCCACCATCGGGCGACTGAACCGCGACTTCCTCAGGGCCGCGAGCACGCGCGGTGGCGCACCGGGCACAGACTGAATCCCCTGGTACGCCGCCCGACACAACGTTCGACGGGGTGGTCCGGACTCGGTAGTGTGACCCGCGAGTCAGGGGATCATGAGGTGACGGTGGCGGGGGCGACAACATGCTCATCACGGCGGACCAGGTGGTGCCGGAGCATCTGACCGAGGCGACGTGGCGGCTCTACAACAACGCGTTCGACGAGTTGCGGGCCGCCGCCGTGCAGCGACACGTCATGGTCCGGGACGAGTTCGACGTGGTGCTCGCCGACGCCCGGGTGACGAAGTACCTCGGGCTCGACCCGGACCAGCCGGACGAGGTGCTGGCGCTGGCCACGTTCACCAACGACCTGGACGCCGTACCGTTGATCTCGCCGGACTACTTCGCGCGCCGCTGGCCGGTGCTCTACGCCGAGCGGCGGATCTGGTACATCGGCTTCTTCGCGATCGACCCGCAGATCCGTGGCGACGGGGTGTTCGAGACGGTGATCGAGCGGATGTGGCAGCGGGTGCTGGCCAGCCGGGGCATCGCGGCCCTGGACATCTGCCGCCGGAACAACGACATCGGCCTGCCGAAGGCGATCCACCAGACCCTGGACCAGCTCACCACCGGGGTCCGGAGCGCCCCGCTGGACGAGCAGGTCTACTGGTTGTTCGAGCCGCCCGAGTCGAGCTGAGCGGTGTCCGGCCCGACCACCGGGCCGGCCCCGTCCGCGCCGACGGCCAGACCTGACCAGCGTTGCGCGAACAGGTTCGGGCGTACCGGGCCGCCCCAGAGCCGGCCCTGGCCGAGCAGCACCCCGAGCGCCTCCAGCACCGCCCGCTGGGTCGGCGTCTCGACCCCCTCCGCGACGACCGTCAGCCGCAGCGCGCTGCTCATCGCGACCACCGCCCGTACGATCTCCTCGTCCTCCGGGTTGCCGCCGAGCCCGCCGACGAACGCCTGGTCGACCTTGACCCCGGTGACCGGGTGCCGGCGCAGGTAGCCCAGCGCGGAGTAGCCGGTGCCGAAGTCGTCCACGACTATCCGTACGCCCATCCCGCGCAGTTCGAAGAGCACCTGGTCGGTGCCGGCGGACGGGTCGACCATCACCGACTCGGTGATCTCCAGGACCACCACCCCGGTCGGTACGTCGTGCCGCAGCAGTGCCTCGGCGATGCTGTCCGGCAGGCCGGGGTCGCGCAGTTGCCGGGGCGAGACGTTGACCGAGATCCAGAACTCGTCGTCCACCACGCCGTGGCGCCGCCAGTCGGCGAGCTGCCGCAGCGCCTCGTCCAGCACCCACCGGCCGATCGCGGCGATCAGGCCGGTGTCCTCGGCGATGGAGATGAAGTCCAGCGGTGACACCGCGCCCCGGACCGGGTGGTCCCAACGCAGCAGCGCCTCCGCCCCGACCAGGCGGCCGCCGCGCAGTTCGACTATCGGCTGGTAGACCAGGTGGAGCTGCTCCTTGGCCAGGGCGTGCCGGAGGGCGAACTCGATCTCCACCCGGTCGCGTACCCGGTCGCGCATGGAGGTGTCGAACAGGGCCCACTTGCCCGGCCCCTCGGCCTTGGCGTGGTACATCGCGATGTCCGCGTCCCGCATCAGCGACTCGGCGGTCACCGGTGCCGCGTCGTGCTGTTCGGCCGCCGCCGCCGTGGGCAGGCCGCCCCAGCCGCCGGTGCTGCCGGTCGGCTCGTCCACGCCGTACGCCAGCCCGTCCCGGCTGCCGGTGTGCTCGCCGGTCGGGACCACGGTGGTGCCGACCAGACCGACGGACGTGCTGACCACCACCTCGATCCCGCCGACCTGCAACGGTGCGGCGAACGAGCCGAGGATCCCCTCGGCGAGTTCGACCGCCTCGTCGCGGGTCCCGCTGAGTACGACCACGAACTCGTCGCCGCCGACCCGGGCGACCACCGCCGCCGACGGCACCAGTGCCCGTAACCGCTGTCCGACCTGGACGATGAGCTGGTCGCCGGTGTCGTGGCCCCAGGAGTCGTTGACCATCTTGAAGCCGTCGAGGTCGAGAAAGTACACCCAGATCCCGGTCGGTACGGCCGCCGAGCGGCGCAGTAGCCGGCCGACCTCCCGGGACAGCGCCCGCCGGTTGGGCAGGCCGGTCAGCGGGTCGTGGGTGGCGTGGTGCTCGTACCGCCGTTGCGCGGTGGCGTAACCCTGCACCGCCGACACGGCCCGGACCAGCAGCAACGCCACCATGACGGCCCCGGCGAGGGCGGGGACGAGCCGCTCGACCAGCGTCGGCTGGTGCAGTGCGGCGATCAGCACGAACGGTGCGGCCAGCGCCGGGCAGATCAGCAGCAGCCTGGGCCAGGACCAGGCCTGCACCGGCAGCGGCATGGCCCGGCCGAGGTAGACCACCGAGGGGTGCAGTGCGGCGGCGCCGACCATGGCGAAGCCGATCAGGAACGGCAGGTCCAGGATCGGTGCCCCGGACAGGGTGCCGGTCAGCCCGACGATCGCGTACGCCAGGTCGCCGAGCAGCAGGGACGTCATCATGCCGACCAGCAGCCAGTAGCTGGGCCTTCGGGCGGCGGTGGTGAAGGCGAGGTTGACCAGGAGCAGGAGCAGCACCACGTCGAAGACCGGGTACGTCCCGGCGAGCGCCGACACCATCACCGACCGGCCCTGGATCGACGCCGCCGGTACGGCCAGCAGCAGCACCGAGACACAGGCCGCGCCGAGGCAGACGATGAGCCCGTCGATGACGGCGTGCCGTTCGAGCCCTCCCCTGGCCCGCAGCAGGCCGCCGACGCCGAAGATCATCAACAGGTAGCCGGGGACGGTGAACGCGTCGGCGGCCAGGGCGGAGATTCCGGTCCGGTGCGCGGCCCAGGGCCGGACCAGCGCCCCGATCAGGAACAGGAAACTGGCGGCGCTGAGCAGGTACCAGGGGTGGCGCGGGGCGGCCCGGTGCCACCGGGGGCCGAGCACCAGGACGGCGGCGGTGCCGACGCCCACGGCGGCGAACAGCAGGGCACCGAGTGCGTCGGAGAGGTGGGCGGCGTACAGCAGCGCGGCGAGGACGCCGGCGGTGAGGTACGCCAGCGAGCCGGACGCGGAGGCCCGGTCGACCGGGGTCGAGCGTCGCATCGAGATCGCCCCCAGCGAACCTTCCGTCTTCTGACCGACCAGCAGGCGCACCACGCTACCAACCGGATCATCCGACGTGCTGTGGATGATCGACTGAACTTCGTGGGCCGATCGGATGAGTGAGTGCCAACAACCTGTCCCACCCGCCACGACCACTACCCCGAACGCTGGCGGCGGAATCCGACCGCCGTCGCCGGACGATCAACGGGCACCCGGAGCGATCCGCGGTGCTCTATCGTGACCGGATCGAGCCCACGGGGGGTTCGTCACGGCTCCGATCGGAGAACCACCTTGTCGAAAACGGTTAACCGCAGGACTGCGCTGGGCATGGGCACGGCGGCAACGGCGGGCCTGGTGTTCGGCACCGGCACCGGCGCCTCGGCCGCGACCGAGCGGGGTTCGGCGACCGACGCCCTCGGACCGGCGGAGCGGCGGGTCGGGAAGATCTACTACCGGGCCTCGACCGAGGCGGGCGGGACCTGGCGGGCCCGGATCAGCGTCACCGCCGCCGACGGCAGCGCCCTGCCGGCGGTGGAACAGGGCGCCGACGAGCAGGTCGAGGCGTACAGCGTGAACAAGGTGGCGGTCGCCGTCGCGGTGCTGGACAAGGTCGATCGTGGCCTGCTCCAGTTGAGTCAGACCGTCGAGGTGACCGCCGCGATCGTGATTCCCGACGGTGACGGCATCTTCCGGCTGGACGGGGCGTACCCGAGCACGGTGACGGTCGGCCACGCACTCGCCGCCCTGCTCACCGTCTCGGACGACACCGCCGTACGGCTCTGCGGCCTGGTCTGCCCGGCGTTGGAGATCAACCAGATCCTGGTCGCCAAGGGCTTCCCGAACACGCAGGTCGTACCGGTCGCCAACCCCAACCGGTTCTTCCTCGGCACCACCACGCCCCGGGAGACCCACGACCTGCTGCGGGCCCTGGTCGCGGGCACCCTGCTCTCCCCCGGCTCGACCGCGTTCCTGCTGGCCGCGCTGCGGTCGCCGATCGCCTATCCGGACGGCATCCGGCACGACATGTCGTCGGGCGAGCGGGAGCGGGTGGCGACCAAGGCCGGCTGGTTCGACGGTGGCCGCAACGAGGCCGGCGTGATGTTCGGCATCGACGGCACGCCCAGGCTGACCTACGCGATCTTCGCCGACGGTCAGGCCGACCCGGACAACTTCGGCCCGACCCACCCGGCCACCCGGGCCCGGTCGGTGATGGGCCGCCGGTTCCTGGAGACGGTCACCGAGCCGGGTCCGGCCTCGGCCAGGTCCCGTACCGGTTCGGCGTACCGGCCGAGCAACGGCGGCTGACGAATCCTTGCTCGATCCGGGGGGCCGGCTACCCGCCGGTTCCCCGGACGGGGAAGGATGGACGGATGGGTAGGCGGGGGGCGACGAGCGAACCGAGCCGGGGCCGGGACGACCGGTCGCGGGCGGGGCGCCGCTGGCGCCGTCGGGCCGGTGGGCTGCTCGCCCTGGCCGCCGTCGCGACCGCCGCCTGGGCCGTTCGGGACGTCTCGGTGGCAATGGGCGCGCGGGCCGCCGGGGAGCGGGCGGCCAGACTGCGGTCGTCCCCGCAGTTCGAGGGCGAGGGTTTCCGCAACCAGGCGAGCACCCGGGCGGTGATGGCCGAGTCCGGCCGCAACGTCCTGCTGGAGTTCCTCTTCGGCGGGCACCGGCGCAAGCCCACCGACCCGGTCCCGCTGGTCGACCCCGGCACCGCCGACCCGGCCTCGGCGCCCGCCGACGAACTCAACATCATCTGGTACGGACACGCCTCGCTGCTGGTCGAGATCGAGGGCCGACGGGTGCTGGTCGATCCGATGTGGAGCCAACGGTGCTCGCCGTCGCGCCTGGCCGGGCCGCGCCGGTTGCATCCGCCACCGGTGCCGCTGGAGCAACTGCCCCCGGTCAACGCGATCCTGATCTCGCACGACCACTACGACCACCTGGACCTGGCGACCGTACGGGGGTTGCTGCGGACCCAGTCGGCGCCGTTCCTGGTCCCGCTCGGCGTCGGCGCCCACCTGGCCCGGTGGGGGGTGCCGGAGGCGCGGATCATCGAGCTGGACTGGACCGAGAGCGCCGACGTGGCCGGGCTGCGGTTCACCGCGACCGCCGCGCAGCACTTCTCCGGGCGCGGGTTCACCCGCAACCGCACCCTCTGGGGCTCCTGGGTGATCAGCGGGCAGACCCGCCGGGTGTTCTACTCCGGCGACTCCGGCTACTTCGCCGGCTACGCCGAGATCGGCCGCCAACACGGCCCGTTCGACGTCACCCTGATCCAGGTCGGGGCGTACGCACCGGCCTGGCCGGAGATCCACATGTTCCCGGAGGAGGCGATCACCGCCCACCTGGACCTGCGCGGGGAGCTGCTGATTCCGGTGCACTGGGCGACGTTCAACCTGGCCGTGCACCCGTGGGCCGAGCCGATCGACCGGCTGTGGCGGGAGGCGAAGGCCCGCGACGTCCGGTTGGCCGTACCGCGACCCGGTGAACGGGTGGTCGTCGACGCGCCACCGCCGGTCGACGGCTGGTGGCAGGCCATCGTCTGACCCGGTGGGTCGGCCGGTCAGAGGACGAAGGCGTCGGTCCAGAGCTGCCCGGAACGGCCGGAGAGGGCGTCGAGCAGCGCCACCGCCTGACTGTCGGTCAGCGAGGCGACGAAGTCGATGATCGCCCGTCCGCGCGCCTTGGCCGCCCGATCGACCGTACGCGGATGAAGTTCCGCCTCGGCGAGGTCGATCAGGTCGTGCAGCCGGCGCGGCAGCCGGGCCTCCTCGCGGGGGTCGAGAATCCAGTCGAGCAGGGCCTGGACCAGGGTGTCCAGCAGCCGGGCCTGGCCGCGCTGGTGCAGAGCCAAATCCGGCCGGGCCAGCACGAACTGGTGGTGGACGAACTTGAGCACCTGCACCTCGTGCCACTGGGCCGGGGCGAGCAGCACGTGTCCGGCCCGGACCGGCGGCTCGGCCACCACCGTGATCGCGTCGACCAGCCGGCGGGTCCACCGGGCCGAGAAGCCCGACACGCCCTGCTCGGCCTCGATCGAGCCGTCGAACGGTGCGGCCAGCAGCCCGTCGACCAGTTCCAGCCGTACGTGTTCGACCGCCGCGGCGAACGCCACATCGTCGCTGATCCAGGCGTCCTTGCGGTGCAGTTGCCGGCGCAGCCGCTCGATCGAGGCACCGGGGCGGCGCAGCCCGTGGTCCAGGATGGCGTCGGTCATCGCCCGGAACCGGTCGCTGTCGCGCTGCCAGGCCAGCAGTTCGGCCGCCACCGCACCCTGGCGCAGGACCCCGACCCGGTGGAAGTCCTCCACGTCGTGGATGGCGTACGCGATGTCGTCGGCGGTGTCCATGATCGATGCCTCGACGGTCTGCTGCCAGTCGGCGATCCGCCCGGCGAACGGCGCCCGAGCCTGCCGCAGGTCCTCGACCTCGGTGCCGTACGCGCCGAACTTCCCCGAACCGCTCGTCGGGTCCTCCGGTGGCGCGGTCGCCCCGCGCGGCGGCGGGTCGAACTGGCTCGGGTGCGGGTCGGGGTAGCCGGACCGGGTCCACGGGTACTTGAGGATGGCGGCGCGTACCGCGGCGGTCAGGTCCAGGCCGATGGTCGCCATGCCCCGGATCTCGGTGCTGGTGACTATCCGGTACGACTGGGCGTTGCCCTCGAACCCGTCCGGCAGCCCGAGCCGCTGCCGGGCGATCCGGTCGAGCACCTGCTCACCGAGGTGCCCGAACGGTGGGTGACCCAGGTCGTGGGCGAGCGCCGCCGCCTCGACCACGTCCGGGTCGCAGCCGCCGAGCGAGTCCAGCAGGTCGCGGTAGCGCTCGTCGGCGCTCAGCCGTTCGGCGACCGCCCGCCCCACCTGGGCGACCTTCAGGCTGTGCGTCAACCGGTTGTGTACGAGCAGCCCGGAGCCGCCCGGTGAGATCACCTGGGTGACGCCGCCGAGCCGGGCGAAGAACGGTGAGCTGACAATCCGGTCCCGGTCGGCGCGGAACGGGCTCCCGGCGAGGTCGCCGAGCGCACCGGCGCTGCCGCCGAAGAGCCGCCTGGCCCGGGGATCCGCCGAAGACTCCATGATCAGACGCTAGCCCAGCCGGACCGGGCGGGTGTGCCCAGCCCCGGTCACCTCACGCCTGCGCCTCGACCCGGTCGGCGGCACCGGCCGGCTGTGGCGTCGGGACCGGCTCGCGGGTGCCGCCGCCGATCCGGGCGTAGACCCCCGGTCGCAGCGACCGGAGGGCGACGCCGCGCAGCAGGCCGAGCAGTGCGGCGAGCACCGGCAGGGCCGGGAGCAGGGCGCGCAGGTAGGTCGGGGTGCCGGGGGCGAGCAACGTACCGAAGTCGGCCAGCAGCACCACCAGGACCACACTGAGTCCCATGGTGGCCAGCGTCGGTGCGATCAGTCGCTGCCAGCGGGACTCGGCGGTGACCGTACGCCCGTTGAAGAACCCGACCACGGCCACCGACGTCAGCGTGAGCAGCACCAGTACGCCGACCGCGCCGACGCCGCTGAGCCAGGCGAACATGTCGGTCAGCGGGTCCCGGCCGGCGGCGGCGAAGCCGAGCAGCACCGCCAGGGCGAGCCCGGTCTGCACCAGCGAGCCGGCGACCGGGGCACCGGTGCGTACGCCGACCCGGCCGAGCGCGGCGGGCAGCACCCGTTCGAAACCCAGGGCGTAGAACTGCCGGGCCACGCTGTTGTGCCCGGCGAGCAGCGCGGCGAGTACCGCCGTGCCGAGCAGCACCTGGGCGGCGACGCCCAGCGCGGCCCCGCCGTGCCGGGCGAGCACGTCGGCGACCAGTTGGGGACCGGCCACCGCGGCCACCGTCGCGGTGTTCTCCGGCCCGGTGGCGACAGTCAGCGCCCAGGCGCAGAGCGCGTAGCAGACGCCGGTGCCGGCGATGGCGAGGTAGCCGGCGCGGGCGACGGTCCGGCCGGGATCGGTGACCTGCGTGCGGTGGACCGGGCCCGACTCCACCCCGACGAAGGCGGCGGTGGCCAGGGCCAGCACGGCACCGAGCCCGGCCACCGGGAGGTTCGCCGGGTCGAGTCCGGCGGCGTCGACCCGGCCGCCGGCCGGGTTGTCGAGCGCGAGCGCGACCAGGGCGGTCAGCACGAGCAATTCCAGGAACAGCAACCCGACGAGTACGGTCCCGGACAGGTCCACCTGGAGTACGCCGAGCAGCCCGACCACCGCCCAGGCGAGCAGCGCCCAGATCCACCAGTCGAGTTCGATGGAAATTTCATCCCCGACGAACTCGCCGACAATCGCGCCGATCAGTCCGTAGAGGCTGATCTGGAGCGCGTTGTAGGCGACCAGTGCGGCGAAAGCGGCGCCGACCGCCCCGGCCCGGCCGAGCCCATTCGCGATGTACGAGTGGACCGAGCCGGGGTTCGGCACGTACCGGCCCATCGCGGCGTAACCGACGGCGAAGACGCCGAGCAGGATCGTCAGCATCAGGAAGCAGAACGCGGCGCCGACGTTGCCGCTGACCGCGTACATGATCGGGATGGCCCCGCCGACGGCGGTGAGCGGCGCGGCGGTCGCGGCGACGAAGAGCGCGAGCCGCCCGGTGCCGATTCGACCGGGGCGCAGCGGGATACCGGGGACGGGCGGCTCGGTTGGCATCTGCGGTCGCTCCTGACCGGTCAGAACATTGTCGATCGACAATCAGGAGAGGCTATGGCCGAATCCGGCGGCCGACAAGTTCGTACGGGGATCCGACAGTTTCGTCCCGGTCGAGTCCATTGCCCGACGTAACGATGGGAACGGGTTGAGTGACGTGATTCCTTGCCGTAGCGTCCTGCATCAACACGCGGAGCAATCGAAGCGTCACGACGGTACCGGGCGGGGCCGGAGAGCCATGAACAACTTCCTGGGCGATACCGAACGACTCGCCGATGAGCTGTTCCTCATCGGGCACGACGACTACAACGGCCGCCCGCTGGCCGCACCGAACCTGCTCGACCCGGCCCTGGCCGGGGCGATCCTCGCCGAACTGGCCCTGGCCGGGCGGATCCGGATCAACCGTGGTGAGGTGTTCGTCGCCGACAACCGGGCCTGGCAGGATCCGGTCGCGGACCGGGCCCTGGGCGAGATCGTCCGGCACGGCGACGGCTACGACGCCCAGGGCTGGCTGGAGTTCATCCGCCCCCGGGTGCACGAACAGGTCGGTCTCCGGCTGGTCAGCGCGGGGGCACTGCGGCGGGAGAGCAGGCGCGGCCTGAGCCTGCGGGTGAAGGTACGTTGGCCCGGCCGCGATCCGAACCGGGTGGCCGCACCCCGGGTCCGGCTCGCCGCCGTCCTCGAACGCTCGGACCAACCGCTGGACATTCGCAGCGCGACGCTGGCCGCACTGGTCCGGGCCGGGGGCATGATCCGGGTGCTCGGCCTGCCCGAGCACGCCGTGGCGCAGCGGATCTCGGCCGCCCGCCGACTGCTGCCGCCCGCCCTGGCCGACCTGCTGAACGCGGTCGACGCCACGGTGGCCGCCGCGACCGTCACCCCCCGCCGCTGACCCCCGCCCTTCCCATCCACCGGGCGGGTGGCGCGACGCGGACCGGCGACAGACGGCAGAATGCGTACGTAACCCACCCGGAAAAGGCGGACCTGGATCGTGACGACGTCTGTTCATCAGCGGATCGCCGAGGAGCTCGGCGTACGCGAGCGGCAGGTAACGGCCGCCGTCGAGCTGCTCGACGGCGGGGCCACCGTGCCCTTCATCGCCCGTTACCGCAAGGAAGTCACCGGCATGCTCGACGACGCGCAGTTGCGCACGCTTGAGGAGCGGCTGCGTTACCTGCGGGAGTTGGCGGAGCGGCGGGCGGCGATCCTGGAGTCCATCCGCAGTCAGGGCAGGCTGGACGACGCGCTCGAAGCGCAGATCATGGCGGCCGACTCGAAGGCCCGGCTGGAGGACATCTACCTGCCGTACAAGCCGAAGCGGCGGACGAAGGCGCAGATCGCCCGCGAGGCCGGGCTGGAGCCGCTGGCCGAGCGGCTGCTCGCCGATCCGGGTCTCGACCCGCGTACGACGGCGGCGGCGTTCGTCGACGCCGAGCGGGGCGTGGCCGATCCGACGGCGGCGCTCGACGGCGCGCGGGCGATCCTGGTCGAGCGGTTCGCCGAGGACGCGGACCTGATCGGGTCGCTGCGCGAGCAGATGTGGTCGCGGGGCCGGCTGGCCGCCCGGGTACGCGACGGCCAGCAGGACGCGGGCGCGAAGTTCTCCGACTACTTCGACTTCAGCGAGCCGTACACCCGGCTCGCCTCGCACCGGGTGCTGGCCATGTTCCGGGGTGAGAAGGAGGGCGTGCTCGACCTCACCATGGAGCCGGAGGAGGCGCCCGAGGCGGAGTCCGGCCCGGTCGGACCGACCAGGTACGAGGCGGAGATCGGCGCCCGGTTCGACGTCTACGACCGGGGGCGGCCGGCGGATCGCTGGCTGACCGACACGGTGCGCTGGGCGTGGCGTACCCGGATCCTGATCCACCTCGGCGCGGACCTGCGGATGCGGCTGTGGCAGGCGGCCGAGGACGAGTCCGTACGCGTCTTCGCGATGAACCTGCGCGACCTGCTGCTCGCCGCGCCGGCCGGCAGCCGGACCACGATGGGCCTGGACCCCGGCCTGCGTACGGGCGTGAAGGTGGCCGTGGTCGACGCGACCGGCAAGGTGCTGGCGACCGACACGATCTACCCGCACGAGCCGCGCCGGCAGTGGGACGCCTCGATCGACTCGCTGTCCAAGCTGGCCCGCGCCCACTCGGTCGACCTGATAGCGATCGGCAACGGCACCGCCTCGCGGGAGACCGACAAGCTCGCCGGTGACCTGATCAAGCTGCACCCGGACCTGAACCTGACCAAGGTGGTGGTCTCCGAGGCCGGCGCGTCGGTCTACTCCGCGTCGGCGTACGCCTCCCAGGAACTGCCGGGCATGGACGTGTCGCTGCGCGGCGCGGTCTCCATCGCGCGCCGGTTGCAGGACCCGCTGGCCGAGCTGGTCAAGATCGAGCCGCGCTCGATCGGGGTCGGCCAGTACCAGCACGACCTGTCCGAGGCCAAGCTCTCCCGCTCGTTGGACGCGGTGGTCGAGGACTGCGTGAACGGTGTCGGCGTGGACGTCAACACCGCCTCCGCGCCGCTGCTGACCCGGGTTTCCGGGATCGGTGCCGGGCTGGCGGAGAACATCGTGCTGCACCGGGACACGCACGGCCCGTTCCGGACCCGCCGGGCGTTGAAGGAGGTCCCCCGGTTGGGGCCGAAGGCGTTCGAGCAGTGCGCCGGCTTCCTGCGCATTCCGGGCGGCGAGGACCCGTTGGACGCCTCCGCGGTGCACCCGGAGTCGTACCCGGTGGTGCGACGGATCCTCGCCAGCACCGGAACCGACCTCGGTTCGCTGATCGGCAGGAGCACCCTGCTGCGGGCGCTCAAGCCGACCGACTTCGTGGACGACACGTTCGGCCTGCCGACCGTCACCGACATCATCGGCGAGTTGGAGAAGCCGGGGCGGGACCCTCGGCCGGCGTTCCGTACCGCTACCTTCGCCGAGGGTGTGGAGAAGATCGGTGACCTGACGCCGGGCATGCTGCTGGAGGGTGTGGTCACCAACGTCGCCGCGTTCGGCGCGTTCGTCGACGTCGGCGTGCACCAGGACGGGCTGGTGCACGTGTCGGCGATGTCGAACAGCTTCGTCAAGGACCCTCGGGACGTGGTCAAGTCCGGTGACGTGGTGCGGGTGAAGGTGCTCGACGTGGACGTACCCCGCAAGCGGATCTCACTGACCCTGCGGCTGGACGACGAGGCCACGCCGGGCGCTCCGCGTACCGGTGGTGGTGGTGAACGTCGCGACCGGCCGGCGGGCGGCGACCGCCGGGACCGGGGCGGCGCCGACCGGGGTGGGCAGCGCGGTGCCGGCGGCCAGCCACGGCAGGGGCGCGGTTCGTCGCCGGCCCCCGCTGCCGGCGGGGCGATGGCCGACGCGCTGCGCCGCGCCGGCCTGGACAAGGGGCTCGGCAAGTCCGGCCGCTGACCCACCGGACGACCTCACCGCCCGCCGCGACGATCCCGGTCGCGGCGGGCGCGGTCTTCTTCAAGACCCTGGCGTACGGTCTGCTGATGGTCGAGGACGGGCGGGCCGCCTGGCGGGAGGAGCACCGCCGAGCGGTCGAGGTACGTGCCGAGGCGGACCGGGCACGCCGCGCCGCCGAGACCGGGCAGGCGCGGGAACTGGTGACCGCGTTCGTCCGGGAGGCCGAGCGACGTGGTCTGCCGGTGGTCGCGCTGACCGCCGTCGCCCCGACCGGTGCCCGCTACCGGACCGGACTGACCGGCTGGTACGTCGACGTCAACCTGACCAGGGCGGTCAGCCCGGCGGGCGAGTTCTACCTGTTGACCGTGCCGACGAGTTGGCGGGCGCGGCTGACCGGGGTGACCGTCGAGCCACGGGAGCCGAGACTCGTCGTCGGTGAGGGTGGCCGCGACGGCGAGTCGATGCCGCTGCGCCAACTCCTCGACCGCCGCCTCGACGCCGGCACTCGCTGGCCCTGATCCGGGCCGCCCGCCGGCACTTTCACCCCGCGCTGGGTGGTCCGGCCCCGGCGGCGCCCGGGGGCATTGCCACCGCTCCCGACATGATGAGACCGAGCAGGCTCATGGCGTTGACGACGGGCTCCGGCGCCCGCAGGGCCTGGGCCAGTCCGGCGCCACGGCCGGTGAGGCTCTCCATCACCTCGATCGTCGACCCGTGCCCCTGCGGGCCGGAGTCGGTCCCCATGACGACGTACACGTCGCCGTCGTCGATGCCGATCTCGTAGCGTGACTCGCCGCCGTTGCGAAGTTCGAGCGTCACGGACTGCGGGTTACCCGTGCCGGCGGCGACACCCGCGGCGATCAGGAGGCCGTACATGGTGATCATGGGGAAGTCCTCGGGCTTGGACTCCGGCTCCACGCCGAGGGCCAGTGCCACGTCCCGCTCGTGGATCCAGGCGTCCCAGAGGGAGTGCAGGGATCGGGTGGACCAGTGCACCTGACGGCCGGTCGGCGCCACCATCATGCCGTCCTCCGGCACGCCGGGATGTTTCGCGAACTGCTCCCGCTCCTCCTCCACCAGGCTCCGCAGTTTCTCGATCGTCGCCTCCGGGCTGAGCTGTGGCGAGTCCGCCAGCCACCTGGCGGGAGTGCGGTTCGGGTCGAACGGGGTGTGCCGCATGAAGCGCTCGATCCCCGGGCCGCCGCTCAGTGAGATGACGTGCAACTCGGCAATGTTGATCACGTGTCCGACCAGGTCGTGCACCGACCAGTCCGGGCACCGGGACTTCGCGTTCCAGTCCGCCGGATCGAGCTTCGAGATGAGATTTATGAAGTTCGCCCGCTGCCGGCGGAATTCCCCGCCGATCATCTCCGGCCCGGCGTCGGACCCGCGCTTCTCGGTCAATACATATTCACTCACCGGCTACCCCTCCCCACGGAAAACACGATGGTACGTCATAACCCGCGCCACAGACCCGACCGTACGACGAAAGAATCACAACATCTCTCGACTGTCTGTCCACACCCGAGGGTGCCGTGACCCATCTACGCGCAATGGGCGCAACTGTGACCGGCGGCAGGCGACGAAACACCGGTCAACCCCTCATACAGGGAACAAGTTATGAATTCCGCCATCTACCAGGGCGCCGACCGGCATCAATGCGGGTCACCCACGATTCTCGGGAGTTCGGCTGCACCCGGCCGGCCGTTATGGTGAGGTCAGAGGTTCGTCCCGGTGGGCCCGGTGCAGCAGCTCCACGAAGGACGGCGCCTCGGGCAGCGACACCCCGCCTATCCGGTGTACGGCAACGCCCGGCGTCCACGAGTTCATCACCACCGCCCCGGCCAGGCCCGGCAGGTCGGCGAGCGTGATCTCCCGGGTCCGCTGGGGAACCCCGAGTCGGTCCAGCCGCCGGCGGACGATGCCCATGGTGGTCCCGCCCAGCATGTCCGCCTCCGGCCACACCACCGAGGTCCCGTCCCAGAAGGCCAGGTTCCAGATGGTCGCCTCGCTCAGCCGCCCCCGGCGGTCGACGAACACGGCGTCGTCGAAGCCCTGTTCGACGGCTCGACGGACGAAGTACGTCTTGGCCACCTCGCCGACGTGCTTCACCGCCGGCAGGGCCCGCTCGTACTCGACCGTCGTCAGCGTCAGCGGGCCCGGCGGGCCGGACACCGCCGGCCCGGTACGGACCAACACCTCGGGCTCGGCCATCACCCCGTCCGGGGTGAACCCGGCCGTCGGCGAGTACAGCGTGGCCGTCAGCGAGAGGTCGGCCGGTCCCGCCCCGATCGCCGCCCGCAGACAGGACCGTACGCGCTCGTCGGGCAGCGCCCGGCCGAACATCCGCACCGAGGCGACCCGCAGCCGCTCCAGGTGAAGGTCGAGGCCCCGGACCCGGCCGCCGCGTACCTGCATGGCGGTGAAGTGGGCGTAACCCGCGAAGGCCAGCGGCGCCAACTCCGCGACGGTCGCCGGCCGGCCGTTACGGTGAACCACGAAGGAGGTCATGCCGCCAACCTAGGTTCCCGCACCGAGACGAGCGCATCGGGCTCCGCACACCGCGGGAGCGTACGTTGCCGCACTGGTGCCACGTCGGCTAGTCGCGTTTGGATTCCACCGGCCGGGGCGGACTCATTTCGCGGTTACGGTTACGGTTGCGAAAGCGGACGGCCGTCCGCTGCACCCGGTCGTGGCGACCCGTGACCGGGAATTCATTAGAGCGCTCGTCGGCGAGCGGACGGAATTGAGCGAATGAGCGTCGGCACGGCGATTCAGTCGTCACCGCGACTGCCGGGCACCCCGATCCCGCGCAATCGCCGAATGCGTTGTCACCGCCCGTTCGGCGGTACGGCGCTCGATCCCTGCACTCGTCCACCGCATTGACCCGGGCCAGCGGGTTGGGGGCGCGGGCCGGGTGGCGGTGAACAAACACGCTGCTGATCCCGACGCCGCCCTGACCACCGTGACCGCCGTCCGGGTCGACCAACCGACCCGGGAGACACCGGGGCAGGTCGACGCGACCGGGGCGGCGATCCCGAACGGGCTGTCGCCGATGACGATTGTGACAATTGTTGCGGCCATCGCCACCGGACGCGTACGGGCACCACGATACCCTTCTTGGTATTGATGCACGCCCATATAGATGCACCGTTCGGCGTCATCCCCGCCGGCGTTGTCCAGCAGGTGCTACGCGGCCCACTCCTGCTCTCGGTGGCGTTGCCGGCGCAGGTGTACCTCGGCCACGGCGGTTGCGTCGGAGAGGGCCGCGACCCCGTACGATCCGTGATCGCCAGTGCCCTCGTTCGGAGCGGGCACGGGCGGTGGCGCGTACCCGTGCTCGGTCTGCGACGGCGGGCCGGAAGCGCGGGTGACGGCCGCCGCCTCGGCGCGGCGGACCGCCAGGGTTACCCTGATCCGGCGCCGAGCCTCCCATCGCAATCGCGCATCGTGGCTGGTCAGACGCGATCCGAGCGAGCCGCCCGGTAGCTGAGGTACCGACATGCGGGCTACCGTAGGCGGCCGGGTGTGAAGAACCGATCAAGAAGCGGTTGCCTCACCGTGCGCCGAACCGGACGTTCGGTGCCGTACGGCTTCCGCATCCTGTCTTCACGAATACTTAACGGGTCACCGGTTGAATCCGCCCGACCGATACCCGTCAGGATGGGGAGTCATGGGCGCACGGATCCTGGTTGCCGAGGACGATCGCAAGCAGGCGAACCTCGTTCGGATCTACCTCGAACGGGAGGGACACAGCGTCCTGCTGGTCGGCGACGGTCGGGCCGCCCTCGACCAGGTACGGGCCCGCCGCCCCGACCTGGTGGTGCTCGACGTGATGATGCCGGTGGTCGACGGGCTGGACGTGTGTCGGGTGCTGCGGGCCGAGTCGGACCTGCCGATCCTGCTGCTGACCGCCCGTACCACCGAGGACGACATCCTGCTCGGTCTCGATCTCGGCGCCGACGACTACCTGACCAAGCCGTACAGCCCTCGTGAGCTGGCCGCCCGGGTACGGGCACTGCTGCGCCGCGCCGGTGTGGTCAGCGCGGGCGGGCAGGCGGTACTGCGGGTCGGTGACCTGGAGATCGACGCCGGCCGGTTCGAGGTACGGATCTCCGGGCGGCCGATAGTGCTGACCGCCAAGGAGTTCGGCATCCTGGAGGTGCTGGCCAGCGAACCGGGCCGGGCGTTCACCCGGGCACAGATCATCGACAAGGCGTTCGGGTTCGACCACTACGTACTGGAACGCACGGTCGACGTACACGTGATGAACCTGCGCCGCAAGATCGAGGCCGACGCCACCGAACCCCGGTACGTGCAGACCGTCTTCGGCCGCGGCTACCGGTTCTCCGACACGGGTGTTCCGGCGGCGGTCACGTCGTGAGCTTCCGGTTCCGGGTGCTGGGGCTGGTCATGCTCGTGGCGCTCAGTGCGACCGGGGCAACCGCCTGGCTGACCCTGCGCCAGGCCCGTCAGCAGCTCAGCGCCACGGCCAGCGCCGACCAGGCACAGATCGACATGATCAGCTCCGAACTCAGGGCGTACGCCAGCCGCCAGGGCACCTGGGAGGGGGTACCCACCCTGGTCCAGCGGCTGCACCGCGACACCGGCCAGCGGATCCATCTGGAAACCGACGTCGACGTGGTGGTCGACACCGACACCGAGGAGAACCCGGACCGGGCCACCCGACCGCTCGGCCCGCTCAGCGCCTTGGTCAACCCGCGACCGACCCTGTCGCTGGCCGGCGTACCCACCGCGCAGCTCGCCGCGAGCACGGTCAACGCGATCGGGAACTACCGCTCCGGGATTCTCCTCGCCGCCTGCCTCACCCGATCGGGGGTCGGAGTGACCACCACACCCGGCGCGCTCGGTGTGCCCGCGTTCGAGCCCACCGCGGACGACGAGCGGTTCGCCCCGGACCTGACCGAAAACTGCCGGGTCGGCACCGCCCAGGCGGGACGGGACACCGAGGCCGACCTGACCAGGACCGACAACTGCATCGCCTCGAAAGACTCCTTGCCGGCACCCAACAGCCCCGACCGGGCCACGCCGGATAGCGGCAGCCCGCTCGCGCCGACGCAACCGACGGGCAGCAGCTCGGTGCGACCCGTACCGATCCCCACCGATGGCTCCACGACCCCGGACGACACGATCAACTGCCTGACCCAGGTCTTCAACCTTCAGATCAACGACGTGGCGCCGCAGCCGGCGCGGCTCTACCTGGGCGCGCAGGGCGACCCGGCAGCGGCGCTGACCAGCGGGCCGATGCTGGCCGGGGTGGCCGGCGTGGCCGGGGTCGCGATCCTCTGCACCGCGTTGCTGAGCCACCGGGTGCTCCGCCCGATCGGCCGGCTCACCGCCGCCGCGCAGCGGCTCGGCCGGGGCGACCTCGGGGGCAGGGTGCCGGTCGAGGGCCGGGACGAGCTGGCCGAACTGGGCCGCTCGTTCAACCAGATGGCCGACTCGCTGCAACGGGGTGAGGAGCGACAACGCCGGCTGGTCGCCGACGTCGCGCACGAACTGCGCAGCCCGCTGGCGAACCTGCGCGGCTACCTGGAGGCGCTCAAGGACGGGGTGATCACCCCGGACCCGGAGCTGTTCGCCTCG
Organism: Micromonospora sp. NBC_01699; assembly: GCF_036250065.1. Classification (NCBI taxonomy): domain Bacteria; kingdom Bacillati; phylum Actinomycetota; class Actinomycetes; order Micromonosporales; family Micromonosporaceae; genus Micromonospora; species Micromonospora sp. NBC_01699. The sequence goes on along the minus strand of NZ_CP109199.1, from coordinate 2,231,964 downwards.
CTGCACGAGGAGGCGGTGCTCCAGCAGCGGATCGTCGACGACCTCCAGGAGCTGGCGCTGGCCGAGGCGGGCACGCTCGCGTACCACAGGGTGTTCGTCGACCTGGCCGAGTTGCTGGAGACCTGCCGTACCGCCCACCTGGCGCTGGCCGAGGCGGCCGGGATCACCCTGCGGGCGGTCGCCGAGCCGGTCACCGTGCACGCCGACCCGGACCGGTTACGGCAGGTGGTGGGCAACCTGATCACCAACGCGCTGCGGGCCACCGCACCGGGCGGCAACGTCACCCTGTACGCCTCCCGGATCGACACCACGTCCGCGCTCGTACGGGTGTCCGACGACGGCTCGGGCATCGCGCCCGACGCACTGCCGCACGTGTTCGACCGGTTCTGGCGGGCGGACTCGGCCCGTGGGCGGGGCACCGGCGGCAGCGGCCTCGGACTCGCCATCACCCAACAGATCGTCACCGCCCACGGCGGCACCATCACCGTAACCAGCACCCCCGGCACCGGCACCACCTTCACCCTCACCCTCCCCCTCCCATAACCCCCTCCCTCCCCTCCCCTCTCCCCCCTCCCCCACCCCCCTCTTTCGCGATCTAGGGCGAATGGTGGCGATCGGAGATCATCTAGCCCCCATTCGCCCTAGATCGCGGAGACAGGGGGCGGGGGGAGAGGGGGCGGGGGGAGAGGGGGGTGGAGGTTAGGGCTAGGAGGGTTATGGTGGCTAGGGGGATGAAGCGGCCGAGGAGGAAGACGACGATGTTGTCGAGGTCGCTGCTGAGGACCAGGACGGTTGCCACGCCTAGTGCGGGAGCCAGCAGTTTCGGCACCAGGTCGGGCTGGTCACGGGCACGTCGGTAGAACCGTCGGGACCAGCGGACCAGCAGGCCGAGCGGGACGAACGAGGCGACCGCGCCGACCGGGCCGAAGTTGAGCATCGCCTCGCCCGCGATGCCGTAGATCCTGGTCGCCCACTGGCCGGTCTCCCGGTCGTAGCTGCCCGGCCCGAGCAGGACCTCGGTGCCGATGACGAGCTTGGTGGTCGGGCGCTCGGGCAGCAGCCAGCCCGGCGCCAGCAGGGTGACCGCACCGAGGTACGTGACGCCGTACCCGAGGTCGCCCTCGCCGTGGCGCTTGCGTTCCAGCAGCACCGCCTGCATGTCGGCCCGAGCGAGGTCGTTGAGCAGGACTTTCGGCAGGTCCCGCCCGGTTTCCGAGGAGATCTGCTCGATGCTGCGGTCACCGCGTACGACGTCGACCACCTCGACCCCGGCGCTCTTGTAGAGGCCGTACAGGTACATGAACAGCACGAAGATCAGCCCGCAGACCAGCAACGCCTTGCGGGAGATGGTGAAGACGATGAGGTGGACCAGGATCAGGGCGAGCAGCATCGGCCAGACGGTGTTGCTCCGGCTGCCCCGCAGCCCGCCGACCAGGAACTGGACCGCGGCCAGGCTGACCAGCAGCCACACCACCAGCGACCGGCGCCGGGCCAGCGCCTCCCGCCACCTGACCAGGACCAGCGCGAAGGCGATCAGCGGGAACGACTCGGCGAGCATCAGCAGCCAACCCATGCCGGTGAGCGCCTCGCGGTCCTGGGTCATCACGGCCAGGAATCCGCTCAGGCCGCCGAACACGACGATCTCGAAGCCGAACGCGAGCACCCCGGCGGCCACCGCCAGCGAGCCGACCAGGTAGAACCGGGACACGTTGAGTCGCACGCGCCACGCGGTGTGCCGGCCGCGGACCGGGTACGACAGCAGCCACCGGTAGATCAGCAGGCCGATCAGGTTCAGGATCGCCATCGCGCCGAGCGCGTCGCGCCACTCCTGTGGCGGGCTGACGAACAGTGCCCAGTGGTCGAGTGTGACGTGCAGGATCGGGGCCAGGTAGAAGAAGTGCAGCCCGAGCAGTCCGAGCAGGGCCTGCGGGTCGAAGATGTCGAACTGGCGGCGGAACCAGCCGACCACGTCGAGGGCGATCAGCACCCCGCAGGCGGTGACCGGGAGCAGGAACCAGTGGTGCAGCCGGGCGTCGAGGATCGCCAGCAGCAGGCTGACCGCCGACACCAGCCCGCCGGCCAGGGCCCAGTTCACGGTGTCCGGCCCGGTCCGGCCCGACCGCCGGCCGCGACCGGTGGGCCGGTTGCGGCCCGCCGGCCCGATCCGGCCCGCCGGGCGTGGCGCGTCCACGGTACGGGGCGAGCCGGCCCGGTCGACCGGACCGCTGACCTGGTTCGGCGGACCGCCGACGTGGCCGACCTGACCGTTGAGGTGGCCCGCCGGACCGGGCGGTGTGGACCTCATCGGCGGCCGATCGTCCAGAGGGTCCGCCACTGCGCGACGGCGTTGGCCAGCAGGAACGGCGACGAGTGCAGGCTCCGGCGGATCTCCGCACGCTCCACCGGGCCGAGTTGGATCTGGGCCACCGCCGCGTCCGCCCACCGCTGCGGGCCGTCGGCGAGCGGCAGCAGGGCGAGTCCGCGTACGCGGGGTTCGACCTCGCGCAGGCACGGCAGGTCGGTCGCGAGCACCGGAACCCCGGCGGCCAGCGCCTCCAGCACCACGCCCGGCAGTCCCTCCCGCCGCGACGGCAGCAGCAGCACGTCGGTGGCGGCGAGCACGGAGGCGATCTCGTCGGACTCCCCGGCGAGCACCACCAGCGGGTCGTCGACAATCTCCGGGTACGCCCCGAGCAGGTCGTCGGCGCCGCCCGGCCCGACCACGAACAGCCGGGCGTCCGGCCGGTGGGCGCGTACGGCGCGGTGCACCTCGATCAGGAACGGCCGGTTCTTCTCCGGTGCCGACCGACCCAGGTACGCCAGCACCGGCACGTCGCTCGGCAACCGCCACCGGGACCGGGCGGCCTCGCGTTCCCAGCCGCCCACCCGGCTCGGGTCGACGCTGTTGTAGAGCACCCGGTAGCGGCGGTCCCCGGTCGGCGGGCCGGCGAGGGCGAGCGCCGCCGTGGTCACGCCGAGCACGTCGGTGGCGACCCGGCGGAGCAGTCGGCGCAGCACGGCCCTGCGGATCCGGCGGGCGCGGGTGTCGGGGCGGCCGTCGCCCTCGCTCCACATCCGGGCGATCCGCACCGGCACCCCGGCGAAGCGGGCGACCAGCAGGATCACCGCGCTGGTGAGGCTGACGTGGGAGACGACCACGTCGGGTCGCAGCGCCCGCAGGCAGCGCCACAGCCGGGGCCCGAAGGTACGCAGCGGGGTAACCGGGCACTGGGTCACCCCGGCGCCGGTGGCCCGGAAGTCGTCGGCGAGGCTGCCCTCGCGCCCGTTCAGGGTGACGAAGGTCTGCCGTACGTCGGTGGACGGGATCGCCCGGCACAGGTCGAGCGAGACGGTCTCCGCCCCGCCCCGGTCCAGCCAGCCAATCACGTGCGTCACCCGTACCGCCCGGTCGGTGACCGGGTACGGGCACTCGCCCGGCCGGGTGGGGTGGTCGCCGAGCCGGTCCCGGCGGGTCGGTGAGCTGGTCATGTCCGACCACCGACCGGGGTGCGGCGTGCGGTCGCGTCGCGCACCGTGCGGTAGAACTGGTCCCGGCGCGGGCGCAGCGAGGCGAGCGAGTAGTCCCGGGCCCGGTTCAGGTTCCGGGCCGAGGCGGCGGAGAGCCGCTCCGGCTGGGTGAGGAACCGGCGGATCGCCTCGGTCAGGGCGGCCGGGTCGTCCGGCGACACCAGGTCGGCGTCGGCGAGCAGTTCGGGGATGCCGCCGACGGTGGAGCCGACCGCCGGCAGGCCGCGCGCCATCGCCTCGATCAACGCGCGGGGCAGGCCCTCGGTCCGGGACGGCATCACCACCAGGTCGGCCGCGTCCAGGTGCGCGCGGACCGCCGCGCCCGCCGGTACGGTGCCGGCGAAGGTGACCCGGTCGGCCACCCCGAGTCGGGCGGCGAGCTGTTCGAGGCGGGGCCGGAACCGGCCGTCGCCGAGGTGCACCAGCCGGGCGTCGATTCCGGTGCCGGTGAGCTGGGCGAGCGCCTCGATCACGGTGTCGATGCCCTTGTAGAGCTGGTCCAGCGAACCGATCGAGATCAGGGTGCCCGGCCTCGGTGACCGCTCGATCCGCCGGGGGCCGGACACGAACGCGTCGGCGGGCAGGTCCACGCTGGAGTAGGCGGCGCTGACCGTACCGGGCCGGGTCGGGTAGCGGGACTGGAGGTGGCGCTCGGTGACGTACGCGACCGCGCCGGCGCGGCGGCACAGGTGGCGCAACCGGGTGGTGCCCCAGTGCCGCAGGAACGGGCGCAGCGGGTGGTCCACCACACCGGGGGCGAACACGTCGTACGGGTCGCCGACGACCTCCACCGCGTACGGCAGCCGTTGCCGCTCCCGCCAGCCGGCCAGCATCGACCCGGTGGGCGACGGAACGCGCAGGATCACCGCGTCGCCGGGCCGGGCGGCGGCGCACACCGCCTGCCGGATCTCCCGCCAGCGGGACAGGTACTGGCGCGGCCCGATGTAGTGCGGCACCGGCCAGAGTTCGACCCCGGGACCGTCGACCCGGTGCGAGCCGCCGGCCGGCTCGTCGACCTGCCGGATCCGGGCCACCACCCGGACGGTGTCGAACGCCGCCAGGTACCGGCTGAAGAACGGGTACGCGGGACCGTCCTGGGTCCAGACCGAGCCGTCCGGCGTACGGGAGAACCGGGTCTCGCTGGTCACCACCACTCTCATCGGGACCGTACCTCCGCCGCCGTCCGTTCCACGATGTCGGCGATCGCCTCGGCCGCCGGTCCGTGGTCGAAGAACCGCACCATCCGTTCGCGGGCGGCGTCGCCCCGGCGCGGCAGCACCCCCGCACCGAACTCCCGGTACGCCGACGCCAGCGCCGCCTCCAGCGGCCCGACCCGGCCCGCCGGTACGACCCAACCGCTGGCCTTGTCGACCACCTCGGGCAGCCCTCCGGCGTCGCTGACGATGCTCGGCAGGCTCATCGCGCCCGCCTCGACCGGGGCGCCGTGCCCCTCCGACAGCGACGGGCTGACGCTCAGGTCGGACGCGTTGTAGTACGGGCGTACCTCGGTCACCGATTCCAGCCAGGTGATGCTCGGGTCGGCGTCCACCTCGAACCGGTGCACGAGTTCCCGGCGGTGCCGCTCGCCGGCCGGGGAGAACCCGCCGCCGATCAGCAGCAGGTGGGAGCGGGGGCGTCGGGCCTGGAACGACTGCCAGGCGGGGAGCAGGATGTCGTGCCCCTTGATCCCCCGCCCGTGGTACGTCAGCCGCTTGGGCGCGTACACGTAGGCGACCATGACCACGACGAACGCGTCCTGGTCGATGCCCAGCTCGGCCCGGATCTTGGCCCGCAGGTCCGCTGCGGTCGGCCCGTCGGTCCCGGTCGGTCCCGACCGCTGCCCGTCGGAACGCCGCTGGGCCACCACCGGTTGCCGCCCGGTGACCGCCGGCCCGGCCACGGCACGCTGCTCGGCGACGAAACGTTCCCGGCTGAAGTGGCCGGTGTCGATGCCGGGGGTGGTCGACGGGCGGCGTTCCGCCGGTACGCCGAGGGCGCCGTAGCGGCGGGAGGTGTACTCGGTGCCGCAGACGATGACGTCGTCCGCGCGCCAGAGCCAGCGTTCGACCAGCCGGATGATTCGGGATTCGAGGAACAGCGGGCCGACGACCACGTGCACCCGGCCGAGCCGGAGCCCGACCGAGGTGAACCGGGCGGCGAGGGCGGACGCGTACAGGTGGTATTTGAGGATGTCGAGCCGCAGGTCGCGCAGCAGCCGGCGCAGCCGCCACAGGCCGCGCAGCGTCGCCGGGCTGGGCCGGAAGCGGAAGTCGAACGGCGACTCGACCACCTCGAACCCGCGCCGGGCCAGTTCCGCCGGCAGTGGTCCGGGGCCCGGTGGCAGCACCACCAGCACCTGGTGGCCACGGCGGCGGAGCTCCTCCACCTGCGGGAGGAGCCATCGGCCGCTCTGCCGGTGCTTGAACAGGATGGCCACGCGCAGTCCTGTCACTGTCGGTCTGTCCCTTCTGGACTGTTCGGGTGCTGAACGGTTCGGGTGCTGGACGGTTCGGGTGCTGGACGGGGAACGGTCGAACGTCAAATACGGGCGGCCGGGTCGAGGTGCCGGGCCGGGTGGTCCGGGGTGGGCTGGACCGGCACCGGGGTCGGGCCGCAGGCGCGCTCGACGTACTCCGGGGCGTCGGGCAGGGCGTCGAACTCCGGCCGCAGGATCGCCACCCGGGTCAGGTCGTGCCACCGGCCCCGGCGGAACACCGCCTCCCGGTCGCACCCCTCGACCTGCCAGCCGCATCGCCGCACGTAGGCGCCGAGACTGCCGGCATTGAAGTCGAGGATGGTGCTGTGCAGCCGGCGCAGCCCGACGTCGTAGAACGCCCAGGCCATGGTCAGCATGATCGAGTCGGTGCCGGCGCCCCTCGGCGTCGCGCCGGGCATGAGCTTGACGGCGGTCAGGGCGGACCGGTTGTGCCAGTCGACCTCCCACAACCCGGTCAGGCCGACCGGTCCCCCGGTGATCCGGTCGACCACGGTGAGCCGGCGGTTGCGGGGATCGCGGGAGGCGCCCTGGAACCAGTCCCGCTGGGCGTCGCGCGCCACCGGCCAGTCCCAGCCCACGACGTTGCCGCGTACCTGCGGCGCGTTCGCCAGGTCGGTGAGAAAGTCGAGGTCGTCGGCCTGCATCGGGCGCAGTCCGACCAGTCGGCCGGTCAGCATGGTTCTCCTCGTCGGCTGCTGCTCGGGACGCCACCGTCGGTGGGGATGACCTTCGGGACGGCACCGCCACCATCGGCGGGAACGGCCTTCGGGACAGCACCGCCACCATCGGCGGGAACGGCCTTCGGGACGCCACCGCCGCCGGTCGGGACGGCGTTCGCGGCTGTTGCCGGGTGGATCTCGCGTACCAGTTCGGCGACCCGGGCCAGGTCGGAGCCGGTGCTGCGGTAGTCGGTGTGCAGGAAGAGCATCCGGCGGGAGAAGCCGACCCGCTCGTCCATGGTCAACTCGACCGGCAGCCGGTCCGTCGGCGCCGGGTCGAGGCCGAGCCGCCAGAGCACCGCCGGATAGACCCGGCGGTCGACCAGCGCCTGCCGGACCGCCTCGCGTCGCCGGTGCGAATCGAACTCCAGCACCACCCCGAGGGTGTGCGCGCGGGCCCGAAGCCCGGACAGCCCGGACAGGCCGGCGGCGAGCAGGGCCGCGTTCTCGATCCGGCGGCGCCGCAGCCGGTCGACCGGCAGCACCCGCAGCATCTGACGGGACAGCTCCGAGATGCCGCTGACGCCGCTGTCCCGGAACAGATCCTCGCCGGCCGCGTACCGGGCCAGGTACTGCTCCTTGTCCACCGGCCCGCCGGCCAGGTACGCCGCCTTCAGGTACATCGCGGACAGGACCCGGTCGACCAGGCCCAGGTGCCGTGCGGTCGGTGGGCCCGCCGGGGGCACCGGACGGCCGGTGTCCGACCAAAGGGCCCCGCCGTCGGGCAGCGGCAGCGTCTTGCGCAGCGAGGCGAAGACGTAGTCGGCGCGGACCGAGGCGAGCCAGGGCGCACGCGGATCGTGGGTGGCGTCGACCACCAGCGTCGCACCGGACGCCGCCGGCACCACCGGGGGCGCACCGAAGTACGACACCGCCACCACCGCGTCGGTCGGCTCGGCCACCGGCGGCGTCCCACCGGTCGGCCCGACCGGATAGCGCCGGACCGGCAGTACGTCGACCACCGCGTCGACCACGTCATCGCAGTAGTACGCGGGCAGGTGCAGCGCGGTCCAGCCGTACTCGCGCCGGCCGAACTCGACCAGGGCGCGCAGGGCCTGGCGGCCGGAGCCGAACAGTTCGCCGTACGTGGGGGCCGGGTCGGGGTGGGCGGGCGTACCGGCCCAGTCGGGCTCGGCCGGCAGGTGCAGCGGGAAGCTGGAACCGACCTCCCAGGGCCGTCCGAGCAGGGCGGGGCCGGGGTCGCGGCGATCGTCGGCCATCGGTCAGCCCCGACCCAGCCGGTAGCCCGGGAAGTAACCCGAGCAGCGCAGGTCGTCGGCGGTCCGGCCGAGCGTACGGGCGTGCTCGTCGAGCAGGGCGGTGTAGTGCCGCTCGTCCAGCACCACCGACCCGGTCCAGAACGGGGTCCGTCGGCCTCCGAAAGCGCGCTTGAACTGGAACAGGCCGTCGTCGGCGCGGACCCCGCCACCGAGGTGGACCAGGGTGCAGCCGCTCTCCGAGGCCCACTCCAGGATGGTCCAGAGCAGCAGGTTGTTGGCGCCGTCGCGGACGGTCCTCGGGTCGGAGCCGGCGAGATGGTAGTGCGCCCGGTCCCGGTGGCGCAGGACGAGGGCGGCGGCGACCACGGCGCCGCTCGGGTCGCGTACCTCGGCGATCAGCAGGGCCTTGCCGAGGCCGTCGACCAGGGAACGGTAGTAGTCCTCGGCGAACAGGTATCCGGGAGCGCTGCCGACCCGGAGCATGGTCTGCTCGTACAGTCGTCGGAAGGGTGAGCCGGCGACCACGTCGTCGTGACCGGCGGACCGGATGGTGCCGGCGAGGCCGGCGTTGCGGGCCTTGCGGATGGCGGTACGGGAGCGCCCCTCCATCCCGGCCCAGATGGCGGTGCTGCCCCGGCTGACCGCAACGGTGACGGTGTCCGCGCGCCGGGTCAGCTCGATCACGCCCAACTGCTGTACGGCGCCGACCGAGGCCGGGTCGAGCGGGGAGAACCGGAGGAACAGGGTGACCAGTCCGGCGTCCCGCCAGTGCTCGACGGCGCCGTTCCAGAACCGCTCCAGTTCGGCCGGGGTGCAGCCGGGGTCGACGTGGATCCCGGAGTAGCCGTACGGGCTGACCGCGTCGGATGTGCTGTCGTCGAGCCGGCGGACCACGTACGGCAGCAGGATCCGGTCGGCCCGGTGGACGAGTTGCCAGGTGCCGGGCTCGGTGCCGGCGGCGGCCCGGCCGTAGCCGGCGGTGAAGTAGACGTCCGGGCAGTTCGCCTCGAACATGGCCCCGGTGGTGTCGCCGTCGACCGGCGCCAGGTCGGTGCTCATCGCCGCACCAGGAACTGCTCGATGGCGTGGAAGATCCTGCCGGTCTGGGTGTCGTCCAGCGCCGAACCGCTGGGCAGGGTGAGGCCGTCCTCGAACAAACGCTGGGCGGCACCGGTGAGTACCGCGCGGGCCTGGTCGAAGACTGGTTGCAGGTGCATGGGTTTCCACACCGGACGGGTTTCGATGTCGTGGCCGGCGAGGTGGGCGCCGAGCTGCTCGGCCCGCCAGCCGGCCCGGTCGGGGTCCACGACGATGGTGGTGAGCCAGCAGTTGGCGCCGCGCGCGCCGGCCCCGTCGGCGGCGATCCGGACCCCGACCGGCCCGCCGTCGCCGCCGGGCCCGTGCTCGTCACCCTCACCGAGCAGCCGTACGCCGGGCACGGCGGCGAACAGTTTGGCGTACCGTTCGCGCAGTTCACGGCGTCGGGCGAGCATCTCGTCCAGCCGGCTGAGCTGGGCCCGGCCGAGGGCGGCGAGCAGGTTGCTGAGCCGGTAGTTGTAGCCGATGTCGTGGTGTTCGTAGTGCGGCATGGGTTGCCGGGCCTGGGTGGCGAGGTGGCGGCTGCGGGCGATCAGCCCGGCGTCGTCGGAGACGAGCATGCCGCCGCCCGAGGTGGTAATGATCTTGTTTCCGTTGAACGAGAACGCGGTGATCCGGCCGAACGACCCGGCCGGTCGACCCCGGTACGTCGCGCCGAGCGACTCGGCCGCGTCGACCAGCACCGGCACCCGGGCGGCGGCGCAGACCGGCAGCAGTTCGTCGTAGTCGGCGCAGGCGCCGAACATGTCCACCGGCACCACCGCGGCGACCTGCCGACCGGCGACGCGCAGCCGGTGCAGCAGCTCGGCGAGCAGGTTGACGTCGATGTTGCCGGTGGCCGGTTCGCAGTCCACGAAGACCGGTTCGGCACCGGTGTAGACCACCGCGTTGGCGGTGGCCACGAAGGTCAGCGTGGGTACCACCACCACCCGACCCGGACCGGCGCCGAGGGACAGCAGGGCGAGGTGCAGTGCGGCGGTGCCGGAGCTGACCGCGACCGCGTGGGCGGCTCCGACCCGTTCGGCGACCTCGCGCTCGAACGCGTCCACCTCCGGGCCGACCGGCGCCACCCAGCCCGAGCGCAACGCCCGGACCAGGTACGACTCCTCCAGCGCTCCGACGTCGGGCGGGGAGAGGTACACCCGGCCGGTCATCGTGCTGGCGCCCGGTCGGGGACGGCGCGACGCCGCCCGGAGTTGCCAGGACGAAGCTTCACAGACACGGCCTCCGACCCCAAACGCTCCCAAAGTATTCAAAGGGTTTGTATCAGTTCGAGGCCCGTACAAGGGTGCGTTTTGGCTATTCTGGTCGAATTCACTGACCTGCCCGGACAAGGCGGTACAGCATGGAGAACGCGGGAACGGGCAGGCGGGTCGCGGCTCACCGCCGGCAATCCCCGCTGGCCTTCCTGACCGGTTCCAGCCTGGCCCAGTCGGCCAGCTACGCGCTCAGTGCCGTACTGGCCAGCAAGTTGCTCGGGCCGCACCAGCGCGGGCTGATGGTGCTGGGCATCACCACCGCCAGCATCGCCGGCCTGCTCTCCGGGCTGGGCACCGGCTCGGCCCTGCGCTCCCGCCTGCCCACCGTCACCGGCACGCCGGCCGGTCGGCACCTGCTCGCCTCGTACACCTGGTGGTCGGTGGTGTCGGCGGTGGCCGGGAGCGGGCTGGCCGTGGCGCTGACGGTGCTGTCCGCACCGCTGATCGACCCCGGCCTCGCCGATCCACCGTTCCTGCTGGCGGTACTGGTGATCACGGTCGGCTACGTGGCCCTGACTCAGTTCCCCGACGTCTGGTACGCCGCCGGCCGGTTCCACGCCGGCAGCGGCTGGGCGGCCGCCATTGCCGCCGGTGGCCTGGTCGGCGTGCTGGTCGGCGCCCTGCTCGACCGGACCGCGTGGGCCCTGCTGCTGGCCCAGGGGCTCGGCATGGTGGCGGTCACCGTGGTCCAGGGTTACCAACTGCGGGTGGTCGGACTGTTCCGACTGCGCTCCCCCGACCGACGGGAACTGGTCGACCTGCTCCGGCACGGCTGCCGGGCGCTCGGCCTGACCATGGGACTCGCCCTGGCCCTGCGCGCCGACCGGTACGTGCTCGGCGCGGTGGCCGGCGCGGCCACGGTCGGCATCTACTCCGTCGCCGCCACCCTGAGCGAGGGGCCCAGGCTGGTGCCCGCCGCCCTGGGTCAGATCGTCAACCGGGAGGTGTCACTCGGTGGCGGACTGTCCCAGGTGGCCCGAGCCCGGCGCAGCGCCCTGATCTCGTCGGCACTGATGGGCCTGGTGGTGGCGGTCGGCGGCTGGTTCCTGGTCGTACCGGTGTTCGGTGACGCGTTCGCCGACGCGCGCCCGCTGCTGCTGGTGCTGCTGGTCGCCGAGATCGCCTTCGCGCCGTTCGCGGTGGCCAGCCGGGCGCTGCTCGGTGGCGGCTGGATGACCACCGCAGGGCTGCTCGGTGCCGGCGGCAGTGTGGCCGCACTGATCCTGTTCGCGCTGGCGATCCCGCTCTGGGGCGGGTACGGCGCGGCCGTCGCCTGCATCCTCACGTACGCCGGGTTGTCGGTGGCCTCCTGGCGGCTGCTGCGCCGCCGGCTCGGCCGCAACGTCGCACCCCGTCCACGCGAGACGGTCTCACCACCGATCCGGATCGGACGATCCACGTAGGGCCGATCATTTTCCGTCACGGTTGACGTCCCGCCGTCTGCCCGCCGACGTCGAGCCGGTCGGGTCACGGATCGCTTTCGGTCCTCATTCGACACCTTTCTGCCGGACACCCGATCCGGCATACTTCGCATAGAACACGGTCAATTGAGGGGTCGGGGGCCGTAGGCGAGGAGAACGGTGGTTGAACACGGGTGCGCGTACCACCACTGACCCGGAGTCCACGATGGTCGCGAGAATGGCGCGGTACGGCGGGCACGTGCTCCGGGAGCGTCTCGCCCGCCGCCGCGCCACCGGCCCGACCGACATACCCGTACGGACGAACGAGGTCACCCGCGAGTGGCTGACCGCCGTACTCTGCGCCGGTTGCCCGGGTGCGGCGGTCGAGGCGTACGAGGTGGCCGAGGTGAGCAGCGGCACCACCACCCGCTGGCGGGTACGGGTCGACTACAACGACGACGGCCGGGACGCCGCCCTGCCCACCGCGCTGTTCGCCAAGACCACCGCGCGCTGGACCCAGCGGCTACTGCTGGGCACGGCCGACGTGCTCACCGGGGAACCGGACTTCTACCGGCACCTGCGCCCGCACCTGGAGATCGAGACACCGTACGGCTACCACGGGGCGGTCGACCCGGCGTCGGGGCGCTCGATGGTGCTGCTGGAGGACGTCGCCGCCACCAGGGGGGCGATCTTCCGTACGGCCCAGACGCCGGTCTCCCGGGCCGAGATGGCGGACCTGCTCACCGGCATGGCCGGCTGGCACGGACGGTACTGGGACGATCCGGCGTTGGCCCGGCCCCCGTTCGCGCACCGGACCCCGGACGCGTTCGTCGCCAACCTCGCCCGGTTCGCCCGGCTGCGACGGCGGGGACGGGTCGGCGCCCGACGGGCCCGGATGGTCATCCCGGACGCCGTCGTGCCGCGCTACGACGATCTCTACTCGGCCCTGTGGCGGTCGCTGGAGCTGACCGCCGAGGGACCGCTGACACTGCTGCACGGCGAACCGCACATCGGCAACGTGTACCGGACCGGTGCCGGGCGGATGGGAATCACCGACTGGCAGCTGGTCATGCGCGGCAGTTGGGCGTACGACGTCGCGTACGCGATCGTGACCGGGCTGACCGTCGAGGACCGCCGGGCCTGGGAGCGTGACCTGCTCGGCTCCTACCTGGGCCGGTTGACCGCGACCGGGGTGGCGGCGCCGGATTTCGACGACGCCTGGTTGGCCTACCGGCAGCAGACGCTCTGGCCCTACTTCGGTCGGCTGCTCGCCACCGGCCGCAGCCTGGTCCAGCCGAGGTTCCCGCCCGACCCGAGCAATTTCGGGATGCTCGAACGCGCCGCGAACGCCGTCCTGGACCTCGACGCCCTCGGCGCGGTCCTGGGCGCGCCCCGCCGGCTGGGTCAGGGCCGGGAGGCGTAGACGTAGTGGCGGACCCAGGGTCGGGGGTCCTGCGGGCGGGTCCGGATGGTGTAACCGGCGTCCTGCAACAGGGCGGTGACCGGGCCGAAGGTACGTTGCCAGGCCCGGTCGGTGCCGTCGGCGTACGGGGGTTCGGAGAGGAAGTCGTGGCAGGAGACGACCAGGTTCTCCACCATCGCGAGCTCGTCGAGCGACTTCTCCAGCACCGGCAGTTCGGCACCCTCGATGTTCATCTTGAGCAGGTCGATCCGGTCCACCCCGAGCTTGCGTACGATCTCGCCGAGCGTACGGCCGACGACCTCGACCCCGCCGGTGGCCGCGCCGGTGAGTCCGTTGCGGATGTGGTCGACCCGGTCGTCCCCGAGGTACACCGGACCGGGGTCGCCGACCACGGCGCACTCCAGCGCGGTCACGTTGGACAGGCCGTTCAGCTCGACCGTACGGCGCAGGCAGGCGAACGTCCGGGGGTGCGCCTCGATGCTGACCACCCGCCCGGCGAGTCCGACCAGCCGGGACAGCAGCCGGACCTCGCTGCCGACACCGGCCCCGACGTCGAAGATGGTGTCGCCCGGCTGTGGTTGGTAGTCAAAGAGGAAGAGGTCCCGGGTGGCCTGGTCCTGGGCGCGGGCGGTGAGCCCGCCGAGGGTGGTGTTGACCACGACGCCGGTCGGGTAGCGGTGCACCCAGTGGCCCTCGGTGTACCGGACCCGGCAGCGGGACTGGGAGCGGGCGGACAGGAACAGCGAGCCGAGCCCGGCGACGACCCGCCGGTCGACCCGCTCGTCCAGGGTGTCGAAGAGCCGCTTGCGGAGGCTGCTCGGCATGGTTGGTGCTCCGATCGGGCTCAGTGGGCCGGGCTGACCAGCGGGCCCGGCTGCCGAGGAGTGGCGCCGCCGGTGCGGTCGAGCCGGTCGCGGTACCACTCGAAGGTGCGGCGGACGCCGTCGGCCAGTGGCACGGTCGGTTCGAAGCCGGTCAGCCGGCGCAGTTTGCCCAGGTCGGGGCAACGTCGGGGGACGGAACCGGGTGGGGCCGGCAGGCGCTGGATGGTGGGGCTGGCGCCGGCCAGGTCCAGCACCAGGTGGGCCAGGTCGGCGATGTTGGTCTCGGCGGTGTCGTCGCCGATGTGCACGATCTCGCCGGCCGCCTCGGGGCAGGCCATCAGCCGCAGCATCGCCTCGACGGCGTCGTCGACGTGGCAGAACGCCCGGTACTGGTCGGCGCCCCAGACCCGGAACGGGTTCTCGCCGCGCAGCGCCCGCAGGGCCATCTCGGGGATGACGTGGTCGGCGCCCATCCTCGGGCCGTAGACGTTGTGGAACCGGCCGACGACGGCGGTGCAGCCCTTTGCCGCCGCCCCGTGGACGAAGGCCGCCTCGCCGAGCAGTTTGCTGATCGCGTACGCGAACCGGGGCGAGGTCACGTCGGCCACCATCACCGGCACGTCCTCGGCCGTGGGTACGGCCACGATGCCGGCGTCGACGCCGCCGGCGTACACCTCGCTGGTGGAGCTGAAGAAGATCCGTCCACCGGGGCCGACCCAGTCCAGCAGGTGCAGGGCGGTGAGCGTGTTGACCCGGATCACCCGGGCCGGGTCGGCTTCGACGTTGCGTACGCCGACCACCGCCGCGAGCAGGTAGATCTGGTCGTAGCCGGGCGGCAGTTCGGCCCAGGCCCGTGCGCTGGTCAGGTCGGCGGAGCGGATGTCAACTTCGGGATGCGCGCGCAGCGCGCCGATCCGCTCGTCGTCGCGGCCCCGGGAGAAGTCGTCCACGACGGTGACGGTGTGCCCGTCGGCCACCAGCCGGTCGGCGAGGTGCAGGCCGACGAAGCCGGCCCCGCCGAGGATCAGCGCGCGCATCAGGCACCTCTCGCCGGAGCGGGCACGGGTGCCGGCGTACGCGGGTAGGGCAGGTAGCCGATGCCGGCGTAGCGGATGCCGGCGGCGGTGATGGCCGCCTCGTCCAGGATCCGCCAGGAGTCGTAGACCAGCGCGGGTCGCGGGCCGCCCCCGCCGAGCAGGGTTTCGATCCGGATCGCCCGGTAGTCCGGGTGGTCGTTGATGACCAGGACCGCGTCGGCGTCACTGAACGCCTTGTCGATGCTGGTCGGCTCGCCGCCGTGGCGGTGGATCACCTCGTCCGGGACCATCGGGTCGTGGCCGACGACGGTCATGCCGGCCGACCGGAACACCGGCATCATGGTGGCGATCGGGGTGCCGCGCATGTCGTCGGTGGGCGGCCAGCCCTTGTAGGCCCACCCGAGTACGGCCAGCCGGGCGCCGACGGTGCCGCCGCGTACCTGGCGGAGCAGGTCGACCACCCGGTTGGCGACGTGCACCGGCAGGTACTCGTTGAGTCGCCGGGCCGCGCCGACCAGGAACGGTCCGGGTTCGCCCCCGGCACTGTTGATCATGATGTACGGGTCCTTGGAGAGGCAGCCACCGCCGACGTACCCGGGCTTGCTCAGGTCCGGCCGGGGATAGTCCAGGTTGGCCGCCCCGATCACCTCCAGCGGGTCGAGCCCGTGCCGTTCGGCGATCAGCGCCAGCTCGTTGCCGAACGAGTAGATCAGGTCGGTGTGGCAGTTGTTGGAGAGCTTGACCAGTTCGGCCGCCTCCAGGCTGGACACCGGTACGACCCGGTTGGCGAGCCCGCCGAAGAAGTCGATGCCGGCCTGCCGGCTCTCGTCGTCCAGCCCGCCGACGACCTGCGGCAGCTCGACCAGTTCGCGCAGCGCCTGGCCCTGGATGGTCCGTTCGGGGGCCATCACCAGCCTGGCCCGGCCCCAGGCGGCGAGCAGCGCGGGCAGCACCACCCGGCGGCTGGTGCCGACCGGTACGGTGCTGCGGACCACCACCAGTGTGTCCGGTCCGCACCAATCGGCGACCTGTTCGGCGGCGGCGGCGAGGTTGGTCAGGTCGGGTTGCCGGGTGCGGTCGTCCACCGGTGTGGAGACCGAGATGACCGCCACGTCCACGTCGGCCGGCAGTTCGGTGGGTACGAAGACATTCCTGCCCACGGTTTCGGCGAACACCTCCTCGATGCCGGGCTCGAACAGGTGGACCCGCCCCGCGCGCAGCGCCTCCCGGACGGCCGGGGAGGTGTCCACGCCGTGCACCTCGTAGCCCTTGCGCGCGAGCGCGGCGGCCAGGGTCAGGCCGACATAGCCGAGTCCGACGACCCCGATCTTTCCGTACAACTCCGGCCTCCTTGGTGAGAACGCATAGGGAAGGGGCGCGTGCCGCCGTCGGGTCAGACGGATGCTCCGCTGGTCAGTGGCGTCCGGGCGATGACCGCGGCGTCCCACAGGTCCCGGACCGAGTCGACCAGGTCGTGGCCGGGTGCCCAGCCGAGCACCCGCAGCGCGAGCGAGTTGTCCCCGCACATCCAGGGCACGTTCGCCGTCCGGGCCGCCGCGGCGGCCGGAGCCTCCTCGCGGATGGTGCCGTCGAACCCGGCGGTCCGGGCGAGCAGCCGGACCGCGTGCCGGGTGGCGACCGCGTGCCCGCTGGAGATGTTGAACACGAGGTGGGGCGGGTCGGCCGCGCGGATCACCGCCCGGACCGCGAGCGCCACGTCGCGGACGTCGACAAAATCACGGTACGCACCGAGCGGTCCCAACTCGATCTCCGGCGCCCCGGTCTCGCCGGCTTCCAGCAGCAGCGCCGCCGCCCGGCCGAGCACGTTCTCGGTGGACAGTCCGGGGCCGATCGGGTTGAACACCCGCAGCACCACCGCGTCGATCCGGCCGGTGGACCGGGCCAGTTCGACCAGTCGGGTGCCGGCCAGGTGGCTGAGTCCG
Organism: Micromonospora sp. NBC_01699; assembly: GCF_036250065.1. Taxonomy (NCBI): domain Bacteria; kingdom Bacillati; phylum Actinomycetota; class Actinomycetes; order Micromonosporales; family Micromonosporaceae; genus Micromonospora; species Micromonospora sp. NBC_01699. The sequence goes on along the minus strand of NZ_CP109199.1, from coordinate 2,215,016 downwards.
TACGCGCTGACCGGGGCGGCGGGTTCGTCCTCGGCGACCGGCGCACCGAACGGGACCGGGCCGTACTCGCCGGCCGAGCCGAGTCGGACCAGCCGGGCCCGGGGGAAGCCCACCGCGATCGCCTCGATCAGCTTGGCGGTGACCAGGGTGTGCGCGTGGACCATCGTGGCCCCGTCGCCGGTGAGCCGTCCGGTGCAGTTGACCACGGCGTCCGGCCGGGTCGCGTGGACCAGTTCGGTCAGCTCCGTCACCCCGGCGGAGAGCAGGTCGCACTCGACCCGTCCGGGGCAGATCAGTTCCGTGTCGGGTGCGAGTACGGCCCGGACCCGTGCGCCGACGAAGCCGGACGCACCGAAGAGCAGGACCCGGCTCACACCGGCTCCCGTACCCCGGTGGGGAGCAGGGTCGAGCGGAGGTCGTCGAAGGTCCGGTTCGCCTCGTCGTAGTCCTCGGGCCGGCCGATGTCGAGCCAGTAGCCGTCGAACGGGTAGCTGGCCGGGTGCCGACCGGTACGGATCAGATCGATCATGAGCTGGTCGAACCCGAACGGCAGTCCGACCGGGTACGGCGCGATGGTGTCCCGGGACAGGCCGTAGAGGCCCATGCTGACCTCGTAGTCGAGGGTGGGCTTCTCGGTGAACTCGACCACCCGGTCGCCCCGGCTGACCAGCACCCCAAAATCGATCTTGACGCTGCGCCGGAAGGTGGCCACGGTCAGCGGCGCCCCCGAGGTGCGGTGCGCGGCCAGCAGGTCGGCGTAGTTGATGTCGGTGAGGATGTCCCCGTTCATCACCAGGAAGTGCTCCGGCAACCGGTCGCGCAGCCCGAACAGCGGACCGACCGTGCAGAGCGGTACGCGTTCCTCCACGTAGTCCACCCGCAGGCCGTACCGGGAGCCGTCGCCGACGAACGCGCGGATCAACGATCCCATGTGGTTGATCGCCAGGGTGGCGTGGGTGAATCCGTGGTCGGCCAACTGGAGCAGGACGATCTCCAGGATCGCGTGGCTGTCCCCGATCGGCACCAGCGGCTTCGGCAGCGACGTGGTGTACGGCCGCAGCCGGACTCCCTTGCCGCCGGCCATGATCACCACGTGCATGTCGCCCTCCACGCTCCTTCCCACCTGCCGGGACCGGTCCTCTGTCGTCAACGACGGCACCTTCCACGAGTCACGCAAATAGCCCGAGCACGCAAACAAAGCGAATGAAGCGCCTAAATAATGTGAAACAGTCCACCTAAGATGAAAAGAGGGACTAGGTGTTTGGTATGCCACTCGCCGCAGCCCCCACCCCCCACCCGCAGCCCGTACGCCGCCGACCCGGTGCCCGGCGTCGCACGGTGGCGCTGCTCGGTGTCGACACCGTCGCCTGGATCGCCGGTTTCCTCACCGCCGCCTGGACCCGGTACGAGTTCGACCTGAGCACCCACGTGGTGAGCCGGGTGCTGGTCGCCGGCCTGGTCGCCAGCGCCATCTTCACCGGGCTGACCACCGTGCACCGCCGCCGGCTCGGGCGGCACCCGCTGGGCAGCCTGCTGGAGGCACGCGCGCTGACCGGCGCGGTCGCCGGCACCGCCGCCCTGATCGTGCTCGGCGTGCTGCCGCTGGCCACCCACCCGATCCCGGCCAGCACGCCCCCGGTCGGCGGGGCGATCGCCCTGCTGCTCATGCTCGCCGTCCGGTCGGTGCACCGGCACCGGCGCAGCCGGTCGCTGCGCCCGAGCACCGGTTCGGCCGTACCGGTGCTGTTGTTCGGTCTCGGCTCGGCCGGTCAGTCGCTGCTCAAGGCCATGGTCAGCGACCCGCGGGGCAAGTACCTGCCGGTCGGGCTGCTCGACGACGATCCGGAGAAGCGGCACCTTCGCCTGGACGGCGTACCGGTGCTCGGCGGGCGCCCGGAGATCACCGCCGCGATCAACCTGACCAGGGCGAACACCCTGATCCTGGCGATCGCCAGCGCCGGGCCGGAGCTGATCCGCCAGGTCCGCGCGACCACCCTGGAGGCCGGCGCCGAGTTCAAGGTGCTACCCCCGGTACGCGAACTCGTCGACCACCGGATCAGCGTCGCCGACGTACGCGACCTGAAGATCACCGACCTGTTGGGACGCCCGCACGCCGTCGCCGACCTCGGCACCCGGGGTGCGGAGGTGACCGGCCGGCGGGTGCTGGTGACCGGTGCCGGCGGCTCGATCGGCTCCGAACTGTGCCGGCAGCTGATGCGGGCCAACCCCGGCGAGCTGATGATGCTCGACCGGGACGAGTCGGCCCTGCACGCCCTGCAACTGTCGCTGACCGGCCGGGCCCTGCTCGACGGCCCGGAACTCATCCTCGCCGACGTACGCGACGCCGAGGGGATCGCCCGGGTGGTCGCCGAACGCAAGCCGGACATCGTCTTCCACGCCGCCGCGCTCAAGCACCTCACGCTGCTGCAACGGCACCCCGGCGAGGCGATCAAGACCAACGTCTGGGGCACCCTCGCGGTGCTCAGCGCCTGCCGGGACGTGGCCCGGTTCGTCAACATCTCCACCGACAAGGCGGCGAACCCGATCAGCGTGCTCGGCTACTCGAAGCGGATCACCGAACGGCTGACCGCGCACACCGCCGCCGCCACCGACGGCACCTTCCTCAGCGTGCGCTTCGGCAACGTACTGGCCAGCCGGGGGTCGGTGGTCGGCGCGTTCCAGGCCCAGATCGAGGCCGGACTGCCGATCACCGTCACCCACCCCGAGGTGACCCGCTACCTGATGACGGTGCAGGAGGCGGTGCAACTGGTGTTGCAGGCATCGGCGATCGGCCGCGACGGCGAGGCGCTGGTGCTGGACATGGGCGACCCCGTACGCATCGACGACATCGCCCGGCAGCTCGCCGCGCAGGCCCCCGGCGCCCCGCGGATCGTCTACACCGGCCTGCGTCCCGGGGAGAAACTGCACGAGGACCTGATCGGCACCGGCGAGATCGACCTCCGGCCGCTGCACCCGCTGATCTCGCACGTGAGCGTGCCGCCGCTCGACCCGATCGAGGCCAGCGCGCTGGACCCGTTCGACGACCCGGCCAGGGTGATCGATCGGCTCGCCTGGCTCTGCGAGCAGCCGGCCACCTTCGGCCCGCCGGTCGTGCTGGTCCCGAACACCCGCGACGGCCGCCCGGCGGACGGTTACCCGATCCGCTGACCGCCGAGTCGTACCGGTAGCGCGCGCAACCGCCACGCACCCGGCACCAGCTCGCGGTCCAACTCGTCCGGGGCTACGGCCAGCGTCAGATCGGGGAACCGGCGCAGCAGCGCCCCGAACGCCACCTCCCCCTCCAGCCGGGCCAGCGGCGCGCCGAGGCAGTAGTGCAGCCCGTGGGCGAAGGCGACGTGCCGTTCCCGGTGCCCGTCCCGGTCCCGGCCGAGGTCGAGCCGATCCGGGTCGTCGAACGCGCGCGGGTCGAAGTTCGCCGCGACGAGGATCGGCATCACCGCCTCACCCCGACGGATCGGTACGTCCCCGACCCGGAGGTCCTCGGTCGCGTACCGCATCCGGGTCGCCGTCGCCGGGCCGCACCAGCGCAGCAGCTCGGGTACGGCACCCGGCATCAGCTCGGGCTCGTCGCGCAGCCGGGCGAGCTGGTCGGGATGGGTGAGCAGGGCGGCGGTGCCGTTGCCGATCAGGTGCGCGGTGGTCTCGTGGCCGGCGATCAGCAGGGTCAGCACCATGGCGATCAGCTCGGTGTCGCTGAGCCGGTCGCCGTCCTCGTCCTGGGCCCGGATCAGCGCGGAGACCAGGTCGTCCGCCGGTTCGGCCCGCCGCGCCGCGATCACCCGTTCGGTCGACTCGACCAGCTCGCGCAGGGCCTCGGCCATGCCCGCGCCGGACGGCTCGACCAGCGCGGCGCTGGCCCGCTGCCAGCCCGGCCGGTCCTGCGCCGGGATGCCGACCAGCTCGCAGATCACCACCACCGGCAGCGGGTACGCGAAGTGTCGGAGCAGGTCGACGGCGTCGTCCCGCACCGCGCCGGGCAGCCGGTCGAGCAGGTCCTCGGCGATCTGCTCGATCCTGGGGCGCAGCAGCTCGACCCGGCGGGCGGTGAACGCGCGGGAGACCAGCCGGCGGAGTCGGTGGTGGTCGGCGCCGTCGAATTCGAGGATGTTGGCCAGCAGGTAGCGGATGTGTTCCTCGGCGACGCCCCGGGACCGGAGCACCATCTCGGCGAGGTTGACCCCGGCACCGCCCGGCACGTTGGCGGGGTTGGTGACGAACCGAGGGTCCGCCAGCACCGCCCGGACGTCCTCGTGGCGGGTGACGACCCACGGTGGTGCGATGCCCGGAATCGTGACGCGGGTGATCGGGGTCTGCTCCCGGATCCGGGAGTATCCGGTGAACGGGTCGCGCAGCAACCGCTCGTCCATCAGGTCGAAGGTGCCCTCGGCAGCGTCGGGCCGGGTAGCGGTCATGACTTTCCCCCATGCTGGTCAGAAGGCGAACTGCCGACTCAACCGCTGGTGCAGTTGGTCGAGGGTGCGGTGCAGCAGGGCGCGTACCTGTTGGGCCGCCGGGTCGGGTGACCGGTCGGCGGCCGGGGTCTCGAAGGCCGCGCCCGCGATCCGGGCGACGAAGTCGGCGGTGCCTTCGGCGTCCGGCGCCCCCGGCTCGGTGGCCAGGTAACCCGTCAACAGCGCGACGAACCCGTGCCGCTGCTGTTCGGGGTCGTCGTCGGTACGGGCGACACCGTGCTCGCGCAGGATGGCGAGGTAGTCGCCGATCACCCGGTCCCGCTCCTGCGGTACGTCGCCGAGCTCGGGGCTGTGTGCCAGCGCGCCCAGGGTGTCGGCGTCGCCGGTGAACAGTGCCCGGCCGATCGGGTCCTCCCGCAGTCGGCGGTAGCCGAACCGGGCCACCCGACCCGGCAGTACGGCGGCCGGGTCGTCGTCGATCTCCCGCGTCAGCGCGTCGACCAGCACCACCACCGACCGGGTCAGCACGGCCAGGAAGAGCGCCTCTTTCGTCGGGAAGTGCAGGTAGACGGTGCCCTTGCCGACACCGGCCCGGCGTGCGACCTCGCCGATGGTGATCCGCTGGTAGCCCCAGGAGACCAGCAGGCGGCCGGCGGCATCGATGATCCGATCGGCCCGCAGACCGCGCTCGACATCGACCGGATCGGCGGCACGTCGTTCGATCTGGTCCACCCGGATCCCCTCTCGTGACCGCGTGACCAGATTTGACTATCTGGTCACGCCCTGCCCGAGGGAGAGGGTATGGCAGCGCGGAACCCGTACGCAAGCCGGTCACACTCGCGCCCCCATCTGCGTCGCCAGGTCCGTGACCAGCGCCGGTGCCGCACCCTTCGTACGCCGAAGGATGTCCGCCATCAGCTCGTGCGCGATCGGCCGCCCCCGGATCTCCCACGGCGCGACCCGATCCGCCTCGACCAGCGCCTCACCGGCGTGGCCGGTCTCCCCGACCAGCAGGTAGCCACGGGCGAGGTCGAGCAGGTGGTGCGCCCGACGCTCCGGCAGCAGCGCGGCGAGCGCCCGATGATCGATCTGGTTCTCGTGGATGGCGACCGCCTGCCGCCCCTCGCCCAACTCGACCGCGGCCGCCGCCCGGTGCAGTTCCACGTTCGTCGGCCCGAAGCTGGTCCAGTACTCGTTCCGGTCCCCGCCGAGCACCCTCGCGGCCTCGTCGGCGAGGCGGAACAGCTCGCGCACGCCCTCGTTGTCACCGAGCCGGGCCGCCGCCATCGCGGCCTGGAGCAGCAGCGACCCGTACACCGAGAGCCGGGCCGGGTCGGCGGCGCCGGGATCGGCCGGTGCGAGTCGCTGCGCCATCACCATGTTCGCCTCGAACGCCGGCCGGGCCCGGCCCATCGCGAGCAGGGCGTTGGCCATCCTGCTGGTCGCGATGGCGGCGAGCAGTTCGTCCTCGGCACGCAGCGCACTCCCGATCGCCCGGTCCGCGGCGAGCCGGGCAAGCTCGGACTCGCCGAACTTCCGCAGCGCCGAGGAGGCGATCTGAAGCACCTGCCCGTGCAGGCTCGCCGCCTGCCGACCGGCATCCCCCCGGTGATAGGCGTCCGCCGCCCGGCTGTCCCGCAACAGTCCGGGCAGCCCGCGTACCAGCACGCCGTAGCGGGCGTACTGGTAGGTGAGCCAGGCGTGGTTGACCGACTGGGCCAACTCGTGCAGCGGCGTGGCCGGGGCACGGCCGATCGCGGCGGCCGGGGCGGACCGCTCCAGCGCCTGCCGGAGATCGTCCAGTTCCCGCTGCTCGTAGCTGCCCAGGGCGGTGGATCCGCGCTCCAGGTCCCGGTCGAGCAGCATCGCCACGTCGATCTGGAGCACCACGGCGATCTGGTAGAGCATCGAGAACTTGTCCAGCCGACGGTCGCCCCGCTCGACCTTGTCGACCCAGCTCTTCGACCTGCCGATACGATCGGCGAACACCTGCTGGGACATCTTCCGCTGGCCACGCCAGTAGGCGACCCGACGCCCGATCGGCAACTCGTCCATCAGGCGGTCGGGTTGCGCCGGATCCGACCGGACACCCCAATCGAAAAGAATTCGTACGGCATCGAGCCCGTCGGGGAATCAAACCTTCCACGATTACGGGGTTGCTTGCGATTTTCCGTCACTGGCGGCGGACCTGCGGTTGTTGTCCCCTCATCGGGGGTCACCGGGCTATCCGAACCGAGCGTCACTTGCGATTCACGTTCCTCGTTGGACATCGCTCTCCCTCTCGTGGTTGGTCGCGCCCGGTCGGGTTTGTTGCCGACGAATTCGAGCGCTCCCGCTAGTGACACTCTGCTGTGGAACCCCCTACTGTCGAGAGCGGTTACGCCTCTGCGTGGGTTGGTATCGAATCGACGGTTCGCGTGAGACACGCGACTGATTTTGTGAGGACGGTGTGGGATCCGATGGATGACCGGCTGCTATCCAATCCCACGCGATGCCCCCGCGCCGACCCGGCCGGGGGCATCGCACCCCCTAACGACGAAAGGGCGGACGAGATGGTGAACCCGACCGGAGCGATCTGGCGCACGAGCACCCGCAGCAGCACCAACGGCGGCGACTGTGTCGAGGTGGCCGACAACCTGCCCGGACACGTACTCGTCCGGGACAGCAAGGACCCCGACGGCGCGACGCTGGCGTTCACCCCCGTTGCCTGGCGCGCCTTCATCGTCGCCACCGGGCGCCGCTGACCCGCTGCCGGTAGTCGCCGTCTGCCGGCGTCGGCAACGTGGTGGGCTTCACAGCTCTTCGCCTGATCACGCTCGGGGTCGTACGCCGCACGCGCCGGATAGCCTTGCGCGTTGGACGATGACCCCGACCGGGAAATGTGGCAGCGATGAACATCAAGCCGGACGAACTCGACATCTCAGCTAACCCCGTCTGGACCTCGCTCACCGGTCGGCACGCCCGCTTCACCACCTCCCACGGTCGGGCCGTCATGTTCGAGCCGGACATCTCACCGTTTGCCGCCGTGACCGACTGGAACGACGAAGGCGCCTGGGCCGACCTGGCGAAGCTGGCCGGACCGCAGAGCGTGGTCGCGGTGGCCGGTGTCGGACTCGTCCTGCCCGCCGGCTGGGACGTGGTGTGGCACGGGGAGGGTCTGCAACTGGTCGACGTCGCCGTGGAGGCCACCGAGGACGCGGAGGCCGTACGGCTGACCGCCGAGGACGTACCGGAGATGCTGGACCTGGTTGCGCGTACGGAACCGGGGCCGTTCGCGCCGCGCACGATCGAGCTGGGAACGTACCTGGGTATTCGCCGCGACGGCGCGCTCGTCGCGATGGCGGGTGAGCGGCTGCGGGTGCCCGGCCTGACGGAGATCAGCGCGGTCTGCACCGATCCCGGCTATCGCGGCCAGGGTCTGGCCAGCCGGCTCGTCAAGGCAGTGGCGGCCGGCATCCGCGCACGCGGCGAGACGCCGTTCCTCCACGCAGCCGACTTCAACACCAACGCCATTCGACTGTACGAGTCAATGGGCTTCAAGGTACGCACGGAAATCACCTTCGCCGCCGTCCGCACCCCCTGAACAAGAGCCCCTCATGTAGAGAAATAGTGGCTACTCCCGAGGGAATAACCACTATTTCTCTACATTAGTGCCGTCCCTGGGGTGGGGGTGGGGGTGGGTTAGGCGGCGGGGCGGTCGGACAGGGGGCGGCGGCGGTGGGTCGGGTTGGTCAGTGACGGCGGGTTCCAGGCGCCGTCGGGCTGGTAGACGTTGGTGCCCGGCGGGACGATTTGGTCGATCCGGTCCAGGGTGGCGTCGTCCAGGGTGAGCGAGGCGCCCTTGAGCGCGGACTCCAGGTGTTCCATCGTGCGCGGGCCGATGATGGCCGAGGTGACGCCGGGGTGGGTGACGGTGAAGGCCAGGGCCAGTTCGGGCAGCGTGCAGCCGATGCTCTCGGCGACTTCGACGAGCTGTTCGACGATCTCCAGCTTGGTCACGTTCACCGGCAGCGAGGGATCGAAGCGGGCCGGGGTGAGCCGGGCACGGCCGACCGACAGGTCGACGGACTGACCCCGGCGGTAGCGGCCGGACAGGAAGCCGGAGGCGAGCGGGCTCCAGACGAGCACGCCCATGCCGTACCGCTGGGTCACCGGGAGCACGGACGTCTCGATTCCCCGGGCCAGTATCGAGTACGGCGGCTGCTCGGTCCGGAACCGCCCGATGGCGCGCCGGTCGGCCGCGTGGTGCGCCTCGACAATCTCCTCCGCCGGGAAGGTCGAACAGCCGAACGTACGGATCTTGCCCTGGCGTACCAGGTCGTCCAGGACCGAGAGGGTTTCCTCGATGTCGGTGGTGTGGTCGGGGCGGTGGATCTGGTAGAGGTCGATCCAGTCGGTCTGCAACCGCTTCAGACTGTCCTCGACCTCCCTGAGGATCCAACGGCGGGAGTTCCCGCCCCGGTTGCGGCCCTCGCCCATCTGGAAGTGGACCTTGGTGGCGAGCACCACGTCGTCCCGCCGGCCCTTCAGAGCCTTGCCGACGATCTCCTCGGACTCCCCCATCGAGTACATGTCCGCGGTGTCGACGAAGTTGATGCCCTGGTCGAGCGCGGCGTGGATGATCCGGACGCTGTCGTCGTGGTCGGGGTTGCCGGCGGAGCCGAACATCATGGTGCCGAGGCAGTGGACGCTGACTTCGATGCCGGTGCCGCCGAGGATTCGATAACGCATGGTCGGCAACCTATGACCTAGAGTCGACTCTAGGTCAAGCTCGTATCCTTGGCCGCATGGACAGCCGCCCCACGGAAAACCCCGGCTTGAGCATCGGGCAGGTCGCCGAACGCACCGGGCTGAGCGTCCACGCGCTCCGCTTCTACGAGCGCGAGGGCATCCTCGAACAGGCCGTACGCCGCGACAGCGGCGGCCGCCGGGTCTACACCGAGTACGACGTGGCCTGGCTGCGGGTCTGCATCATCCTGCGCACCTCCGGCATGCCGCTGCCGACGATCCGCCGCTACACCGAGATGGTTCGGCAGGGCACCGGCAACGAGACCGAACGCCTCGCCCTCATGCTCGAACACCGCGACCGGGTCAACGCCCAGATCGCCCGGCTCACCCAGTCCCTCGACCTGATCAACCACAAGGTCGGCGTGTACGAGGACATCCTCTCCGCCGACCCGTCCGGCTCCTGCGTCATCCCCGCCCGGTAGCGCCGCCGGACGACGGCGTGGCCCACTGGTCCACGGCGACGAACCGGAACTCGGCGCAGTAGCGGCGGCCGGCGGTGTCGGCGAGCCAGAGCTGGTCCGGGCCGGGCAGCATCTCGGTGACGGTCACCCGGGCACCGGCCGGGTCGAGCCGGGTGGCCCGGCGGACCGCCCGCGCCAGCACGTCCACCGAGGCGAGACTCGTCAGGTCCAGGTGGATCGGCTTACGCTCCCCGGTGACCCGGACGAAGACGTACCGGGGCAGGTTGTGTCGATTGACCCAGCGGCGTACGGCCAGGAAACGGTTTGCCTCGTCGGGCTCGGCGAGCAGGGCCAGGTCCACCATCCCGAAGCTCCACGACTCGCGCTGCACCACCAGCCGGTCGAGCTGCACCCTGGGCGTGTGCGGGGCCGGCGGCAGCAGCCGGAACCGCTGCAACAACTTGGCCGCCACCAGCTCGGCGACGACCTCCAGCAACTCGTACTCCGGGCCGCCGGAACGACGACGGACCATCAGCCGGCCGCCGACCTCGGTCAGCTCGCAGGCGCCGACCAACAGGTCCCGGTCCGGGTCGTAACCGCAGGTGTCCGGGGCGAAGACCAGCCGTACGTCACCCGGCCCGGCCAGCTCCGGGGCGACCCGAACCGGGGTGCCGCCCTGCGCCTCGGTCGCCCCCATCAGCACCACCCCCGGCGCCAGGTCGGCGGCCATCGCCGCCCGCATCCGCTCCGGCTCCGGGTGGTGGGCGAACCAGCTCGCGTACCGCATGGTGTTCGCGCCGGGGTGCAGCTCGCCCAGGATCCACCGGAAGTCGCCGGCCTCGACGGCGGCCGGGTCGGCGGCGGCGAGCATCAGGTCCGGGCTGTGCTGCACCGCGCCGGCCCAGCCGGGCCGGGTGGCCGGGAACGCGGCCCGGACCGCCGCCCGCAGTGCGGCGCTGTCCCGGTGCACCCGGCGCTGCGGCGCGACACCGTCGGCGGCGTCGGCTCCGGGCAGCGCCAACAGTTGCGCCCAGCGGGCCTGTAGCGCCCGGGTCAGCGGCCGGGCCAGCGTCTCCGTCGGTTGAACCAGCAGGTCGTGGGCGAGCAGCCAGAAGTCGGCGAACGGCACCGGGCCGGCACCGGACGGGCCGGCGAGGTCGCGGTAGAGATCGCGGAACGCCCGGCGGTAGAGCGCCGCGCCGGCCGAGGTGTACCAGCGGGCACTGTCCAGCACCAGCCCGAGCGGGGCCCGCAACGGATCCAGCAGCGCCGGGCCCAGGGTCACCCGGTCGGCCCGCCGGCACTCCTCGAACAGCAGCGTGCGGCCCGCGTACGTCTGGCCGCTCTCGCGTTGCGCGGCCCGGTCGGTGAGCCGAGTGAAGGTGGCGTCGAGCCGGTCCAGGGCCGGCAGCAGCAGCGCCGCGTCGCCGGCCGCCGCCGCGACCTCGTCGCGGGCCGAGGTCAGCTCGGTCAGCGCGGCGACCGCCGGGTCGCGGACCGCCGGGTCGTCCACCCGGTCCAGAATCCGGCGCAGGGTGATCTCCGAGCGGAGGTCGTCGGCCGGCGCCTCCAGCTCCCAGGTGATCCACCGGGCGGCGTGCAGGCGGTCGAGGGTGGCGAACACCTCGGCCGGGTCGGTGGTGCCGGCGGTCGGGTCGGCCAGCACCTCGGCCACTATCGCCACCGGCAGACGTACGCCGTCGCAGGCGCGCAGGACGGCCGCCGCGCACGGGTCCAACTCGATCGGGTCGGCCAGCGGCACCCGCAGTCGACCGTCGACCACGTCGACCAGCGGCATCCGGCGGGGCGCCAACCAGCGGCGCAGGGCCGGGGCGTGGGCCGAGGCCACCGCCGCCACCGCCCAGTGCTCGAAATAGAGCGTACGGGCGGCGACCGGGTCCGCCGTCCGGGTGTGCCGCAGCGGTGTCAGCTGGTCGGGGACGATCGCGGCCCAGCCGACCGGGCCGAAGAAGCCGATCGTGTCGTTCTTCGCGCAGTACCGGTGCAGGTAGTTGGTGACCAGCGCCTCGTACCGGCGGTGCCGGCCGGTCCGTACGACGGTGTCCGGGTCGCGACGCAGCAGGGTGTCCAGGCCGGTGCGTACGGCGTGCGGGTTCTGCCAGGTGACCGCCTCCCGGAAGCGCGGCTGCGCCGCGACCCGGTGCAACGCCGCCGCCAACTCCCGACCGGCCACCCGGAACCGCTCCCGGTACGCCTCGGTCGCCGGTGCGTCCGGCCCGGCGGTGCCGATCAGTCGGTCGGCGGCGGCGGCGAGGTCGGGGCTGGCCAGCCCGTCGAGCAGGTCGAACGCGAAACCCGTGCCGCGCAGACAGACCGACCACCAGAGCGCCCACTCGCCGTCGACCAGCGACACCAGGTGCGGCGCGGTGCCGGTGACCCGGTCCTCGGTTGGTGCTTCGTCGAGGTCGGCCGGCACGGAAACCTCCACAACAGACGGCGACATCAGGGCTGCGCCACGGTACCGCGACGGGGTGCCGTCGGGAATGGCAGAGCAGTGGGTCATCACCCGGTCACTGATCGCCCCGGACCAACCGATCGAATCATTGACACGTCTGATCCAGCACAGAATGCTCGCGCCTAGAGATCCTTCGAACGAGGGGGCGCAATGCGCAAAACACGGCTGGCGATCGCCGGCGTGTTCACTTTGGTCGGCGTCATGGTGCTGACCGCACCGGTCAGTGCGAAACCACCGGCCACACCGAACGGCAACAACAGCAACCTGGAGGTGTACGTCGGCTCGGCCGATGCCAAACAGCTCGACGTACTCCGAGATAGCGGTGTCGACGTGGGACACGCGGTCGGCGGCGTCGACAAGGCCGGCAAGTCCGCCCTCCAGGTCGTGCTGACCCCGGAGCAGGCCGCCCGGCTCGCCTCCAAGGGCGTCGCGCTGTCGGTCAAGAAGGTACGCGGCAAGGAAGCCTCCCGGGCGCTGCGCGAGCAGTCCGCCAACGGCTGGACGGCGTTCCGGTCGTACAGCGAGCCCGGCGGCATCCGGGACGAGATCACCTCGACCGCGGCCCGGTTCCCGAAGCTGACCAAGGTCGAGACGATCGGTCGGACCACCCAGGGCAAGCCGATCCTCGCCGTCAAGGTCACCAAGAACGCCAAGAACGTCGAGGACGGCAAGCGCCCCGCCGTGCTCTACGGCGCCGCCCAGCACGCCCGTGAGTGGATCACCCCGGAGATGACCCGCCGGCTGCTGCACCACGTGCTGGACAACTACGGCACCGACCCGGAGATCACCCGGTTGGTCGACACCACCGAACTGTGGTTCCTGCCGGTGTCGAACCCGGACGGCTACGACTTCACCTTCACCGAGGGCAACCGGTTGTGGCGCAAGAACCTGCGCGACAACAACGGCGACGGTCAGATCACCAGCGGTGACGGCGTCGACCTGAACCGGAACTTCTCCTACAAGTGGGGCTACGACAACGAGGGCTCGTCCTCGGACCCGTCGAGCGAGACCTACCGCGGCCCCGGCCCGAACTCGGAGCCGGAGACCAAGGCGCTGGACGGCCTGTTCCGGCGGGTGGGCTTCGAGTTCTACATCAACTACCACTCGGCCGCCGAGCTGCTGCTCTACGGCGTCGGCTGGCAGGTCGACACCCCCACCCCGGACGACGTGATCTACAAGGCGATGGCGGGTGACGACGCCAACCCGGCGATCCCCGGCTACGACCCGGACATCTCGGCCGAGCTGTACACCACCAACGGTGACACCGACACCCACGCCACGGTCCGCTACGGCACGCTCGGCTTCACCCCCGAGATGACCACCTGCGAGACCGTGTCCGCCTCCGACCCCAACGACGAGTGGCTGGTCGAGGACTGCGCCAGCGGCTTCAACTTCCCGGACGACGAGGACCTGATCGCCGCCGAGGTGGCGAAGAACCTGCCGTTCGCGCTCGCCGTCGCCAAGTCCGCCGCCACCCCGGACAATCCGGTGTCGGTGGTCGGGCGCAGCACCCCGGACTTCGAGGTCGACAAGTTCGACGTCTCGTACGGCACCCGCCAGCCGGTGGCCACCGTCGCCCGGCGCTCGCTGAAGAACGTACAGATGCACTACGTCGTCAACGGCGGCAAGCCGAAGTCGGTCGCGGTCAAGGAATGGCGCGGCGGCGAACGGTACGGCGACACCCACGACGACTACTACGCCGAGGTACGCGGCACGGTGACCGGCACCAAGGCCGGTGACCGGGTGGAGGTCTGGTTCACCGGCACCAAGCCCAAGGGCGGCGGGACCACCGCCAGTGAGCACTTCACCTACCAGGTCAGCACCGACATCGGTGGCGACGTGCTGGTGTTGGCCGTCGAGGACGTGACCGGGCTCAGCCCGGCGCAGACCGGCACCAGCGCCAAGTACGCCGACGAGGTGGCCGCGGCGCTCACCGCCGCCGGCAAGACCAGCGACGTCTACGACTTCGACACCCGGGGCCGCAAGGCGCCGCACCCGCTCGGCGTGCTGTCGCACTACCCGGCGGTGGTCTGGGAGACCGGCGACGACGTGATCCTGCGGGCGCCGGGCCAGGTGCCCGGCACCACGGCCAAGGCCGCTATCGAAACCGAGTTCGCCGTTCGGGACTACCTCAACGAGGGCGGCAAGCTCCTGGTCAGCGGCAAGAACGCGCTGCTGGCCCAGTCGGCGGACGGTGGCTACTACTACGCACCGGGCGCCCCGCCGGAGTGTGCCGCGCCGGGTGGCACCTGCCTGCCGATCCTCAACGATTTCCAGCAGTACTACCTGGGCGCGCACACCTACGTCGGTGGCGGCGGCCAGGACGGCGACGGCAACCCGTACCCGGTGGTCGGCAAGGACGGGCCGTTCGCCGACTTCAACGGGGTGCTCAACGCGCCGGGCTCGGCGGCGAACCAGGACCACACGGCGTCGTTCCTGACCACGTCGAGCTTCCTGCCGCCGGACCAGTTCCCGCAGTTCAGCAGCTCGGCTCCGGTCGGCTGGGGCCGGCCGGGCGGCGCACCGTTCGACCCGCGCACCGGTGAGTGGTACCTGTTCAGCGGCCAGGCGGACTCCGCGTACAAGCGGCTGACCCGGACCGTCGACCTGACCGGGGCGACCAGCGGCGCGTTGAACTTCTTCATCTCGCACGACGTCGAGGCGGACTGGGACTACGTGTTCGTCGAGGCACACGAGGTGGGCACCGACAACTGGACCACGTTGCCGGACGCCAACGGACACACCGGCACCGGCACCGGCGAGAGCTGCGCGTCCGGCTGGGTGGAGACGCTGCACCCGCAGCTCGGCCACTACATCGGCGCGGACTGCTCGCCCACCGGCAGCACCGGGACCTGGAACGCGGGCACCGGTGCCTCCGGTGGCTGGCAGGAGTGGTCGATCGACCTGTCGGCGTACGCCGGCAAGCAGGTCGAGCTGTCGATCTCGTACGCGTCGGACTGGTCCACCCAGGGCCTCGGTGTCTTCGTCGACGACACCAAGGTGACCAGGGACGGGGTCACCGTCGCGGAGACGTCGTTCGAGTCCGACCTCGGTGGCTGGACGGTGGCCGGTCCGCCGGCCGGTTCCGCCCCCGGTTCGAACGACTGGTCGCGTGGCCAGACGGCGTTCGAGGAGGGTTCCGTGGTGACCACCCCGGACACCGTCTACTTCGGTTTCGGTCTGGAAGGGCTCGCCCCGGCGGCCCGCAACGACCTGGTCGCCAAGTCGCTGCTGCACCTGTTCGACAGTCCGGCCAGCGCCGGCAAGCAACCGCTGTCCTAACGGCTCCAACGCACCACGCGTAGCGGGACCAACGCGCCACGCGTAACGGCACCAACGCGACACGGCGGGGCGGTCGGCACGAGCCGGCCGCCCCGTCGGCGTACAAACCCTTTGCGGTGCCGGTGCGGGCGCTGGGACAATCGCCCGATGCCGACCTTCACCAGTGCGGACGGGACCACGCTCGCCTATCACGTCACCGGCACGGGTGAGCCGCTGGTCGTCCTGCCCGGCGGGCCGATGCGCGCCTCGGCGTACCTCGGTGACCTGGGCGGGCTCGGCGCGCACCGGACCCTCTACCGGCTGGACCTGCGCGGCACCGGCGACTCGGGCACCCCGGCCGATCCGGCGTCGTACCGCTGCGACCGACAGGTGGCCGACGTCGAGGCGCTCCGCGAGCGCCTGGGCCTGGACCAAATCGACCTGCTCGCCCACTCGGCCGGCGGCGACCTCGCCACCCTGTACGCGGCCAGCCACCCCGAACGGGTCAGCCGACTGGTGCTGATCACACCGGCCCTGTACTCGCTCGGCGTCGAGTTCACCGGCGAGCAGCGGCAGGAGGCGGTCGCCCTGCGCGCCGACGAGCCGTGGTACGCGGACGCGGCGGCCGGCTTCGCGAACATCCTCGCCGGCAGCCCGACCGACGAGGACTGGCGGGCGGTCGTCCCGTTCACCTACGGCCGCTGGGATGCCGCCGCACAGGCGCACGCCGGGGCCGGTGCCGGGCAGCGCAACCTCGCGGCGGCCGAGCTTTACTACGCCGTGGAGGCGGCCGATCCGCCCGGCGTCAGGGCGGCCCTGTCGGCGCTCGGTGCCCCGGTGCTGGTCCTGGCCGGAGAGCTGGACACCGGCCCACGACCGGCGACCGCCCGGGAGGGGGCAGCGCTCTTCCCGAAGGGCGAGAGCGCCGTCCAGCCGGGTGCCGCGCACTACCCGTGGCTGGACGACGCCGACGCCTTCACCCGCCTGGTGGCGGGCTTCCTGCGCTGATCCGGGGCCACCGCCGCCGGGTCACGCCTTGGCCAGCACCTCGGTCACCAGGGCGCGGGCCTCCTCCTGGATCCGGGTCAGGTGCTCCTTCCCCCGGAACGACTCCGCGTAGATCTTGTAGACGTCCTCGGTGCCGGACGGGCGGGCCGCGAACCAACCCGACTCGGTGGTCACCTTCAGCCCGCCGATCGCCGCGCCGTTACCCGGTGCGTTGGTCAGCGTCGCGGTGATCGGCTCACCGGCCAACTCGGTAGCGGTCACCTGCTCCGGCGAGAGCTTGCCCAGCGCCGCCTTCTCCGCCCGGCTGGCCGGGGCGTCGATCCGGGCGTACGCCGGGTCGCCGAACCGGGCCACCAGCTCCGCGTAGTGCTGGCTCGGCGACCTGCCGGTGCTCGCCTGGATCTCGGCGGCGAGCAGGCAGAGCACGATGCCGTCCTTGTCGGTGGTCCAGACCGAGCCGTCCCGGCGCAGGAAGGAGGCGCCCGCGCTCTCCTCGCCACCAAAGCCGACCGAGCCGTCCAGCAGCCCGGGCACGAACCACTTGAAGCCCACCGGCACCTCGATCAACGTACGGCCGAGGTCGGTGGCGACCCGGTCGATCATCGAGGACGAGACCAGCGTCTTGCCGATCGCGGCCTGCGGGGACCAGTCGGTCCGGGTCCGGAACAGGTGCGCGATCGCCACCGTCAGGTAGTGGTTCGGGTTCATCAGACCGGCGTCCGGCGTGACGATGCCGTGCCGGTCGGCGTCGGCGTCGTTCCCGGTGGCGATCTGGTAGTCGGCGCGGGCGGCGATCAACGACGCCATCGCGTACGGCGACGAGCAGTCCATCCGGATCTTGCCGTCCCAGTCCAGGGTCATGAACCGCCAGGTCGGGTCGACGGCCGGGTTGACCACCGTCAGGTCCAGCCCGTGCCGGTCGGCGATCTCGCCCCAGTAGCCGACGCTCGCCCCGCCCAGCGGGTCGGCGCCGATCCGCACCCCTGCCTCCCGTACCGCCGCCAGGTCGACCACCGAGGGCAGGTCGTCCACGTACGCGCCGAGGAAGTCGTACCGGTCGGTGGTGGCCGCCGTCCGGGCCCGCGCGTACGGGATCCGCCGGACCCCGGCGAGCCCATCGGCCAGCAGCCGGTTGGCCCGGTCCTGGATCCACTTCGTGGCGTCGGTGTCCGCCGGCCCGCCGTTGGTGGGGTTGTACTTGAACCCGCCGTCGGAGGGCGGATTGTGCGACGGGGTGACCACTATGCCGTCGGCCAGGCCGCCGCTGCGGCCCCGGTTGTGGGTCAGGATGGCGTGCGACAGCGCCGGGGTCGGGGTGTAGCCGTCCCGGCTGTCGATCAGCACGGTGACCTCGTTGGCGGCCAGCACCTCCAGCGCGGTGACCAGCGCCGGCTCGGAGAGCGCGTGCGTGTCCCGGGCCAGGAACAGCGGCCCGTCGACGCCCTGGTCCCGCCGGTATTCGCAGGTGGCCTGGGTGATCGCGGCGATGTGGTCGGCGTTGAACGCGGTGTTCAGACTCGACCCCCGGTGCCCGGAGGTGCCGAACGCGACCTGCTGGCCGGGATCGGTCGGGTCGGGATGCTCGGCGTAGTACGCGGTGACCAGGTGCGCTACGTCGATCAGGTCGGCGGGGTCGGCGGGCTGGCCGGCACGGGCGTGGACCGACATCGGCGATTCTCCTCCTGGATCTGACAAGGGGTACAGGCTGACCTTACGGCTCCACCCGCTGGCCCTTGCCGATGACGACGATCCCGCCGTCGGAGACGGTGTAGCGGGTCCGGTCGAGTTCCAGGTCCACGCCGATCTCGGCCCCCTCCGGGACCACGACATTCTTGTCCAGGATGGCGTTGCGGACGACCGCGTGCCGGCCGATGTCGACGCCCTCCATCAGCACCGAGCCCTCGACGTGCGCCCACGAGTTGATCCGGACGTTCGGTGAGACGACCGAGTTCTCCACCAGCGCCCCGGAGACGATCACGCCGGGCGAGATCATCGAGCCGATCGCCCGGCCCACCCGCTCCTGCCAGCCGTGTACGAACTTGGCCGGCGGCCACGGCGGGTGGTCGGTGTAGATCGGCCAGGCCGAGTTGTAGAGGTTGAAGATCGGGTGGATGGCGATCAGGTCCATGTGCGCCTCGTAGAACGAGTCCAGCGTCCCGACGTCGCGCCAGTAGCCCTGGTCCCGCTCGGTGCTGCCGGGGACCTCGTTGTCGCGGAAGTCGTAGACGTTGGCCTCGCCCCGCTCGACCAGCATCGGGATGATGCTGCCGCCCATGTCGTGCCGGCTGCCCTTGTCGGCCGCGTCGCGCTCGACCACCTCGCAGAGCACGTCGGTGGTGAAGACGTAGTTGCCCATCGAGGCGTAGATCTCCCCCGGCGCGTCCGGCAGCCCACGGGCGTCGGTCGGCTTTTCCCGGAACGCCTGGATCCGGCGGCCGTCGGCGGCCACCTCGATCACCCCGAACTGGTCCGCCTGGCTGAGCGGCTGGCGGATCCCGGCGACGGTGACCCCGGCGCCGGAGGCGATGTGATCCTCCACCATCTGCCGGGGGTCCATCCGGTAGATGTGGTCGGCGCCGAACACGATCACGTAGTCCGGCTTCTCGTCGTTGATCAGGTTGAAGCTCTGGTAGATGGCGTCCGCCGAGCCGGCGAACCACCACGGGCCGCGGCGCTGCTGGGCCGGGACCGGGGCGACGTAGTTGCCGAGCAGGTTCGACATCCGCCAGGTCTTGGTCACGTGCCGGTCCAGCGAGTGCGACTTGTACTGGGTCAGGACGACGATCTTGAGGTAGCCGCCGTTCGCCAGGTTCGACAGGACGAAGTCGATCATCCGGTACATGCCGCCGAACGGCACGGCCGGTTTGGCGCGGTCCGTGGTGAGCGGCATCAGGCGCTTGCCCTCGCCGCCGGCCAGGACGATGGCGAGGACCTTGGGCGACATGCCCCGACGCTAACCACACCCGGCCGTTCGCACCAGTCGTACCGGGCAACATGCTGGACTAGTGTGCGGAACGTGGCTGAAACCGCACCGTACGACCGCGAACTCCGGATCGACCTGCTGACCCGCGAATACCCACCGGAGGTGTATGGCGGGGCCGGGGTGCACGTCGAGTACCTCGCCCGGGACCTGCGACCCCTGGCCGATCTGCGGGTGCACTGCTTCGGCGCGCCGCGTACCGGGCCGGACGACCCGCCGGGGGTGACCGCGTACCCGGAACCGGTGGAGCTTTCCGGCAGCAACGCGGCGCTGCGGACCATGGGCGTCGACCTGGCGATGGCCGCCGGTTGCGCCGGGACCGACCTGGTGCACAGCCACACCTGGTACGCCAACCTCGCCGGCCACGTGGCGAAGCTGCTGCACGGGGTGCCGCACGTGGTGACCGTACACAGCCTGGAGCCGCTGCGGCCGTGGAAGGCCGAGCAGCTCGGCGGCGGCTACGCGCTCTCCTCCTGGTGCGAGCGGACCGCGCTGGCCGCCGCCGACGCGGTGATCGCGGTGTCGGCCGGGATGCGGCGGGACCTGCTCGCCGCCTACCCGGAGGTGGCCGCCGAGCGGGTCCGGGTGGTGCACAACGGCATCGACACCCGCCAGTACGCCCCGGACCCGGCGACCGACGTGCTGCACCGGCTCGGGATCGACCCCGACCGGCCGAGCGTGACCTACGTCGGCCGGGTGACCCGGCAGAAGGGCCTGCCGTACCTGCTCCGGGCGGCCAGCTCGCTACCGCCGGAGACCCAGCTCGTACTGCTCGCCGGTGCCCCGGACACGGCCGACATAGCGGCCGAGGTCGAATCCCTGGTCGCCGAGCTGCGGGCCAGCCGGTCGGGTGTGGTCTGGGTGGCCGAGATGCTGCCCAAGCACGAGGTGATCCAGGTGCTCAGCCACAGCACGGTCTTCGTCTGCCCGTCGATCTACGAGCCGATGGGGATCGTCAACCTGGAGGCGATGGCCTGCGAGACGGCGGTGGTGGCGACCGCCACCGGCGGCATCCCGGAGGTGGTCGACGACGGGAAGACCGGGCTGCTGGTGCCGATCGAGCAGGCCGGCGACGGCACCGGCACCCCGCTTGCGCCGGAGGTGTTCGTCGCCGACCTGGCCGCCGCGATCAACGAACTGCTGGCCGACCCCGCCCGTACCGCCGAGTTCGGCCGGGCCGGGCGGCGGCGCGCGGTCGAGCACTTCTCCTGGGACGCCATCGCGGAGCGGACGATGGGGGTCTACCGCTCGGTCCTGCCCGTCCGCTGACGGCAACCCGCCCGCGCGGGGATGATCGGATTTCGACCGGGCGCCGGGACGGCCGGGGCAGTAGGTTGGGCACCGTGACGGGACGGTTTCCGATCGAAGAGATCACCCCCTCGGTGGCGTGCGGTCGCTACCCGGCCAAGGCGGTGGTCGGTGAACTGGTGCCGGTTTCCGCGCGGGCGTACCGGGAGGGTCACCGGGCACTGGGCTGCAACGTTGTCTGGTCCGGCCCGGACGGCGAGGCGCGCCCGTTCACCCGGATGCGCCCCGGCTGGGACGACCACTGGCACGCCACCATCACCCCGGACGCGGTCGGCGACTGGACCTTCGCCATCGAGGCGTTCGACGACCCGTACCTGACCTGGCGGGACGCGGTCACCAAGAAGACCGCCGCCGGGCAGGACGCGGCCGAACTCGGCAACGACCTGGCCGAGGGCGCCGCGCTGATGGAGGCCGCGTCCGCGCTGGTCCCGGCCGATTCCCGAGCCACCGTACGGGCCGCAGCGGCGGCACTGCGCGATCCGGAGCTGCCGTTGGATCAGCGCCTGCACCCCGCGCTGGACCTGGCCGAGCTGCTGTGGGCGTACCCGGTCCGGCGGTTGGTCACCCGAAGCGACGATCATCCGTTGTGGACGGATCGGCCACGCGCCCTCTTCTCCGCCTGGTACGAGTTCTTCCCCCGCTCCGAGGGGGTCGCCCCACCGGGCGAGGGCAAGCCAGCCGAGCACGGTACGTTCGCCACCGCCACCGCCCGGCTCCCCGGCGTCGCGGCGATGGGCTTCGACGTGCTGTACCTGCCGCCGATCCACCCGATCGGCCGGGTCAACCGCAAGGGCCCGAACAACTCCCTGGCCGCCGGCCCGGACGACGTCGGTTCGCCGTGGGCGATCGGCGCGGCCGAGGGCGGCCACGACGCCATCCACCCGGCCCTGGGTACGGCCGAGGACTTCCGCCGGTTCGTCGGCGCGGCCGGCGAACTCGGCCTGGAGGTCGCGATGGACCTGGCGTTGCAGGCCGCGCCCGACCACCCCTGGGTGACCGAGCACCCGGAGTGGTTCACCACCCTCGCCGACGGATCGATCGCCTACGCCGAGAACCCGCCGAAGAAGTACCAGGACATCTACCCGCTGGACTTCGACCGCGACCCCGAGGGCATCCGGGCCGAGGTGCTGCGGGTGGTGACGCACTGGATCAGCCAGGGCGTACGGATCTTCCGGGTGGACAACCCGCACACCAAGCCGTTCGACTTCTGGCACTGGCTGATCGGCGAGGTGAAACGGCTCGACCCGGACGTGCTCTTCCTCGCCGAGGCGTTCACCCGGCCCTCGGTCATGCACGGCCTCGGCAGGATCGGCTTCACCCAGTCGTACACCTACTTCAGCTGGCGGTACAGCGCCGACGAGCTGCGCGAGTACTGCACGGAACTGGTCAACGCGGCCGACTACATGCGGCCCAACTTCTGGCCGAACACGCCCGACATCCTGCCCGAGCCGCTGAAGCTCGGCGTACCGTCGATTTTCAAGATCCGGGCGGTGCTGGCCAGCCTGCTCTCCCCCTCCTGGGGCATCTACACCGGCTTCGAACTGCTCGAACACCAGGCCCTGCCCGGCGCCGAGGAGTACGCCGACAGCGAGAAGTTCGAGCTGCGCCCCCGGGACTGGACCGCCGCCGAGGCGCAGGGCCGCTCGCTGGCGCCGTACATCGCCCGGCTCAACGCCGTACGGCGGAAGAACCCGGCGCTGCACTGGCTGCGCAACCTGCGGTTCCACCACAGCGACAACCCGGCACTGTTCTGCTGGTCCAAGCGGGACGAGCGCACCGGCAACACCGTCCTGGTGGTCTGCTCGCTCGACCCGCAGCACGTCCAGTGGGGCAACCTCAGCCTCGACCTGCCGGCACTCGGCCTGGACTGGCCCGACCGGTTCACCGTCTACGACGAGCTGAGCGGCGCCCGGTACGACTGGGGCCAGCACAACGTCGTCGGCCTCGACCCGAACCACCCGGCGCACGTGTTCACCGTGCACCGCAACGACCCGCCGCCACCGCCACCGACTACTGTCCCGACCGTGCCCGCCACCACCGAGACCGCGAAGTGAGCCCGCTGATGGACGTTACCTTGGACTCGCTGGTCGCCGGGGTGGCGTACGACCCGCATGCCCTGCTGGGGGCGCACCCGCGCGGCGGTCAGACCCTGGTCCGGACCTGGCGGCGCGGCGCGCGGGAGGTTTCGGTGCTGGTCGCCGGGGACCGCTACCCGATGCGCCGGGTGCACGACGAGGGCGTCTTCGAGGCGACCGTGCCCGGCACCGTGCTCGACTACCGGATCGAGGTCGACGGCGAACCGCGCGACGACCCGTACCGCTACCCGCCGAGTCTGGGCGAGGTGGACCTGCACCTGATCGGCGAGGGCCGGCACGAGCGGCTCTGGACCGCCCTCGGCGCCCGCCCCCGCCCCGGTGGCGGGGTCGCCTTCGCCGTCTGGGCGCCGAACGCCCGCAGCGTACGCGTGGTCGGCGACTTCACCGGCTGGGGCGCGCACGAGGGCTGGCCGATGCGCTCGCTCGGCGGCAGCGGCGTGTGGGAGATCGTCGTCCCCGAGGCGATGCCCGGCCAGCGTTACAAGTACCGGATCCTCGGCCAGGACGGGACCTGGCGGGACAAGGCCGACCCGCTGGCCGCGCACACCGAGGTCCCGCCCCGGACCGCCTCGGTGATCTACCGCTCGTCGTACGAGTGGAACGACGGCGAGTGGCTGGCCGCCCGCACCCGACGGCACCCGCACCAGGAGCCGATGAGCGTGTACGAGGTGCACCTCGGCTCGTGGCGCCCCGGCCTCGGCTACCGCGAGCTGGCCGAGCAGCTCACCGCGTACGTGGTGGACCTCGGCTTCACCCACGTGGAGTTCATGCCGGTCGCGGAGCACCCGTTCGGCGGTTCCTGGGGTTACCAGGTCACCGGCTACTACGCCCCGACCTCCCGGTTCGGCGAGCCGGACGACTTCCGCTACCTGGTCGACCGGCTGCACGCGGCCGGCATCGGGGTGCTGCTGGACTGGGTGCCGGCGCACTTCCCCAAGGACGAGTGGGCGCTGGCCCGGTTCGACGGCACCCCGCTGTACGAGCACGCCGACCCGAGGCGCGGCGAGCACCCCGACTGGGGCACGTACGTCTTCGACTTCGGCCGCCGTGAGGTGCGCAACTTCCTGGTCGCGAACGCGCTCTACTGGTGTGCGGAGTTCCACGTCGATGGGCTGCGGGTGGACGCGGTCGCCTCGATGCTCTACCTGGACTACTCCCGCGAGGACGGCAAGTGGCTGCCGAACCAGCACGGCGGCCGGGAGAACCTGGAGGCGATCGGCCTGCTCCAGGAGACGAACGCGACCGTCTACCGGGAGCACCCCGGCGTGGTGATGATCGCCGAGGAGTCCACCGCCTGGCCGGGGGTGACCCAGCCGACCCACGGCGGCGGGCTCGGCTTCGGCTTCAAGTGGAACATGGGCTGGATGCACGACACCCTGACCTACCTGAGCAAAGAGACGGTGCACCGGCAGTTCCACCACAACGAGCTCACCTTCTCCCTGGTGTACGCCTGGAGCGAGAACTACCTGCTGCCGATCAGCCACGACGAGGTGGTGCACGGCAAGGGCTCGCTGGCCGGCAAGATGCCCGGCGACACCTGGCAGCGGCTGGCCAACACCCGCGCGCTGCTGGCGTACATGTGGGCGCATCCGGGCAAGCAGTTGCTCTTCATGGGCAGTGAGCTCGCCGACGACCGGGAGTGGAGCGAGGACCGGGGGCTGGACTGGAACCTGCTGTACGACCCGGCGCGGGCCGGGGTGCAGCGGCTGGTCCGGGACCTGAACGCGGCGTACCGGGCGGCCCCGCCGCTGTGGTCGTTGGACACCACCCCGGACGGGTTCCGCTGGATCGTCGGCAACGACGCGGGCAACAACACGGTGGCGTTCATCCGGATCGCCGCCGACGGGTCGCCGCTGGTCTGCGTGGCGAACTTCTCCGCCGTACCGCACGACGACTACCGGCTGGGCATGCCGGTGGCGGGTGTCTGGCGGGAGACGGTGAACACCGACGCGGAGAGCTACGGCGGTTCCGGGGTGGGCAACCTCGGAACCGTACGGGCCGAGCCGGTGCCCTGGCACGGCCAGCCGGCCTCGGCCACGCTGCGGATCCCGCCGCTCGGCGTGCTCTGGCTGCGCCCGGCCCCCCGCTGACGGCGATAAAGTGGAGGAGCGCCTCCGATACAGTCGTGGGCGGGTCCACCAGGAGGAACGGTGACGGAGCAGACGCCGCCGGGCACGGCCGGCGAGGCCGCCGAGGCAGCCCGCGTCGCCGTACGGCGGCCGCACCGGGCCGACGCCCGCCGCAACTTCGACGCGCTGCTCGGCGCGGCCCGCGACGTCTTCGCCGAGAGCGGCACCGCCGCCTCGCTGGAGGAGATCGCCCGGCGGGCCGGAGTCGGCATCGGCACCCTCTACCGGAACTTCCCCACCCGCCAGGACCTCTTCGACACCGTCTACCTCGGCGAGGTCGAGGAGCTGTGCCGGGCCGCCGACGAGGTCACCGAACTACCGCCCTGGGACGGCTTCGTGGTCTGGCTGCGGCGCTTCGTCGACTACGCCGCCACCAAACGGGCGATCTACGAGTCGCTCAACCGGGACTCGGAGGCGTTCCGCTCCTGCCGCACCGCCATCTACGGCGCCGGCGAACCACTGTTCGTACGCGCCCAGGCGGCCGGCGCGGCGCGTGCCGACGTCAGCTTCGACGACGTACTGCGCATGATCAGCGGGCTCACCGCGACCGGGTTCGTCGACGAGCGGCAACGCGAACGGGTGCTCGGGATCGCCCTCGACGGCGTACGGAGACAGCCGGCGGGGTAGTCGGGTGCCATGGACAAACCCGCGGGAGTGCTCCCCCGATCGCCGCCCTGTCCTGAGCCCGTGGTCCGGTCCCGGCCTGAGTCGTCGGCCACTAAGGGAGTGGGCGGACCCGGGCCGGGGAAAGGCTAGGCACCACACCTGCCCGTCGGGCAGATCGGGAGGGGTGGTGGCGTGGAGCCGGTCGACGTGGCGTTCGCTCTGGTCGGGGTCGGTGCACTGCTGGCCGGCATCCTGCCCCGGATGCTGGAACACCGGCCGCTGTCCATGCCGATCGCCTTCCTCGGCCTCGGCATGCTGGTCTTCCTGCTGCCGACCGGGCTGCCCAGCCCCGATCCCCTGGCCCACCCGCAACTGACCACCCACCTGACCGAGATCGGGGTGATCGTCGCCCTGATGGGCGCCGGGCTGAAGATCGACCGCCCGGCGGGGTGGCGACGCTGGTCGTCGACCTGGCGACTGCTGGCCATCGGGATGCCGCTCTGCATCGTCTGCGTCGCCCTGCTCGGCTGGTGGTGGGCGGGGCTGGTGCCGGCCGCCGCGCTGCTGCTCGCCGCCGCACTCGCGCCCACCGACCCGGTCCTCGCCGCCGACGTGCAGGTGGGCGAGCCGACCGACGTCGAGGACAACGAGGACGAGGTCAGGTTCGCGCTCACCTCGGAAGCCGGGCTCAACGACGGGCTGGCGTTCCCCTTCGTGTACGCCGCGATCGCGATCGCCGGCACCGGCCTCGCCCCCGCCGGCTGGCTCGGTCACTGGCTCACCGTGGACGTGCTCTACAAAATCGCGGTGGGGGTGGGTGGCGGGCTGTTCGTCGGCTGGCTGCTCGGCAAGCTGTTCTTCCGGGCCCCGGCACAGTTGCGGCTGGCCCACCACGCCGAGGGCTTCGTCGCCATCGCCGCCACCTTCCTCGCGTACGGGCTGATCGAGGTGGTCGGCGGCTACGGCTTCCTCGCCGTGTTCTTCGCCGCGCGAGCCATCCGATCGGCGGAACGTACGCACGAGTTCCACGGGGTGCTGCACAACTTCGCCGAGCAGATCGAGCGGCTGCTGACCGTACTGCTGCTGTTGTTCCTCGGCGGGGCGGTGGTCGACGGCCTGCTGGCGCCGCTGACCTGGCCCGCCGCCCTGGCCGGGCTGGCGCTGCTGTTCGTGATCCGGCCGCTGGTCGCCTGGCTCTCGCTGCGCGGGGCACCGGGGCGACCGACCGAGCACTGGGTGATCGCATTCTTCGGCATCCGCGGCGTCGGCTCGATCTACTACCTCGGGTACGCCACGAGTCACGCCGATATTCCGCAGATCGAGCTGGTGTGGGCGACCGTCGGCCTGGTGATCATCGTGTCGGTGGTGCTGCACGGGGTGGCGGCCACGCCGGTCATGCGGCTACTCGACCGCGCCGGCGAACGTACCGAACAACGAGCGCAACAGGGCCGCGTACGTCCGACCGCGCACGCCGGGGCAGGCGACTGACGGCCGAGGCGGCGCTACCAGGATCAGCTCCACACTTCGCCTAGGATGAGGCCCATGAGCGCTGAGGCCGTCGGCATGCACATGCCCGCCATCGTGACGCTCGACGACGTGGCGGCGATGAACGCCGCCGACCCGAACGGCCACCGCTACGAGACGAGCCCCGAGGGGGTCCTGTCGGTCATGCCGCCGCCCGACTCGGAACACGCGATGATCGCCAGTCGGATCTTCGCGTGGTTCATCCTCGCCGGCTGGCCCGCCGAGCAGGTGCTCCAGGCCGCAGGCGTCCGTATCAGCGGACCTCAGGGCGACGGAGGCCGGATCCCCGACCTGACCGTGTGGCGCAAGCCGCCGCCCCGGAGCGTCTGGTCGGCCGTGGGTGACATCGTGCTGGTGATCGAGATCGTGTCGCCCGGCTCCGAGGCGATGGATTCGGTCACCAAGGTTTGCGAGTACGCATCGGCGGGAATCCCCGAGTACTGGGTGGTGGACCGGGACGGGGCACAGACGGTTGCCCTGCACCGGCTGACCGCGCGCGGCGGCTACGAGGAGCGGGCGCGGATGCCGTTGGCGTGGCTGTTGCAGACCTCGCCCACCGAGCACGTGGAATAGGCGGCGAAATCCGGCTCCGAGCTGCGGGCGACGGTTCGCCGTCCGCCGTCGGCACGGCATCGATGGGTACGGCGGGCAGAGGCGTACCGATGCATCGGGGTGTGGCGTCGGAGGGGCACCGCTGGGTGGGACCGGTAGATTGCCGGCATGACGGACCAGGCGGCCGAGAAGGTCGTGGTGATCTACACCGACGGCGCGTGCAGCGGAAACCCCGGACCGGGCGGCTGGGGTGCGGTGCTGCGCTACGGCGAGCACGAGCGCGAGCTGTACGGCGGTGAGTCTGCACCCACCACGAACAACCGGATGGAACTCATGGCCGCCATCCGGGCTCTGGAGAGCCTGAACCGCCCGGTGACCGTACGCCTGCACACCGACAGCACGTACGTCCGCAGCGGCATCACGAGCTGGATGGCGAACTGGAAGCGGAACGGCTGGCAGACCTCGGCCAAGCAGCCGGTCAAGAACGCCGACCTGTGGCAGCGGCTGGAGCTGGCGGTCAAGTCACACAGGGTCGAGTGGCTCTGGGTGAAGGGACACAACGGCGACCCCGGCAACGAACGCGCCGACGCCCTGGCCAACCGCGGCGTGACCGATGCCCGGAGCGCTCTGCCGGGTCGGTAGGTGGGGCTGGTCCGAGGTCGAGTTCGAGCGGGGGACTCATAATCCTTCGGTCGCGGGTTCGAGTCCCGCCCACCCTACCGGTCACAACAGGGCTGCTCATCGCCCAGAAGCTCGCCGAGATCGCCCCGGCTGAAGTGCCGACCGCCGTCCGGTCAACCCACGCGGTGAGAGCAGATCAAGGTCGCTCCCCGTGGCCGTTCGCGTCGCGGGGCGGTCGTCGTGACGCAAACGAGCGCAGTCCGGGATAGCCTTAGCGCATATGGCTACCTATCGCAGCGCCTCAGTGCTTCTCGCCTCGGACGGCACCAGAACCCCCGGCACCGCCGCGCTCTTCGCCGAGCCCGCCCGCAAGGGTGGGACCCAGCCGTGGGCAGGCGACTTCCGACCCGCCAACAGCGCCGGCAATGGCCCCAAAAACGCGGTCGGGAAGACCTTTACGTTGGAGTTGCCCGACGGCAGCACCGGCAAGGTCGTGGTCCAGAGCCTCAAGAACGGCAAGGGAGGCGTCGTGCTGGCGCTGATGGGCGAGGACGCACCTCCCTTCTGACCAGGAAACCGATCGCCGCCGACGCCGGTAGGCGACCCTGTCGATGTCAATGCGCATGCCCTGGGTCGGCGGCGGCCCGCCGCCCCAGGGCCACCGGTCAGCGGCGGCCGGTGGCCAGCGCGACGAGGTACTGTCCGCCGCCCGCGTCGACACTCGCGGTCACCGGCAGTCCCGGCACCAGCCGGGAGAACCGATCGACCAGCCAGTCCGCCGTCTCCTGGGCGTCCTTCTTACTCGGACAGCGGGCGACCAGCTCCCTGCCACCCTTGCGTTCGAGTCGTTCGGCGACGGTGATCAGCGGTGCGGGCTCCACCACGTGCAGACGGTCCGGCCAGGCGATAACGACCTTGACCGCGCCCTTGCGGGTGTTGCACGCACGGTGCGCAAGTCGCTCGGCCACCTTGGCCTTCTTGTCGGCGGTGCGGCTGTCGACGCTGGGACCGCGCGGGTCGTTCACCGACATGTCGGCGTCGACCGGCTCGTCGCACACCCAGCATCGCCAACCGTCACGCCTTGCGACATCATCGAGAAGACTCATCCGAGCAAACTAGCCTGTCGACGCCCAGCCAACGACAGCCCCAGGCGGAGATGTCAGCGTCCGGCGTCGGGACGACGTACCCGGTAGTGATCTGGGCCGGTGACGATCCCGTGGCCCGGGGAAACACGCCCAGCGCTGTCGGCGGACCGCGCCACGCGGGCGAGCCACCGTACCTGTGGCCGCGTCCCGGACAACGGCGTCCGGGGCGCGGCCACAGGGGCATTCAGCGGAAGCGGCCGTCCGCTACGCCTTCCCGGCCGTGGACGCGCCGCCCTGGTTGGCGACGGCGCTGAAGGCCAGGCCGGCGTTCCGGTGTCCGGCCACCCGACCGGCGACGGGTTCCAACTCGGCGAGTTCCGCGTCGGTCAGGGTCAGATCCGCCGCCGCGAGGTTCTCCTCCAGGCGGCCCCGGTTACGCGTACCCGGAATGGGTACCACCGCGACGCCGTGGACCGGCGCCCGTTGGTGTACCCAGGCCAGGGCGACCTGTGCCGGTGTCACGTCCCGCTCGGCGGCGATCCGGCGCACGGGCGCGAGCAGGTCCACGTTGTGCGCGAAGTTCCCGTCGGCGAAACGCGGCATCCGGCGGCGGAAGTCGTCCGGGGCGAGTTCCCCGGCGCTGGCGATCCGTCCGGTGAGGAAGCCCCGTCCCAGCGGCGAGTACGGCACCATCGCCACGCCGAGTTCGGCGGCCGTGGCGACGACGTCCGGCTCGACGTCACGGGAGAAGATCGACCACTCCGACTGTACGGCGGCGATCGGGTGGACCCCGTACGCCGTACGCAACTGCGCCGCGGTCACCTCGGACAGTCCCAGGTGCCGGACCTTGCCTCGGGTGACCAGTTCCGCCATCGCGCCAACGGTCTCCGCCACCGGTACGGCCGGATCGAGCCGGTGCGCGTAGTAGAGGTCGATCGTGTCGACACCGAGCCGCCGCAGACTCGCCTCGACCGCCGTACGCAGGTACGCCGGTGAGTTGTCGATCCCCCGGTACTGCGGGTCTTCGGCCCGGCGTACCAGACCGAACTTCGTGGCGAGCACCACCCGGTCGCGGTGTGCGCGCACGAACGGGCCGATCAGCTCCTCGTTGTGGCCCGTACCGTAGGCGTCGGCGGTGTCGAACAGGGTCACGCCGAGTTCCAGTGCCCGGTCGAGCGTACGCCTGGACTCCTCCGGGTCACTCGGGCCGTAGAACTCGCTCATGCCCATGCAGCCGAGCCCCTGGACGCCGACGTCAGGTCCCGTCGTGCCCAGTCGTACGGTCGGCTGTTCCGTCCCCGTGGTCATGCGCCGGTGTGTCCCTTCGCCCGTCAGTGCCGGCCGGACCAGAGGGTCCCCGCGGCCAGTTCCTCGTCGACCTTCTCCAGCAGCTCGGCATCGATCTGCCGGATGTCGTCGACCGTGTACCGCACCCCGGTCGCCTCCATCTCGGCGCGCTGGAAGTTGTGCGGCAGGCTGGCCGGTACCCCGACGAAACCGGCACCCAGCACCTTGGTGACCTCGGCGACCCGGTTGATGTCGTCGACGAACAGGACCTCGTCGAACTCGTAGCCGAAGACGTCCCGGACGATCTCCTTCGTACCGGGCCGGAAGTCGTTCACGTCGACGTACGGGATCTCCGGGTCGAAGAACTCCGCCAGGTGGCCCAGGTACTTGTCGAACGTGTACTCGCGGTTGCGACCCCCGTAGCAGGTGACCCGGACGCCGGCCTCGCGCAGCGTGGCGAGCAGTTCCTCGGCGCCCTCGGTCACCTCGACCGGGTGCTCCTTGAGGTACTCGTCGCGCTCGACGAAGAACGCGGCGATCGTCTCCTTCGCCGACCACGGCAGCTTGCAGGCCAGGGCCATGTTCTGCCCGGCCGCCAGTTGGGGCGAGCCCCAGACGCCGCGCTCGACCTCGGCGGTGTACCGGCCGCCGTGCTTGGTGACGAAGCGCTCGATGACGGGGCTGTAGGTGTCGTTGAGCACCACCCCGTCGCTGTCCAGCGCGACGAGGCGGATCTTTTGCAGCTTGCTCACTCGTTGTCTCCCGGTTCTCATGGTCGTCGTAACGGAGGTCTCGAAATTGTCGGAACTGCCGGAGGTCCCGGCGGCCCTCAGCTCGCCGTCAGCACGAGCGCCGCGTTGTGCCCGCCGAACCCGAGCGACGTGCTCACGGCGACGTCGATCGGCGCGGGTCGCGGGGCACCGCTGACCACGTCGATGGCCAGCTCGGGATCGAGCCGGGTGTGGTTGGCCGTGGGCGGGACGCTGTGGTGCTCGATGGCGAGCGCCGCGTACGCCGCCTCCATCGCCCCCGCCGCCGCCAACGCGTGGCCGGTGACCCCCTTCGTCGACGTGACCAGGGCCCGGTCGCCCAGCACCCGGTGCAGTACCCGCCCCTCGGTGACGTCGTTCTGCGGGGTCGAGGTGCCGTGCGCGTTCACGTGGTCGACGTCCGAGCCGGCGACTCCGGCGTCGGCGAGCGCCGCCCGCAGCGCCTGCTCGATGCCCCGACCGTCCGGGTGCAGCGCCGTCGCGTGGTGCGCGTCGGTGGCGCAGCCGTACCCCCGCACCACGGCGCGCACCCTGGCCCCCCGGGCGCGGGCGTCCTCCGCCCGTTCGAGGACGAGCACGGCCGCACCCTCGGCGGCCACGAACCCGTCCCGGTCGGCGTCGAACGGTCGGGAGGCGCGACCCGGCTCCTCGACCCGCCGGGAGAGCGCACCCATTCGGTTCAGCCCCGCGATGACCAGCGGCGTCAGCGCGGACTCGGTGCCGCCGGCGAGCACGATGTCGCATGCCCCGGAGCGGAGCAGTTCCCGGGCCGTGCCCACCGCCGTCGTACCCGAGGCGCAGGCGGTAGCGGTGACCTGGCTCGGTCCGCGGGCATCCACGTCGATGGCCACGTACCCGGCGACCATGTTCACCATGTACATCGGCACCAGCAGCGGCGAGACCCGGCGCGGCCCGCCCTCGGCGAGCACGTCGTGCTGCCGCTCGACGGTCCGTACCCCGCCGAGCGAGTTGCCGAGCACGACGCCGACCCGGGTCGCGTCCCAGGTGTCCGGGTCCCAACCGGCGTCCTCGACCGCCTGCCGGGCGGCGACTATCGCCAGTTGCACGAAGCGCTCCAGCTGCCAGGCCGAGAAGCCGCCGAGCAGCGCCTCCGCGTCGAACCCCGGCACCCGGCAGTCGAAGGTCACCGGCAGCCCGCCCAGCGCCTCGTCGACCGTCGCGCAGGACTGGCCGGACAGGAGGGTGTCCCAGTTCTCCTTCACCCCGATGCCGGCCGGTGTGACGA
Organism: Micromonospora sp. NBC_01699; assembly: GCF_036250065.1. Classification (NCBI taxonomy): domain Bacteria; kingdom Bacillati; phylum Actinomycetota; class Actinomycetes; order Micromonosporales; family Micromonosporaceae; genus Micromonospora; species Micromonospora sp. NBC_01699. Next base: position 2,182,445 of record NZ_CP109199.1, on the reverse strand, counting down.
GTCCGATGCCGGTGATCGCCGCCCCGAAGGACGCCGCCCCGTGCCCCATCAGAGCACTGCCCCCTTGGCCGTCACCAGCTCGGCCGTGTCCCGCAGCGTCATCTCCTTGGTCAGGTCGCCGTCGTCGATCTCGATCCCGAACTCGTCGCCGAGCAGCAGCGCGAACTCGACGAGCACCAGCGAGTCGAGGTCGACCGACTCGAAGGTCACATCGGAGCCGAGCACACTGCGGTCGAGCCTGAGCTGTGTGGACAGAACATTGGCTATTCGTTCTTCGATCGCGTTCATCATCGTGCTCCTGACTGGTAGGACTCGGCCGCGTCGGTGAGCGCGGGGGCCTGGACAGTTCCCAACCGTGGCCAGACGAGGGCCACCGAACCCCAGGCGAGACCGCCGCCGAAGCTGGCCAGCACCACGCGGTGCCCCGGGTCGAGGTCGCCGGACACGGCGCCGTCGACCAGGGCCAGGGGTACGGAGGCGGCCACGGTGTTGCCGACCCGCTCGATGTCGGTGACGAACCGCTCGACCGGTACGTCGAGTTTGCGGGCCACGGCCACCAGGATTCGGGCGTTCGCCTGGTGCAGCACGAACCGGTCGACGTCGGCCAGCCGCCAGCCGCACCGGGCCACCGTCTCCTGCACCGAGGCGGACATCCGCCGTACCGCCTGGGTGAAGACGGCCTGTCCCTGCATGCCGAAGTAGGTCTCCTCCTCCTTGATCGGCAGCCCGGTGGAGCGTTGACGGGACCCGCCGCCCGGAATCCCCATCAGGTCGCTGCGGCTGCCGTCGCTGCCGAGACTCAGCCCCAGCAGGGCGCCCGGCTCGTCGTCGGTACCGGCCCGCAGGACCACCGCCCCGGCGCCGTCGCCGAAGACGGCGCCGGTCGTCCGGTCGTCCGGGTCGAGGATCGTGGAGAACGTGTCCGCGCCGATGACCACCACCCGGTCGGCAGCCCGCATGGCGATCAGGCCCGACGCCGTGGCCAGCGCGTACACGAAGCCCGCGCAGACGGCCGCCACGTCGAACGCGGGGACGTTGCCGAGGCCGAGTCGGCTGGCGACGTGCGGGGCGGTCGCCGGGCACAACCGGTCCGGCGTACTCGTCGCGAGGACGACCGCGTCGGCGGTGTCCGTACCCGCCGACGCGAGCGCACGCCGCGCCGCCTCCACCGCCAGGTCGCCGGTTGCCTCGCCCGGGGCGACCACCTGCCGCTGCCGAATACCCGTCCGGGTACGGATCCACTCGTCGTCGGTGTCCAGACGTGCCGCGAGGTCGTGGTTGGTCACCACGGTCAGCGGTACGCAGGCTCCCAGTCCGGCGACGATCGCCGCTGAACCCATAGTTCATCCTCCCCGCTCTGCGCGTGCCGAGGGCGTACCGGAGGCGAGCTCCATGACCACCGACACGCGCGAGATCTCGCCCGTGGCCTGCTGGAACACGACCTCGACGGGCCGCCGCCACGGCGGGCCGGCGTCCACCGGCCCCGGTTGCGTCCCCTCGGCCCGGGTCGCCGTCACGGTGACGGCCTCGTCGAGTTCGGCGTAGGCGGCGAACGACGACTCCATCGCGACCATCGTCAACGTGTGTACGGCGGCCCCGTCCCACTGCCGGGCCGCGAGCGCCGCGATCTGCCGCGCCGCCTCCAGCAGCACCATCCCCGGGACGTGGTCCTGGGGGTGGTCGAAGAGGCTGACGTTCTCCACCGGTACGCGCAGCGTCGCGGCCACCCGGTCGGGGCGGGCCACCACGTCGAGCAGCAGGGTGTCGGTGGCGTTGACCCGGCCCACCGCGGCCGGTACGACCGGACGACCGGTACGCACCGGAAGTAGCCCGTCGGACCAGGGTGGTGGGCCGTCGCGTCCACGCCCCCGGATGACGACGTACGCCACCGAGGCGACGTACCCGACCTCCATCCGGACCCGGCCGACCCGGTTGCCGGCGATCCAGAGCTGGAAGTCGTAGTCCAGTCCACGAATCCGGCCGCCGACCCGCCTCGCGTTGCGGGTGACCGCACTGAGCAGCAGTTCCCTCGGGCCGGTGGGTACCGGGCCCGGTGCCGCGCCACCGGTCGTGCCGTCGTACGTCGGCTGACCGAGGGCGTCCGGGAACAGTTCGGCCGACCAGCTCCGCAGTACGAAACTCGCGCCCATCTCCACGTCGAAGAGGGCGTGCGCGGCGTACGTCTCGGCCTGCCGGCAGCACTCGATCAGCAGCATCGGGTCCAGCGTCCGGTTCGCCGTACCGGTGTGGCTGGTGTAGTGCGGGTGCACGACCGGCAGCAGCGCCGCCGCGGCGAAACTCTCACCGTCGGTCCGTTGCACGTCGGTCAGGAACACCTCGGTGAGGTTCCGCCGGTGTACCAGGGTCCGGTCGACGGTACGGGAGAAGTCCAGACCGGACGGGGACTCCAGGAGCCCGGGGTCCCGGGCGGTGATCGACATCCCGCTACCTCCCCTCGTCGCGCGTCGGACCGACCACCACGCGGAGCAGGTCCGCCACCGGTACGCCGGCGTCGCGGCTCATCAGCTGGGTCGCCACCCGGTACGGGTCCGCGTACCCGCGCGTGCCGGCGAGTTCGGCGAGGTACCGTCCCGGATCCCGGGAGTCGGCACCGCCGGCCTCCGGCCCCTGCTGGCCGTGCTCGGCGAGCAGGCGGGCGGCCCGGCGTACCCACCGGCCCAGGTGCTGCGTCGAGAACGACTCCCGGGCGGTACGCCCCAGCCCGGCCACCAGGTACAGCCGCAGGCCGAGCCGGAACGCCGCCGGACCGAACTCGTCCACGAACGGGCCGGCGAAGGCGCCGAGTGTGTGCCCCTGCCAGCCGCCGAACCGGGTGGACTGTGCGACGCCGCCGAGCGGCACCCGGGATACCTCGAACCGGACGACGGTGGCCCCGAACGCACCCAGTACGTGGGCGACCGTCTGGTAGTCGGCGCGCAGCTCCGTGTCGTGCGCCAGGACCACGAGATCGTGCCCCGCCACCAGCGGCACCAGCTCGCGCAGCAGGTAGAGCAGGTAGTTCGGCTGCCCGTCCGAGCTGAGTACGACCCGCAGCGGCTGGCCTGCCTCGGTCGCGTCCAGGTACACCGGGGCACCCAGCGGGCGGCCGTCGATGCACAGGTCACGGCCGGCGAGCAGGTCCAGGATCTCCTCCTGACCGGCCATCGCGGGCCCGGTCCGGCCCAGTTCCGGGTCGAACATGCCCAGCGAGCGGTAGTGCTCCTCCCACAGGTCGAGCAGCCGGGCGCTCGCCGGATGCGTCCAGCCCGCCTCGGCCCGTCGAATCGTCGGCGCGACCGCCGCGTACGGCACCCGGTCGGCCCGGTGGTACGCCGTGTACAGCTCGCCGATGTTCTCCTCGGTGCAGGCCGCGTACTCCGTTCCCGGGTGGCACCGGTCGAGGTACTCCCAGAACCCGGCGATCTGCTGGCTGCCGGAGTACGTCGCGTGGTGGTACTGGAACGTCACGTCGGCGAACGTGGCCGTGGCGCGGTACAGCATGTCCAGTGACAGCAGGTACTTCAGGTGGGTCGGCGTCAGTGGCTTGGTGGGGCTGACCGTGACCGGTGCGAGCAGGACACGCGGGCGGCTGCCGGGGTCGACGCCGGCCGGTGCCCGGCCGGCGTCGACCCGTGCGTGCGGGTGCCCGGGGCCACGCGGGGAGGCGAGCAGTGGCGACCGGATCACCGGTCCGCCGCCGCGCGTTCCAGGGCCGACCGGACGCGGCCGATGACCTCCTCGGCCTCCGGGAAGGTGCAGTACCCGGGGTCGGCGATGAAGGTCCGGCCGGCCGTCTCCCCGTCGACCCGGGGCACCATCCACAGATGGAAGTGCTCGGTCCCCTCCATGCAGGAGAAGATGTGCACCCGGGACGCGCCGGTGGCCTCCTTGAGCGGTTCGGTGAACCGCTTGATCAGCGGCCCGAGGGTGCTCGCCTCCTCGGTGCTGAAGTCGGCGTAGTCGAGGAAGTGCCGGCGGGACTCGATCAGCAGGGTGCCCGCCGGCCAGTACGGCGTCGGGCCGTGCCCGACCCGCCAGGTGCCGTCGTCGACGAGGTGGCCGCCCGGCGGCGTCGGGAAGCCGGCCCACGCGGGTACCGGAAGGTTGGCGTACTTCGCGCAGACGAGGCATTCGCGCCCGCCCGGCTCACGTCCGCTGAGCAGGCGGCTGAACGGGTCACGGACCCGGGCCAGCGGCTCCAGTTGCGCGTGCTTGACGTACCAGGCGTCGAGTTCCGCGACCTCGGCGGCCGGGTCCGGCGAGCGCCGCGTCGAGGCTCCGGCCCAGCGGGCCCGCGCCTCGTCCTCGGTGCGGTCGTCCAGATCGGCGACGTCCTGCCAGGAGCCGCCGCTGGCGCGCAGGTAGCCGACGATCGTCTCCCGCAACTGCGGTACCTCGGTGGCCAGCAGGGACCACAGGTCGGCGGCGAGGGCGCCGTCCCGGACGGCCAGCGGTTTGTCGTCCTCGGCGACGACCGCCAGCCGCAGTGATTCGGACAACCTCCGCAACTGTCCGGACAACGCGAGACGGGCCAGGTCGGTATCGGTGAGATCGGGAATGTCCACGTTGCTCTCCATCTGTCAGTCGTGACTCATCGCTGTGCTGGCGAGGACAACCAGGTAAAGAGACGCAGCGTCGTGGGATCGTCGTGCCCGAAGTGAACCCGGGCGTAGGCCGGGGTCTCCTCGGCCGTACGGGCGTCGAAGTCCATCCGGTGGACCAGGCGCAGCGGCTCCTCCGGCCGCAACAGCCCGAGCAGCACCGATTCGGCCAGGGTGTGGTGCAGGTGCACGAGATACTCGGCGAGGGTCAGGTCCCGGACGGCGACCTGCAACTCGCGGTGGTCGCCGTACCCGGGCCGGTTGCCGGCATCCCGGTCGGTGGGCGGGAACGTGAGGGCCGACGGCATCTTCGGCAGCACCCCGGACACCGGCTTGAGCAGCCGGCTCATTCCGGGCAACCGGGTGGACGGGAAGGGGCCGAGCCAGGCCGCGCTCTCCCCCGGGGCGACGACGCGTGCCGGTGTCCGCCGGGCCACGTTGCCCGGGTTGCCGAAGAGGAAACGGGTTCTGGTCCAGGAACGCCGCCAGGCGTCGGCCTCGTCGTCGGTGAGGCCGGCCGCGAAGGTACGCGCCCCGTCGACCAGGTCGGTCATGTCCACCGCGCGCAACAGCACCAGCACCGTCGTCTCGGCCGTCTCCGCCGCCTCGGCCACCGTGGTCCCCGCCCAGGTGGCCCGCGCCTCCAGCAGCTCGGCCAGCCGCTCCTGGGACGGTGGCCGGGGCAGGATCGTGGTCCGGTTCATCGCGCCACCGCCATCTCTACGGCCGCCAGGACCGCCGTCACGACGGCGTCCGGGGCGGCTGATCCGTCGATGATCTCCACTGGAACGTCCCCCACCTCGGCCAGGACCGCCGCCCGCAGGTCGGACTGGAGACGGATGAAGTTCGCCTCGTTGGGCGTGTCGCCGTGGTGTTCGAAGGGGTTGACCCTGGCACCGTGGAAGCTGCGCGCCCAGGCCACCTCGGGTGGTACGTCGGTGTAGAGCACACCCCGGGGGCGGGGGAACGAGCGCCAGTAGTCGAACGTCGGCGAGTGCTCCACCCCGAGCAGCCGACACTTCGCGAGCAGCTTGTAGTAGTAGGAGTCGACGATCACCGGCTTCGTACCGGCCGAGCGGGTCAGTTCGTCTCGCAGGTGCAGCACTATCGGGTGCAGGGCGGCGAGCACGAGTTCCGACGAGTAGCGGGTGCCGGCGCTGACGAAGGCGTCCGCGATCCAGTGCTGCCGCAGCCGGCGGATCAGTGGATAACGTTCGAGGTACTGGTCGTCGTAGGAGACGACCCGCCAACCGTGGTCGTTGTGTAATCGGTCCAGAACGGTCGACTTGCCGGCGAAGTCCGGGCCGAGCAGCGTCCAGAACTCGGGTACCCGGGCTTCCTGATGAGTGTTCACACGGATGCTCCCTTCGTCAGCCAGCCCACCGCCAGGAAGCTGGCGTACATGACCGGGATGTAGGCGAGCGTGGGTGCGACCGGCCAGCGGGTGGCACCGCTGGCGAAGCGCACCGCCGCGACGGCCGGCAGCGCCAGTGGCGCCAGTACCAGCCAGCCCCAGCCGTACCCGGCGGCGTCGGGCTGCCACGGCCGCAGTGCCACCAGCACGATCGCGGTGGCGATCGCGGCCGAGGCGAACGCGGCGGCGGAGGTCACCGACGGGCCGAACACGGTGGCGTAGGTCCGCTCCCCGGGCCGGGGGCGGCGGGTGGCCTTGCGGCCGAACTCCAGGCAGAGCGCGCCGAACGTGACCGCGACGACGGCCATCAGCCCGACGACGCTGACCCGCTGCTGCTCGGCGCGGAGGAACGCCGCGTACACGTACAGGCTCAGCAACGTCTGGATCGGCAGGTTCACGGCGAGGTGCAGCACCAGCCGGTCGCCCGGTGGCCAGCCCGCGTACCGGTCCAGCGCGATCACCAGCACCGCGTAGCCGAGCTGTCCGGCCAGCGCGAGCAGCACCACTTCGCGACCGGCGTTGAGCAGGAGCAGCAGGGCGATGCCCGAGCCGACGAGGGCGACCAGGTCGCGTTCGCTCACCACCCCGCTGGGCAGCGGGCGGCCAGGGTTGTGCTCGCGGTCGTAGTCCTGGTCGCGGATGTCGTCCAGGGCACGCAGCAGCAGCATGTCGATCACCAGCGTGCCGGCGGTGAGGGCGAGCCCGAGGTCGGGCCGCCACCGCTGCACGCCGCCGGTGACGCAGGCGAACAGCGCGGTCAGCCCGACGGCCCAGAAGATCATGAACGGCAGGTGGAAGGTCGGCTTGTACGCCGCCACCACGTACCGCCCCCAGCGTCCGATCACGACTCGCCGTCCAGGATCCGCACCGTGCCGGCGGCGCCGTCGACCTCCAGGAGGGTGTCGTCGGTGATCAGGGCGGTGGCGTCGGGTACCGCCACGACCGTCGGGATGCCGAGCAGCCGGCCGGTGATGGCGGTGTGCGACAGCATCGTGCCCCGCTCCACCACCAGCGCCTTCGCCGACATCATCAGGTACAGCCAGCCCGGGTCGGTCTCGCGGGCCACGAGGATCCGGTCGCGGCACGCGTCGGCCGTCACCGACGGATCGAGTACGACCTTCGCCCTGCCCCGTACCGTGCCGGAGCTGGACGCGAGTCCGGTGAGCACGATCGGCTCCCCGGCGACCCGGCCGGCAGCGGCGTCGCCGCCCTGCGCCGCCAGCCGCGCTCCGGTGACCTCGATGGTCTCCCGCAACCGCGACAGGGCGACCGCCAGCGGCAGGTCCGAATCGGTCGTCACCCGGGCCGGCAGCGGCTCGGCGGCCTCCCAGCGCACCCGTTCGGCGGCCCGTACGGCGGCCAGCGCCCGCAGGTCGGCGCCGGGCAGCGTACCGTCGAACGCCCCGAGCACCTCCTCGACGGTCAGGTCGAGAACGTCCCGGGGCCGGTCGAGGCGCCCGGTCGCGGCGAGTTCCGCGCCGAGGCGCAGCAGCAGCGCCCGGGTGTCGCCGAAGAGCTGGGTACGGCAGAACCGGGTGTCCTCGCGGAAGCGCATCAGCACCCGCAGGGCGCCGAACAGCCCGCCCAGCACGGCCCGCTTCACCGGGTTGCGGCAGTGCTCGCGCAGGTCCCGTTCCGCCTGTTGCCGGGTCTCACGCCCGACCGCGCGGCTCGCCTCGACGGTGAGCCCCTGCTCCAGGAACGCGCGTACGGTGTGCAGCACCGTCCACGGCTGGTCCCGCGGTGTCGTCGCCTCGATCTTGAGGTCGTGCAGCCCCCGGTCCCCGTACGTCTGCACGTGCTCGCGCAGCGCGGCGCCGAACCGCGCGGTCCGGTCGTCGCCCGACTGGTCGCGGGCCTGGTCACCGCCGGTCAGTCGCTCCCACAGCTCCTCCGGGTCCGGGTCGGCCAGCACGGTGGCGCGCAGTTGGGGCGTCGCGGCGGCGGTCGCGGCCAGCGCCACCACCGAGTGCAGCGCCTGGGCCGAGCGGTTGTCCGGCCCGCCGACCAGCATCCCGTTGAGCAGGCTCCGGTCCGCGTTCGGCAGCCACCTGCGGAACAGCGTGTTGGTCGCCCAGGCCGCCGTGAACAGGAAGACGCCGTTGACCAGGGTCACACCCCACTGCCGGCCCACGTGTGTCCACAGTGTTCGGTACGCCTGGACCGCCTCGTGCGGGCGCATCGACGCCGCGTCGGCCAGGCTCGGGTGGTAACCGTCCCACCAGCGCAGGAACCGGCGGACCCGCCACGGGTGCACGGCCAGCCGGGCCACGATCTCGGCGACGTGGAAGAACCCGGCCAGCCGCGACGGTGGCCGGCGGTCGGGGTCCGCGCGCTCGGCCAGCCCCAGCGACTGCTCCCAGGTCGACCAGAGCGGCCGGAAGCAGCGCATCTGCCCGTGCAGGTGGTACCAGGCGTCGAGCTGGTAGTAGATCCGCCCGTCCAGGTGTCCGACCATCCGGGCCAGCAGCGGCGCGTTGCGGCGCAGGGTCCGGGCGGGTACGCCCATCCGGCGGTACAGGTCGGTGAAGCCCACCTCGTACAGTTCCCGGGCCACGGAGTACGTCAGCGCGCCGCTGACCCCGGGAAAGCTCTCGGTGACGTTGTTGTTGTCCCACACGATCGGCGGTCCACCCGCGGTCTCCGGACGTCCCCGCGTCGCCCGGCCGGCCGTGACGACCGGCCTGGCCTGGACCAGGTGGATCGTGCCGTCCTCGGTGAACGTGCCCTCGATGTCCTGCGCGGCACCGAACCGCTCCTCGACGCGCAGCGCCAGGGCGGTCACCTCGCGTACCTGGTCGTCGGTGAGCACCGGCAGGCCGGCGAGCCGCTCGTCGACCGGCACCGCAACCGGGCCGTCGCCGGGGCGGGTCGGGTCCCAGCCGACCGCCCGGGACTTGACACCGGTGTGCGCCTCGATCACACCCGACGCGCGGTCGACGAAGAAGTGGTCCACGTCGGCCTTCTCCTGCACCACCCCCTCGCCGATGCCGTAGGCCGCCGCGACCACGCAGCGCGCCGAGCCGTCGCGGGGGTCACGGGTGAAGGCGACGAACGAGCGGGTACCCATGGCCATCCGCTGGATGCCCACGGCCACCCGCGCGGCGAACGGGGGCAGCCCGCGCCGGGCCCGGTACGCCACCGCCTCCGGATTGAAGCCCGAGGCCCAGCAGTCGACGACACGCTCGGTGAGGTCGTCGCGTCCTATATATAGAAAGCTGTCACTGAGTCCGGCGAACGGGTCGTCGGCCGAATCCTCTCCCGTGTCCGCCTGGCCGGCGGACGGCACCACGCAGGCGCGTACGGCGAGCAGGCCGTCGGGTCCGGCGAGTTGGTCGAACCGGTCCGCCAGCGCGCGGCGCAACTCCGGCGGCGCTCCCCCGGCCCGTACCCGATGGCGCAGTTCCTCGGCCCGGCCGATCAGGTCCGGGGTCGACGCGGTTCCCGCGACCGCCGTCCCCGCGACCGCCGGATCGGCCAGGGTCGTACCGACGACGTGGTCGAACACCGACGCGGGCACGCACACCAGCGGTGGTACCGGAAACCCCGCACGCGCCAGCACGACCTGCTTCGCGAACTTGTTCCCCACCTTCTCCGGGTCGACCAGGTCCGGGCCGTCTTCGACCACCCACATCACGTCGCTCCCTCGCCGAGAGTGGGCGAGGGAGCGATGTGTCTAGCGCAAAGATGCTCGATTGGCGTGTCCATCACGCGCTAGCTTGCACGGCATGCTGCCGTCGCTCATCTTTAATCTTGCTCAGTTCAAGGCCAATTCGATCTCGCTTTGTTAACGGCGAATCAGGCCGTCGTTCACCCTCCGTAAATGCCATTCCGGCGAGCCGGACCAACCGGTACGCGACGTGTCATCGCAGGTCGGAACCCCTCGACACGGACCCGACGAGAGCCGCCGACACGGTCCGATGGTGATCATCTCGACTCGCGTCCGATAACGATCATCGGGACGGCGAGCAGCACGGTTCCCACGGTTCCGGGAGCACCGGGCCGCCTCGCCGAACACGACCGCCGACAGCAGCGAGCCGGTCAACGGTTCGAGCAACGCGGCCGTGCTGGCGCCGACGGCCCGCCATTCGGAAGCACAGTGCGTACGCGAGTGCCGGTCGGCCCCGTACCGAGCGCGACCGGCAATCCGACCGCGCTCGGCGTACGTTCAGCCGGCCGCCTCGTCGGTGGTGCTCCGGGTCCGCCGGGGGCTGATCGATTCGGCCCGGTCGGCGAGCATGGTCAGCATCTCCCGGATGACCGCCTTCTGGGCGGACGATACGTTGGGGTCGGCGAGCGCGCGGAGGATGGTCCGGACCTCGGGTGGCAGCGGCAACTCGGGGGTTGCTACCGGCGCGCTGGCCCCACCGATGCCGAGTGCTTTCCAGGCGGGGTCGACGTCGACCTGGAGGCCGACCGCGAACGCCTCGACGCGCCTCACCTCGGGCAGTTCCTTCCAGTCGCCGATGCGCCAGCGGTGGAATGTGGACGTGCCGACGCCGGTTGCCTTGGCGATCTGCCGATCGGTCAGGCCGCGGTCGCGTGCGGCTTCGAGGGTGCGTTGGACCCAGGCGCCGAAGCGGGCGCGTGCGACTGCGACGGAGACGGGTTTCGGTGCTGCTGCCACGGTGTCAAGGTAAGTCCCGATCTTGGGCCTATTGTCCCGTGGACGGGTCCAATGCCACGGTCGACGTCGACCCTCCCCGAGGATCCGCCGAACGGGTCGGTGTCCTGCGCTGTGCTGCACGTGTTACGCGGCAGGACACAGAGAGTGCGCCGAAAACAGCCGAACGTACTAGTGCGTTCCCGTGGTCAGGAACATGTACGGTGATCCCATGCATGGGAACACACACTCTTGCAGTCCTGTCTCCGGGACCACGGACGAACAGATCGCCTACACGGTGAAGCACGCCGCGAAGGTCATGGACCTCGGCGAGCGGACCATCTGGTCGCTGGTCGGCTCGGGCGAGATCGAGTCGTTCAAGGTCGGCGACTCCCGTCGGATCAGCCGTGACGCGCTGCTCGCCTACGTCCAGAAGCAACACGAGGAGGCGAAGGCGGCAGCCCGGGAACTCGTCAACCGTTCCGCATCACCCGGTCGAGCACCTCATCGTTACCCGTCAGGGGAAGGCTCCACAAACCTTCGCGAGATCGCCGCAGCACCGGGGCCCTGGCCGGTGACCGTGGAAGCGAGGTCCGCGTCGATTGCACGAGAAATACGGACCAAGCGCCTTTCATCGGAATGAACCCGGCTGTATCACTACGGCGCAAGTCGGATTCCTTCTTACATAACTGATATGCGACGTCGTTCGGCCCGACCCAGAGGAGCGGGCGAGGCTTCCCATTCGGGACCAAATCGGACTAAACATGCACCAAAGGCGCGGGATTGAAACGACAAAAACGCACACGGTGTCCGACGACTTACGGCGATCGGCTTGAGCAGCGCAACCTCACACCCGGGTCCGTCGTTCCAAGATTGCTTACAAGCGATTTAGGAGCGAAACTTGCAGGACTTCGGGTCGCAATCGAATTCGATCGTCGAGAGAACGGTGGCGCTTCTTGAAGCATCATACGGGTTCACCTTGCGGTACGCGTCACCGGACGAGCCGCCGGCTCCACTGCCCAAGCTCTACTGCCCATGCGGAAGGCATTCCCGCTTTGTTTCCTTTATGCCACCCAAGCCAAAAGATTACGTGAGGGACCTTTTGGAATGGGCATTCCTTCTGCGCTGTTGGCGCGATCTCGAAAAGGAGTATAGGGCGACATGCGGGTACGGATCACTCTTCGGGCCGTGGTCCGGGACCATGGGGGACGACATCCATCGCCTTCCCTCCTCGATAAACAGGCGGCGCACTTCATGGAAGAATTGCACAAACTCGAGAGCGAACGCCCCGAGGTCTACAACAGCACGGTCTCGGTTGACCTCGACGAAGGCACGCTCGCCATTGAGGCGACCCTGGAAGCAGGCGACACCTACCCGATAGTCGACATCCTCCTGTCGATAATCCAGCGAGCGGAAGGTGTCGAGGCCGGTTTCGAAAATCCCGCCCTACTCGGCGACTGGTCCGGAAGAAAGCTCCACCTGGCGCACGCATAGCAGGATCACCACGCCGGGGCAGGTCACCGTTCGCGGCCGGGCACGACACCCACCGCCGGCAGGATGGCCTGATCGACAATGTCGGCGAGCAGTTGCTCGTCGGGTAGTTCTCCGCTGTCCAGACTGTGCTTGAACACCAGGGCCTCGCCGATGTCGCTCACCACCGCGGTGACGAGCTTCGGGTCGAGCCGGCCCTGTTCGGCGTAGTGACGCAGGACGGTGCGGGTGAAGGTGCCACCCCGCGCGTCGAAGACGTCGGCGTACAGCGCCCGCACGAGGTCGGGGTGGCGGTGACGCTCGGTCAGGATCGCCAGGACGGCGGTTGCCGCGGGCTTGTTCATCCAGGCGACGAGTTGCCGCAGTGCGACGATGAGGTCGCCGCGAAGATCGTCGGCGCCCGGTGACGGCACCTCCTCCGGGTGTGCTTCGCGGAGCGCGTCCAGCAGCAGTTCCCCCGGCGATGACCAGCGCCGGTACAGCGACGTCTTGGCGGTCGCCGCGCGTTTGGCGATGCCCTCCATGGTGAGTCCGCCGACGCCGACCTCGGCCACCTCGGCGAGTACCGCCGCGTGGATCGCCTGGACCAGATCGTCCCCACGTCGCCGGGAACGTCCTCGGGTCGCGGCCTGCTGCCGTATCTCGCTCATGACGACCTCACCTCAAGAAACGCTTGCGTATCTTATGCCCATGAGATTAGCTACGCATGCGTAGCTAACCGACCGGGTGCCTGTCGGCCCCTGGATTCTGCCGCGCGTCTGACGATCCCGCCGCCAAGAAATGGGTGTCCCGTGGCCAGTAGCCTCGCCGCGCCCACCGTCCCGCTCGTTCCGGTCGGTGGCGCCACCGGGCCCGCCGACCGATCACTCGCCCCCGACCTCGCCCGCGGTGCGATGCTGCTGCTCATCGCACTGGCCCATGCCCACATGTACCTCTACGGCCAACCGACGGGCTTTCGGGGTTACGCCCTCGACGGTGGACCGGTCGACCGGCTGGTCGCCGGCCTTCAGGTACTTCTCGTCGACGGTCGCGCACTGCCGATGTTCGCCGCCCTCTTCGGCTACGGACTGGTCCAGCTGGCCAACCGGCGGCTCACCGCCGGTGCCGAGCCGACCGAGGTACGCGGCCTGTTGCGCCGACGTAGCCGCTGGCTGCTCGCGTTCGGCTTCGTCCACGCCCTGCTGCTGTTCTTCGGCGACATCCTGGCCACCTACGGACTGCTGGGCCTGGTGCTGGCGGGGATGTCCCGGGCCCGCGACCGCACCCTGCTCCTGGTCGCCGGGCTCTGGACCATCGTGTTCGCCGGGCTCGCCACGGTGCCCGCACTCGGAATCGTCGCGAACGGATCCCCACCGCTGCCGACCAGCGCCGACTCCCCGCTCGAAGCGGTCGGCCTGCGGCTGGTCACCTGGGCGCTCCTCGCGCCGATGCTCGCCCTGGACGTCGTCACACCGTTCCTGATCGGCATGTGGGCCGCCCGGCGTCGACTGCTGGACGCACCCGGCCGGCACCGGTTGCTACTGACCCGAATCGCCGTGCTCGGCATCGTCATCGCGGCCGTCGGCGGTGCCCCGCTCGCGCTGATCGACGCGTCGATCTGGACCGACTGGACACCCGGTGGAGCGGTGCCGGCGTACGCCCTGCACAGCGTGACCGGCATCGCCGGTGGGCTCGGCTACGCCGCGCTGGCCGGCCTCGTCGCACACCATCGCGGCGCAGCGCCGGGACGGGTGATCGTCGCGCTCGCCGCCTGTGGGCGACGGTCGCTGACCTGCTACCTGCTCCAGTCGGTGGCATTCGTCGCGCTCTTCGCGCCGTACGCCGGTGGGCTCGGCGGACGACTCGGCGACGCGGGCGCTTCGGCGGTGGCGGCCATCACCTGGTTGGCCACCGTGCTGCTGGCCGACCTGATGCGCAGGAAAGCGTGGCCCGGCCCGGCCGAGCGGCTGCTACGCCGACTCACCTACGGGCCGCAGCCTCCGTCGCGACTCTCGAATGCCTGACGGGAGTCAGTGGCGCTCGGCGGCGCTGCGCAGCATGCAGAACTCGTTGCCCTCCGGGTCGGCCAGTACGGCCCACCCCGTACCGTCGGGCCGCCGACGGTCATCCACCATCGTCGCGCCCAGGCCGAGCACCCGTTCCACCTCGCCGTCGCGAGACCGCTCCGGTTCGAGGCAGACGTGCAGCCGGTTCTTGACCGTCTTGGGCTCGGGCACCTCGGCGAAGTACAGCGTCGGCCCCTCCGGCATCTCGACGACGACCTCCTCGTCGCCGGGCTTGTCGTCCTCGGCCAACCGCCTACCGACCACGGCGCCCCAGAACGATCCCAGTTCGTAGGCGTTACGGCAGTCGAAGACGATGTTCTGCAAGCGCATGGCAGGAACGTTATCGCCCCGCGAGCGGCCACGCAGCCCGGTGGTGGTTGGCCGGTGCCGGCCCGTGAACCACATGACTCATCTCATACTCACGTTCAGCCACAGTATCGACACAACGAGTTAACACGTACTCCGACCTCGAATGACAGGCTGACCGTCGATCCAGCCAATACATTCCGCTAACAGACAAACACATTCTGTTGCTGGGAAATGGCTCGCAGACACCCGGAACCGGCACCCGATCGTGTGCTCTTCGGCCCGGGTGCTGCTCGTTCACTGTCGGCAACCCGTACAGCCTTGGGAGTTGACGCATGTCCAGTCCACTCACGACCGGGTTGGCAGCCAGCGAAGGAGAGACGCAGCTCAGTCTGAGCACCGCGGCTGCCCGGAACCTGGCGACCACCACCAAGTCCACACCGCAGATGCAGGAAATCAGTTCCCGGTGGCTGCTGCGCATGCTGCCCTGGGTCCAGGTTTCCAGCGGCACATACCGGGTGAACCGGCGGCTCGTGTACCGGATCGGAGACGGCCGCGTCTCCTTCACCAACACCGGTTCCGACGTCCAGGTGATACCGAACGAACTCGGCGAACTCGCACTGCTGCGCGACTTCGACGACGGGTCCGTCCTGCGCGCCCTCGCCGACCGCTTCACCCGACAGGACTACGAGGCCGGTCAGGCCATCACCGTGGCCGGCTCCGCCGCCGACCAGCTCCACCTGATCGTCCACGGCAAGGTACGCAAGGACGGCGTCGGGGCGTACGGCGATCCGGTCCAGGTCGGGGTCCTGGCCGACGGCGAGTTCTTCGGTGACCAGGCCCTACTCGAACCGGAGGCGACCTGGGAGCACACCGCCAGGGCGATGACGGCGGTGACCACGCTGGCGCTGCCCAGGCAGGCGTTCGACGAACTGCTCGCCAACTCGCCCACGCTGCGGGAACACGTCGAGCGGTTCCGGATCAAGGCCGCCCTGCCGCAGAACAAGCACGGCGAAGCCGAGATCGGACTCGCGTCCGGGCACAACGGCGAGCCGGTGCTGCCCGGTACGTTCGTCGACTACGAACTCTCGCCCCGCGAGTACGAGCTGGCCGCGGTGCAGACCGTGCTGCGGGTGCACACCCGGGTGGCGGATCTCTACAACGAGCCGATGAACCAGCTCGAACAGCAGCTGCGGTTGACCATCGAGGCGGTACGCGAGCGCCAGGAACACGAGCTGGTCAACAACCGCGACTTCGGTCTGTTGCACAACGCCGACTACCGGCAGCGGATCCACACCCGGACCGGCCCGCCGACCCCCGACGACCTCGACGAACTGCTCTCCAAGCGACGTAGCACGAAACTCCTGCTGGCCCACCCCAGGGCGATCGCCGCGTTCAGCCGGGAGTGCACCAGGCGGGGCATCTACCCCGATCCGGTGGAGGTCGACGGCCACCGGGTGCCGGCCTGGCGGGG
The DNA here is from genome assembly GCF_036250065.1 of Micromonospora sp. NBC_01699. Taxonomy (NCBI): domain Bacteria; kingdom Bacillati; phylum Actinomycetota; class Actinomycetes; order Micromonosporales; family Micromonosporaceae; genus Micromonospora; species Micromonospora sp. NBC_01699. The sequence continues at coordinate 2,166,511 of NZ_CP109199.1, read as the reverse complement.
GGTGCCGATGTTCCCCTGCGGCAAGATCCCGATCACCGACGCGCACACCACCTCGATCCTGGCGATGCGTACCGGCGAGCAGGACCAGGGCGTCATCGGCCTGCACCAGACCGGGATTCCGGACGAGTACCAGCCCAGCCTCTCCGTACGGTTCATGGGCGTCAACGAGCAGGCCGTCATGTCGTACCTGGTGAGCGCGTACTTCTCGGCGGCGGTGCTGGTGCCCGACGCGCTCGGCGTCCTGGACGACGTGCAGCTGTCGCACTACGGGGACCAGGAGCGTTAGGTGCCCGCGTTGTCCCCGACAACCACGGAGACGGTCACCGACACCCTGGTCGGCCTGGTCGCCGCGATCCTGTCGGACACCGGGCGAGCCCCCGCCGCGCAACTGTCGAGGGTGACCACGGCAACGGCGGCCCTGGACCGGGTCGTCAAGCCGACCGGCCTGGGCACGGCCGCGTTCCAAATCGGACGGCCGGCGCCGGATCGGCGGCCGGACGACGACTCGGTACCGGAGCTGTTCTGCCCCGGGCCGCTGCGCGACGACCCGGCCCTCGGCGAGGAGGTCAACGAACGGGTCGTCGAATGGGCCGGGCAGGTCGGCATCTACGACGGCCAGCTCGACCGGCTCCGGGCGTACAACTTCGGCCGCCTGATCATGCTCGCCCATCCCGCGACCAGCGACCCCGACCGGCTGCTCGCGGCGACCAAGTGCGTGGTCGCGGAGTGGGCGACCGACGACTACGTGGTGGACGAGGTCTCCCTGGGTGCCGACCCGGCCGTGGTCGGTTCCCGGCTGGCCAAGCTGCACGCCGTGGTCGACCCGGCCCGGTTACCGGCCAGGTACGCCCCCGAGCTCGACCGGTACCGGGCGGACGAGCCGATCGCCACCGCCTTCCGCACCTCGATGGAGCACCTCGCCCGCTACACGTCGACGGCGCAGATGGGCCGGTTCCAGCATCAGATGGGCATCCTGTTCGTCGCCTGGAACCAGGAGGCGGACTGGCACGTCAACGGGCGCACCCCGCCGGTCTGGGAGTACCTGGTGCAACGGCACCTGAACAGCTTCCTGCCGCCGATGATCCTGGTCGATCCGGTCGCCGGTTACGAACTGTCACCCGACGAGTTCTTCGACCCCCGGGTACGCCGTGCGTTCACCACGGCGGGACTCGCGAACGTACTGCTCAACGACATCCACTCCGGCGCGCACGAGTCGGACACCGATTTCAACCTGCCCAGGGTGATCTCCATCGAGGAGGGGTGCTCCCTCCGGGAGGCGCTCATCCGCACCGTGGAGATCCACAACGAACTGATGCACGCGTTCGTGGCCGAGGCCGCGACGCTCAGCCTGCTCGGCTCACCGACTCTGCGCCGCTTCCTGGCCGACACCTGGGCCTGGCTCGGCGGCAGCCGCGAATGGCACGCGACCACCGCCCGCTACCACGGCGGGGCAACCACAAGGAGCTGACACCCATGACCACGGAAACGTCCAATACGGCCACGACCACGGCCACCGGTATGTCCGCAGCCACCGGTACGGCCACGGCCTCGGTGCTGCGTACGCCGTACCAGCGGTCCGTAGCGGCGTACTGGAACATCAACCGGAACGACCCGGTCAACCTGCGGCTCGGGGAGATCGACGGGCTCTACCACCACCACTACGGGATCGGCGAGGTGGACCCGTCCGTACTGGTCGGTCCGGCCGAGACCCGCGACGAGCGGATCATCGCGGAGCTGCACCGGCTGGAGACGGCGCAGGCGAACCTGCTGCTCGACCACCTCGGCGACATCTCGCCGACGGACCTGCTGCTGGACGCCGGGTCCGGTCGCGGTGGCACCAGCCTCATGGCCCACCAGCGGTTCGGCTGCCGGGTCGACGGGGTGACCATCTCGGAGTACCAGGTCGGGTTCGCCAACGAGCAGGCCGCCGCCCACGGGGTGAGCGACCAGGTCAGGTTCCACTTCCGCAACATGCTCGGCACCGGCTTCGAGACCGGATCCCGCCAGGGGATCTGGACCAACGAGACGACCATGTACGTCGACCTGTTCGAACTGTTCGGGGAATTCAGCCGACTGCTGCCGTTCGGCGGCCGATACGTGTGCATCACCGGCTGCTTCAACGACATCACCGGTGGCCGGTCGAAGGCGGTGAGCCGGATCGACGAGCACTACACCTGCAACATCCACCGCAGGAGCGATTACTTCCGGGCGCTCGCCGCCAACCGGCTGGCACCGATCAACGTCTTCGACCTGACCGACGCGACGATTCCGTACTGGGAGTTGCGGGCCGAGTCGTCGGTCGCGACCGGGATCGAGGAGGCGTTCCTGAACGCCTACCGGGAAGGCTCCTTCCACTACCTGCTGATAGTCGCCGATCGGATCTGACCTCGACCCGTTCTCGGACCCCTGCACAGTGCCGGTGGGGGTGGCCCCGAACCGGACCACCCACACCGCCGGCCCCCGTGGGCGAAGATCGGTCGGACGAAACTGTCGCCGACATCCAGCGCCCGGCCGGCCGGGCCGTGCTGGCGTCGCTACTGGGTGATCTCGGTGTCGCGGAGCAGGCGCCAGAGGCCGGCGCCGTCCGGGGCGTACAGCCAGGGCTGGCCGGCCAGGCCGGAGGCGCGCGGGTCGCCGTTGTGGTGACCGGGCAGGCCGCCGGCCAGCACCGACTGGGTCGGGGAGAGCCGGCGGATCGCGACCGCGGCCACGTTCTCCGGGTGGGCGGCGGCGAACTCGGCGTAGATCTCCTGGTCGTGCTGGCCGTCGTCGCCGACCAGCAGCCAGCGGACCTTCGGGAACTCGCGGGCCAACTGGGCCAGGGCGGCCCGCTTGTGCTCCCGCCCGCTGCGGAACCAGCGGTCGACCGTCGGGCCCCACTGGGTGAGCAGCAGCGGGCCGGCCGGGTAGAGGTGCCGGGAGAGGAACCGGGTCAGTGTCGGGGCGACGTTCCAGGCACCGGTGGAGAGGTAGAAGACCGGTGCGCCGGGATGGGCGGTGACCAGCCGCTCGTAGAGCACCGCCATGCCGGGTACGGCCATCCGGGCGTGCTCGTCCAGGACGAACGTGTTCCAGGCGGCGAGCAGGGGCCGGGGCAGTGCGGTGACCATCACCGTGTCGTCGATGTCGGAGAGGATGCCGAACCGGGCTTCCGGGTCGACGACGCGTACCGGGGCCTCGACGGGTTCGGCGCCGGGGCTGGTCAGTCGCGCCGAGCACCAGCCTGGCGGCAGGTCGGCCTTGATCACGGCGTCGATGAAGCCGCTCCGGTCGGTACGCGCCTCGTGCCGGCCGCCGCCCGCCTCGATCAGCACCGGGGCGTCCTTCACCGGCAGGGTCACGAAGCTGCGCCAGCCGCGTACCTTCTCGGCGGGTCGGGGGGCGCGCGGGTCGATCCGGGTGAGCAGCATCCGGCCCATCACCCGAACCCAGCCCTGCCCGCCGTAACCTGCGTACGCGACGATCGTGGGCGGCCAGCCGCGCTGGCGCAGCCGCCGGGCGAGCAGCTCGTGCACCGCGTCCTCGACCCGGGCTGCCCGGTGGGGGCGGCGGGCTACGGCCGACGATCGGGCGGGTACGAGCGACACCCCTGACACCCTGCCATAGACCGCCTCGCCCGGCCATGTGAGCACCGGGAGCGATGATCAAAAGTTCCCGGAGTCTGCCCGCTTTGCCGAGATGAGCAGTTTTCACCCTATTCATCGTGCGACACTGCGAGCGGGACGACGACGGGGGCGTTGGTCGTGTCAGGAGCAGTGCGGCAGAGCGGACGGCGGCGCGGAGCACTCGATCCGCCGGGACTGGTGGCCCTCGTACTCGGGCTGGTCGGTACCGGCTACCGGCTGGTCCTGATGCTGCTCACCGTACCGGGCTCGAACAGTGACGAGGCCACCTTCGGACTCGCCGCGGCACACATCGCCGCCGGTCGGGAATGGCCGATCTTCCTCTACGGGCAGCACTACATGGGCGTGGTCGAGTCGTACCTCGCCGCGCCGCTGTTCGCCGCCTTCGCACCGAGCTGGGTGCTGCTCCGGCTGCCGCTGCTGTTCCTCTACGCCGGCTTCGTCTACCTGACATACCGGCTCACCCGCCGGCTCTACTCGCCCTGGCTGGCCACGTTCACCGTCGGGCTGCTCGCGCTCGGCTCGGAACGGATCATCCGCGACCAGCTCACCGCCGTCGGCGGCCGACCCGAGGTCAAACCCGCCGTCGTCGCCCTGCTGCTGATCGCCCTCGCCCTCGGCGAGCACCGGATCGGCGGGCACCGCCGCTGGCTCGCCTTCGGCGCCTTCGGCCTGGTCACCGGGCTCTGCGTGTGGGACGACTGGCTGATCCTGCCGTACCTGGCGGTGGCCGCGATCGTGCTGCTGGTCGGCAACGCCCGGGCACTGCTCGGCTGGGCGGGACTGCTGCTGGTCGTCGGGTTCGTCATCGGTGTACTGCCGCTGATCCTGGACAACGTGCAGGCCCCGCCGGGGCAGGACTCGCTGTCCGTACTGTCCCAGGTCAGTGCCGGGGAGGGCGGGGACACCGAGACGATCGACCAGTTGCACGGTGCGGTGCTGGTCGGGATCCCACTCGCCACCGGCATCTGCCTGTCCACCGGCTGCGCCGGGTGGCAGCTGGCCTGGGGTGCGCTCTACCCGCTGTTGCTGCTGGTCGCGGCGGTGCTCGCCGTACTCTGCCTGCGCCGACCGGGCCCGGTCACCCCGCCGGCCGTCGCCGGTCACCGGGCCGCCGACGCCGCCGGGCACACGCCGCTCAGCCGCCGGCTACGGTACGTCACCCAGCTCGCCCTGCTCGCCGGTGCCGCCCTCACCCTGGCCGGGTACGCCCGCAGCTCGCTCGCGGCCAGCGCACCACTGGCCAGCGCCCGGTACCTGTCGATCCTGCAACTGTCCCTGCCGGCCGTACTCTGGCCGGTCTGGCTGCTCGCCGGCCGGGCCCGGCGGGGTCTGGGGTCCGGGGCGGCGATCCGGCCGCTCGGGCGTACCGGCGTGCCGACCCGGCTGGGCGGGGTGCTGGCGGCCGGGCTGCTGACCGCGCTGGTCGCCACGATGGTCTACACCACCGTCAACCTGATCACGACGGTGCCCACGATCAGGGCCGAGGAGGGCCGGTCGCGGGAACTGGCGACCGTGCTGCGCCGGGCCGGCATCACCCGCGTCTACGGCAGCTACTGGACCTGCAACCGGCTGATCTTCAACAGCCGGGAGCGGGTGCTCTGCGCCGTACTCGGAGAGACCCTGCGGCCCGGTCAGGACCGCTACCCGGCCTACCCACGCCGGGTGCACGCGGCCGACCGCCCGGCCTTCGTGTTCACCCGGCTGGAGCCGGCCGACCGGGCGTTCCGCGACCTGCTCCGCGAGCGCGGCATCGGCGCCCGGACGACCGAGTTCGGCGAGTACCGGATCTACCAGCCCGACGTCACCGTGCACCCCCGGCAGTAGCGTCCCCGGTCAGCCGCTTCTCCGGTCAGCCGCTTCTCCGGTCAGCCGTAGAGCTTCTCGGCGTACGTCGGGCCGTAGTAGCGCTCCAGCTCCTCGACCGAGTCGTCGGGGCGTTCGAGCGCCTTGGCGATCTGCGCCCGGGGCGGCACCGCCTCCGGGTGCCAGTGCTCCGGCTGCCACAGGTCGGACCGGAGGAACGCCTTGGAGCAGTGGTAGAAGACCTCCTCGATCTCCACCACCAGGGCCAGTACGGGCACCCGGCCCTTGACCGCGAGTCGGGGGAAGAACGGGGCATCGCGGACCAGCCGGGCCCGGCCGTTGATCCGCAGCGTGTCGCCCCGGCCGGGGATCAGGTAGACCAGCCCGACGTGCGGGTTGTCGAGTACGTTGTGGAAACCGTCGGCGCGCCGGTTGCCGAGCCGGTCCGGGATCACGATCGTTGTGTCGTCCAGGACCAGGGTGAACCCGGCCGGGTCGCCCTTCGGTGACACGTCGCAGCTGCCGTCGGCGCCGGCGGTGGCCATCAGGCAGAACGGCGACGCGGCCAGCCACCGCCGGTCGTAGTCGTGCAGGGACTTGCGCGCCTTCTCCGCCACCCGTGGCAGCGGCGCGCCGAGCAGTTCGCGCAGCTCGTCGTGCGAGGTCACCTCGACCAGATCATCGTCACCCGTCATCGTCACTCCCCCGGTGCCGTCGGCTCCTGCGGGTCGCAGCCGCCCGTACCGAGCCTAACCAGGCCGGCAAGGGCGTTACCAGGCCGGCAAGGGCGTTACCAGGCCGGCAAGGGCGTTACCGCCCGTGCAGGGGCCGAGCCGGGTCGCCGGTGGCGTTACCGGTCGGCGAGGGTGGCGTCGATGCCGAGTACGCCGTCGACCCGTCGGACGATCCCGAACGGGTTGCCGTCGCGCAGTGCCGCCGGCAGCAGGTCCTGCGGTAGTCCCTGGTAGGCGACCGGGCGTTGGAACCGCCGGGCGGCGGTCTGGCCGACCGAGGTGTGGATCGAGGCGGTGGTCGCCGGCCAGGGACCGCCGTGCTGCATCGCCCAGGTGACCGCGACCCCGGTCGGCCAGCCGTTCCAGAGGACCCGGCCGGCACCGGCGGTGAAGATCTCGACCAGGTGCCGGGCGAGGACCTCGTCGGCGGGCAGTTCGGCGTGCACGCTCGCGGTCAGGCTGCCGGGCAGGACCGACAGTGCCGCCAGCAGTTGCGCCGGGTCGGCGTACTCGACCAGCAGGGCGGCCGGGCCGAAGCACTCGGCCAGCAGCTCGTCCGGCCGGGCCAGCAGGTCCGGTACGGAGACCGCGAACAGCCGGGCCGGCACCCGGTAGCCGACCGGCTCCCCGTCGTCGGTCGGGGTGAGCTCCCGTACGCCCTCGGCGCCGGCCATGGCGGCGGCCACGGTGCGGTAACCGTCCCGGATCCGGGCGTTGAGCAGTGGTCCGATCGGGGCCGCCCGGAGCGCGTCGAGCAGCGCCGGCTCCAGCCCGTGACCCGCCGGCAGGAACAGCAGGCCGGGTTTGGTGCAGAACTGGCCGGCGCCCATCGTGAACGAGCCGACAAAACCGGCGGCCAGTTCCGCCGGCCGGGCGGCGATAGCGGCCGGGGTCAGTACGGTCGGGTTCAGCGAGCCCAGCTCGCCGTAGAAGGGGATCGGGTCGGGGCGGGCGTTCGCCAGGTCGAGCAGGGCCCTTCCGCCCGCCTCCGAACCGGTGAACCCGACCGCCCGGATCGCCGGATGGGTGACCAGTCCCCGTCCGGCGCCGGTCCCGTGCACCACGGCGAACGATCCGGGCGGCGCACCGGCGGCGGTGAGCGCGTCGGCCACGATTCGGCCACTGAGGACGGACAGTCCGGGGTGTCCGGGGTGCGCCTTCACGACGACCGGGCAACCGGCGGCGAGCGCGCTGGCCGTGTCGCCACCGGCGACCGAGAACGCGAACGGGAAGTTGCTGGCGGCGAAGACCGCCACCGGTCCCAGCGGCACCAGCATCCGGCGCAGGTCGGGGCGGGGCGCGGGCCGGGCCGCCGGATCGGCCGGGTCGACCACGGCCTCCAGCAGCGAACCCTCCTCGACGGCGGCGGCGAAGAACTCCAGTTGGACGGTGGTCCGGGTCAGCTCGCCACCGAGCCGGACCGGGCCGAGTCCGGTCTCCCGGTCGGCCAGCGCCACCAGTTCGTCGCGCGCAGCCTCCAGTGCGGCACCGACCGCGCGCAGCAGCCCGGCCCGCTCGACCGGCGACAGCGCCGCCAGTACGGGGGCCGCCGCGGCCGCCATCCGACCGGCGCGGTCCACCTGTCCGGCGGAACTGTGCGCCACCGGGGCACCGACCGCCAACCCGGTCCGCGGGTCCATGCCCTGGTCGAAGCCGGTTGACTCCACCGCGATCTCCTTCACCCTCGGCAACACGGGTCGATCGGACGAGCGTTCAGCCGGCGATGACCAGCTCGCGTAGCTTGGCGTCGAGTTCCGCCGCGTCGAGCCCACCGGGCCAGCCGCGCAGCAGTCCGCCGCCCTTGGCCACCATCGCCACGGCACCCGGCTCGCGGACCGCGTAGGACTGCCAGATCGTCTGCGGCCGGTCGAACACCACCGGGAACTCGACCCGGTGTTCCCGCAGGTAGGGCTCCAGGTCGGCGGGCTCGTCCTCGCTCACCACGCCGACGAAGACCACCCGGTCGCGGTAGCTGCGGGCGAGGTCGCTGAGCGCGCTCTGGCGCTCGACGCAGACGGTGCACCAGGAGCTGAAGAAGAGCAGCACCACCGGGCGCTCGGCCCAGAGGTTCGCGACGGTCAGCGGGCTGCCGTCGGTCAGGGTGCCGGTGAAGGCGGGTGCGCCGGGCACACCGGACGGGGCGGGGCGCAGCGCCAGGCCGGCGGGTACCGGGCCGGGCAGGGTGCCGGCGCCGCCGGCCGCCGCCGGGGCGGAGGATTCCCCGGCGGCGGACTCCTCGGCGGGACCGGAGCAGGCACCGAGCGCCAGCGCGGCCACGACCAGCAACGCGGGCAGCATCGCCGTACGGACGAAGAAGGGGCGCCTCACGACGGCACCACGGCGACCAGCGCCGGTCCCTCGTCGTTGTTGGCGGTGAGGTCGATCGGGGCGCGGTCGTCGATCACCAGTCGGTAGCGGTCCCGCTCGGGCACCCTGACCGGGATGGCGAACTCGCAGTAGGTGGGGATTCGCGCCACTTCGAGATCCTCCTGGAAGGTACGTACCGAGGTGCCGGGCGGCAGCTTGCCGTCGGTCAGCGTCTCGCCGTCGCCGTCAACTACCCGGTACGCCGCCCTGTTGTGGATGAAGAGGTACGGCCCGGTTCCGGCACAGTCGACCCCTTCCTCGCGGATGTTGATGTCCCGGACCAGCACCCGCACGGTCAGCGCGGAGGTTGCCTCCGGCTCGTCCGAGCAGCCGGTCAGTCCGGCCCCGGCCAGGAGGGCGCCGAGCAGCAGCGGCGCGAGCGCCGCCGGTCGGGCGTACCCGAAGGTCGGTCGCCGCATGGTGTCTCCTCGGGGTTGGTGCCCGGAACAGGTCGTCGGGTCGGCATCGGCGTGCTCCGACCCGACGACCTGTCCGGTGGTCAGTTCCGGTGATCAGTCTTGACGATCGGTCAGGACTTCTCGACCCGGCACTGCTTGGTGACGGTCTTGCTCGGGTCGCTGACCGAGGTCGCGGTCAGCTTGACGAACCCGGTCGCGGCGGCGTCGCTGTTGGCGGCAACCGAGACCTTGACCGTGGTGGACTTGCCGAACTGGGCGGTGGCGAGTGCGTTCGGCAGCTCGGACCGCCAGCCCTTACCGGCAACCTCGGTGGAGAGCCGGTAGACGTCGGACTTGAGGTATGCGCTCACGTCCTCCGGGTGCTGCTGACCGCCGGCCGAGTACGTGCCGGTGTTGGTCAGGTCGAACGAGCAGGTGACACCCTTCTTGGTGGGCGCACCGGCGCTGGTCACCTCGCCCTTGCCGAGGTTGACACCGCGGGCGCTGGGCCCGCCGTTGCCGTCCAGCGACTGGATCGCGACGGTGTACGACAGGATGCCGTCAGCGTTGCGCTTGATGTCCAGGACGTAGAAGTGCAGGCGGTTCGGACCGTCGACGTACTCGTACTCACTGCCGGAGTTGGTGCCCGCGTGGAACAGGGCGTCCGACAGCTGCCGGTAGTCACCCATGGTGATCTTCTGCGGGGTGCCGTTCGGCTGGTAGAAGTCGATCATGTCGATGTCCTGCGGGTTGGCGTCGATAACCCACTGGAACGGCGCGCTGTCCGCGTTCTTGGTCTTGCTGACCATCACGCCGGCGTCCGGGGTGAACGAATCCGCACCCATCCGGTCCACGACCTCGACCGTGTAGTTGTTGAAGTTGCCACCGTCGCAGAGCGGGTCGGTGGAGGTGTTGCAGACCGGCTGGAGATCCTTGTTCAGCGCGATGTTGATGCCGGTCAGACCCTTCGGGCCGGCGTCGACGGCACGCGCCTTGATCTCGGCGACGACGATCCCGGAGGAGGCCAGCGCCTCACGGGAGAGCCGGAGCGCGTGTTCCTCACCGAGGAGCCCGATCTTCAGCTTGTCCCGCAGGGTGTGCGAGGAACCCATCGAACCGCCGTTGAGCGGCGGGATCTGCCAACGGGTGTGCGGACCACCGGGGCCGTTGAACGACCCGCGCGACATCATGCTCCACACACCGGTGTACGCCCGGCGCAGCGGAACGCCGTACGGGTTGTTGTAGTTGTCACCGATGCTGAGCAGGTGGCTCAGCTCGTGGGCGTACGTGCCCATGCCGGAGCTCTCCGCCTGGGTGGAGGAGCCGCCACCGGCGTTCGGCCAGATGGTCGCCGCCGACTTCCACGAGGTCCACTCGACGTACCGGGTCTTGGCGTAGTTCGGCATCGCCGGGTCCGGCGGGCCCCAAGCGTCCGGGACGTCCTCCTTGGTCTGGAACATCATCTGGCCGAATTCCTGCCAGGTCGACGACTCGTCCTGACCGGCACCGAGGATGAAGACCAGCTCGAACGAGTCCGCGACCTCGTCGCCGACGGCCGCGCGCCAGGCGCCCAGACCATCGGTACGGATGTTCTTGTTGCAGACCTCGCCGCCCGGACACATGCCCGGGTTCATGTCGTTGGTGATGCCGTACTGGTACGACTTCGCCGGCATGGTGTACGGGCCGAACCCGTTCAGGTCGACGCCGTACCGGCCGTTCGAGTCCTGCATCCAGTACTCGTGCAGCGTGTGACCCTTGTTCAGGTCGTTCGGCTTGTTCAGGAAGTCCTGGTAGAACTGCGGCACCTGGTCGCGCGGGATGTTCTGCGCGGTCGACTGCGGGTTGCCGAAGACCGACGAACGGGCGCGCTGGGTGACCACGAACGGCTGGTCGACGTAGTCGAGCGTGACCAGCGCGATCTTGAAGTTGCGGATCGAGCCGCGCACGGTCGGATCCGCCCAGTTGGTGCCCGGGGCGGCCTTGAAGTCGTCCCAGGTCATGGTGTCCGGGAATTCCCAGTTCTGCGGGTCGAGCACCTGGAAGGGCCCGCCACCGCCGGCAGGGTTCGCCGGAGCCGCCGACGCGCCGCTGGTTGCCACGGATACGACCAGTGCGGACGTGACCGCGGCGACCAGGAGGGTGCGCCGTGCGTTTCTCTTATTGAACGGAAGGTGCATGTAGTCGCCCTTCGTCGCGGGGGTTCGACGCGGGAGGCGCCGAGGATGCCGGCCGCCCCCGAAGGGTCCGCGCCGCGCAACGAATGTAGAAGCCTCGCTACTTCCCGGTCACCGTGCAGATGTCGGCAGGTCAACCAGCGTCTTTCGACACCTGAAGGAGCATCGGGGCCGCCTCGTTCGACGCCCTGTCGGAGCAGCTCGGCCGCGATCGATGGCTTGATCAACGGCGCATCGGCCCGCCACTATTTCGGCTGGTGTCACCGCTATCGCCGGGCATCGCGGCAGGCCAGGTCATCGCGTGACCACGGCCGTCGACACAGGGTCATCGGGGGTACGGGGCGGAGCCTGGCCCACGCCCACCGTACGGCACCGATAATTGCCGCTGATCCATCCGTCACCGGAAAGATCAATGACAGGGGAATTGCCGTGTCCAGTCCTGGTTTGCCCGTCAACGAATCGGCCGTACGGGCCCGTCGACTGCGTTCCACCGCGATCCTCCACCTGCTGGCGACGGGCGTCTTCGGGCTGGTCGCGTACGCGGGTCTAGCCGCCGAGGCGGGTCGGACGGCGTTCGGCGTGTCATGGACGGTCGGTGGACTCGGCGGGATGATCGGCGCGGCGGCGATCGTGGGCTCGGCGCTCCGGGCTCTCGCCGGTTCCGAGGCGACCCTGAAGCGCGCGACCCGGATGAGCCGGTACGCCCGCCTGCTCGTGCTGGCCGCCGCGCTCGCCACGGCCGTCGTCACCGTGACCCTGGCCCCGCCCCCCCGCGCTCCCCCCGACACCCTCCCCGCACCACCGACTTCGTCGACGATCTTGCACTTGTGGCGCCTGATTTAGGCCACTCATCCGGATTTGCGAACCACCACAAGTGCAAGATCGTCGCGCCGGGGCGTGCGAGGAGTCGCCGGAGTTTGGAATTACCTGCCTGTGGGTCGTGACGTCTCTGGTGCCTGTGGTCAGCAGCGGTATGGAGCATCGTTCCGCTGGTCGCGATCATCGAGGGGGACGTCGCCGACTCGCGGGACGGGAGGCACCGGCACATGACTTCGTCTATGTGTGTCGGGCCGAGCCTGGGGCGGTGATCGCGCGGGTGGAGGAGGTGGCCGGCGCGGAGTGGGTGGCCGTCGACGCGGTCGCCGACTTGAAGGTTCCGGCGACATTCGGAGCTTTGACCAACGCCAGCTAGAGACGAAACACCACAGGGGCACAGCCTGGTCGGCTGCGCCCCTGTTTCGAGTTTCGGTCCATCTGGGAACGACCTCTCAGCCCTTCCCTTCAACACCCTGCGCAACGTGTGGCGTTGCCCGGGGCCCCTTCCGTACTCAGATCAGGAAGCCCTCGGGGAAGGGGTCTTCCGGGTCGAGCATGTACTGGGCGGTGGCGGTGATCCAGGCCCGGCCGGTGACCGAGGGCAGCACGGCAGGCAGGTCGCCGACCGTGGTGGTGCCGGTCAGCCGGCCGGTGAACCGGGTGCCGATCGGCGACTCGTTGACGAAGTCGGTGTCCAGGTCGAGCAGGCCACGGGCGTGCCGCTGGGCCATCCGGGCGGACGTACCGGTGCCGCACGGCGAACGGTCCACCCAACCGGGGTGGATGACCACCGCGTTGCGCGCGTCCGCGCCGTCCGCGCCGGTCTGGACGATCTGTACGTGCCGACAGTCGTTGATCTCCGGATTGGTGGGGTGCACCGGCGGCGCCTGCTCGTTGATCGCCGCCATGATCTTCATGCCCCGGCGGATCAGCTCCGGCACCGTGGCCGGCTCGACCGGCAGGCCGAGCGATTCGGCCTCCACTATGGCGTAGAAGTTGCCGCCGAAGGCCATGTCGTAGCGGACCGGTCCGATCCCGTCGCCCACCTCGACCACCTGGTCGGCGGCGAGCAGGAACGACGGTACGTTCCGGATGGTCACCGCACCCGCCCGGCCGTCGCGGACCGCCACGTCGACGGTGACCAGCCCGGCCGGGGTGTCCAGCCGGATGGTGGTCACCGGCTCCACCACCGGCACCATGCCGGTCTCGACCAGTACGGTGGCCACCCCGATGGTGCCGTGCCCGCACATCGGCAGCAGGCCGGAGACCTCGATGAACAGCACCCCGAAGTCGGCGTCGGGCCGGGTCGGCGGTTGCAGGATGGCGCCGGACATCGCCGGGTGACCGCGCGGCTCGCGCATCAGCAGCCGGCGCAACCCGTCCCGGTCCTGTTCGAACAGCCGCTTGCGGTCGAACATCGTCTCGCCCGGCAGCACCCCGACGCCGCCGGTGATGACGCGGGTCGGCATCCCCTCGGTGTGCGAGTCGACCGCGTGCAGCACCATCCGGCTACGCATCGGGACCGCCGGTGACGGCGAGCGCGCGGGCCATGTCCTTGCGTACCTGGGCCTCGGTCTCGACCGAGAGCGGGCCGCGCGGCGGGCGGCAGGGGCCGCCGTACCGGCCGGCTAGTTCCATCCCGAGCTTGATCGCCTGTACGAAGACCGGCCGGCTGTCCCAACCGAAGATCGGGTGCAGGGCGGCGTACAGCGGGAGCGCCTCGGCCAGGTTCTGTTCACGGGCGAGTTCGTAGAGCTTCACCGACAACCTCGGCAGCGCGCTCGGGAAGCCGGCGATCCAGCCCTTCGCCCCGCACACCACCAGCTCCAGCAGGACGTCGTCGGCACCGGCCAGGACGTCGAGGTGCGGGCTCAGGTCGAGGATCCGGTGCAGCCGCCGTACGTCGCCGCTGAACTCCTTCACCGCCACGATCCCGTCGGTCTCGGCGATGGTGGCGAGCAGTTCCGGGGTGAGGTCCACCTTCGTGTCGAACGGGTTGTTGTACGCGACCACCGGCAGCCCGACCGAGGCGACCTCACGGAAGTGGGCGACCACCTCGGCATCCCGGGCCGCGTACGTGTTCGGTGGCAGCGCCAGGACCGCGTGCGCGCCGACCGACGCGGCGTGTTCGGCCCAGCGGCGGGACTGGCGGCTGCCGTACCCGCCGACGCCGGGGACGACGGCAAACCCGTCCGGGGCCGCCTCGACGGTCGCCCGGACCACGTCGGCCCGCTCGTCGTCGCTGAGGTTCTGGTACTCCCCCAGCGACCCGCACGGGGTGACACCGTGACAGCCCTCGTCCGCCAGCCAGCGCACATGTTCCTGCAACCGGTCGAAATCGACGGAGAGATCCTCGCGGAACGGCGTCGGTATGGCGACCACGACGCCCTGCCACGGCTTACGAGCTGTCACGGGTTGTTCCTTCCTCGGCGACGGTGCCCAGCGGCACCGGCATGACTATGTGACGGTTGGCGAAGGTGTCGAGCGGCTGTGACCGCCCGCTGACCTGCCCGAGCAGGCAGGCCGCGGCCCGCCCGCAGATCCGACCCTGGCAGCGGCCCATCCCGATCCGGGTGACCAGCTTGAGTGCCCGCAGGTCGTCGATGCCGTACGCGGCGATGTCGGACCGGGTACGTCCGACGGTCACCTCCTCGCAGCGGCAGAGCACGGTGTCCGCCCGCAGCCAGTGGGTCCAGCCGTCCGGTACCGGGTAGACCCGGTGCAGGGCGGTGGCGAAGCGTCGTCCCCGGTCGATCCGGCGGCGCAGCGGACCGGCGGCGCGCTCGTACGCGGCGGTGTCGAGCCGGCCGAGCCGGTGCAGGACGGCCAGCCCGGCCAGCGTGCCCTCGTGCCGGGCCACGTCGGCGCCGCCCACTCCGGTCGCCTCACCGGCGACGAAGACCCCCGGTACGGTGCTCGCCTGGTTGTCGTCGACGTCGACCACGAGGCTGCCATCGGCCGGATCGTGGTGGGTGGCGCAGCCGAGCGCGACGGCCAGCTCCACCGACGGGGTGAAGCCGTGACCGACGCAGACGGCGTCGACGGCCACCGTCCGGGTCACCGGTCCGGGGCGCCAGCCGGCGTCCACCCGGCGCAGGGTGGCCCGCAGCCGGTCGCCGTACGGCTCGACCATGGTGACGGCCTCGCCCGACCAGATCGGGATCCGGCGGCGGCGCAGCGCACCGAGGTAGCGAAACGCTTCGCCGATTTTGCCGGGGACGCCGGCGATCGCGCCGAGGTGCCGCCCCCAGCGGCTGATCCGCGATGCCTCGGCCACCCCGGCGACCTCCGCTCCGGCGGCGGCGAGTCCGGCCGCGACGGTGAGCAGGAACGGTCCGGTCCCGGCGACCAGGACGCGCCGGCCGACCAGCACGCCCTGCCCCTTGGCCAGGGCCTGGGCGGCACCGGCGGTGACCACGCCGGGCAGGTCCCAACCGGGGAACGGCACCACCCGGTCGTGGCCGCCGGGGGCGAGCACCAGCACCGACGGGTGCAGGGTGACCGGGCCGACCGGGCCGAGCAGCCGCAGGGTGAGTCCGGGTCCGCCCCGGTTGTCGAGGTGCGGGGTTGGGTCGGCGGTGGCCTGCCAGACCTGGTGGCCGAGCAGGAAGGTGATCCGGGGATGGTCGCGGGTGCGGTCCAGCAGGGCTTCGGCGGCGGCCGGGTGCCGGGCCGGTGGCAGCCCGGCGACCGCCGGCTGGCGCAGGTACTGCCCGCCGGGCAGCGCCCCGAGGTCGACCACGGTCACCTCGGCGCCACCGTCGGCGGCGGCGAGCGCCGCGGCCAGCCCCGCCGGTCCGGCTCCGACGACCGCGACCTGCCGCTCAGCCATGGTCGGTCCCTGTTCCCATCGGTGGCGCGGCGGCGGTTTCGATGACGATGCCGGTGCGGATCACGTCGCCGGGGGCGACCGGGCGCAGGCAGGAGCGGACGCCCGGTTCGTCGTTGCAGACGACCAGGCAGTCGAAGCACGTACCGATGCCGCAGAACAGTCCGCGTGGGCGGCCCTGCGTCCGGGTCAGCCGGGTGGCCGGGCGGCCGGTGCCGAGCAGCACCGCCGCGATGGTCTGCCCCGGCCGTACCGGAACCCGGACGCCGTCCACGGTGATCTCGAATCCGTTGGCGGACGACCCGACACCGGTGGCCGACGGGTGGTCAGGCTGCGACATCGTCGGCCACCTCCTCGCCGGGGACGAACCGGGTCGGGCTGAACGGGCGCAGGTCCAGCTCCGGGCGTTCACCCAGCACGACCTGGGCGACCAGTTCCCCGGTCGCCGGGGCCAGACCGATGCCGGCTCCCTCGTGACCGTGCGCGTGGACCAGTCCGGGGGCCCGTGGATCGGCCCCGATCACCGGCAGGTGGTCCGGCGAGAACGGGCGGAAGCCGTGGTAGAGCCGCATCACCCGGATCCGGGCCAGCACCGGGAACAGCGCTATCGCGCCGTACGCGAGCCGGCGTACCGCCTCCGGGTTGGGGGTCGGGTCGAAGCCGACCAGTTCACGGGTGGCGCCGATCAGGATGGTGCCGCTCGGGGTGCCCTCGACCACGGCGGACGACTGGAGGTCGGAGTCACCGCTGGCCACGTTGTCGAGATAGTCGGCGACGTAGACCTTGTGCCGGACCAGCGGCGCGACCGGTTCGGTGACCAGGATGAAACCGCGTCGCGGGGTGACCGGCACCACCGCTCCGGCCAGCCCGGCGATCTGTCCGGCCCAGGCTCCGGCCGCGTTGACCACCTGCCCGGCGGCGACCACCCCGCCCGCCGTCAGCACCCCGGTCACCCGGCCGGTGCCGTCCCGCCGGACCCCGGTGACCTCGGTACGCAGCCGTACGCTGGCTCCCGCGTCGCGGGCCGCCGCGAGCAGTACGACCGCCGCCCGCGCCGGCATGAGCTGCATGTCCTGCGGATAGAACACCCCACCGGCGAGCCCGTCGGTAATCTCCGGCTCCAACTCGCGCAGCCGGTCGGGGTCGACCCGCTCGACGGTCACGCCGGCATCCGCCTGCCCGGCCGCGAACCCGGCCAGCGCCGCCAGCCCGGTGTCCGTACGGGTGACCATCAGGCCGCCCTTGCGTTCCAGCTCGAAGTCGCCGTACCGGTCGGACAGTTCCGCGTCGAGTTCCTGCCAGCGCCGGTTGCTGTGCAGCGCGAGCGCGAGTTCGGGGCCGGGGGACTTGTCGGAGACCAGCAGGTTGCCCTCGCCCGAGCCGGTGGCGCCGCTGACCAGTCCGCCGCGTTCGAGCACGGCCACCGACAGGCCGCGCCGGGCGCAGGCGTACGCGCAGGCGGCACCGATGATGCCGGCGCCGATCACCACCACGTCGTACCCCTCGGGCATCTGGTCTCCTCCACCGCGCTTCGGGGCAACCGTAGGTACGGCGGTTACGCCCAGTCTTCGGACAGTTGCCGAAACAGCGCCGGGCCCGGCAGTACTTCTGTCGGTAGTTCGCCCCGACTTCTGCCGGTAGCTGGGTCCGCTCTTCGGTCTTGACTTGGTAACGACCACTTGCGCTCGGGCCAATATCAACGCGAAGGTAGGGCCTGGCGGTCCAACGGCTCCGGTCGGATTCCCGGGGCACCTGCCCATTGGCAATCCAGGGACGACCAGGGGATGACATGCAGGCTGAGCTGCAACGCATCGTCGATGCCGTCGCCGCCCGCGTCGGACGGCCGGCGCTCATCGAAGACCGACGACAACGTGTTGTCGTCTACAGCGAACACACCGGGGTGCTGGACGACGTCCGGCGGGCCTCGATCCTGCGGCGGCAGACCACCCCCGAGGTGATCGCCTGGTTCCGCAACGTCGGCATCATGAAGGCCCGGGAACCGGTACGCACCGACGCGTGTCCGGAACTCGACCTGCTGCCCCGGGTGTGCGTACCGATCCGGCACGACGACCTGCTGCTCGGTTTCGTCTGGTTCATCGACGCCGACGGTGGCATGACCGACGCCGACATCGAAACCGCGAACGGGGTGATGGCCGACCTGGCCCTGGCGCTGTACCGGGAGAACCTGCTCGGCGAGCTGGCCTCGCAGCGGGAGACCGAGGCGGCCCGTACCCTGCTGGTGGAGAGCGTCGAGGCCCGCCGGCACGCGGTCCGTACGCTGCTCGAAGAGGGTGTCATCGCCGGTGACGGTACGGCGGTCGGGCTGGTCGCCCAGTTGGTCGTACCGCGTGGTCAGGTGCCGGACGAGGTGGCCCGGATCGCCCTGGAACAGGCGCTGGTCACCACCCGTCGCTGGCTCGGCACCCGCGAGGCGTTGCACCTGGTCCGGCACGACCACGGGGTGCTGCTGCTCTGCGGTGGCCGGGTCGCCGGTCGGCCCGCGCCGGAGGCGGTCGCCCGGCATCTCGACGAGGCACTCCAGCACGCCACCCGGGGCCTCGGCTCGGTCGCCCGTACGGTGATCGGCATCGGCGGATCGCGGGCCGGCCTGGTTGACGCGGTCGGCTCGTACGAGGAGGCGGCGCAGGCGGCCCGGGTCGGCGTCCAGCTACCCGCGCTCGGCCGGGTGGTCGCCTGGGCGAGCCTGGGCATCTACCGGGTGCTTTCCCGGCTGGACGACCAGCACCTGGACGTGGCCGGGGTGCATCCCGGCCTGGAGCGGCTGCTGCGCGACGACGCCAACCACGTCCTGTTGGAGACGCTGGAGGCTTACCTGGACCTGGCCGGTAACGCGCACGCCACCGCCGAACAGCTCCGGCTGCATCGGACCACGCTCTACTACCGGCTGCAACGGGTCGAGCAGCTCGCCGAGACCGACCTCAAGGACGGTAACGAGCGGCTCTGCCTGCACCTCGCGCTGAAGCTGGGGCGACTCACCGGCAACTACCGCCCGCAACAGTAGGGAGTAACCACCCAATGTCCGAGACGCTCGACACCGGCAGCCACGACCTGGCCATTCCCGCCGCCCTGGCCGAGTTCATGGGGACCGGTTGGAGCGAGCCGGACGCGCCGATCGAGGTGCACCCGGAGGTGGCCGCCTGGGCGGCGAAGCGGCGGGCCCGGCTGGCCGGCATGTTCCCCGGCGAGCACCTGGTGGTCCCGGCCGGAGCCGCGCCGGTACGCAGCAACGACCAGTTCTACCGGTTCCGCCCCGGCGCCGACTACACCTGGTTGACCGGGGACGGCAACCGTGGCGGGACGCTGGTGCTGGACCCGGACGGCGAGGCGACCCTGTTCACCGACGAGCCGCCGAAGCTGGGCAGCGTCGGGTACTGGGCCGACCGGACCACCGGGGTGGTGTGGAACGGCGCCCGCGCCGACCTGGTCACCCTGGGTCGGGCCCTGGGACTGCGCTGCCGCCCGCTGACGGAACTGCCGGACGTGCTGCGCGCGAGCCGGCGGGCGCGGGTGCTGCGCGGCATCGACCCGCGCCTGGACGCGCTGGTCCCGGTGACCGATCCGGCCGGGGAGGCGGACCTGGCGGTCGCCCTGGCCGACCTGCGCCTGATCAAGGACGAATGGGAGGTCGACCAGCTCCAGCACGCCGTCGACGTCACCGTCCGCGGCTTCGAGGACGTCGTACGGGCGTTGCCGCAGGCCACCGGCCCCGGTGGCGAGCGGTGGCTGGAGGGGACCTTCTGGCGGCGGGCCCGTACCGAGGGCGAGGAGGTCGGTTACCACTCGATCGTCGCCGCCGGTGCGCACGCGGCCACCCTGCACTGGAAGGACAACACCGGCCCGGTACGACCCGGCCAGCTGCTGCTGCTCGACGCCGGGGTGGAGGTCGGCACCCGCTACACCGCCGACATCACCCGGGTGCTGCCGGTCAGCGGCCGCTTCACCCCGGTTCAGCACGACGTGTACGAGCTGGTCCGGGCGGCCAACGACGCGGCCATCGACACGCTGCGCCCCGGGGCGGCGTTCCGTGACTACCACTGGGCGGCGATGTCCGTACTCGCCGCCGGGCTGGTCGACCTGGGCCTGCTCACGTGTTCGCTGGACGAGGCGCTGGACCCGCAGCGGCAGCTCTACCGCCGGTGGACGCTCTGCGGTTCCGGGCACATGCTCGGCCTGGACGTGCACGACTGCGCCCGAGCCACCCCCGGCCGGTACGCCGACGGCGAACTCCGGGCCGGCATGACGCTGACGGTCGAGCCGGGTCTCTACTTCCAGCCGAACGACGAGCTGGTCCCGGCGGAGCTGCGCGGCCTGGGTATGCGGATCGAGGAGGATCTGTTGATCACCACGACCGGCAGCCGCAACCTCTCGGCCGCGCTGCCGCGCAGTGCCACCGACGTGGAGTCCTGGATGGCCGCCCTGGCGAGGTAGTCACCGCCGGGGCGGCCCCCCGGTCAGCTCTGCCCGGCCCTGGCTTCCTCCAGCACGGCCAGGTAACCACCGGCGACGATGCGCTTGGCCCGGTTGGTGTAGAAGTCGGGGTCTTCGGGCAGTGCGGTGGCCAGTCCGTCGACGTAGCGGTTGAACATGCAGAACGCGGCGGCGATCAGGACCGTGTCGTGGATCTCCTGATCGCCTGCGTCCTCGGCCCGGGCCGCGGCGACCAGGTCGTCGGTGACCGCCCGTCCGGTGTTCTGTACGGCGGCGGCGATGCGCAGCAGGGCCCGCAGCTTGGCCGACACGGGCGCGGCGTCGAGGTCGGCGCGTACCTGCTCGACCAGTTCCATTCCCTCGTCGAGTTGCGCGGCGGCGTAGGCGGCGTGGGCGGAGTAGCAGTAGCGGCACTCGTTGAGCGCCGACACGTACGCCGCGATCAGCTCGCGTTCCCCGCGGCTGAGTGTGCTGGGCCCGCAGAGCAACACCTCGACCAGGCCGTTGAGCGGAAGGGCCGTCTCGGGTCGGAACCGGAACAGTCCCCGGATTCCCGGCTCGTGCAACGTCAGATGCGGCATCCGCGCTCCCTCTCGACTCGCTCGGGCCCGAACTCCGGGCCCGTCTCCGCCGACCAGCCTGGTTCACCTTGATCTATACGTCAACCAACATCGCAATTTCCCGGTACGACCGAACGGGCGGCTGATCCGCCCCGGTCCTGATCTCCTGTCGGGTTGTTTCCCGGCCCTCCGGGCGGGCCACCGCCGGCAATCCACGGGGCCGTGGTGAGCGATCGAAGATGGTTAACTGTTGCCCCGATCGCGGGGCCGTCCGCCACCAGTGCCAGGGGTCGGCCGCCGGTCGCATCACGGGGGAGGTGACCGCGTGTCGGAAAACGAAGCCGTCGCGCCCGATCCGGCCGAAGCCGATACGGACACGGCTTTCGGGCCGCCGGTCGAGGCAACGGCGGCGGCGGTCGAGGCAACGGCGGCGGCGGTCGAGGCAACGGCGGCGGCGGACGGTACGGATCCCGGCGCGAGACGGCCGGTGTCGGCCGCGCCGGACACTGCCCGTGCGGGCGGGGACCGGGTGGGGCTGCACCGCCGCGAGCCCGCCGACCGGGGCCCGACGCCGGATCGCCCGCGCTGGTTACCGCCGTCGCTCCGACGCGTCGGGACGACCACCCGTGTCCTCGCCGGGGTGCTGGTGATCGGCCTGGTGGCGGTCGCGGTGGTGCTCGGCACCACCCGTTCGACGCCCGAGGACCGGGCCGGCGGTGGGACGGCGGCCGACCAACAGACCGGCACCGAGTCGGTGCCCCCGGACGAGCCGGCGGTCCCGGTCGCCGAGCCCACCGGGCCGGAGGGGGCACCGGCCGGCGGGGAGCCCGACAGCGCCGGGGAGCCCGATGCCGGGCGGCAGCCGGTGGGTGGCGCGGGCCTGTCGAACCCGGCGGCCCTCACGCCGTACGCCGGGCCGAGCACTATCGACGACGGCACCCACGTCATCACCGACCGCAGGTTCACCGGCCGGCTGACGATTCGCGGCGGGGACGTGACCATCCGCAACAGCAGCTTCAACTTCGTCGACTTCTACCACCTGATCGTCGAGGGCGGCAGGGTCACGGTCGAGCAGAGCGAGTTCGACGGGATGAACTCGACCAGCACCGACATGGCGATCATGGGCGGGAACCTGGTCGTCCGTCACACGACCTTCAGGCGGTTCACGAACGCCGTCCGGCTGCTCGGCAACTCGCGGGTCGAATTCAACGTGATCGACCAACCGAATACGGTCGCCACCGACGCCAGTACGAACGGCATCGACGTCTGGCAGGGGTCGGACATGACCATCCGGCACAACGTGATCAACATCGCCGGTGGGGTCAGGCCCTCGGGGTGCGTCAGCGTCAATACCGATCTGACCGGAATCGACAACATCACCATCGAGTCGAACGACTTCACCGGCGGCACCCACGGCCTGCAAATCCGGGCGAAGAACGGGCAAGCACTGACGAACGTACGGGTACGCGACAACCGCTGGCACACGCCGTACGCGTTCGGGCCGCACGACGTCGACCCGGCCTCCGCCGTATCCGAATGGACCGGCAACACGCTGAACGGTGACCCCCTGCAACTGCGGTGATGCGACGGAAGGGACGCAAGGGGCGGAGCTGGACCATCACAACCACCTCGTGTGACAAATCCGCTGCGGACGGCACCCGCCGAGCAGGGCCGGATCGGCGTCCGTAACGATATCCGGGTGACATCGGTGCAGGCGAGGATCAGTGCGGTGGTCGGCGGGACCGTCGACTACGAGACCGGGCTGGACGCGCTGACCGTCGCGCCGTCGACCGAGGTCAACCCGGTGCTGGTGGAGATGCTCCGGGAAGCGTGCGACCGGCTGCTGCGGGGTGGTTGGCAGCCGGTCGAGCTGCACCGGGTGGTCGAGCGCAGGGGCCGGCCGACGCACGGGCAACTGGTCACCGACGCGGTCGCCGCGTACCTGCGGGGGTTTTCCCGGGCCACGGTCGACCAGCGGTGGCTGGCCCAGGCCGAGACGCTCGGCGCGCACGTCTGGTGGACCGCCGACGCCGGCTACCTTGACGAGATCACCACCCGGTGGCGGTCGGACCGGGTGACCGTGCTCGACACGGTGCTCAGCCTGCTCACCGTCCTGTCCGAGGTGCCGCCGGTCGAGATCCTCGTCCCGCCACCCGGTTCTCCAGCGGTGGGTGGCCGCCGGTCCGGCGCCGACGGTTCCGGACGGATCGACGAACGGCTGCTCGATCGGGTACGCGCCCTGCTGGCCAAGGCCGAGTCGAGCACGTACCCGGCGGAGGCGGAGGCGTACACCGCCAAGGCCCAGGAGTTGATCACCCGGCACAGCCTGGACGAGGCGCTGCTGGTCGCGCGGGACGGGAACCGGACAGTGGTGCCGTTCGCCCGCCGGATCGGCGTGGACCACCCGTACGAGGGTGAGAAGGCGTCGCTGCTCGACGCCGTCGCCCGCGCGAACCGCTGCCACACCGTCTGGTCGCCGGAACTCGGCTTCAGTACGGTCTTCGGCTTCGACGCCGACATCGACGCGGTCGACCTGCTCTACACCTCGCTGCTGGTGCAGGCGCACCGGGCGATGGCACAGAGCGAGCCGCCGGGCGGCAAGGCCGGCCGGGCCAGGCTCAAGGCGTTCCGGCAGTCTTTCCTGGTGGCGTTCGCCATCCGGATCGGCGAACGGCTGGCCGGCGCCGCCAAGGCCGCCCTGGCCGAGGCGACCCGGAGCACCGCCGAGATCGGAAGTCCCCAGCCGGTCGACCTGCTGCCGGTGCTCGCCGCCCGCGACGAGCAGGTACGCGAGACGATGCGGCAGGTCTTCCCGAACACGGTCCGGGCCCGTGGCAGCCGGGTCGACAGCCGGGAGGGTTGGGAGTCCGGCCGGGAGGCCGCCGACCGCGCCACGCTGCCCGGCCGGGACCCGGCGGGTAGCTGACCCGACCACGACGGGACGCCCCGGTCAACGTCGGCCAGGAGCAGGCCCGGTGGACAGGCTCGCGGCCGGGGCCGCCGCGGAGGGATGGGCACCGCTCCGCGGCGTCTTCCGTATCGGATCGACTAACAGCCGGGGCCGAGCTTCGTCTGGACCGCCGCCGGCACCTTCTGCGTGCCGTCACAGACTCCGTCGGTACCGGCGGCCACCGGGTTCCACCGGCCGGTCGCCGGGTCGTGCTTGAACAGGACCAGGGCTTCGTCCCCGTCCTTCACCACGGTCCGGGCGACCGCCCAGCCGTCGGCGCAGGTCGGTTCCTGGATCCCGGTCAGGCTCGGGTTGATCTCGTCGACGATGGCCTTGGCCTCCTTGAGCCGTTCGAACATCAGGTTGACGTCCGGCGGGCAGCCGTCGTCGGCAGCCGGAGCGGCGGCCGGCGACGGGTCGGCGGGCGGGGTGGTGGCTGCGGGCGGGGTGGCGGAGACCGCCGGAGCGGACGGGCTTGAGCCGGCGCTCGCGACGTCGTCCGGCGCGTCGGACCCACAGCCGGCGAGACCGGCGGTAAGGATCATGCAGCCGACAAGGACGAGCTTCCTGGGCAGTGTCATGAAAGTCACGGCGCATTAACGCATGCCCCGGCCCGACCGTCCTAACCGGACATACGGCAGAACCTGTCGGGTGTCCGACCGACCCGCGGCGATACGGCATCGCTCCTGGTCAACGACCCGTGGCAACACGTCCGGGCGGCGGCCCGGATATCGGTCGGCCCACTCGCCGGGGAACTGCACCTTGGTTGTGGGGGTCATCGCACTGATAAAGCGGTAGCCGGATCGGCCGAACCCATAGCGGCTTCGGCCACCGTCGAAAGGTGAGTTCGACCAACGGCACATCCGGTAGCGTCGATTCCAGTCATCGACAAGCCGCGTACGGGGCGGGGCTTCCGTCGGGCCATGAGCATTGGCCCGCCTTTCGGCTGCCTTTTCCCACACGGGCGCGTATCCGGAGGTCGTTCATGCTCACTCGAAGGCGTATCGCGGGAGTGCTGCTCGCCGGTACCCTGCTCGTCGTGTCCACGCTGGTCGGTGGGGTCGCACCGGCCAGCGCGGTCGATCCCGCATTCCCTTCCCACTGGCCAAAATACCGATTGTTGGAACGCGCGACCGGCAACCTGTACCTGGACGTGTCCAACTCGGGTCCGGCCAACGCCGCCGTCCAGTTGTGGTTCGGGAACAACAGCGACGCACAGCTCTGGATCTGGGAGACCGCGAGCGAGGGCGGCGACTACCTGCACCCGGGCTACAACCGCAATCTGTGCCTCGACTTCGACGGAGAACGAGGTTGGGGCGTCCCGATGGAGGTCAACAACTGCAACGGTAGCGCCTCCCAAAGGTGGCACTTCGCCCCCGCCTGGGGTGGCGGTCACCAACTCGCCACCCACAGCGATTATGTAATCTGCGTCGACGTTCCGGGAAGCAACTTCAGTGCCGGCCAGCGGTTGCAACTCTGGGGCTGCAACGGAACCGGAGCGCAGTCCTGGACCGTCTACGCGGGCTGATTCCGGCGGCGTTCCGCGCCCGGCGTCGCCTCCCGCTCGGTCGGGAGGCGACGCCGGTACGACGCGGTACCGCCCCGATCAGCGGTCGCCGGTACGGAACACGTGCCGGTACGTCTGCGGCGAGACGCTGGTGACCCGGCGAAAGTGCCGGCGCAGGCTCACCGGGCTACCGAACCCGGCGACGCGGGCGATCCGCTCCACCGGTTCGTCGGTCGTCTCCAGCAACTCCTGGGCCACCCGTACCCGCTGCTCGACCAGCCACTGCAACGGGCTGGTGCCGAGCGTGTCCCGGAACCGCCGGGCGAACGTACGCGGGCTCAGGTGCGCCCGGTGCGCCAACTCCGCCACGGTCAGCGGCCGGTCCAGGTGCCCCCGGGCCCAGTCCAGCAACGGGGACAGGTCGCAGTGGGGTTCGCCCCGGGTGACCGGGCGGGCGTACTGGGCCTGGCCGCCGTCGCGGTGCGGCGGAACCACCATCCGGCGGGCCACCTCGTTCGCGACGGCGGTGCCGTGGTCGAGTCGGACCAGGTGCAGGCAGAGGTCGATGCTCGCGCCGGTGCCGGCGGAGGTGAACAGGTCGCCGTCGTCGGTGTAGAGCACGTCCGGGTCGACCCGGACCAGGGGAAACCGGTGGGCGAAGTCGACCGCGTTCATCCAGTGCGTGGTGGCCCGCCGACCGTCGAGCAGGCCGGCGGCGGCCAGCAGGTAGGCACCGCTACAGATCGAGACGATCCGGGCGCCCCGGTCGTGCGCCCGGCGCAGCGCGTCGAGCAGCGGCTCGGGCGGGCGCAGCTGCGTCGGCCGGTTGCAGGCGGCCACCACCACCGTGTCCGCGCTCGCCAGCTCGTCCAACCCGTACGGGGCGTCGACCCGCAGGCCGAGGGTGGTCCGCAGCGGGCCGGGAACGGCGGCGCACAGGCGCAGGTCGTACCAGGGGTCGGCCAGGTCGGAGCGGTCGACGCCGAAGACCTCGCACGGTACGGCGAACTCGAACACCGGCATCGCGTCGGTGACCGCGAGCGCGACCACGTGGGGTGACTTCATGGCAGGAACGTACCGCAGATCGTCATTCCTGCCACTGGTCGGCGATCGCCGGGTGCAGCAGGTTTACCCCGTGACCGACTCGTTGATCGAAGACAGCAGCACCGTACGGACCGGCGGCCGGCTGACCGTCGCCCAGGGCACCGCGCTCTACGTCGGGGCGGTGCTCGGCACCGGTGTGATCGCCCTGCCCGCGCTGGCCGCCGAGGCGGCCGGACCGGCGTCGCTGCTCGCCTGGCTGGCCCTGGTCGTACTGTCGATGCCGCTCGCGGCGACCTTCGCCGCGCTGGGCGCGCGCTACCCGGACGCGGGCGGCGTCTCGACGTACGTCCGCAACGCCTTCGGGCCGCGGGCGGCGGCCATCGTCGGCTGGTGTTTCTATTTCGCCGTCCCGGCCGGCGCCCCCGCCGCGGCGCTGTTCGCCGGCGGTTACGTGGCCGCCTCGCTGGGCGGCGGCACGACCACCACGGCGGTCACCGGCGCGGTCCTGATAGTGGTCGTGACGGTGACGAACGCGCTCGGTCTGCGGGTCTCCGGTCGGGTGCAACTGGTGCTCGCGGCGCTGCTGGTGGCCCTGCTGCTGGCCGCCGTGCTGGCCGCGTTGCCGCACCTGCGCTGGGACAACCTGCGGCCGTTCGCGCCGCACGGCTGGCTCGCGATCGGGCCGGCGGCGGCGCTGCTGGTCTGGAGCTTCGCCGGGTGGGAGGCGATCACCCACCTGGCGGCGGACTTCCGGCGGCCGGCGCGCGACCTGCCCCGCGCGGCCACCATCGCGGTTGTGGTGGTCGGCGTGCTCTACCTCGGCGTCGCCGCCGCCACCGTGCTCGTCCTCGGCCCGGCGGCCGGCGCCAGTGAAGCACCGCTGGCGGAGTTGCTCGCCCTCGGCATCGGCGGCGAGGTGCACCTGCTCGCCGCCGTCGCCGCGCTGCTGCTCACCCTCGGCGCGATGAACGCGTACTTCGCCGGGGCGGCGAAGCTCGGCGCCGCACTCGGCCGCGACGGCGCGCTGCCGGCGTGGCTGGACCGGGGCAGCAGCGCGGGCGAGGTGCCCCGGCGCAGCCTGCTCGTGGTCTCGGCGCTGGCCGGGTTGGCGATGGCGGTCGCGGTGGCCGCCGGCATCGGCCCGAAACCGCTGGTGCTGCTCACCACCGGTTGCTTCGTCCTGGTGTACGCCCTCGGTACGGCCGCCGCACTCCGGCTGCTGCCGCGCGGCACCCGGGCCCACCGGTCGGCGCTGTTCGCGCTGGTGGCGGTGACCGCGCTGCTGGTGATGACCGGCTGGTACCTGCTCTGGCCGCTGGTGCTGGCCGCCGGGGCCCTGCTCTACCTCAGGCTGCGCCGGCGGCGGTGACCGGCGGGGCGTGGGCGCCGATCTCGGCCTCGCTGACCCGGGTCGGTTCCAGCACCCGGTGCAGGAACTCCCGGGTACGCGGCTCGCGCGGCGCGCCGAAGACCTCCTCCGGTGGGCCGGACTCGACGACCGTACCGCCGTCCATGAAGACCACCCGGGACGCGACCTCGCGGGCGAAGCTCATCTCGTGGGTGACGACCAGCATGGTCATGCCCTCGGCGGCCAGCCCGCGCATCACCGCCAGCACCTCGCCGACCAGCTCCGGGTCGAGCGCGCTGGTCGGCTCGTCGAAGAGCATGAGCTGCGGGTCCATCGACAGCGCGCGGGCGATGGCGACCCGCTGCTGCTGCCCGCCGGAGAGCTGCGCCGGGTAGGCGTCGGCCTTGTCGGCCAGGCCGACCCGGTCCAGGTTCGCCGCCGCTATCCGGTCCGCCTCGGCCCGGGAACGACCGAGTACGCGTCGCTGCGCGATCGTCAGGTTCTCCCGTACGCGCAGGTGGCCGAAGAGGTTGAACTGTTGGAAGACCATGCCGATCCGGCGACGTACGCCGTCGATGTCGCAGTCCGGGTCGGTGACCTCGACCCCGGCCACGTGCACCGACCCGCCCGACGGCTGCTCCAGCAGGTTGACGCAGCGCAGCAGGGTCGACTTGCCCGAGCCGGACGGTCCGATCACACAGACCACCTCGCCGGTCTCGACCGACAGGTCGATGCCGCGCAGCACCTCCAGCTTGCCGAACGACTTGCGCAGGTCACGAATCTCGATCGCGGGCACCGCCGGTCACCTCTCCTTCGCGGCCCGGCGTTCCAGCCACCGGACCAGTTGCGACAGCGGCAGCGTGATCGCCAGGTAGAGCAGACCGGCCACCACCAGCGGGGTCGGGTTGACCCTGGTGTTGAGCGCGTCCCCGGCGAACTTGGTCAGCTCGATGGTGGTCGCGGTGACACCCAGGACGTACGCCAGCGAGGTGTCCTTGGTGAGCAGGATGATCTCGTTGGTCAGCGGCGGGATCACTATCCGGAACGCCTGCGGCAGCACGATCGAGACCATCGCCCGGCCGTGCGACATGCCCAGCGTCCTGGCCGCCTCCAACTGTCCCTTCGGCACGGCCTGGATCCCGGCCCGGATCGTCTCCGCCATGTACGCCGCGGCGGTCACCCCGAGCCCGACGGTGACCGCGCCGTACACGCCGCCGGGGATCTCCCGGTTGGGGAAGGCGAGCGGCACGCCGTAGCCGACCATGAACAGGACCAGCAGCGAAGGCAGGCCACGGAACAGCTCGATGTAACCGGTGGCGAACCAGCGGTACGGGCCGACCGACGACAGCCGCATCAGTGCCAGCACCAGGCCGAGCACCAGCCCGAAGGCGAACGCCAGCAGGGTGTACACGATGGTGTTGCGCAGCGCGACGGTGATCGCCTCGGGGAACATCTCCCCGGCGATGTCGAGCCGGAAGAAGGCGTCGGCCAGCCGTCCCCAGTCGGCCGCCGCCGCCACGGCGAGCAGCAGCGCGACGAAGACCAGGTAACCGGCCGTACGCCCGAGCCGTTGCCGTTGGCGGCGGCCGAGCCGGCGCCGGGCCGGCGGCGGTGGGACCGGGGCGGGTGCCGCCCCGGTCCCGGCCGCGAGCGTCTCAGGTTCTGCCATGCCTCCCCCAGATCGCGCGGCGGCGGGCGCCACCGGGCGATGTTGTCACTCGGACCCGGTCAGCTCGCCGGCTTCGCGCCGATCCACTTCTCGTAGATCGTGTCATAGCTGCCGTCGGCCCGTGCCGCCGCGAGCGCCTCGTTGATCGCCGCCAGCAGCTTGGGGTCGCCGCCCTTCTTGACCGCGAAGCCGTACTGCTCGCCGGTGTCGAAGCCGGCGGCGACGACCACCTTGCCGGGGTTGGCCTTGATGTACTCGTTCCACACCGGCAGGTCACCGACGGCGGCCTCGATCTGGCCGGTGGCCAGCGCCTGCTGCTCGGCACCGAGGTCCTTGTAGGAGACCACCTCGATCTTGAGCCCCTGCTGCGCGACCTGCGCCTTGACGTAGTCCTCGCCGGTGGTGGCGCCCTGTACGCCGAGCCGCTTGCCGGCCAGGTCCGCCAGCGATTTGTACGGCTTGCCGACCGGCGTCACGAGGGCCTGGGTGGCGTCGAAGTACGGGTCGCTGAAGGCGAGCACCTCCTTGCGGGCCTCGGTGATGGTCATCCCCGCCGCGGCCACGTCGCACTTGCCGGAGTTGAGGTCGGCACCGGACTTGATCCCCTCGAACGGGGTGTCCACGATGGCCTGCGTGACGCCGAGTTTCTTCGCGGCGAGGTCGACCAGGTCGACATCGAAGCCGACCACCGCGCCGCTGCCGTCCTTGGACTGGAACGGCGAGTACGGCAGGTGCGTGCAGGTGGTGAGCTTGCCGGCCGAGACCAGTTGAACTCCGTCCGCGGTGGTGGCGCCGGTGTCGTCCTTGGCGCAGCCGACCAGGCTGCCGATCGCCAGCGCCGTGCCCATGACCAGTGCCGTACCCCGTCGGGCGCCTCGAAGCGTCCTCATCCGCACAACCTCCCCAGGCGAACAAAACGTATGTTCCCTATAGGTTATGCCAAGATCTTCGAGTCGGGGCTGCCCGGTCCGGGGTCAGATCGGGTAGCCCCACTCGGCCAGCGGCTTCTCCAGCACCCGCTCGATCGCATTGAGCTGGGCCGGGCTTAGTTCGTCCCGGTACGCCGCCGCCCGCCCCGGCGGGAAGTCGTACCGGGCGAAGCCCTTCTGGAACGCCGGTGACCAGTCCAGCCCGAGGAAGTCGAGCATCCGGCCGACCTGCTCACGCGGCTGCGCGACCAGGTCCTCGTACCGTACGTCCAGCCACTGGTCGTCGGGGTGCCGCAGCCGGGCCTGGGTGAACGCCTCCATCAGCATCTTCCAGCCGAGCGCCGCGAGCACCTGGAAGGACTGGCCGGACTCCGCCCACTCCTGCCGCAGGTCGTCCGGCAGCGAACCGTAGATCCAGTTGTCCGGCCCGCGCCACCCGTCCCACCAGCCCATCTGGAGCCAGGAGTTGGCCACCGCCCGGCCGTCCCGGACCACGTTGACCACCCGCAGGTCCGGGTACGCCGCGTTCAGGAAGCCGGTACGCGGCCACCCGGTCACGTGCTGCACCAACTGCCCGCAGCCCTGCCGGGCGATCCGGTCGTCGAAGAAGGCGCGCAGCCGACGGGCCACGAACGGGGTCAGGTCCTCGGCGACCAGGTCCCGGCAGGGCCGGGAGAAACCGCCCAGCACCTGCCGATCCAGCAGGTGGTACGCCTCCGAAGGGGCTACCCGCAGCCGGCCCCGCTCCAACAGCCGGCGGCTGTGCCGCAGCGAGGTCATGCCGGCCGGACGCGGTGCCGAACGCCGGTAGAGCTCGCCGTTGAACCGGCCCTTCGGGTTGAGCCGGGCGAGCTTGTCGTCCAGTCCGGACACGAAGCCGACCGCCGGGTGCCGGGAGAGCAGTTCCTGGACCAGCGTCGAACCGCACCGGCCGGTGCCCACCACCAGTGAGAGCATCGTTCAGCCTTCCTGCCGGGCGGCGGGTGACGGGGAGACAACGGTCGGTCCGGGAGGACCGGCCGAGACGGCGGGGCGGCGCAGCGGGTAGCCGAACCGGCGCAGGGTCGGCCCGGTCAGCCCGGTCACGGTGGCGTACGCCCCGGTGGAGAGCCCGGCGAGCCACTCGCTGTCGGCGACCACGCCGACCACGCCGGTCCGGTGCCGGGAGGGGTTGCCGGCAACCGAGTGGGTGGCGGCGAGTCGGACCGTGTCCGGGGTCGGGAAGGGCAGCTCGCCCGGTGTGCCACCGACGAACCGGACGATCCGGGCGGTGGTGTCGGCCGGGGCGGCGACGAAGTCCTCGTAACGTACCCGCAGGTAGCGGCCCGACGAACCCCACAGTCGTACGGTGGCGTTGTTCCAGACCAGCCAAAGGAGGGCGGCCTTCCAGACCGGCGGGCGGGCCATCAGCCGGTCGTCGCCACCGTCCAGCACCCGACGGCGGCGCCAGGAGAAGGCGGTCGCGCGCGGATCCCGGACCACGTGCAGGACGTACAGCTCAACGTCGGGCAGGCTGCCGAGCAGCGCCCCGTACGGCGGCAGCTTGGACGAGTCGACGATGACGCCGCCGGGGCCGGCGTGTTCGGCGATCGAGGCGTACAGCCGGGTCAGGTGGTTGTCGTCCGGGTGGGCGGGCACCGGCGGACGGCCCCGGCGGTGCCGGCGCAGCAGCGCGGGCAGGCCCCGCAGCCGGAGCCGGTCGCCCAGCCGGGCGGCGATCCCGGCCGGGTCGGCGTCCGGCAGGTCCCGCAGCACACCGGCCCAGAACGGACACTCGGTCAGGGGCAGCCCACACCCGCAGGGGCGGTGTTCCACGATGCCGCGCCGCCACAGGTAGCGCAGCTCACCGGCGGCGAAGAAGCCGGGTAGCTGGCCCAGCACGGTGGTGACCAGGGTGCTGCCGCTGCGCCCACTACCGGCGAGGTAGAGGACCCGGACCGCGCTCACCGGGCCGCTCCCCGGTCACCCGTGGCACCCGCACCCGCCGCAGCGGCAGACCGTACCCGTCGGGTATTCGTCGGCCGGGAGGCGGCGGCTTCGGCGTACAGGGCGCGGATGCGGTCCAGGTGCAGTCGCGGGGCGAAGTCGCGGGCCACCTTCGCCCTGCCGGCCCGCCCCATCTCGAACGCCCGCGTCGGGTCGGCCAGCAGGCTCCGCAGCGCGTCGGCGAGCGGACCGGCCGCGTCGGCGGCGACGATCTCGCCGTCCACCCCCGGCTCGACCAGCTCCGGCAGGCCGCCCAGGTCGGTGGTGACCACCGGAACCCCGCAGGCGTACGCCTCCAGCACCGCCATCGGCTGGTTCTCGTGCCAGCGCGACGGCACCGCCACCACCGCCGCCGACCGGACCAGTCGGTGCAGCCGGGCCTTGTCCAGCCGGCCGTGGAACCGGATCCGGCCCGGCACCCGCGCGTCCGCGAGCGCCTCCAGCGCGGGGCGGGCCGGACCGTCGCCGGCGATGTCGACCGGCACCCCGTCCGGCAGCGCGGCGACCGCCTCGACCAGCACGTCGACGCCCTTCTCCGGGGCGAGCCGACCGGCGAACACGACCCCGCCGCCGGGTTGCTCCTTGGCCGCGATCCCGGTCAGGTCGACGAAGTGGTTCACCACCCGCAACCGGTCCGGGTACACCCCGGCGCGGCGCATCACGTCGGCCAGGAACTCGCTCGGGCTGACGAAGACCTGCACGGGGTCGTACGCGTGCAGTTCGCGATGTAACCAGGACTCGACCGCGAGCAGTGCGCTGCGCGACAGTGAGCCGTCCTTGCACCGCCGCCGGGCGGCCTGCAACGGGCCGCCGGTGACACACGCCTGGCAGGGTCGGTCCCGGTCGAGCAGCTGGTAGCTGGGACAGGCGAGCTTGTAGTCGTGCATGGTCAGCAGGCACGGCACCCCGGCGGACCGGGCGGCGGCCAGCACCGACGGGGAGAGCTGGTGATAGATGTTGTGCAGGTGCAGCACGTCCGGCCGGAAGTCCTCGATCACCCGGGCCAGCCCGCGCCGGCTCGTTGGGGACCAGAGCATCCGGCCGGCCGCCGCCGCGCGCGGGCGCAGCCCGCTCGGCGCCGGCTCCAACTCCACCTCGGCCGGGAAGTGCCCGGCGTACGGCAGCGGCGCCTCGTTCTCCGGGTGGGTCATGCCGAAGTAGGCGACCGTGTCGCCGGCTGCCCGCTGCAACGCGGCCAGGTCGAGCAGATAGCCCTCCGCGCCGCCACGGCGGTAGAGGTACTTGTTCACATGCAGCACACGCATCGACTCGGCCCGCTCACGTCGATCGGGCGAACCCGGCCCGGGGGGTGGTGATCGGGGCCTGCCTGCCCCGACCAGGGCTCACGGTATGCAGGGCGGGTCGGGGAGTCCAGTTCACAAATGTCATGTGCCTGAACGGATGATCTTTGTGTGCCCGTACGGTCCGCAGCCTGGCCTCCCGCCGTGATCTCCCGATAGCCTGGCTCCCGCCGCCGGCCGTGACCCGCCCTTCCCGCAGGGTGGCGCCGGTGCCGGAGCGAGGAGGACCGTGGCAGCCGACGACGAGCTCTCCGCGTTC
Organism: Micromonospora sp. NBC_01699; assembly: GCF_036250065.1. NCBI lineage: Bacteria > Bacillati > Actinomycetota > Actinomycetes > Micromonosporales > Micromonosporaceae > Micromonospora > Micromonospora sp. NBC_01699. The sequence goes on along the minus strand of NZ_CP109199.1, from coordinate 2,132,762 downwards.
GCGTACACCGCTCGGCGGGTGGCGCGGCATCTGCGCTGGGCCCGTACGGAGGGGATCGGGCGGCTGGTCGAGGAGGACCGGCTGAATCCGGTCGACCGGATCGGCACCGCGCTGGCGAAACGACGCTGGCGGCGGCGGGCCGCACGCACTCCCGGCTCGGCGATGCCGGTCTACCTGGTCGGGCTGCAACGCTCGGGCACGAACATGCTGGTCCGGGGGCTGGACTCGGCACCCGAGGTCGAGGTACGCAACGAGAACGACAGCACCGTGTTCCACCGCTTCCAGCTCCGCCCCGACGAGGTGCTGGCCGCGACGATCCGGCGCAGCCGGCACGCGTACGTCCTGGTCAAGCCGCTGTGTGAGAGTCACCGGGTGGACGAGCTGCTGGCCCTGCCGGGGCTGGCCCCCGGCCGCGCGCTCTGGGTCTACCGGGACGTCGACGACCGGGCCCGCTCCGAGGTGGCGAAGTTCGGTGACGCGAACCTGCGGGCGCTGCGCGCGATCGCCGACGGCAGCATCGGCGGGCGGTGGCAGGGGCAGCGGCTCGACCCGGCAACGGTGGAGCTGGTCCGCGACCACGACCCGCAGCGGTTGGACCCGCACACCGGGGCCGCCCTGTTCTGGTACGTCCGCAACTCGCTCTACTTCGATCTGGGCCTGTCCGGGCGCGCCGACGTGCTGCTCTGCCGGTACGACACCCTGGTCGCCGAGCCGGAGGCGCAGATCCGCCGGCTCTGCGCCTTCCTCGACTTCCCCTACCACCCGCGCCTGCACGCGCACATCGCCCCGCGCCGGTCGCACGGCGCACCGGAGGGTGTCTCGGCAGATCGGCGGCTGCCGATCGACGCGCGGGTCCGGACGCTCTGCGACGACCTGACCGCCCGGCTCGCGCCGTACGCCGCTCGGCAGGGTGTTCCCGCTGCGCCGGACGTGCCCGTCGCCGCCGATGCTGGATCCGACCGGAAGGCGGCCGACCGTGGCTGAGCCCGAACCCCGTACCGCGCCGATCTTCCTGGTTGGCTGCCAGCGCTCCGGCACCACGATGCTGCGGCTGGTGCTCGACTCGCACTCCGGCATCAGTTGCGGACCGGAGACCCGGTTCCTGCCGGACCTGCAACGGATCGTCGGGCGGGACTGGGAACGGCTGGCCCGCTTCGGCTTTCCCCGCGAGGACTGGCTGCGCCGGATCCGGGACTTCTTCGGCGGCGTGCACGCCGACTACGCCGCCGCGCGCGGCAAGACCCGGTGGGCGGACAAGACCCCGCTGTACGCGATGTCGCTCGACTTCGTCACCGAGGTCTTCCCGGACGCGCAGATCGTGCACCTGATCCGGGACGGGCGGGACGTGGTGGTTTCGCACCGCAAGCGGTTCGGCTACTGGTCGGCGGTGAAGTGCGTGGTCAAGTGGCCGCGTTACATCCGTACCGCGCGGGCGGTCGGCGCGACCCTGCCCGCCGACCGCTACTACGAGCTGCGCTACGAGGACACCGTGACCGAGCCGGAGAAGGCGATGCGCGGTCTGTTCGAGTTCCTCGGCGAACCGTGGGAGGACGGCATCCTCGACTACGGCAGCAAGCAGCACGACGTGGCCCAGAAGTACACCACCGAGGCGGACCGGCGGCGGGCGGCGGCGGACGTGGCGGCGCCGATCTACCCGTCGCGGGTGGGCACCTACCGGCGGGAGCTGGACCCGTTCCTGCGCCTGCTGGTCTGGATCTTCTCCGGACGTACGCTGCGCGCCCTGGGCTACCGGTGAGGCGGGTCGGGCGGGCGCCGGTGCGGGCGCTGGCCGCGGCCGTACTCGCCGCGGTGGTGCTGGTCGGCGCCGGCTGCACCGACGGAGACGAGGACCGGCCGCCGCCGGCCGCGCCGGGCTCCGGCACCCCTTCCGGTACGCCGGCACCGGGCGACACCGGAGCAGGCCGCCCGGTAGGCGGGGTGTCGAACCCGTTCGGCGCCCACTGGGACTGGTCCCGGTACGACCAGTTCGCCCCGTACCTGGCGAAGATCGGTGGCTCGGCCACCTACGAGGAACTGACCTGGTGCGAGATCGAACGCACCTCGGGTCAGCTCGACTGGGCCGAACTGGACCGGATCGCCACCCGCAGCCGCGATCTCGGGATCAAGCTGCACCTGAAGATCCGTACCGGGGTGTGCTGGGCGACCGGCGGCACCGCCGCGTACACCCGGGGGGCGGCGAACAAGACCGAGTCGGCGATGCCGAGCGACCTCGCCGCGTACCAGCGGTTCGTCGGCGCGGTGGTGACCCGCTACGCCCCGTACGGGGTGACCGAGTACGCGATCGAGAACGAGGTCAATGCGCCGAGCTACTGGGCCGGCAGCCCCGAGGACTACGTACGGCTGGTGAAGGCGGCCGCCGAGACGATCCGGGCGACCGATCCGAAGGCGCTGGTGGTCGACTCCGGCATCAGCAGCGTCGCGTACGGCATGGGTGTCGCCGATCGGCTGCTGCAAGCCGGCCGGGTGCCGGACGCGGTCGCCGCCTATCGGGCGTACTTCCAGCGGCGGGTCGGCACGCGCGGGCAGCAGATCCCGGCGGTCACCGGTGAGGCGGCGCTACGCAAGGCGCTCGGCACCGACACCAACACCCGCAGCCTGCGGTTCCTGGCCGCTACCGAGACCCTGCTCGCCGACCGTACGGTCGACGTTCGGCAACTGCACTTCTACGAGCATTTCGACGGGGTGCCGCCGCTGCTGGACTACCTGCGGGACCGGACCCCGGCCGGGATGCCGATCCAGGCGTGGGAGGTCGGCCAGTTCTGGCGCGACGGCGACGGTGACCCGGCCGGCCGGGCAGCCGAGATGGTCAAGACGGTGACCCTGCTGGTCGCCGGTGGCATCGGCGAGATCGCCTGGCTGCCGTTGGCGTACAACCCGAACAACGCCGCCGGCAGCGAGGTCCGGTACGGGCTGCTCGACCCGAACGGCACCGAACGGGAGGCGGGCGCGATGATGGCGAGCCTGGCCGAGGCGGCCCGCGACGCGACCGTCACGCCGCTGCCCGCTTCGACCGCCGGGAAGCTCGCCGGGGTCGCCTTCGTCCGGGGCGGCACCAGCACGCTGGTGCTCTGGTCGACGTCCGGTACGCCGGTGACCGTGCCGGTCGCGCCGGGTGGGCAGACCGGGGCGGTCGGTGCGCCGCTACGCGCGGCCGCCGGGGCGGGCACCACGGTCGGTGCCACCCCCCTGCTGCTCCGCGCCGACCAGCCGGTGGACAGGATCCTCGCCGGCCTGCGCTGACCGGCGACCCGGAAACCGACCGTGCCCCGGAACCATGGAACGGTTCCGGGGCACGACCCCCGCTCTACGGATCCTGAACTGGTGTTACTTGACGATCTGGATGTTGCGCTCGTCGTACAGGCTCACGCAGCCCCGGCCGTCGCAGACCTCAAGTCGGGCCGAACCGAACGCGACACCCTTGCGGTACGGCTTCAGGTCCGGGGTCACCGCAACGTTGATCTTCTGCTCGTCGCCGGTGCACTCCTGGATGGAGACCGTCTTCTCGCCCTTGGCGATGCCGTTGCCCACCGCCTGGGTGACCTGCACCGTCAGGGTGCTGTACGAACCCGGCGTGCAGGCGACCTTGACCGGCGCGAACACCACTGCACCGTTCGCGTCGAGCCGAGCCTTTGCACCGAGCTTCACGATCGCCACCGACGGCGACTCCGACTGCACGCTGACCGCCGCGCCCGCCGGCAGGGCGAACGCGATCACGCCGCCCACCGCGATGGCCAGCAGGGCGAGCGCCGACGCCCGGAAACGGGACATCTTCATTCCTTCTCCTCTACTACGGTCGTACCCGGTTGGATCTCCCCGGTGGCAGGTGCGGCGAGCCCGACGAGCAGTGCGCCGACGAGCGGCAGAACCGCTATGTGCCACAGGAAGTCGAAGCCGCTGTGCACGGCGAACGCCGTGAGCGCGGCAAGAGCACCGGCCCTGATCCCGGCCCGGTGCGGGTCCACACCGCCCCGGCGGACGGCCAGCGCCATCGCCGCGAACAGTGCCAGTAAGGCGACCCCGCCGACCACGCCGAGGTCGACGAGAAGTTGCAGGTACTCGTTGTGGGCGTAGAGCGCGAGGGCGCCGTTGCCGTCGGAGGTCAGCCAGACGAAACGGGCCTGGCCCAGCCCGGTGCCGAACCACGGGTTGGCGGCGACGAGGTCGAACGCCGCCGTCGCGGCACCGCTGCGCCCCGGCGAGCTGAAGTTGCCCCGGCTGGCCAGCACCGCCCGCAGGTACTCCGAGTTCCACTGGCTCAGCAGGGTCAACCCGCCGGCCAGCAGCGCCACCAGCATCGCGCCGGCGCGGGCCCGAGCCGACGACAGGACCGAGCCGAACACGATCACGGCCCCGGCCAGCAGGCCGACCGTGGCGAGCGCCGGTTGCGGCTGCCCGGTCGCCGGGGTCGACGGTACGAGCGCCACGACGGCGACACCCGCGCCCAGGATCAGCGGACCGACCCGGACGATCGTGCGCCACGGGCCGTGCAGGACCGCCAGCACCACCAGCCCGGCCACCAGCGCGATCAGGCCGGCCCGGCTCAGCGCCGCTCCCACGCCGACCAGCAGCAGGTACGCGGCACCGGTCCGGACCAGCGACCGGGGTCGGGCGAGCAGCAGCGCGATCGCCAGCAGGGCGAGCGGGGCGAGCAGGGCGGCGGCCGCATTGGGATAGGTCAACGTGGACGAGCCCCGCCACAGTCGGCCCTCGACCAGCTCGGCGAACCGGGACACTCGACCCGCCACCCCGATCCACGCGGTGACCGCCACCAGGACCCCGAGGCCGAGCAGGGCCTCGACACACCGTTCCCGCTCGGCCGGCGTGGTACGCACCAGGATCAGCACCACCGCGGCCACCCCACCGAGCGTGGCGACCGCCCCGATCGCCACCGGGTACGCGTCCGCGACGATTGCGCGTACCAGAATCCAGCCGGCCAGGGCCGCGCAGGCCGCCACCACCGGCCAGGCGTCCCGGCGTACCCGGGGGCGGAGCCAGACGGCGACCACCAGTGCGACCGCGACCAGCACGGTCACCAGCGCCCGCCCGGCCGGGTAGTAGCCGCCCTGGGCGACCACTCCGGCGGAGAGCGCCGCGATCAGTACGACAACATGTCCGGGCAGCGTGACGCCGCCGGTTTCGATGGCCGGGCCGACGTCACGAGCAGCGTCCAGCCCGGATCGCGCAGAAGTACGCATCTGTCCCCCGTGGACTTCCGTCGCGTTTCTGTGATCCGCTTGATCGTATCGAGATCATGGCCGCCCGACCGTCCCATAGGGCCGACCATCCCTGCACATTTCCCGACACATGCCCCGCTCACCGGACCGCCTCAACGGCCCCGCCTCACGGTCACCCCCGTACCACGCCCCACCCCTCCCCCAGGTTGCACCCAAACCAAAACCCCCCGTTGATCATGAAGTTAGCGACGCCCGGAGGCCGTTTGGGCGTCGCTAACTTCATGATCAACGAGAAGGGGGCCAGAGGGGTGGGCGGGAGAGGAGGGTGGAGAGGTGGGCGTTGTGGGGGGCGAAGTGGGTGGTCAGGCGGTCCAGCACGGGTGGGGTTAGTTGGGCGGGGCCGGAGTCGACGCGGCGGGTGTGGCGGGTGAACGAATTGGGGGTGAACGGTGGCAGGTCGAGGAAACGCAGGATCTCGGCGTACGTGCCGGCGGGGTCGGTGTTCAGGTCCTCGGTGCGGGCCACGTGGATCCGCTCGCGGGGGATGTGCGTGAACCAGCGCTCCAACTGCTCCGCGTACCGGCCACGGGTCGCGTACGAGTGATTACGCAGGGCAAAGTGGGCGGTACGGGTGTCCGGGCCGTCGCGCAGCGCCCGTGCCAGCCGCTCCTCCTCGGCGTCGAGCGCGTCGACGAACGAGAGCGGCTCCGCGCCGTACGAGCGGGTGTGCAGGTAGTGCGAGTACGCCCGCTGCACCGGATCGCGCAGCAGGGCGACGAACCGGGCGTCGGGCAGATCCGCCGCGATCCGGGCCGGCACGCTCGGGTGGAACAGGTAGTACGGGCTCGCCTCGAAGCTGTGCTCACCGGGCGCGAGCGTCGGGAAGTGGGCCCGGTACCAGCGCAGTCCGCGACCGTGGTGCAGGCTGAAGAACTGCAACTCCTTGCCGGTGGCGCCGCGTACCGAGGGGTGGGCGGCGAGATAGTGGTAGAGCGAGGTGGTGCCGCACCGCTGCCCGCCGATGACCAGGAAGTCCGGCAAGGGCCCAGCCGGTCCGGGCCGGCTGGCCCGTCCCCACGCCCGCGCGGCCCGCACACCGCGCCGCAGCCGGTCGGTCACCAACCGGCGGCCGACCCCGGTCACGATCCGACCCCGGCCGGTTCGGCGGTCCCGGTCACGACCGATCCGACCTTCGCCCGTTCAACAGCCCCGGTCACGATCCGACCCCCGCCCGTTCAACAGCCCCGGTCACGACCGATCCGACCTTCGCCCGTTCAACAGCCCCGGTCACGATCCGACCCCCGCCCGTTCGGCGGTCTTGGACCGGTCCGCAGCGGCGGACCGGCGGCCGCCCCGGCGGGTCACCGAACGCAACACCATGATGTCCTCCCGACTGAGCCCGAGGGCGAGCACCGCCCCCAGGTAGACCAGCGCGATCACGACCAGGCCGACCGCCAGTTCGACCGCCCAACCCGACACCAGCCAGCGCGCGCCGAACCCGGCGACCAGCGCGAGCGCCGCCGCGACCAGCCCCTTCACCATGCCGACGGTGACCGGCACCGCGTGCACCAACACCCGGACCTGCCAGACCCGGGCGATGTTCACCACGGCCAGCGACACCGCCCAGGCCACCGCCGCGCCGAGAATGCCGTACGCCGGGATCAGCCAGAGGTTGAGCAGGATGTTGAGGGCCAGCGCGGCGAGGTTGTCGACCATGTTGATCGACACCCGGCCGGACATGTTCAGCAGCGTCCCGCACGGGCCGGTCGCGGCGTTGACGAGCTGGCCGAGCGCCAGGGCGATGGTCACCGCCGCGCCGCCGACCAGGGCGGATCCGTTGACCAGGTGCAGCAACTGGTCCGGCAGCACCAGCAGCGCCACGAACGCGGGCAGCGAGAGGCGTACGACCCAGCCGGTGGCGACGGCGTAGATCCGGCGTACCTCGTCCATCCGGTCCTGGTGGTAGAGGTGTGCCAGGTACGGGCCGAACGACGCGTTGATCGGCGCGAGCACGAACACCGCCACCGTGACCAGCCGGGTCGCCACGTGGTACGCCCCGATGTCGTCGTTGCCGTAGAACCCGAGCAGCAGCGTGTCCACCCAGATCAACCCGGTGGAGGAGAGCGAGGACACCCAGCTCACGGTGGAGAACCGGAACAGCTCGGTGGGCCGGTACGCGGGCGCGGCGGCCGGCACCCGGCGCAGCATCCGGACCAGTGCGATCAGGGCCAGCCCGGCCGCGGTCCAGCTGGCCAGCACCAGGGCCCAGAATGCCCCGGTCAGGCCGGCGCCGACCATCAGCGCCCCGATCGTGAGCAGCAGCCGGGCGGCCGGCTCGTAGACCTGCCCGATCAGCGCGTACGGGCGTTGGGTGCGCCAGCCACGGGTGGCGGCGAGCGCCGCCTCGCAGACGGTGGCGGCCGGCAGGGTGAGTGCGGCCAGCCGCAGCCCGGTGGTGAGCTGCGGGTCGTTCAACGCCTGTGCCAGCCACGGTGCGCCGAGCGCGAGCCCGACCGCGATCACCGTGGACGCCGCCGCCGAGATCGACAGACCGAGCCGGACGGTGCCCCGGATCGCGGCCGGGTCGTCGTCGGCGAGGTGCACCGCGACGAACCGGGTCAGCCCCGCCCGGAACCCGGACAGCGAGAGCAGCCCGAGCAGCGACAGCACCGCGTAGACCTGGGCGTACCGGCCGACCTCGCGCAGGCCGAGGACCCGGGCCAGCAGCAGCATGATCAAGAACAGGGCCGCCTGGCTCAGCACCGCGCCGGCCAGGTTCAGCACCCCGCCCCGGGCCATGCCGCGTACCTGTTGATCGCCGGTCTCCGGCGGGGCGGATTGGTCGCCGGTCTCGGGCGGGGCGGATTGGTCGCCGGTCTCCGGCCCGGCGGGTCGGTCGCCGGTTCCCGGCGTGGCCGGCGGGCGGCCGGTCGACTCCGCGTTCACCCGGCGGTCCGGTCCCGCCCGGTCACGACCGGACCGGGGTCGCGGTGTCGACCGGGGCCGGGACGTCGGCCGGCGGCGCGTCGGCCGGGGCGCCGATGGCCGCCGGGGCCGGGGTCGGCCGGGCCGTCGGGCGCAGCGCGGCCCGACCCCGCGACAGCAGTTCGAGTACGCCCACCAGCAGCACCCCGAGCAGCACCCCGGCACCGGCCACCGGCAGCGCCGTACGGATCAGTTCACTCAGCCGGCTCACCGCGTGCACCTGCCCGATGCTGGTCACCTGGGCCGGGTCGGCCGCCTGGGTCTGCGCCCGAGCCGCCTGCAAGCCCTGCCTGGCCTGGGACAGCGCACCGGTCGCCGCGTCCCGCTGGGCGAGCAGCGCCTGGTAGTCGGGCAGCTTCGGCCCCAGCTCGTCGAGTTTCTTCTGTGCGGCGGCGATGGCGTCGGCCGCCGCGTCGGCCCCCCGGCCGTTGCCGACCGCCTGCATGGAGAGCCGCTGCTGCCGCAGGCTGGTCAGCTCGCCCAGGGTGGCCTGGTAGATCCGGTCCGGCTGGGAGACCTTGTTCAGCTTCTCCCAGTCGCCGATCGCCTTGGTCGCCGCGGTCACGTCGGCGTTGGCCGCCTCGACCTCCCCGGTGGCGATGCCGACCTGGGAGGAGAAGAGGAAGGCCAGGGCGCGGGTGGTGGTCGCGGTGAGCACCGGGGCCACGTTCGCCCGCTTGGTGGCGGCGTACCGCACCTCAAGTTGGCTGCTCGCGCCGACCTGGGTGACGGTCAGCCCGTCGCGCAGCCGCTCCGGCACCACGCCGGTGTCGGCGGCCACGTCGGCCAGGACGCGGGGTGAGGTGACCGCCGCGCCGAACGCCGCGACGAACTGATTGGCCGCCTGGGTGCCGCTGTACTGGGTCCCGGCCGCACCGCCGACCAGGGCCGGCGCGGCCACGTACGCGGTGCCGCTGTACTGCTGGGGTGCGAGCAGCACGATGCCGGCCGCCACGCCGGTGGCGAGCACCGGCACCCCCACGAGTACCCAGAGCCGCCGCCGGGCGACCCGCAGGTAGTCGACGATCTCCACGCTTGTTACCCCAATGCTGTCGTTGCGTGCGACGGGACGGGTGTGCTCCGCGGCTGCTCCCCGGCCGGTGCCGCCGCCGGCCGGCGGGCGATGGCGCTGGCCGCCGCAGCGAAGGCGACGAAGTACCAGAGCGTGACCACGTTGGAAATGACGTTGGAGGCGGCGCTGACCGCCACGAAGGCGGTGGCGCAGCCGGCGAAGCCGACCGCCACGCCGCGCTCGAAACTGCCCGGTGGTGCCCGCCGCAGGGCGGTACGGGCGGTGTGCAGGAAGGCGACCAGCATCGCCAGGTACGCCAGCAGGCCGAGCAGCCCGGTCTCGACGTACGCCCGGAGGAAGTCGTTGTGCGGCTTCTTCGCCTCGTCGGTCTCGCGCTGGGTCATGTTCGGCCCGATGCCGGTCAACGGGTTGCGGTTGGCCAGGGTGACGATCTCGGTCCAGTAGCCGATCCGCCAGGCCAGGGTGTTGCCGGTCGGGCCGCCGCCGACCGCGCGGGAGTCGGCGAGCTGGGCGAACCGGTCGCCGACCGCCGGCACCAGGGTCACCCCGGCGACCGCCACCACGCAGAGTGTCACCAGCATTCGCTTGCTGCGGTGCAGCACGGCCACCACGACCAGTCCGATCGCCGCGCCGAGAATGGCACTGCGGGTGTTGGTCAGCAGCAGGAAGATCAGCGACAACCCGAGCAGCACCCCGAGTACGACCCGCAGCCGTCGGCGCAGGAACCGGTACACCGCGAAGCCGAAGATCACCATGAACATCAGGTAGCGGCCGAACGTGGTCGACTGGCTGAACGTACCGCTGATCCGGGTGAAGCTGCCCTTCACCTCGGCCGGCGGGTTTCCGAGCAGCGACAGCAGCACGGTGTAGCCGAGCGTCAGTGCCAGCGAGACGTAGCAGGCCAGCAGGACCCGGCGGATCGCCGAGGTGTCCGGCATGAGCTGTTCCAGCACCACGAACATCACCACCACGGTGAGGATCCGCAACGCTTCGAGCAGGCTGTTCGCCGGTACGGCCGCGCCGAGTGCGCTGACCAGGCTGGTCGCGCCGACCAGCAGCATGGCCCAGCCGAGCGGCGAACCCCGCAGCCGGCCGTGCCGGCTCAACTGGGCGGCCAGCCAGAGTCCGGCGGCGAGCAGGAACAGCACGGCGAGCAGGGTGGACGGGTCGGTGGCCCGACCCCCCTCGGCGGCTCCGGCCTGGCCGGCGCTCGGTCCGGTGAGTTTGAACAGGTCGACGCAGGATCGGATGGCGAGCATCAGCAGCACGTACCCGGCGAACCGGGTCAGGGCGAGCACCGCCACCGCGATCCCGGCGACCGCGGCGATCGGCAGCACCACGCCCCTGCGGTCACCGTCCGCCATCGCCAGTCCGGCGGCAACGGCGATGACCGCGGCGACCACCGCGGCGGCGCCGACGAGGACCCGGGCGGCCGTACCGCCCCGGATCGGATCGGCGCCCGCCGTCGGCGCATCGCCACCGCGTACGCCGACCACCTGCTGCGTGTGTTGTTCCACCGGTCCCACTGAAGCCGAATCGACGCTGCCCCCGCCGCTGCCGGGTGCGGCCATCGCCACTCCCCCCGGCACGAAGATCGGTTCAATCTAGCCCCGATCGCTCACCCACCAGAAGTAGCCGTTACGCCGACCGCCCCATCCTCCCCCCGTCCCGCCCCGCCCCGTCCCATCCCGCCCCACCCCTGCCCCATTCCCGCCCCGCCCACCCCGTCCCCACCCCCTTCCGCCGCCGATCTTGCAGTTGTGGCGCCCGAATCAGGGCACTGATCCCGGTTCGTGCACAGCCACAAGTGCAAGATCGGCGCGGGGGCCGAGGGGCGGGGGGGCGGGGGCGGGGGGCGGGGGGCGGATGGGGTCAGGCGGTGGGGGTGCTGGTGGACAGGCGGGCGCGGGCTCGGCGGGTGGGGACGCGGGCCAGGTCGAGGTAGAGGCGCTCCAGGTCGCGGGCGGCGGTGTCCCAGCTGTACATTTCGGTCACCCGGTCGCGTAGTGTCTCGGCGCCGGCGCGTTCGGCGGCCGGGTCGGCCAGCACCGGGGCCAGCGCCCGGAGCAGGTCGTCCTCGTCGCCGTCGCGGAACAGCCGCTGCCCCGGTGCGTCGGACTCCAGCACCTCCACGTGCGGCGCGATGTCGCTGGCCACCACCGGCAGCCCGTACGCGGCCGCTTCGAGCAGGGTCAGCGGCAGGCCCTCCAGCCGGGACGGCTGGACGAAGCCGGCGGCGTTGGCGTACAGCTCGGCGAGCAGGTCACCGTAGGCGAAGCCGGTGAAGACGATCCGCTCGTCCCCGTCGGCCTCCCGGCGCAGCTTCGCCACGAAGTCGTCGGTGAACGAGGAGCCGCCGACGATCGCCAGCCGCATGGTGGTGCCGCTGCGACGGAACGCCCGGATCAGCAGGTCGGCCGCCTTCTCCGGCACCAACCTGCCGACCAGGATCAGGTAGCCGCCGGGGGTCAGCCCGAACCGGGCCCCGATCTGTCGGGCCGGCAACGGTCGGGCCGGGTTGACCCCGTTCGGGATGTAGCTGGTGGGACGGCCGAACCGGGTGTCGTAGTGGGCGGCGAGCCCGCGCGAGACGGCGATCCGCCGGTGCGGGACATACCCGCTCATCCAGTGGGCGCTGCCGAGTACGGCCCGCGCGCCGACACCCCACTTGTCCCGCTGGTTGTCCAGCCCGTGCACGGTCAGCACCACCCGTGCCCGGGACAGCCAGCGGGGCAGCGGGGCGACCAGGCCCGGTCCGAGGCCGTGGTAGTGCACGATGTCGGGCCGCTCGACCATCGCGGCCATCGTCGAGGTGGCCGCGTGCACGATCGCGTCGAGGTGCTTGCTGGCGATCGTACGGACCTGGCGCAGCCGTACGCCCCGGTACCGGTCCAGCGGCATGCTGCCGTAACTCTCCCGGCAGTAGACGGTCACCTCGTGGCCGTAGCTGGCGAGCCGGCTGGCCACTTCCTCGACGTGCCGCTCGATCCCGCCGTAGGTGGCCGGCATGCCCTTCTGCCCGATCATTGCGATGCGCAGCGGACGCCAGCCGGCGCCCGGTCCGGCGGGATGCGCGGGAATCTCCCGCCGGACCGGAGCGCCCCGGCCAAATTGGCCGGGAATGGCAGCTTTGGGGGGCTCGTGGTCTACTTTCTCGGCCTGCAGGTCGGGATGGACCACGGTAACTCCCTGCGTGACTAGGTGCTCGCCCGCTGTCCGGGCAGATCAACACCCTGCCACGAACGAGCCGATCAGCCCGCTGAACAGCTGTCGGAAAAGATCCGCCCAGGCGTTCGTCATTCGTCGAAATGTCATCCGGGTGGCGACGAGACGTCCGGTGGTGTCGCCGGGTCGAACGGTGAACGAACAAATTCCTACAGCTGAAGATGGCGATCCTTGCACGCCGACGCCTAACCTGTCGAAGCTTCTGACCTAAAAGGAGAACTGCATGGGTCGCATCAGCAGGCTGTGGCGTACGGGTATCGCCGTACTCCCCGTGGCCGCGCTCGCCGTCGTCGGGGCGGCGCCACAGGCGCTCGCCGTCGACACTCCCGCGATCGTCGTACAGGACGGCGTGACGCAGCCGGTCTTCGGTTACGCCGACGCCATCCGGGAACGACTTTTCATCGACTCCACTTTCGACAGCGACAACGACGGCGTGCGCGACATCATCGCGTTCGACGTGATGCGCCCCAGGGCCACCGCGAATGGCCTGAAGGTGCCGGTCGTCATGGACGCCAGTCCCTATTACTCGACGGTCTGCCGGGGCAACGAGTCCGAGTGCAAGGCCGACATCGATGGCGACGGCCTGCTCGACAAGTGGCCGTTGTTCTACGACAACTACTTCGTGCCGCGCGGTTACGCGGTGATCCTGCTGGACATGGTGGGCACCAACAACTCGACCGGTTGCCCGACCACCAACGCCAACCAGGACAACCTGAGCGCCAAGCAGGCGATCAACTGGCTGAACGGCCGGGCCACCGCCCGCAACGCCGCCGGTCAGGTCATCAAGGCGGACTGGCACAACGGCAAGACCGGCATGATCGGCAAGTCGTACGACGGCTCGCTGGCCATGTCGACGGCGGTGACCGGGGTCAAGGGCCTCACCACCATCGTGCCGATCAGCGGTCCGACCGAGTACTACGACTACGTCCGCAGCAACGGCGTTATCACCCGGGGCAACAGCTACGTGGCTTCGCTGGCCAACACGGTCACGAACCCGGAGCGCCGGGACTACTGCAAGCCGGTACGCGACGCGATGGCCGCCGCCGACGGTGACGAGACCGGTGACTACACGTCCTTCTGGAACGAGCGCAGCTACGTCAAGAAGGCTGGCAACGTCACCGCGAGCGTCCTGCTCTACCACGGCCTGAACGACGACAACGTACGGCCGGACCACTTCAGCAAGTTCTGGTACGCGCTGGCCGAGAACAACGTGCCGCGCAAGCTGTGGCTGTCGCAGGAGGGGCACGTCGACCCGTTCGACTCCCGCCGCGAGGTGTGGGTGAACACCCTGCACCGCTGGTTCGACTTCTGGCTCCAGGGTGTGCAGAACGGCATCATGGAGGAGCCCCGGGTCGACCTGGAGCGTTCCGCCGACGTGTGGGAGACGTACGCCGACTGGCCGGTGCCGGGCAAGGCGGACACCGAGATCTTCCTCCAGCCGGGTACCACCGGTGCCGGTGGCCTGGGTCTGGTCCCGACGACGAAGCCGGTCAACGGCGCGTTCACGGACAGCCCGACGCAGAGCCAGAACACGATGATCCTGAACCCGGACGCGGTGCAGCCGAACCGGCTGGCGTTCCTGTCCGCCCCGCTCACCGCGCCGCTGCACATCTCCGGTACGCCGGTCGTGCAGCTGCGTGCCTCGGCCAACCAGACCGACACCAACTTCGGTGCGATCCTGGTCGACTACGGCACCGCCGAGCGGGTCGCCCACCGGATGTCGGGCGAGGGCATCATCACGCTGGAGACCCAGGACTGCTGGGGCGAGAGCAGCCCGACCGACGACGGTTGCTACAAGCAGACCCAGAAGCGGGTGGCGACGGCCGACTACGAGCTGGTCACCAAGGGCGTCATGGACGCACAGAACCGACAGTCGATCCGGACCGCGGTGCCGCTGGTGCCGGGTCAGGCGTACAACTTCAACTTCCCGCTGCTGCCGGAGGACTACGTCTTCCAGCCCGGTCACCGGGTCGGCGTGATCATCGTCGGCAGCTACCCGCAGTACTCCAGCCAGGCCGACCAGAGCCGGGCGAACATCGAGGTCGCACTGAAGAGCAGCAACATCGTCCTGCCCGTGGTCGGTGGCACCGCCGCCGCGCACGCCGCCGGACTGTAAGCCCCCGGGACGTCTCCCGCGCAGTTGGCGTTCCACGGGAAATCCGCAGGCCGGCGGCTCCATCAGCCCCGCCGCCGGCCTGCGGCCCCGAGCATGGTCCTGGCGAGTTGACAGGTAACTGTCAACTCGCCAGACCGGCTCACCCGCCCGGCCGGCCGGCCTGACCGCCGCCCGCTGGCAGGTCCTCGGCATGATCGACCACCGGCCGAGCACCGTCGCCGACGTCGCCCGGACGATGGGGCTGACCCGGCAGAGCGTGCAGCAGACCGCCGACGCGCTCGCCCGCGACGGGCTGGTCGACCTGATCGACAACCCGCGACACCGCCGGGCGAAACTGCTCACCCCGACCGCCGCCGGCCGGACCGCGCTGGCCGAGGTCGAGGCCCGCCAGGCCGAATGGGCGAACGGGCTCGCCGCCGGGCTCGACCCGGGCCGGCTCGCGGACGTACGCGCGCTGCTGCGCGATCTGGGACACCAGCTCGACCCCGAGCGGTACGGCCGACCAGACGACCGCCCCGACCTGGGCGGGGCACTCGGCCGCACCGACCCCGGCGCGACCCCGACCGACCGGATCGAGGCCCCCGGTGCGCCGGCCCGCTGACCCGAACCGGCCCGTACGGTTTTCGCGGAACGGATGGGGGAAGTACCCGCCGGGAGTGTGATCACACCGAGGGGGTACGGCCGATGAGCGAGCCTTTCACCACCGACGAGCCCTACGGCGACCTGGAGGTGGTCGCCACCTTCACCGGCCCGATGCCGACCGGGGTGGCCGTCTCGCACACCGGCCGGATCTTCGTCAACTTCCCGAAGTGGGGCGACCGGGTGACCGCCTCCGTCGCCGAGGTACGCGACGGGAACATCGCGCCCTACCCGGACCTCGCCACGAACAGCCCGGCGGGTGACGACGACCCGGAGGCGTTCGTCTGCGTCCAGTGCGTCGTGGTCGACCCCGCCGACCGGCTCTGGGTGGTCGACACCGGCAGCCCGATGTTCGCACCCACCCGGTATGGCGGGCCGAAACTCGTCTGCGTCGACCTCAACACCGACACCGTGACCCAGCGGATCGTCCTGCCGACCGACGTCGCGCTGCCCACCTCGTACATCAACGACGTGCGGTTCGACCTGCGGCGCGGCGCCGCCGGCACCGCCTTCGTCACCGACTCGACCGGCAGCGGCCCGAACGGGATCATCGTGGTCGACCTGGCCACCGGCGACGCGTGGCGACGACTGCACGACCACCCGTCCACCAGGGCCGAGCCGCCGATCGCGTTCCACCCCCTGGTGGAGGGTCGGGAGCTGCTGAAACGACCGGCCGACGGCCCACCTACCCCGCTGACCATGGGATCGGACGGGATCGCCATCGCCGCCGACGGTAGCCGGCTCTACTACTGCGCGCTGGCCGCCCGTCGGCTGCACAGCGTCTCGGTGGACGCGCTGCTCGACCGGGGACTCGACGACGCCCAGGTGGCGGCGACCGTCGTCGACGAGGGAGACAAGGGCTCCGCCTCCGACGGTCTCGAAAGCGACGACGCCGGACGGATCTACCTGACCGCGTACGAGCAGAACGCGATCCTGCGCCGGTATCCGGATGGGCGGTTGGAGACGGTTGCCCGCGACTCCCGGCTGCTCTGGCCGGACACCATGTCGGTCGCCACCGACGGACACCTGTACGTCATCGCCAACCAGTTGCACCGCCAACCCGACTACCAGGGCGGGGTGGACCGCCGACGGAAGCCGTACCTGCTGTTGCGGACCCGAATCGACGCCGGCCCGGTGCTGCTCAAATAGCGCCTGTGTGATCATCTTTGGATGCTGGTGGAGAGTGTGCACGACCGGGCCGAGCTGGCCGAGCTGTTACTCCGTACGCCGGACCTGCGGGCGTACGAGCTGGGCGACCTGGACGAACGATTCTGGCCGTACACGACCTGGTACCGGCGGGGCGAGGCGCTGGCACTGCTCTTCCACGGCGCCGGCCTGCCCATCCTGCTCGCCCTGGACACCCCGGACCGTTTCGTGCCGCTGACCGAGCTGGTGGCGGACCTGCGGCCGCTGTTGCCGCGCCGGTTCTACGCCCACCTCTCCCCCGGCGTCACGGCGGCGCTCGAACCGGAGTTCGCCGCCGACTCGAACGGTCCGCACCTGAAGATGGCGCTGACCGACCCGACCCGGCTGGACCGGTGGCAGGACACAACCGAGGTGGTCGAGCTGACACCGGCGGACCTGACCGAGCTGGGCGTGTTCTACGAACTGGCCTACCCGGCGCACTCGTTCGTGCCCCGGATGGTCGAGCAGGACCCGTACGTCGGGGTCCGGCGCGGCGGTGAGCTGCTCGCGGTGGCCGGCGTGCACGTCTTCTCGCCCCGTTACCGGGTGGCCGCGATCGGCAACGTGGCCACCCACCCGCAGGCCCGTGGCCAGGGGCTCGCCTCGGTGGCGGTGGCGGCGCTGTGTCGCCGGCTGCTGACGAGCGTCGACCGGATCGCGTTGAACGTCAAGGCGGACAATCGCGCGGCGATCGCGCTCTACGCCCGGCTCGGCTTCAGCCAGGTCGCCGCGTACACCGAACTGACCTTCACCGCCCGCCCGTGAGCCGACGCCTGCCGGCTCGGGCTCGGGCGGTGAGTCGCGGCCCCGCTCACCCGATCCGCGTCGGGACACCCCGGGCGGACGCATAATGCGTTTATCTCGTACACCATCTTTGGTGTGCGTACACAAAAGACGGTGTACGAGTCGACGTCGTTAGTTTGTCTGGCGCGCTATGCCGGCTCCGGGGCGGCACCGGTGGTAGCGGCCCAGTGGCGGACCAGGCAGAACGGATGTCCTGCGGGGTCGGCGTAGATGCGCCAACCCCGCCCATCCGATCCGTCGTCCAACATCGTCGCTCCCAGGGCCAGCACCTGCCCCTGGGCACGGTCCAGGTCCGCCACACCGAAGTCCAGGTGGAACTGCTGCGGCCGGGCCGGATCGGGCCACAGCGGTGGCCGGTGATCCGCCACCCGCTGGAAGGCCAGGACGAGGCCGGACGGCGTGTGCAGCGTCGCCCAGTCGTCGTCCAGCGCCCACTGCCGATCCCGTCGATTGACGTCGCCGCCAAGGAGCGCCTGGTAGAACTCGGCAAGTTCCGTCGGATGAGTGCAGTCCAGCACCACACACTGGAGGTCAGCGATCATCCGCCGATCCTAGGCGTTTCGCACCGTCGACCATGACGGTCAGCCCGTACGGCCCCGTCTACTTCGAGCGGGGCAGGCGCAGGCCGGACATGCCGCCGTCGACGGCGAGGGACGTACCGGTGGTGGCGCCGGAACGCGGGCTGGCCAGGTACGCGACCGCGCCGGCCACCTCCTCGGCCCGGACCAGTCGACCGGTGGGCTGCCGGGCGGCGAGCCGCTCCTTCTCCCCCGCCGGATCGTCGGCCTTGGCCAGCAGCCGACCCACCCACGGGGTGTCCACCGTGCCGGGGGCGACGCAGTTGACCCGGATCCCCTCGGTCACCAGGTCGGCGGACATCGCCAGGGTGAGCGCGTGCACCGCGCCCTTCGACGCGGAGTAGAGCGCCCGCTGCACCAGCCCGGCGGTGGCGGCGATCGAGGAGGTGTTGACGATCGCGCCGTGCGAGCTGCGGCGCAGGTACGGCAGCGCGGCCCTGGTGGTCCGGACGATGCCGATGACGTTGACGTCGAGCACCCGCTGCCACTCGGCGTCGTCGTTCGCCTCGACCGTGCCGACCGCGCTGATCCCGGCGTTGTTGATCAGGATGTCGATCCCGCCGAACGCCTCGGCGACCGCCGCCATGGCCCGGTCCAGCGACTCGGAGTCGGCCACGTCGGCGACCGCGCCGAAGGTCGGTCCGCCCTGCTCGCCCGGACTCAGGTCCAGTACGCCGACCCGTCCCCCGCCGGCGACGAACGCCTCGACGCACGCCCTGCCGATACCCGACCCGCCGCCGGTGACCACCGCGACCAGCCCGTCGAACTCGCCCACTTCAACTACCTCTTTCGTACGTCGAGCCGAGCCCGTTCAGGCGAACTCGGTGAATCCCAGTTGCCGGTGCAGTTCGGCCACCGCCCCGGTGAACGCGGCCCGGTCGAGCACCGATCCGGCGTACCGGCCGGCGGCGACCGGTTCGGTGAAGAACCGGTCCGGCAGGGTGTCCGCGTCCAGCTTGATGCCGAGCCGGTGGTTGATCTCGCGTTGCAGGCGCAGCCGCCGCGCGCCGAGCGCCAGCACGTCCGGCCGTTCCCCGGTGACCGCCTCCACCAGGTCCTCGACCAGGTTCAGGGTGAGCGGTCGGGTCGGGGTGGCGGCGAACGCGCAGACCCCGAGGGCGTCCAGGCCACTCCACAGGCGCAACAGCTGCGCGGTCCGGGTCACGTCCAGCTCGTTGCGGGGACGCGGCACGGTCGCCCCGAGCCGGCGCAGCTCCGGATAGCTGTGCGGCAGCCCCTCCTCCGGGTCGAAGTCGAGGTCGTGTTCGATGATGTCGTAGCGCGGTCCGATCGGGGCGACCGCGTAGCCGAGGCCGAGGTTCGGTTGCACCCTCGGGTCGAACGGCGGCAGTTCCACGCCCTTGCTGGTCATCGCCGTCGCCGGGTTCGCGCGCGCGGAGCCCTCACCGAGCGGGTGGCCACCGGCCGCGATCCGCTCGACCGTCGCCGGCACGTCCGCCGCCGGCACCCCGGCCGCCGCGAGGGTACCGCCGAGGGACACCGGGTCGAGCCCGAGTTGCAGGCAGCGGGCGTGCAGGGCCCAGGGCTCGGCGACACCGAGGTTCGGGCCTAGCATCGCCAGCGCCTCCTGGTGCAGGCCGGCTCCGGCGTACACCTTGATGCAGTCGGTGGGGCAGCCCGGACAGGCGGCCACCCGCTGCGGCTCGGGGGCGGTGCCGACACCGCCCCGGCCGACGGTGTCGGCGAAGTTGGCCACCGGGGCGTAACCGGGCTCGGCGTCCCAGACCCCGAAACCGGGCAGTCCGTGCTGCCAGGCGGTCAGCGAGTTACCGGGCTGCGCGGCGGCGTACCACTGCGCGAGGCCGCGCAGCGCCTGCGGGTCCGCGACCGGGACCGGATCCGGACCGGGTACGCAGACCACCGCCTTGACGTTCTTCGCCCCGAGCACCGCACCCAGGCCGAGCCGGGGCAGCGGGTGGTCCCGGCAGGTGACGATCGAGGCGTACCGTACGCCGTGCTCGCCGGCCGGGCCGATCACCGCGACCGCCGCGTTGTCGCCGTACCGGGCGAGCAGGGCGTCGGTGGCGGGACCGGTTTCCATGCCCCACACGTCGCCGGCCGGTTCCAGCCGGGCCCGGCCGGACCGGACCACCACGCAGACCGGCTCGGCGGCCCGCCCGTACAGCATCACGCCGGTGACCCCGGCGGCCCGCAACCCGGCCGCGAACGGGCCCTCGGCGCGGGTCTCGGCGATCCCGCCGGAGAGCGGGGAGAGCCCGATCGCGGCGCACCGGGCCAGCCCCGGCCCGGACACCCCGGCGGCGGTGCCGGCGACCAGGGCCAGCGGCGCGCGGGCCGGCTCGGTCGGGCCGGTGACCAGGCGCCGGAACAGCTCCAGCACGGCGACCGGCCCGCCGAAACCACCGGCGTCCCGGATCGGGAAGCACTCGCCGGTGTCGAGCTCGACGTGGATCAGGACCACGCGGGCCCGTCCGGGTACGCGAACCGGGTCAGCGTCTCCGGCCGCATCTGCGCCGAGAAGCCCGGCAGGCTCGGTGCCCGGTACGCCCCGTCGACAATCACGACCGGGTCCACGAAGTGCTCGTGCAGGTGGTCGACGTACTCGATCACGCGGTTGTCGAGTGAGCCGGAGACGGCCACGTAGTCGAACATCGACAGGTGCTGGACCAGCTCGCACAGCCCGACCCCACCGGCGTGCGGGCAGACCGGTCGGCCGAACTTGGCGGCCAGCAGCAGGATGGCGATGTTCTCGTTCACCCCGCCGACCCGGCACGAATCGATCTGGACGAAGTCGATCGCGTCGGCCTGGAGCAGCTGCTTGAACACTATCCGGTTCTGTACGTGCTCACCGGTGGCCACCCGGACCGGTCCCCCGTCCGGCGTGGCATGGGCCAACCCGCGCCGGATCGCGGCATGCCCGAGTACGTCGTCCGGGCTGGTCGGCTCCTCGATCCACCACGGGTCGTACGGGGCCAGCGCGCCCATCCAGTCGATCGCCTCGGCCACGTCCCAGCGCTGGTTGGCGTCCACCGCGATCCGGATGTCCGGCCCGACGACCTGCCGGGCCAGGGCGAGCCGGCGCACGTCGTCGTCCCGGTTCCCGCCGACCTTCAGTTTGATCTGCCGGTAGCCGTCGGCGACCGCCTGCTTGGCCAGCCGGCTGAGCTTCGCGTCGTCGTAGCCGAGCCAGCCCGGCGAGGTGGTGTACGCCGGATAGCCGCGCCGTTCCAGGTCGGCGATCCGCTCGGCCCGGCCGGGCTCGGCGGCCCGGAGGATCTCCAGCGCCTCGTCCGGGGTGAGCGCGTCGGTCAGGTACCGCCAGTCGACCAGGTCGACAATCTGCTCCGGACTCAACTCCGCGAGCAGCCGCCAGACCGGCTTACCGGCGACCCGGCCGGCCAGGTCCCAGGCGGCGTTGACCACGGCGGCGGTGGCCAGGTGGATGACGCCCTTCTCCGGGCCGAGCCAGCGCAGTTGCGAGTCGTGGGTGAGCCGCTTGGCGAACTCGCCCAGGTCGTCCACGGGCTGGCCGACGATGAACGGGACGAGGGCGTCGATCGCGGCCCGGCACACCTCGTTGCCCCGGCCGATGGTGAAGGTGAAGCCGTGGCCGTCGATCCCCGCGTCGGTGTGCAGGACGACGTACGCGGCGGAGTAGTCGGGGTCCGGGTTCATCGCATCCGAGCCGTCGAGTTCCCGTGAGGTCGGGAACCGGATGTCGTACGTGTCGACCCCGGTGATGATCACGCGGCGTCCTTGACGACGGAGCGCTGCCGCCCGAGGCCGTCGATCTCGACCTCCACCACGTCACCGACGCCCAGGTACGGGAACCGCCCGGACAGCGCGACGCCCTCGGGCGTACCGGTGCTGATCAGGTCGCCCGGATCCAGCACGGTGTACTGGGACAGGTGCCAGACCAGGTACGCCACGTCGAAGATCATGTCGGCGGTGCGGGAGTCCTGCCGGGGCTCGCCGTTGACCCAGGAGCGCAGCCCGAGCCTACCCGGATCGCCCACCTCGTCCGGCGTGACCAGGTACGGCCCCAGCGGGTTGAACGTCTCGCAGGACTTGCCCTTGGACCACTGTCCACCGGAGACGGCGAGCTGGAAGTCGCGCTCGGAGACGTCGTTGGCGAGCGCGTACCCGGCGATGTGGGCCAGCGCCTCCTGCGGCGACGCCAGGTAGCGAGCCGTCTTGCCGATCACCACGGCCAGCTCCACCTCCCAGTCGGTCTTGGTCGAGCCGCGCGGCACGAGCACGTCGTCGTACGGTCCGACGACGGTGTTCGGTGCCTTGTAGAAGACGACCGGGTACTCCGGGTTCGCCGCGCCGGACTCGGCGGCGTGCGCGGCGTAGTTCAGCCCGACGCAGAGCACCACACCCGGCCGGGCGATCGGCGCGCCGATCCGCAACCCGGTGATGTCGATCTCCGGCAGCCCGGTCACGTCGGTCACCCCGCCGCCGGCCAGGAACGCCCCGTCGATGTCCCCCGTGATGCCGGACAGGTCGTAGTAGCGGCCGTCCGTGTGGGCCACCGGGCGCTCCGCGCCGACCGAACCCACCCGCATGTACTTCATTCGATCTCCAACCTGTAGGTGCTGATCGCCGTGGTGCCGAAGATGTCGTCCGGGCTACCGCCGAGGATCTCGCTGAGCGCGTCGCGTACCTGGCCGTAGGTGGCGGCGAGTTCGCAGACCGGCCAGTCCGAGCCGAACATGAGCCGGTCCGGGCCGAACAGCTCGACCGCGCTCGCCACGAACGGCCGCAGGTCGTCCACCGTCCAACCGGCCGGGTCGGCCTCGGTGACCAGGCCGGAGAGCTTCGCCACCACGTTGCGGCAGGCGGCCACCGGTGCGACCAGGGTGCGCCACTGGTCCAGCCCGGCGGCGCCGGCCGCGATCCGGGGCTTGCCGAGGTGGTCGAGCACGAACCGGCCATCCGGCAGCGCGGCGGCCGCCCGCGCCACCGCCGGCAACTGCTCGACCCGGACGACCAGCTCGTTGACCAGGCCGGCGTCGGCGACCGTACGGAGTCCGGCGCGCACGTCCGCGCGGTCGAGGTGGTCGTCGGGTTGTCCCTGCACCTGGTCCCGGATGCCGACGAGCAGGTGCCCGCCGGGACCGGCCCGGTGCGCGGCCAGGGTTCCGGCGAGGTCCGGGTCGGTGAGCGACGCCCAGCCGACCACCCCGGCGATCTCGTCGGTGGCGGCGGCGAGCGCCAGGAATTCGGTGGTTTCGGCGTTGTCGCCCCGGGCCGCCTCGACCAGCACGGTCCGGTCGACGCCCGCCGCCCGTAGGTTGCGCCGCAGGTCCTCGACGCCGTAGTCGCGCCGGATCCGGGTCAGCGCCGGTTCGGCCAGCCAGGCGTAGTCGGCGGTCCAGAGATGCTGGTGCGAGTCGACGATCACGGCGTCGGCACCTCCTCCGGCAGCAGCCCGGAGTCTTTCAGGTCGCGCCAGAGCTGACCGGGGATCGGGTGGTCGAACATCTGCGCCGCGTCGGTCACCTCGTCGGCCGAGCGGGCGCCGAGCACGACACTGGCGACCGCCGGGTGGCCGAGCGGGAACTGGGCGGCGGCGGCCCGCAGCGGCACCCCGTGTTTGGCGCAGACGTCCTGGATGGCCAGGGCCCGGTCCAGGATCGCGGTCGGCGCCGGCAGGTAGTCGTAGGTGGCGCCCGGTTTCGGGTCGGCGAGCAGCCCCGAGTTGTAGACCCCACCGGCGATCACCGACACGCCCCGCTCGGCGCAGAGCGGCAGCAGTTCGGCCAGGCCGGACTGGTCGAGCAGGGTGTAGCGGCCGGCGAGCAGGACCGCGTCGAGGTGACCGGTGCGGACGAAGTCGGCGAGCATCTCGGCCTGGTTCATGCCGACCGACACCGCACCGATCCGACCCTCCTCGCGCAACGCGACCAGCGCCGGCAGGGCACCGGCGAGCGCGTCGGCGTAGTGGTCGTCCGGGTCGTGGATGTGCAGCACGTCGGCCCGGTCCAGGCCGAGCCGGTCCAGGCTCTCGGCGTACGACCGGCGGGTGCCGTCGGCGCTGAAGTCCCAGGCCGGGGTGGCGTCGACCGGCTCGGCCCAGATCTCGTCGTTGTGGTCACCGGTGGCCGGGTCGGGTTCGCTGCGGTGCCGGCCGCCCCGGGGCTCGTCCGTTCCCGGTACCAGGAGCCGGCCGACCTTGGTGGACAGTGCGAACTCGGCCCGGGGTTTGCCGGACAGCACCGAGCCGGCCCGCCGCTCGGAGAGCCCGGCGCCGTAGAGCGGTGCGGTGTCGAAGTACCGGTAGCCCAGTTCCCAGGCCCGTTCCAGGGTGGCGGACGCCTGCTGCGCGCCGACCGCCCGGTAGAGGCCGCCGAGCGGGGCGAGGCCGAGACCGAGCCTGGTCACCTCGACCCCGGTACCGCCCAGTCGGGTCCGTTCAAATGGGTTCACGCGGCTGACTCCCCTGCTGCATCGGGCCGGTCCGGGCCGGTGCCCGTCTGCTCCCGGGCCGGTCCAGCGTGGATCATCCGGATGATCGCCTGGCTCATCCGGCTGTAGTCATGGTCGTTGGCGAGTTCACCACGAACGGTGAAATCGTTCATCACCGCTACCCGATCCGCCAGGGTCACGATCTCCGGAAGATCGGAGGAGATCAGCAACAGGGCCATGCCGGCACCGGCCAGTTCGGCGATCAGCTCGTGGAACGCGGCCTTGGTGCGTACGTCGATGCCGACGGTCGGTTCGTCCACGACCAGGATCTCGCACTGGGCGGCGAGCCACTTGGCCAGGCTGACCTTCTGCTGGTTGCCGCCGGAGAGCTGCCCGGCGAGTTGGCGCGGGGAGGCGGCCCGGATCCCGAGGCGTTCGGTGTACTCGGCCACCACGGTCCGCTCGGCCGCCTCGGTGACCAGCCCGGCGCGGGCGATCCGGCGCCAGATCGTCACCCCGATGTTGCGGGTGATCGGCTGGTCGAGGAAGACCCCCTCCTCCTTGCGGTTCTCGGTGACGTACCCGATCTTGTAGCGGTGCAGCGCCTCGCCGACGGTACGGATGCGTACCGGCTTGCCGTGCACCTCGACCGTGCCGGCGGTGATCCGGTCCAGGCCGAGCAGGGCCTTGGCCAGTTCACTGCGGCCGGCGCCGACCAGCCCGTACAGGCCGAGGATCTCGCCGGGGCGGACGGCGAGCGAGACGTCCCGGTGTCCACCGGCGGTGCTCACGCCGGACAGCCGCAGGGCCGGCGGGGTCTGCGGGTCGATCTCGCGTTTCGCCAGCGTGACCGACGCGTACGCCCGACCCACCATCAGGTCCACGACCTTTTCCTGGCTGTACGACGACAGCGGCTCGGCCTCGGCCACGCTGTGCCCGTCGCGCAGCACGGTGACCGTGTCCGCGACCGCGAACACCTCTTCCAGCTTGTGGCTGACCAGCACCACCGCCTGCCCGCTGTCGCGGAGTTTCCGGACGATGTGGTAGAGCCGGTCGGCTTCGTCGCCGGTCAGCGACGCGGTCGGCTCGTCGAGCAGCAGCACCTTGCTGTCCAGGCTGAGCGCCTTGGCGATCTCGACCAGTTGCCCGTGTGCCACCGACAGGTCGGCGACCGGGGTGTCCGGGTCCAGGTCCAGGTCGAGCAGGTCGAGGCAGCGTCGCGCCTCGGCCCGCATCCGGGCCCGGTCCACCACGCCGAAGCGGCGCGGCAGGTGGTGCAGCACGATGTTCTCCGCGATGGAGAACGCCGGGATCAGGTTCCGTTCCTGGTGGACCACCCCGATGCCGGCCCGCTGCGCGTCCAGCGGACCGGTGAGCTGGAGTTCCCTGCCGTCGAGCGTGATCGTGCCGCCGTCGGGGCGGTAGACCCCGGTCAGCAGCTTGACCATGGTGCTCTTGCCGGCCCCGTTCTCGCCCAGCAGCGCGTGTACGCTGCCCGCCGCCAGCCGCAGGCTCGCGCCGTCCAGCGCGCGTACCCCCGGGAACGTCTTGACCAGGCCCTCGGCCGTGAGCATCACGACGACCTCCGCAACAGCTTCTGCCGGACGGTGCCGAGCAGCACCGCACCGAGGACGACCGCGCCGACGATCAGGTCGATCCAGCGCCGGTTGATGTCAAACTGGGCCTGCAACACGTCCACCAGCCGGACCAGGAACGCGGCCAGGCAGGTGCCGGCGACGCTGACCGCCCCGCCGGTGAGCGCCACCCCGCCGATGATCGGCGCGGCGAAGCTCGGCAGCAGCAGGTCGTCGCCGATGCTGGAGTTCACCGAGCCGGACGAGGCGACCGTGATGACCGCGGCGACGCCGGCGAGCAGCCCGGACAGGGCGTGCGCGATGACGATCGAGCGATCGTTGGAGATCCCGGACAGTCGGGCGGAGAACGGGCTGCCGCCGCTGGCGAGCAACTGCCGCCCGGTGACCGTACGGGCGAAGAAGAAGGCGACCAGGCCGGCGACCGCGAGCGCGACCAGGAACACCACCGGCAGCCCGAGCACCGAGGCGCGACCGAACTCGCGCAGCCCCGGCGAGTAGCCCTGGAAGGTGTCGGGGCCGTTCACCCCGTACCGAAGCCCCTCGATGATGGTCATCGTCGCCAGGGTGACGATGAAGCCGTTGATCCGGGTGAAGACGACCAGCGCGCCGTTGACCATGCCGGCGATCAGGCCGACGGCGAGCGCGACCAGCACCGCGAGCGGTGCGGGCAGGCCGGCCTCGACCATGACCCAGGCGGCGACCATGGCGCAGAAGCCGGTCAGCGCGCCGACCGACAGGTTCATCTGGCCGATCGCCAGCACCACCATCTGGGAGAGCCCGATGACGATCGGTACGGCGAGGAACCGGAAGAACGCGCCGAGGGTGCCGGCGGAGAGCAGGTTGCCGCCGGTGGCGATGGCCAGGGCGACGAACCCGACCAGGGCGATCACGGCGAGGGTGAACTCGGGCCGCCGGGCGATCGAACGCCAGCGCCCGGCCGGCTCGATCCGCCCGGTCAACTCCGCCTCGCGAACAGCCGTGCTCATGCCCGCACCCCCCGACGTTCGGCGAGCACGTGGCGTACCCGGTCCAGTGAGAGCGCGACCAGCAGCACCAGCCCGATGTAGAGCTTGAGCTGGTCGAGCTGGAACTGCAACAGGTTGAGGCCCTTGTAGATGACCTGGGTGAGGGTGGCGCCGAGGACCGTACCCAGGATGCTGACCGCGCCGCCGGCGAGCAGTGTGCCGCCGAGCACCGGGCCGAGGAACGACGGGAGCAGGAACTGGTCGCCGATGCTGGCCGAGAAGGCGCCGTTGTTGGCCGCCAGGAGGAAGCCGGCGAGGCCGGCGAGCAGGCCGGAAAGCGCGTGTGCCTGCACCACCCGGTCCTTGACCGGGATGCCGGACAGCTCGGCCGCCTTGGCGTTGGCGCCGGTCATCAGGATCTCCCGGCCGAGTCGGCCGTACCGGAACAGCAGGGCGACCGCGAGCGCCGCGACCAGGGCGAACGGTACGACCAGCGGCACGTTCGGGCCGCACACGTTGCCCATGCAGTAGTCGGCGAAGGTGTCGTTGCGCAGCGCGGTCATGCTCGCCGGCTGGCTGCCGAAGGCGACCCCGTCGGTGAACCGGGTGTAGAGGATCGTGATCAGGCCGATCATGGCGAAGTCGAGCGCCAGGGTGACCACGAACGAGTTCACCCCGGTACGCGAGATGATCAGCCCGGCGAGCGCCCCGAGCAGGGTGCCGACGGCCAGTCCGATCACCAGCCCGACCGGCAGCGGTACGCCGAGCCGGTCGTACGCGAGCCCCATGGCGAAGGCGCTCATCGCGGCCATCCGGCCGACGGCCATGTTCATGTGCCCGAGCGAGAGCACCATGAGCTGGGCCAGCCCGACCACCGCGTAGACGCTGATGTCGGCCTGTAGTGGCACCAGGGTCAGCGCGGTGTTGAGGAACGCCGGCCGCAGCGAGCTGAACAGCACGACGAGTGCGATCAGCAGGATGACCAGGCCGAGGCGCGGGTTGGCCCAGAGCGGGATCCCCGGCGGCTTGCGTGGCGCCGGAGGCTCGGCCGCCGACGGCGCCTCCGGTGCGACCGTGGTGGTCTGATCACTCACTGGACTCTCCGGTTGTCGATCGCGTCGCGGTCCCAGTCGATGCCGAGTCCGGCGGCGGTCGGCGGCAGCGCGTGCCCGTCGACGACGTCGATCTCGCGCCGGGTGATCGCGCGCAGTTGCGGGATGTGTTCCAGATAGCCGCTGTTGGGCACCGCGCAGCAGAGGCTGACGTGCAGTTCCATCAGGAAGTGCGGGCAGACCGTGACGTTGTACGCCTCGGCCAGGTGGGCGACCTTCAGCCAGGGGGTGATGCCGCCGATCCGGGCCACGTCGACCTGGACGATGCCGGCGGCGCCCCGGTGCAGGTAGTCGCGGAACTGGCCGATCGAGTACATCGACTCGCCGACCGCGACCGGGATCGAGGTGGCCTGCGCCAGTGCCCGGTGCCCGGAGACGTCGTCGGCGGGCAGTGGTTCCTCGAACCAGTACGGGTCGGACGGTTCCAGCAGCCGGGCCCGCCGGATCGCCTCGGCTGCGGTGAGCGACTGGTTGGCGTCGAGCATCAGGTCGAAGTCGGGGCCGACCTCGGCCCGTACCGCGGCGAGCCGGGCCGCGTCCTCGACCGGCGATCGGCCGATCTTGAGTTTGGCGCCGGGCCAGCCGGCCGCCCGACTGGCCCGTGCCCCGGCGATCAGCTCGTCGGTGCTCAGGTGCAGCCAGCCACCCTCGGTGTCGTAGAGCGGGATGCGGTCCTTGGCGCCACCGGCGAGCACCCAGAGCGGTTGGCCGGCGTCGCGGCACCGCCAGTCCCACAGGGCGGTGTCGACGGCGGCGAGGGCGAGGGAGGTGATCGCGCCGACGGTGGTGGCGCGGGTGGTGGCGAACAGGTCCCGCCAGACCGCCTCGACCCGCCGGGGATCCGCGCCGACCAGTCGGGGCACCAGGTAGTCGCGCAGCAGCGCGAGCACCGCGGTGCCGCCGGTGCCGATCGTGTACGCGTAACCGGTGCCGGTCCCACCGTCGTCGGTACGGATCTCGACGAAGATGGTCTCCTGTTTGAGGAACGACTGTACGGCGTCGGTGCGTACGGTCTCGACCTCAAGGTCGACGAGGTACGCCTCGGCGTGGGTGATCGCGGGCAACGAGGCTCCTTCGAGGGGTGGCGGACGCGCCGGTGGTACGGGGTGAGGGGCGTGTCCGACTACCGGGCCGGCCAGCGTCTCCGCTGGCCGGCCGGGTCGACTACTGGCAGGTCAGGTACTGGCTGTCGAACGCCTTCTTCAGCTCGTCCGTCTTGGCCTGCCGGTCGGTCTCGTAGTTGTCCACGTTGGCCTTGGTGACCACGAAGGACCCGGAGTCGACGACCACGCCGGGGGTGCTGACCGTGCAACCGCCGGAGAGCTTGGTCAGCGCGTACGACCCGACGGACGCCTGTCCGACCGGGTTCTGGAGCACGGTGCCGGCGACGGAGCCGTCCCGGATGCCGGCCAGGATGGTCTGGTCGTCGTCGATCGCGATCACCTTGATCGGCAGCTTGGCCTGCTTGACGCCCTCGGCGGAGGCGACCGCCGGGTTGTACGCGGTGTTGACGATGCCCTGGATCTGGGTGCCCTTCGCGGCGAGCAGGTCGGCGACGGCCTTCTGCGCGCTTTGCAGGTCCTTGTCCACATCGGTCACGGTCTGCACCAGCTTGACCTTGCCGCCGGTCTCGTCGACCGCCTTCTGCACGCCGGCCATCCGACGCTGGGTGTTCGAGTCGACCTTGTTACCGGTCAGGTGGACCAGGTTGCCCTGCCCGCCGATCGCCTCGATCGCGGCCTGTCCGGCCTTGTACGCGGCCAGTTCGACGTCGGTGGAGAGGCAGAAGTCGGCCTTGTTGACGTCACCGGCGGGGCAGGAGGCGAGCGAGGCGACCGCGAAGCCCTGGCCCTTGAGGTCCTCGAAGGTGGCGTTGATGTTCTCCGGGGCGACCCCGAAGATGCCGAAGGCGTTGTAGCCCTGGGCCGCCAGCGCCTTGAGGACGTCGTTCTGCTTGGTCTGGTCCCAGCCCGAGGTCTCGTTGAACGCGACGTCGGCCACACCGAGGTCGGACTTGACCTTCGCGGCCGTGTCCTTCCACGGCTGGAAGTAGGGGTGGGCTCCGCCCGAGACGAGGGCGATCTTCACCTGGTCGGCCGCCCGCGTGGTCGCGCCGGCCGCCTCGTTGTCACTTTTCTTGGTGCATCCGGCGGTGGCCAGGGTGCCGAGCACCAGGATGGCAGCCGCGGCGCCGAGCCGAGTCAACGGGCTCCGATTCATGACCGCACCTTTCGCGCATATCGTGGATCCTATAGGATGTATCATGGATGTTTAGTCGATCACACTCGCTCGCGTCAAGGCTTAACCTCGAAGAAACATGCCGTCGTTATCAAGGCGTGTCGGGCCCGAGCGCGGCGACACCCGCAGGAGGAGACGGATGGTCAACCAGCAGCCGGTCCGGCCGCTGCGCCGCTCCACCCTCGGCGAAGACGTGTACGAGACGCTCAAGGTCCTGGTGCTGGAACACACGCTGACCCCCGGCGACCGGATCAACATCGACGCGCTGGCCCGCGACCTCGCCGTCTCCCCCACCCCGATCCGCGAGGCGCTGGCCCGACTGGAGGCCGACGGGCTGGTCCGCAAGCGTCCGCTGGTCGGCTACACGGTGAGCCCGCTGCTGACCCGGGCCGAGTTCACCCACATGTTCGAGATGCGCTCGCTGCTGGAGGCCGCCGCCGCCCGGTACGCCGCCGAGCGGGCCAGCGACACCCTCCGCGCGGCGATCAGCGCCGAGGCCGCCACCACGGTCGACACCGACGACGGTGATCCGGAGGGCTGGCACTGGCACGCCGCGTTCACCACGCTCGACGCCCGGTTCCACGAGCTGGTCGCCACCGCCGCCGGCAACCCGCTGCTCGCCGACGGCATCGCCCGGCTACACGCCCACCTGCACCTGCACCGCCGCTACTTCCCGTACGCGGAGACCGGCACCACCGGCGCCGAGCACCAGCGGATCGCCGACGCGATCCGGGTCGGCGCACCGGCTGCCGCCGAGGCGGCCATGCGCGACCACCTGGACCGGGCCCGGGACCGCCACCTGCCCGCCTTCGAGTAACGGGACCACCCCTCGTGGACACCCGACCGGGGTCCGAAGGCGACGGGAGAGACAACGCACGATAGGGCCATCGTCACTGGGCTATCCTCGTCATCTACGAGTTTCATCGCCCGGGCGGGAGACATCGATGGTCAATGCACCGGTGGACCGTACGGCACGACCGGCCGGGCCGGCGACGCTGGCACCACTGCCCGCCCGACAGACCCTGACCGAGGACGTCTACCAGGCGATCAAGCGACTCGTGATGGACCACGTCATCCCGCCCCGGGGCCGGCTCAGCATCGACCAGCTCGCCCGTGACCTGAGGGTCTCCTCCACCCCGATCCGGGAGGCGCTGGTCCGGCTGGAATCCGAGGGGCTGGCCGAGAAGGAACCGCTGCGCGGCTACTCGGTCACCCCGATCCTCACCCCGGCCCAGGTGGACGACCTGTTCGAGTTCCGCGGCCTGATCGAACCCTGGGCCGCCGCCCGCGCGGCACTGCGGCGCGACGAGGCCGGACTGGCCCGGCTCCGCGCCGAAGTGGACTCGGTCAGCACCCTGCCGGCCGGCGAGAGCTACGCCGACTACCAGCACCTCGCCGGCCACGACGACCGGTTCCACCGGCAGATCGCCGAGCTGGCCGGCAACCACCAGCTCCTGCGCGCGTTCGCCCGTACGCACTTCCACCTGCACCTGTTCCGGCGTCGCTACACCGCCCCGCTGGGCAGCGCGACGGTTGCCGAACACCGGGACATCGCGGCGGCCGTCGGTGCGGGCGATCCGGACGGTGCGTACGCGGCGATGGAAGCCCACCTGGAACGGGCCCGGCAGCGGCTGACCTGAGTGCGGCGCCACCGGGCCGGGAGGCTGGCCCCGACCGGCGTCCGCGCGTCCACCCCGGTCCCACGTCCGGGGTGGACGGCGGCGGTCAGCTCGACATCACCCGCTGGTGCAGGGCCGTCACCACCGACCGGGCGGAGACGAACGCGCCGTGCTGCCACGCGGTCTCGTGGCTGAGCCAGTCACCGGCGAAGTAGACCCGACCGGCCGGCTGGAGCAGCAGGTTGTATCCGGCGCTGCCGCGCGGCGGGGAGGTCCAGGCCCCCTCCAGGTAGCGGGTCCGGTCCCAGGCGTGCGAGAAGGAGGCGGACAACTCGCTGCGGTACTTCTCCCCGTGGATCTTCACGCCCTGGGCCACCGCCCGCGCCTCGCGCTCGGCCGGAGTGAGCGCGCTGTACGTCCGCGCGTTCGCGCCGGTGTTGTAGTAACCGACGATCAGCCCCCGCTTGCCATGGAAGCCGTACGACGGGTACCAGATGTGGGACAGGTCGAGGTCGGTCTCGGTGATGCCACCGTAGATCCGCTCGTCCGTCTCCCACCAACGGCTGCGGTACTCCAGGCCGATCTTGCCGGAGGCGGTGACCGGGAAGCCGGCCAGCGCGGCGGTCACGTTGGTGCCGAGGTTGTGCGGCACCCGGGCCATCAGGTTCGGCGGCAGCGTACCCACGCAGAAGTCGGCCCTGATCGACCGCTCGTACCGGCCCTGCCGGTAGGTCACCTCGACTCCTTCGCCCCGGTTGGTCACGCCGGTGACCTCGGCGCCGAGCTTGATCCGGTGGTTGCCGACCGCCCGGCTGAGCGCCCTCGGGATAGCGTCCATGCCGTCGACCGGCTGGAACATCAGCATCGCCTGGTCGTAACCGAGCTCGAAGGAGAAGTAGCGGCCGACGTTGCTGGCGAACACGTCCGACAGCGGCGGCGGACTGCCGAGCGGGGTACCGGCGTCGTTGCCGGCCCCCGGATAGGCCGCGTAACCGCGCCGGTTGGTCCCGGTGTACGCGAACCCGCTGGTCCGCCCGCCGATCGCACCG
Source organism: Micromonospora sp. NBC_01699 (assembly GCF_036250065.1). Taxonomy (NCBI): domain Bacteria; kingdom Bacillati; phylum Actinomycetota; class Actinomycetes; order Micromonosporales; family Micromonosporaceae; genus Micromonospora; species Micromonospora sp. NBC_01699. The sequence continues at coordinate 2,100,031 of NZ_CP109199.1, read as the reverse complement.
AAGCTCTGGAGGAACGACAGCAGGCGGGTCTTGTCCTCGGCGGTCAGCCGGGCGTCCAGCGCCCCCTGGTCGGTCGCCTTGGCCAGCAGTTCGGAGACGTAGCCGTACACGTCGGCCTTGGCGGTCCGGAAGCGCTGGGCCGAGGTCATGCCGGTCGACTCGTTGTAGATCCGGGCGTCGGCGTTGGCGTTGGTGAAGACCTCGATCGGCACCCCGAGTTCGCGGCAGTAGTCCAGGGTGACCATCCACTGGGCCAACCGGCCGGGGCCCGCGTTGAAGTAGGTGCCGGAGGAGAACTTCGCCTTCTGGGTACGGCCGTCGAGGTCGGTCTCGACGTCACCGCCACGGATGGTCAGGTTCCGGCCGCCGGCGACACCGCGCGCCTCCAGAATGGTGCAGTCGTACCCGGCCTTGCCCAGCTCGTACGCGGTGGCGAGGCCGGCGATGCCGCCACCGAGGATGACGACGCGCGCTGCCGAGCGGCCGGTCAGGTGAAAGTCGGATCGCTCGGGTGCGCGGAACGCGGGCGCGGCCGACGCGGCGGTCGGCGCGAGTCCCAACGCGCCCATGGTGGCGAGCATCGCGCCCGCTCCACCGCTCGCGCCGACCGCTCGCAGGAAGCCGCGCCGGTTCAGGGCGGGTGTGGTGTGGTGGCTCATACGTCCCCCTTTTTCAAGATCCGTGGGACGCCGAGTCTCTGTGCCGACTGTTACCGACGAGGCGAAATGATGTTGCCGCCGGATTTCGTTGATCTTCGATGGGTGCGGAGATCGATTCGATCGGTGCGGGATCGAGTCGATCGGTGCACAGCTCGATGGGCGCGCGGCAACGGGGTGGTGTCGCGGAGGTCGGTCGGCGGGGTCAGCCGCTGATGCGTACCTGGTCGTCCGGGTCGCCCTGGGCCCGCATCGCCGCGACCAGGTCCGCCCGCGCGCGGGCCACCCGGGACCGGATGGTGCCGACCGGACAGTCGCAGACCTCGGCCGCCTCGGCGTAGCTCAGCCCGGCGACCTGGGTGGCGACGAACGCCTCCCGCCGGTCGCGTGGCAGCGTACGGAGCAACTGGTCGAGCAGCACGCCCTCCTCGAAGCCGCCGCCGTGACCGGACCTGGCGGCGTCGGCCGCCGCCTGCCAGTCGGCCAGTTCGGCGCTGCGCGGGCTGCGGACCAGCACCCGGATGTGGTCGGCCGCGACCCGGCGGGCGATCGCCAGCAGCCAGGTACGCGCGGACGACCGGGCGGCGAACCGGGGCAGCGCCCGCATCGCCCGCAGGTACGTCTCCTGGGTCAGGTCCTCGGCCTCGCCGTGCCCGATCAGGTGCGTGACGAATCGATGTACGTCATGCTGGGTGGCCCGGATGAAGGCGCCCGCCGCGGTCCGGTCGCCGGCCTTCGCGGCCAACGCCCATCGGGTGATCTCGTCATCGTCGGACCCGGTCGCAGGCATGGTGGAAGGTTAACCTGTGGCCCCGCGGTTAGGGTTGCGGCAGTCCATGGGAACTCGACGGATCCGGGGACCGACAATATGGGTGTGGGGTGTGAACAGTATCGGGAGACGCTCTCGGCGTGGCTGGACGGCGAGGACGACCCCGCCGAGCGGCACGCCGTCGAGGCGCATCTCGGAAAATGCCAGGAATGCCAGTCTTGGGTGGATTCTGCCGCTTCGGTGACCCGGCTCGCCCGGACCAGTCTGGTCGGCGCCGGTCCCGAAATCGACGAGCGGCTGCTCGCGGCGGCGCCCGGACCGGGCCGGTTCCGACTCGCCATCGCGCTGCGTACGCTGCTCGGCGTACTCGGCGCGGTGCAGTTCGTGCTCGGCTCGGCGCAGATCGCCGGCATCGCGGGCACCCAGCACCTGCATGACCTCAGCGGCACCACCGTGCCACCGAACCATCTCTGGCACGAGTCGGCCGCCTGGAACGTGGCGATCGGCGCCGGCTTCGCGTGGATCGCGCTGCGCCGTACCCGGCCGACCGGGATCCTGCCCACGCTCACCGCCTTCGTCGCGGTGCTCACCCTGCTCTCCGCGAACGACATGATCGTCGGACGGGTCGACCTCAGCCGGATCCTCAGCCACGGCTTCATCCTGGCCGGCTACCTGATCATCCTCGCCCTGACCCGGCCGGCGCTGGATCCCGGCGAGCCGCCGCAGCGACGCCGGTCCGGCCCGTCCCGCTGGCGGGTCAGCTTCGACGCCGACGAGACCGCCGCCCCGGTCCCGCCGCTGCGCCTCGTCCGCGCCCACCCCGGCCCGGCCCACGCCCGCCACGACGACCACCGGGCCGCATAACCGCCCGGTACGGGTACGGAAGCGGGCCGACCGGGTTACGGCGGACCGGTAGCGCCGCGACGGTCGGTCAGGGGAACTCGACGATGTGCATGGCGGCCTCCTCGGCCGACGCGCCGCCACCGTCGATGCCGACGTCATTGCCGATCGAGTCGGCCTCCTCGTCCGGCCCCAGCCCCTGGTCGGGTGCGACCAGCCGACCGGCGCGCAGGTCACCGACCTCGTCCGCGTCGAGGAACTCGTCGGCCTCGCGGGACAGCGCGTCCTCGTCGAGGTCGGTCGGGAGCAGCGGGCTCTCCCACGGCGTCGCCTGCTCCGGGACCTCCTGGACGATCCGCTGGTCGAGCGACTCGCCGATGCCGGCCTCCTCGGCGGTCACGCCGAAGGCGGTCGAGCCCCGGTAGTTCTCCGGCGGGGAGTAGCCCTCGTCCAGGGCGTCGTCGAGCCCGCGGTCCTCCAGCGTGTCGTCGGCCGACAGTTGGCCCTCGTCGTGGGGGAACCAGACGTCCGTCTCGGCCGATCCATCAGGGGTGGTCATGTCGTCTCTCCTCGCTGCCCGTGGCCGGCAGATGCCCGCCGTGGACGAGCCTAAAACCACCGGCCGTACGGACCCGCCGGCCCGTACGGTCGACGGGTGCCGCCCGGGCGACCGTACGCCCACTTCCGAGCGGGCGGGTGATCAGCTGCCCCCGCCGATGATCGTCACGGTGGTGGTGGTCGTCAGCGCGATCTCCAGTTCGGCGAGCGCGTCGCGTACCGCCCGGTCGGCCCACTGCGGCTCACCGAGCGCGTCGAGCCGCCGCTTCACCTCGTCCGGTGCGCGGCCGGGGAAGGCCGACGCGACCAGTCCGGTGCCACAGACCAGCGCCCAGAGCGCGTGGGTCCGGGGGTCGGGCGGGGTGGCGCCGTCCAGGGCGCGCAGCAGCCGGTGGCGGGCGTCGAGTTCGGCGGCCGGCTGCCCGTCCGAGCCCGACGGGAACCGGGTGGTCGGGAAGACCCACAGCACCCGCTGCTCCGTACGCCGCAGCAGGCCACGTTCGACGAGCCGGTCGAGCACCGCGTCGCGTACCCACTCACGCAGCCGGTTGACCCAGTTCAGGGCCGACAACTCGGTCCGGGACCCGACGATCTCGGCCAGCCCCCGGTCGACGACCGGGTCTCCGGTGGGCGTCGGGTCGAGCACCCGCAGCACGCCGTCGACCGGGGACAACCGGCCGGCGATCGCCAACTCGACCAGCACCGCGCCAGCCAGTCCGTAGTCCAGCCAGGACGAGTCCGCAGCGGGCGACCCGTCATCCCCGTAGCCGATCAGGAGCAGTTCTTCAGCCAGGTTGATGTCCATCTTCGCCATGTTAGGAATGGCGCGCAGCCACGCCCGGACCAGCGGCCACGCCGACGCATCCGGTGTACGGGCAGCAGCCGGTGGTGTCGAGTCGACAGACGACCGGCCGCGGTCAGTACGCCTTGGAGCGGTGCACGACCTCCACGACGGTAACGACTACCCGCCCGTCATCAAGGTCGTACTTGACCCGGTAGTCCCCGACCCGAATGCGCCAGTACCCTCAGTGATAACCAGACGGGAACCGGGTGGGTGCGGATCATCGGCGAGTTTCTTGATCGCCGCGGTAACACGTACCCGGATTGGTTTGTCGAGGTTGGAAAGCTGTTTGGCTGCTGTTTGCTCAATCTCGATCGTCCAGGTCACAGGTCAAGCCCTGCCTCAACCTGTTCCATGGGGACGGTTTCGGCCCGCCCGGAGCGGACCCGTTCGAGAACTTCACGCATGCGGGGGGCGCTGTCGATGTCGTCCAAGAAGTCGATCAGCTCTTCGCGGATCTCCTGCTGGGTGGCTGTCGACGGTGCCGGGACGGACCGGAGCAGGGTGAGAATCGTAATCCGCGCGCGTTGCGGGTCTAACCTGATGAGGTCCGTAACGACCTGAACGACAGCGTCAACGGCTTGCCGGTCGGCGGCTTGTTCGGGTGGGACGACGGCGGCGACGCGCTGCCCAGCGCGGGTGAGGTAGACGACCTGTCCGTCCACGGCGCGGTCGACAGCCTCGACAGGGGCGGGGGCGTGCTCGGGCACCTCGTACTCGTGCGCGTGCGCTGCGGTCATGCCCGGATCGTAGCGGATCCGTAGCGTTCTACCACGAGATGGCGGTGTGTTGCCGCAGGTCAAGCAGCAGTAGGCCGTCGGCGATCGTCTTCTGTTCGACCTCGGCCTCATGGGCTTCGACGATCTTCGGACCTATCTGCTTGTGCCCGGACCTGATGGCTGGTCGCGTCGCCGCACCGCCCGTCCCGGCGATCCCTGCGTCAGTCGTATGGACAGCGCCGAAGAGAGTGGGACATGGCAGCGGGCCGAGCAGGCGCCAGATCGGACCGGTAACTCTCCAGCAACTCCACGGACCGGATGTAGATCGAGAACAGGCCCCGGATGCTTCTCGCATCCAGGGCCTGACCTTGCTATACAGAGGGTGGGCGATGCTGGTATCGAACCAGCGACCTCTTCGGTGTGAACGAAGCGCTCTCCCACTGAGCTAATCGCCCTCAGCGCGCATGACTGTACCTGATCCGGTCGGCACCGCGCATCTTCGGGGTCAGTCGCTCGCGAGGTAGCGGCGCGCCTCCGCGACGAGGTCGATGCCGACGCTGTACTTCAACGACAGCCAGACGACGACGCTGACGAAGACCAGGCCGACCGTACCGAGCAGGAGGCGTACGGGCCAGGACTGGCGGGTCGCCCAGCGGGTCCAGAGCTGCACGTTGCGCCGGGTGAAGGTGAGCAGCCGACGGGCCCAGTGGTATTCGACCGCCCAGACGCCCAGGCCGGCGATCACCAGGAGCCAGCCCGGTCCGGGCAGCGGGATGAGGGCCAGGCCGACGAGCACCACGATCGCCCCGACCACCGCAACGATGATCTTCAGCGCTATCCGGCCGGTGGGGTTGGCCCGAATGATCTCCAGGGCGGTCAGCACCCGCTGCCGGAGACCCGAGGGAGGCCGATCCCGCTCCGCCAGCAGGGAGTCGCCGTCCACCGGCCGTGGCTGGCTCTCGTGGGCGACGCGCTCGTCGTCGGGCACGTGGTTCCTCCGCTCCTCGACCACCAGTGTCCCCCCGTGCTCGACCGGCGGCACCGTGGTCGCCGTCACTCTGGCCATTGCTCCATTAAGGAGCATTTCAAGACCGTTTCGCCCGTCAGTGTCGGTCCGGCCCGTCACTCAACAGGACGACTGGACGTTACCGGAGTGAGTCGACGTGTGAACCACCCGACGCCGGGTGGGATCAGAGACCTGGGTAGAACTGGACATCCTACCTAAATTTTCGATTTCGAGCGGCGTTCGGGGACCCTCTTCCCACTACTGGGTGAGATCAGCGTATGGCGGAGCGTAACCAGGTTCATCACCTGAGGATGGGAAAAGCGGGGCACGTACGCCCCGCAGCGGTGCCGGGGGGAGAACGTCCATGAGTGTCATCCGACCGACGACAGTCGAGGTCGAGACGTCGTTAAGGCTCGTCGCACCTGATGCCACCGCGCTGCCGGTGCGTGCCAGTCTGCGCTACGACCCAGCCGACCCGTACGCGGTCCATGTCCTGTTTCATGCCGAATCTGCCGGCGGCGAAGCGGTCAGTTGGTCCTTCGCCCGAGAGCTATTGGTCACCGGGCTCGACGAGCCCGCGGGAATTGGCGATGTCCGGGTATGGCCATGGGCCACACCGCGGGGGGACTTCGTCGCGCTTGCCCTTTCTTCACCGGATGGGAATGCCCTTTTTGAGGTGCCTCGCAGCGTTCTGGTCAGGTTCCTTCGGCGGACCTACGTGGTCGTGCCTCGGGGCCGGGAGAGCGAGCACCTCGACGTGGACGCCGCCGTCAACCGGCTCCTCGCCGGTCGCTGAGCAGCGGACGGGACAACAACGGCGCCGCGCGGACCTGCCGAGTCCGCGCGGCGTCGACCTACCCCGATCCGGTACGCGGACGGCCGGTCACCGCCGACCCGACGGCGGCGAACCGACGCGCCTCAGCCGTGGGTGGTGATCCCGCCGTCGACCGGGATGACCGCCCCGGTCAGGTACGCGCCCGCCCGCGACGCCAGGTAGATCGCGGCCCCGGCCATGTCGTCGGGCCGGCCGACCCGACCCAGCGGCACCTGGTGCTCGATGGTGGCCCGGGTATTCGGGTCATCCAACGCGAAAGCCAACATCTTGGTCTCGAACGGACCGGGGGCGATGGCGTTGACGGTGATGTGCTCGGGCGCCAGTTGGTGAGCCAGGCTCCGGGTCAGCATGTGCACGGCCGCCTTGGTCGCCGAGTAGGCGTAGACCTCCATCGACGGCACCCGGATGCCGTCGACCGAGCCGATGTTGATGACCCGGGCCGGGTCCTCGACCGTCGCCGCACCCCGTAACGCCGGCAGCAGCGCGGTGGTGAGCGTGAACACCGCCTTGACGTTGATCGCCCAGAGCTTGTCGAACGCGCTCTCCGGGTACGCCTCCAGCGGCGCCCCCCAGGTGGCCCCGGCGTTGTTCACCAGTACGTCGAGCGCGGGCACCCGCGCCGACACCGCCTCGGCCAGACGCAGCGCCCCCGCCGCACTGGACAGGTCAGCCGGGATCGCCTCACACCTGCCGAAGTCGGACAGACTCCGCGCCACCTCGTCGCACACGTCGGCCCGGCGGGAGGAGACGATCACCCGGGCGCCGGCCTCGACGAAGCCCCGCGCGATCATCAGCCCGATCCCCCGGGACCCGCCGGTGACCAGCACCGTTTTGCCCTCGACCGCGAACAACCCCGGCATGCGCAACTCTCCCAGGAATCGTCGTTTGTCACTCTTGTGACATCCCTAACGCATCCGATACTGTTCGGTAACTTAGTCGCGGTACCGCCACCGGGGCAACCCCGCCGGACCCGCCCGTCCCTCGGGTCCGGCCGTGCCCCGGTGGCGCTATCGCACACCCCGCCGAACAGGGCCGCGAGCGAGGGGCGAAGACCGGCCGGATCAGGGCTCCGTGCCCGCGACCCGGACCCCGTCGAGATACACCGTCACCCGCGGGTTCGCCGCGTAACCGGGCGCCGCCGGCAACCAACTGTGGTCGTCCGACTCGGCGAACGCCGCCCAGTCGGCCTTGCCCAGCCGGAGCTTGACCGGACCGGTGCCCGCGCCGACGGCCAGCGTGCCGGCCCCCGGCGTGAAGCCCACCTCCAGATAACCGTCCGCCCCGGTACGCGCCGTCGCCAGCGGGACCACCCGCCGGGTGACCGTCGCGCAGTCGACCTGCGCCCAGTCGCACCAGACGTTGACCGGCACGGTTCCACCGTCGCGGGTGAACCAGTAGCGCAGCGTCAGCCGGGACAGGTCCACCGGCACGGTCCCCGTGTTGTCGAGCAGCAGCACCGGTTTGAGCTGGTTGTCGTTCGGCGCCCAGTCGACGTTCTGGTGCCGTACGGCCAGTCGGGGCAGGGCCGCCGGCGGCGGCTTCTCGATCACGAACAGGGTCACCGAGTCGGCCGGGAAGGTGTGCTCGAAGACGCCCGACGGTGCTCCGGCGGACGGCGGCGGAACCAGGATCGGCCGGTCCGGCAGGCGCGTGATCGAGGACGGGTCGGTGGCCGCGTACTGGTGGACCCGGGCGTGTGGGGCGGTCCGGCCGCGCAGCGAGACGCTGCTCGTCTGCTCCACCCCGCTCTTGTTGACCACCATCACGGTCAGCGCGCCGTCGGTGGAGCGCTCGGCCCCGTACACCGAGAGGCGGTCCCGGTCGGCGCTGCCGGCGCGGACCGCGACGTCGCCGAACCGGCCGCCGGCGCCGTCGTAGTTCCGGTACATCCGGAACGCGTACGCGCCCGGCTGGTCGGCCGACGGTGGTGCCCAGAGGGTGGCCAGGTCGAGCCCCTCCCGGCCGAAGATGCCGAGGATGTCGGCCTGGGTCAGGGCACCGTTGACGTGGTCCAGCGCACCCCAGTTGTACTCGGTGATCGCCGTCTTCGTACCCGGATAGTTCGCCGCCACCAGCTCCCGCATCCGGGGCACCAGCCGTACCTGGGTGTTGATCCAGCTCTCGTCGAGGTAGGACGGATCCCAGAGCGCGCGGGTGGACCGCAACCGCAACGCGTTGGTGGCCGGGTCGGAGCCGTTGCCGAACGCGACCCCGGACGCCTGCGGGTAGAAGTGCATGTCGAAGTAGTCCAGCACCCGCTGGTCGTGCTCGTCCTCATACCGCTTCATCTCACGCAGGTACCAGGTGGTGAACGGCAGGCCGTCCCGGGCCGCCCGGTCCGGCGGGTCGGACCAGCACCCGGTACGCCCACAGGTCTCCTGGTCCAGCCCGGAGTAGTCCCACGAACTCCAGCCCCAGCCGACCGGCCCGAGGGTGGCCGCGCCGGGATCGGCCGCCTTGACCGCCGCGCCGATCTCGTACGCCCGGTCCCGCAGCTCGACCGAGCCGGCGCCGAGCGGGTGCACGTCGCGGTGGGTGGAGTGCCAGATGTCCGGCTCGTTGTCCAGGTTGTAGAACTTCACCCCGCCCTCGTCGGCGGTGCCGTACCGGTCGGTCAGGTGCCCGATCCAGTCCCGTACGTACTCCGCACCGACCGGCACACTGGTGTCGCCCGGATCGTTGCCGGTGACCGGAGTGCCGTCCGGCCGCAGCCCGTTGCCGCAGTCCGGCCGCCACTCGTCGGTACGCTGCTGCGCCCCGTACTTCGCCACCGAGAAGCCGCAGGAGCCGTCGCGGGCCTTCGGCGCCCAGCCGATCAGCGGCACGGTGAGAACGGTGTCGCCGCCGGTCCGCCGGTCCTGCTCGACGAACCGGTCGGTGGTCGATCCGTCGGGCAGCGCGTCCGGGTTCTCGTTGGCCTCGGCGATGTTCTCGAAGAACCAGTCCGAGGCGCGGTTGGTGGTGTCGTGGCGGTAGTGGTAGCGGGTGGTGGCGTTGCCGCCCCACCGGCGTACCGGAAGGTCCAACTCGGCCGCGAGCGCCTCGTCGGCGAAGTTCATCCCGTAGATGTACGGGCTGATCGGCTGTCGGTCGGCGGCGATGTCGATCTCCAGCGCCGGTCCGACCGCACTCGCGCCGACCGGGCCCGCCAGGTAGGCGGGTGCGGGCCGGGCGGGTACCAGACCGGCGGTGGTGGTGAGCAGGGTGGCGACGAGCAGGCCGGCGACGCGGGCCGGTCGGGTGGCGGTGGCCGCCCCGGGTTTTGCGAGCGGGCCGGCGACGGCGACCGGCGGGACGGGTCGGTGGTGCATGGGCGGACTCCCGGAGACTCCGGCGCCCGTACGGGCGCGGCGGACGGTGGTGGCGGGGTGCGGGCAGGCGTGACCGCCGCGACCGCTCCCGATGTGCTTCGTCCAGCCCGGACTGCGGTCACGTTACCGACCCGCGACCGCGCCGGTCAACGATGGGCATCGATGCTTGACGGCACCCGCCGTTTGGCCCGACCCGGCCACGGGTACGCCCCATCCGGGCACCGCCCCGGCCACTGTTCGGGGCTCCGGGAGGATGAGACGATGACCGACGCGGTAAGCCTGATCCAGCAGGACCATCGGGTCCTGGAGAAACTGCTCCACCAACTGCGGGACACCGCCGTCGACCGGGTAGCGGTGGTGGACGAGGTCGCCGCCCGGCTGGCCGCGCACCGGCGGGCCACCGAGCGGGTCTACCCCCTGCTGGTCGCCGCGGACTCCTCGCCCGACCGGGCGGCGGGACCGGCGCCCCTGATGCCGGACCTCGGCCCGGCCGAGGAGCGGCTGGACACGCTGCGGTCGAGCGACCCGGACAGCCGGAAGTTCGAGCAGGCGCTCCGGGAGTTCGGCGACGCCGTCACCCAGCACATCCAGGCGGAGGAGACCGAGGTGCTGGCGGAGTTCGCGATCGACGACGACCCGACGCTGCTGGAGCGCGCGGGCGCCACCTTCGACGCCGAGCGGGTCCGCGAACTGCTGGTGTACGGCATCGACGACCGTACGCCCGGTCAGTAACCGCGACCGCCGGCGGCCCGATCCGACCCGCCCGTACGGCACCGGCCGCCGGCCGGGTTCTCGATGGTCCCATCCGGTCAGCACAGCGCAATCGATCAGTCACGCCTCGGCGCGCGCAGATGCGCGACGGTTGAGCTGCCGCTACCGTCAGGCGGATGGTCCGTTTCGGTCAGACTTCCCCCGACACGGCCGGGTCCGCCTCCGTACCGGAATGGGCGGGCATCGGCACCACGACGCTGCGCGAGTTGGCGGTCGATCCCGGACCGGGCCGACCGCTGCTGCTCGACCACCACGTGCTGGTCCTGGTGACCGTCGGGCACGGGACGTACGAGGTCGACTTCCGCACGTACCAGTGCCGACCCGGCACGCTGATCCTGGTCCGGCCCGGACAGCTGATCCGCGCCGACGGCCCGAGCGGGCTGGACGCGGTGGTGGTCTGCTGGACGGGTGACGCGTTGGCCCGACTCGCCCCCGACGGCGGCACCGGCGTTCCGTTCGGTGCCGTCCACTGGCAGCTCGCCGGTGAGGACCAGGATGCGGTGATCAACGAGGTGAGCCAACTGGTGGTGGACTGCCAGCGTCACGGCGGCGGCCCACTCGCCGCCGAACTGCTCCGCCACCAGCTCGCGGTGTTACTGCTCCGACTGGCCCTGCTGCCCGCCGGTCCGGCGGCCGTACCCTCGGCCACCCGACCGGTTCCCACCGCACCCGTACCCGCGTCGGCCCGCCAGACGAACGCGGAGTCGACCGACACCTACCGGCGGCTGCGCCGGGAGATCGAGGAGCACTACCGGAGCAGCCGGCGGGTGGAGGACTACGCCGCCCGGCTGGGCTGCTCGGTGCGTACGCTGACCCGCGCCTGCCTGGCGGCGACCGGCCGCAGCGCCAAGCAGCTGGTCGACGACCGGGTGACGTTGCAGGCCCGGCGGCTGCTGGCGGCGACCGACGAGCCGATCGCCGACGTCGGACGCCGGCTCGGCTTCCCCGAGCCGACCAACTTCGGCCGGTTCTTCCAGCGCGAGGTCGGCCAGAGCCCGGGTAATTTCCGGGCCGGTCTGGACCGCGGCGACCCGCACGCCGGCCGCGGTACGGGAGTGGCACTCGGCGGCGCCGGCCCATCCCCGCTCGCCGGCATCGGCGCGGCCGGCGGCAACGGTGCCGGAGGTGCCGGGGCCGGGAGTGGCGGGGCCGGGAGTGGCGGGGCCGGGAGTGGCGGCGGCGGTAACGGGGCCGGGAGTGGCGGCGGGAGCGGGGCGAGCGGCCAACAGCGGGTGCCGGGACAGCGTCCGGTCGGGCCCGGCCCGCTGGTCGGTTCGCCGAAGCACGCGTCCGTATTCGGATAAGAGCGAGCCTGCTGCCTGCTCGGCGGTGTCCGCAGGCATGATGGAGTCGTGCAAATCTCAGCGCGCGGCGACTACGCGGTCCGGGCGGCACTGAGTCTCGCCTCGGCGTACCCGTCGCTGATGTCGGCCCAGGCCATCGCCCAACAGCAGGACATGCCGCGCAAGTTCCTCGAAGCGGTGCTCGCCGACCTGCGCCGCGCCGGCATCGTGCGGGCGCAGCGGGGCGCGGAGGGCGGCTACACCCTGGCCAATCCACCCCGCGAGGTCAGCGTCGGGACGATCCTGCGGGCCGTCGACGGCCCGCTTGCCGGCGTACGCGGGCTGCGCCCCGAGGAGACCCGGTACGACGGTGCCGCCGAGAACCTGCCCCGACTGTGGGTCGCGGTCCGGGCGGCGGTACGCGACGTGGTGGACGAGGTGAGCCTCGCCGAACTGGTCAGTGGTCGGATGCCCGCGCACGTACGGAAACTGACCACCCGGCCGGACGCCTGGCAGCCACGCTGACCGGGCCGCCCCGAGGGGCGGGACCCGTCAGGCGGACAGTCGTACCGCGCGGCGGCTCGGTACGGCGGCTCGGTCGCTGAAGAGCCGGGCCGCGTACGCCAGCGCCACCGCTCTCGGCCGGGCGGCGAGGGTGTCCGGCACCAGCAGTGGCGGGTCCACCACCGACGCGCCCAGGGCGGTGAGCCAGTCGGCGAGCTGCCGGTGTGTCTCGTGGGTGCCGCGCGGCTCGGGTGCGGTCACCACCGGCACCGCGCCGATCCCGAGCAGGCCGGCGGCGGGCAGGGCCTCCCCCAGAAGCTTGAGTACGCCCGCGTAGCCGCCCTGTCTGGTCGGCGTGGCGACCACCAGCAGACTGGCCCGACAGATCAGGTCCACCGCCTTGGTGACCTCGGGGCTGTCCGGGACGAGCAGGTGCGGGGCCAGCCAGGCGAGGTCGACGGTGACCGGTGCCGGTTGGCCGAGGTGAGCGGCGATCGCGGCACTGGCCCGTTCGGCCAGGTCCAGGGTGGATGACTGCGGACGCGGATCGCCGGACACGGTGACGATCATGGTGTCCCTCCTCAGCGTTGCTGGGTCGACTCACCCGAGGGCGGGTGGCGGCCGGGCTGCACAACGGATCAGGGAGCGTGGTCTCGGACAGCGGCGGCCGACGACCGGAGCGGGAGCGACCGCTACCGGTGGCTGTGCGGCACGGGGTTCGGACCAGCTCGACGGCGGGGGCGGTGACCTGCCGGACGGACCGGGTTGGCCGCAGGAGAACGCGGTCGTGGGAAATGGGATTGACAGGCGCGGCCCGCCATCGCCTCCCCCCATGCTGCCGCTGCCGGGTGAACCGGTCAACCCCCATCCACCATTCGGGACATTTGATCAGCTAACAGATCGACTCGCGACATGATGCCCAGAAAAACTCCTCTATCTCCACGTGTTAAGTAGGATTACATATCGATGCTTCTCGTGGTCGGCGGGGCTGTCGCCGGGTCCCGACCGTCCGATGAGGACGGCCGGAGGTTTGCCGGACCGGCGCCGGGGGAACCTTCGAGCCGTCCCCCGACATAGACGTTCCAACGAAGGGAGCACAGCCATGGGTCTGATGTTCCGCAAGCGCAAGAAGTACGGCCCGCTGATCCTGAACTTCACCGAAAACGGCTTTTCCTCATGGAGCATCAAGATCGGACGCTGGTCGTGGAACTCCAGGGCTCGCGCACACCGCGTCGACCTGCCCGGACCGCTGTCCTGGAAGCAGGACAAGCGCTGACTCCCCGAACCTCGCTGCGGGGCCGGTGACCCGCCGGCCCCGCAGCGGTTCCGAAGCCGGGAAACGGTCAGCCGACCGCCGGGTCCGGTACGGGCCCGACCGCCTCGACCAGTACGTCGCCGCCGAGCCGCCCGGTCGCGGGTTCCCGGCTGACCAGACCCGCGGCGAGCAGTCCGGTCAACGCCCGGTTGGCGTCCTCTGCCCGGTAGACGGTCCGCGTCACCGTGAACAGACGTAGTTCGCTGACCGTGGCGGGACCACCGGTGGCGAGCCGGGTCAGCAGCCGCGACCCGAGCGGGTCCGGGGCCGTCGGCGGCACGTCCACCGACGGCCCCGGCCCGTACGGGTCGCGGTAGCGCACCCCGGTGCCGTGGCCGAGCGCCCAGATCCCGTCCTTGAACGCCTCCAACCGCTTGCCGGACGAGGTGCCGAAGACCACCAGCCGCGACCCGCGCCCCGGCACACCCGCCGAATCCGCCCCACCGGCCCGACCCGGCGCGGCGCCCGGATCCGGCTCAGCGCCCGCCTCGCGTTCGGCGCCCGCCTCGCGTTCGGCGCCCGGATCCGGCTCGGTGACCAGTTCCACCTCGCTGACCAGGTCGAATCCGGCTTCCGGCAGCGTGCGGCGGTGATCCGACCCGGCGCGGGACCGGTCGCCGAGGATCAGCAGCAACTCCGCCGGCCGGCCGGCGGCCAGCGCCGCGAACGTGGCCGGGGACGGCGTCGGTCCGTCGCTCGCGTCGAGCAGCGCCAGCACCGGGGCACCGGCCGCGCCGGCCGCCTTGAGCACCACGCCCAGCCGGTCCGGAGCACCGGGTACGGCGTACAGGCTCACCTCGGCGGGCAGGCCGGACTGGTCGGCGGCGAGCCCCGGGTCACCCGGTTGCGCGGCGAGCACCACCACCGCCAGCCGGCGGCCCCGTAACGGCTCGGCCAGCCCGGTGAACACCCGCAGGACCGACCCGACCGTGCCGGTGTCCGGGCCGCCGTAGGCGTACACGACGGTCGCCCGGCGGCCCCGGTGCAGGGCGCCCGGCGCCCACTCGGCAACCTGACGGACGAGCAGCTCACGGACGAGGCCGGCGATCGGATCGGGAACCATGCTGCGGTTCTACCGTGCCCCGCCGGTGCTGTCACATCCGCCCCGCCCGGTCGAGCCGGGCCGCCGCTCAGACCGGTACGGAGATGCCGACGCCGCCGCGCGTCTGGCCGCCGTACCGCTGCTTCTCCCGATCGAGGTCGAGCCGGCCGATCCGCTTGCGCGCGGCGAGCGCCGCGTCGTCGAGCCGGTCGGCCGGGACCAGCCAGACCACCTCGAACTCCAACCCGTCCGGGTCACGGGCGTAGAGGCTCTTGGTGGTGCCGTGGTCGGAGCTGCCGGCGAGCGCGCCGACCTCGCCGAGCCGGACCGCCGTGGCCGCGAGTTCGTCCAGCGTGTCGACCTCCCAGGCGAGGTGGTAGAGCCCGACCGTGCTGCGCCCGGCGGCCGACGGTCCGGCGCCCGCGCCCAGCTCGAACAGGCCGAGGTCGTGGTCGTTGGTGGAACCCGGCGCCTGGAGGAACGCGGCACCGGCGAAGTTGTCCGGGGTCATCGCGACCGGCCGGAAGCCGAGCACGTCGCGGTAGAAGGCGACGCTGCGGGCGACGTCGCTGACGAAGAGGACGGCGTGGTTGAGCCGATGGATACCCATGCGCCCACGGTAGCGCGAGATAGTTGAGCGTTCAACTAAGCGGGCTAGACTCCGTCCATGACCCGGTGGCTCGATCCCGACGAACAGCGCACCTGGCGGACCTTCCTCGCCGCGACCCAGTCGCTGATGGAGACGCTCGACCGGGAGCTCCAACACGACGCCGGTGTGCCACACGCCTACTACGTCATCCTGGTGCACCTCTCCGAGGCACCCGGCCGCCGGCTGCGGATGAGCGAACTCGCCGACGCGACCGGGTCGTCCCGCAGCCGCCTGTCCCACGCCGTCGGACGACTGGAGCAGACCGGCTGGGTACGGCGGGAGAACTGTCCCACCGACCGGCGCGGGCAGAACGCCGTCCTCACCGACGCCGGATTCGCGGCCCTCGCCGCCGCCGCACCCGGACACGTCGAGGGCGTACGCCGGCACCTGTTCGATCCGCTCAGCCCAGCACAGATCGACCAACTGCGGCGGATCAGCGAAGCATTGGTCGACCATCTCGACCCGAAACGTCCGGCATCATGACCAAACTGCCCCCCATCGGCCCCTTGTACTGAACGTCGCTGGACCAGCACGATGGGACGTGTCTCCCGGCTTCGGCGATCTCACCCCCCAGGCGCAACAGCTCGTGGCCTCCGGCGACCTCGCCGGCGCGCAGGAACTGCTCGGTGCCGCCCTCAACAGCGCCGATCCCAGCCCGGCAAACGCCTCACCCGAACTGGTCGAGGCGGCCGGGCTCCAGGCAAGGGTGCTGGTCGCCCTCGGCGAACCGCACTCCGCCCGGGGCTGGGCCGCGTTCGCGTACGCCGCGGCCGACCGGCTCTACGGCCCGGCCGACCAGCGTACGGTCGCCAGCGCGGCCACCCTCGCGGCCGTACTGCACCGGGTCGGCAGTCATGAACGGGCGGCCCGGCTCTACCGCGACGTGATCATCGAGCTGACCGCGACCGACGGCCCGGAATCCCTGCGGGTGCTCGCCGCCCACGCCGACCTGGCCACGGTGGAGTACGCCCAGGGCGAGTGCCAACTCGCCCGAAACCGGCTTGAGGACGCCTGGGAACTGCACCGCGAGGTGTACGGCGACGGCCACGTCAGCGGAATCCGGATGCTCGCCCGGCTCGGCTCGATGCAGCGCGACTGCGGCCACTTCACCGAGGCACACGAGCACCTGGCCCTGGCCCGGGAGCTGTGCCGGGAGCACCTGACCGCCGACCATCCGCTCGCCATCCAGGTGGCGGCCCTCGCCCGAGCGGCGGCGAATCCCGACCACACCTGCCGGGACGGCGAGTCGGCCGATCCCGATGGCGCGACGGAAACGGGCACCCGCACCGGCGGACCGGTGGACACCTACCCGTCCGCCGCCGCCACGTATCCGGCCCCGGCCGACACGTACCCCGCCCCGACCTCCCCCGCCGCGTACCCGGCCCCGGCCTCCCCCAGCGCCTACCCGGTGGCGGCCGAGCATTCCTCCACCGGGTATTCGGCGCCGGCCGAGCATTCCTCTGCGGTCGGGTATCCGGCGCCGTCGGACGCCTCCACCGGCGCCGGTTACCCCGATCCGGCCGACAGCTACGCCGCCGCGGCGCAGGCGTACCCGATTCCGGGCGGCAGCCACACCGCGCCGACCGAGCCGCCACCACCGGCCGTACCGCCCAGGATGCCGCCGCCCCGCGTGCCACCGCCCCGGCTCCCGGTCGACCACGGGCCGTTCGGCCCCGGCGCGTCGTCGGCCGACACCGTCTACCCCCCGTCCGACAACCGCCCGGCCGACCGGGACAACCAGTGGTGGCCGCCCGACCGGGCCGAGTCCGACCCCGCCGACGAGCCCGTCGACGGCCTCGACGACCACCGGGCCGGCTGGACGTCCACCGGCCGGGCCGGCTGGCGGACCGAGCACCCCGCCGACCCGGACAACGACTCCTGGGCCCGCGAACCCACCGGCACCGACTGGGACCACGCACCGCCCGGCGCCGGTTGGGACCACGCACCGCCCGACACCGGCTGGAGCCGCGGCACACCGGGTGCCGGATCGTCCCCGCTGCCGCCCGCCGTACCGGGCATGGCGGCCGACCCCGGCGGTGGCCGGGAGCCGTCCCGCGAAGCCGGCGGGACCAGGCACCTGCCGGAGCGCCGCCCGCAGGCCAAGGTGCCGGTCCGGATCTACCAGCCGCCGCGCCGACCACTGCGGCGGACCCTGCCGGTTATCGTCGCCGGCCTGGTCGTGGTGCTGCTCGGCACGGTCGCCGTGGTCGCCGGGTTCGCCCTGACCAGCGGCTCGGACCCGGACCCGACCGGCCCCACCGGGCCGACGCCGAGCGGCCCGGCCGCGAGTACGACGCCCGGGGCCGGCGCACCGCCCGGCCCGGTCGCCGGGCCGCAGGTCTCCCCCGGTGCACCGCCCACCGCCCTGGCGATCCGGGACAGCCGGGACAGCGTGAACCTGAGCTGGGTCTACCCGCCCGGCGCCGAGGGCCCGATAGTGGTGTCGGCCGGACGCACCGGCCAGGACCCACGGGCGATCTACGAGTTGGCGCCGGGGACCACCAGTTTCATCGTCTACTCGCTGAACCGGAACACCGACTACTGCTTCACGGTGGCCGTCGTCTACTCGGTGGACCTGGTCGGCCGGACCAAGCCGGTCTGCACCAACCGGTCCGGGGCCAGCTGACCGGAGCCGCCACCGCGGTCACGCCGGTCAATCGGGCAACCGGGCCGCCGCCGGGAGGCGCACCTCCACCCGCAGGCCGGGGCCGGCGCCGGAACGGGTACCACCGGCGTCGGCGCCCGCGTCGGCCAGCCGGACCGTGCCGCCCTGCCGGCGTACCAGCTCGCGGACGATGGCGAGGCCCAGGCCGGCACCGCCGCTGTCCCGGGTACGGGCGTCGTCCAGCCGGGTGAACCGGTCGAACACCCGGTCCCGGTCCACCGCCGGGATGCCCGGACCGTCATCGGTGACGGTCACCAGGTGCCAGTCCGCGCCGTCCTGCGGCTGCGGCAGCACGGCCACCACCACCTCGCCGGCCGCGTGCCGTACGGCGTTGTCGAGCAGGTTCGCCAGCACCCGGTCCAACGCGTCCGGCTCCCCCTGCACCCACACCGGGCCGTCCGGCGGCTCGACCCGTACCGGCGGCGACGGGTAGCGCTGGGCCACACCGACGACCAGTTCCACCAGCTCGACCGGGCCGCTCGACCTGCGCGGCCGGGGTGTTCCGTCGTCCGCCCGCGCGAGCAGCAGCAGGTCGTCGACGAGCCGGCTCAGCCGCTTGGTGTCGGCGAGCAGGTCGTCGGCGACCGCCGGCCAGTCCGTACGGGCGCCGAGGTGCTGCGCCACCTCCAACTGCGTACGCATGTTCGTCAGTGGGCTGCGCAACTCGTGGGCGGCGTCGGCGACGAAGGCCCGCTGACGTACCCGGGCCGACTCCAGCCGGTCGAGCATGCCGTTGAGGGTGACCGCCAACCGATGGATCTCGTCGCGGGACGCCGGTACCGGCAACTGTCCCGGCCGGGCACCGCCGGTGATCTCCTCGGCCCCGGCCCGCAGCGCCTCCACCGGACGCAGGGTCGCGCCGATCACCCGCCAGGCCACCACCGCGAGCAGGACCAGCAGCAGCGGGAACCCGACCAGGAGGATGGCCCGGACCATCTTCACGCTGTGCGCCACGTCGGTCATCGACTTCGCCACCAGTACGGTCTGCGGGTCGTCGGGCGGCCCGGCGGGCACCGCGACCACGCGTACCGGGCCGGTCAGGCCGATCTGCCGACCGGGGATGTAGACCCCGGACCGATCGTGGGTACGGGCGAGCTGCTCCCGGTTCAGCATCGGCACCAGGCGATCGGCGTCAATGCTGGCGGCCAGGATCCGCGACCGCTGGTCGATCACCTGGACCCGTACCTCGGCCCCGGCGACCGGAAGCGGGTCCGGCAGGGCGTTCTCGGCGGTCAGCATGGCAACCGCGTCGGCGGTCTTGAACGCCTCGGTGTCGACGGTGCGTTGCAGCGCCCAGCCGAGCGCGCCGACCAGCAGCACCCCACCCACGAACAACCCGGCGGCCAGCCCCGCGACGCCGATCACCATCAACCGGGTACGCAGGCTCAATGTCAGGAAGAACCGCTTCCGGCCGGCCCGGTCCCCGCCGCCGTCGGACCGGCCGGGGGCGGCCGGCGGGGCGACGGACCGGCGCCGCAGGCCGCTACGCGGGCTCATGCGGTCAGCCGGTAACCGGCACCCCGGACGGTCTGCAACCGGTCCCGACCGATCTTGCGGCGCAGGTAGCCGACGTAGACCTCGACCGCGTTCGGCGCGGTCTCCAGGCTGGCGTCCCAGACATGGTCCAGCAGCTCGGTCTTGGAGACCACCTGCCCGGCCCGGCGCAGCAGGTACTCCAGCAGGCCGTACTCGCGGGCGGTCAGCTCGATCTCGGCGTCGCCGCTGGTCACCCGCCGTCGGGCCGGGTCGAGGCTGAGGTCGCCGAGGGTCAACACCGTCGGTCGCTGGGGCGCGCCCCGACGCAGCAACGCGCGCAGCCGGGCCAGCAGCACGACGTACGAGAAGGGTTTGGTGAGGTAGTCGTCCGCGCCGCAGTCCAGCCCGTCGGCCTGGTCGTACTCGCCGTCCTTGGCCGACAGCATCAGCACCGGCAGCCACTGCTGCTCGGCCCGCAGTTGGCGCACCACCCGGTAACCGGAGAGGCCGGGCAGCATCACGTCGAGGATCATCGCGTCGTAGCCGCCGTGCCGGGCCAGGTCGAGCCCGGTCAGGCCGTCGCCGGCCACGTCGACCGCGAATCCCTCGGCCTGCAACCCACGCTGGAGCGCCGCGGCGAGCCGCGCCTCGTCCTCCACCACCAGCAACCGCACCCGCCAAGGGTGCCACCGCGAACGGGTGGGGCCACACCACCTCTCAGCCGGACCACAGCACCGACGGGGCACCATGGGGGCAGGAGGTGCTACATGTCAGTTTTCACGAACCGCCCGGCCCTGCGCTGGCTGGTACCGGTCGCCGCGGCGGCGGTGGTCATCGGCGGCGGCGCCGCGATCGGCACACTCAGCGCGAACGCCGAGCCGGCGCTGCCACCGCGCAGCGCCGCCCAACTCCTGGTCGACCTTCAGACCGCCCAGGTGGAGGGCTTCTCCGGCACCGTGGTGCAGCGGGCCGACCTGGGTCTGCCCGCCCTGGCGGGCATCGCCGGGTCCGGCAGTTCCGACCTGACCGCGCTCGCCTCGGGTACGCACACCCTCCGGGTCTGGTACGCCGGCCCGGACAAGGCCAGGGTGGCGTTGCTCGGCACCCTCGGGGAGAGCGACATCGTCCGCAACGGTGCCGACGTGTGGACCTGGCGCAGCCAGTCCAACGAGGCCACCCACCACCGGCTGCCCGCCGCGCTGGCCGGTGACGAGGCTGGCCACACCGGCGGGTCCGGCCCGGCCGGGCTGCCGTCGACTCCGCAGGAGGCGGCCGACCGGGCGTTGGCGGCGATCGACCCGAGCACCGAGGTGACGGTGGGCCGGTCCGCGACCATCGCCGGGCGGGACGCGTACGAATTGGTGTTGCAGCCCCGGGACGCGGCCTCCCTGGTCGGCCAGGTGCGGATCGCCATCGACGCCGAGGAGCACCTGCCGCTGCGGTTCGAGTTGTTCGCCGAGGGCAGCGAGGAACCCGCCTTCGAGCTGGCCTTCACCCAGGTCGACTTCAACCGGCCGGGCGACAGTCAGTTCACCTTCAACCCGCCGCCGGGTACGAAGGTGACCGAGAGCACCGGTGACCGGACCGCCCGGAAGCCACACGACAGCGGCCCGGCGGCGGACTCGCCGACGACCGTCGGCACCGGCTGGACCACGGTCCTGGTCGGTCGGGTACCGGCCGAGCTGGCGGCCGGGAAGCTCCCGGCGGCCGACGGCGGCGCCCAGCCCGGCAACCCGCTCGGTTCGGCGGACGTGCTGGGCAATCTGCTCGGCTCGTTCCCGAAGGTGAGCGGCGACTGGGGCAGCGGGCGGCTGTTCACCACGAAGCTGGTCAACGTGCTGCTGCTCGACGACGGCCGGGTGCTGGCCGGCGCGGTCACCCCGCAACGGCTGTACGAGGTGGCCGCGGTCCCGCGCTGACCGCGGCCGTGACCTGATCCGCTCCGACCGAATCCGCCGGTCGGTGTCGCCCACGGGCGATGCCGGCCGGCGGAACTCGTGCGGGGTCGAGCGCAAGGATCCCCAGCGCCGACGCGCCAGTTCCCACCGGTCGATTCGATAATGGTTTCGACGATCAGCCGGACTCGCGGCACCAACCGATAGGACCATGGTCGGGGTGCCCGTTGCCGCGCTATGTTCGTCATTTGAATGCAAAAAAGAACGGCAGTTGAATGCCGTTCTCACAACATCTTAGTTAATGGGGAGAAGGTTTGTCAAGGTACTCCGAAACCTCGGATGACCAGCCCGCCGACGAGATCGGCCACGAGCAGGATTATGTCTCCATGCTCTACGGCCGACTCGACCGGCTGCGCGACCGGGCCGCACAACGCCTGGCCGGACAGCTGCGCAGCGTCGGCGGCACGCAGCAGGCCCGCTCCCAACGGGACAGCACCATCGCCATGTACGCCGAACAGGTCGAGCAGTACGGCGCGGTGGAGGATGGTCTCTGCTTCGGGCGACTCGACGTCGACGAGGGTCCACCGCGCTACATCGGCCGGATCGGCATCTTCGACGAGGACGGCGAGTACGAGCCGCTGCTGATCGACTGGCGGGCTCCGGTCGCGCGTTCGTTCTACCTCGCCACCGCCGCCTCACCCGACGGGGTACGGCGCCGCCGGCACATCCGTACCCGGTTCCGCAAGGTGACCGGGATCAACGACGAGGTGCTGGACCTGGCCGCCGCCCGCAGGACCGAGCACGAGGGGCTGACCGGTGAGGCCGCCCTGCTGGCCGCCGTCACCGCCAGCCGGACGGGCAGGATGGGCGACATCGTGCAGACCATCCAGGCCGAACAGGACCGGGTGATCCGGGCCGACCTGCCCGGAGTGCTGGTGGTACAGGGTGGACCGGGCACCGGCAAGACCGCGGTGGCACTGCACCGGGCCGCGTACCTGCTCTACACCCACCGGCAGCAGCTCTCCACCCGGGGCGTGCTGGTGGTCGGCCCGAACGCCACCTTCCTGCGCTACATCTCGCAGGTCCTGCCGACGCTGGCCGAAACCGGCGTGCTGCTGCGTACGGTCGGCGAGCTGTTCCCCGGCGTCACCGCGACCCGGCCCGAACCGGCGGCGGTGGCCGAGATCAAGGGCCGACCGGTGATGACCGAGTTGCTCGCCGCGGCGGTCCGCGACCGCCAGCAGGTGCCCGAGGACGGCCTGGACGTGCTGGTCGAGCGGGACACCCTGCGCCTGGACCGGCAGACCGTGCTGGCCGCCCGGGAGCGGGCCCGGCGGTCGGGGCGACCGCACAACCTGGCCCAACCGCTCTTCGACATCGAGATCATCCACGCGCTGGCCCGGCAGGTCGCCGAGCGGATCGGCACCGACCCGCTCGGCGGGGAGAACCTGCTCGAAGAGGCCGACCTCGCCGAGATCCGGCGCGAGTTGCGCGACGAGTCCGGGGTCCAGGACGCGCTGGCCGAACTGTGGCCGGTGCTCACCCCGCAACAACTCCTGTCCGACCTGCTCGGCTCCGCCGGACGGATCGCCGCCGCCGGGGCGGAACTGGTCGGCGACGGGCTCACCGAGGCCGAACTCGACCTGCTGCACCGGGACCCCGACGGCGGCTTCACCCCGGCCGACGTACCGCTGCTCGACGAGTGCGCCGAACTGCTCGGCGAGGACGACCGGTCCGCACAGGCGCTGGCCGAACGGGAACGCCGGCAACTGATCGAGTACGCCGAGGGCGCGCTGGAGATCGCACTCGGCTCCCGGTCGATCGACACCGAGGACGAGGCGGAGGGCGGTGAGATCCTCAGCGTCACCGACCTGCTCGGCGCGGACGAGTTGGCCGAGCGGCAGGAGACCGGCGACCGGCTCACCACCGCGCAACGGGCGGCGGCCGACCGGAAGTGGGCCTTCGGGCACATCATCGTCGACGAGGCGCAGGAACTCTCCCCGATGGCCTGGCGGCTGCTGATGCGCCGCTGCCCCAGCCGGTCGATGACCGTGGTCGGGGACGTGGCGCAGACCGGTGCGCTGGGCGGCGCCGCCTCCTGGCGGCAGGTGCTCGGACCGTACGTGGCGGACCGGTGGCGGGTACGGGAACTGAGCGTCAGCTACCGCACCCCGGCCGAGATCATGGCGGTCGCCGGCCGGGTCCTGGCCGAGATCGACCCCACGATGGAGCCGCCCCGAGCGGTACGCAGCACCGGCCTACCGCCGTGGGACGTGCGGGTGGCCCCCGCCGACCTGGCCGCGCGCCTGGTCGAGTGCACGCTCGCCGAGGCGGGCGCGGTGGACGACGGCCGGCTCGGGGTGATCGTGCCCGAGGGCCTGGCCGCCGAACTGGGCCGGGTCGTCACCGACGCGGTCCCGGAGGCGGCCATCGGCGAGCACCCCGAACTGGAGAGCCGGGTGGTGGTGCTGACCGTGCCGCAGGCCAAGGGGCTGGAGTTCGACTCCGTACTGGTGGTGGAGCCGGACCGGATAGTGGCCGAGTCACCCCGTGGCCACAGCGACCTCTACGTCGCGCTCACCCGCGCCACCCAGCGGCTCGGCGTACTGCGGACCACCGGGGCGGCGCTGGGCTGACCCACCCGGACGGGGCGGGCTCACCGGTCGGTGAAGTTGCCGACCTGGCTGGCGTCACTGGACTGGTCGCTGGTCGAGCCGCCGGCCGGCGTACCCATCCCACCGGTGGTGGCGTCGCCGGTGGTGGTCGGCGCCACCTTGCCTCTGCCCCGTGGCGGACCGGTCCGGCGAACACTCGCCGGGCCGGCGGTGCCGCCGGTGGTGGTCACCATGCCCCGTGGTGTCCGGGTCGGGCCGCCGTCGCGCCAGACGCCGGTATCGGCCTTGGCGTCCGCCGGATCGTCCACGTCCCGTGCCTGGGCTTCCCGGCGCTCGTCGCCCGGCAGGGTCACCTCGTCCGTCGCGGCTGGCCCGTACTCGCCCCGACCGACCCGATCCTCGGCCCGCCGGGTCGACTGTCGTTTCCTGTCGTCTCCGCGCACGTTCTCACCACCTCTATGGGAACCATCCGTGCCCGCTGCCTGCCCGTGCGGCAGCCGGCTAAACGGTTCCCGACCCGGACCGGGGCCGGTTCCCGAAGCCGGACCCGAGCCGGGGCAAAGCCGATCGGAGCCGGGCTGTTTGCCGGCAGGTGGGCCGGGTAGCCAGGTGGTGCCGCCCTCACCTCGGGCCGAAAGGTCCGGGGCCGGGGGAGCGCAGTAAGCCTCATCGAATCCTGAGGAGGAAAAGATGAGTACGCAGACTCCGTCCAGGTCCCAGCGACCGATGTCGGACCAGCC
The DNA here is from genome assembly GCF_036250065.1 of Micromonospora sp. NBC_01699. Lineage (NCBI taxonomy): Bacteria > Bacillati > Actinomycetota > Actinomycetes > Micromonosporales > Micromonosporaceae > Micromonospora > Micromonospora sp. NBC_01699. The sequence continues at coordinate 2,075,541 of NZ_CP109199.1, read as the reverse complement.
CACCATGAACCGACCCATCTCGGACGCGCGAAACATGCAGGGTTACGACATGGACATGTCGGACCAGCAGATGTCCGACCAGCGGATGATGCCGGGTAGGCGCGGTGGCCGCGGAAGGCCGGGTAGCGAGACCAAGCCCGCGTTCCTGACCACCGAGTTCTACGTCTTCCTGGCTGCCGTCGGTGGCGTGATCGCCGCCTCGGTCATCATCGGGAACGACAATGCGGGCATCGATGTGTTCCGCGCGGACCGGGCCTGGTTCTTCATCGCCCTGCTGAGCATCGGTTACATGCTCAGCCGTGGTCTCGCGAAGGCCGGTAGCAAGTCTCGGTGGCGCGGTGACGATCGTTAGCCGTCCGCCGTCAGGTACGACCGGAACCGGGTAACCCCTGAGCATCACGGTGCTGCGGTCGTCAGGTTCACCCTGGCGACCGCAGCACCTTCACGCTGCGTGAACGGACCTTCGGGTTACTCCTCGAAGTCGCCGCCGTCGTCGCCACCGAACGCGTCGTCCAGCACCTCACCGGCGAGCATGCCGGCACCGAAGCCGAGCGCCCCACCGACCACGGCGCCGCCGATCCCACCGCCGTGGTGCCCACCGCCGTAACCGTGCGAGCCCTGCTTGGCCCGGCTGCCGTAACCGGAGATCGTCTCGTTCAGCCAGCCGTCGACCTGACGGGCCCAGTCGACCGACTCGGCGCCGGCGTGCGGTACGGAGTAACGGCCGAAGCTGTCGTGCCCACCGGAGAACAGGCCGCCCCGCTTGTCGCACTCGATGATCACGTCGACGCTGTACTGGTTGGTCACGAAGGTCAGCTCGACCTCGCGTACGACGTGCGAGTACTGCGGAGCGGCGAAGAACTCGATCTCCTGGTAGAACGGGAGCGTCTGCTGGACCCCACGGAGGTGGCCGCGCTCCAGGTCGGCGCCCTTGAACCGGAACCCGAGCTGGCTGAACGCCCCGAGGATCCGCTCGTGCACCGGCAACGGGTGCACCGACACCTGGTCGAGGTCACCCTTGTCGACCGCGCGGGCGATCGCCAACTCGGTGCGCAGGCCCATGGTCATGCCGTGCAGGCGCTGACCGTAGACGTCGGTGATCGGGGTTTCCCACGGCACCGGAAGCTGGAACGGGATGCTGAGCTGCTGGCCGGCGGCGAGCTGGAGCGCTCCGGTCACCGGCAGCCGGTGGAACTCCATCGTGCCGGCGTACTCGTTGTCGCCGGACTCCATCTCGACCCGGGTGACCAGGGCCAGGCTGATGTGTTCGATGTTGGCCGCGGCGTCCCCACCGCGGAGGTTGACCTGGCCGTCGAGCACCAGACCGGGTCGGGTGTTCGGGTTGGACAGCACCGTGTCCACGCTCGGACCACCGACGCCGAGGGCGCCTAACAGTTTCTTGAAGACCATGGGCTCTGACACCATCCACCGTGGATCGACGTACGACGCACGACAGACTAGTGGACATTCCTGTGGGATCGCTGAGAGCAGCCGGAACGTCACCTGTGCGTATTCGTACGCGAGAATCCGTCATCGATGGACCGGGCTGCGCCGTGGTCGATCAGCCGAGGGTGAAGTCGACGGTGGCGGTCTGGCCGAGGGTCACCGTGGCGGTCTGCGGTGCGGCCCGGCCGGTGATCGTGGAGCCGGCCGGAGGCTGGGCCTGGAACTCGTACCGGCCGGGTGCCAGGGTCCACCGGAAGGTTCCGGCCTCGTCGGTGGTGACGAGCAGTTCCGGGATGGCGTTGGCCGGGTTGTCCAGCGACTTCGGGTGGACCGCCACGCCGGCCAGCGGTGAGCCGTCGGCGGCGCGGACCCGGCCGGTGACCGTACCCCGGTTGGTGGCCTGGCCGGAGTCGGCCGGTGGGTCGGACGCGGAGATCGGCGAGTCACCGCCGGGCCCGCCGGCCGCGCCGGGCGCGTCGGCGGGTTGGGCACAGGCCGAGAGTACGGCGACGACAAAGACCGCGGAGACGAGTACGCGAGTGCGAGTTGACCTCATTGGTAGCTCCTTAAGATGATCTGGACCATATGACGCGCAGGCGGCTCCTCCGGTTCCGTTCCGGTGACAGTCAGTGAGCGGACAGCCGGATGGGCCGGAGGAGGTACTCCCCCGGCCCACCCACCTGATCGGTCAGGCAGCCTTCCAGGCCTGCAAATTGTTGAACCGCGCCTCGGTGATGCGGGTTCCGTGGTTGTACGTGTCGTGTGGGTACCCGATGTGCGGGAAGCCGTACGCGTGGATCCCCATCGAGCAGTAGCCGGTGCACCATGGACTGCCCGCCGCCCGGTTCTGGTAGATCGGGCTGCCGCTCATGCCACCGGTGGTGTCGTTGCTGTAGAAGATCTGGTTCGCCTGGCTCACCGCGACCGTCCGGGCCACCGAGTCGCCCCGCCACTGCTGGCCGAACGGCTTCTCGCCGGGGTAGCCGTTGATCAGGGTGCTGGCACCGGCGAGGCTCGCCGCCTGCCACCAGTAACCGAACCAGCCGGTGGTGTAGCCGATGGTGCAGTTCAGTTTGATCGCGCCGTAGTCGTACGCCTCGTCGCCGCTGACCGTCCAGCCGGTGACCGAGTAGAGCTGCTTGACCGTGCACGATCCGTACGGCGCCGAGGCACCGTTGCGGCCCGGCCAGACGGTGAGCTGGCCGGTGTACCACGAACCGCCGCTGCCCCCGGTGTGTACGCAGTGTCCGGCGGTGGCCACGATGTCGGGGCCGTACATCCAGCCGGTGCAGTGCGCGCCACCGCTTCGCGTGATCATCACGACGGCGCGGGCCGGGAACGACGTGGTCGGGTTGATCTGGATCCGGTTGTCCGGGCCGAAAATCGACTCGGTACCGAGCGCGGTGGTCGAGGAGCCGGTGGGTGCGGTCACGTTCGTGCCCACCGTGCTGCCGGTGCCGGCGTACCCGGAGGCGCCGCCGACCGAGGCCCGGCTCGGCACCGACATACGCGAGCCGTCACTGGCGACCGGGGTGTCGGGACGGACCGAGGACCGTGCCGCACCCGCCGGAGCGGTCGCGACGGTCAGGCCGGTGGCCATGATGGTCACGACGACCGTCATCCCGCGCAGCCAGGTTCGACCCAGCCCTTTTCCTGTGTTCATTCGGGAACTCCCTTTCCCTCACGTATCCGGGCTCGAATGAGCACGGCGATATACGGCTCCGAAGCCTTCGCTCCGGCCGGATATTCGAAGTGATAGCGGCGTCGGTCCGCGACAAACGTCGGCGAGCCATGCCAAGAGCCGGTCGTCAACCGGTTGCCGGTACGGGCTCCCCGGACAATCTCGACTCGGCACCCCCTCGCGGTGGGCTACTACCCCCACCTGCTGATATCGCTCACTGTAGAACGACGATTACAGAGAGGGAAGGGAGCCGCGACGGCTTTACCGGGATATACCGTGTCAGATCCGCGACAAGGCGTTAAATCACATCCGTACGGCAGAAGTCGCGCTGCCGTACGGAATTCGAAACCGGGTGATCCTTCACGTTTGCTCCCCCACTGAACTGGCTCTACCACGGCCGGCACAGATTTCGGTGGGACCCCGCCGTACCGCTCACGCTGCCGAATGAGACGCGGCATCGCGCCGGGCGGGATGCATTCCGCCACGTCCCGGTCCGATGCAATGAAGGCGACAATACGCAAGTCAATTATCGGCGAATCCGGGCGGGCCGAAGATTGCGCGAAACCGCTCCGGGGCGCCTCCGGGAGACCCGGTGGGAAAAAGCCGGCGGCCGGGCCCCCGAGAAATGGGGTCCGGCCGCCGGTGTCGGGTTGGCCCGCCGCCATCGGTTCCGATGTCACGGCGCCCCGAATTGATCGGCGCCGACGAATCAGCTGGGTCAGCTTCGGTGGGTCAACTGGCCGTGCAGCGCAGGGTCGGGACGCCGTTGGTGCCGTTCCAGGTACCGATGAAGCCGAAGCTCGTACCGGCCCCGGCGGCGAGGCTGCCGTTGTAGGCCACGTTCCGGGCGGTGACCGCCGAACCGCTGCTGCTGACCGTGGCGTTCCAGGACTGGCTGAGCGTCTGCCCGTTGCCGAAGGTCCAGTTGACCGTCCAGCCGCTGATCGGCGTACTGCCGGCGGTGACCCGTACGTCGGCCTGGAACCCGCCCTGCCACTGGCCGGTCACCGCGTACGTCGCGGTGCAGGTGCGCGTACCGGCCGGCGGCGTGGTCACCGGTGGCGTGGTCGGCGGCGTGGTGGGCGGGCGGGTCGTGGGCGGGGTGGTCGGCGGCGTGGTCGGGGGCCGGGTGGTCGGCGGGGTGGTCGGGTTGCCGCTGTAGACGCTCGCCTCGCGGGAGGTCTGCCGGATCCCGTTGGCACCGTTGAAGATCCGCTGACCCCAGGAGGTCAGACTGGCGGCGTTGAAGTTGGTCACCATGTCCAGATACTCGACGCCACCCCCGTTGCCGCTCCACGACCAGCCGATGTAACCGATCCCGTTGGCCTGGGTGTAGGACATGATCGTGTCCTCGTCCGGGTTGCCGTCGGAGTGGTTGTGGCCGAACTCGCCGACCACTATCGGCAGGTTGGCGCTGCGGAACCGGCCGAGGTAGTCGGTGATCTCGGCGGCGGTGTCGTAGACGCCGTACATGTGGACGCTGAAAACGGTGTTGCGGTCCGGGTCGCTGTTGAACACCGACTGCGCGTTGTCGCGCATGATGAACTGCCAGTCCTGACCCCAGTGCGGCGCGTCGACCATGATCGTGTGGTCGAAGCCGGCGTCGCGCAGCCGGGTGATCGCGTTGCGGGTGGCCGTCGGCCAGGTGGCGCTGACGCTGGCGTTGTTGCCGAACGGCTCGTTGCCGATGTTGAGGATGACGTACCGCTCCTGACCGGCGAGTGCGCTCTGGATGCTGATCCAGTAACTGACCGCCTGGTCGAGGGTGATGGCCGCGCCCTCCTCGCCGTACCCGGTGGTGTCGTGCACCTCCAGTACGCAAATCAGCCGGTTCTGTTTGCAGGTGGAGATCACGTTGGACACGTCGCTGGCGGTGTTCTGCGTCCAGCGGGCACCGGAGCTCAGCACGACCCGGACGGTGTTCGCGCCGAGCGCCTTGATGCTGGCGAACGAGCCGGTCTGGGTCGGGTACCAGGCGTGCGCGTGACTGACCCCGCGCATCACGAACGGATTGCCGTTGGCGTCGATTAGCTGGCCCCCGCTCACGGTGAAGCCGGCCGCGGCATGCGCCGGCTGGATGAACGCGAGTACGGAGACGAGTACGGCGAGCAGCGCCGCGATGGCGGCGAAGACACGTGTTTTCATGGCCTACCTCAGGAAGAGCCCCTGGAACGGGGAGGGGACGTGAGGGTTCGGCAACTGCTGCCCGGCAGCTGCCACCCGGCTTCCTGCGGCGCACGGATCAGAGTAGGGGCATGTATCGATGAACGCAACCGGTTAAGTTGGCGCCTCCCGGAACGGCCCCCCGCCGCCGCCGAGGGGGCGACGACGAGGGGCCGGAACGACTACCGGGTCACCAGGTGGTGGGCTTGCCCGGGGTGTAGACCCAGGTCTGGAAGAATGCGCCCAGCCGCTTGCCGGAGACCCGCTCGGCGAGCCGGACGAAGTCGGCGGTGCCGACCGTACCGTCGCGGTTCGCCGCGTACCAGGTGCGCAGCAGGGCGAAGAAGGCCCGGTCGCCGATCTTCTCGCGCAGTGCCTGGAGGGTCATCGCGCCCTTGGTGTAGACCGAACCGGCGAACAGGTTGTCCGCGCCCGGGTCACCCGGCGGCGGGTTCCAGATGCCGGAGGTGTCCGGCCGGGCGTAGTAGGTGTCGAACCGGGCCGCCGCGGTGGTGCCGCCGGTGTGCTCGGTCCACAACCACTCCGCGTACGTGGCGAAGCCCTCGTTGAGCCAGATATCCTGCCAGCGCTCCGGGCTCACACTGTTGCCGAACCACTGGTGGGCCAGCTCGTGCGCGACCGTACCCTCGGACGGCGGGCCGGAGTAGATCGGCCGGGTCTGGGTCTCCAGCGCGTAACCGGCGTCCTCGTCGTCGTCGATGATCGCGCCGAACGAGGTGAACGGGTAGCGCCCGAACAGGTCACTGAAGTAGGCGATCATCTCCGGCGTACGGGCCAGGTTGGCGGCGGCGTCCGCCGGCAGATCCCGGTCGATCGCGTCGATGATCGGCAGTCCCCGGGGGCCGGTGCTGCGCCGCAGGTCGTAGTCGCCGACCGAGGCGGTGGACAGGTAGCTGGCCATCTGGTCGGTGGCCCGCCAGGTGAAGGTGGTCCAGCCGGCCCTGGTCCGCTGGTCGACCAGTTCACCGTTGGCCACCGCCGTCTTGCCCTCCGGGACGGTGATCCGGAAGTCGTAGCTCGCCTTGTCGGTGGGGTGGTCGTTGACCGGGTACCAGGTCGACGCCCCCTCCGGCTCGTTGGCCACGAAGGAACCATCCGGGGTGGAGACCCAGCCGTAGAGCGCGCCCTCGTTGTCGGTCGGTTGGCCGGTCGTACCGTCGTAGCGCACGACGACGGTGAACCGCTCGCCGGACGAGAGGTCGTGCCGGGGCGAGATCCGCAGCTCCTGGCCGTCCCGGTCGAACCGCGCCGACCGCCCGTCAACGGTCACCGACCGCACCTCGAAACCGCGCAGGTCAAGGTTGAACCGGGTGAGCCGGTCGGTGGCCCGCGCACTGATCGTCGCCACCCCGGAGAACGCGCGGGTGGCCGGCTGGTATCGGATCTCAAGTCCGTAGTGTCGTACGTCGTACCCGCCGTTGCCGGCGAGCGGGAAGTAGCCGTCCCCGGCCCCGGGCGCGCCGGCCCGGCTCCTGCCGGCGCTGGCCGGCGATCCGGTGACGGTGAGGGTGAGGGTCGCCGCTGCGACGACCGCCGTGATCCGTCGAATCATGTGCATAGCGCGTCACGCTAGTGCCGGTGTTCGGGCCGGGGAAGACACCCGGCCCGACGGCACGGAGCGTGAGCCGGCGCGCGGCTCGGGTGGCGCGCGTCCGGGCGGCCCGGCAGTCGCCCGCCAGGCCGCCCGGACGGCATCATCCCCACCACAGGATGTCGGATCAACCGGCTTCTTAACCGGTTAAGCCCGGTACGCTACCCGCCGCGACCCAAGATAGTCAAGCTTGTCACTATATCGTCGCCCCGTCATCGTCGCCCCGTCACGGTGGGGTACGGCGCCGACCGGGTCAGGTGCGGCGGCGGAAGCCGAACGCGACGAGGACCTGCCGGGTGGTCACCCGCACCGGCCGGACCACGTCGTCGCGCAGCCACCGACCCGCCGGTACGACACCGCCCGACCACAGCCGACCGATCGCCCGCCCGACCGGGACCAGGGTGTGCCGCCAGGTCCAACGCACCGCCCGCCCGACCGGGCGCAGCAGGAACCGGTGGACGAACCGCATCAGCACACCGCACAGCCACCAGCCGAACCGCACCCCCGCCCACAGCAGCCGTCCCAGGTGGACCGCGGCCAGCCCGAGCGGGCGCAGCACGCGGGCGAGTTGGCCGACCGACCAGCCGATCGCGCGCCCGAGCGGAACCACCGTCTGCCACCAGGTCCAGCGCACCGCCCACCCGATCGGACGCAGCAGGTACCGGTACCCGGACCGGACCGTCAGCCCGAGCAGCCACCAGCCGAACCGGGCTCCGCCCGCCAACACCCGCCCGACCCACCACACCCCCGCCCAGAGCAGGCCCAGTACGGCGGCGAGCCGGCCCAGCAGCCAGCCGGCAACCGCCGCGAGCACGCGTACGAACGCCCGTGCCGGTGCGGCGAGCAGCCCGTGCAGCCAGCTCAGCGGTGCCAGGACCAGGTAACGGACGAGCCAGGCCAACGGGTACCAGAGCAGGTACCGTCCGGCCCAGACCAGCGGCCGCCAGACCAGGTTCAGCGCGATCCACCGCACCGGCAGCCAGACCATCTGACGGGCCACCCAGCCCACCCCACGGGCCGCCCAGACCAGGGGTAGCCAGACGAGATGACGCGCCGCCCAGACCAGGGGTAGCCAGACGAGATGACGCGCCGCCCAGACCAGGGGTAGCCACACCAGGTGCCGGGCGGCCCACACCAGCGGGCGCCAGAGCAACCGGTCGACGGCCCGGCCCACGGGACGGACCAGGTAGCGGTACAGGAGCCGGCCGGTCAGCCGGGCGGCCTCCCAGAGCAGGCCCAGTGGCACGATCACCAACGCGGCGAGCACGCGCACCGGCAGTTGGATCCATCGGGGAACGTCCGGCTCCAACGGTGGCGCCACCACCCGGATCTCACCGTTCGGCTCTGGCCTGGTCACCCGCCCGACCCTAGTGTCCGGCCGCCAGCAGGACGTCCGCCGTCCGGTCCGGTCAGGCCGGCTCGGGATCCGGGAGTTGGCCGGCTCGGGCGATCACGTGGTCGATCATGCCGTACGACTTCGCCTGCTCGGCGGTGAACCAACGGTCCCGGTCGGAGTCGGTGGTGATCTCCTCGACCGTACGCCCGGTGTGCCGGGCCAGCAGCTCGTGTGTGGTCCGCTTGACGTGCAGCATGTTCTCCGCCTGGATGGCGATGTCGGCTGCGGTGCCACCGATGCCGCCGGAGAGCTGGTGCATCATCACCTGCGCGTGCGGCAGCGCGTAGCGCTTGCCGGCGGTGCCGGTGCAGAGCAGGAACTGCGCCATCGAACCGGCGAGTCCCAGGGCGATGGTGGCGACGTCGTTCGGGACGAACTGCATGGTGTCGTAGACCGCCATGCCGGCGCTGATCGAGCCACCCGGTGAGTTGATGTAGAGCTTGATGTCCCGGGTCGGGTCGGCGGCCGAGAGCAGCAGTATCTGCGCGCTGATCCGGTTCGCCGAGGCGTCGTCGACCTCACTGCCGAGGAAGATGATCCGTTCCTGGAGCAACCGGTCGTAGACCTGGTCGCCGAACGAGACCTGTGCCTCCGCGCGCATCCATACCCTTTGCCCGGTCATAGATCCCGCCTCCTGCCCGGCCGGCGGGCGAGGTGTTCGCCCGGATAACCGACCCATGCAGCTTCCCGCCCCGACGGGGGCGAGGGGAACGGATTCTGCTGTCGGGAGATCCGCCGACAGCGCAAGTGATCTCCGGTGCCCGACGCACGGCCGACGGCTGCCCGGTGGGCAGCTCTCCGACCCGCGGCGGGACGACCGGGCGCGCGGGCTCGATCCGGGACAGGTCGTCGCGTACCTGTTCGAGCAGTTCGGTCAGGTGCAGTCCGAGCGCGCGGCAGATCGCGGCCAGCACCTCGGAGGAGGGTTCCTTGCGGCCCCGCTCGATCTCGGACAGGTACGGCACCGAAACGCCCGCCGTCCGGGCGACGTCGCGCAGGGTCCGCCCCTGCCGCAACCGGACCCGGCGCAGCACCGAGCCGATCAGCCGGCGCAGCAGCGGGGTCGGCGTGCCGCCGGTCGGCGCGCCGCCGACCGTGGCCGCGAGGCGGGCGGCCGGGGGCCGGGCCACCGGGGGCGGGGCCGGACTGGCGGCGGCGGACGAGACGGTCTGCTCCGGGCCGATCCTCATGCCGCCACTCTAACCAGCGCGTCGGGTTCCGTAGTGCTCGGCCGGTTGCCCTGTTCGAGGTCGGCGTTGGGGCGTACCACGAGGTAGAGCAGGCCGACCCAGAGCACGGTGAGCAGGATGGCCCCGGCGAAGTCGCTCGGGTGGTGCATGCCCCGGTACATCCGGGAGATCGCGACGCCGACCGGCATCACCACCGCGGCGACCACCGTCAGCCACCGCCACCACCGGTCGGTACGCGGCATCACCAGCACCGCGATCGCCACGTACAGGCACATGGTGGCGGCGATGTGGCCGGACGGGAACGACGCCGTCGGCATCTGGCCGTCCAGGTTCTCCACCGCCGGCCGGGGCCGGTCGACCGCGCGGGCGCTGGCCAGGAAGAGCGCCAGCTCACCGAACATGGTCAGGGCGACGAAGAGCACCGGTCGCCAACGACGCCAGACCGCCAGCACCAGCGGACAGAAGATCAGCGAGACGAACATGATCGCGTGCGTGTCACCGACCTTGCTCCAGCCCCAGCTGATGTCGTTCAGGGTGGCCGTGCGGTGCTGCTCGAACCAGCGCGGCACCTCGGTATCGAGCGTCGCCACGAACGTACCGTCGGCGTAGTAGCTGACCAGCATGCCGAAGCCGTACAGCGCGGCGAACACCAGCACCCAGCCGGTCACCAGTTCGGCAGCGCCGGCCCAGGGGTGTGGCAGCATCCGTTCCTCCTCCGGCGCCGGCTCCAGGTCGCGCCGGGCCTCCGGTTCCAGCCCCTCGGTCAGCGCCGGCACCGGGCGGCCCCGCTCGCGCCGCCAGAGGCGGAAGGCGTACCCGGTGACGACCAGCCAGGCCAGCCCGAGCAACCAGCCACCGAGTACGTCGGAGACGAAGTGCACGCCGAGCGCGATCCGGGTCAGCCCGATCGCGAACACCAGTACGGCGACGAACGCGATCGCCGGGCGGCGCCACCGGGGCCGGATCGCCGGCAGGAAGACCAGCAGCAGGGCCCCGTACGCGACCAGCGAGCCGAGCGCGTGCCCGCTGGGGAAGCTGTTGCCCACGCCCGCCGCGACCGGCACGTCGACCACCGGACGCAGCCGCCCGACCAGTGCCTTCAGGGACGGGTCCAGGGCCAGCGCACCGAGCCCGGTGACCACCAGGTAGCCGGCCAACCGCCCCTGCCGGCGGATCAGCAGCCCGACCACCGCGACCGTGACCAGCCAGAGCATGATCGGTCGTCCACCGAGGTCGGTGATCGCCCGCAGCACCGTGACCAACGGGTCGTGGGCGGAGACCAGGTCGTTGAACCAGGCCGCGACCCCGCCGTCGACGCGGTGCAGCGGTCCCCACTCGACCCGGACCAGGGTCAGCAGCAGGGCGAATCCCACGCCGGTGCCGATGATGAACACGAGACCGGCCAGGCTTCGTTCGGTGAACTGGCCGCCCGGCCGCCGCAGTATGTCCTTGACCGCGCTCACACCCGCACCTCCTCGATGCCTGGCGTGCCGATACCCGATCGGGTAGCTCGGTACACCCCGGCTCGCGGCGGGCGGGCGACCGGTCAGGGCGAGGGCGGCCCCGGTTCGGCGTGGTCGGTGGCGGCGTCGTGGTCGGCGGTACGGGCGACCGGTACGGTCACGTCCGTCCGGGGCTGCCAGCGGTCCGGCTCGGCCGGCTCCGGCACCCCGATCCGCAGTGCCTCCAGTTGGGCGCTGAAGGCCAGCCCGCCGAGCAGCGCGATCCCGGTGAGGTTGGCCCAGAGCAGCAGCGCCATCATCCCGGCGAGCGCACCGTACGTCTCCCCGAACCCGTCGCTGAGCCCGATGTACGCGGCCAGCAGCACGCTCGCCAGCCACCACAGCGCGGTGGCCAGCGCCGCCCCGAACAGCAGCCAGGACACGCCCGGTTGGCGGCGACGCGGGGCGTACCGGAACAGCACCGCGACCGCGAAGACGGTCAGGCCGAGGCTCAGCGGCCAGCGGAGCACGTTCCAGAACGTGTGCGCGACCTCGCCCCAGGCGTAGTAGCGCTGCACCGAGTCGCCGAGCGGTCCGCCGCCGACCAGGATGAGGAACCCGAACAGCGCCGGTACGCCGGCACCGAGCGCCAGTACCACCGCGCGGGCGTACTTGCGCAGCGCGGGTCGGTCCCGCTCCACCCCGTAGATCCGGTTCGCGCCCCGCTCGACCTGCGCCATCGTCGAGGTCAGTGCCACCAGGCCGGTGATCAGGCCGAGCAGCAGGGCGAGTTCACCCGCCTCCTCGGTGCGTTCGGTGTCGACCAGCAGTTCCTCGACCATGGCGTCGCTCTGGCCGGGGGTCAGCGCGACCACGGTGTCGGCCACCACCCGTCCGCCGTCCTCCACCCCGAGGTCGCTGATCAGACCGGTGAGCGCGATCAGGAACGGGACCACGGCCAGGCAGAGTTGCAGGGCGGTGGCGCGGGAGTGGCTGAAGCCGTCGCCGTACCGGAACCGGATGAACGCGTCCCGCAGCAGGTGCCAGCCGCCGTACCGGCGCAGGGTGTGCCAGGCGTCGTCGGCGGAGAGCTGGTCATCGGCCATCAGCCGGGTCTCGGGGACGATGCGGGTGCTACTCACCGCGTACCCGCTCGATCCGGCGCTCCCCCCGCCGACTCACCGTCGCGGCGTCCACCGACAGGTCCGGCGCCTCGGCCGGGCGCGGTACGCACAGCCACAGCGCCTTCGGCCGCACGTGTGCCCGCAGCGCCTTCTCGGGCGTGATCAGGTCTCCGTCGAGCTGCCTCGGCTGCCGGCGGTTGCTGGTGATCTGCACCCGGCGGCAGCGGAAGACCTCCATCCGGGGCACCCGCTCGCGCTTGGCCACCACCGCCCAGATCAGTACGGCCCAGTGCCGGACGGTGCGCGGGGTGAGGATGGCGACGTCGAGGTAACCGTCGTCGGGTTCGGCGTCGGCGAGCAGGCGTACCCCGCCCTGTAGCCGGCCGACGTTGGCGACCAGCACGGTCCGGGCCCGGCGGCGGCGCGGTGCGTCGTCGTCGATCCGGATGACCACCCGCATCGGCCGGTCGCGAAGGTGTCGTACGGCCCCGACCAGGTACGCCGGCCAGCCGATCCGGGCCTTGGTGGTCTCGGAGGTGGCGGCGAGCATCTGGGCGTCGAAGCCCATTCCGGCCATCACGGTGAAGACCTGGTCCCCGACGACGCCGACGTCGAGCAGCCGGCGACCCCGTTCGAGCGCGATCTCGATGCCGCCGGCCACGTCGCCGGAGAGCCCGAGGTTCGCGGCGAGCAGGTTGCCGGTGCCCACCGGCAGCACGGCCATCGCGACGTCGGTGCCGACCAGCGCGTTCACGCAGGACAGGATGGTCCCGTCGCCGCCGCAGACGAAGACGACCTCGGCCCCGGCCTCGACCGCCTGCCGGGTCTGTCCTCGGCCGGGGTCGTTCACGGTGGTCTCGTACCAGCTCGGTTCCGGCCAGCCCGCGTCGGCGAGGGCGCGGGTGACCGTGTCACGCAACTGGTCGACGTCGACCTTCGTCGGGTTCACCACGACCGCGGAGCGTAGGCCGCCATCACTGCTGGTGTCGCTTCGCTGGCTCACGCGCGTCAGTGTGCAGCAAGTCGGCGGAGCCAGCGACCCGGCGGGCCGTGACGTAACCCGCACCGACATGACGTTGCCGAACGGGCCGGCGTGGGTACGCCGGCCCGTTCGTGGTCGTGCGTCGTGAACTAGCCGAGGACCAGGCTCAAGCCGTACGCGGAGAGGATCTCCCGGACCGGCTGGAAGTAGGTCGTGCCGCCGCTGGAGCAGTTGCCCGAGCCGCCGGAGGTGACGCCCTGGGCCTGGTTGCCGCTGAGCCACGAGCCGCCCGAGTCACCCGGTTCGGCGCAGGCGTTGGTACGGGTCAGACCGCCGACCGAACCCTGCGAGTAGTTCACCGTCTGGTTCTTCGCCTGGACGGTGCCGCAGCGCCAGCCGGTGGTCGAGCCGGAGCGGCAGATGGAGGCGCCGACGGCGGACTCGGTCGAGCCGCGTACGGCCACGGTGGTGCTGCCGCTGTAGCGGTTCACCACACCGCGCGGGACCCAGTTGGCGTTGGTGCGTACCCAGGCGTAGTCGTTGCCCGGGAAGGACGAGCCGGCGAAGCTGCCCGCGGCGACCCCGTTCGAACCCTGGACGGCCTGACCGCTGCGGCCGCAGTGTCCGGCGGTAACGAAGCCGCCGTTCACCGAGAAGCCGATCGAGCAGCGCCCGCCGCCGATGTAGAACGCGTCCCCGCCCCGGATGTCGTAGAGCGTCTTCGGGGCCTCGGCCGCGACGGCCACCCGGACCGCGCCGGCCGGCGCGCCACTGGCGGCGGCGAAGCTGCTGGCGGCCGCGAGACCGTTGGCGGTGGCCTCGACGACCACGGTGTTGCTGGTGACGTCGACGTACCAGCCGGTCACGGACTTCGGTGCGGCGGACTCCTTCGCGTCGAGGGTGTCCTTGATCGCCGTCAACGCCGCCTCGCTGCGGGCGACGACCTTCGGCTGCGCACCGGCGGCGCGTACCCGCTCGGCGGCGGCGGCGTCGGTAACCGCGACGACGACCTGGCTGCCGTCGGCGAGCCAGGCGCCGCCGAAGCGGTTGCCGAGGGCGCCACGCAGCGACTCCTCGGCCTTGGCGGCCCGGTCGTCAGCGGCGAGCCGCGCCTGCGCCTGGCCGGCGGTGAGGCCGAGGTCGCGCTGCATCGCGTTGAGGATCTCCGCGGAGACGGCGGGGGCCGCCTCGTTGGTGGGCTTGGCCGAGGCCGCTTGCGGCAGCGTGGCCAGCATGCCGGCCGCGAGCAGGATTGCCGCTGCGACAGACGAGGATCTGTGCTGCATTGACGGGTCCCTTCGATTGGGGGTTGAGCAACGCTGCACACGCTGCGGCCGGTTCCCGGTCCGGTGCGGCAACGCCGTCAGTGCGCCTCACGCTAGCCCCAATCTATTGATGCAGATACATATCCTCCATGTCATACCTTGCAGTCGGCAGTAGTGGGACCGTCACATCCGCCGCCGGTCGCGGCCGGCGGCGGACGTGGGCTCGTCCGGCGTACGTCAGGCGGCCGCGCCGAGGGAGTGGATCACCTGGCGGCGCAGCTCGGCGAGGTCCGGCCCGGCCCGACCGAGGGTCATCGCGGCCAGCCCCTCCCCCTCGCGCAGCAGGCCGAGCAGGATGTGTTCGGGCCGATGGTCGAGCCACCCACCCCGCCGAACCCGGTCCGCCGACCCGGACCCGCCACTACTGTCGGTACCGGAGCCAAACGCAACGTGCCAGCCCGCCACCCGGCTGCCGGCGACCGGGCCCGGAGGTGACGACGATGAGCCTGCCCGCGAACGCACCGGTCGTGGTCGGGGTGGACAACTCCGCGCAGAGCATGACCGCCGTCCGGCTGGCCGCCCACGAGGCCGCGGCACACCGCCGTACGTTACGGATCGTGCACGCCTTCAACTGGGTCGCCGACCCGGACACCCCGCTCGAAGGAGAACTGCGCGCACCCGCCGAACATCTCCTCAACGAGGCCGCCAACACCGCGACCGAGGCCGCACCGGAACTACGACTGTCCTGCGCGCTGATCGAGGGACCGGCACTGACCACCCTGCTGCGCGAATCGGGCAGCGCCGCGCTGATGGTGCTCGGCGACGGCGGGCTCTCCGGCCAGACCGCCGTACCGATCGAGGCGCTGTCGGTTCAGGTCGCCGCCCGCGCCGGGTGCAGCGTGCTGGTCGTACGCGAAAGCTCCCCACCGTCGGGCCCGGTGCTGGTCGGCATCGACTGCGGAGTCGGTACGGAAACCGCGCTCGGCTTCGCGTTCGACGCCGCCTCCTGGCGCGAGACCGAACTCGTCGCCCTGCGGATCTGGGAGGCGGACAATCCGGCGCAGGAGCCGGACCACTCGGTGGCCGACGAACTCGACAGCGCGTTGGTGCCGTGGCGGCGGAAGTACCCGGACGTGCGGGTCGTCCCCCGGGTGCGCAGCGGCGACTCGAAACAGATCCTGATCGACGAGTCGCGCTCGGCCGAGGTCGTGGTGGTCAGCATGCGCGGCGAGCAACCCTCGCGCAGCATGCTCGGTGCGCTCAGCCAGGCCCTGCTCTACCACTCGCCCACCCCGGTGGTCATCGTCCGCACCCCGCACGGCCTGTACGTGCAGGCCTGAACGCCGTACCCGGTAGGCGGAAGGCGTGGGTACGGGCGGGCGGGTCCCCGCTCGGGGGAACAATCCGCCGATCCGCCTGCGCGGGCACCCGACAGACGGCAGGCTCAGGCCGATGGACACCGCCCTGGATCCGCACGCCCCGCTGACCGACGACGAGCTGCGTCGGCTGAACGCGTACTGGCGGGCGGCGAACTACCTGACCGTGGGCCAGATCTACCTGATGGCCAACCCGCTGCTGCGCGAGCCGCTGACCGCGGCCCAGATCAAGCCCCGGCTGCTCGGCCACTGGGGCACCAGCCCCGGACTGAACCTGATCTACGCGCACCTGAACCGGACCATCGTCCGGCGCCAACTACAAATGATCTACGTGACCGGGCCCGGACACGGTGGGCCGGCGATCGTGGCCAACACCTGGCTGGAGGGGACCTACAGCGAGCGTTACCCGTCGGTCAACCGGGACGAGAGCGGGATGGAACGACTGTTCCGGCAGTTCTCCTTCCCCGGCGGCATCCCCAGCCACGTCGCCGCCGAGGTGCCGGGCTCGATCCACGAGGGTGGCGAACTCGGCTACTCGCTGATGCACGGCTACGGCGCCGCGTTCGACAACCCCGACCTGATAGTGGCCTGCGTGATCGGCGACGGCGAGGCGGAGACCGGACCACTGGCCGGCAGCTGGCTGTCGAACGTCTTCCTGAACCCGGCCCGCGACGGCGCCGTACTGCCGATCCTGCACCTCAACGGCTACAAGATCGGCAACCCGTCGATCTTCGACCGGATCCCGCAACAGGACCTGCTGTCGGTGCTGCACGGCTACGGCTACCGGCCGTACGTGGTTGCCGGCGACGAACCGGACCGGGTGCACCGGGAACTCGCCGGCACCCTGGACCGGGCGCTGGACGAGATCGCCACCATCCAGGGCCGGGCCAGGAGCACCGGCGTGGTCGAGCGCCCCCGCTGGCCGATGATCGTGCTCCGTACGCCGAAGGGTTGGACCGGACCGCGCGAGGTCGACGGCCGCCGGGTCGAGGGGACCTTCCGCGCCCACCAGGTCCCGCTGGCCGGGGTACGGGACAACCCGGAGCACCTGGCCCAGTTGGAGCGCTGGCTGCGCGGCTACCACCCCGAGGAGCTGTTCGACGCCACCGGTTCGCCCGTACCCGAGGTGTGCGAGCTGGTGCCCGCCGGCGACCTGCGGATGAGCGCGAACCCGCGTACCAATGGTGGCCAGGTGTTGCGCGACCTGGTGCTGCCCGACTACCGCGACTACGGCGTGGCGGTGCCGGAACCCGGCGCCACCGCGACCGGGGCGACCATCCCGACCGGGCGGTGGCTGCGCGACGTGATCGTGGCCAACCCGGACCGGTTCCGGCTGTTCGGCCCGGACGAGGTGGCCTCGAACAAGCTGGAGGCGGTCTTCGAGGTGACCGACCGGGTCTTCGTCGCCGAACGACGCCCGGACGACGACCACCTCTCCCCCGACGGCCGGGTGATGGAGGTGCTCTCCGAACACCTCTGTCAGGGTTGGCTGGAGGGTTACCTGCTGACCGGTCGGCACGGCGTCTTCACCAGCTACGAGGCGTTCATCCACATCGTCGACTCGATGGTCAACCAGCACGCCAAATGGCTCAAGACGACCCGCGACATCGCCTGGCGGCAGCCGCTGGCCTCGCTGAACTACCTGCTGTCCAGTCATGTCTGGCGGCAGGACCACAACGGCTTCTCGCACCAGGATCCGGGCTTCATCGACCACGTGGTGAACAAGAAGGCCGAGGTGGTCCGGGTCTACCTGCCACCGGACGCCAACACCCTGCTCTGCACGATGGACCACTGCCTGCGCAGCCGGCACTACATCAACGTGGTGGTCGCCGGCAAGCAGCCCGGCCCGAACTGGCTGGCGATGGACGAGGCGGTGCTGCACTGCCGGCGCGGGCTCGGGATCTGGGGCTGGGCCAGCAGCGACGACGGGTCCGAGCCGGACGTGGTGCTCGGGTGCGCCGGTGACGTACCGACCCTGGAGACGCTGGCCGCCGCCGACCTGCTCCGGCGGCACCTGCCCGAACTACGGGTACGGGTGGTGAACGTGGTCGACCTGATGCGCCTCCAGTCCGAGGTAGCCCATCCACACGGGCTGCCGGACGCCCAGTTCGACACGATCTTCACCCGGAACCGGCCGGTGATCTTCGCGTACCACGGTTATCCGGCGCTGATCCACCGGCTGACGTACCGCCGCGCCAACCACGACAACCTGCACGTACGCGGCTACCAGGAGGAGGGCACCACCACCACACCGTTCGACATGGTGATGCTCAACCAGCTCGACCGGTTCCACCTGGTGGTCGACGTGATCGACCGGGTGCCCGGCCTGGCCGCCCGAGCCGCACACCTGCGCCAATCCATGATCGACGCCCGGCAGGAGTGCCGCGAGTACACCCGCCGGTACGGCGAGGACGCGCCACGGGTAGCCGAATGGCGCTGGATCGGCAACCGCGGCTGAGCGGTGGACGAGCCGGGGCGGTGAGGAACGGGGGCGCTGAGGAACGGGGGCGCTGAGGAACGGGGGCGCTGAGGAACGGGGACGGTGAGGAACGGGGACGGTGAGGAACGGGGACGGTGACGAGCGGGGGCCGTGAGCGGGGCGGCCGTGAGCGGGGCGGCCATGAGCGGGGCGGCCATGAGCGGGGGCGGTCGTGGATGAGGGGCAGCCATGAGCGGGGCAGTCATGGGTGAGCGGCCGATCCTGGTCGGGTACGACGGCTCCGAGGGAGCCCGGCTCGCGCTCGCCTGGGCGCTGGACGAGGCCACGCGGACGGGGGCGCCGGTCCGGTTGGCGTACGCCTTCGAGTGGATGACCGCCGGCAGCTGGATCGGACCCGGCCCCGGACCGGGCACCTGGCCGGACGACACGACCCGGCAGGAGGTGGGGGAACTGGTCTCGGCCGCCGTCAGCGAGGCCGCCGACTCCCACCCGGACCTGACCGTACGCGGTGAGGTGCTGGACACCCCGGCCGCGATCGGGCTGCGACAGCGCTCCGCCGACGCGGCGATGGTGGTGCTGGGCAGCCGTGGACACGGCGGGTTCAGCGGCCTGCTCGCGGGCTCGACCACGATCGCGGTCAGCGCCCACGCCCAGTGCCCGGTCGTGATCGTCCGCCCATCGACCGTCGACCCTCCCGATGCCCCCGTCGCCGCCGATCGGGATGCCGGTCGGGGTGCTGATCACGGCCGGCGGCGGATCGTGGTCGGGACGGACGGTTCGCCGTACGCCCGGCTCGCGCTGGACTGGGCGGTGCGGCGGGCGCTCAGCCGGGCGGTCCCGGTGCACGCGATCCGGGCCCGGCATGAGCCGAGGCGGCCGTGGCGTCCGGCCGACCCGGATCCGGCCGACGTCAGCCGGGACGAGCTGGCCGCGCTGGACGAGGAGCTGGCCGGCTGGCGGGACCGGTACCCGGACCTGCCGATCACCGCCGAGGTGGTACCCGGCCACCCGACCGCCGTCCTGGTCGAGGCGAGCCGGCAGGCCCAACTGGTGGTGGTCGGCAGCCGAGGCCAGGGCGGCTTCCGAGGACTCGTCCTCGGCTCGGTCAGCCAACAACTACTCCACCACACCCACTCCCCACTAGCCGTAGTCCACTAGCCCCCCTCCCCCCTCCCCTCACTCTCGTCGCCGATCTTGCACTTGTGGTGCCCGAGTTAGGAAACTCGTACGGATTTGCGTACAGCCACAAGTCCAAGATCGGCGCGTGCTCGGGGCGTGCTCGGGGCGTGCTCGGGGCGTGCTCGGGGCGTGCTAGTTGGGGTTTGTGAGGGGGGTGTCTGGGGGGAGTGCGGGGTCGAGTAGGGGCGGTCGGTTGGTGGTGGAGAGGCTTGTGACCGACGCTCTTGGGCCGAGGGCCCGGCCGCCGGGCGGGACGTCGTCCAGCACCGTGGCCCCGGCCCCGATCTTCGCGCCCCGCCCGATCACGATCGGCCCGAGTACGGTCGCGCCCGCGCCCACCGTCACCTCGTCGCCGATGACCGGCTCACCACTGTGGTCCCGCCGCCCGATCGTCACCTGGTGGTACATGCTCACGTTCCGCCCGAGCCGGGCATCCCGGTGGAACACCAGCCCGTACGGGTGGAACAGGCGCAGCCCCGGGCCGCAGCTCAGCTCGCGGGGCAGGTCGCTGTTCGTGCCGAGCCGGATGACCAGCAGATTCAACACCTTGTACGGCAGGGTCCAGCACCGCCGCGTGGCGGTACGCCGGGCAGCCGTCCACTGCCCGAAGCGGAAGACCGCGAGCACGAGCCGGACCAACGGGTCCCGGTTCCGCCGAAAGTCCTGCCGGAGAGTATCGAACATGATGCAGAGCGTAAGACCTGTAGTCGGTCGACTCCCAGCCGAACGGGCCAGGGTTACCGGTCAGAAATACGACAAGGGAGTATCAGTCCCCGCCATCTACCCCACCGGATCCGGCTCTCGGTGGAGAAGGACGTGGAGCCGCACGTACTCCTCGTCGGTGCCGATGGCGGCGCGGTGCTCGGGATGATCCAGGTAGTGCCGGATCGCACCGGTCAGAAGCTCCGGCGCGACGGCGTACCGGTCGAACCAGACGGTCACCGGTCGGCGACGACGGAACAGCCCGCTCGACGTCGGCCGCCGCACCCGCAGGACGAGCCGGTCGGTGTGGCCGCGTCCCCTCAACCGGCCGGACGGCAGCTCCGCCCAGGGCACCTCCAGCCGACCCGTCAGTCCGGGCAGTGACACCCCGCCCGGCCGCAACTCCAGATCCGCACCCCGATGGATGTCCAGCAGGATTCTCACGATCGTCCCGACCACGGCCACCCCGGCGAGCAGTACGACAAGGCCACTCGCCCAGAGCAGCCAGTCGAGTTCGGACAGGTCCTGCCCCAGCGTGAAAATCGAGTATTGGATCAACGCCACACCGGCGAACAGCCGCCAGGACCGGTCCGTACGCCACCAGGCACGGGCGGGCGCGACCAGGACCGGCGGCCCGTCGGTGCGGGGTGGGGCGAAGACCGTCCTCCGGCGGCTGCCCGAGTGTTCCCGGCCGTTCACCCACGCCCACAGCGACTGGACGATGATCATCACCAGGATGCCGCCGAGATACACCGACTGCCCGTAACCGGTGTCCCGGAGCCGGAGGCTGCCGACCACCCACGCGGCAAGGAGCACGACGTATCCACAGAGGATGGCGTACTGCACCGGACGCGACCGGAGCGGGGCCGGGGGCCGCATGGTCATGCCGGGGAGCTGGTGCCGGAGAGGTACACGCCGGAAGGGTAGCCACCGGTGACCAGCCTTCGACGCGTACCGCCGGCGCTCGGGTGGCGTCGCGAGCCTGCGGCAGCGGTCCGGGACCGACCGGGACGCGGGCCGGCGCTCAGAGCGCGCGGCGCAACCACTCCTCGACGCCGGCCACGTGCACGGTGGCCCAGGACCGGGCCAGTTCGGGCTGCCGGGAGGCGATCGCGTCGAGGATGGCCGCGTGCTGCTCGCGGGTGCGGGCGACCGCACTCTCCTGGGTCAGGCCGCGCCAGATCCGGGCCCGGGTGGTCGGTCCGGAGAGGCTGTCGATCAGCGAGCAGAGCACGTCGTTGCCGGCGCCCGCCGCGATCTGCCGATGGAATTCGAGGTCGTTGGCGACCAGCGCGTCGATTGTCGGCTCACCGCCCAACCCGTCGAGCAGCGTACGCAGGGTGGCGATGCCCTCCTCGGTCATCCGCTGGGCGGCCATCGCGGCGGCGGCCGGCTCCAGGATCCGACGCACCTCCAGGAACTGGAGCACCGTGTCGTCGCGGTGGAAATCGACGACGAAGCTCATCGCGTCGAGCAGCAGACCGGGGTCGAGGCTGGTCACGTAGGTGCCGTCGCCCTGTCGTACGTCAAGCACGCGGATCACCGACAGCGCCTTGACCGCCTCCCGCAGCGAATTGCGGGACAGCCCCAGCCGGTCGGCCAGGTCGGCCTCCTTGGGCAGCCGGTCGCCGGGGCGCAGTTCGCCGGAGACGATCATCTCTTTGATCTTGTGGATCGCTTCGTCGGTGAGCGCCATGCTCGTTCCCCTCCGGCCCGCGCGGACAGTCAGCTCACAGGCTCCCAGTGCGGCGCCACCGGAGTCGGCGACCCGCACCGCCCGGCGTGGCGGCAACGCTGCACCAGCGCCGCCGGACCGTCCGCTGCGGTGTGACTCATCCGGCTCTCGGGCACCCAACGGCCGTGATACATCCGATGTCTACCAGCACTTTGAACGCTTTCACAACCACTGTCGGTAAGTAGGCCGGCAAAGCCCGTGTTCCCGGATCGACACGGGCTTACCGACGGGACATCGACATCCGATGGATCGCCAGGTGAATGCCGCCTTCCCTCGGATCGGCAGGTGAACGCCGTCACCTCCCGAACCTCGCGACCGGCCGCACCGACCGGAGGTACTGTGCAGCCATGCCCGGCTCCGCCGTCACCGCTCTCGACTCCGCCGCCGTAACGTACGAGGTGATCCGACACGGGCCGGTGGGCAGCGTGGCCGAGGCCGCCGCCGCGCTCGGGTTGGCGGTCGCCGACATCGTGAAGACGATCGTGATCCGCCGGGGCGACGACGACTACGTCTTCGTACTCGTACCGGGTGACCGGGTCATCTCCTGGCCCAAGCTGCGCGCGCTGCTGGGCGTCAACCGGCTCTCGCTGCCCGACGCCGGCACGGCCAGGGACGCGACCGGGTACGAGCGCGGCACCATCACCCCGTTCGGCGCGACCACCGCCTGGCCGGTCGTCGCCGACGAAC
Source organism: Micromonospora sp. NBC_01699 (assembly GCF_036250065.1). Taxonomy (NCBI): domain Bacteria; kingdom Bacillati; phylum Actinomycetota; class Actinomycetes; order Micromonosporales; family Micromonosporaceae; genus Micromonospora; species Micromonospora sp. NBC_01699. Next base: position 2,053,121 of record NZ_CP109199.1, on the reverse strand, counting down.
GCGTACGCGGGCGGCGGATCACCCTGGGCGCAGGCGAGCGGGGCGTCGCCATCGCACTCGACGCCGACGAGGCGGTACGCGCACTCGACGCCACCGTCGCCGACGTGACCGAACCCGAACCGCCCCGCTGACCGTCAGTGGCACCGACCGTCAGTGGCACCGACCGTCAGCGCCCACTGACCGCAGGCGGAAGCGCCCGCCGTCCGGAACAGCCGGGGGCGGCTCCGGACGGCCGATATACCGCGCCCCCGGAACCACCCCGGTCGTAGCCGATTCGGTCGTAGCCGATTCGGTCGTAGCCGATTCGGTCGTAGCCGATTCGCTTATGCCGTGCAGGTCACGCCGTAACACTGGCCGACCTGGCTGTTGCCGCTGGCCCGGTTGCCGCCGCCGTCGGTGTTGCCCGGCGCGGCGTAGATCCCCCAGCCACTGTTGTTCCGGGCGATGTTGCGCCGGACCGTGTTGCCCGCGTTGTCGACGACGATGCCGTTGCCGTTGTTGGCGTTGGTGGTGTTCCCGTCGAGTACGTTGCCCGCCGTCTCGGCCGAGCCGGTGACGAAGATGCCGGCCCCGTTGTTCGTGTTCGCGGTATTGCTCAGCAACCGGTTGGCGGCCGAGTTCTGTAGTTCGACACCACTGCTCAGCTGGGCGTTGGCGGTGTTGGACTGGAGTACGTTGCTGTTCGACCCGATCAGCTCGATACCGCTGGCGTTGGGCGCGCTGACGTTCAGGTTGTTCGCCCGTACGGTGTTGCGGTGCGCGACGTCGAGCAGGATCCCGGCGTCGCCGCTGCCCGAGACCCGGTTGTTGAGCACCTGGTTGTCGTGTGCGGTGCCGAGCAGAATTCCGGCGTCGCCACTGCCGGTGACGGTGTTGCTGTCGACGGTGTTGAGATTGGAGCCGGACAGGGCGAGTGCCGCGTCCCCGCTGCCGGTGAGGGTGTTGGACCGCAGCGTCACCCGTTGCGAGCCGACCACCTCGATTCCCCGGTCACTGCTGTCGATCACCTGGTTGGTCTCGACGGTGTTGCTGGCCGAGTTCTCGACGTAGATGCCGTCCCGGTTCTCCCGTACGGTGTTGCCGCGCACGATGTTGCCGGTCGAACCGCCGAGCACGGCGATCCCGCGCTGCGACTGGAACTCCAGCACATTGCCGATGACCCGGTTGTTGGTGTCGGCGTTGACCAGTTCCACCCCGGCGACCTCGTTGTGCCGGGCGGTGATCGCGGTGACCAGGTTCCCGAGGGTGCCGGGGTTGAGCCGGACGCCGTAGTCGAACCCGGTGATCGTACCGTTGCGGATGGTCACCCTGTCGAAACCGTTGTTGTGTACGCCCACGCCGAGCCCGACGCCGTCGATGGTCCTGCCGTTGAGGTTGAGCACGATGTTGTGGGCCCCGATCACGAGTCCGTCACCGGGGCAGTCGACCAGGTTCGCGGTGACGGTCGTACTGGCGGTGACCACCGCACCGCAGTTCGGCGCGGCCTGCGCCGGCCCCGCGGATCCGACGAGTATGACCGGGATCGCGACCAGCCCGCCGAGCGCCACGCCCAACGCCCGCCGGAATGCGCGAATTTCTGCCATGATGAACCGCCTCCAGTTGTTTCTGCCGGAACACGCCGCCCGGAACACCCACGGTCACGGCGACGCGAATAGCTGGAAATCTATGGAGTACGGCAATTTGAAGTCAATGTGATGCCGATGAGAACTGTCTTACCCGGACGGTACGCATATTCTGGTGAATGACCCGGAGAATAGGGGTCTTCGGCAGATTCGAGCATTATAAATACGCCTTCACAAACTGCGGGCGGGTCGCGACTCTCCCGCCGCTGCCCGCCCGCCCGTATGTGCGTACCGTCAGTGCTCCACCCAGCCGTGTCGCTGGGCGAGCACGACGAGACCCTGCCGTAACTGGACGATCTGCGCCCCGGTCATCGTCGGCACGGCATTGAGCAGCAGCTCGGTCACCTCGTGCCGGAAGCCGGCCGGGGTGAGTACGTCACACATGCCGTCGTCCTCGGAACGCTCCACCACCGAAACCTCGCCGGACAGCCCGTTGCCGGCCGGCGTCGCCGCCCGGTCCGATTTGAGAATGCGGACCGCGAGGGCCTTCATGCCCCGATCGCTCTCCACCGCGTCGAACTCCACCGGCATCCCCGGAACGAACGCGTATTTCCCGTCACCCAACACATTCGCGTGCACGAAGACGTCCTCACCACCGCCGTCAGGCGTGATGAATCCGTATCCACGGGCCTCGTCGAACCGGATGAACCTACCTCTGACCACCGTGCCCAACCTCGTCTCGATCCGTCACCGACAACTCCACAAAACACACACCACCCAAACATCATAGGCGCACACCCCCATACCACCCCGCCCCCAAACCCGCACCCCCTCCCCGCCCCTCCCCCCTCCCTCCCCCTCCCCCCTCCCTCCCCCCGCCGCGCCCGCCCCCCTCCCCGTCGATCTAGGGCAAATGGTGGCGCGCAGAGATCAAACAACACGTATTTGCCCTAGATCGCGGGAGGGTAGGGACGCGCGCGGGGGGAGGGGGAGGGAGGGGGGAGGGGGAGGGGGGAGGGGGCTTTTGTGCGGGGGGAGGGGGGACTTCTGTTGGGATCGACGGAAGTTAGTTGGTCTTGGGTCTATCTTTCGTGTTGCCCACGGATTAAGGTTCTGTTTCAGCCAGAGCACCTCCCGAAACCCCAGTACGGGGCACACAAAAACGTTTCAGTTGCGCATCGGCGGCGCCACTGTCCCACCGCCAACTCCCGCATCGTCGCCGCGGCTCCGGCCGCGAGGAAGGTAGCGAGACATGGACAAGACAGCCTCCAGCCGCCCGCCAACGCTCCCCCGGCCCATCACGGCCGGATGACCCGGTACGACAGGCGGCCAACCCTCCGCCCAGTTCCCGTACCGATTTTCTCGGCCGACGCAGCGCGGCTGAGCCCCTGATCCTCCGCCCACGCGGCGGTGGCGGGACCGGTGCAGCACGACCGGCCCGAGCAGCAGGAAGCGTGGATCGTCGTGCCGGCGCACGCGTCCACCCGGTAACGGACAGCATCCCGGAATCATCGGTCGGCAGCCGGTGACGGGTCCTGCGAGATCGCGCACCATCCATACGGACGCGGCAGCACACCTCATTGTGGCAACCGAACCACCGGGACCGGACCCGTGCGCGTCCGGTTCGACGGGTGCGGCCGCATGCCCGCTCCACACCCCCGGAGGAACATATGACAAGACCCCTGCGCCGGTGGCTCGCCGCCGTGGCCGGCGCCACCATCGTCATCCCCGGCCTGGTCGCCGTTCCGGCCTCGGCCGCACCCGATCCGGGCACCGCCGAGGAACGCCTGGTCACCGCCGAGAACGGGCCGGCGGCCCTGCGCTCCGAGGTCCGTGCACCGGACGACTACCGGGTACTCGTCTTCACCAAGACCGCCGGTACGCGCCGGCCGTCCATCTCGGACGGTGTGCGTACGATCCAGGCTTTGGCCTCGGCGAACGGGTTCACCGCGACGGTCACCCAGGACGGGGCGGCGTTCACCGCCGAGAACCTGGCGGACTACCGCGCGGTGGTCTTCCTCAACACCACCGGCAACGTGCTCAACCCCGGCCAGGAAGCGGCGTTCGAGTCGTACGTCAAGGCCGGCGGCGGTTACGTCGGCGTGCACGCGGCTGCGGAGACCGAGCCGGACTGGGCGTTCTACCAGAACCTGGTCGGCGCGAAGGCGTCCGGTGTGGCCAGCACCGAGGCCGGTGTGGTCGAGGTCGCCGACCGGGTGCACCCGGCCACCGAGGCGACGCCGCAGACGATGACCCTGACCGAGGAGTGGTACAACTTTTCCAGCAACGTCCGGGGTACGTCGCACGTGCTCGCCACCGCGCAGGAGAAGAGCTTCGCGGGCGGCACGATGGGCTTCGACCACCCGGTGAGCTGGTGCAAGGACTACCAGGGCGGTCGTTCGTTCTACACCGGCCTCGGCCATTCGATCGAGACGTACCGGGTTGGTGGTTTCAAGAAGCACCTGCTCGGCGGCATCCAGTGGGCGGCCGGCGTGGTCGAGGGCGACTGCGGCGCGACCGTACTCGGCAACTACGAGAAGGTCACCCTCAACGACGAGCCGGGCGAGCCGATGTCGCTGTCGGTGCTGCCCGACGGGCGGGTGCTGCACAACACCCGTGGCGGTGAGATCCGGCTGTACGACCCGACGACCGGCGCCAGCCCGGTGATCACCACCGTGCCGGTGTACCAGCACGACGAGGACGGGTTGCAGACGATCACGATCGCGCCCGACTTCGCCACCAGCAAGTGGGTCTACATCTACTACTCGCCGCCGCTGAACACTCCGTTGGACAACCCGGCCACCCCCGGTGTCAACGAGGGCGACGCGCCGGCGACCAGCACCGACCCGACGGTCTGGAACGCGTTCAAGGGCTACAACCAACTGTCCCGGGTGAAGTTCGTCGACGGGCCGACCCCTCGACTGGACATGTCGACCGAGCAGCAGATCATCCGGGTCGACACCGACCGGGGCATCTGCTGCCACGTGGCCGGCAAGGTGAAGTTCGACGGCAAGGGTCTGGTCTACCTGATCACCGGTGACGACACCAACGCCAGCGGCTCGGACGGCTTCGTCCCGATCAACGAGTCGCCCACCCAGGGGCCGGGCTACGACGCCCAGCGCTCCGCCGGCAACACCAACGACCTGCGCGGCAAGGTGCTGCGACTCAAGGTCAAGGAAAATGGTACGTACAGCATCCCGGCCGGGAACCTGTTCCCGGAGAACGCCGACTACGACAACCGGACCCGTCCGGAGATCTTCCTGATGGGCCTGCGCAACCCGTTCCGGTTCGACGTGGACAGCAACGGCTTCGTGTACGTCGGTGACTACTCGCCGGACTCGCGTACCTCCAGCCCGACCCGGGGTCCGGAGGGCGTCGGCCGGTGGTTCGCCACCAACAAGGCGGCCAACTACGGCTGGCCGTACTGCTACTCGCCGAGTCTGCCGTACATCGACTACGACTTTGCCACCCGTACCTCCGGGGAGCCGTTCAACTGCGGCGCCCCGGTGAACAACTCGCCGCGCAACACCGGTCGTACGGTCCTGCCGGCGGTGGCGCAGCCGCAGTTCTGGTACACCTACGAGGCCCGGACCACCTGCGCCGGAGGCTACCTCCAGACCCCGCCGGCGACCTGCGACTTCCAGTGGCCGGTCATCGGCACCGGTGGCGTCGGTCCGCACGGCGGACCGATCTACAAGTACGACTCGGCGAACACCTCGGAGACGAAGTTCCCGGAGTACTACAACAACAGCGTGGTCTTCGGGGAGTTCACCCGGGACAAGCTGTTCATGATGCGTACCAACGGCAGCGGACAGCTGACCGGGGTGGAGGCGTTCCTGCCCGGTGTCGTCTTCGACAACCCGATGGAGATGGAGTTCGGCCCGGACGGCAACCTCTACGTGCTGGAGTACGGCGACGGCTTCTTCCGGGCCAACCCGGACGCCCAACTGTCCATGATCCGGTACGTGAAGGGCACCCGCTCCCCGATCGCCGCCCTGTCGGCCAACCCGACCTCGGGCCAGGCTCCGCTGCCGGTGCGCTTCTCCAGCGCCGGTTCGTCCGACCCGGACCCGGGTGAGTCGATCTCCTTCGCCTGGGACTTCGACAGCAACGGCACGGTCGACTCGGCCGACCCGAACCCGACCCACACGTACACCGCGAACGGGGTGTACAACGCCAAGCTGACCGTCACCGACTCCAGTGGCAAGACGGCGGTGCTGACCAGGGAAATCGTGGTCGGCAACACCGCTCCGACGGTCACCGTGACGGTGCCGGCAGGCGGGACGTTCTTCAACTGGGGTGACACGGTGCCGTTCACGGTCGCCGTCACCGACCCGGAGGACGGGGCGGTCGACTGTAGCCGGGTCACGGTTTCGTTCGTGCTCGGGCACGACACCCACGGTCACGGCGAGACCGAGACCAGTGGCTGCACGGGCACCCTGCCCACCCCGGCCGACGGTGCCGACCACGCCGGTGGTTACCTCTACGGCGGGGTCAGCGCCACGTACACCGACCTCGGCGCCAACGGTCAGCCGGCGCTGACCACGGTCGGCCAGACGATCATCCAACTACGGCGGCAGCAGGCCGAGCACGCCCAGGTCCAGCAGGGCGTGACGATCGCCGCGACCACCGACACCGGCGGTGGTTCACAGGTCGGCGGCATCGACGCCGGTGACCACATCGCGTTCGAGCCGATCAACTTCGCCGGCGTGAACTCGGTGACGCTGCGCTACTCGGGTGGTTCCACCGCCACGGTCGGCCAACCACGGGCCAACGTGGAACTCCGGGTCGGTTCGCCGACCGGCACGGTCGTCGCCACCGCCACCCTCAACGCCACCAGCGGAAACAGCTCGTACGCGAGCCAATCCATCCCCGTCACCCACCCCGCCGGGCCGCAACGCCTCTACCTGCTGTTCACCCCGGTAACCGGCGGCCCGACAACGAGCCTCCTCAACCTCAACTGGATCGAGTTCGGCACCACCGCCCCGTAACCCCACCCCCCACCAGTTCGCCCTAATGTAGAGAATGAGTGGCTATCCGTACCCGGATAGCCACTCATTCTCTGTTCGAGGCGACCGCGGTGGGGCGGCGGGCGGGGAGTGGGAGTGGGTTAGGTGGGGTGGGGGGTGTCCAGGCGGGTGGGGGCGATGGCGTTGTTGACGAAGTCGTTGTCCTGGAAATTGGACGAGCCGTGGGTGCCGTCTGCGGTGATCCAGAGGGCGTGGGTCTGTGACCTGTGCTGCTGGGCGTTCCAGACACGGTTGTGGCGCAGGGTCAGGTCGGTGGTGGCGACGGCGAGGGTGATCCCGGGACGGACCGGTGGCGCCTCGGGCAGCCGGTAGGTGGCGCCGGCTGGTGGCGTACCCCCGGCCCAGGCCGTGGTGGCACCAGGCCGGACCGGCGCGAGCAACATCTCGGTGGCGGTGTTGGCCGCGACCACCGCGGTCCAGTTACCCACCGTGACCATTTTGCCCCGGTGCCCGTCCGGCAGCCAGTCTGCGCCACTGTCACACACGGCGGTAGGGGTGTAGCTGACCCGCTCCCCCGAGCCGCTGGCGGCACCGGCCTGCCGCCGGCCGTTGTCCCGGATGCGGTTGTTGACGACGGCGCCGTCGATCAGGCCCGCCTCGATCCGTACGCCGTCCAGGCCGTTCTCCCAGATCTCGTTGCCGTCGAGCACCACCTCGTGGGCCGGGATCGAGTCCCTGGCCAGGTTGTGTTCGCGGTAGCCGTAGCGGCCGTTGCGGCTGATCCGGTTGCCGCGCACGATGTAGCGGCCGGGGGTGTTGCCGATGCTCAGGCCGTCGAGGATGTTGGCGTCGATGATGCAGTCGGCGACGATCCCGCCCCGGCCGGCGACCCCGCAGGTGCCCTGGGCCGAGACGTCGAAACCGGCCTCGTGGTTACCGATCATGGTGCAGCCGTTGACGACCAGGCCGTCCGCGCCCCAGTCGGAGATGCCGAACCGGTTGTCCTCGGTGTGGCAGGCGGTGATCCGGATACCGCGCGGCGGCGACCAGTTCGGCTGTTGCAGTTCGAGGAAGATCCCGTTGGTGCCGTTGCCGACGGCGGTGCAGGTGCTGACGGTCAGCCGTTCGCTCGTGCCCCAGCCGCCGATGCCGATGCCGATGCCGGCGCCACCCATCTGCTGCCCGGTGTCGAGCCGGCCGCAGCGCGCGGCGACCACCCCCTCCACCACCGTGTCCTGGAGGAAGTCGCAGCCGAGGCCGGTCGCGGCGGTGTCGTGGATGAACAGGTCACGAAACCGGCCACGCATGACGTACTGGAGGCCGAGGCCCTTGGCGAGGTAGTCGTAGCGGGCCAGTTTGACGCCGGAGCCGTCGATCTCGAACCTGGCGAACGTGCAGTCGGCGATGTGGTTCTCCCGGCTCGCCCCGTGCTGCACGACGGTGAAGTAGGCCAGCGGAACCGGCTCGACCCGGTTGCCCTCGTTGCTGAGGACAAACGTGGTCGCACCCATCCCGTCCCCAACCAACGAGACCCCGCTGCGCCACAGGGTGCCGGCATCCCGGATCGAGTAGACGCCCGGCGGGCAGTGGATGACCCGAGCCCGCCCATCATCCGCGTACGCCTCCCCAAGCCGGTCAACCAAGGCCTGCAACGCCGGCTGATCATTGGCAACCCCATCGCCAACCAACCCATAGTCGCGAGCGTTGTAAACCGATCCCTCAGACAGCACCACCCACCCCCTCCCTCCCCCGCAACCAAACCGAACGCACTCATGTAGAGAAAGAGTGGTTATTCCGCGCTGGACAGGCACTCTTTCTCTACACGAGTGCCCCGCGAAGCACGGGGGTGTGGTGGGTGGGGGTGGGGAGTGGGGGGAGGGTTAGGAGGGCGGCGATGGCGGAGACGGCGCGGGTGCTGGCTTGGCCGTCGCCGAACGGGGAGCAGTGGTCGGCGGTGGGGGGTGTGGTCAGTTGTCGGGTCGCGGCGGCGACGATGCGTTCCGGGTCGGTGCCGACCAGGGTGCCGAAGCCGGAGTCGAGGATCTCGGGACGTTCGGTGGTGTCCCGGGTGACCAGGACGGGTACGCCCAGGGTGCCGGCCTCCTCCTGGAGGCCGCCGGAGTCGGTGATCACCAGGTCGGCGACGCTGAGCAGCCCGATCATCTCCGGGTACGTCAGCGGTGGCGTCAGCCGGATGCCGGGCGTACGGCCGAGTTGCGCGGTGATCTCCGCGCCGAGCGTCGGGTTCGGATGGGTGACCATGACCAGCTGCACGTCCGGGAAGCGGCGGGCGAGGAAGCGCAGCCCGGCGCAGACGCCGAACACCCCGCCACCCCAGTTCTCCCGCCGGTGCAGGGTGGCCACGACCAGCCGCCGGGTCGGGTCGAGCCAGTCCGGCGGCTGGGCGAGCCGGTGGTCGAGCAGGTGGTGCAGCGCGTCGACCACGGTGTTGCCGGTGACGACTATCCGGTCGTCCGGGATGCCCTCGTCGAGCAGGTGCCGGCGCGCGATCGCGGTCGGCGCCAGGTGGAGGGCGGCGAGCCGGGCCAGCATGGCCCGGTTCGCCTCCTCCGGAAAGGGCCGGTCCAGGTCGTGCGTACGCAGACCGGCCTCCAAGTGCACCACCGGAATGCGGTGCCAGAAGGCGACCAGTCCACCGACCAGCGCGGTCAGGGTGTCGCCCTGGACCACGACGGCGGCGGGACGGTGCTCCGCGAGCACCGCGTCGGTCGCCGTGATCAGCGCGGCAGCGAGTTCGGCCAGAGACCCCGCCTGTCGTACGGGTTCCAGTGTCACCCCGGCGGTGAGTCCGAAGGGTGCCAGCGCCTCCCCGACCCGGTCGGGATGTTGCCCGGTGTCCACCACGGTTGTCGTGAAGCGGGTGTCGAGCCGCAACTGGCGTACCAGTGGGGCGGTCTTCACCCCCTCCGGTCGGGTGCCGATCAGGATCATGACCTCGGGCGAGGCCGAACCGCTACCGCGCATGTCGATCTTCAGCCTTCCAGTGCCTGACGGCGACGACGGTGGATCAGGATTCCGCCGGTCGCGGCGACCGCGATCACGCCGAGTGCCACCGGCGCACCGGCCAGCGGGATGGCGGGAATGGGCGGCGCCACCGCGTTCGCCCCGCAGGTCACGTCACCGACCTGGACCGAGGCGAGCGCGCCGCCGAGGGCGGTGATGTCGAGCGCGCTGACTTCGAGCTGTCCCGGCGCGTTGCTGGACTGGGAGTTCAGCAGGATGTCCAGCACACCCGGAATGCTCAGGCCGGTGTTCGGCGCCGGGTTGACGGGCAGGTTCAGCAGGGTCGTCTCGATACCGAGGATGGTCGAGGTGATCCGGGCGTTGACCAGGCTCGCCGTACCGGTCGCCGATGGGCTGCTGGTCGCGTTGCAGCTCGCGTAGAGGGCGTCGGCCCGCAGGTTGATCGTGGCGAGGCCGTTGGCACCGAGGACGAGGTCCACCTCGGCGCCGTTGTTGACAATGCAGTTGCCGGTCGGGCCGATGGAGATCGACCCTCCGCTGCCGAGCACCCCCGCACACGCCGCCGACGTACCGTCGTTGAAGGCCCGGACGTACTGGTTGAGCACCCCGGCGGTGATCACGGTCTGTCCGCCGAGTACGGCCAACGGCGGGTTCTGGTTGCCGCTGATCGACTCGGTGGTGCCGTCATTGCTCGCGCTGGCGCTGCCGGAGCTGGCGATGCCGCCCCCGACGAGGCTGATCTGCAACGCGGCCCCGGACGACTGGGACGTGTCCGCCATCGCCGGTGTGGCCGCCAGCAGGGCCAGGGCGATCCCCCCGGCCGCTGCCACTGTGCAGCGGGTGAATCTGGAACGAGTTCTGCGCATCTGCGGACTGCTTTCTACTGGTTGCGGTACGGGTTCTGGGGCGGTTGCTCCTGCGGCGGGGTTGCCGGTGCCGGGTGAGCACCCGGACCGGGTCGTCGGACCGGGCGGTCTTCTGCCATTCGGTCCGGAAGGTGATCAGCCGGACGAAGGCCAGCCAGACGGCCACCGACTGGACGTAGCTGTAGAGCCAGTGGGCCAGGCCCAGCCCGAGGGCGGTGGTCAGTCGCAGGCCCGGCTCGCAGCGGGACCGATACGCCAGCCCCCAGACCGTGAACGGGGCGATGCCGAAGACCAGGACCAGCGGGACCACACCCCAGCCGCCCCCGCTCCACCAGCCCTGCACCCCGTTGGCCGCCTGGGCGACGTAGTAGCCGAGCACGCTCAGGCAGCCCAGGTAGACGATGGTCCCGAAGAGCTGGGTCCAGGGTGCGGCGAGGAAGTAGACGATCTCCAGCGCGCCGGCGTTCTTGATCCGGCGCGACCGCAGCACCGCCGGGGCGTACCGGACGCACTGCATCGAGCCCTGCGCCCAGCGGGTGCGCTGGCGGATCAGCGGGCGGATCCCGGTGAGCGCCTCCTGGGCCACCCAGGTCTCCGGGCAGTATTCGGTGCGGCCACCGTTGAGCAGCACGTGCAGCCCGAGTTCGAAGTCCTCCAGCAGGGCACCGTGCCAGGGCGTGCCGTGCCGTACGGCGATCCGGTCGAGCATCGACATCCGGGTGAACTGGCCGTTGCCGCCCATCCCAACGCTGCCGGTACGCCGCCGCAACTCCTGCATCGCGGCGATCGGGCCCCGGAACTCCATGTCCTGGAGGCGTACCAGCAGCCGGGCTCGTCGCCCGAGCGACCGCTGGTTGTCCCAGCTTGGTGCGCACTGGAGCATGCGTACCTCGATCTGTACGGCGGCCACGTCGTCGGTGCCGAAGTAGCGGGCTCCGGTGAGGGCGGACAGGCAGCGGGCGTGCAGTTGGCTGTCCGCGTCCAGCACCCCGACGATGACCCGGCTGCGGTCGGCGTACGCCGGTAGGTCCCGGTCGATGGCCCGCCAGGCGGCGTTGAGCGCGGCGCCCTTGCCCTGTCGCGCGTCCGGGGCGACCCGCCGGATCAGGCGCAGCCGCGGGTCGGTGCCGAGGCCGGTGACGACCTCGGCGACCAGCTCGGCGGTGCCGTCGTCGGAGTTGTCGTCGACGCACCAGATGGTGGCGCGCGGGAAGTCCCGCAGCAGCCGACGGATCGTTCCGTCGATCACCGCGGCCTCGTTCAGGCAGGGTACGACGATGTGCCAGTCGTAGTCGCGGTGGTCGCCGCCGGAGAGCCGGGGTACCCGCAGGTAGAGCACCAGGATGCTGATCACGTACGCGCAGAAGGTGACGCAGAGCAGGAAGGCGGCGGTGTTCAGCAGCTCGAACGGGCTGACGTCAAGCGGCACGGATCGCCCCCCGTCGGCGCCGCCCGCCCGTGAACCCGCCCCGGCGTCGTCGGCCGGCGGGTCCGCCCCGCCGTCGACCCCCGGTGAGTACGACCACGAACAGGACACCGATCACGATCAGGCCGCCGGTGGTGATGGCCGAACCGATCAGTACGTGGCTGCGCTCGTACCCGGTCTGGAATCCCCAGATCCGCATCGAGCCGACCACCGCCGCCAGCCGGACCTGGTTCACCAGGACCAGCAGGACGATCGCGAGCGCGCTGGACACCGTCGCCCGCAGCAGGCTGACCCGGCGGATGCCGAGGAAGAAGGCGGCCATCACCAGCGGCGGTACGAGCAGCAGGGCGACCGAGCAGCCGGCGGTGACGCCGAAGCCGACCAGCCGGTGGTCCAGCGGGAACACCACCGCCGAGCCGATCGAGCGGGCGTCGGCGAGCCCGGACGCGGCGACGAGTTGGGCGTTCAGCCATGCCTCGACGCTGGCGACGTCGTGCCACCGCCAGAGCATGAGTACCGACACGGCTGTCCCGGCGAGGATGCCGGTGCCGGTGCGCAGCCAGGTGCCGAGGGTGATCCGGCCGGTCACGACCGGCGCTTGAGGGTGGTGGTGAGCACCAGTGCCACACCGAGCAGGACCAGACCGAGGCCGGCGATCAGCCAGGAGTTGACCGCTGCCCCGGTGGCGGCGAGTCCGCCGCCGATCGTGTGACCCCTACCGTGTCCGTACATGTGAAACACCCCTTGCCGGTTGGGCCGCGACGGCGGCCGGATCGTGACGCCGATGTCACGCTAACCAGGCAAAGGGACGTATGCCGCATAAATCGTGAAACGCTGATAACGGGCTTTTGTGAGCATGTATCACATCCGGCCGGGGCCCTCGCCGGTCCGGCCCGGTCGCATCCGGCCCGGGCCTCGCCGGTCCGGCCGGTGAGCCTCTGACCAGGGATTATGCGGTGATTCCGAGATCGCGGGCGAGCAGGGCGGCCTGAACCCGGTCGGCGACGCCCAGCTTGCCGAGCACCGCCGAGACCTGGTTACGGATCGTCTTCTCGCTCAGCCCGAACCGGCGGGCGATCCGGGCGTTGCCCTCACCGGCGGCCAGGTAGCGCAGGATGTCCCGCTCCCTCGGGGTGAGCTGGTCGAACGGCGCCGGCAGCTCGACCGGCTGGCGGCGCAGCGTGGTCAGCACCTGCGGACCGATCCGGGGACCGAGCACCAGACCACCCCCGGCCACCGTGCGCAGCGCGTGCAGGATGGTGTCCGGATCGGTGTCCTTCAGCACGTAACCACGGGCGCCCGCCCGCAACGCCCGGTTCACCACGTCCTCGTCGTCGGCCATGGTGAGCATCAGCACGTGCACCTCGGGTCGACTATGGACGATCCGGGCGGTGGCGTCCACTCCGTCGCCGTCCGGCAGCGCCACGTCCATCGCGACCACGCCGATCCCCTCGGTCGCGGCGGCGACCACCGCCTCGGCACACGAGGCCGCCTCCACCACGCCGTCGACCCAGGGCTCTCCCTCAAGCATCGTGCGCAACCCACGACGCACCACCGGATGGTCGTCCACGATCAGTACGCGTACCCGCTCGGACATCACTCTCGCCGCCTCACTCGCCCAGCGACCGGACGACCGGTTCCGCCCCGGCGGCATCGCCGCCGGGGCGGGGCCGCACCACCTCGTCGGAACCGACCTGCTGTACGGCAACCGTACCGGCCTCGGTGGGTGCGGATTCGGGGCAGGGCAACCGGATCAGGACCCGGGTGCCGTGCGGCGACACCTCGGTGATCTCGCAGTCCCCACCCAGTTCGGCGGCGCGTTCGCGCATCGACTCCACCCCAACCCCGCCCGGCCGGGGACCGGCGAACCCGATGCCGTCGTCCACCACCTCGACCACCAGTTGGCGGTCCCGGCGTACGGACACCTCGCACCTGCTCGCCCCGGCGTGCCGGGCCACGTTCGTCAGCGCCTCCGACACCACCCGGTACGCCGCCACCTCCACCGCCGCGGGCAGCCCGCGCAGGTCCTGCTCGACGCCGAGCCAGACCGCCAACTGTGGACCGTCGAAGCGCTCGCACTCCACCCGCAGTGCCGACTCCAGCCCCCGGTCCAGCGCCGCCGGACGCAACTGGTCGACCAGTTGCCGCACCTCGCCGGTGCAGATCCGCAGGTCCTCGGCGAGTCCGTCGAGCACCCGGCCGAGCCGCTCCTGGTCGCCGGCCAGCTTCCGGGCCGCGCGTACCTGCATCGACATGCCGGCAAAGGTCGGGCCGAGCCCGTCGTGCAGGTCCCGGCGCAGCCGCCGACGCTCCTCCTCGCGGGCCATCACCAACCGTTCCCGCGACTCGCGCAGGTCGCGGATCAGCCGGGCGGTCGCGGTGGCGACCGAGGCGTGCAGCGCCACGTCGCTGAGCAGCCGCCGTTCGACCGGGGTGAACCGGCTCCCCGACCGGCGGTGGGCCACGATCAGCCGCCCGACCCGCTCGCCGTGGGTGAACATGTCGAACATCTCGACCGAGGTGGTGGCCCGGCCGTGTTCCGCGTGCAGCCTCGGCCCGTCGCCACCGTCGACCTCGACCGCCACGTACGGCACCTGCAACGAACGCGCGATGGTGCCGGTCAGCAACGGCAGCACCGCCTCCGGCCGCACGGTCCGCTCCAGCAGGTCGCCGAGCCGGGCCAGCACCGCGTACGGGTCGTCCCGGTCGCCGTAGAGCAGCCGGTTCACCCCGCGCTGCACCCGGTGCCGCAACGGTTCGAAGGTCGCCGCGATCAGCCCGGTCGCGACCAGCGAGGCGTTGGAGGTGTCACCGCGCAGCAGGATGTCCCGCAGCAGCGCGACGGTGGCCACGAAACCCGCGATCACCAGCAGGCTCATCACCAGCCACACCAGCGTACGGTTGATCACCTGCTCCAGGCCGTAGAGGCGGTAGCGCAGCACGGCGAGCGTCATCGCGGCCGGGATGGCGATCACCATCAGCACCCAGGCGCCGGCCAGGTTGATCCCGTCGAGCACCAGCCCGAGCAGGAACAGCACCCCGGCGGCGAGCAGGCAGGCGAGTTGCTGGCGTACCTCGCCGACCGACCGGCGCCACCGCTGCACGAGCGACACCAGCACCGCCACCATCGCGAACAGGGCCACGGCGATCGACAGCAGGGCGATCCGTACCAGCAGCCGGGCCCGCTCGGTCGCCGCCGGTTCGGCGGAGAGGAGCAGGTTGCGGGGGTCGTCGAGGGCGGCGACGGCCAGCGCGCCGGCGGTGACCACGGTGGACGCCACGATCACCGCCGCGACCGCCCGCCAGCGCGGGCCGGGCAGCCTCCCGTCCGGGAAGAACAGCAGGGATAGGAAGATCAGGCCGTACGGCGGCCACCACAGCCACTGGACCAACCAGGCCAGTGGCAACCAGGACAGCCAGCTCAGCGCCAGCACCGCGACGGCGGCGGTGAGGCCGGCCGCGAGCATCAGCCGCCCGACCCGGTGACCGGGTACGCCGGCCAGCACCAGCCCGCCCAACCCGGTGAACGACGCGGCGATCACCGCGGTCATCGCGGTCGGGCCGCCCGGAGCCGGCCGGTACCACTGCCCCACCAGCACGAGTACGGCGACCACCAGCGCCGCGGCGGCGAGCACGCGACGACGGTTGATCATGGACGCTGCGGTCGACATCATGGCGGGCCTCCCGGTGCGCCGACGGTGGTCAGTGCGCCCAACCGGCGGCGTGCATGGCGTTGTGCAGGAAATTGCCGCTGTTGCCGTGCATGTGCCACGGCAGCGCGTGAATCGCCTCCTGCAACGTGCCACCGGAGCGGGGCACGTCGGCGAGCAGCTTCTCGGCGGTCGTGCGGAACCGGTCGGTGAGTTCGGGGTGGTCCTTGAGGTACCGCTCCAGGTGATCGAAGACCGCCTCCAGCCGCCGGCAGAGCTCGTCCGGGTCGGCCGGCTCGGCGCTGGGTTGCAGGTCCGCCATCCGCCAGTCCGTCCCGAAGAACGGGGCCAGGCGCTGGCCGTCGGTGTGGAAGAACTCCACCGCGCCGCCGAACCGGTCGCCCTGCTCGGGCTCGGCCAGCACCGCCGCGATGTCGCCGTAGAGGTGGGCGAAGGTGTTGTCGGCGGCGATCAGCAGGATCCGCCGGTCGGTGTCGGCGGTGACGTCGGTCATCATGCCTCCTCGGTTCGATGGTCTCGGGTGGACCGACGATCACCGGTACGGCTCGCGAGCGGTCCGCCGGAGCGTAGGTGACCCGGTGTCCACCCGGGATCGTCGGTGAGGTCCGAGCATCCTTACCGAACGCCCGGAACCCCATCGTCGCGCGGCCGATGTCCCGCCGACCCGGGCGATCGGCCCGACCGGCGGGACAAACGCCCGGGAGTCGACCGCTACTTCTCGGTGGTCGGGGCGGGGCCGAGGCCGGTTACGGCGGTGGGGACGAGGTAGTCGTACACGGCTCGGGCCAGTTGGCGTACGGTCTCGGCGCCGGTGGCCTCCGGGCCGGAGGTGACGAAGGCGACCGCGACCTCCGAGTGCGGGATCAGCAGGTAGCCGACGTCGTGCGAGGCGTCCGGCAGCTCGCCGGTCTTGTGCGCCACCGGTACGCCCGGCGGCAACGCGGCCGGGATCTTCGTGTTGATCGTCTGCTCCAGCATGAACGAGATCATCAGCGCTCGGGACACCGGCGAGAGGAGGTTGCCGTCCCAGACCGCGCCGAGCAGGGACACCACGTCGTCGGCGGTGAGGTAGTTCTCCTCGCCCCGCGCGGCGGCGGCGGTGTCGAGCATCTTCCGGTTCAGCGCGGTCTGCTTCAGCAGCATCGTGTCGATCAGCGCATTCACCCGGACGAACCCGTTGAGCTGGTTGATCAGTACGTTCGTCGCCGTGTTGTCGCTGTAGATGATCATGTATCGGGCGAGCCGGTACAACGTCACCACCTGCGGGAACGTCTCGTGCTGCAACTCACCGGTGCCACCGACCACATCCTGCGGCCGGACCAGCACCCCGTCGGACAACGACTGCCAGCCGCAGTCGACCTCACGCAGCAATTCGGCGAGGACCCACAGCTTGATGACGCTCGCCGCCTTGGGGCGGAACGTCCCGTTCACCTCGACCTGCTGGTCGCCGTACCGGCCGGACAGGTCGCGGACGGCGACACCGGTCGGGTTGGGCGAGGCGGCGACGATCTCCCGCAACCGCTCGGTCAGCGGTAACAGCTTCGCACCCCGCTCCCGGTCGACCGGCGGCTGCGGATTGGTCACCACCTCACCGGTCAACACCACGGGCTCCAGGTCGGGGCGGTGGATCTCGACCGCCCCGTGCGTACGCCCGCGCATCGGCACCCGGTAGACGTACGTGGTGCTGCCGACCGTCACCCGCCCGGTGGCGACCCCGTCGGTCACCACCATGTCCCGGTCCAGTACCCGACCGGAGTCGCCGTCGCAGCCCCGGTACCGGACGATGCGTTCGGCCGCGTCGACCGCGAAGATGGCGTTCTCGGTGGCGAGCCAGGCCAACTCGACCCTCGGCAGCGCCGGGTCGACATGCTGGGCCGGCGCCGGGTCGACATCCTGGGCCGGCGCCGGGTCACGACCGTCGACGGGCCCGGTGTCGGGGCGGCCGGCGTGCGCGGGTGCCGGCATCCCGACGAGCACCATCATGGTGGTCACCGCGAGCACGGCCAGCCGACCGCAGAGCAGGCCGACGAGCATCACGATGGGGGTACGTCGTCGGTTCCGGCCGGTCCGCGTTCGGTTCTGGTTCACCCGCGCAACGTAGCCAGCGGTAAGGGCCGGCCGAGGCGGCTCGGCGGGGACGTCACCCGACCGTGCGTACGCCCCCGGCGGGTCGCGGTCGCGACCCGCACAAACCGCCCACCCCGGTCCGTGAGGTCCGCCGTCGCCGATGCCGCACGACCGCCGATAGCCCCCGAATCCCTGCTGGGTCAACGGTTTCACCCTGCTCGGCATCGGCAGCCGAACCCGGCGGGGATCGGCGGCGGAACCCGGCGGGATCGGCGACGGGTGGCGACGGGATCGGCGACGGGAGGCGGCGAGGGTCACCGTCGGAGTCCGGCGGCAAGCAATTCGGGGCAGTCCGAATGGTGTCGACCACGATGGCCGCGGCCCGACCCCGGCGGTGAGACTCGACGGACCACCAACGGCTGGAGCTACCCGGACCGGATCACCGCGAACGGCTCGGGAAACTCGCACCGGGCCTGGTCACCGGTGGCGCCGGTCCGATCGACAGGCGTGGTCCGTGGGGCGTGCGACCCCGCTACCGGAGGAGGCTGGATGCCCGACCCGACCCCCGGCGTCATCGTCGTCACCGGGGTGATGGCCGCCGGCATGTCGACCGTGGCGCACCGCCTGGCGGTACGGCTCCCCCGCGCGGCCCACGTCCGTGGCGACGTGTTCCGGCGGATGGTGGTCTCCAACCCCGGGGAACCGACGCCGGATCGGACCACCGAGGCGACCGCGCGGCTCTGGTTGCGCTACCGGCTCACCACCACCGTCGCCGACACGTACGCCGAGGCGGGCTTTGCCCCGGTGGTGCAGGACGTCGTCCTCGGTCCCGAACTGGCCGAGTACGTCGACCTGCTGGCCACCCGCCCCCGACATCTCGTCGTCCTCGCGCCGAGGCCGGAGGTGGTGCACGCCTGCGAGAGCGCCGGGGGCGGACGCGGCCACGGCGACCGGGCCGTCGAGATGCTGGACCAGGCCCTGCGTCGGGACACGCCACGGCTCGGCCTGTGGCTGGACAACTCCGACCAGACACCGGACGAGACCGTCGAGGAGATCCTGGCCAAGCTCTCCGACGCCCGCCTCCCCGACTAACCGCCCGCCGGCCCCGACCAGCCCGCCGGCCCGAGTAGCCGCCCGCCGGCCCGAGTAGCCGCCCGCCTGCTCGACTAGCCGGGCGGTACCGGTGGTCGGCGCAGGTCGTCCGCGCGGCGGTGGAACAGGGTCCGCTCTCCGGCGTTACGGGTGAGTTCGGCGGCCCGGACGAACTGCGCCCGCGCCTCGTCCGCCCGTCCGAGCCGGGCCAGCAGTTCCCCGCGTACGGCCGGGAGCTGTGGGTAGTCGCGCAGGGCCCGTACGTCGGCCAGGGCGTCGGCGAGCGCGAGTCCGCGTACGGGGTCGTCGGCCAGGCCGACCGCGACGGCCCGGTTCAGCAGGATCACCGGGGACGGCTGGAGGTGGGCGAGCACCTCGTAGAGGGCCGCGATCCGGGGCCAGTCGGTCTGCTCCGCGCGGGCGGCACGGGCATGGCAGGCGGCGATCGCGGCCTGCAAGGTGTAGAGGCCACCGCCGAGGGTCTCGGCGCGGTCGAGGGCGGCCAGCCCACGGCGGATCAGCAGCCGGTCCCAGCGGCCCCGGTCCTGGTCGGGCAGGAGCACCGGCTGACCGTCCGGGTCGGTCCGGGCACCGAGCCGGGAGGCTTGCAGCTCCATCAGGGCGGCCAGGCCGTGCACCTCGGGTTCGTCGGGCAGCAGACCGGCCAGCGTACGACCGAGCCGCAGCGCCTCGCGGCACAGCTCGGGCCGGGACCAGTCCGGGCCGCCGGTCGCGGCGTACCCCTCGTTGAAGATCAGGTAGATGATCTCCAGCACCGAGGCGAGCCGGTCGACCAGTTCCGCCGGGGTGGGCAGTTCGAACCGGACCGAAGCGGCGGCGAGCGCGCGTTTGGCCCGGACGATGCGCTGGGCCACGGTCGCCTCCGGAACAAGGAAGGCCCGCGCGATCTCGCCCGTGGTCAGGCCGCCCACCATCCGCAGGGTCAGCGCCACCCGCGCCGGCACCGGCAGGACCGGATGCGCGGCGGTGAAGATCAGCCGGAGCAGGTCGTCGCCGATGTGGTCGTCCAGGGCGTCGTCGAGGTCCGCCTCGGCGTACTCCTGTCGGATCTCGACGTCGCGGCCGAGCAGGCGCAGCTTGGTCGCGTACCGCTGCCGGCGGCGCAGCAGGTCGACCGCGCGATGTCGCGCGGCCGCCAGCAGCCACGACCCGGGATCATCGGGTACGCCGCTCGCCGGCCACCGCACCAGCGCGGCGACCAGGGTGTCCTGGGCGATCTCCTCGGCCAGCCCGACGTCGCGGACCAGCCGGGCGATCCGGGCGATCAACCGGGCGGACTCGATCCGCCAGACCGCCTCCACCGCGCGTCGGGCGGCCCGTCCGGGATCGTCGTCCGGTGCTGGATCGGTGGCCGTCACGACCACCGATCCAACCACCGGACGGGTCACGCCGGGGGCGCGAAGTCCTCGGGTCCGTACACCTTCAGGATGTCGGCGTCGCCCTCCCAGCCCGGCCAGAGGTCCCGGTGCGCCCGCATGAACCTGGACGTCCACTCGACCACCTCCTCCCTTGCCCGCACCTCGTAGAGCGCGTAGCTGATGACCTCCTTCGCCTCGGCGAACGGGCCGTCGGTCACGGTCAGGTCCCCGCCGGTGACGGTGACCCGGGCGCCGGCCGCGCTCGGGGCCAGGCCGCCGGTGTCGAGCAGGCTGCCGGAGTTGGTCGCCTCGTCGCCGAGCTTGGCGATCGCGGCCATCAACTCGGGTGGTACGGGCGTGCCCGGTTGCTTGGCCCGCAACAGTGCCAGGTATCGCATGGTCGAACTCCTCGTCGTCGTACGGGTCTGTGGTTGTCGGTCCGGGTCAGCGGGAGCTGCCGGGACGGGACGCCGCCATCGGCGCCTGACGGGACGCCGACACCGGTGCCCGGTGGTACGCCGACATCAACGAGAGCCAGGCCCAGGCCAGCACGATCGACGCGGTGAACGACAGCGTCGCCCAGGCACTGCCGGCACCGGTGGCCACGGCGACGAAGCCGGCGAGGAACACGGCCCCGGTCAGGCGCGAGAATATCGCCCACCCCGGCCGGCCGTCGGCGGCGAACCGGCGGGCCAGCACGAGACACGCCGCGACCAGGGCGACGAAGCCGACACCGCCCAGGCCGAAGTGGAGCAACCCGTGCCAACTGGTGCCGGTCCCCTGCTCGGGTGTGCCCGGTGGGAAGCCCTGCGCCGGGTCGGCCCGGAAGATCCCGCCGCCGACCAGACCCAGCCCGTAGACACCGAGCAGCCGGGGTGCCCAGGTGCTCGCCCGGCCGGGATCGAGCGTACGCCGCAGCCCGACCGCCCCGGCGACGACCAGCAGGCCGGTCACGATCAGGTTGGTGGCCTGGATCCATCCCGCCCCGCCGTTGGCGAGCAGGCTCCAGGCGTGCCGGGTCGGGTCGAAGCCGTCCCGGGTCAGCATCTGGGCCACCGACACCAGGACGTACACCGGGCCGGCGGCGACCCCGGCGGCCAGCAACGTGCCGGTCGGCCCACGCCCAGCGGCGGCCGCCCCACCCGGCGATGCGGTGGCCGGTTCGCCCGGCGATGCGGTGGCCGGCGGTGTGGTGGCCGGTTCGCGGACCGGTGGGTCGGCCGCGGCGGTCGGGTTCGACTGGGACATCGTCGGGCACCCCTTCGGGTTCGTGGGCCGCTGTGCCGGCCCCTCACCCGGTAACTCGAACGGGACGACCCACTTTCGACACCGCCAACAGATTTTTTTCCGGCGATCCTCCGGTCCTTCGCGCGGGCCGCACCCGATCGGGCGGGGGCGGCTACTCGGGGATGCCGTTGAGCATCTCACCGTCGCCGCCGTCGAACAACAACTTCTCCGAGTACGAGCGAAGTTCTCTTCAATCTGGCCATGTCGCCACGATTTCAACTGACATGTGGTGACCAAAGTGGACACACAGTGTCGTTCCCAGCGAAGTTGGGACGATGAATTCCAGCCGAATTGAGCGACCGGTCAGCTCCGCAGATCCGTTGACGAACAGACTCCGAGGTCACGGCGGGGGTGCCCGTGCGCTTTTCAAGCAGAGCAATATTGAAGTTGCGGTCACGGAACGTAAACGTCAAGGATGTTCACAACCGATGACGAGGAGGTGACGAACATGAAGAAGGTTTCCGTGAAGGTCCGCAAGACGGTTGTGGCGGAGAAGAAGATGCTGGTGTGCAAGGCCACCTGATCCAACTCGTCTCGCCGGTCGCATCCGGTGGACAAGATCGGATCGTCCGGGCATCCCGTCCTACGGACTGCTCACCCTTTCCGCTAGATCGGGATTCACCTGGACTCCGCCAGAGAAGGGGGACGGCTAGCACCGTCCCCCTTCTCTGGCGTTCTGGTGTTCCGGAAAGAGGAGATGGCAATGGAACTGAGGCGGGCGCGTTCCCTGGTGGCGTACTGGGTAAACGGCGAGATGGTGCTCGACGACTACCTGGACCGAACGTCGGAGAACGGCGAGAAGAACGGCGTCGCGGTCGACGGGACCGCCCTGGACATCCTCAGCCAGTTTGACGACTGGACGGATCCGGAGCAGGTCAGCGCCCGCTTCGACGGCTACGACCCGGCCTCGGTGCTGGAAGCGGTCACCGACCTGACCGAGGCCGGACTGCTTCGCACCCGGCAGGAGGC
Source organism: Micromonospora sp. NBC_01699 (assembly GCF_036250065.1). Taxonomy (NCBI): domain Bacteria; kingdom Bacillati; phylum Actinomycetota; class Actinomycetes; order Micromonosporales; family Micromonosporaceae; genus Micromonospora; species Micromonospora sp. NBC_01699. The sequence goes on along the minus strand of NZ_CP109199.1, from coordinate 2,030,847 downwards.
CGAGGAGGAGGACCGGGTCCTCGATCGGTGGGAGCCGTGGGGTCAGTCCGCCCGGTTCTTCCACTTTGACACCAAGGATACGGCGTACATCAGCACCGAGGGCGCGAGCGCCGACCCCGAGATCGCCGCCAACCGCGCCGCGGTGTTCGGCGCGATCAGGGCCAGCGGACCCGCTCCGGAGATGTTCAGCCGCAACGCCGACGCGGAACGGATCATGCTCACCCGGTCGTTCCTGCCGTTGGACCGGGACTTCGGCGACGTACTCATGTCGCGGCGTACGCACCGCTATTTCACCGAGGACGCCGTACCGCTGCGCAGCTTCTCCACGGTGCTGCACCATACGTTCGCGCCGATGCACTTCTTCGACGCCGGTGTGCTCGGCATGCTGATGCTGCGGACCAGTCCGTCCGGCGGCGCCCGGCACGAGAGCGAATGTTACGTCGCGGTCCGCAATGTCGAGTCGATACCGCCGGGCCTCTACCGTTACTCGCCGTCGGACCATAGCCTGGAGGTCGTCTCGTACGACTTCGACACGGTGCAACTCGGACGCATCAGCTTCGACCAGAAAATGATTACGACCGCTGGCTTTGTTTGTTTCCTGACCATTAACCTGCAACGGGCCATGTTCAAGTACCGCAGTGCCCGGATGCTCCGTACGGTCCTGCTCGACACCGGCCATCTCGCCCAGACATTTGCACTCTGCGTGACGGCGGTGGGTCTCGGACCATGCCAGACCGACGCCTTCCGCGACTCCGAGCTGGAGGCTGCCCTCGGGATCGACGGCGCCGACGAGACCGCCGTCTACGTCCTGGCGGCAGGTGTGCCGGCCCGACGCACGGACGGGCTTCCGGTCGCTGACGCCCCGGACGAGGTCGGTCGCCGTACCCTGTCGGAACCTGTCCCACCGACACCAGCCGCATAGGCACCGGCGTCCGCGGTGCCCTACCTCCCGCCAGGAGAGCACCGTGACCAGCCAGGCCGCCGGCACCCCGGTCCAGCACCCCCTGCCTGACGACGCGGCGCTACGCCGCATCCAACGTCGCGTCGTCGGGTCGATGCTGCTGGTACAGGCGGTTTTCGCCCTGGTCTTCGCGATGACCGGGCCGATCGTCTCGCTGATCGCCGAGGACATGACCGGGTCGACCCGGGAGGCCGGCTTCGCACAGGCCCTGATCCTCTGCGGTGGGGTGCTGTTCAGCCTGCCGCTGGCCGCGCTGTCGACGAAACGGGGCCGCCGCGCCGGGATCTCCACCGGCTACCTGACCGGTGCGGGCGGCGCCGCGCTGGTGGTGGTCAGCGCGTCGGTGGCGAGCTATCCGCTGCTGCTCGTCGGCGCGGTCGGTGTCGGCGCGGCGCTCTCGGCCGGATTCCAGGCCCGGTTCGCCGTGACCGACCTCGCCGACAACGACCGGATCGGCCGGTCGATGGGCATCCTGTCGTGGAGTTCGATCGCCGGGTCCGTGGTCGGCCCGCCGCTGGCCGGTGGGGTCGAACAGCTCGGTGCCGGACGGCTCGCGGAGTTCACCGCGCCGTTCGCGGCGGTGGCCGTGGGCCTCGCCGTGGCCGGTCTGCTGGTACTGGTGACGCTGCGCCCCGATCCGTTGCTGCTGGCCCGCTCGATGGGCCGCGAGCAGGTACGCGAGCGCCCGAACACCCGGGTTGCGCTGACGGCGAGCCTGCGCAGTCCGCTGATCCGGCAGGGCATCGCCGTGGTGGTGACCGTCCACACCGCCATGATCGCGCTGATGAACATGGCGCCGATCCACCTGAGCCACGGCGCCGCCACACTCACCTCCATCGGCCTCGTGATCGGCGTCCACACCGCATCGATGTACCTGCCCGGTCCCCTGGTGGGCTACCTGTCCGACCGGATCGGACCGTACCCGCTGCTGGTGACGAGTCTCGGCGTGATGGCCATGGCCGCGGTGGTGCTCGCCATGTCGCCCGAGGGCCACACCGTCCTGGTCGGCCTCGGGCTGGCGCTGCTCGGCGCCGGCTGGTCCGCCGGATACCTTGCCGGCTCCGTACTGGTCACCTCCGCCGCCCAGGGGCAGCTCCGGACGATGGCGCAGGGTGCCGCCGACTTCCTCGTCCAACTCGCCGCCGCGCTGGGTGCCCTGCTCGCCGGGGTGATCGCCGCCGCCCTGGGTTACGACGGCCTGGCGATCGCCTGGTTCGTGGTGATCGTCGCGCTGCTGATCCGGATCGTGACGCGACGTCCGGCGGTGCCGCCCGCCGAGACGGCGGATGGCACGGCTCCGGCGAAGGAGCCGTCAGGGCATGGTTCTCGCGCGTAGGTGCGCGCGTTCACCCTGGCGGCCGAAGAGGCTGAGCACCTCGACGGGTGTCGGGTCGGCGCTGGCGAACCAGTGCGGCACGCGGGTGTCGAACTCGGCCGCCTCGCCCGAGGTGAGCACGAGGTCCCGGTCGCCGAGGACCAGTCGGAGACGACCGCTGAGGACATAGATCCACTCGTAGCCCTCGTGCGTCTTGGGTTCCGGCACCGTCGTGGGCCGCTCGGCCGGAATGAGCATCTTGTACGCCTGAAGGCCGCCGGCCCGGCGGGTCAGCGGCACCATGGTCATGCCGTTGAAGGTGACCGGGCGCAGGTGCACCCGGGGGTCACCGGTCGGCGGGGCCCCGACGAGCTCGTCGATCGGCACCCCGTACGAGCGGGCCAGGGGCAGGAGTAGTTCCAGGGTGGGCCGGCGCTGACCGGACTCCAGCCGGGACAGGGTGGAAACCGAGATGCCGGTCGACTCGGACAGGCCGGCCAGCGTGATCTCCCGTTGCCGGCGCAGCGTACGCAGTCGGGGTCCGACCGCGCTGAGCACGCTCTCCAGGTTGTCGTCGTCCACCGGCCAATATTGCCACAACGGCAAGAATGTTTGCCGAACTGTCACGGGCCGCCGCAGAGTGGCCGCGGAGGTGGTCACCATGAACCAAGAACCAACGGAACGCTCGACCCGGACATACGACGTCGCGGTGATCGGTGGCGGTGCCGCCGGGCTGAGCGCGGCGGTGGTGCTGGGCCGGGCCCGCCGCTCGGTGATCGTGATCGACGCGGGATCGCCCCGCAACGCCCCCGCCGCCGGGGTGCACGGATTCCTGGCCCACGACAACATCAGCCCGGTCGAACTGCTCGAAACCGGACGCAAGGAGGTCGCCCACTACGGCGGGATCCTGCTGCCCGGCGAGGCCACCGACGCCCGCGCGACCACCGACGGGTTCGCGGTCACCCTCGCCGACGGCCGGCTGGTCACCGCGCGGCGGCTGCTGGTGACGACCGGCCTGGTCGACGAGCTGCCCGACGTACCGGGTCTACGGCAGCGCTGGGGGCGGGACGTGCTGCACTGCCCGTACTGCCACGGGTGGGAGGTGCGGGACCGGGCGATCGGCATCCTCGGCACCGGGCCGATGGCCGTACACCAGGCGTTGCTGTTCCGGCAGTGGACGCCGGACCTGGTCCTGTTCACCCACACCGCGCCGGACCTGACCGGGGAGCAGGCCGAGCAGCTCGCCGCCCGCGACATCCGGGTGGTTCCCGGCCTCGTGGACTCCCTCGACGGGGTCGACGACCAGCTCACCGGCGTACGCCTGGCCGACGGAACCGTCGTCGCCCGGCAGGCGCTGGTGGTCGCACCCCGGTTCGTGGCCACCGCACGGGTGCTGACCACCCTGGGTCTGCACCCCACCCCGGATCCGCGCGGCATCGGCGAATCCGTCAGCGCCGACGCCACCGGAGCGACCGAGCTGCCGGGAGTCTGGGTGGCCGGCAACGTCACTGACGTCGGCGCGCAGGTGGTGACATCGGCCGCCGGTGGGGTCACCGCCGCGGCGGCCATCAACGCCGACCTGATCAGGGAGGAGACCGAGCTGGCGGTCAGGGCGTACCGGCAGACCCGGTCGGCACACCCCCACGGCCACGGCCACGGCCGCGGAAGCGGCCACGGAAGCGGAAGCGGGGTCCACCCGAACGGTACGGACACCGTGCTGTTCACCCGCGAGTTCTGGGACGAGCGGTACCGTTCCGCCGACCGGATCTGGAGCGGCAACCCGAACCCGCACCTCGTCACCACCGCCACCGACCTGGAGCCGGCGAGCGCGTTGGACGTCGGCAGCGGCGAGGGGGCCGACGCGATCTGGCTGGCCGACCGGGGCTGGCGGGTCACCGGTGTCGACATCTCCGGGGTGGCGCTGACCCGCGCCGCCGAGCGGGCCGCCGAGGCCGGTCCCGAGATCGCCGAGCGGATCACCTGGCAGCGGGCCGACCTGCTGTCCTGGGCGCCCGAACCGGCGCGGTACGACCTGGTCCAGGCCCAGTTCGTGCACCTGCCCCCGGCGGAACTCGAACCGCTGCACCGCCGGCTGGCAGCGGCCGTACGTCCCGGCGGGACCCTGCTCGTCGTCGGTCACCACCCGTCGGACCTGGACACCTCGATCGGCCGTCCCAACCTGCCCGACCTCATGTTCACCGCCGAACACATCGCGGCGGTGCTCGACCCGGCGGACTGGGACATCGTCACCACGGCACCCGAGCGCCCGGCCGTCGACCCCGAGGGGCGGACGATCACCATCCGGGACGCCGTCCTGCGGGCGCACCGCCGACGCTGACCGGACGGTCCGGGAACGGCCTCGGTCGGGCCAGGCGGTTCAGGCGACGGCGTCGGTGAGTCCGGACGGGTCGGAGTGCGTTCGCCGGCCCGGACGGACCCCGACCGGAAGGCGGGGCGGAGCCGGCCGCCTCCCGGTCGAACGCGACGGTGGCGACGGGTGCCAGACTTGCGCGATGTTGCGCGTCGGGATCCTCGTCACGGTACTGATCGGGATCACGGCCACGGCCCCGCTCGCCGGAATCACGACTGCGCCGGCGCGGGCCGCGGCACCGGCGCCGACACCGGTGGTGGCGGCCGCGACGAAGGGCACCGAGGTCTGTGTCATCGCCGACGGGCGTCTGGTCGAGATCTCCGGCATGGTCGCGACCGAGGACGGGTACGTCGTCGTCAACGACGGTTCCGACCTGGAGAACCGCCGCCGGGTCTTCTTCCTCGACCGGTCCTGCCGGGTGACCAGGACCCTGTCCTACCCGAGCCGCCCCCGCGACACCGAGGACGTGGCGATCGCCCGCGACGGCACCATCTGGATCGCCGACATCGGCGACAACGACCGCGTACGTACGAACATCGCACTCTGGAAGCTGGCCAGTGGTGCGAAGTCGCCGGTGCTGCACCGGCTCTCCTACCCGGACGGTGCGCACGACGCCGAGGCGCTGCTGCTCGCCGGCGACGGCACGCCGATCGTCGTGACCAAGGACCCGGGAACACCCCGGCTGTACGTTCCGGACGGGCCGCTGCGGGCCGGTGTGACCGTGCCGATGCGCAGGGTCGGGGAGGTGGACCTGCCCCGTACCGGCACCGACAACCCGTGGTCGGCCTTTGGCCGGCTGATGGTGACCGGGGGCGCCAACGCGCCGGACGGCAGCCGGGTGGTGCTGCGTACGTACGCCGACGCTATCGAGTTCGACGTCACCGACGGCGACGTGGTGGGGGCACTCACCCGGGGCGTACCCCGGATCACGCCGCTGCCCGGTGAACCGCAGGGCGAGTCAATCACGTACAGCCGCGACGGCCGGTCGCTGCTGACCGTCTCCGAAACCGCCGACCAGGCACCCGGCACCCGACCGGCGATCCTGAGCTACCGCCCGGCGGCCGGGTCCGTACCCCCTCCGGCGACCACCCCGAGCGCCGCGACGGCGGCACCGGACGCCTCCGCAAGCACCGCCCCGCCGAGCCCCCGAGCGGCGGAACGAGCCTCGGACGGCCCGGACGGCGCGTTCGTCGCCCGCCTGCTCGGCGGACTCGGCCTGGCCATGCTCGCCCTCGCGGTCGTCGGCGTGCTCGGAGTGCTCGCCTTCCGCCGCTGACCGGGAAGCCCGCGCTTCGGCTCAGTACGCGCCGCCGCCGGAGTCACTCGTCGGTGCCTCGCTGAACGCCTGGGATTCGATCCCGCCCTGTCCCTTGCCACGGAGGCTGCCATGGGTGCGCTGGCGACGGTCCCGCGCGCTCTGGCGAATCGCTCGACGCGCCGCCCGCATCGCCTGGTCCGGCCCACCGCCGCTGTTGCGGCGACGCAGCAGGATCACGACCGACCCGGTGGCCACGCTCAGGACCACCAGCAGGGCCAGGACGATTACGGTACGGCTAGCCATCGCACCAGCATATGGACGGCGGACAAGGGCGTACCGCCCCCGCTGCGGTGCGGCCCGTCCCGTCGCTGGGCCGGGGCTGTCGACGGCGGGCTCGGCGATCACCGCCGCTACTGGTCCTTCGGCGCCTCGGCCGGGCAGACCATCGACGTCGTGACGGGCGTCGGCAGGCCCCGCCGTGGGTAGTAGCGGCGTACACGTCCGTATCGAGGAGGCGACGAAGGTGACCCGTACGTTGGTCCGGGGTGGCCGGGCGGCCGGTGGCCTGCTCGCGGCCGCCATGCTGGTTTCCGGCTGTGTCTGGCACGACGGCCGCTGGTCGGACGACGGTCCCGACCGCGGGCCGTACCCGGCGGTGTCGGGTGAACCGGACCGGCCGGCGGACCACGTGGCCAGCGGGCCCCGCAACGACCGCCGGGAGGCGACGCTCGACCTGGTCAACGGCTCCGACGCGGTCCGGGTACGCGCCGCCGACCTGGGCACCGACCTGTACCGGATCTCCACCGCGGAGGATGCCAGGGTGCGGCCGTCGGTGCAGGTCGACGGGGACACCGTGCTGGCCGGGCTCGCCGGCACCGGTCGGGGCGGGCCGGCGATCGTCACCGTCCTGCTCAGCGACGCGGTCCGCTGGCGAATCCGGCTCGGTGGCGGTGCCGGCGAGGAAATCGTCGACCTGACCGGTGGCCGGGTCGCCGAGGTCGAGTTCAGCGCCGGCACCAACCGCGCCGAGCTGACCCTGCCGCCCCCGACCGGCACCGTCCGGGTGGTGATGAGCGGTGGAGCCAGCCAGTTCCTGGTCCACCTGACCGGCGACGCACCGGCCCGGGTACGCGCGGGCGGCGGCGCCGGCACCGTCACCGTGGACGGCGTCAGCCGCTCCGGAGTGGCCGGCGGCACCGTCATCACCCCGCCATCCTGGGCGAACACCCCCGACCGCTACGACATCGACGCCACCGCCGGCGTCTCCACCCTCACCATCAACCGCCCCTAAGCCCCCTCCTCCCCCTCCCTCCCCCGAAGACGGCGGCGATCTTGCACTTGTGGCTGTACACAAATCGGATTAGTAGCACTAATTGGGCGCCACAACTGCAAGATCGCCGAGGAAATCGGGGGAGGGAGGGGGGGGGAGGAGGGGGAGGGGGAGGGGAGGGAGGGGAGGGTTAGCCGGCTAGGTGGCTCCAGTGGGGGGCTAGCTGCTGCCAGGTTCCCTGGGCTACTGCTGTGCCGTCGATCAGGACCAGTACGTGGTCGGCCTGGGCGAGTGCGGCTCGTTTCGAGGTTGATCCGACCACGGTCACCCCGTGGCCGCGCAACGCCCGCCACAGTTCCAGTTCGGTGGTGACGTCCAGGGCCGAGGAGACGTCGTCGGCGATCAGCAACTCCGTACGCGGTGCCAGGGCGCGGGCCAGGGCCAGCCGCTGCAACTGTCCACCGGACAGCCGCGTTCCCTTGTGCCCGATGAGCAGTCCGAGTCCGCCTCCGGCCGCCGCCAGGTCGTGCTCCAGCTGGGCGGTCGAGACCGCGTCGACGGCGTCCACCTCGTGTCCGAGCCGGATGTTGTCGGCGACCGTGCCGGAGAGCACCCGTGGGAGCTGGGCGACGTACCCGACCTGGTTGGGGCGCAGGAACAGTTCCGGCTCGGTGACCGGGTGCCCGTTCCAACGCAGTGCCCCGGTGTGGTGCACGATCCCGGCCAGCGCCCGCAGCAGCGAGGACTTGCCGGCCCCGACCGGTCCGACGACCAGCACCAGTTGTCCGGTCTCGACGGTCAGGTCCACGTCGTGCACGCCGACCGTCCCGTCCTCGTGGACGGCGCTGAAGCCGACCAGGTCCAGCCGGCGCAGCGGGTGCCGGGGCGCCACCTCCGGCGCCGGGGCGCTGCCCTCGGAGAGGTCCACCCCCGGCACCATCGTCGAGTACGCCCCGACCCCGGTCATCGCGACCGTACGCCGGGTCCAGACCCGGGCCGACGGCAGTTGCGAGACCAGGGAGGCCGTGGTCCAGGCGAACCAGCGCACGGCGCCGAGGGTGGAGACCGCCACCAGGGTCGCGCCCGACGACAGCGAACCGTTGAGGTAGAGCGCCCAGGCGGCGATCGGCAGCAGCCCGCCGATCATCGAAGGGGTGGACCGGGCCCACACCTGGGTCGAGATCTCCCGGCGCTGCCGGTCGCTGCGGACGATGTCGAGTCGGGCCAGGTGGTCCAGCACCGACCGGGTGGCGCCGGCCAGTTTCACCGTACGGGCCGCCGACAGCGACGAGACCAGCGCGGTCGCGAACGCGGCTCGGGCGGCGACCGTCTTGCGTGCCGACCGTTCCAGCAGCGGCCCGAACAGGGCTGCGGCCAGCCCGGAGAACAGGATCGTGCCGCCGAAGAAGAGCGCCGGTACGGGCGTGCCCGACACCACGGTCATCGAGATCAGCAGTACGAAGCAGGCCGCCTGGTCGAGCAGGTTGTCGGCCAGCATCACCACCCGTTCGGTGTCGCCGCCCTGGGCGACGACCTCGGCCGGGGTGTGCGAGCTGACCCGGCGCGCGCCGGTCTGTCCGTGCACCAGCCGCAGGCTGATCCGCAGCATCTGCCGGACCCACCACTCCGGGAACCACCGCCCGGTGTAGTACGACATCGGCACGACGACGACCAGCCCGGCGACGATCCCGACGGACGGCCAGAACGGGTCGCCGATGCCGTTGACCAGGTCGGCCCAGAGCCACGGCAGCACCGCACCGTCGAGCCCGAGCAGCACCATGAACAGGAACATGCCGAGCGCGCCGAGCCCGAACCGGGGGTCGTTGCCGGCCAGCCGGAAGATCTCCCGCACCGTACGCGCACGCGCCGGTTCGGGCAGCGGCGGCGGCTCGGCCTTCGCCCGTACGACGCCCGGGGTGACCGACGGCTGGTCGACCACGGCCGTGCCGACCCCGTTCGAGGGCACGGGGGTGAGGGCCGGGGCGGGTTCCGTCCGCAGCCGGGTGTCGCCGTCGGGTACGGCCAGCGCCAGCCCGCCACCGACCGCGCCGGCACCGCCCCCGACACCCGCCCCGCCGGCACCGCCCCCGACACCTCCGGCGCCGATGCCGATCTCGACCCGGCGGATCGGTTCCAGTTCGGTGTGCAGGGTGTCCTGGGTGCTGGCGAGCAGCCGGGCGAAGCGCTCCGACTCGCGCAGCGGTCCGGCCTCGACCACCTCGCCGTCGGCGAGCACCACCACCTCGTCGCACCGCTGGACCGACGAGAGCCGGTGCGCGATGACGATCCCGATCCGGTCGCGCAGCAGTCGTTCGGTGGCCGCCTGCACCCGTGACTCGGTGACCGGGTCCATCCGGGCGGTGGCCTCGTCGAGGATCACCACGTGCGGGTCCCGGACCAGGATCCGGGCGAACGCGACCAGCTGCTCCTGTCCGGCCGAGAGCACGTGTCCGCCCTCGCCGAGTTTGGTCTCGATCCCGTCGGGCAGGTCGGCCACCCAGGCGATCAGGCCCAGTTCGTGCAGCGCTCGGGCGGCCGACTCGTGCAGGTCGGGGTCGAACAGGGCGACGTTCTCGGCCAGCGTCCCGGCCAGGATCTCGGTCCGTTGCGGAACCACGCCGATCCATCGGCGCAGTCCCTCGATGTCCAGGTCGCACAGGTCGGCCCCGCCGAGGAAGACCGCGCCCCGTGGCACGTCGACGGCCCGGGTGAGCACCTTGGCCAGGGTCGACTTGCCGGAGCCGGTCCGCCCGATCAGGGCGTACGAGTGGCCTCGGGTGAAGGTCAGGTCTACGTCCCGCAGGGCCAGCCGGCGTCCGCTGTCCGACTCGGCCGTGCCGTAGCCGAAGGTGAGGCCGCGTACCTCCAGGTCGCCGTCGACCGGGGCGTTGCCGCCGGTCGGCTCCTGCGGTGAGTCGCGCAGCAACTGCACCCGGCCCCAGGCGCCGAGCGCGTACTGCAACTCGGGCACCATTCGGCTGACGTGCTCGACGGTCGCGCCGAAGGCCAGGGCGAGCAGCCAGACGGCGGTCAGCCGGGCGCCGTCGATCCGGTCGGTGGTCAGCGCCCAGACCCCGCCGACCACGACCGCCGCGATGCCGGCGCGGGTGACGCCGACGGCGACGGTGGTGACCCGGGCGGACAGCACCCACACGATCCGTCCCCGGGCGAGGACCCGGCTGGCCCGCTGGGCGTACATCCGCAGCACGTACGGCCGGGCCAGGCTGGTGCGGATGTCGTCCTGGCCGTGGATCGACTCCTCCATCACCGCGGCCAGGTCCGACCAGGCTTCCTCCTCCCCCATCCTGGCCGGTCCGATCCGCTGGGTCGGTTTGGCCAGGCCGACCGCCAGCAGCGCGGCGAGCAGCAGCATGGCGACTCCGGCGGGCCACCAGACGCCGACCGCGACGGCTATCGACAGCAGCCCGACGGTGAGCATCTGCGCGATCCGTACGCCGCTGCCGCGCAGTTCGGCGGCGACCTGGTAGACGTCGCCGTCGATCCGGTCGAGCAACTCCCCGACCGGCGTGGTCTCCAGTCGCGGCAGGTCCTGTCCGAGGGCGACCCGGCAGAGCCGGCGCCGGACGTCGGCGGCCCAGTCGGCGGTCAACCCGGCCGTGACCAGGCCCACCACCAGGTCGCTGAGCACGGCGACGACCAGCGACACGGCGAGCACCGCGAACAGCGTGGTCGAACGGTTCAGCAGCACCGGCCCGGCCAGCGCCGACGCGGCGGCCTGTCCGGCGGCACCGAGCACGATGAGGCAGGCCACGGCCGCGACCCGGCGCGGTGAGGTGGCCCACAGATCGCGGAGCAGGCGCATCGAAAAGCTCCCGGACGTCGTGGGCGGAGCCTCCAGCCTGGCCGGAAATCCGGGATCACTCAACGCAATTACCGCGTGGGGTCAGGTGACGATGTTCACCGCACGGGCGATGATCAGTGCCACGACCAGCAGTGATACCGCCGACTGGAGCATCATCGCCGTCTTGGCCCAGCGGCTGAGCGGCAGCGTGTCGGTCGGGCTGAACGCGGTCGAGTTGGTGAACGCGACGTACAGGTAGTCGAGGAAGACCGGCCGCCAGTCGTGCGGCGCCAGGTCCGCGGCGGTCATCTGCGGAAAGAGCAGATCAGGGTACGGGCGCCGCACGTTCGCCCGCGCCGCCGGCCCGCCCCGGTCGAGTTCCCAGTACCAGAGCGCGAAGACGATCACGTTGGTCAGCCAGATGGCCGCCCCGCTGAGCAGGACGGTGCCGGGGTTCTCCGGTCGGGCACCGGCCACCAGCAGGATGATCAGCCGGCCGGCGGACCAGATCACGGCGATCGTGGCCACCGCGACGAGCGCGAGTTCGACCACGCGTACGGCGGCGGACTCGCGGTTCATCCTGAATGGGTTCACCACCAGCAGGACCACCAGCAGGGTCCCCTCCACGGCGGGGAGCAGCCACCTCGGGCTGAACGCGAGCTGTGGCGGGGTGACCAGTTGCAGCACTATCGCGGCGGCGATGACCAGGGTCACCGGCCAGCGGTGCTCACCCGGATGCCGCCGCCGCCAGGCCGGTACGGGGTGTGCGGGCGTACCGGGTTGCCGGTCCGGCTGTGCCTGCCCACTCATCCTGGCATTGTCACCCGCCACCGGGCCCCGTTCACCGATCGGGCGGTGGTTCTCCCGGATTCGTGCCGCGTACGGTCCGTACCCGGTCGGGGAGATCTCGCCGGTCGCACAGTAACGGGCATGACCTCGTCTCGTGGCCGCGTCGCCGGCCTGCTCGTCAGCCTCACCGCCGTTGTCGCGTTGGGCGCCGGATGCGGCGTCATCAGCACCGTGCAGAACGCCGTCGACACCGCCGGCGCGCTCTCCGAGTTCGCCGACCGGCTCGGCAAGGCCGCCGAACTGACCTATACCGCCGAGTACCGGCTTGTCGGCGCCGAGCAGACCAGCATCACCCTTGCCCAGCAGCCGCCCAGGTCGGTCCTGGTCAACGGCGACGGTCGGCTGGTCACCACCCCCGAATTCATGATCATCTGCGATGGCACCGAGTGCCAGCAGGCGCCGAACAACGCCTCGGCCGGGCCGGACGCCGCGGTCGTCGCCGGGGTGGCCGGGCCCGGATTCGTCACCCCGGAACTGGCCCTGGGTCTGGTGGCCGCCGCCGCGATCGTGCCGAACACCGATGTGGACACCTCGGAGAAGAGAATCGCCGGACAGGACTCGCTCTGCGCGGACGTCACCGGGATCAAGGACCCGCAGGGCGGTACGGACGAGCTGCTCCAGGACTTCTCGGTCTGCGTGACCGAGTCCGGCGTACTGGCGTCGTTCTCCGGAAATTCGAACACCGGTGAGCGGGTGTCGCTGGAACTGGTGAAGTTCACCGAGTCCGTGGACGAGAAACTGTTCGCACCGCCGGCCGGCGCCAACCTGGTGGACGTGACCGGACTCGGGCGGTAACCCGGTCCGGTGTGGGCCCGGCCGCGACGGCGGCCGGGCCCACGGCCGTCACTGCCGTTCGGAGCTGAGACGGACCCGGCGCAGCAGTTGGGCGTTGAGCGCGACCACGATGGTCGCGCCCAGCGCCTCGGCCGACCCGTCGCCGATCCGCACCAGGTGCAGCACGGCGGCACCCCGCCGCGACCAGCCGTCGGTGGTGGCGACCAGCTCGTCCGGCACCCGTACGTCGAGTTCGCGGAGCAGGGCCGGGCCGCCGACGGCGTACTCGTGGCCTTCGACGGTGGCGCGGACGCCGCGCCCGGTCAGCGACCTGAAGTCGGTCGCGGCGGTCCGGTCGGCTCGCATCCCCCGCACCTCCTCGGCGTCAGCCCCCCGAGGTATACCCCCCGGAGGTATTGGACTGAGACCGTAACATACCCCCTGGGGGTTAGCTACAGTTGAGGGATGACCACTCCAGCCCCTCCCCCGACCCGTGGCTACACCGCCAGCAAGGACCAGCTCCTCTCCCGGCTACGACGCGTCGAGGGGCAGGTTCGTGGCGTCGAGAAGATGGTCGAGGACGACCGCTACTGCATCGACGTACTGACCCAGATCTCGGCCGTCCAGGCCGCCCTGGACAAGGTCGCGCTCGGCCTGCTCGACGGCCACGCCCGGCACTGCATGCACGAGGGCGCCGCCGAGGGACACGCCGACGAGATGGCGACCGAGATGATGGCCGCCGTCGGCCGCCTGATGAAACGCGGCTGACCGCCGGACGTCCCGTCCCCCGTACCGGTCGGCCGGCGGGGGCAGCGCAAGCCATCGGCCGGTCCCACGGCGGTCTGACCACCGCTCACACAACACCTACCGCGCCCAACTCGCGGATGCGCCGATCCACCCGGTTGCCCGGACCGGCGCCACTGCTCCACGCGCCGTACGTGGTCGGCAGGATCGAATTGACGAGCACAAATGGCACTAGAACATGGCGACCGGGTTGGTGGCGCTTGACGTGACGCCGACGAAGCGCCACGGCAGCATCGTGAACAGGAACTCCCAGCGCTTTTCCGCTGCGCACACCCCGGCGAGTTCGGCGAGTTGCATGTTGTCGATCAGCCAGAGCCCCAGGGCGACGAGCGAGACGACGTGGATCGGCCGGATGAGGTCGAGTGTGTCGAAGCCGGACGGCAGTTGGTGGCTCATGTCGGAGTGTTCCTGGCGTACCGGGTCCCTCGGCTCGGACGCACTGCGCGAGCACATGACCGAGTCCGGACGCCGCCTGCTACAGGTTCGTCGCCGATCGACCAATCCCGCAAAATTCGTGCCGGCCGTCGATGGCGGTGGACCGTTCGGCGCAGTGGCGACGGCGTTCGTCGGCTCCGCACCGCCGATGGGCTCGCGCCGGACCGCGGCCATCGCGAAGTCTCGATACAGCCGACCGTACCGGCGCTTCCGCTCTAGCCCAGCGGTGTTTCGCGCCACCGTCCCCGGTCGGCTCCGACGAGAGGACCACCCATGCGATGGAACGGACGCCGGCTCGCCACCGCCGGCCTCGGACTCGCCCTGACCACCGGTCTCGCCCTGGCCCAGGCAATTCCGGTGCAGGCCACCCCCGCCCGGTCGGCCCCGACCCAGGCGGCGCCCGTGGCGCTGGCCGAATCCAACGGCGGGGTACGGGTCATGCCGCTCGGTGACTCGATCACCGACGGCTTCAACGTGCCGGGCGGGTACCGGATCAACCTGTGGCAGCGCTTCGTCAACGGTGGGCACACCGTCGACTTCGTCGGGTCCGGCTTCAACGGGCCGGCGAGTCTGGGTGACCACGACCACGAGGGGCACTCCGGCTGGCGGATCGACCAGCTCGACGCGAACATCGTCGGCTGGCTCCAGGCGACCAACCCGCGTACGGTGCTGCTGCACATCGGCACGAACGACATGAACCAGAACTACGACGTGCCGAACGCACCGGCCCGGCTCTCCGCGCTGATCGACAAGATCCGGTTGAACGCGCCCACGGTGGAACTGTTCGTCGCCACCATCACCCCGGAGACCAATCCCACGCTCCAGGCGCGGGTGCAGGCGTACAACGCCACGATCCCGGGGATCGTGGCGCAGAAGGGGCCCCGGACCCACCTGGTCGACATGTTCTCGGCGCTGACGACCGCCGACCTGGCCGACGGGGTGCACCCGAACGCCGCCGGTTACGACAAGATGGCGGCCCGCTGGTTCACCGCGCTGCAATCCGTACCGGGAAGTCTGACCCCGCCGGGCGCGCCGCCGGTCGGCACCCCGGTGTCGCTGGTCAACCCGCAGTCCGGGCGGTGCCTAGACGTTTCCGGGGTGAGCACCGTCGCCGGCGCGCAGGTGCACCTCTGGGACTGTCACGGCGGGACCAACCAGCGGTGGACCCGGACCGCGAGCGGTGAGTTGCAGGTCTACGGCAACCGCTGCCTGGACATCTCCGGCAGCGGCACCGCCAACGGCACGAAGGTGCAGATCTGGACCTGCAACGGCACCGGCGCGCAGCGTTTCACCTTCGGCACCGACGGCTCGCTCGTGGTGCCCGCCTCGGGTAAGTGTGTCGAGGCGGCCGGCGGCGGCACCGCCAACGGCACCCTGGCGCAGCTCTACACCTGCAACGGCAGCGCCGCGCAGCGCTGGTCGGTCCGCTAGTCGAACGATCGGGGTGGGGTGCGGTCCGGCCGCCTCCCACCCCGGTCAGGTCCGTTGCCGGCTCTGGCCCTTGAGGTGGCGGCTCAGGGCGCGGGCCATCTCGCGGTTCGCGTCCCGCTCGGCCAGGGTCTGCCGCTTGTCGTAGGACCGCTTGCCGCGGGCGAGGCCGAGTTCGACCTTCGCCCACCCATTACTGAAATAGATCGACAACGGTACGAGGGTGAGGCCGGGATCGCGTACCCGGTCCAGGATTTTGTTGATCTCCGTACGCCGGAGCAGCAGCTTCCTGGTTCGGCGCGGCTGGTGGTTCGTCCAGGTGCCGTACGCGTACTCGGCGATGTGCAGCCCGTACAGCATGAGCTCGCCGTTCAGCTCCTGGGCGAAGGCGTCCACGAGTGAAGCCCGTCCGGCCCGCAGCGACTTGACCTCGGTGCCGAGCAGGGCGATGCCCGCCTCGTACGTCTTGAGGATCTCGTAGTCGTGCCGCGCCTTCTTGTTCGAGGCGATGAGCTTGCGCTCCGGTTCCCTGGACGCGGCTGCCTCCCCCGACGATTTTCCCGGACCCGTGGATCCGCCCGGCCGGACCCGGCACGGAGTTACCAAGATACTGCGCTTCCGGTGACCGGTCGGCGCCCCACCGGCGGCGGATCAGTGGCCGGTCAGCACCTCGGCAAGCCACGGGCGGATGACCGGGAGCACGTTCGCCGGCTGCATGGCGGCGGTGTGGTCGAGCCCGTCGAGCACCCGCACCCGCCAGCCGAGGGCTTCCAGCTCCGCGCGCCGGTTCACCAGCGGCCCGGCCATGTCCACCGTCACGCCGCCCCAGCGCTCGCCGTACGGGATCTGGTCGGCCGAGCCCGCGAAACAGAGCCGGGGGCAGGTGATCCGCTCCTGGGCCGCCTGGTCGTCGAAGCCGCGCAGGGCCAGGTACAGGGTCATGAACTGCCGGGTCTGCGCCTCGGTCAGCGACACCTGCACGGTCGACCAGTCGACGTCGCCGGCCCCGGTCCAGGTGTCGTCGGTGGCGACGGCGTCCGGCTGGTTCACGACCGGGTCGGCCGGGGTCGGGGACGCCAGCGCGTGGGTCGCGGTGGTGACCGCGAGCATTTCCGCGTACGGGCCGTCGATCGGCGGGAAGCCGCCCATGACCAGCGCCGACAGGCGATCGGTACGCAGTGCCAGGTGCAACCCGCTCAGCGCCAGCCACGAGTACCCGTAGTACGCGAATTGTCGTGCGCCCACGGCGTCGGCGATGGCGAGCAGGTCGGCGGCGATGGTGTCCGGGGTCAGGGTGTCCGGTTTCGGTATCGCCTTCAGGTGGCCCTCGTAGTCGAACGCGACCACCCGGAAGGTGTCGGCAAGCCCGTCGACCAGGTTCCGGCCGAGCGCCGGGTCGACTCCCCAGCGGCGCAGCTCGTCGGCGGCCGGTCCCTCGGTCGGGCGCGGGTCGACCGGCAGCAGCACGGTCGGTCCCGCCCCGCGCACCTCCACCTCGATGGTGCTTCCGTCGTGCAGGGTCGCCTCGGGCATGCGTCGTCTCCACTTCCGCTCACAAAGGGCCACAGAATTCCGTACGGGGTAAGCTATTACCCCGCAGGGACATTACCTTACGGCGTAAAGAGTCGTCTCGACACCCGCCGGAGGCCCGCCCGGTCCGGCATGTCCGGCAGATCACATGCGCGTCGCGACCAGACAGACCGTTTTGTTCACCTGGCGCCCCGACCGGGGCGGCCGGTCCAGTAATCTCGGAGCATGTCCGTGACAACCACCGGTCGCTCGTCGGCCAGGCAACGCCTGCTGGCCGCCGCCGACGAGCTGTTCTACGCCGAGGGTGTGCACTCGGTCGGCATCGACCGGGTGATCGAGCACGCCGGCGTCGCCAAGGCGACCCTGTACAACGCGTTCGGCAGCAAGGACGAGCTGATCAAGGCGTACCTGCTGGCTCGGCACGCCCGCCGGCAGGAGCGGGTGGCCCGCTGGCTGGCCGGGGTGGAGTCCCCCCGCGAGCGGGTCCTCGCCGTCTTCGACGCGCTCAGCGAGGCGTTCGCCGAACCCGGCTTCCGTGGCTGCGCGTTCCTCAACGCCAGCGCCGAGGTCGCCCCGGGCGGCAAGGTCGGCGAGGTCTGCGAAACCTCACGGGGCTGGGTCCGGTCGACCTTCCGGCAACTCGCGGCCGAGGCCGGCGCCACCGACCCGGACGGCCTGGCCCGGCAACTCGTCCTGCTCTATGACGGCGCGTCGGTCGCCGCCCAACTCGACGGCAACGTCGGGGCGGGCGCGGTGGCCCGTACGGTCGCCGAGACCCTGGTCGACGCCGCGACCCGGCGCTGACCGGGACCGACGGACCCGAGGGCCCACCGCCCGACGGCGCGGCACCGCACCGTCGGGCGTAGGGGCGATCAGTCGGCCAGGGTCGCGATGGACTGCGCCCACCGGAAGTACTTGTTGGTGCCGAAGTCACGAACCGTCTTGATGCCGAACGCCTTGAGCAGCAGCTCAGCGTCGCCGGCCGAGACGCCCTCGATGGCGGTCACCGGTGCGTCGGCGATCTCCTGTGCGCTCTTGCCTTCCCACGCCTTGGAGAGCTTCTTCTCTAGTCCCAGCATCCGTGTGTCCTCCTTAGACAGCCCGGCACCGCGCCGAGCCGCCGGAAGACTACGACGATCCGGTCTTACCCGCCAGTCGACCATCAAAGCGACACCGGCCCCCGACGGATCAGTCCGTCGGGGTCACCGTCTGCTCCGAGGTACGGTGCTCGACCACCGATCCCGGACCCGTCGGAAGCCCGGCGGTACGCCGGTCGGAGTCGGCGAGGATCGCCTCGGCCTGCGCCAGCGGATCCGCGCTGCCCACCGCCCGTTCCTCCGGCAGCAGATACTCGGCGCGCCGCTCGACCTGACTGCGGTCACTGCTCTCTGCACTCATACGGGGTACCCATACCCCCGGCCGGCGACCACGACACCCGTCGCCGGCCGGGTGACGACCGCTCACCGTCAGCCGGCGACCTCGGCCGGTGTCGGTACGGGAGCGGGCTCGCCGGTCCCCGCCGCCCGACCGGCCCGCAGGCCGAAGGCGGTGACGATCGCCCCGACCAGCACCAGGGCCACCGGGACGAGCAGCGCGGACCGGAGCGCATCGAGCGCCACACCGGGTGAGTCGTGCTCGCCGAGCGCCGCGACGGTGACCGCGGTGACCGCCGACAGGCCGAGCGCGGTACCGAACTGCATGGCGGTGTAGAGCAGTCCCCCGGCGAGCCCGTGCTCGGACTCCTCGACGCCGTCCGTCCCGGCCATCGTCAGCGGCCCGTAGACCAGGGAGAAGGAGAGGCCGAGCAGGAGCATCGTCGGGACCATGGCGGCGTAGGTCCAGTCCGGTCCGACCGGCAGGAACAGCGCGTACGCCAGCACGGCAAGCAGCAACCCGCCGAACAGCACCCGTACGTTGCCGAACCGGTCGACCAGGCGCGGGGCGAGCAGTGGGGACAGGATCAGGTCCAGACCGATCAGCAGCATCGCCAGCCCGGTTTGCAGGGCACTCCAGCCGCGCAACTCCTGTAGGTAGAGCGTGACCAGGAACTGGAAGCCGGCGAACGCGCCGAGGAAGAGCAGCGCCGCCACGTTGGTACGGACCAGGGTCGGATTGCGCAGGATGCCCAGCCGGACCAACGGGTTCGCCGAACGCCGCTCGATCGACACGAACACGGCCAGCAGCAGCAGGCCACCGAGGAACATGGCGGCCGTACCGGCCCTGCCGTCGGCGGGACGTTCCAGCCGGACCACGCCGTACGCCAGCAGTAGCATCGCCCCGGCGACGCTGACCGCACCGGCCAGGTCGAACCCGCCGGCCGGGCGTTGCCGCGCACCGGAGTCCCGGACCAGGGGAATGGCCGCGGCGAGGATCAGCGCCGACATGATGACCGGGGCGAAGAACACCCACCGCCAGCCGATCGAGGTGAGCAGTCCACCGGCGACCAGACCCAGGCTGAAGCCACCGGCGGCCATGCCGGCGTAGATGCCCAGCGCCCGGTTGCGCTGCGGCCCCTCGGGGAAGTTGGTCGTCACCAGGGACAGCCCGGCGGGAGCCAGGAACGCGGCCGCGACACCGGTGACGAACCGCGCCACCAGCAGCATCCAACCCTCGGTGGCGAACCCGCCGAGGCCGGAGAAGACGAGGAAGACGACCAACCAGGTCAGGAACATCCGCCGGCGGCCGAGCAGGTCGGCGGCCCGGCCACCGAGCAGCATGAAACCGCCGTACCCGAGCACGTAGGCGCTGACCACCCCGCTGAGCGTCCCGGTGCTCAGGCCCAGGTCGGCCCGGATCGCCGGCAGCGCGACGTTGAGCATCGCGACGTCGATCCCCTCCAGGAAGATCGCCCCGCAGAGTACGAACAGCACGGCACGGGCTCGACCGTCCATCCGCTGATTCGACATGGACACCAGCCAACTCCTCCAGCGATGGCGGGACCGGCGTCGGTTCTTCCGACGACTGCCGGTTCCCTCTTGTAACCAAGAGCATCGTCGGGGAGCATCGGTGGGCATGGAAGTCGGCACTTCAAAGTCCCCCGGTTACTGCGGTGATACCACCGACCACGAGCTGATCCAGTGGGACACCCGAGCGGACTGCGAGGTCCGGCAGATCCTCGACCGGATCGCCGACAAGTGGTCCCTGCTGGTCATCACCCTGCTCGACCGGCGCAGCCTGCGCTTCACCGAGCTACGCCGCTCGATCGACGGGGTCAGCCAACGGATGCTCACCCGTACGCTGCGGCACCTGGAACGCGACGGCCTGGTGCGCCGTACGGTGCACGCCACGGTGCCGCCCCGGGTCGACTACGAGCTGACCCCGCTGGGCTCGACCCTGCACAACACCATCCGCGCGCTGGTCACCTGGACCGAGGGGCACCAGAACGAGATCGCCGCCGCCCGCTCCGCGTACGACGCCCGTGAGCTGGCTCAGCAGGAGGAGGCGGAGCGGGAGGCCGCCCGGCGGGACACCATCGCCCGGGAGGTCCTGGCCGGGCAGCGCTGACCCCGCCGAGTTCGAGTCCCACCGGCATGATGCCGGGTGAGGTTCGCCCACATCACTGGGTCGTGCACCCGAATCAGCCGGTCGGGCAGCCGATCGGATCGCGGTAGAACCGGACATTTCGCTCGCCGGCACGGTGTGACCCCGTGGGTCGGTCAGCCTGTTAGGAACGCTGCGGTGAGCCGGCGCGTGCTGCATGCCATTCACGCGCGAGGATCGCGTACTGGTAGCCGTCTACCCAACCGAGGTCGGCATGCCAGGAGTCCTCCACGCCGTGCTGTTCACGTCTCATGCCGGCCTTTTCGAGCACCCTTGCCGACGCCGGATTGTCGGCGTTGCAACTCGCCGTAACGCGCCGGAGCCCGAGGTGGTCGAACGCGGCCCTCAGGAGCCCGTGGGCCACCTTGGTTGCCACCCCCTTGCCCGCAGAGTCCGGCTTGACGATGTACCCGACAACCCCTTCGGTGCGCTTGGGCATCCCGGGCTGACCCATCCCGTCCACGATGTCGAGGAAGCCCATTGCGACGACGGTTCCACCCAACTCGGCTACGCAGGAGAAGTCGGTGTCACTCGTGGGCACCGCGAGCCACTCCCGCCGAAACGTCTCCGGGTCGACGCTTGTTCGGAGCATGAATCGGTTGACCGCGGGGTCGTTGCGGAAGGACAGCATCTGCTCCATGTCGGCGGCGGCTGCCTCACGTAGGAGGAGCGAGCCGACCTGCATGGGCCACGGGCTGGACGTCACACCGACATCCTCGTGAACGGACGTCTGCGTGCGCAAATCGTTTCGCGCCTCTCGGGCCACGGAAGCGCTGCGGGCACGAGGAGTCTCGATGACCGGGACGGCGCCCTCGGCCGGGTGGGTGCACGGCCTGCCGGTCCGGGCCGGTTTCTTTGGATCATTAGCTCGCCGGCTCCTCCGGCGACGGCGATCGGCGGGTTTGGCACGCGGGCTCGGTTCGGTCGCTTGTCGAGCAATGGCGAAGTGGCCTCGGTACTTGATCCACAGGTACCCATATATGTGTTCGCCTATCGAAAAGGAGCACGACAGTGCAGAGACGAACACTCTTGGCCGCAGCCGTTGCCGCGCCCATCGGGGCCGCCATCGCCGCGGCTCCGGCCTCGGCTCACCACGGGAACGGCCGGTATCCCTCAGTGATCAACCTACCGAGGGGGTTCTGCCCGGAGGGGATCGCCCGCGGAACCGGCACGAAGATCTACGTCAGCTCCATGGCCGACGGATGCATCTGGTGCGCCGACCTGCGTACCGGCAACGGGATGCTCCTCGTGCCGCCCGTGTCCGGTACCCAGGCAACGGGTTTGGACGTTGAACGAGGCCGGATTTGGGCGGCCTGCGGCAACATGGGCGGGGCGGCTGTCTACCGTGAGTCGACCGGCGAATGCCTGGCGACGTACGACTTCGGCGGCGGGTTCATCGACGGCGTGACCGCCACGAAGAAGGCCGTGTTCTTCACCGACTCGAAGAAGGCCAAGGTTTACTGCGTCGAGTTTGGCCGCAATGGGTCGCTGCCCGGACAATCGGGAGTACGGACGCTGCGGTTGCCGGGTGGGCTCGGCGACCCCACCGGCTGTAACACCGGCATCGTCGCCGCCTGGGCGGACAAGCTCATTATCGTGCAGGCCAAGACCGGCCGACTCTACTGCTTCGATCCCCGCGCGGGCATGGCCGCCCAGATCAGCACGGGCGGCGTGTCGGTATGCAATGGCGACGGTCTGCTGCTTGAGGGGCGCACGCTGTATGTGGTGCGCAACCGAAACAATGTGATCGCCAAGTTCCGCCTCAACGAGCGGCTGACGCGGGCCACACCGATCGACGTAATCCGTGACCGCGACCTCGACGAGCCGTCGGCTGTGGTTTCCTTCGGCTCCAGCCTGTACGCGGTCAACGCGCGGTTGTCCGTCCCGGCGACCCCCGACACTACTTACTGCGTCGTACGAGTGCGCGACTGATCACCCATCTTGCACCATCCCGCCGGGGGTATCCCCGGCGGGATAAAAGGCGGGCCGACCGTTCGTTCGTATGGTGGTTCACCGCAGTGCTGCTGCGAGTTCGGCGGCGTTGTCGAAAGCGGGTGCCGCCCTTTCGAATTCGTCTTCCGTGAGCGGGACGGACTGGGCGCGGGCCAGCATCTCGGCCGCGGTCTTTGGATCGTGCAGCACCATCGCGAGTTCGGCGCGGTAGACCAGGACCTCTACCTGCTCGGCCGGGTCGTCGTCGTCTTGCGGGCGGGCCAACGCGCTGTCGAGGATCCGAACGGCCTGTCCGACGCTTCCCCTGGAATCGGCCTGCACCACAGCATTCGCCAGGGCCTTGGCCAGCCGCCCGGCAGGCGTGGCGGCCGGCGTGGCCGCGGTGGCGGCGGCGTCCCGAAAGACGCGGATCCAGTTGCCGCCCGGGTCGATGACGCTGAATCCGCCCAACCCGTCGGCGTTCTTCCGCGCCCTGGGCCGGGTCATCCGCGGCGTTCCCGACACCAGTACCTTGCCGTACGCGGCGCGCATGCCGGCTGCGAATGCCCGATGTAGTCCCTCGATGTCGGCGGTGAGTACGAGACAGGAGCCATAGGACTGCTCCGGGTCAAATCCGGCGATCTCGAAGAATTGCAGATGCAGGTCTTCCCGCTGCACGCCCACACACGCGTTGGGCTTGCGTTGCTTGTACGTGGTGCGGAAACCGAGAACTCCGTAGAAGGTTTCGATGTCGTCAATGGATGCGCACGGCAGCAGGGGAACGGTCACCTCGTTGGTCATGCCTCCTTCCTAGCGTCGCAGGGCGTCCGTCGCACATGGAAATAGCCGATCATCGCCTTCGGTCATCCGATCGGCTGATGACCCAGGACGCAACGCTGCCCAGCCGAGCCATCGGCGGCGCCTTCCTGCCTGCCATATCTCTCGCCAAGATCAGGCGCCCAAGGGTCGCGGTGGCCCACGGACCGGCAACACTTCGACCTCACGGCCGACGGCGACCGGCAAGCGCAGGTCGACCGGCTGGTCACCCTCGGGGCCACGCCACTGGAAATCGGTGAGGACGGCACCGTCGTGCTGGCCGACCCCGGACGGCAACGAGTTCCGGGTCAGAGGCCATTGAGCCCCCGCCCCCGACTGGCCCGTCGGCCCGCCCGGGCTGGTCGGAAGGCTTGGCGTGGAGATCGCGGTCCGACTCCCTTCCGATCCAGTGGCTCCGGCTCTGTATCGAAGGGTGTTTGAGAAACACCGATCGCCGAGCGCAACGACCGTGCAGCACGTTGATCAGGGTCGGCGGCAGCCCGGCGTCTCCAGGGAAACTAACGCTTTTGAATCGTACAACTTCTTTTGTGTACGTACATCAAAGATGATGTATGAGATTAATGCGTTATACGTTCGCCTGAGCTGTCCCGATGGCGGGGTGCGGGGGCGCGGGTAGCCCGGCAACGGCGTCGGAGTGGCGGCCGACTGCTGCTGTCCGCCCACGGTCGGCACGAAGTGCGGGTCAAGACCGGCGCCCGGTATCGGGGACGTCAAGGCATCGCCCCGGCGAGGGTGGTCTACCCACCTCAGGACAGCACCGAGGACTACAACGCCGCGTAGACGCCGGCCGAGCGGCCGAGCGTAGCCAGCCCGCCGGGACGGTGACGCGGATGACGAAAAAACGTCACTCTCTATTTCTCTCTCAAGAGTTCGCTTCTCTTGAGAAGGAATAAAGAAATGACGTTTTTCGTGTCGCAGTCGTCAGCGGACAGGACACCCGTGCCCGCTACGGGCGGTTACCGCTGCTTTGCCAGCCCGACGAACGCGCGCCACGCCGCCGGCCCGAAGGTCAGCGTGCCGCCATCACGGTCCTTGGTGTCCCGGACGCCAACGACGCCGGGGAGGTTGGTGGCGACCTCTACGCAGTTGCCCCCGGTGCTGCCGCTCCGGGTGCTCTTGCGCCAGTTGGCGCCGGTCAGATCACTCATGCTCGCTGCTACCTTCCTTGAT
Organism: Micromonospora sp. NBC_01699; assembly: GCF_036250065.1. Lineage (NCBI taxonomy): Bacteria > Bacillati > Actinomycetota > Actinomycetes > Micromonosporales > Micromonosporaceae > Micromonospora > Micromonospora sp. NBC_01699. The sequence continues at coordinate 2,006,571 of NZ_CP109199.1, read as the reverse complement.
CTCCGCAATCAGGGCCGCCGACCGTGGGGGGTTCAGCGCCACGTCCTCAAGCATCGTCCACGCTTGAGAGTACGTGTCCACCTCCGCCGGTCGATCGAGATACAGGGCCCCCGTCAGCGACTCGGAGTAGACGGTGGTGGGCTCTGGAGGGCGGCTGCCCAGAGGTGGGAAGTCCAGGATCACGAACCCTCCCGCCAACGACCAGTGAGCGGGACGGGTGACGCTCGGTATGACACGGATACTCACGCCCGGCACCCGTCCCGCCTGGATCAGATGCTCCAGCTGCTCCCGCTTGCCGGGCCACTGTCCGAGCAGGACAACCTCGTGCAGAATCACGTCGAGCTGAGGCGCCTTCGGGTGCCGCCGGGCCAACAGGCGTTGTCGCTCAAGCCGCAGCGCCACCGCCTGCCCCACGGCATCCTCCGTCATGCCGGGTTGGGAGCCAAGGATTGTGGCCGCGTACTCCCGGCGCTGCAACAGTCCGGGGATCAGGGCAGGTTCGTACTGCCGGAGCCTGCTCGCTGCCGCCTCAAGCCCCACGTACAACTCGAACCAGCTCGGTACAGCCGTGCCGTAGGCGTGCCACCACCCGTGAGCCTTGGTTGCCTTGGCAAGGCTCTTGAGGACTTCCCGGAACTCCGATCCAACCCCGTAAATGTTGCACATCAGGTCTACGTCATGCGTCCTGAGTGAGACCCGCCCGCCTTCGATGCGGTACATCCGGGCCCGGCTCCACTCACATTGGACGGCAGCCGCTTCAAGGGCTATGCCCGCCTGCTCGCGCGCCTCCTTCAGGTACCGACCTAGCTGGCGTCGAGGAACACTCGATCCGGCGTCGTCTGTCATGGTCACCCCACGTAATCGCGCTAAGCGCGTTCCGACTGCTCCATACGAGACAGAGTCTGCGCATCGTATGAGACAGTGTCAATATTCTTCCGTCAATCTCGCTCTTAGTCGTTGCGCCCGCCAACACTCTTCGTCAATATCGGGCTACCCGGTGTCCGGGTTGCTGCCACCCCTCGCGTGTAGCGCAGCCCGGACGCCGCCCCCAATGGAGGGAGCGTGGATGCGCCACAGGGCGACGAGTGTTCGACGACATCGCCGGATCTGGCTCCGGCTGTCCCGCTACTGCGCATTCGGGCGGCGTTGGCGCTGCGCAGCACTGAGCCCGTGCCCCGGCCTCACGTTCGCCACTCCCCCGCCGCCCCCGTTCCCCGAGTCGCCCCCGGTGGATGGACCACCCGGTCCACGTCCACGCCCCCTCAATGGCGCCCCGGCCCACCCTCTGCCGCCGCTCGGCCGGGGCGGGCCCGGCATGTCCGGGCGCATCCGGCGGAACACACGGGGTGACCGATGAGCGGGGAACTGAGCGTGGGCACGTTGGCGTGGATCGCTCGCGCCGAGGTGAAACGACACCGCAGGGGACCCCCGTGGCGCCCGGTCTGCCTCCACTGCACCCAGTACGGATGCCCGTACATGGACCGTGCCATCGAATTCCTCCAAGCCCTTCCGAAGGACACGAGCACCGAAATGCAGACCGACATCGAGGAAGGGGAATCGTGAGTAGGCAGAATGAGCCGCTCACTCGGGCGGCGATCGTGTGGGCGGTGAACGAGACGATCCGGGGCCATGCCGGTGAGCGCCGATGCCCGCAGTGCCGGCCGGATGGGTGCGACCAGTTGGCCTGGGCCCAACGCGAGCAACAAACAACGGCACCGGTGGCACCGGAGGCCCGGTGACGGACGATCCGCTCACCCCGGCGACGGACGGGCCGTTGTGCATGAACTGCGGCGGCGACAACAGCAAATGCGACCGGTGTGGGGGGTGGGTCAAGCCGTGGTCGAAGTCGTGGCTGCCGTGGGCACCGTGCTCGTGCCCGTGCTGGTCACGCAAGACACGGCCGCCGGCCCCGACGGTACCGATGATCGAGATCGGTAAGCGTCGTCGTGGCTGAGCCGGACCGGTCGACGCTCACGAAGATCACGGTCAACCTGGCGCCGCGCGCGGTCGACGCACTCACCTCGGCGTGCGCCCGCACGAGGGACACGAAGACCGACACGATCAACCGGGCACTGGTCGCCTACCACCTGGTACTCGACCTGATCGACCACGGGGACGGAAGCCTCACCCTGCGGAATACCGACGGATCCCTCGAACGGGTGCACCTGATCTAACCGGAGTGACAAACCATGAAGTACGACAAGCCAACCGAAGGCCAGGGCGCCCTACACCGACCCAACCAGGACTGGAACTGCACCGACGACGGCGAGGAATGGCCCTGCCCGGTCTACCGGCGTCGCATGTGGTCGTGGTATCCGAGCCGACAGGACCGCCATCGACTGACCTTGATTATGACAAGTTTCCGTGACAGCGCCCTGATCAGCGGCATGTCCCGCCCGGTCGCCGACGCACGGTTCCTGAGCTGGATCGACGGCCCGCCGGTCCGACAGGTCAAACGGTCCATCTGATCCTACTGACCACCACCCATTCAGCGGCTGGTCCGGGATCGCAGTCGCAGGCCGATCGGGACGAGGACCGCCGCCGCGAGCAGCACGCCGGCCAAGCCGAGCCAGAGCGGCGGGATCCCGCCACCGGTGGCGGCGGCGGCCGTACGGGTGCCGGTGCCGGTGTCGGTGTCGGCCGAACCGATGCCGGCGACGGTCGCCGGGTCGGCCGCCCCGGTGCTGGCGGACGCTCCGCCGCCGGGGCGGGCGGCGCCGGTCGCGGACCGGGTGCCGGCGCCCGCCGGTGCCGGGGCGCCGCCGAAGATGACGTCGGAGCAGGAGTAGTAGGTGTCCGGGGTGGACGAGTTCTGCCAGATCGCGAAAATGACGTGCCGGCCGGACAGCCCCGCCGGCAACCGACCGCGCATCCGGTAGGCACCGTCGGAGCGGGGCGGGTCGGTGGCGGTCAGGAACGGCCGCTCACCCAGATCGGACCAGGTCAGCGGTCGGGTCGGGTCGTACCCGGTGCTGGTCACGTACCACCGGAAGGTGCCCTCGTGCGGGATAGTGGTCCGGTAGGTGAAGGTGAACTCGCCCCCCGCCGTGAGCCTCGTCGCCGGCCAGTCCGCCCGCGCCAGGTCCAGGCCGCCGAACGCGTCGACGCCGCCGCTGCACAACCTGCCGTCGGGGATCTTCTGCCGGTCGCGCCCGGCCACCCCGGCAACCCGTACGTTGTCCCACTGGGCCACGACGGCGCCGGCGGCGATCGCGGCCCGGCACGCCGCCGAGCGGTTCGTCGTGGGCGCGTCCGGTCCGCAGGCCACCGACCGGCTGACCGGGCTGCCCGGCGCGCCGTGCGCCAGCGCCGGGCCGGCGGCCAGGCCGGACAACGCCGCCGCGACCACTGTCGCGGCGACGAGGCAGAAAAGCTTTCGACGTACGGTCATCGTGGTCGACCTCCCGCCCGGAGGTACGCGTACCGGCGGCGAAAGGTTCGACCGGAAGCGGATCGGAGATCGTGACCCCGACCGGTGGGGTGCCGCCCGGCCGACGCCGAGGCTCAGGCGCTCGCCCGCCGGACCAGGGTCGACGGGAAGACCGCTGCCGGCGGCACCCGCGACCCGTCGAGCACGGCGGTGACCGCCGCCGAGACGATCGCGCCCACCGGGTGGCTGGCCGTGGTCAGGGCGGGAGCGCTCAACTCGGCGAACGGGATGTCGTCGAACCCGGCCACCGCTATGTCGTCCGGCACCAGGCGACCGGTCTCGCGCAGGACGGCGATCGCACCGAGCGCCGTGGCGTCGTTGATCGCGAAGACCGCGTCCGTGTCCGGCCAGCGGCGCAGCACGATACGCATCCCCCGCTGGCCACCGGCGGCGGAGAAGTCCCCGGCGACGAGGCGGACCGGCAGCCCGGCCGAACGCACCAGATCCTGGTACGCCTTGACCGAACGCCAGGCGCAGGGCAGCCACGGCGGACCGGTGATCATGGCGATCCGGCGGCGGCCGATCCCGTACAGGTGGCGCACGATCGTGCTGGCCGCGCCGCCGTTGTCGACGTCGAAGGACGGCACGCTCGGGGAGCCGATCCCGATCGAGGCGACCCGCCGGTTCAGCGCCGCCGGCATCCCGGCGAGGGTCGCCTCGGTCGTGTTGAACAGCACCACGCCCCGCACACTGCGGTCCTCGGCCAGCCGGTCCAGCCGGGGCGACCGGCGGGGCAACCACTGAAGGGACACCCCGACCCCGTACGGGGCGGCGGTCTCGGCCGCGGCGGCGAGCGCCCGGTCGACGTACGGGTCGTCGAGCACCCGGGACGTGGTGCCGACGATCGCGACGACGAGCCGGAACCCGGCACCCCCGGCCAGCGACCTGGCCACCTGGTCCGGTTGGTAACCGAGCTGGCGGGCCGCGTTCCGGACCCGGTCCTGGACGGCCGGTGACGCCGGCCCCGTTCTGGAAATGACCCGGGAGGCGGTCGCGCGGGACACGCCCGCGGCTTCCGCCACGTCCTCCAGCCTGATCTTCCGTGCCGGCCGCACCGTCATGTCAACCTCCGCTCGCAGCCTTCCAGAACGGGCGGCACGGGGTGCCGGGCGGTCCCGGTTCGGGTAATGACCCCAGGCTACTCTTGCGCTGAGAGCGCTCTCAGGGGTGCGATCTTTCTGTGCGTCGGCCACCCCGGCGCGGAAGGAGTCCGTCCGTGAGCCCGACCGAGGCCAACCCGGCCACCCCGACGTCCCCGGCCGTGGTGCCGCCGCCCCGGCAGGTCCTCGCCGCCCGTACCGGGGTCGCCTTCGTCTTCGCCCTCAACGGCCTGGCCGTCGCCTCGTGGTTCTCCCGGGTGCCGGCCGCCCGCGAGGGGCTCGGCCTCAGCGCCGGGCAACTGGGACTGCTGCTGCTCGCGATGTCACTCGGCGCGATCCTGGCGATGGTCACCGCGGGAGCGGTGGTGCACCGCGCCGGCTCACCCCGTACGGTCGCCGGCTCCACCGCGCTGGTCGCGGTCGGCCTGGTGGTGGTCGGCGCCGGCATCGGCGCGTGGTCCTCGGTCACGGTCGTGGCCCTCGGTCTCGCCGCGATCGGCTACGGCTCCGGCCTGACCGACGTGGCGATGAACGTCGAGGCCGCGCTGGTCGAACGGCGGCTCGGGCGGACCATCATGCCCCGCTTCCACGCGGCCTGGAGCCTGGGCACCGTCACCGGCGCCGGGCTCGGTGCCGCCACCGCCCACGCCGGCTTTCCCGTCTTCGCGCACCTGACCCTGGTCGCCGCCCTGGTGCTGGTCGGCACGCTGGTCGCGGTCCGCTTCTTCCTGACCGCCCGAGGCGGGGCCGAAGCGCGGACCGACGAGACGGCCACCGCCGGCCACCGCCGGGACAGCGGCGTGCTGCGGGCCTGGCGCGAGCCCCGTACGCTGCTCGTCGGCCTGTTGGTGCTGATCATGGCCTTCACCGAGGGGACCGCCAACGACTGGGTGGCGGTGGCCTTCATCGACGGGCACGGGGTCAGCGAGGCGGCCGGCGCCGCCGTGTTCGGCATCTTCGTCGCCGCGATGACCGTCGGCCGCACCGCCGGCACGATCGCGCTCGACCGGTGGGGCCGGGTCCCGGTGCTGTTCGCCACCGTCGGGCTGGCCGTCGTCGGCGTGGTGATCGCGGTCCTCGCCACCTCCACCCCGGTTGCCCTGGCCGGGGTCGCGCTCTGGGGACTCGGCGCCTCGCTCGGCTTCCCGGTCGGGATGAGCGCCGCCGCCGACGACGAGGACCGGGCACCGGCCCGGGTCAGCGTCGTGGCGACGATCGGCTACACGGCGTTCCTCGCCGGGCCGCCCTTCGTCGGACTGCTCGGCGACCACGTCGGCACGCTGAAGGCGCTGCTGGTCGTACCGATCCTGCTGGTGCCGGCACTCGCCCTGGTGCCGGCGACCCGCCGCGCGGAGGTCCGGTAGGTCAGGCGCGGAGCAGGTCGGCGTGGGCGCCGCGCAACCGGGTGAGGGCGGGGTCGCTGCCCGGCGTGACCCGGCGGTCGAGCTCGGCCCACGCCTCGGCGAGCGCGTCGGTGACCGCGCGCAGCTCGGCCGCGTGCCGCCGGGCACCCTGCCGGTGCAGCTCGTCGAGCCGGCGGGCCCAACCGGCCGACACCGCCGCGACCCGTTCGGCGTCGGCGGTGGCCTGGGCCATCGATCGGGCCGCGGCCGCCGGCACGATCGCGGCGACCGGGCGGGGATCACCGTCGCGGGTGACAACCGTGACGGTGTCGGTCAGCTCGGCCAGGGCGACGAGCTGGGTCAGTCGGGTGCGGGCCTCGCGCAGCGGCAGAACGCGCGACTGGTCGATGCCGGGAGCCAGGGCGGGGGCAGCCATGCGGCCATGTTGCCTCCGGGGTACGACACTCCCGCCCGCCCGGCCGACCACAGTGGCCGCTCGTCGGGTCGGGTGATCACGGCACGAGATGGATGCAGATCTTCCTGGCGGTCACCGCCGCGTCCTGGAGTACGGCCAGCCTCGGCTCGGCGGATTCGAGCAGGCGCGGATGTCGCAGTGGCGCCAGCGGCGCCAGCCGCCGGTCCGCCAGCACGATGTCGAGCATCGACCGGTCCCCGCCGCAGACCAGTGCCCGGACCTCGTCGTGCGGGTCGGCGGCCACCCCCGGCGCGTAGGGCAGCAGGACCCGTACGGCGATGTCGGCGGCCCGGTCGGCGGCGGCCTGGGCCTGGTTCGCGCGGCGCCGGGCGTAGCGCTGCTGCGACGAGCCACCCGCCGCCGTACGCCCCTGCACGTAGAAGCGCTCGACCTTCGAGACGGTCACGTTCGTGCCGTCGGCGATACCGGTGGCGACCGCGCCCTTGCGCACCAGCAGCACGGCGATCCTGGGCGGCCGTACGACGTCGGCGAGCAGGGTGTCGACGTCCGGCACGGCGGCGAAACCGGGCGGCGGGTGCAGGGTGGCGGTGTCGCCGTTGTTCGCCCCGGTCAGCACCAGTCCGTCCTCGGTGGCACCGTCGTGTCGGCCGTAGAACCCGTCGAGCCAACCCCGGATCCGTTCCGGAGAGATCTCCACCCACCGGCCACCACCGGCGGCGGGGCGCGCCTTCATCAGCAGACCCCCACCTCTGCGGGACCGTCGTCCCAAGCTGTCCCGGTTCACCTTGCACGCAGCAGTCTGGCAGAACACGGGGTGGGCGGGGCCTGTCACGCTGGTGGCCGTGGCTCGGTTCGCCCCGGCCACCAGCTCGACGGGACCCCTACCCGGCGTCGGCGGGCTTGGCCTCGGCGGGCTTGGCCTCGGCGGGCTCGGCTTCGGTGTCCGGGGTGCCCTCCTCGGTGGCCGGGCCCTCCTCGCCTTCCTCTTCGTCTTCCTCGCTCTCGGTCTCCGCCTCGTCTGCGGATGCGGCCGCCTCGGGGGCGGTCCAGGAGAACTCGATCTCGACCGAGATCTCGGTGGCGCTCTCGCGCTCGATCTCCAGCTCGCACCGGACCTGCTCGGCCACCGTGACCGCGCCGGCGGCACCGTAGAAGATCTGTCCACCGGACTCCAACTGGCTGGCCAGTTGGCGCAGCCACGCGGCCAGATCGGCCCGCGACACCGTACGGGCGTCCTCGTAGATTTGCATGCCCGATATGCTCGCACTCCATCATGGACCGTCCGCACATGGGTCCGGCGCCGGAAAACCCCTGCTCAACCCGGCTGGACCGGACTCGGACCGGGTTACCGGGTCAGGAGGGAGCGCAGGGTCTTGACAATCTCGGCGGGCGCTTCCTCGGCCATGAAGTGGCCGCAGGTGACGGTGCCGTGTTCCAGGTCCGGTGCCCACGCCCGCCACAGCGCGGCGGCGTCGAAGCCGAGCGCGCTGCCCCAGTCCTGCTGAAGGACGGAGACCGGCATGCGCAGCCGGTTCCCGGCCGCCCGGTCCGCCCGATCGTGGTCGACGTCGATGCCGGCCGATGCCCGGTAGTCCGCGACGATCGAGGTGACGGCCTCGCGGGACGCCTTCAGGTACGCGGCGCGCACGGCGACCGGGATCGCCTCGGGGTTGCGGGTCCACAGGTCGAGGAAGTAACCGAAGAAGGCGTCGGCACTGGCGCTGATCATCTGCTCGGGCAGGCCCGGTGGCTGGGCCATCAGGTAAAGGTGGAAACCGACGGCGGCGGTGGTGCCGTGCATGACGTCCCACATGTCGAGGGTCGGCAGCACGTCGAGCGACGCGAGCCGGGTGACCACGTCGGGGTGGTCGAGGCCGGCGCGGATGGCGACCAGGGCGCCCCGGTCATGTCCGGCCAGGGCGAACCGGTCGTGGCCCAGTGCGCGGGCGAGTGCCACGATGTCGGCGGCCATCGTCCGCTTGGAGTACGTGTTTTCGTCGGTTTCGGCCGGTTTGTCGCTGGCCCCGTACCCGCGCAGGTCGGGACAGATCACGGTGTGGTCGGCGGCGAGATCCGCCGCTACGTGCCGCCACATGAGGTGGGTCTGCGGGAAGCCGTGCAGCAGCACGATCGGGCTGCCCGAGCCGCCGACCGCGACGTTGAGCGCCACGTCCTCGGCGACGGTGACGCGCCGGTAGTCGAATCCATCGATCCTGGGTTCCACGATGTGCCTTTCCGCTGGTACAGCCTGTGGTCTGGGTCGTACCCGTCGAGCGTGCCGCGCGGTGATGAGCAGCGGATCAGCAACGAATGAGTACGCGCCCGCGCCGGCTCACCCGCCGGACGGGCCGCTTAGATTGGTGCCATGACCAGGCAGGCGACCGCACCGGTGGTGGCCTTCGGCGTGCTGGGACCCGTGACGGCCACGACCGACAGTGGCCCGGTCGCGTTGAGGGGTGCCCGCCAGCGGGCGGTGCTGGCGCGACTGTTGATCGCCAGGGGCCGGGTTGTGCCGGTCGACCGGCTGGTCGACGACCTGTGGGAGGTGCCGACGTCGGGTGCGGTGGCGGCGATCCGTACCTTCGTGTCCGATCTGCGGCGGGCACTGGAACCGGACCGGCCACCCCGGCAGCCGGCCCGACTGCTGGTCACCACACCACCCGGTTACGCGTTGCAGGCGGCACCGGAAGCGGTGGACGCGCGGCGGTTCGAGGCGCTGGTCGGCGAGTCCGCCCAACTGCTGCCGGCGGGACGGGCGGCCGAGGCGCTGGCCGGTCTGGACGAAGCGCTCGGCCTGTGGCGCGGACCCGCGTACGCCGAGTACGCCGAGGAGGGCTGGGCGCGGGCGGAAATCAACCGGCTGGACGAGTTGCGGATGCTGGCGCTCGAACGGCGGGCCGAGGCCCTGCTCGCTCTCGACCGGGCCGCCGAGGCCGCCTCCGACCTCCGGGCGTCCGTTGACGGCCACCCGCTGCGCGAGGACACCTGGCGGTTGCTGGCCACCGCCCTGTACCGGTCCGGTCGCCAGGGAGAGGCCCTGGCGACCCTGCGCCGGGCCCGGCAGATCCTGGCCTCGGAACTCGGGGTGGATCCCGGACCCCGGCTGCGACGGCTACAGGCCGACATCCTCGCCCAGGCCCCGCACCTCGATCCGCTCCCGGCCGTGATGACGGCACACCGACCACCGGGCGAACAGGGGCGATCGGGCGAGCGGGCGGCGGTGGGCGTACCGCGACCGTTCGTCGGCCGCGAGGAGGAACTCGCTCGGCTGGAACGGGCGGCCGAGGTCGTCGCCCGGCACGGCCGGCCGCTGGTCGCCCTGATCTCCGGGGACGCGGGTGCGGGCAAGACGGCGCTGGCCGAGGCGCTCACCCGACGGCTGGCCGCCGGTGGCTGGGCGACGGGGTGGGGACGCGTCCCCGAGTACGAGGGCGCCCCGATCGACTGGCCCTGGGCGCAGATCGGCGACCCGCCGACCTGGCCGCCGGCCAACCCCGCGCACCCCGAACCGGCCGAGGACCGGGAGCCGGTTGCGCACCCCGAACCGGCCGAGGACCGGGAGCCGGTTGCGCACCCCGAACCGGCCGAGGACCGGGAGCCGGTTGCGCACCCCGAACCGGCCGAGGACCGGGAGCCGGTTGCGCACCCCGTGCCGGTCGAGGGTGTTGAACGGGCGGAGGATCCGGCGGTGGCTCGGTTCCGGCTGCGCCGGGCGGCGGTGTCCCGGCTCGCGTCCCGGCTGGCGAGCGTGACGGGCCGGGGACCGACGCTGATGGTCGTGGACGACCTGCACCGGGCCGACGAGGGCACCCTGGACCTGCTGACCGCCCTGCTCGCCGAGCCGGAACCGCTGACCGGACCGGTTTTGATCGTCGGCACGTACCGGGCGACCGAGATCACCGCGCAGTTGACCTCGGCGCTGGCCCGGTTCGCCCGTACCGAGCCGGTGCGGGTCTACCTGGGCGGGCTGCCGGAGGTGGCGACCGGTCAACTCGCCGGCACCGTCGTCGGGCGGGAGCTGGACCCGTCCACCGCGCGGCTGATCCACCGGCGCAGCGGCGGCAACCCCTTCTTCGTACGGGAACTCGCCCGGCTGTTCGCCGCCGAGGGCAGCACCGGCCTGCTGACCGTTCCGGCGGGCGTACGGGAAGTGATCCGGCACCGCCTGGCGCGGCTGCCGGAGCCGGCGCAGAGCCTGCTGCGGCTGGCGTCGGTGCTCGGCCGGGACGTCGACCCCGACGTGCTCGCCGCGTTGGCCGGTGACGACGCGCCGCTCCTCGACGCCCTGGACAGCGCGTTGGAGGCCGGCTTCCTGACCGAGCGGGACACCGACGGGCGGCCCCGGTTCACCCACCTTCTGGTCCGCGACACCCTCTACGACAACCTGTCCGCGCTGCGCCGGGCCCGCTGGCACGCCGACGCCGCCGAGGTGATCGAACGGCTGCACCCCGATGACGTGACCGCACTCGCCCACCACTTCGGACGGGCCGCGAGCCGCGTCACCGCGCCCCGGGCCGCGTACTACGCGCGGGCCGCCGCCGAGCGGGCCGAAGGCCGGTTCAACCCGCACGAGGCGGCCCGGCTGTGGCGGCAGGCGCTCACCGCGTACGACCGCGCCGAGGACGGCGACGTACGCGGGCGGCTGGCGGCGCTGATCGGGCTGGGCCGTACGGTAGCGGTGACCGGGGACCTGGACGAGGCCCGCCGGTGCCGGTCCGAGGCGGTCGACACGGCGGCACAGCTCGACGACCCGGAGTTGACGATGGAGGTCGTCACCGCGTTCGACGTACCCGCGATCTGGCCCCGGAACGACGACGAGGACCTTTCCCGCCGGATCGTCGGTGCCGCCGAGCGGGCCCTGACGGCACTCGGCGAGGACCGGGCCGAACAGCGCAGCCGCCTGCTGAGCACTGTCGCCCTGGAGACGCGCGGCAGCACCACGGACCGGGGTCGGCTGGCCGCGTACGAGGCGGAGGCCATCGCCCGGACGACGGGCGACCCGGCACTGTTGGCCTTCGCCCTCAACGCCCGCTTCATGCACACCTTCGAGCGGGCCGGGCTCGCCGCCGAGCGCGCCCGGATCGGCGCCGAACTGGTCGACCTGGCGGCCCGGCACGAGCTGGTGACGTTCGAGGTGCTCGGTCACCTGATCCTGCTCCAGGCCAGCTGTGCGCTGGCCGACCTGGTCACCGCCGACGCGCACGCACGGGCCGCCGATCGCCTCGCCGAACGGTACGACCTGCCGCTGGTCGGTGTGTTCACCCAGTGGTACGCCGCACTGCGGCTGGCCGTGTGCGGGCACCGGATCGAGGCGGAGGTGGCGTACCGAGCCGCGCACGCCCGGCTGCGCGGTGCCGGGATGCCGGGCATGGAGCAGGGGCTGCTCCCCCTCGCCCTGCTGGCACTGGACCCGGAGGCGACCGGGGCGCCGAGCCCGGACCGGGGCCCGTACGAGCCGTGGATCCGGCCGTTGGTCCTGCTCGGTACGGGCCGCCGCGAGGAGGCCGCCGCCGCGTTGAGACGCGTTCCGGAGCCACCGCACGACCTGCTCTACGAGGCCCGACTCTGTCTCGTCGCACGCGCGGCCGTCGCCCTGGCCGACCGGGCCACCATGGAGCGGGTCTACACCGGACTGTTGCCGGCCGCCGGTGAGCTGGCCGGGGCGGGCAGCGGCGTGCTCACCCTCGGGCCGGTGGCCCGGCACCTCGGCGACCTCGCCACCGCGTTGGGTCGCCCCGTCGAAGCCGCCGCCCACTACGAGATGGCACGGGAACGGATGGAGACGGCACGCCGGATCTGATCCGGTCCACCGCCAATCGGCGGGAGTTCGTTCCGATTCGCCACACCCGAGCAGTTCGCCGATTTCTTCCGAAACAGTTCCGACCCTACCGGCCGGGAGAGTACGTGCCCAGGTCCGGTAAGGCACCATTATCAACGGTCCACTAATTGATGATGACCGAAGCGAAAGAATGCCTTTCGAGGATCAGCTATATACACAGCAATGAATATGGCTATAGGATCTCCGCAATCATTCAGGCCCACCTTCCACGGAGTCACGGCCCGTGGGAGCGGCCCGATCGAGGGAGGTTCGGAAGTTGACGTCTCCACGCACGCCCCAGCGCCGATTGGCCGCCATCGGCACCGTCATCGCCACCACCGTGGCGACGGTCATGGTCGCCGGCCCGGTGGCCGCCGCCCCGGCAACCGGTGACATCCGGGTCCACGCCGGCACCACCGCCGTACCCGGCAGCTACATCGTCGTGCTCAAGGACAGCGCGGTCGGTGGCCGGGCCGGCACCCGCCAAGCCCAGGTGTCCAGCCAGGCCGGCAGTCTCGCCGCCCGCTACGGCGGCAGCACCGGCCACGTGTACGGCGCGGCACTCAACGGCTTCGAGGCCCGACTGTCCGAATCGGCCGCCAAGCGACTCGCCGCCGATCCGGCGGTCGCGTACGTCGAGCAGAACTACACCGTCACAACGTCGGTCACCCAGACCAACCCACCATGGGGTCTGGACCGGATCGACCAGCCGAACCTCCCGCTGAGCGCGACGTACAGCTATGTCCGCAACGGCAGCGGGGTCGTCGCGTACATCATCGACACCGGCATCCGGATCAGCCACAGCGAGTTCGGCGGCCGGGCGACCTACGGCTACGACGCGGTTGACGGGTTGCTCCCCGCCGACGACTGCAACGGCCACGGCACGCACGTCGCCGGTACGGTCGGCGGCCGGACGTACGGGGTGGCCAAGGGCGTCCGGCTGGTCGCCGTACGGGTGCTCGACTGCCTGGGCAGCGGCAACCTCGGTGGAGTCATCGCCGGGGTGAACTGGGTGACCAGCAACCACGGGCCGGGCCAGCCGGCCGTGGCGAACATGAGCCTCGGCGGAGCCCTCAACGGTTCCATCAACACGGCCGTACAGAACTCCATCCTGGACGGGGTCAGCTACGCGGTGGCGGCGGGCAACAACAACCAACCCGCCTGCAACTACTCGCCCGCGGCGGTCGGCACCGCGCTCACCGTCGGCGCCACCCAGAGCAACGATATCCGGGCCAGCTTCTCCAACTACGGCACCTGCCTGGACCTCTTCGCCCCCGGCGTCGGTGTCCTGTCCGCCTGGTACACCAGTGACACCGCCACCGCCAACCTCCAGGGCACCTCGATGGCCGCTCCGCACGTGGCCGGCGCGGCGGCCAGGGTGCTCCAGGGCAACCCGGGCTGGTCGCCGGCGACGGTGCACTCGTACATCACCTCCACCGCCACGCCCGGCGTCGTGATCAACCCGGGCGCCGGCTCACCGAACCGGCTGCTCTACCTGCCGCCGACGTACTGACCGCAGCGTTGCACCGGCCCCGGGGCGAGGACGCCCCGGGGCCGCCTGCCTGGAGGGATCACACGATGACCACATCAGGTATCCGGGGCCGGCGCCTGCTCGCCGCCGGTCTGCTGGCCGTCCTCACCGTCGGCGCCGCCACCCCGGCGTCCGCCGCCACGGGCACCACCGCACCCACGGGACAGATCCTGCGTGCCGGCGGCGCCACCGCCGTACCCGACAGCTACCTGGTCGTCCTGCGCGAACCGGCCGCCGCCGCCGACCGGGCCGCGGTCGCCGCCACCGCCGACCAACTCGGCGCCGACTACGGCGGTACGGTCGTCCGGGTCTACCACGCGGCCCTGCGCGGCTTCGAGGTACGGCTACCGGAGCGGGCCGCGAAACGCCTGGCCGCCGACCCGGCGGTGGCGTTCGTCGAACAGAACCACCTGGTGCCGCTCGCCGCCGGGGTGCAGCCGAACCCGCCGAACTGGGGACTGGACCGGATCGACCAGCGCCAACTCCCGCTCAACCAGCGGTACGGCTACCCGAACACCGCCCCGAACGTACGCGCGTACGTGATCGACACCGGGATCCGCCCGACGCACATCGACTTCACCGGTCGGGTGGTCGCCGGGTTCGACGCCTTCGCCGGGGTGCTGCCGCCGGGCGACTGCAACGGGCACGGCACCCATCTCGCCGGCATCATCGGCGGCGAACTGCACGGTGTGGCGAAGGACGTCTCGCTGATCGCGGTACGCGTACTCGACTGCACCGGCATCGGCAGCTACGCGCAGGTCATCGCCGGGATCGACTGGACCGTACAGAACGCGGTCCGGCCGTCGGTGGCCAACATGGGCATCGGTGGGGGCGCCAGCACCACCCTCGACGCCGCGGTGACGAACGCCATCATCCGCGGCATCTCGTTCGCCGTACCGGCGGGCAGTTCGTCGGCCAACGCCTGCAACTACTCGCCGTCGCGGGTGCCGACCGCGCTCACCGTCGCCGGTACGACGATCACCGACGCGAAGATGAGTTCGGCGAACTTCGGTAGCTGCCTGGACATCTTCGCCCCCGGCCAGGGCATCACGTCGACCTGGTACACGGGCGACACCGCCACCAACACGATCAGCGGCAGCTCGATGGCGTCGGCGCACGTCGCCGGGTGCGTCGCGCTGCTGCTCCAGGCGAACCCGACCTGGAGCCCGGCGCAGCTGGCGAGCTATCTCGCCGCCGTGTCGACCGGCGGGGTGGTGGGCGCCCCCGGTGCCGGGTCACCCAACCGACTGCTCTACTGCGGTCCCTGACCGGCCACCCCGGTCCCCTGCCCGGTGGGCGCGGGACCGGGGTCGTCCCGGCGGGCGGCTCAGGAGCCGGTCCGGGCCCCGCGTCGGGCCTGTTCCCAGCGCTCGACCAGCTCGACCATCTCCTTCTGCACGAAGAGGAAGAAGTCCCGCATGTCGGCCAGCCGGGCGCCGGCCAGCGACCGTTCGTCGCCGATCGCCAGCACGCCCTCCTGCACCACGTTCGCGATCCGCTCGTAGACCCCGCCGCGGACGGTGGACGAGTACCAGGACGAGAACGGCGCCTTGTAGAGGTCCCGGCGCGAGCCCGGCGCGGGTTCGCGTACGGCCATGCCGACCTGGATCAGGTAGCGGACCGCCCCGGAGACGGCCGCCGGACTGACCCCGAGCCGTTCGCTGATCTCGGCGGCGGTGAGTCCGGGCTCCTCGGCCGCCATCAGCGCCGCGAACACCCGCGCCGCCATCCGGGGCATGCCCATGTCGCTGAGGGTGAGAGCGAGGTGCTCGACGAAGCGGCGAACCGCTTCCTCGTCGCGGCGGCCGTCTGGTTGCATCTTCCTATCCTTCACCATTCCGTGAAGATCACGGTGAGCCGGTTTCGGAACGACCGGACGACCGGTGTCACGGGGTGAGATCGCGGCGGCGGAACAGGACCAGCCCGGCGGCGCCCAGCACCGCCGCGACGGCCGAGAGGACCACCAGCGGCGTCACGGTGAGCGCCACCGACGGCACCGCCGGCACGTGGCTGAACGGGGACAGGTCCCGCACCGCCGCCGGCAGGTTCAGCAGGGCACCGAACTGGCCGAGGAGAAGGCACAGGGTGAAGCCGAACCAGGCGAGCCCGACGGCCAGCCGGGGCAGCAGCCCGAACACCGCCACGACGAACCCGGCCAGGATCAACGCCGACGGCAGCTGCACGTACGCCGCACCGGTCAGCTCGGCCAGCTCACCGCCGACGTCGCCGACGCCCAGCCCGTACGCCAGGCCCATCGAAACCCCGGCGAGCCCGAGCAGGACCGCGGCGCCGACCACGGCGACCAGCAGGTGTCCACCCAGCCAGCGCAACCGGCCGGTGGCGGTGGCGAGGACAACCTCGGCCCGCCCGCCGGACTCCTCGGCCCGCAGCCGCAGCAGCGCCTGCACCAGGTAACCGGCCACCAGCGCCCCGACGATCGCCATCATCGCCGCGAAGAAGGCGTCGATCAACGCTCCCGCGCCGCCACCGCCGAGGTTGTTGATGGTCCGGACCGCGCCCGTGTTGGCACCCAGCCCGTCCTCGACCGCGCTGCCGATCGACCCGACGCCCACCCCGGTCACCGTGATCGCGACGGCCCAGCCGATCAGCGTTCCGCGTTGCAACCGCCAGGCCAGGCCGACCGGGCTCAGCAGCTGCCAAGCGGCCCGCGCCGGGCCGGGTCGGTCCGCGAGCAGACCGGTGCCGACGTCCCGGCGGACGGTCAACGCGAGCGCCAGCCCGACCAGGGCGACGGCCAGGGCCAGCGGCAGCGCGAGCACCCACCACCGCTCACCGGCGAACGGACGCACCCGCATCGTCCAGCCGATCGGGGAGAGCCAGGACGCCCAGCCGCTGGTCATGCTGTAACCGTTGGGCAGGATCTCGCCGAACGCGTCGCCCAGGCCACGGACCAGGTAGGCCGCGCCGATGACGGCGGCGGAGATCCCGTTCGCCCCGCGCGAGGTCCCGGAGAACTGCGCGGCGACGGCGGCGACCGAGGCGAAGGCGAGACCGGCGGCGGCGACCGCCAGGCCCACCGCGACCGAGCCCGCGACCGGCTCGCCGGCGCCGACCAGGACGAGCGCCACCAGCACGGCCAGTACGGCGTTGGCGACGACCGTGACGATCAGCGCGGCGGCCAGGCTGGCGTGCCGGCCGACCACTGTCGCGCCGATCATCTCGGTCCGACCGGTCTCCTCGTTCTGCCGGGTGTGCCGTACGACGGCGAGCGTGCTCATGAACCCGGCCAGTACGGCGAGGAACGCCAGCATCGAGAACATCGCCATCTCGCCGGTGCTCGCCCCGGTGGGTGCGGCCCGCAGCATGAGCAACGCCGGGGTCTGCACGGCGGTACGCAGGACGCTGATCCGGTCCGCCTCGGTCGGGTACTGGTCGCTGACGGCGGCCAGGGTGATGGCGGCGAGCAGCGTGGTGCTGAGGATCCAGATCGGCAGCTGAGCCCTGTCCCGGCGCAGGGCGAGCCGGGTGAGCCGGGCGGTGCCGGTGAGGGCGCTCATCGGGTGCCGGCCAGTTCGTTGCCCGTACCGGCGGTTTCGGTGTCCGTACCGGTTGGTTCGGTGTCCGTACCGTTGAGTTCGTTGCTGTAGTGGCGCAGGAACAGTTCCTCCAGCGACGGCGGGGCGCTGCTCAGCGAGCGGACCTCGAACCCGGTCAGGTGCCGCAGTACGGGGTCCAGGTGCGCGGTGTCGACGTCGAACCTGGCGCGGGTGGCGTCCGCGTCGAGGTCGTGCACGCCGGGCAGGTCGACCAGGCCGGTGATCGGACGCGCGGTCTCCACCGAGATCGAGGTACGGGTCAGGTGCCGCAGCTGGGCCAGCGTGCCGGACTCCACCGTGCGGCCGTGCCGGATGATGCTCACCCGGTCGCACAGCGCCTCCACCTCGGAGAAGATGTGGCTGGACAGCAGTACGGTCCGGCCGCGCGTCTTGACCTCGCGTACGCACTCCTGGAAGACGGCCTCCATCAGCGGGTCGAGCCCCGAGGTGGGCTCGTCCAGGATGTAGAGCTCGACGTCGGAGGCGAACGCGGCGACGACGGCGACCTTCTGCCGGTTGCCCTTCGAGTAGGTCCTGGCCCGCTTGGACGGGTCGAGCTGGAACCGTTCGACCAACTCGTCGCGGCGTCGCCGGTCCAGGCCGCCGCGCAGTGCCCCGAACAGGTCGATCGCCTCCCCGCCGGTCAGGTTGGGCCACAGGTTGACGTCGCCCGGCACGTAGGCCAGGCGCCGGTGCAGCGCCACCGCGTCCCGCCAGGGGTGCCCGCCGAGCAGGCTCACCTCGCCGGCGTCGGCGCGGAGCAGCCCGAGCAGGACGCGGATGGTGGTCGACTTGCCGGCGCCGTTGGGCCCGAGGAAGCCGTGTACCTCGCCGGTGTCGACGGACAGGTCGAGCCCGTCCAGTGCGCGGCTCCGGCCGAACGTCTTGACCAGGCCGGAGACCGAGATAGCTGTTGTCATGCCTCGACGCTACACAGTTTTCACGAAATCATGAAAGCTCAGAAATGTATGAAACCCGTCAAGAATTTTCTCATCCGCCGGCATCTCGCGGTGGCAACGACGGCCTCCTATCGTTACCTACCGGTAGCAGCAGCACCGGCGGTCGCGTGCGAAGCTGCACGGGCAGGATTCCGGCGAGGAAGAACGGACGCATGACCTTCACCATCGTGACGGGCGGCAGCGCCGATCCCGCCGTGCTCGCCCTGGCCGGCGAGCTGGACCTGGCAAGCGTCGGCCGCCTCAACGACCGCGTTGACCAGCTCCTGGACGCCGGTCGGCACCGGATCCTGCTCGACCTGTCGGCGCTGTCGTTCTGCGACTCCACCGGCCTGGGCGGATTCGTCCGGGGCAACAACCTGTGCACCGACGCGGGTGGCTGGTTGCGGGTCACCGGCGCCACCGGTGGGGTCGCCCGGGTCCTGGCCGCCACCGGGCTCGCCGAGTTCCTCGCGCCCGAACCAGAGGCCACCGGTCCCGCGTCCGAGCCGACCAACCGTCAGCCCTGAACCACCGGCACCGTCCGGCCGGGGTACGCGCACCTCGGGCTTCGGACGCGTTCCCTCAGATCGGTAGCGGCGGCAGGGCCGGTTCGTACAGCCACTCGGCGAACAGGCCGGCGAGCGGTCGGGTCGTGTGGCGCTGCGCCAACGCGGTGAACTGCTCGGTGCTGACCGTGCCGTGCCGGTGGGTCCGGGTCCAGTCCCGTACCAGGGTGAAGAACGGCCCGTCGCCGACAGCGACCCGCAGGGCGTGCAGGGTGAGCGCGCCGCGCTGGTAGACCCGGTCGTCGAACATCCGCCGCACCCCCGGATCGGCCAGCCGCAGGTCCCGGGGCTGCCCGGCCAGCACGGTCCACCACCGGGCGGCGTGCGTACGGGCCGGTTCACCGCCGGACAGCTCCGACCACAACCACTCCGCGTACTTCGCGAAGCCCTCGTTGAGCCAGATGTGGCGCCAGTCGGCGACGGTCAGGCTGTTGCCGAACCACTGATGCGCCAACTCGTGCGCGACCAGCCGCTCGGACCCGCGCCGCCCGTCGACGTGGTTGGCCCCGAAGATGGACAGCCCGTGCGCCTCGACCGGCACCTCCAGCTCCTCGTCGACCACGACGACCGCGTACTCGTCGAACGGGTACGGGCCGAAGACACACTCGAACGCCGTCATCATCTCCGGCTGCCGGCCGAAGTCGTGCCCGGCCGCGGCGAGCAGGCGCGGTGGCACCGCCGCTCGCTGGGGTATCGGGCCGCCGACCAGGTCGAACAGGCGGTACCGGCCGATCTGGACGGTGGCGAGGTAGCTCGGCATCGGCGCGGGCTGCTCGTAGACCCAGGTGGTCGTGTTGGCGCCGGCCCGGCGCTCGACCAGGGTGCCGTTGGCGACGACGGCGTACCGGGACTGGGTGGTCACCGCTATCCGGTAGGCGGCCTTGTCGGCCGGGTGGTCGTTGCACGGGAACCAGGACGGTGCGCCCGTCGGTTGGCTCGCCACCAGCGCACCGTCGTCTATCCGCTCCCAGCCGAGGTCGCCCCACCGGCTCGGGATCGGCCGGGGGGCGCCGGCGTACCGCACCGTGACGACGAACGGCGACCCGTCCGGCAACGGCACGTTCGGCCGGATCCGCAGCTTGCCGCCCCGATGGCTGTACGCGGCCGGCACCCCGTCGACCAGCACCCGGTCCACCCGGAACAGGCCGAGGTCCAGGCTGAACTCGGCGAGCGTACGGTCGGCGACGGCGGAGATCCTCGCCCGCCCGGACAGCCGGCCCGGACCGGTCTTGTACTCCAGGTCGAGGTCGTAGTACGTGGTCCGGTAGCCGGAATTGCCGTGGCCGGGCAGGTACGGGTCCGCCGGCAGGCCGCCGGCGACGCCCGACGTGGCCCCTGTCGTGCTCACCCTCGGCGTGCCCGCTGCGCCGGCCACGCGACGATCGGGTTGCCCAGCCAACGGCCGGCTCCCGGCACGGTCTCGCCCCGCATGACGAGCGACGCCGGACCGATGGTGGCGTGCTCCCCCACCGTCACGCCGGGCAGCACGATCCCGTGCGGGCCGAGCGTCGAGCCCTCGTCGAGGGTCACCTGGTCCATGCGCAATATCCGATCATGGAACAGGTGGGTCTGCACGACACACCCCCGGTTGACCGTGGCGCCGTCGCCGATCCGGATCAGGTCGGCCTCCGGCAGCCAGTAGGTCTCGCACCACACGCCACGGCCGATTCTGGCACCGAGGCCACGCAGCCACAGGCTCATCAGCGGGGTGCCGCCGACCGAACCGGTGAACCACGGCACCGCGAGCACCTCCACGAACGTGTCGGCCAGCTCGTTGCGCCACACGAACGAACTCCACAGCGGGTGCTGCCCGACCCGGAACGCGCCGACCAGCAGCCACTTGGCCGCGATGGCGACCCCGGCGGCGACAGCACCGGCGGCGAGCAGCACCGGGCCACCGGCGGCCAGGGCGACGGTCCACCCGTACCCGGTGGCGATCGCCTCGAACGCGGCGAGCGCGACGACGGCCAGCGCGACCGTGCACATGACCGGTACGACGCGGCACAGCTCGACGGCGGCACGTGCGACCACCAACCGGGTCGGCGGATCGAAGGTACGACTCTGGTCGCCCTGCTCCGCCGCTCGCGGCAGTTTCATCGGCGGCATGCCAAGGTACGAGCTGCCCGCCTTGGCCCGCTTCGGCGTCGCGGACAGCACACCGACCAGCCCACGCTTGGGCACCGCCCGGCCGAGCGCGGTCATGCCCGAGTTGCCGAGGAACGCCCGCTTGCCGACCCGCGCGGCACCGATCCGCAACCAACCACCGCCCAGCTCGTACGAGGCGATCAGGGTGTCGTCGGCGAGGAACGCACCATCGCCGACGGTGGTCATCGCGGGCAGCGCGAGCACGGTCGACGCCTCGACCCGACGCCCGACCCGCATCCCGAGGGCGCGCAGCCAGACCGGCGTGAACAGGCTCGCGTACAGCGGGAACAGGCCGACCCGGGCCAGATCCATCAGGCGCTCGGTGGCCCACGCCTGCCAGGCGACCCGCCCGTGTACGGGGTGGTGGCCGGCGCGCAGACCGAGGCTGAGCAGGCGGACGAGCAACAGCACGAGCAGCGCGTACGTGGTGATCGCCGCCACGGTGGCGAGCGGCACACCGAGCAGTGCCCGGCCGAGCGCGCTCGACAGGGTGGTGGTGTCGCGCAGGAACCGGCCGAGCACGAGCAGTCCGGGTACCGCCGCGACGGCGGGCAGGAAGCCGAGCGCGAGCGAGCTCAGCCCGTACGCGACGGTCCAGCGGGGCGCGCGACCGGGACGTTCCTGCGGCCAGCGGCGGGCCGCCTTGCCGGACCGGCTCGCCGGGACGCCGGCCCAGCGCTGGGCGGCGGGCACCGGACCCGTCACGCACGATCCGGGTGCGACCTCGGCCCGCTTGCCGATCCGTACGCCGGGCATCAGCGTGCTGCGGGCGCCGACGGTCGCGCCGGCGTCGATCCGGATCCGACCGACCTGTACCACGTCACCGTCGACCCAGTGGCCGGACAGGTCGACCTCGGGCTCGATCGCCGCACCCGGCCCGAGCTGGAGCATGCCGGTCACCGGCGGCAGGGAGTGCAGGTCGACGTCGTTGGCGATCCGGGCGCCGAGCGCACGGGCGTAGTACGTGATCCACACGCCGGCCAGGTTCGTCGCGCCGCTCGACGCCGCCAGCCGTTCGGCGGCCCACAGTCGCAGGTGCACGGCGCCGCCGCGCGGGTAGCTACCGGGTGCCAGGCCGTGCAGCAGCAGCCGGGCGCCACCGGCGGCGAGCGCGATCCGGCCCGGCGGACTGATCACCAGCAGCCAGCCGAGCAGCACCCACCACCAGGACACGGTGGGCGCCCACGGGTACGAGCCGAACAGTGCGAGCACGTTGTTGATCGCGGCCAGGGTGACCACCCAGCGCAGCCCGACGATGCCGAACAGCGGCAGCATCAGCGCGGTCTGCGCGAGCCCGGTACGTCGCGGCGTCGGCCGTACGGTACGGCTGTTCGCCTGCACCACCTCGAACTCGTCGAGCCGGCGGGCGAGTTCGCGCAGGGTCGGGTGCTGGTACACGTCGCTGACCGACGCGCCCGGGTAGCGGTCGCGCAGCAGCGTGAGCAGCTGCGCCGCGCCGAGGCTGGAACCGCCGCTGGCGAAGAAGTTGTCGTCCGGGCGGCTCGGCGTGACGCCGACGATCTCGCCCCAGCACTCGGCCAGCCAGCCCTCGGTGCCCTCCAGCCGGTGGACGGCCCCGGTCGTCTCCACCCCGGGCAGCGGCCACGGCAACGCCGCCCGGTCCACCTTGCCGGACGTCTTGGTGGGCAGGCCGTCGACCACGGCGATCAGCGGGACCAGCGCCGCCGGCAGTGCCGTACGCAGCCGCTGCACCGCCGCCGTCTTGTCGAACCCGCCACCGGAAGTCGGTACGACGTACCCGACGAGGAGCTGGTTGCCGTGCCCGGCGGTGCGTACGGCGGCCGCCGCAGCGGCGACCTCCGGCAGCGCCTGCAACGCGGCGTCGACCTCGCCCAGCTCGATCCGCCGCCCGCCGAGCTTGATCTGCTCGTCGGCCCGGCCGACGAACAGCAGCCCCTCCGGCTCGGCCCGGACCAGGTCACCGCTGCGGTACGCGCGCGACCAGCCCAGCGCGGGCAGCGGCGCGTACTTCTCCTCGTCCCGGGCCGCGTCCAGGTAGCGCGCCAGCCCGACGCCGCCGATGACCAGTTCGCCGACCTCGCCCATCGGGACCACCCGACCGTGGCCGTCCACGACCGCCAGCTCCCAGCCGTCCAGCGGCAACCCGATGCGTACGGGACCCTCGCCGGTCAGCCGCGCGGCGCAGGCGACCACCGTGGCCTCGGTCGGCCCGTACGTGTTCCACAGCTCGCGGCCGTCGACGGCCAGCCGCTCGGCGAGCTCGGGCGGGCATGCCTCGCCGCCGAAGATGAGCAGCCGCACCTCGTCGAGGGTGCCGGCCGGCCAGAGGGCGGCGAGCGTCGGGACCGTGGAGACGACGGTGATCCGCTGGTCGACCAGCCAGGGTCCGAGATCCATCCCGGTACGCACCAGCGAGCGCGGCGCGGCCACCAGGCACCCGCCGTACCGCCAGGCGAGCCACATCTCCTCGCAGGACGCGTCGAAGGCCACCGACAGTCCGGCGAGCACCCGGTCGCCGGGCCCGATCGGCTCGTCGGCCAGGAAGAGCCTCGCCTCGGCGTCGACGAACGCGGCGGCGGCCCGGTGGGTGACCGCGACGCCCTTCGGCCGACCGGTCGAGCCGGAGGTGAAGATGATCCACGCGTCGTCGTCGGGGCCGGGCCGACCGGCCGGGCCACTCGGGGCGCGGCGCGGGGTCAGCGTGCGGGCCGGGCCGAGAACGGCGCAGACGTCCGCCTCGCCGAACACCATCTCGGCCCGCTCGTCCGGGTCGTCGGCGTCCACCGGCACGTACGCGGCACCGGCGGCCAGTACGGCGAGGATCGAGACGTACAGGTCGACGGTGCCGGACGGGACGCGTACACCGATCCGGTCCCCGACCCCGACCCCGGCGGCGACGAGCCGTTGGCGCAGCTCGTCGACCTGGGATTCGAGGTCCTGGTAGCTGAGCAGGGTGAGCCCGTCGTCGAGGGCCGGCGCGTTGGGGTGCCGGCGCGCGGTCTGGGCGAGAATGTCCAGCAGGGTACGGGTGGGCGGGGCGGCCTGCGCCGGATACACCGCCCTGGGGCCGTCGTCCGGAACGGGCGGTTCGGCGGACCGCGACGGCACTGTCTCGACCGGGCCGAAGTCACCGTCGGTGTGACGCGGGTCGCTCACCACGAACGACGTCAGCTCTTCGGGCGCCTCGATCTGATCAGTGCCGGCCAGGTACGCGCGCATGTTCCACCCTTCGACGAACATGAGCTGCACCGCGGTTGGGGGGAGGGCGTTCCCGGCCCATCGGCTACCCGGTTCGCGGTCAGCGTGGCGATCCGCACGATGGCAACGCCCAGGGCGTGTCAGGAACTCGGCGCATCGGTTCTTCGGTGGCGTGGCAGACCACGGCACCGGTCGTACAGCTTAACGCGGGATGAACCCCGGCTGGCGCAACGACGCCGTCCCGGTGGTTGGCGTCACAGGCGGTCAGCACCCCGGAAGACCATGCCGGCGACTCGTGTCGGCAGTTCATTCAATTTTCTCTTATGTGGACATTGACCCCCATGTCTACAACGTGAAATACAGGTGGTCACGCGTCGGCGGAAGATCCCGCCGGGGCGCGCCGATACCAGGAAAGGCGAGGAATGGAACACGTGTCATCGCCGTCAGCAGCCGCGCCGGGGCCCGCCGCGGTCCGAGCCGCCGGCTCCTTCGTCAGTCGTCACCGTCGTCCCCTGATCCGGCTCGTGGCCGTGCTGGCCGCGCTCGGGGTCGTGTTCCCGGCGACGGCCGCCTTCGCCGACCCGCTACAGAACCTGCCGCAGAACGCCGGCGGGTACGAGGCGTCGTTCTCCCCCGCCTACGACTACGACGGTGACGGCTGCTACGCCGTCTCGGCGATCAGCCCGAACGGCACGGTCAACCCCGGCCTGAACACCACCGGGGCCATCAACGGAAGCTGCCGGGACCAGTCCGACCTGGACAACTCGCAGACCTATGCCCGGTCGAAGTGCAACAACGGCTGGTGCGCGGTCGTCTACGCCAGCTACTTCGAGAAGGACCAGGCCGTGCACGGCAGCGGTCTCGGCGGCCACCGGCACGACTGGGAACACGTCATCTCCTGGATCAACCAGGCGTCCAACCAGGTCGAGTACGTGACCACCACGCAGCACAGCAGCCAGCGCACCTACCCGCGCGCACAGGTGCGCTTCGACGGAACGCACCCCAAGGTCGTCTACCACAAGGACGGCGCGTCGACGCACTTCTTCCGGCTCGCCAACGCCAACGACGACCCGCCGGAGAACCACTACCACAACTGGCGCTACCCGCCCATCGTGGACTGGAACGGGTGGCCCAGCGCGGGTCTGCGCACCACGCTGATGAACGCCAACTTCGGCTCCGCCACCATCAAGATCAAGGATGGCTCGTTCGAGTACCTGCTCAACGCGTCCAAGCCCGCCGGGATCCCGTTCAACCCGCAGGGCTGAACCGAGCCGCCGCCGGGGACCGCCAACGCGGTCCCCGGCGGACCGGGCACTACCGGCCGGGTAGCAGTTGGTCCAGCGGTCGGGGGATGCGGTTCGGGTCTAGGGCGTGGACCAGCGCGCGGGCGTACCGGGACTTGCGACCGCTGGTCGTGCCCATGAACCGGCGCAGTTGCCGCTCGATCGCTCGCCCACGCTGCGCGGGCTGGTTCTGGAAGAGCCGGAACCGGTCCAGATCCCGCTCGGCCGCGAACACGCTCTCGACGCCCACGGTGCCGAGCGCGCGGATCAGCTCGTCCTCCAGGTCCGCGACGCACACGTAGAAGCCGAGCGCCTCCATCGCCGACCGGGTCAGACCGGTGCCGAGTCCGGCCTGCTCCAGGCCACGCCGGAAGTAGCCCTCCTCGGCCTCGTCGCACAGCCCCCGCACCTTGATCGCAAGCCCCTGCGGGCCGAAGAGCCGCAGGAACCGGGCGACGCTCATCGCGCCACCGATCGACAGGACACACACGCCCTCCCCGACCAGGTCACGACCGCGCCGGGCGGCCAGCGCCTCCACCGCACTCCGGTCGCTGACCCCCTCGACGAGCACAACCGTGGCCAGGCCGTCGCCGGCCAGTTCGCGGGCCACCCGCGCGGCGGCCGGGGCGTCCGGGCCGCCGGCCGCCCAGACGGCGACGGCGGATCGAAAACGGTCCTGGTCTCGCACACGTCAGAGTGTCGCAACGGTCGGTCCGGACCGCCACCGACATACCCACGGACCACGGACGCCGATCAGCGACCGCCGCTTTCGGCCCCGCCGGTGAAGAACCCGGCGTACGGGGTGTCCTTGAAGTGCTCTCCCATCAGGCGGTTGAACAGCACGTTCAGTTCACTGTCCGGGTTCGTAGCCGAGGTTGGGGCGCAGCCAGCGTTCGACCTCGGACAGGTCCAGGCCCCGCCGCTTCGCGTAGTCCTCGACCTGGTCCCGACCGAGCCGGCCCACGGTGAAGTACCGCGACGACGGGTTGGCGAAGATCAGGCCGCTGACGCTCGCGGCCGGGGTCATCGCGTACGACTCGGTCAGGCCCATGCCGATGTCCTCGGCGCCGAGCAGGTCGAACAGCCGCTGCTTCAGGCTGTGGTCGGGGCTGGCCGGGTAGCCGAGCGCCGGCCGGATGCCCCGGAACCGCTCGGCGTGCAGGTCCTCGATCACCAGGTCGGCGTCCGGCTCGAACCAGTCCCGCCGGGCACGCAGGTGGAGGTACTCGGCGAACGCCTCGGCGAGCCGGTCGGCCAGTGCCTTGACCATGATCGCCCGGTAGTCGTCGTGCTCCGCCTCGTAGGTCGCGGCCAGTTCCTCGGCACCGTGCACGGCCACCGCGAAGCCACCGAGGTGGTCACCGGCCGGAGCCAGGTAGTCCGCCAGGCACCGGTTGGGTCGGCCGGCCGGCTTCGCCGTCTGCTGGCGCAGCATCGGGAAGCGCGGCTCGTCGGCCCCGGCGCCGGGTTCGTCGAGCACTATGTCGTCGCCGTCAGCGTGCGCCGGCCAGAAACCGTACGAGCCGACGGCGCGCAGGGACCTGTCCCGGATGATCTGGTCGAGCAGGGTGTTCGCGTCGTCGTAGAGCTCCCGAGCCACCGGCTGGTCGAGGATCGCCGGGAACTTGCCCTTCAACTCCCAGGCGAGGAAGAGGAACTGCCAGTCGATCATCTCGCGCAGTTCGGTCAGCTCCGGCCGGACCGTACGGGCGCCGGTGAAGACGGGTACGGGCAGCTCGTCGTACGGGACCTGTTCCGGGTTCGCCCGCGCCTGGGCGAGGGTCAGCAGGGCGACCCGTTCCCGCCCCTCGTGCTGCTCGCGCAGCCGCTCCTGCTCGGCCCGGTTGCGTACGTCGAGTTCCTCGGCCCGCTGCGGGTTCAGCAGGTCCGACACCACCCCGACGACCCGGGACGCGTCCAGCACGTGCACGGTGCTGCGGTCGTACGCGGGCGCGATCCGCACCGCCGTGTGCTGGCGGGACGTGGTGGCGCCGCCGATCAGCAGCGGCAGCTTGAGCCCGCGTCGCTGCATCTCGGCGGCGACCGACACCATCTCGTCCAGCGACGGGGTGATCAGCCCGGACAGGCCGATCACGTCGGCGCCCTCGGCCACGGCGGTGTCGAGGATGCGCGCGGCCGGCACCATCACCCCGAGGTCGATCACCTCGTAGTTGTTGCAGCCGAGCACCACCCCGACGATGTTCTTGCCGATGTCGTGCACGTCGCCCTTGACCGTGGCCAGCACCACCTTGCCCTGGCCGCGACCGGTGTCGATCCGCCCGGCCAGCCGCGCCTGCTCCTTCTCCGCCTCCATGTACGGCTCCAGGTAGGCGACGGACCGCTTCATCACCCGCGCGCTCTTGACCACCTGCGGCAGGAACATCTTGCCGGAGCCGAAGAGGTCGCCGACGGTCTTCATGCCGTCCATCAGCGGCCCCTCGATCACGTCAAGGGGTCGGGTCGCCTGCTGCCGGGCCTCCTCGGTGTCGTCCTCGATGAAGTCGACGATGCCGTGCACCAGCGCGTACGCCAGGCGTTCGCCGACCAGCGCCTCACGCCAGGACAGGTCCACGGTCCGGCGGGTGCCGGAGCCGCTGACCGTCGAGGCGAACGTGACCAACCGGTCGGTGGCGTCCGGCCGGCGGTCGAAGATCACGTCCTCGACGAGTTCGAGCAGGTCGGCGGGGATGTCCTGGTAGACGGCGAGCTGACCGGCGTTGACGATGCCCATGTCCAGCCCGGCCCGTACGGCGTGCAGCAGGAACGCGGAGTGCATCGCCTCACGTACCACGTCGTTGCCCCGGAACGAGAACGACAGGTTGGAGATGCCACCACTGGTCCTGACCCCCGGGCAGCGTTCCTTGATCAGGGGCAGCGCGTCGATGAACGCCTTCGCGTACCCGTTGTGTTCGCTGATGCCGGTGGCCACGGCCAGCACGTTCGGGTCGAAGACGATGTCCTCGGGCGCGAACCCGGCCCGCTGGGTGAGCAGGTCGTAGGCGCGGGCGCAGATCGACACCTTGCGCTCGACCGTGTCGGCCTGGCCGAGTTCGTCGAAGGCCATCACGACCACGCCGGCACCGTAGTCCCGGATCCGGCGGGCCTGGGCGAGGAACGGCTCCTCGCCCTCCTTCAGGCTGATCGAGTTGACCACGCCCTTGCCCTGTACGCAGCGCAGCCCGGCCTCCAGCACGCTCCACCGCGAGCTGTCGATCATGACCGGGATCCGGGCCACCTCCGGCTCGGTCGCGATCAGGTTCAGGAAGGTGGTCATCGCCCGCTCGCTGTCGAGCAGGTCGGCGTCCATGTTGACGTCGAGGATGTTGGCGCCGCCGCGTACCTGTTCCAGGGCGACGTCGACGGCGCCCTGGTGGTCGCCGGCCTCGATCAGCCGGCGGAACCGGGCCGAGCCGGTGACGTTGGTCCGTTCGCCGATCATCACGAAGCCGGTGTCGGGGCCGATCGCGAACGGCTCCAGGCCACTGAACCGGGTCTGTGCCGGCGGCGCCGGCAGCGGTCGGGTCGGGCGCCCGGCCACGGCCTTCGCGACCTGCGCGATGTGCTCCGGGCTGGTGCCGCAGCAGCCGCCGACGATGTTGACCATCCGGTCGTCGGCGAACTCGCGGATCAGCCGACCGGTCTCCTCGGGCTGCTGGTCGTAGCCGCCGAACGCGTTCGGCAGGCCGGCGTTGGGGTGGCAGGCGACGTAGGTGTTGGCGAGCCGGGACAGGTCGGCGACGTGCGGGCGCATCTCGGTGGCGCCGAGCGCGCAGTTGACCCCGACGACCAGCGGCTCGGCGTGCTCGATCGAGCTCCAGAACGCCTCGACGGTCTGCCCGGACAGGGTCCGGCCGCTCAGGTCGACGATGGTCACCGAGATCCACAGCGGCAGCTCCGGCGCGACCTCGCGGGCGGCGGCGATGGCGGCCTTCGCGTTGAGCGTATCGAAGATCGTCTCGATCAGCAGCAGGTCGACCCCACCGTCGCGCAGCGCCCGGATCTGCTCCGCGTAGGCGTCCCGGACCTGGTCGAACAACATCGTCCGGTACGCCGGATCCTCCACCCGGGGCGAGAGCGACAGGGTCACGTTCAGCGGGCCGACCGAGCCCGCGACGAACCGGCCGCCGGCCTCGTCGGCGGCCTGCCGGGCCAGCTGGGCGCCGCGCAGGTTCATCTCCCGGACCAGCGATTCGAGGCCGTAGTCGGCCTGCGCGATGCTCGTCGCGGTGAAGGTGTTCGTCGTGGTGATGTCCGCGCCGGCCGCCAGGTAGCGCCGGTGTACGTCGAGGATCACGTCCGGCCGGGTCAGGTTCAGCAGGTCCGGGTCGCCGGTGACGTCGTGCGAGTGGTCCGGCAGCAGCTCGCCCCGGTAGTCGGCCGGGGTGAGTCCGGCGCCCTGCAACATCGTGCCCCAGGCCCCGTCCAGCACCAGGATGCGCTGGCCCAGCAGCTCCTTGAGTGCGCGGATGCGGGACTCGCGGTCGTCCGTGCGGCTCGGAAACGTTTCCATTGGCACCTCCGCTGTTCAACGGAGGCGCCCTTGCAGCCAGGATTGAATCCCCGGTCGAGCGTGGCGGGCGTCTTCGCCCGTTGCAGCGCCTCTCGACCTGAGGATCGAGCGTACCGGATAGAACGTCGCAAAGCCGAACGTCGGCACTCCGTGGGATGGAGATCAACTTCCGGGTACGCCCCGCGCCTTCCAGTCCCCCGCCGGGGTGAGCGGGACCGATGCGGGCCGCTCCACCGTCGTCGTCAGCTCGATCCGCCGACCCTCGGCCGCCGACCGGAGCAGGGCGGTCATCGTTTCGAGTACGTGCAGCGCCAGCTCGCCGCCGGCCCGTGGCGTACGCCGGTCGTCCGCCCCGACCAGGTCGAGCAGGCCCACACCCCGGGAGGCGTCGACGTAGCCCGCACACGGTTCGAGCACCCGCCACCCGGTGCCACCGAGCGCGAACAGGCGGACCTCGCCGTCGAACCGGTTCGGATCGGGTACGGCGAGCGTGCCGGTCTCCCCGTGCACCTCGATCGGCGCGGCCGTCGTCGCGACGCCGTCGAAGCTCGTCGTGATGGTGGACAGGACGCCGTCGGCGTGTTCGAGCACGCCGCTGACGTGGGTGTCCACCGTCACCGGGATCCGCTCGCCGACGCGCGGGCCGGAGCCGATCACCCGCTCGGCCCGCAGGCGGCCGGCGGCTCCGATCACCGCACGAACCGGCCCGAGCAGGTTGACCAGCGCCGAGACGTAGTACGGACCCATGTCCAGCAGCGGGCCGCCGCCCGGGGTGTAGTAGAAGTCGGGGTGGGGATGCCAGCGCTCGTGCCCCGCGGTGACCATGACGGCCGACGCCGACAGCGGGCGCCCGATGAGTCCGCCGTCGATCGCCGCGCGGGCGGTCTGCGTACCCGTGCCCAGGACGGTGTCCGGCGCGCAACCGACCCGTACGCCGGCCGACGCGGCCCGGTCGATCGTCGCGCGGCCGTCCGGGAAGGTGACGGCGAGCGGCTTCTCGACGTAGAGGTTCTTGCCGGCGTCGATCGCGCCGAGCGAGATCTCGGCGTGCGCGGCGGGGATCGTCAGGTTGAGCACGGTCTGCACGTCCGGGCGGTCGAGCAGCCGCTCGACGCCGCACGCCTCGGCGCCGGGGATCAGGGCGGCGGCCGCAGCCGACCGGGCGGCGTCGAGGTCGGCCACCGCGACTATCCGCACCGCCGGGTGGTCGGCGAGCGTGTTCAGGTACGCCCGGGAGATGACCCCGAGCCCCACTACGCCGACGCGGTGCGGGTCGCCCACACCATTCCCCTCTCGATGACCGTACGGACGCTCGGGTGCTCCAGCACGTCGAGGCTGTGGCCCGGGGTGGTGACGACGATCCGCCCGGCGCCCCATCGACGGGTCCAGATGGCCGGTGAGGTGACCGGCCGGTGCCACGGCTGCCACGCCCGGACCGGGTGGGTGGTGGTGGCCAACACGTCGATCAGGGCGTCGTGCAGCACCCAGTACTGCTCGGTGACCAGGTCGAAGTCCTCGATCCCGGAGGTGACCGGATGCTCCCGGCCGAGGTCGGTGAAGTTCACCGGGTGCGGCAGGAAGTTGTCCTCCGGGCCACCGTGACGCTCGCCCGGCTCCTTCCCCGGATGGGTCGCGAACTGGCCGCCCACCATTAGCAGGTAGTCCGACGAGGCGCGGAACGAGTCGACCACGCCGCCGTGCCAGCCGGTGAATCCCGTCCCGGCGGCGACCGCCGCACCGAGGCCCGCCACCTGTTCGGCGGTGATCTGGGACATGGTCACGCACTGCACGACGAGGTCGGTGCCGGCCAGCTCGGCGGCGTCGGCGTAGATCTCGGTCGACTCCTCGACCCGTACGGCATAGCCGTTGCGTTCGAGGAACGGGATGAACAACTCCGTCGCCTCGACCGGCCGGTGCCCCTCCCACCCGCCCCGAACCACCAGTGCCTTCGGCTGCGTCACAGGCGTTTCCTCCCCCGGTCCGCCGCCCCCGGGCCGACCGCTGCCGCCCGACCGGCGGGATCAACGCAATCTAGATCCGGTTCACCCACATATCAAGGATCGCCGATCCGGTCGGTGCGTCGCGGGCTCCGGTCGGCGAATCAGCCGAAGCGTCCGTTGACATAGTCGGCCGTACGCGGGTCCCGGGGGGCGCCGAACATCTGCCGGGTGTCGCCGGATTCGACGACGTGACCGGGCTTGCCCTCCTCGGCGAGGAAGAACGCACACTGCTGGGACACCCGGGCGGCCTGCTGCATGTTGTGCGTCACGATGACCACGGTGACCGTCGAGCGGATGTCGGCGATCGTCTCCTCCACCCGCCGGGTCGAGGTCGGATCGAGTGCCGAGCAGGGCTCGTCCATCAGCAGCACGTCGGGCCGTACGGCGAGCGAGCGGGCGATGCAGAGACGCTGCTGCTGTCCCCCGGACAGGGTGCCGCCGGGTTGCCGGAGCCGGTCCTTGACCTCACGCCAGAGTCCCGCCCGGGTCAGGCACTCCTCGACCAGCGCCGCCTTCTCGCCGCGCCCCGCGCGTCGGCCGGTGAGTTTGAGTCCGGCGGTGACGTTGTCCGCGATCGACATGGTCGGGAACGGGTTCGGCTTCTGGAACACCATGCCGATCCGCCGCCGGGTTTCGGTCAGGGGCTGGCTGGCCCCGTAGATGTCCAGGTCGTCGAGCTGAACCTCACCGGCGAGGGACGCCGACGGCACCAGCTCGTGCATCCGGTTCAGGATCCGCAGGAAGGTGGACTTGCCGCAGCCGGACGGGCCGATCAGGGCGGTCACCACTCCGGCGGGCATGGTCAGGCTCACCCGGTCGAGCACCTTGTGCGTACCGAACCAGGCCGAGAGCCGCTCGGTACGCAGCGTGGCGCCGGGGCGGCCGGCGGCGGCCGGGTCGACGGCGGTGTCGTCGGTCCCCGGTTCGTTCACCGCGACCGAGGAGCCGGTAAGCCTCCGGTCGAGCTGCACCGTGACATCCGAACCTGTACTCGCTGACACCTGCGACTCCTCCGAACGCCGACCCACCGGGTGGCGTACTCGCCGGACATGGGCCATCCGACCCTAGGCATCGACGGCAACGGTCGGGTGAACGCATTCACTCCGAGAAATGGCGGCGTCACCGGCCGGATCAGTTGACCGATTTGGTGGATTGGGTGCCTGTTAACGCA
This sequence comes from Micromonospora sp. NBC_01699, assembly GCF_036250065.1. NCBI lineage: Bacteria > Bacillati > Actinomycetota > Actinomycetes > Micromonosporales > Micromonosporaceae > Micromonospora > Micromonospora sp. NBC_01699. Next base: position 1,973,563 of record NZ_CP109199.1, on the reverse strand, counting down.
GCGGCCGTGCCGCGCGCAGGTAGTGGCTATGTGACGTTGGTGGCACGCCCGGTGACGGACTGGTGGGCTGAACGCGGCCCCAGATCGAGGCTGATCGAAGAACCGCGGAGGTATCCCGCACATGCGCAAGACCGTCCTCAAGGCAGCCGGGGCGGCGTTCGCCGCCGTTGCCATGTCGCTGGCGTTCGCCGCCACCGGCGCCCAGGCCGACCCGTCCTTCACCCCGGACAACGACGACTTCGCCGGCGTTGGCTCGGACACCAGCCAGTTCCTCCTGAACGGGCTGGCCACCGCCTACAACGCCCAGTCCCCGGCGCCCACCCGGCGGCTGGCCTCCTGGGACGCCACCGGCACCTCGCCGATCATCGTCCAGGCGGGCCAGCCGGCCCCGGGCATCGCCCGGCCGAACGGCTCCGGTGCCGGCCTGACCGCGCTGGTCGCCGCCGCCAACAGCCCCGGCGGCGGGGTGGAGAACGACTACGTCGACTACGCGCGTCACTCCGGCACGCCGGGGACGTCCGGGACGAGCTGGTACCCGATCGCCCGTGACGGGCTCGCGATCGCCGTCGCCCGCGCCAACGGCGACGGCAGCCCGGCCACCAACGCCCCGGCCAGCCTCGTCTTCACCGTGGCCCGCCTGGTCTCCATCTACCAGTGCCAGGCGACCGCCAACCAGTGGAGCGACTTCGTCGCCGGGGCCAGCACCGCGACCATCAACCCGCTGCTGCCGCAGCCGGGTTCCGGCACCCGCAAGTTCTTCCTGGAGCAGATCGGTCTGACCGAGGCCCAGGTCATCACCAAGAGCGAGAGCCCGAGCAGCTACTGCGTCAACGACGACCCGCAGGAGCACGACCCGGCCCCGATCAACGCGGACGCGAACGCCATCGCGCCGTTCTCGGTCGGCCGCTACAACGTCAACGTGCCGGTGGTCGGCGGCCAGAAGGTCATCGCCCTGCGTACGACCACCGGCAACTTCAACGTCAGCCGGCTGCTCTACAACGTGATCAAGACCTCGCGGGCCGCGACCGTGGGCGCCGCGTTCAACTCGACCAGCTTCCTGTGCACCAGCGCCACCGCCGACTCCACCATCACCTCGAACGGCTTCACGGTCCTGCCCAAGACCGCGGCGGCCGGCAGCTGCGGCGTGCCCGTCATCATCCCCTGAACCACCCCTTGACGACGGGAAACACAGCCTGACCAGGGGGGCCGGGCGGCATCCGCCGCCCGGCCCCTCGTCGTGGCGTACGTCGGCCGGTCAGAGCAGGTTGGGCAGCAGCCGTACGGCCGCCTCGTAGGTCTGCCACACGCAGGCGAGCACGATCGGACTGCCGACGATCCAGGTCTCCCAGCGCCCCCAGTAGTGCCGGCTCCAGGTGAGCCCGGCGGCGGCCAGGGCGAGCGCCTGGAGCCAGAGCACCAGCGGGAAGCCGGCGGTGGAATCCGAGCGCAGGGCGCGCTCGTAGGACGGGATCAGCGCCGGCCGACCGGCTGGCGCGGGCTGGGCCGGACCGTCCAGGGTGGCGTCGACGAAGACCGTACTGACCGCGGTGAGGGGGCGGGTGGACTCGGCGGTGACCAGGGTCAGCCGCCCGGCACCGGCGGCCAGCGGCGCAGGGACCGGGTCACCGTCCCGCCGGGAGCCGGTCACCCGGAAGGTGAAGGCGCCCTGTCCGGTCACCACCTCGATCGGGGTGCCCGCCGGCAGGTCCGGCACCCGCCGGAACGGCGCACCGAAGGTGCCGGCGCGGCCGTACAGCAGGGAAACGCCGGCCTGGCCCGGCAGCGGCGTGTCCCGGCGGTGTCCGGGGCCGGCGAGCAGGTCCGCCGAGGAGGTGCCCTCGACCACCACGGCGCGCAGGTCGACCGCGTCGATGGTGATGACCGCGACCGGGGTGCCCGGCTCGATAGCACCGCCGAACGGGGTGGTGGCCTGGGCCAGTTCGCCCCGGATCCGGTCGTGGAGGTTGTCCTGGGCCCGGAGCTGCTGCAACGGGCTCAGCCCGACCAGGTAGCCGACGAACCCGAAGGTCAGCAGCGCCACCAGCAGTAACGCGTGGATGGCGGAGATGGCCACCCCGCCGGGCGCGTTCACCGGCCGGGGCCGCTGGTCGGCCCCGGCTCGATCCTGTACGGGCGCGGTGGTACCGGCCATGGAAGCTCCTTCTGGACGAGCCGATCGGCGGCGACTCCGGGCGAGCCGATCGGCGGCGACGCGCCGTGAAGCGGGCGGGTGGCGATCAGCCGTCACGAACCCGTTCGCCGCAGCACCCGGCCGGCGGACCGGACGAGGCGCCGTACCGGATGGTCCGGCTGGGCGGCGAGCAGGACGAACGGGATGACCAGCAGCACGAGCAGCCCGGTGCCGAGGACCGCCGGCAGCGCCCAGGCGCCGAGCGCCGACGTGTCGGTCCGGGTCAGCGCCCGGACCTGCGGCTGCGGGGTGCCGGCCGAGGGCGTGACGCTGGCCTTGGGCGTGGGCGACGGGCTCGGTGTGCTGCCCGGGGTCGGTACCGAGGCCGGCGGTTGGGTGCCGTTGCCGCCGTTCGCGGCGGGTGTGGTCGGCGGTGGGGTGGTCGGATCGGGGTCGGCCGCCTGCCGGGCCACCGCGTCGGCCAGGGTGAGCGCCTGCCGGCGCAGGTCGTCCGGAAGCGGCAGGTAACCGGGTGGCAACTGGCCGATCGCGCCGCCGAGGGTCTGGTGCCGGGCGCTGACCGCGCGGCGCACGAACTCCGCGTAGTCGGCGGCGGCGTCGTCGGGCAGGCCGGCGGTCGGCACCGCCAGGTAGATCGGCAGCGTGCCCGGGTAGGCGGTCGCCGGCAGCGCCGCGTGGTCGACCCGCCGGGTTCCGGAGCTGTCGTCGACCACCATGTGCCGCAGCGCCTCGGCCATCGCCGCCGGCGTCGGCCCGACGAACGTACGCTGGCCGTCGGCGCCGCGTCCGGACTGCAACCGGGCCATCGGCAGCCCGTACGCCTCGGCGTAGGCGACCGAGGTGACGGTGAGGTAGACCCGGCTCGGGAAGTACTGCCGGTTCGGTTTGGACCACACCCAGTTCGGCGTCTCGCCGAGTGGGCTGGTGTTGACGCACTCCTGGTTCAGTCCCTGCGAGTCGGCGATCGAGTAGATCCCGCCCTCCAGGCTCGGCGCGACGTGCTGGACCCGGGTCAGGCCGGGCAGCGGGCCGCACGGCACACCCTCGGGCACCCACTCGTCGCGCAGTTCGAACCGGGCCGACGGGAACGGGGTGCCCCGGTAGACCGGGTTGACCGTGGTGCCGTACTCGTCCGCCTCGCCGCCGAGCCAGCGGACGGCCTCCGGGTCGGCGGTGACGTACCGGGTCAGCTCGTAGTAGGCGTCCGAGTCGTTGGTGATGACCGTGAGGCCCTGTGATCCGCTGGCGTTGTTGCCGTTGGTCGGCCCGCCGGCGGCGTCCTGCGGGTAGTCCGGGTTGAGCGCCAGGAACTCCTTGTCGTGGAAGAGGGTCACCGGGTTGGCACTGACCGCGGGATGGGCCTGGTTGAAGAAGAACGTCCCCTGGTACGACTGGGTCATCAGCTTCGCCAGCAGGCGTGGACTCAGTCGCAGGTCCCGCAGCTCGTACGGTGCGTCGTCGCCGACCCGTACGTCGACCGCGAACGCCACCGCGACCCCGGTGGCGAGCACCGGGGCGTGCGCGAGTGGTCGGGGTGAGCCGGTCACCGGTCGGGTGACCAGTGCCGCGTCGGCGCCGTACTCCTCCCCGCTGCGGTTGAGCAGCAGGTTGCGCGCCACCTCCTCGCTCTGCCGTACGTGGGCCAGCCGGGGTGCCTCCCGGTCCACGCACATGGCCTGCGTCCAGCGGCGCAGCGCGAGGTCGGCGGTCTCCGCCCCGACCAACGCCCGCTGCGGACGGGGGTCGGTGGTCGCGCAGGTCGAGTCCGCCGGGGCGAATTCGATGGGTACGACGAACCGGTTGCGCCAGTTCGACTCCAACGCCCAACCGCCCGGGGCGAGCGTCTCGTTGTACTCGGGACTGTTGTTCGGGCCGCCCACCGGGCCGGTCGGACCGGCCGAGCATGGCGCAGCGGCGTCCGGTGCGCAGACGAGTTCCATCACCGGGATCACCACCAGCGAGCACTTCCGGCTCGCGGAGCAGCCGAGGCTCGGCGTGGTGACCTGGTCACGTACCTCGAACCGGACGTCGCTGCGGGTGCCGTCCGGACCGGTCGGCTCCACCATCGTGTTGCCGGCGAAGTTCGAGGTGCCGAAGTCGGACGGCTGCTCCGTCGGTGCGTACGGGGTTTCCCGGTTGGCCGCCCGGAACGACGGCCGCCAGCCCAACCCGCGCTGCTGCTCCGGCTGGAGGGCGTCCCAGTAGGAGGCGTTCGAGCTGTCGTTGGCCATGGTCCGGTTGAAGTAGCAGTCCTCCCGGGCCGGTTCCGGCTTCGAGCACTGCAAGATCACGACCGGGTACTCCATCGTGTACGGCACCGCCTCGTTCTGCGGCACCGTGACGATCGGGAGGCGGTGGCTCGGCACCAGCCCGGACCAGCTCAGCCGGAGCACCTGCCGGTTGATCAGGCCCTCGGTGGTCGAGACGCGTACGGTCGCCGTTTGCGGCCCCTTGTCGCCGCGCTGGATCTGCCGGGTCTGCTCCCGGGCGGCGGTGGCGAGCTCGGCCGTTGCCGGCCGGTCCGCGATGCCCGGTGCGACCACCAGCGCTGCGAGGATGGCCAGCACCAGCGCGGCGCTGGCTCGGCGGGGGTACGCGACAGTGGTCGTGCGGCGGCGGGTCATCGCCCCGCCTCCCGTCGCCGGGCCACCGCGCGGGACACCAGTCCGGGCAGCAGGACGACCAGGAGCAGCAGCCCGGCGGCGAGCACGGCCAGTGCCCGGGACATCCCGTCGGGTCGGAAGGCGGCGAGTTCGGTGGCGGCGCCGGTGAGCTCGTTGTTGGTACCACCGGCGAGGATCGGCTGACCCGACTCCGGGTCGACGTCGGCGATCCCGTCGCCGTCGGTGTCGACCGGGGCGGCCGTCGGTGGCGTGGTGGCGTTCGGCCCGGCACCGTTGTTGTTGCCGTTGTTGTTGGCGTTGTTGTTGCCGCCGTTGTTGTTCGCGTTGTTGTTACCGCCGTTGTTGTTGCCGTTGCCCGAGCACGGTCCCTGGCCCTGCCTGTCGCACTCCGGTGGGGCGGGAGCGTCCTGGGCGAGCTTGTTGACGGCCGGGTTGCGCGGGTCGAAGGTCGGGTTCGGACAGTTGGCGAAGTTGTTGTCCGGCCGGTCCTCCGGGGCGAGCTTCGCGATCCGGGCGATCTGGTCGAACGCGGCCTGCACCAGGTTGCGGGGCAGGGGCGAGTAACCGAGCTGTCCGGCGTTGCGCTGCCCCTCGCAGATCGAGTAGTACGCGAAGTCGGCGAGGGCCCTGGCCCGTCCCGGCGTGATCCGGCGGTCGTCGGCCCCGACCGGCAGGATCATGTACGAGTACGACGACAGCGGGTAGGCGCGCTTGTCGGCGTTGGTGTAGACCCCGTCGAGCACCTGGGTCAGGTACTCGCGCGGGTTGCTCCGGTCGGTGTTGATCCGGGCCTGCTGCAACGCCACGGCCACGTTGTAGTCGGTCGGCGAGACGTAGTAACCGGCCTGGTTGAGCATCTTCGCCACCGGGTAGTTCTTGTTCCGCGCGTAGGAGAACTCGACGTAGCCGATGGTCCCGTTGCCGGACCGGGCCGCGACGTAGTTGGCCACGTTGTCCGAACCGCTCTGCGCGACCTGCCGACCCTTGCGCGGGTAGTACGACGTCAGCCCCTGGCAGCCGCAGTACGCGCGCCACTGGGAGCCGTACCGCTTGTCCATCCAGAGCGCGAACTGGGCGGTGGTGCCGGAGCCGTCGGACCGGACCACCGGCACGATGTCGATAGCGGGCAGTGCCTTGCCGTTGTTGTCCCGGGTGATCTGCGGGTCGTTCCACTTCGTGATCTTGTTGGTGAAGATCCCGACGATCGACTCACCGGACAGCCGCAGGTCCCGGTAGAGCTTGCCGCCGACTTCGAGGTGGTACATGAACGAGGTGCCACCGGCCACGATCGGCATGTACGCGAACGGCCGGCGGGCGTCCTCGACCACACCGGTGATCGGGTCCGGCTGGGTCTGGTACGGGATCTCGGAGACCCCGAAGTCGCTCTGCGAGTTGCTGAAGTCACGGCGTCCGGCGGACGAGCCGTTGGCGGTGTAGACGACCCGGTTCCCGGTCGCCTGCACGCTCGTCACCCACTGCTGCAACGCGTTCGCGCTCCAGGTCGAGCCGGTCCCCTCCACCTGCTCGTACGGCACCGCCAGGGCGGGCGCGGCCGGTGCGACCACCGCCATCAGCAGCGCCGCTCCCGCGGCCAGCACCCGCGCGGCGCGCCGTCGGGGCGGTCGCCCTCCGGCGGCGTCGGATCGGGTCGGGGTTGTCATCGTTCCTCCTTGAGATGGGTTGGGTCGCCTCACCGCGTGCCCGACCGCCGGGCCGCCACCAGCCGGGCCACCACGAACAGGGCGAGCACGAGCACGAGCAGCAGCGCGGCGCCGCCGAAGGCCCGACTGATGTACGCCGGCTCGCCGCTGCGTACGAGTGAGTAGACGTACAGCGGCAGCGAGTTCATCGAACTGTCCACCGGGTTGACGTTGAGGTAGTTCGAGGCGCCCGAGGTGAGCAGCACCGGCGACGTCTCCCCGATGCCGCGCGCGGTACCGAGGATCAGGGCGGTGGCCAGCCCGGGGCGGGCCGTCGGCAGGACCACCCGCCACACCGTCTGCCACTGTGAGGCACCGAGGGCCAGGCTCGCCTCGCGCAGCCCGCCGGGCACCACCCGCAGCACCACGTCCGCGGCGCGGGCGATGATCGGCAGCATCATCACCGAGATCGCCAGCGAGGCGGCCAGCCCGGACCGGGGAAAGCCCAGGGTCACCTGGAGCACGGTGTAGATGAACAGGCCGGCGACGATCGACGGCAGCGCGGTCATCGCCTCGACCACGGTCCGGACCAGCCGGCTGAACCGGCCGCCCACCTCGGTCATGAACACGGCGGTCGCCACGCCGAGCGGCAGCGTGATGGCGATCGCGATGCCGATCTCGACCAGCGTGCCGACGATGGCGTGCAGCGCACCGCCCATGTCCAGCGGCGCCAACGGCCCCGCCGCCGAGAGGTCCTCGGTGTAGAAGTTCAGGTACCGCAGCGCCGGCAGCCCCCGCCACACGGTGTAGACGATCACCAGGCAGAGCGTCGCGCCGACGGTCACGGCACCGGCGTGCACCACCGCGGCGGCGAGCCGGTCGGCGATGACCGTGCCCGGATGCCGGATGGCCGTCACCGCCGCGTACAGCAGCAGGAAGGTGCCGAGCCAGAGCAGGGCGAACCCGACCGCCCCGTCGGTGGGCAGCAGGCGTTGGAACAGCACCCAGGCCAGCGCCAACGCGGCCAGCCCCGAGCCGAACACGGACAGTCTGTCGTCCAGGGTGCGGGGCGTCAGCCGTCGGCGCGGTTCGTCGATGTTCCGGTCGTCGCCACCCTCGTCGTTCGTGTCGTCGACCGGCGGGCCGACCAGCGCCGGGTTTTCGGCCGTGTGGTCGATCGGCCGGAGGTCGTGCTCCACCGGTGGCGGAATCATTTCGGTCTGCACCCTGTTTCCCCGTCCCGTCCCGGTCAGATCTCGGTCGTGGCGCCGCTGCGGCTGCGCGAGACCAGGACGGCGGCGAGCGTGTTGACGGCGAGTGTGATGAGAAAGAGCACCAGCCCGGCGGCCAGCAGGGCGGAGAGCTGTCCGGCGTCCGCGTCGCCGAACCGGACCGCGATCAGCGACGAGGTGGTGATCGTGCCGTTCTCCAGGATCCGGAGCTTCACCTCGAAGGCGGTCGAGATGATGAAGACGACGGCGATGGTCTCGCCGAGGGCCCGGCCGAGCCCGAGCATCGCCCCGCCGATGATGCCGCCGCGCCCGAACGGCAGCACGACCGTCCTGATCACACCCCACCTGGTGGCACCCAGCGCCCACGCCGCCTCCCGTTCGCCCTGCGGGGCCTGGGAGAAGACCTCACGCATGACCGCGCAGGCGATGGGCAGCACCATCAGCGAGACGACCACCCCGGCGATGAACGCCGACGAGGTGTAGCGGCTCTCGGCCCAGATGGCCGCGTTCGGGTCGACCGGGTCCTCGGCGGTGCCGACCTCGAAGACCGGCAACCAGCGGCCGTACGAGTGCAGCCATCGCGCGATCCCGATCAGCTGCGGCTGGAAGAACGCCAACCCGACCAGCCCGTAGACCACGCTGGGAACCGCCGCCATCAGGTCCACCGCGGAGACCAGCACCCGGCGGAGCCCGCGGGGGGCGTACTCGGTGATGTAGAGCGCGGTGAGCAGGGCCAGCGGAAAGGCGACCACGATCGCCACGGCGGCGACGAGTACGGTGCCGACGACCACCGCGGCGATGCCGAGGACGTTGCGCTCCGGGTTCCAGTCGCTCTCGGTGAAGAACCGCCACCCGTAGTTGCGCAGTGTCGGCACCGCCTGCACCGCCAGGAACGCCCCGATGCCCCCCATGACCAGCAACATCAGGGCGCCCGCCGTACGCGCGCCGGCCCGGAACAACCGATCGACCAGTACGGCCCCACCGCCGGTACGGCGACGCGGCTCGTCCCCGACCTGCCCGTCGTCCCCGACCTGCCCATCTTCCCCGGCGGCCCGGTCCTCGTACCCGGCTCGGTCCTCGTACCCGGTCTGGTCCTCGGTCCTGTGCTCGGCACTGCTCATGCCGGACCTCAGTGGCCGGTCGGGGCGGCGGCGAGCAGCCGCTGCCGGCGGTCCCAGAGCATCAGCGTCGCGCCGGACGCGATCAGCACCAGGGCCAGGTAGAGGTAGGTGTCCAGACCACTGCTACCGGTCTGTGGCAGCGACCCGGGCGGGTCGTCGGTCTCGGTCGGGGTCGGCGTCGGGGAGTCGCTCTCCGTGGGGGTCGGGTCCGGTGACTCGGTCGGCGTCGCCGACGGGGTCGCGGTCGGCGTCGAGGTGGGAGTCGGGCTGGGCGAGTCGGTCGGCGTACCGGTCGGGGTCGCGGTGGGCGTACCGGTGGGGGTAGCGGTCGGCGTACCGGTCGGGCCGCCGCCCGTCACCACCTGCCACTGTCCGTCGGCGATCGCGATCCGCCCCGTGAGGGTGTCCGGAGCCACGCTGAACTCGTCGTTGTAGCAGGTCAGCTCAAGCACGTAGGCGCCCTCGGGCAGGTCGAGCACGCCGCCGGCCTGGGCCAGATCGGCGAGGGATCCGCTGATCGTGCCGCTCACCGGTGCCTGGTCCAGGTCGGGGCCGGCGAGGGAGATCAGGCTGAACGGCTGCACCGCGTCGTTGTAGAGGAACATGTCGGCCGCGGTGCCGAACCCGGCCGGACAGGGGCCGCTGGCGGTGAAGGCGGCGAACGGCGCGTCGGTGAGGGCGCCACTGACCGGTTCGAGGGTGATCGTGCCCACCGGGGCCGCACCCGCGGGAGCGACCAGCACCGGCACGGCTGCGACGCCGATGCTCAACCCGGCGGCGATGGTCGCGGCTCCGAACGATCGGGCGAGTCGTATCCGGGATGGCTTCGGCAGCCTGCGGGGCACGGTCCTTCTCCTCCTGTAGACGGGGGGGGTGTCGACGGGCGCGGGGATGCCCACGCGAACTCGCGGCCCAGACAATCGATGCGCGGTTACTGTGGCATCGCGCCATGGTGAACGGACCACAAAGGACACGCCTCCGGGAAATGGCGAAATCGCGGGAGGATTCGTTCCCGGATATCGGCGACCGACCGGGTACGGGCGCTTGACACTGCTCACCAGAAGCGACCCCGCCGGCCCACGGCCGAGTCCACCACGGCCTCCGGCGCGGCCATCCGGAACCGTTCGAGTGCGTGGTGGCAGTCGATACGCCTCTTGTAGCTGCGGGGAGAGAGCGCCGTCAGTTCCCCGCCCTCGTCGAACATCCGCCACGTCCAATCCTGGCCGGGGGCGGGCACGTGCACCAGTTCGATCAAGGCAAGGCGCGCCTCTCTGCGGATCTGGCGTACTGCGGCGACCGCACCGTCCATCGCGGAGAATGTGGCCGCCGACATGCCGAGCACCCGATTGTTGGACGCCACCAGACGCCAAATGATCATCCCTTGTAAGGTCCGATATATACGGAACTGCGCGACCGGTCCGCGGTCAGCAGTCATGCGAGATTGCTCCGTCCCGCCATCCCGACACCCGAAGGGGCATGGCTTTGCATAGCTGCGAGTCATGGGACTTTACTCAGATAGGCCACATACCGGAAACACCGGATGGTTCGGCCCCGAAGATGCATACTGCAAGTAGGCGATAACCGTCAGTGGAGATGAGTGTGAACGCTTGGCGGGCTACGCATGAACGAGAGAGGATGCGGCCCATTCGCTCGACGATCGGGGCACGGTAAACGCACCGACGGATCGCAATTCCCCCCGCAGACCACTGCCTCGATGGCGCCGACCGGGCCCACCCCACTCCACCGCCACCACAAAGGCGTCAAATCGCGTCAAGCGGGAGCACGGACGCATCCGGTGTCCGATGCAACCGGTCCGACGAGTCTCGATTATGGTGCGCGGACGATCCGGCCGCCGAAGGTGATCACGAGTGCGTGGGGGCCGACTTCCGGCGACGTACGGGGCAACGACTCGGCCGCCGGCCGCGCCGTACCGATCGAATTTGATCTCGTCGGCCGGAGGTGGCATTTCCGGGCGGTTGTCGCGGAACTCCGGATTCCTTGCCGCCCGGCGGTGACGAGGTGGCGCGGCGCGGTCAGCGCCTCAACAGGCCGTCCAGTTCGGCCGCGAACAGCCGGGCCGGGTCGAACCCCATTCCGGTGAAATGACCGGCCAGTTCCAGGGACAGGATGCCGTGCAGCCGGGTCCAGAAGGTCAGGGCACGATGCAGCGCCGCAGGCGGGGCGGAATGGTCGCCCGCCCATTGCCGGTGGCCTTCGAGGTGCGCGTCGAACGGTGTCGGCGGGCGATCCGAGGGCAGTACGACACAGGCGTCGAGCAGAGCCGCCATGATCTCGGACGCGATCCGGGTTACGTCGTCGGGCGCGTGGTAACCGGGGACGGGCGTGCCGTAGACGAGAAAGTACCGTTGAGGATCTTCCAGGGCCCAGGCGCGGATGGCGTTGGCCAGCGCGGTCAGGTCGGCGCCGGTCTCGGCGGTCGCACGGAAGGTGTCGGCGAGGCTCCGGTACGCGTCCGTGACGAGTTCGGTGATCAGCTCGTCGCGGTTGGCGTAGTACCGGTAGAGCGCGGGCCCGCTCAGGCCCATCTGCTTGGCGATGGCGTTGAGCGAGAGCGCGGACGCCCCGGCCTCGCCGATCTGCCGCCACGCACGTTCCTTGATCTCCGTACGCACCTGGGCGCGGTAGCGCTCGCGCGGGGTCTTCGTACCCGCTTCCGCCATGGCCTGCCGCCTTCCCCACACCGCCTGGCTACACACTCAAGATTTAGTTAGACGCTATCACGGAAACCCTTGACGCCACCCTCGCGACACTGTTAGAACTTATAACTAACACAACAGCGAGTAACAGGAGGTCGTCATGAACGTCGAAGGACTCGTCGAGGTCGTGCTGCCGGGCAAGGTCGAGCCGGAGGGGCTACAGATCCGGCGCGGAACCGTCCCGACGGCCGGTGCCGGCCAGGTCGTGATCAGGATGGAGGCGACCGGGGTCTCCTTCGCCGAGCAGCAGATGCGTCGCGGCCGCTACTACGACCAACCGGCGTTCCCGTTCGTGCCGGGCTACGACCTGGTCGGCACGATCCTCGCGACCGGCGAGGGCGTCGAGCCGGGGCTGGCCGGCACCCGGGTGGCCGCACTGGTGAAGGTCGGCGGCTGGGCCAGCCACGTGCTCGTCGAGGCGGCCGACGTGGTGCCGGTGCCCGACGGGATCGACCCGGCGGAGGCCGAGACCGTGGTGCTCAACGGCATCACCGCCTGGCAGATGCTGCACCGCAGGGCACGGATCCGCGCCGGGCAGACCATCCTCGTACACGGCGCCAACGGCGGCGTCGGCTCGGTCCTGGTCCAGCTCGCCCAGGCGGCGGGCGTGACCGTGATCGGTACGGCGTCCGCGCGACACCACGACGCCCTGCGCGAGCAGGGGGTCAGGCCCGTCGACTCCCGCGCCGAGGACCTCGCCGTACGGGTCCGCGAACTCGCCCCCGGTGGCGTCGACGCGGTCTTCGACCACGTCGGCGGTCGCGGCATCCTCGACTCCTGGCGCCTGCTCGCACCCGGCGGCACGCTCGTCTCGTACGGCAGCGCCTCCACCCGCGACGACACCGGGTCCAAGCAGTGGCCGGTGCTCAAACTGCTCGGCCGGGTATGGCTGTGGAACGCGCTGCCCAACGGCCGCCACGCCTACTTCTTCAACATCTGGGCCGGGCGCTTCCTGTCCAGGAACCGGTTCCGCGCCCGGTTGGGCGCCGACCTCACCCAGGTGTTCGCCGCCCTGCAACGCGGTGAGGTCACCGCCCGGATCGCCGCCCAACTGCCGCTCGCCCGCACCGCCGACGCGCTGCGGCTGGCCGAATCCGGCACCGTCGCCGGGAAGATCGTCCTGAACCCGTAGTTTCGGCCTGGTCCGTCCGGGAATGCCGCGCCACCTTCGGCAGCACAGGGGGAAAATCATGACCTTGGCCAACCCGGCACCCGACTACTTCAAGCCCGAGGACGGGATGTTCCTCGCGACCCTGCTCATCGTCCGGGACCTGGACCGGTCGCGGGAGTTCTACGAGCGGGTGTTCGGCGCCACCTGCGTCCACGAGAGCAGCCCGTTGATCATGAGATTCTTCAACAGCTACATCATCATCAACGTCGAGGGCGGCCCCACCGACGACAAGCCGACGGTGCAGGCCAAGGCCCCGGCCGACGCCAACACCCTGAGCTGCGCGATGAACGTCCGGGTCACCGACATCCGGAAGCTGTACGCGCAGTGGAAGGAGCGCGGCGCGGACTTCATCACCGAGCCGAAGGACCACGGTACGGAGATCCGCTGCTACCTGCGCGACCCCGACGGGTACCTGGTCGAGGTCGGACAGGGCCTCTGACCACACCGGGCCGGCAGCTCCACCTCCGGTCGTTCAGCTCTCCCCCAGAACGTCACGCAGTCGACCGGCGAACCGGTCGGGGTCGTCGGCGAAACCGGTGTGATCGCCGGGGAAGACCGTGGGCTCGACGCCGAGCGCCGTGGCGAGCGCCCTCGACGTACGGTCGCAGAGTTGACCGTCCGACTGCTCACCGATGCCGACGACGATCCGGGTTCCCGCCGAGCGCAGGGCGGCGAGATCGGGCCGCCAGCGGGTGGTCCAACGCAGCTCGTACGCGAACCAGCGGTGCTCGTCGGCGGCCTGCTGCGGCTCGCGTTCCCCGCCGAACATCATCTCGAACACCTCGTCGGGCACGGTGATGTCGGCCTGGGCCAGGAACCTCGCCCACGCCCCCGGCGTGTCGCCGGCGAGATGGGCGGCGATGATCTCCTCGGTCTCGGCGTGGACCCGCTCGCGGTCCGCGATCAGCTCGACCAGCGGAGGCTCGTGGGCGATCACGGTGTGCACCCGCTCGGGGTGGGCCTGGGCGAGCGCCAACGCGCTGACGGCGCCGCCGCTGGAGCCCAGGACCGTGGCCGGGCCGGCATCGAGGTGGGCCAGGAGCCGGGCGAGGTCGTCGCCACGCAGCTGCGGGGTCGACGGCAGCTCGGGGTCGTCGACCGGGCTGCGGTTGATCCCGCGCGGGTCGGTGGTGAGTACGGTGTGGTCGGCGGCGAGCAGGTCGGCCAGCGCCGCGAACGCGTCGGCGTCCATCGGGGAGCCGACGAGCGCCACCAGCGGACCCCGGCCCCGGATCTCGTAGTGCAGGCGCGCGCCGAAAACCTCAAGGGTCCGGGACGCGGCGGGAACGGTCGAGGCGTCGTACATCGAGGTCTCCTAGCTGGTGCTCACCACTCGGTCGCAATTGATGACTCCCGCCGTAGGGCAGAATCGTCGCTCGTGAGCAATCTTTCTTCTTCGCGGCACCGGGACACCGCGGCCGAGGAAGCCGAAGATCTCGACCTGGTCCGGGCACGCGACGGGGACGGCGCCGCGTTCACCCGCCTCGTCCACCCGTTGCGCCGGGAGCTGCACGCCCACTGCTACCGGATGCTCGGCTCGGCGCACGATGCCGACGACGCGCTACAGGACGCCCTGCTGCGGGCGTGGCGAGGGCTCGACCGCTTCGAGGGCCGCGGCTCGCTGCGCTCGTGGCTCTACACCGTCGCCACCCGTACCTGCCTGGACATCGCCGGGGCGCGCGGCCGGCGGGCCCTGCCGGTCGACCTCGGCCCGTCCAGCGACCACGCCGTGGTGGGCGACACCGCGCTGCCCAACGCCTGGCTGGGCCCCTATCCCGATGCGGGCCTCGCCGACGGGCCGGCCGGGCCGGGCGCGCGCTACGAGCAGCGCGAGGCGGTCGAGCTCGCCTTCGTCGCCGCCCTCCAGCACCTGCCGGGCAACCAGCGGGCGGCGCTGCTGCTGTTCGAGGTCCTCGGCTTCTCGGCGGCCGAGATCGCCACCATGATGGACACCTCGACCACGTCGGTGAACTCCGCCCTGGCCCGAGCTCGCAAGATCGTGGCCGAGAAGGTCCGGTCCCCGGCCCAGCAGCAGACCCTGCGGAAGATCGGCGACGCCCGCGTACGAGAGATCGTCGCCGGATATTCGGCGGCCCTGGAGCGGGGTGACACCGAGGCCCTGGTCGCACTGTTGACCGAGGACGTCACCTGGTCGATGCCGCCGCTGGAGCACTGGTACCACGGCATCGAGGCGGTCACCGACTTCGCCGTACGGGTGCCGCTGACCGGGTGCGGAACGTGGCGGCACCTACCGACCAGCGCGAACGGCCAACCCGCCGTGGGCTCCTATCTCTGGAACGACGACGCCGGGGCGCACCTCGCCTGGTCGATCGACGTCCTGACCCTTCGCGACGAGCAGATCACCGAGGTCACCTCCTTCGTCGCCGCCGCTCACTTCGAGTCCTTCGGGCTGCCCGCCTCCCTGCCCTGACGCCGCCCTACCGGGGCCGAGTCCCGCCTCGGCCGTCGTCGGCCGGATCGGATGCCTCGCTCCGATCGCGGCCAGCAGGTGAGTCCCCCGCCAGCATGCCCCGTGAACGGTGTCTCTCCCCGGTCCACAACGTTTATCCGGTCCGGCCGACCTATCGACCCCCGTTATGGACCGTGTCGCCGACATCCGTCGTCGGAGGCGCTTGTCCCCGCGCCTGACCGGCGGCGGAAACCATTCGTCCCGCCGTTCACCGCGCGCATTCCGGTGGGCCAGGCTGGGGCAGCTTCGCTAGTCCGACACGAGGGAGCGCGCGGTGATCGGATCGACCCACACCGACGGTGCCGACGAGGTTCGTGACCTGGCACGGCGCGGTCTGCTCGCCGCGACGATCGCGGGTGCCCCCGGATCGCACCGGTTGTGGCTGACGGGCGCGACCTATTCCATCGTCTGGCCGGTCGTGTACCGACGACTCACCCAGAAGATCGAATTACGACGGGGCCATGTTGTTTGCGCGGCCTCGGTGAGTCACCTGGCGGCGGATTGTCTGGACCGGTTCGAGAACGACGTCGAAGCCGTTGTCGACGACGTGACCAGAAAGGCCAGCGTACGAATAGAGAACCTGGAGGGTTGGATCACCAGCCGGCTGGTCCCGGCGACCGTCGACGGGCACCGTCGGCGGCGCGGCGAGAACGGGGCGCTACAGCGCCCCCGCGTGCCGGGTTGGCTGGCCAGGGAGCTGGACGGCGACCCCTGGCTGGTCGACCTGGCCACGCAGATGCTGGTCTGGGTGGGCACCACGAGCACCGCGGGCTACGACCTGTGGCCGACCGAGAGCTGGATGGTACGGCGCTGCGAGCGCCACGGCGACTGGTCGGTGTACGGGGAGGCCGATGTCCGCGCCGACATCCGTACGGTGCTGCGGGCGATGGGCCGGCGGCCACAGTGGTACCAGCGGTACGTCGAGGTGCCGCTCGGCCACAAGCAGGCGCCGGTCGTCGCGCTGCCGCAGCTCGACCACCGGGGCGAGGCGTCCGCTCTCGCCCCGGCCGACGCGCCCAGCGGGCACGACCGCCTGCTGACCTCGCTGGCCGGTGCGGCCGTCCAGCTCATCCAGGCCAGGCTGGCGCGCGGAGAACCGGCCCGGACCGTCGTCGCCGAGGTCCTGGCCACGGTGTTCGGTGCGGACATCGGGGCGCCGGAGGACCCGCACGGCTACGCCGGCCGGGCCTACGACGACCGCCTCCACCGTGTGCTGTGCGACCCCACAGAGCTGGACCGGCTGGTCGCCGCGGTGCTGGAGATAGTTCGCGGTGACGCCGTCGCGAAAAAAGGTCGATAAGGGTGGTTCGGGTGCCCGGGAGGCAGCGGATTCGATCCGTCGACCAGATCAGGAGACGCCGTTTGCCGACCCGTCGGCGAACAGACTGCCGTTGAACGGCCAGCGAGCATCGGGAGGTCTGCAATGCCACGTTCACCAGTACTGTCTGCCCATCGCCAACGCGGTCAACACCGTCTGTAAGGAATCCCCCGTTCCCGACGGTTACGTCATTCTCTCGCAGGTTACGCCGGTCGACTGTCCCGGCGGTCCCCGGAACGCCTGGCGTCTTCGACGTGTCATTCCAGGGTCGATGACCGCAAGTACCACAAACGCCGGTCTTGAGCGCCAGCACTCAACATGATATAGATGAGCGTGAAAGTATCTTTGTCACGGGATCGCACCTACCACGAAGGGAGCCCAGCATTCATGCTCGACAAGAGGATCGCCCTGACATTCGTACTGTCCGCGTTGGCGGCCACGCTCATCGGCGCCACAGCCAGCCCCGCAGCGGCGAATTCCGCCCCTACCGCCGTCGCCGCGCCAGCCATTTCCGCAGTCAGCGGTGACGGCGTAACCATCCAGACCCCGCACTACGTCTGCGCGACTGACATCTGGCTGCGCACACAGCCCGGAGGCAACGTCTATATTGGGCAACTGGTCTTCGGCGACTCGGTCGACTACCAATACTCCATCACCGGCTGGTCCTACGTGTACGCCTACAAGTTCCAGCGCTATGGCTGGATTCAGAGTGGCTGGCTCGATCCCTGCTGATCCGGTCATCGTCCCGGGGGTCCGCACAGGAATGCGGGCCCCCGGTCCAGGTCTGTATCAAGGAGGTCCCTCTCGCCACGAATGGTCTGACAAACGAGCCGCGAGAGGAACCTGGTGGACGGTCAGCCCCGGACCAGTGATGCGAGCAGGGCCGCCGCCTCCCCCGGGCGGACCATTACCTTGGCGTGGCTGACATCGAGCGACCGGACGTCGAACCGGTTGCCGGGGGTCAGCGCGTCAGCGTCGGCGATGAACCGGTCCTGGAGCGCGATCGGGATCGACCGGTCGGCGGTGAGCCGCACATAGGTGCGCGGAATCCGACCCCAGGTCTCGGCGTCGACCCGCTCCTCGCCGACGTCCAGCGTCTCGTCCGGCTCCAGGGTGTTCAGATATCCGTGGAACTCGTCGTCGGTGCCGTCGGCCAGCGTCGCCTCCCGAAGCGTCACGAGCAGTTCGGGATCGGCCGTACGCCAGTTGAAGCGCAACGCTCCGAGTTCCGCCGGATTCGCGGCGATCAGCCCACCGAGGCCGAACAACGCACTCGACGCGTTCTCCGCCGAGGTCTGATATCCGGCCGGGGTGTCGTTGACGCAGCACCACGCCGAGATGTAGACCAACCGGTCGACCAGTTCCGGCGCGGCGTTGCCGACCCCGGTCAGGGTGAGCCCACCCCGGCTGTGACCCACCAGGACCACCGGGCCGTGCTCGCGTACCCGCTTCACCACGTCCAGTACGTGGGCCACGTTGTCCGCGTGCCCGATGCCGGCCATCGCGCTCGGCGCGGTCGCCAGACCGACGAGATCCTGCGGCGCCTGGTACGCCGCCGGAAACGTCGCGCCGAAACCGTGTCCGGGCAGGTCGACGGCGAGCGAGCGATGCCCCCGCAGGGCCAACTCCCGCTGCATGGGCGCCCAGGTGAACGAGTTACTGGCGGCACCGTGAACGAAAACGAAGGTCGGATCGGTCATGCGGGAATGATGCCATCGCCGCCACCCCGCCCCGACCCACCCCGCGAGCGGTCAAGATCAGGGGCCGAGGGCCACGACGCGCTTCGCCTCCTCGACCGCGAAGTCGAATCCCTCGTCCGGGTTGCGCAACAGCCGTTCCGTGGCGATCGCGTGCTGACGCACGCGAGGGTCGGTACCCGCGATCGCGGCGTCCAGAGTGGGCACGATCGCCTCACCGAGCCCGGTCAGCGCCCGGCTGAGGCTCAACTGCGTCTCCCGCCCGCCGCGCCCGAGCTGTGTCCCCAACACCGCGGCCAACGCGGGTTCCGCACCCTCGGGTACGAGTCCGACCGCCGCTCGCCAGGCGGCCCGCGCCACCTCGTCGTCGGCGTCGGTCAGCAGCTCACGAGTGATCGCCGGCCACGCCTGCCGATCCCCGATCTTGGACAGCGTGTGCAACGCCTGGCTTCGTGCCTGCGTACGCTCCGAGCGGAGTTCGTCAACGAGTTTCGGGACCGTGATCGATGCCGAGTGGCGGGTGAGTGCCCAGGTGAGCATCTCGCGCACGTAGAACTCGGGTTCGACAGCGCAACGTTCGATGAGCCTGTCGACGAACCGCGGGTCCGGGGTCGTGCCGACGGCCAGCGCCGACCTCAGCCGCACTGACGAACTGTCGCTCCCCAGCGCCCGGAGAGCTCGAACCGTATCCGTGTCCTGTTGTGGCATGGTCATCGGGACCACCTCCCTGGCTAGAGTCAATACCCTCTCACTGCTCCGAGTCGGGCAGCGGTGGGATCGTCGCGCCGGCCGACAGCAGCCGCTCCGCCAGGACCCGGCAGCGCGCCCTGAGCTCCGGAGGGTCGAGTACCTCGAATTCGTGCCCCAGCAGGAGCACGTGCATGAGTACGAAGTCGAGGCTGGCGGCGCCACTGAGCACCTCGCAGAGTTCACTCCCCCGCTGTCGTACGACGGCTGCCGACGCCGGAATCTGCGCGCGTACCGTGTCGGCCGACGCGTGCACGAGGAAGTGGGCCCGGTACGGGTAGACCCGATTCGCCACCCCCTCCTGCACGTACGCGGCCGCGTCGGGCGCCGGGCGCGGGCGGAAGCGCCAGGTCCGTACGGACACCTCGGTCATCCGGTCGAGGCGGAAGCTGCGCCAGTCGTCGCGATCGAGGTCGTAGGCGAGCAGGTACCAACGCCGGTCGGAGGCGACCAGCCGGTAGGGCTCGACCCGCCGCCGTCGCACCTCACTCCCGGACGGGTAGTCGAACCCGGCCTCGACCTCGTCGCGGCAGGCTCTGGCCAGCGTCATGAGCGCCTCGGGGTCGACCGGCGTGCGGCCTCCACCGAAGGACTCCACCGAGCCGGCGAGCGCGCGCACCTCGTGCCGCAGCCGGACGGGCAGCACCCGGTCGAGCTTGGTCAACGCCCGGAGCGAGGCGTCGCCGGCGCCAACGACCCCACCACCGGCGCCGGCGAGCAGCGAGACCGCGGTGGCGATCGCCTCCTCGTCGTCGAGCAGCAGCGGCGGCAGGTCCTTTCCCGGGCCGAGCTGGTAGCCGCCGCCGACGCCCTGGCTGGCCTGCACCGAGTAGCCGAGCGTGCGCAGCCGCTCGACGTCGCGCCGTACCGTGCGCGGGGTGACCCCGAGCCGTTCGGCGAGCTCGGGGCCGGTCCAGACCTGGCGCTGCTGGAGCAGCCCGAGCAGGGTGAGCACGCGCTCCGTGGTGCCCCGCTCGTCACCGCCGGCCACGTCCATGTCGCCCACCCTGCCACAGATAGCGGACCGATCCTGTCCGCCAGGGATGCCAGGGTGGCCGCATGAGCACAGAAGAACTCGGCTGGAACCGGACACTGCGTGAGCAGTTGGAGTTTCACTGGAAGCATCAGCTACGAGCCCGGCTCGACGGCCTCACCGACGAGGAGTACCTCTGGTCGCCGGTGTCGGACGCCTGGAGCGTGCGGCCGCGCGGCAGCTCGACGGCGCCCGTGCAGTTCGGCGACGGCGACTTCACGATGGACTACGCCTCGCCCCCGCCGAGCCCCGCACCCTTCACCACGATCGCCTGGCGACTCGGTCACGTCATCGTCGGCGTGCTCGCCGCGCGCAACGCGTCGCACTTCGGCGCGCCACCGGCATCACACAAGACCTGGGCGTACGCCGGCAGCGCGGCCACCGCGCTCGACCAGCTCGGCACCCAGCTCGACGTCTGGCTGGCCGGGGTGCGTGGGCTCGGCGAGGCCGGGCTCCTGGTCCCGGTCGGGGCGAAGGAGCCTTTCCCCGAGTTGACCATGGCCGATCTGGTGCTGCACATCCACCGCGAACTGATCCACCACCTGTCCGAGGTCTGCCTGCTGCGCGACCTGTACCTGCACACGAGGGCCGGCACCGTGTGACAAGGCTAACGAATCGTTGGCCGCGCCAACGAGTGCGATATCGTCCAGGCGCCAAACGTTAGTCAGCCGAACGTTCTGGCGCGCCGGACGAATCCCCTGGAGTTGAGATCATGATCAAGCCGTTCCGCATCGACATCCCCCAGGCCGACCTCGACGACCTGACCGACCGGCTCACCCGCACCCGTTGGCCCAACGAGGTCGACGACGCCGGGTGGGACTACGGCTTCCCGCTGGCGCGGCTCAGGGAACTGGCCGAATACTGGCGTACCGGCTACGACTGGCGCGCGCACGAGACCAAGCTCAACGAGCTTGCGCACTTCACCACCGAGATCGAGGGCCAGAACATCCACTTCGTCCACGTCCGGTCCCCGAAGCCGGACGCGCTCGCGCTGATCCTCACCCACGGCTGGCCCGGTTCGTTCCTGGAGTTCCTCGACGTGATCGAGCCGCTGTCGCGCGACTTCCACCTGGTGATTCCGTCCATCCCGGGCTACGGCTTCTCCGGGCCGACCCACGAGCGCGGCTGGGACATCGTCCGGGTCGCGCGGGCCTGGGCCGAGCTGATGCACCGCCTCGGGTACGAGCGCTACGGCGCGCAGGGTGGCGACTTCGGCTCGGGCATCTCGACGGCGCTCGGCGCGGTGGCACCCGAGCGGGTCGTCGGCGTACACGTCAACTATCTGCCGACCCGGCCGGTGCCGGACGCCGGCATCGAGCTGTCCGAGACGGACGAGGCTCGACTGGACAGGGTCCGGCACCTGATGGCGAATCGTCCGCCGTACCAGGCGCTTCAGGCGGCCACCCCGCAGACCATCGGCTACGCGCTGACCGACTCGCCGGTCGGGCAGCTGGCCTGGATCGCCGAGCGCTTCGCACAGTGGACGGACCCGCGCTCGCAGATCAGTGACGAGCGGATGCTCACCGACATCTCGCTGTACTGGCTGACCGCCACCGCGGCCTCCTCGGCGCGGCTGCACCGCGAGACACCGCGACGGACCGAGCCGTGCCCGGTGCCGGTCGGCGTGGCGGTGTTCGCGCACGACATAACGCAGTCGGTACGACCGCTGGCCGAGCGGCTGTACGACATCAGGCACTGGTCGGAGTTCGACCGGGGCGGCCACTTCGCCGCGATGGAGGTGCCGGAGCTGCTCGCCACGGACGTCCGGGACTTCTTCCTCACCGACCTCGGGTACGACCACCGGGTCACCACCCGCTAGGCGACACCGTTGGCCGCGAACTCCCGGTCACCCCGGAGCTTCGCGGCCAACGGGCCGCCGGCTCACCCGGTCGGGCCGGCGCCGAGTGCCTGGCCCGTACGGTGCAGCTTGTGCCAGCGCAGCCGGGCCCCGGTCAGCGCGGTGGCCAGCGACTGGATCAGCACCAGATACATCATCTGGCGGTAGACGAACTGCTGTAGCGGCAGGGCCCAGAGCGGGCCCAGCTTCTCCTTGTCGAGCCGGAACGCCACCACCGCGGTGACGAACTGGAGTACGAGCATCGCCGACCAGGCCAGCAGCGTCTCGACGCTGTTGAAGAAGAACAGCCCGTAGATCGCGAGCAGGTCGATCACCGGGGCGAGCAGGGGCAGCGCCACCCCGAACAGGGCCAGGAAGGGCAGTCCACGGCGCCCGAACCGGCCCGACGCGCCGTGTTCGGTGACCGCGTGCCGGTGCTTCCACATCGCCTGCATGGTGCCGTAGCTCCACCGGTAGCGCTGCTTCCACAGCTGGCCGAGGGTCGACGGCGCCTCGGTCCAGGCCCGCGCCTTCTCCTCGTACACGACCTTCCAGCCGGCCCGGCACAGGGCCATGGTGATGTCGGTGTCCTCGGCCAGCGTCTCGTCGGTCATGCCGCCGGCGCCCAGCAACGCGGAGCGGCGGAACGCACCGATCGCCCCGGGTACGGTCGGCATGCAGCGCAGCGTCTCGTAGAGCCGGCGGTCGAGGTTGAAGCCGATGACGTACTCGATGTGTTGCCATTTTGCGACCAGGCTGCGCCGATTGCCCACCTTGACGTTGCCGGCCACCGCGCCCACCTGAGGGTCGCCGAACGGCTGGACCAGATGCCGAATCGAGTCGGGCTCGAAAACGGTGTCGCCGTCCACCATCACGATCAGGTCGTGCCGGGCCAGGGCCACCCCCGTGTTCAACGCGCTCGGCTTGCCGCCGTTGGGCTTGCGGACCACCCGGACGTTGGGTAGCCGGAGCGCGGCGGCGATGTCCGCGGTGTTGTCGGTCGAACCGTCGTCCACCACGATGACCTCGATGCCGGGATGGTCACCGGCGGCGAGCGACCGGACGGCGGCGGCGATGCCCTCCTTCTCGTTGTAGGCCGGGACGATCACCGAGACGGGATCGGTCACGGGTGGACCCCAGGACCAGTCGGGGGACCGGCGCCGCCGGGCGTGCCGGCCGGCGAGCAGGAAGAGCAGCACCGTACGGCCGATGGCCAGCACGCCCACGATGACAAAGAGCACACCGAGTACGTCGATGGTGCCGTCGGCTATCTGGATCGCCCAGACCAGTGCCGCGCCCCGCCACCGGTCGGCGCTCGGTGCGGCGGTGTGCCCTGCCACCTGTTGCGGGGTGGCCGCCTGCGCGAGGCTCAGGTTCAGCCCCTGGCTGACGGTGGTGAACTGGTAGCCCCTGGCCTTCAGCTCCGGGATGAAGCGGTGCAGCGCGGCGATGGTCTGCTCCCGGTCGCCTCCGGCGTCGTGGAACAGGATGATGGCGCCGGTGTCGCCGGTCGGGGTGGCGTTGCGGACGATGGCGTCGACGCCGGGCCGGGCCCAGTCCACGCTGTCGGTGTCGTTCACCACCGTCAGATAGCCCAGTTCCCCGGCCTCGCGCACGAGCGGCCAGTTGCGATCGTCGATCGCGTCGGCCCGCGACGAGTACGGAAAACGGATCAGGGAGGTCTGCACCCCGGCCGCCTTGGCGATCGCCAGCTGGGTCTGGTTGTACTCCATCCGCCGACGCCAGCTCGGCAGTTCCGTCAGGTTCGGATGCGTGAAGGTGTGTACGCCCAGCTCGTGACCGCCGTCGGCGATCCGCGCGGTCAGTTCCGGGTAGCGCCCCACCTGGGAGCCGACGACGAAGAAGGTGGCCGGGACCTGGTGTTCCTGGAGCACCTGGAGGACCTTGCGGGTCCAGAACGGATCGGGGCCGTCGTCGAAGGTGAGCGCGATGGTCTTGGGCGGCAACCGGTACGACTGGACCGCGCCGTGGCCCGTGTTGATGATCGGGCCACCGGTGCGGACCGACTCCGGCACCGAACCCTGGCCCTGACGGTCGTGCGTGCCGTCCGGGGTGAACTTCGCGTTCACGTACGCCTCGACGGCGAGCAGGCTGACCATCACGACGAGCAACATGGCGGGGATGACGCGGCTCGGGCGGGGAACCAGGCGCCGCCCCGAGGCGCCCGCCGGGGCGGGCGGGGCGGCGCGATGGCTCCGCGCAGACGTGGTCGTATTCGTGGGCATCACCGCGCCGACCCGTTGACCGGGTCGGCGAGCGGATCCACGGGTGGCTCGGTGGCGATCGGCGGGGTCGGCTGGACGGGCGGGTCGTCGGGTACGGCCGGTGGGGGCTCGTCCGGCACCACCGGTGGCTGCGGGTCCGGCACGGTGTTCGCCGGCTGCGTGGCCAGCGGGCCGCCGGTCGAGGTGACGGTCCGGGCGGGATTGGCCGTGCCGGACGGGGTCGCGCTCGGCCGACCGGCCCGGTCGGTCGCGACCGGGCTGCCGTCGTCGCTCGGCTGCGCCGTCGACACCGCGTCGACCGGTGCGACGGGGACCGGGCTCGGCAGCGGCGCCTGTGGCCGCCCCACCAGATCGGCGAAGGGCAGTACGGAGTTGGGGTTCACCGGTCCGCCGGCCAGGCTGATCCCGACCAGGGCGGTGTAGGTGAGGCCCAGCAGGCCGATGCCGTACGCGAGGTAGCGCACGAATCGGCGCCGCCGTCCGGTCGCATCGACGAACACCGGAGGGGGTTCGGGTACGGCATCCAGTACGACGGTGTGGGATTCGGTCACGTTCGGCGATCCTAATCAGGACCCGACCAAGCGTGATCAATAAATCGGCTCGACCGACTGCCCGTACGGGGACGGACATCGCCGAGCGGAGTCCGTTGATGTCCACACGGATCATCTCTCTGTCGGATTAAGTGCACTGAACCGGGCTGATTCAGCGGCACGACCCGCCCGACTCCCATCGCCCGGCGGCATGATCCAGCGCAAGACATCTGTCGCGATTTGGACACCCTTCGCATGTTGTTAATATTCGTCAATATCATTGTATGTAGGAAAGTCCCACTTCATGGCGTCAATGGAGGTTCTATGAGCACCGCCGTTACGACCGGCAGTTGGTCGTCCCTGAGCGTCACCCCACCGAATCTCAACGGTCTCGGCACCGATCAGGTTCGCTGGGGCATCCCGGCCGGCTCCAGCCAGAGCGGATACGTCTTCCGGGGCGGCTCCGTCGAGGTGCAGACCGACGGCACCGAGTTCACGCTCGGCACGTACACGCACGAAAACTTTCCCATCGTGGCCATGCCGGACCCGCAGTTCGACGTGGACCTCGTCGTACGGGTGGCCTTCGAGGACGGCACGGAGGCGAACTTCAGCTTCCGCTTCCACCACAACGAGACACCGAACAACGGTCCGACCCCGGACGACGTGGTGGACCTGCCGATGTTCGTCTCGCCGGAGACCGTGACGATCGACGGGGTCGAGTACGGCGTGGCGATCAGCGGATTCAAGCGGGGCGGTCAGGTCGTACGGACGTTCACCAGCCCCGAGAACGCCGCGAACAGCGCCGACATCGTCGCGATCTTCGCCCGTGCCGGTCAGCCGGACGTGGTCATCACCACCGTACGCAACCGGGGCGAGGTGAAGCGCACCCAGGCGGACGAGTACGTCGAGGTCGTCAACCGGGGCACCGTGGCCGCGAACATCAGCGGCTGGACGCTCGGCGCCGACGACGCCGGGCAGGACTTCACGTTCCCGCCCGGTACCGTGCTGCAACCCGGGCAGCGCATCAGGATCTACACCAACCAGCACCACCCCGAATGGGGCGGATTCAACTACGGCAGCGGACGTCCGATCTGGAACGACCAGGGCGACCGCGCGGCCCTGCGCGCTCCCGACGGCGAGGTCGTCTCCGAGTACGGGTACGGCTCGAAGGTGTTGACCGCGAAGCCCTGACGCTGTCTCGGAAACGGTGGTCGCCAGCGGTATGGCGGCCACCGTTTCGGGTCTGCCACCGCCCCGGCCGCTCCCGCCTGCCGGGCCGGACCCGCCGGTGGCGGATCAGCCGCCGAGGGTACGCAGGATGCGGGCGAGTTGGTCCCGGTCGGCGTCGTCGAGGGCGGCGAAGAGTCGTTCCGCCTCGGTCTGCCGGGCGGCCCGGATGGCAGCGCCGATGCGGCTGCCCTCCCCCGTCAGCGCGACCAGCGTGGCGCGTCGGTCGCCCGGATCGGGGCGGCGTTCCACCAGGCCCCGAGCCTGGAGGTCGTCGACCACCTCGGTGGCCGAGCGCGGCGCGATGCGCAGGTGTTCGGCGAGGGCGCTGAGCCGGAGCATGCCGTGCCGGGCGAGAACGCCGAGCGCGCGGGCCTGGCTCGGGGTGATGTCCCACGGCTCCAGCGCCTCCCGGCTGCGTCGCCGCAGCCGGCGGGCCACCCCCCAGAACGCCTCCGCAAGGGTCTCGTCCTCGCCGTCCGCCTCGGTCACGGGAATGCCGTCCGCCTCGGTCACGGGGAATACGGTAGCAGGGAGTACGGTTACTACCTCATAATGAGGTAACCTCAGCAACTTTCCCGACGAACGGCAGGTACCCCTTGGAATCCACCCCCTCCGGCCGCGATCGCGGCCCCCGCACCGTCAGCAGCGCCGAGAAGACCCAGGCCCGCCAGGTGTCCCTGCGCCGCATCGCCGGGCTGTTCACCCAGCACCGGGCCGCGCTCGCCATGGTCACCGCGATCATCGTGGCCTCCTCGGTCATCGCGATGGCCTCGCCCTTCCTGCTCCGTCACGTGATCGACCAAGCCCTACCGGAGCGCGACCTGACGCTGCTCGTCTGGCTGGTCCTCGGCATGGTCGGGGTGGCCGCCGTCACCTCGGTCCTCGGCGTCGTGCAGACCTGGATCTCCACCCGGGTCGGCCAGGAGGTCCTGCACCGGCTGCGCACCGACGTCTTCCGCCACCTCCAGCGGCAGTCACTGGGCTTCTTCACCCGGACCCGTACCGGCGAGGTGCAGTCCCGGATCACCAACGACATCGGCGGCATGCAGTCGGTGGTCACCTCCACGGCCACCGGAATCGCGTCCAACCTGACCACGGTCGTCGCCACCGCGGCCGCCATGGCCGCGCTCTCCTGGCGGCTCTCCCTGGTCTCGCTGCTCGTGCTTCCCCCCGCGATCTGGCTGACCCGCCGAGTCGCCCAACTGCGCCGGGAGATCACCGCGCGACGCCAGCGTGAACTGGCCGACCTCAACGTCACCGTCGAGGAGGGGCTGTCCATCAGCGGCGTGCAGCTCGCCAAGACCCTCGGAACCGGACCGGCCCTGATCGAGCGGTTCAACACCTCCTCCGCTCGCCTGGTCGACCTGGAGCTGCGCAGCGAACTCGCCGGACGATGGCGGATGGCCTCGATGAGCATCATCTTCGCCGCCATCCCGGCGATCATCTACCTCAGCGCCGGCCTGCCCGGCACCGCCGGCACGCTGAGCATCGGCACCCTGGTCGCCTTCACCGCGTTGCAGGGCGCGCTGTTCCGCCCGCTGATGGGCCTGCTGAACGTGGGTGTCTCGCTGACCGCGTCGCTGGCGCTCTTCGCCCGGATCTTCGAGTACCTGGACCTCCCGGTCGAGGTGGCCGACCCGGCCGAGCCGGTCGGCATCGACCCCCGCCGGGTCCGCGGTCACCTGCGCCTGGACGAGGTCAGCTTCAGCTACCAGGGCAGCGACACCGCCGCGGTCGCCGGGATCACCCTGGACGTGCCCTCCGGCACCAGCCTCGCCCTGGTCGGCGAGACCGGCTCCGGCAAGAGCACCCTCGCCGCGCTGGTCAGCCGGCTACACGACCCGAGCAGCGGCCGGGTCACCGTCGACGGCGTCGACCTACGCGACCTGCGCCTCGCCGACCTGGCCGCGATCGTCGGTGTGGTCAGCCAGGAGACGTACCTGCTGCACACCACCGTGCGGGAGAACCTGCGCTACGCCCGCCCGGAGGCCACCGACGCCGAGATCGAGGCCGCCGCCCGCGCCGCGCAGATCCACGACCTCATCGCCGGCCTGCCAGACGGGTACGACACGATGGTCGGCTCGCGGGGGCATCGGTTCTCCGGCGGCGAGAAGCAGCGTCTGGCCATCGCCCGTACCCTGCTGCGCGACCCGCGCGTCCTGATCCTCGACGAGGCGACCAGCGCTCTGGACACCGAGACCGAACGGGCCGTACAGCGTGCTTTCGATGTCCTTGCCGAGGGACGCACGACGATCACCATCGCGCACCGGCTCTCCACCGTGCGCGGCGCCGACCAGATCGCGGTGCTCGACCACGGGCGGATCGTGGAGCGCGGCACCCACGACATCCTGATCGACAGCAACGGCCGGTACGCCACCCTGGCCGCGTGACGCCGCCCCGTCCTCGCGAACTGATCGTCCTCGGATTGATCATCGAGCGCCCCCGGCACGGCTACGACCTGGAGCAGGTCATCGAGCGTCGCGGGACCGCCAACGAATTAGCTACAGTGGATCGGTCCCCACCGCTCCTCGGCGAGGTTGCGGTACACCACGTAGACCAGGATGCACCGGTCGGCGGTCCCGGTGACCTGGGCGGGGCCGGCGTAGTACTGGAAGTTCCCGGAATCGCGGTCGAAGACGAGCGGTTCACAGGCGTTGCCCGAGTTGCCGGTGGGGCACTTGCCGATGAAGACCTCCATGTGCTCCGACTTGTCGCGGTTGAGATTCTTCTGCGCCCAGACGCAGTTCGTTCCCCCGTTGGCGCTGGAGTAGGAGATGAAGACGGAAATCGCGCCGCCGTACGCGTCGCGGTGTGGCGACAGCTCGGTGCCGGAACAGGATGCACCGGGGCTCAGCTTGGTGTGCGCGGACGCGGGCGAGCCGGTCACGGCGAGCGTCGCCGCCACCAGGATCGCGGCGAGGATTGCTCCGATCAGGGGACGGGTCTTGGACCACGGCATCGCGAAGACCATGAAAAATCCTTCCATCGGGGGCACATTGACCATCACTATTCCACAAGTGATCTACCCCTCGGCGATGCTGCTCCATCGTGGAGATCGCTCGCCGCCTCATCAGCCGCAGACGCGGCCCGTGGGAGATCTCCTACCAGTTCCGACCCGCGTCATGGGGCGTGGGACTGGCCTCGGAGTCGATCTCCGCCCTGGTCGACTGGTTCTTCGCCCACACCGCCGAGGACGTGCTGATCGCGGTGACCCAGGAGGCCAACGAACGCCCCGGGAGGTTGTTGGAGCGTACCGGGGCCTGCCTCGCCACGAAGTTCGAGCAGTACGGCGCCCTCCAGCGCCAGTACGAGTTCCACCGGGCCGACCGGCCCGGTCCCATCCCGTGACCCGGTCGGCGTACCGGTGCTGGGGGGCACCCACCGGGTGCTCTCCCGCGGACCTCGCGGTTCACGGCGCCCCTGGTTAGGGTGGCGCCATGCCGATCGTGCGGAGGGGGTACGCGCCCGGACGGAGCGCGCTCACCGGGACGGGCACCGATCCCGGGCCGCGTCAGGCGGATCTGCCCTCCGGTGGATTCCTGCGGCTGGTGCTCTGGCTCCTGGGCCTCCCGCTGCTGCTGATCGGCCCGTTCATGGTGTACGCGGCCGCCTTCCTCGCCACCGGCGAGCCCACCGCAAACCGCTGGATCATGGGGTCGCCGGGGTGGGGGTAACCATCTCCTGCGCCAAGCTGGCCGGGTACGAGTCGCGGCTGCGCGAACGGGCCCGGCGGGAGCTGCGCCGGCTGGAGACAATCGGCGTCGCCGCCGCCCAGGTAGAACGGGTTTCCGCCGCTGGCGGCGTGACGGCGACGCAGATCCTCCGATCCGGCGGACTCGCCGAGCAGTCGCGCCGCCTCGGCCACGGACAGCGGACCCACCTCGATCCGCCGCGCGGGCGCCGCCGGCAGCGGGCCACTGCGGGGGTCCGGGCCGGGCAGTCCGAACGGTGCCCGGGTGGACATCTGCCGGGGCCGGTACACCAGGACGACCAGCAACGGTGCGTGTACCGGGTGGCGCAGCAAGTGGCGGATGAGCCCGGTCGAGGCGTGGTCGGCCCAGTGCAGGTCGTCGAGGACGAGCACGAGCCCGTCGTACGCGGCGCGTTCCAGCAGTCGCCGCGCCACCTGGTATGTGCGGAAGCGCCGTACGTCCACCCGCTGTCGGGCGGTGTCCACCCGCAGTGGACCGGGATCCGGGTCGACGGGCGGGTCGGGCTGCTCCGGACGGGCGGGTCCGAAGACGTCACCGAGCCGTCGTCCGCCGAACGCGTGCCGGAAGACGTGGAACGGGATCAGCCGCTCGACCTCCGTACCGCTTCCGTGGGCCAGCCGAAGCCCCCGGTCGGCGCAGTCGGCCATCGCCTCGTGGACGAGCCGGGTCTTGCCGATCCCGGGCTCGCCCACGACCTCCACCACCAACTGTTCCCCGCTGCCCAGCATCGCGGCAGCATCATCGAGCAGCCGCAGTTCCGGCTCTCGCCCCACGAAGCGGCCGAGCCCACCCACCCGCGTACGGGTGGTTCCTGTCGTCAGCGTCATGACCAGCCCCGAGAGATCAGCAGGTCCGCGAACTGTTCGTCCGGCGGTCGCCGCCACTGCCGCCGCCGCCCACAGGGCCGACGGCAACAGGATGCGGATCACTGCGTCTATCGATATCAGGCCGAAGGATCCACCGAACAGGTCCACTGTCGAATCCAACAGGTCCGGTCTGAGGCCATGTCGACGAGGCACCTTCGCCCGGCTCGGCCTCGACGAGTACGTCTTGCGAGCGCGTTCGGTCCGTACGCCTCCGGCACCGGCCGAAGCTACCCCGAGCGCCTTGACGTGGCGGGTTCAGTGGGGAAACGCGCGGGGGACGCGTGCGCCGAGGAGTTCGTCGCGGAACGCCTGGATGCGCGTGATGACCTGTCGCCTGCCGACGGTGTTCTCGATGCGGTCGAGGTACAGGCATCGGGCGGCGAGTTTGTCGAGGTCGACGGTGAAGTAGATCGCCATCAGCGGGTTGACGAACAGGTCGCCGCCGCCGGTGCGCCGGGTGAACCGGACGTCTCCGAACGCGCCGCTGGTGGCGGCGGCGATCTGTCCCTGGACGATGCTCGGCCGGTCCGGGGTGGTGGCCTGGGCGTCGGCGACAGCATCGCGGTACAGCGCCGCCTCGCGGCTGGAACCGGGGATGGACAGGGCACCGAGGTAGCCGCCGTCGCGGTCGAGCGCGGCGAGGTTCTCCAGCACCTGCACGTGGTTGACGCCGTCGTAGGCGTCGATGCCGAAGCCGAGACTGGTCACCAGCTTGACCGGCACGTCCAGCGCGGCCACGGCGGCCAGGCTGGTTATGTCCTCCACCGGGGTGCCGAGCTCGCTCTCGTCGCCGCGCAGCAGGACATCGGTGCCGCCGTCGACCAGCACCACCGCATCGATGTCGAGTCGGTCAACCAGATACCGGTACGCCTCCCGTAGCGGCTGGACGCCGAGTGGCGGAAAGGCGTACACGGTCGACGGCAGGTCCCGAGCCGCCAGCCACCGGGCGAGCGTCCGTTCGGGGAAGTACCAGTCCGGGCTGGTGGTGTCCGGCCGCACCGCCGCGACGTGCTCCGCCACCCACGCGTCGCGCTCGATCAACTCGGGCTGGGAGAAGGACAGGCTGGCCAGGTGAACCTGGGCGCCGCCGTGCCAAAGGGCGAACGCCAGGGGCAGGCCGGCGTACACGTCGAACCCTCCGCCCGCTCCGGCGATGAGGATGTTCCGCGCCGGAGCCAGCGCGGCAAACAGCGGCGGAACGGTCAACGAGAACGTACCGGGGTCGATCGGCAGCGCGGCGGGGTTCGTCATCACTCAATGATCGCAGCGTGCCCGGGAAGCTGCATTGTCCAACCAGCCCAGACAATTCTGACCACTCCACGACAGGCCAATTCAACAAAACACTATTCGACCAATGCCCCTCCCACAAAGGGGTGAAGTTACGCCGGTTTGGCAACTGTCGGGGGTGTGCCGACATCCCATGACCAGCAAGGACAAGTCCGACGATCCCCGTTGAGCGAATAATGGGACAGTTTTGTCGCGTGGTAGCGCACGATGCCTATTGCGCTCCCAAAATTGCGGGCATACTCTACGCATTCAATCGCACGCCATGGGTGATCTTCCCGGGCGTTTGCTGACAGGAGATGACGTGCTCAGACGCGCTACCACACTGGGGATCGCCCTGCTGGCCAGTCTCGCGCTCACCGGCGTGGCCGCCATGCCGGCGCAGGCATGGCTCCCCGAATGCCCCATCGACTCGGAGTGCGGCGGTGGCGGCGGCGGTGAGGGCGGTGGTGGCGGCGGCACCCCGCCCGGCCCGGCCTACAACTTGCAGGGCGTCATCCAACTGGAGGACACCGGTCACGAGGGAGCCTGGCCTCTACGCCTCGGCGGCATCAAGGTCCGGGGATACTCCCGACTCGCCACCTGGGGCAACGACCGGGTGGACGCCAACTACATCAACGTCCGGTGCTCCGCCACCGTACTCAGCTACTCCACCCAGGAGTACGACTCCGAGAACAACGGCGCCCTCGTCGACGTGCACTTCTGGTCTCCGACCGTCCCGGTCACCGGTGTCCCCGCCCAGTCCCGCACGGTCACGGTCACCTGCATCCACCATGCCGAGAAGAACGGCGTCAACTACGACACCACCAGCACCGCCCAGTTCGTCATCCCCGAGTGATTCCCGGCCGGGGCGGTCCAGACCGGACCGCTCCGGCTTCTGGCGGGCAGTCTCCCATTCCTGCCGATTCGGTACGGGGTACGGGGTACGGGGTACGGGGTACGGGGCAACACAAAACCACTGTCCACTTTAGAATCACGGCCCATGCAAACTCTTCGTCGAGCCGTCACTCGTGGTTGCGCCGCGCTCCTCTGCACCGCCGGGATCGTGGCCGGTCCGGCGACCGCCCTCGCGGCGGCGCCGGCCGAGGCGGCGGATCTCTCGGTCACCGTCGTCGGTACGACGTTCGACAACTCGGTGGACTGGAAGGTCGCCACGCTGACCGTGACCAACCTCGGTCCGGGCACCGCGACCGATATTCGGCTCCGGCTCACCGGTTGGCTGGACGGCGAGGTCGTCGACCTCGGCACCGTCTCCTTCTGCCCCGGGCCCGGCCGGCCGCCGCTGCCATCCCCGCCCGTGCCGACGATCCCGCCCGGCGATCGACTCAACCCGATCGGCGAGGAGTGCGAGCTGCCGGACCTGCCCGCGGGCCGCTCGTTGAAGCTCGACGCCAAGATCGTGAAATGGGCACCCGCAGCCGGGCGGTTCGGCGAATACACCGCCACCGTCCGACACGCGAGCACCGATCCGGTCGTCGCCAACAACACCTTCAAGGGTGAACTGGCGGGAGCCGGCGTCGCCGGTCCGGACCTGTACGCGCGTGCCTGGGACGTACCGACGGACACGTCCGGGCGGGCCGGCGCCGTCGTACCCGGTCACCGGGCCGATCTGCGGTTCGAGATCGGCAACCAGGGCAGCTCGACGGCGGACGCGGTCGACGTCACCGTACGGCTGCCCGACCACGTGACGTTCCACGGCGACCAGCCCGGTTGCCGGTACGACGCCGACCGGCGGGTCGCCACCTGTGCGTACCGTGGGCTTTCGATCGTTCCGGCCGATGACGACACCAGCCCGGACGACCGGGAGTTCTCCGCACTGCGCTTCCGCTTCGCCGTCCGCGTCGCGCCGGACGCGCCCGCCCCGGCCCACCTTCAGGGCGGCTCGGTTGAGGTCAAACTCGTCACCGCCCCGGCGGCGCGAAACGTGTCCGGCCTACCGGAGGGTGTCACCGGGGCTCGGGCCAACCAGGAGGTCGACCCGAGCGACGACAGCGACCGGTTCACGGTGTTCACCGCGGCGGCCGACGGGGACGGCGGCGGGCTCCCGGTGACCGGGGCGTCGGCGGCGTTGATCGGCGGCGTGGGCGCGGGCGTCATCATCCTGGGCGTCGGCCTCTTCCACGTCTCCCGGCGGCGTCGCCTCGTCACCGTCGGCCCCGACGGCGAGAAGCTGACCCACTGAGAGCCGACCCGCTCGTACTCTTTCTCCGTAGTTATCCCCTGCCATTCTCCCCGTAGCAGCGAGCTGCGGCCCGCAGGGACGCCATGAGGGAGTAACCGGGGTAGCCGCGGCGGTCCGCGTAAGGAAATCGGTGGTAGCAGTTCCAGTAGGAAGCCATGCGTTGGCCGGTCAGGGCGAGGAAGGACGGGTTCGCCGCGAGGACCCGCCCGTAGGTGGCGTGCTGGGGCGTACCCGGGTCCTCGATCTCGCCGAGTTCTCGACGGATGTCCAGGAGGATCTCCACGACGTACTCACCGACCAACCGGACCACGAACGGAACCACCCAGGGCTCGTCCAACCCGATCACCTGGGCCAACCGCCGCTGCCGCACCCGCCCATCCTGATGACGGGTGTACAGGCAGTCGAGGATCGCCAGTTGGGTGACTGACAGCCTGTCTCCGAGCTCGGCCGGCGGCTCCTCGCTGTCGATGCGGTACGGGATGGTCACCGGCCCACCGTCGAGCTCGACGGAGAAGGTCGAGGACGACGGCCCCGTCCGTGGAGGTGGTAACAGCTCCACGACCGCCTGAACGTCTTCGCGGAGCCGGCGGGGGAACGCCGCCGCGAACCACGGCTCGGTCCGGCCGGTCAACGCCGTGCTGGTCACGGTGCGACCGTACAGCGGCTCACCAGCCGCAGCCAGGCATTACCACGAGCTCCTCGACAGCCACGACCAAACGTTCTGCGGCACCCGCGGCACCCACGGACCCGCCGATCAATCGCCAAACACACCCCGTCACAGGGGGAACGCTCGTCCGCCAGGGCGAGCGTTCCCCCTTTCACCGATCGCTGAACAAGCCGAGTGAGAATGTTCGATCCGGTAGCGAATCCGGATTTCGGTTGGACTCGTTGGTTACACCAGCCAGAAGCTACGGGTGGTCTGTCTATCGCAGGGTGAGGATGGGCTCCTGCTGCGTGTCGCCCACGGAGTCGTGCGTGATGGGATGGCTGCGTTCCAGGGCGGCGCCCTCCACATCAACATTGGGCAGGATCCGGTCCAACCAGCGCGGAATCCACCACGCAGAGCGGCCGAGCAGGTGCATGACCGCCGGGATGAGCAGCATCCGGACCAGGAACGCGTCGGCGAGCACGCCGAAGGCCAGGCCGAAGCCGAGCGATCGGATCATGGTGGTGTGCGAGAAGATGAACCCGCCGAAGACGGCGATCATGATGATCGCGGCGGCGGTGACCACCGTACGGCCGGCGTGCAGACCCCGGCGGACGGCGACCCGGGCGGACGCGCCGTGGGCGTACGCCTCTCGCATGCCCGAGACCAGGAACAGCTGGTAGTCCATGGCCAGGCCGAACAGAATGCCGATCAGGATGGTCGGCAGGAAGCTCAGCACCGGCCCCGGATCGTGTACGCCGAACACCGAGCCGAGCCAGCCCCACTGGAAGATCGCCGTAATGCCGCCGAACGTGGCGAACAGCGACAGCACGAACCCGAGGGTCGCGGTGAGCGGAACCAGGATCGAGCGGAAAACGAAGATCAGAATGATCAAGGACAGACCGAGTACCACACCGAGGTAGACGGGCAGCGCGTCGGACAGCTGCTCGGAGATGTCGATGTTGCCGCTGGCGCTGCCGGCCACACCCAGCGTGACGTCCCCGTCGAGCGGTGACAGCTCCCGCAGATCGCGTACGAGCTGCTCGGTCGTCTCGCTGTTCGGCCCCTCGGCGGGGACGACCTGGAAGGCGATCAGGGTGTTGTCGCTGGACTGGCCGATCGGGGCAACGGCGGTGACGTTGTCCTGACCGAGGATCGCGGTGCCGATGCGGGCCTGCTCGGCGAGCGTGTCGTCGTCGGTGACCGCGGCCGGCAGCCCCGCCACGACCAACAGCGGGCCGTTGACGCCGGCCCCGAACTTCTCCTCGATCAGCTGGTAGGCCTGGTACTGCGTGGAGTCCTCGGCCTCGGACGAGCCGTCCGGCAGACCCAGCCGCATGGACAGCGCCGGCAGTGCGAGCACGATCAGGACGGCCAGACCGGCAACCGCGGTGAGCAGCGCCCGTCCGGTGGTCATCGGCGTCGCCGGCACCCGGCCGGCGGGTGACTGCCCGATGCTCGCGCGGGCCTTGCGGGTGAGGATCCTCAAGCCGAGCAACGACAGCAGGGCCGGGGTCAGGGTGACCGCGATGACAACGGCCACGGCGACGCAGATCGCGCCGACGGTGCCCATCATGCCGAGGAACCCGATGCCGGTGACGTTGAGTGCCAGCAGCGCGACCAGCACGGTCGCCCCGGCGAACACCACTGCGTTGCCGGACGTACCGTTCGCCAGGGCGATGGACTCGCGCAGCTCGACGCCGTCGAGCAGCTGGCGGCGGTGCCGGTTGAGGATGAACAGGCAATAGTCGATGCCGACCGCCAAGCCGAGCATCACACCCAGCACCGGGGTGATCGACAGCATCTCGACGGCGCCGGACAGTGCCAGCGAGGCGGTGACGCCGACCCCGACCCCGACAAGGGCGGTCAGCAGCGGCAGCGCGGCGGCGATGAGCGCGCCGAGCATGACCAACAGGGTGATCGCGGCGACGACGAGACCGGCGACCTCGCCCACGCCGAGGATCTGCGGCACGCTCTGGGTGATCTCGTTGGAGAACTCGGCCTCGACCCCGGCCGGGACGCCGGCACTGACATGGTCGACCACGCCGTCCTTGGTCTCCGGCGTGACGTTCATCTGCGCCTCGTCAAAGACGACCGAGGCGAGCGCGGTGGTGTCGTCCACCGAGACCATGCGGATCTTCGAGGACATGGCAAGCAACTGCTGCGACAGCTCCAGCTTGGCGGCCTGCGCGTCGAGCTGCGCCCGCTGGGCGTCGAGCTGCTTGCGCTGCGCCTCCGGAAGCGCGTCCGCCGCATTCTGGGCCCGCTCCAGCTCCTCGCGCCCTGCGGCGATCTGCTGCTGGCCGCCCTGCACCTGCTGGGTCTGCTCGGTCAGCTGCTGCTGGGTGATGAACGGGTCGGTGGCGGAGGCCACGCCGTCGAGGTCGCCGACGCTCTTCAGCAGCGCGCCGATCGCCGTACGCTGATCGGCGGTGAACGCCGACCCGTCGGCGGTGTGGAACAGGACCGTCCCGTTGCCCCCGCTGGCGCTCGGGAACTTTTCCGCGAGCTGGTCAATGACCTGCGAGGTCGCCGTTCCCGGAATGGTCACCTGCGACGACA
Source organism: Micromonospora sp. NBC_01699 (assembly GCF_036250065.1). Taxonomy (NCBI): domain Bacteria; kingdom Bacillati; phylum Actinomycetota; class Actinomycetes; order Micromonosporales; family Micromonosporaceae; genus Micromonospora; species Micromonospora sp. NBC_01699. The sequence goes on along the minus strand of NZ_CP109199.1, from coordinate 1,936,545 downwards.
GCGCGCCGCCGAAGACGAAGTAGGCGGTGGTGGACAGCCCCAGGACCACCATCCAGGTGATCAGGACCGTCCAGGCGCGTCGGGCGCAGAAACGCCCGACGCGGAACAGCAACTCGGCCATGGTGGCATGCTCTTTCGGCTCGAAACGGAGGGGTGGTGAAAGTCAGTAGCCCGTGCGGATGTTCTCGATCAGCCGCTCTAGGAGCTCGTTCCACAGAGTCCTGGCCGCCTCGTCAGTGGCGGCGCCGGTCGCCGCGAGCCAGTGCTGCGCGATCACCTCGGTACCATGCATGAGCGAGCTGACCAGCAGCTCCGCTTCGAGCGGGTCGAGATCAGCGTTGCGATCCGCGAGCTCGCGCGCCAGATCGACCGTGGTACGCGAGAACGTCGCCTGGACGATCTGGTGCGGGCGGGGGTCGCCCGTGCCGAACCCGCCGAGGGCCCGCCAGAGGAATGTGATGGTGCCAGCCACGTCGGTGGCGCGCAGCGCCGCCGAGACGGTATCGAACATCGCCGTACGGCTGCCCGTTCCGGCAGGTGTCGCGGTGACCTGGGCACGGAAGTTGTCGATCACGACGGCGAGGACCTCGGTGCACACGGTCGTCACGACGTCGTCGATGGAGACGAAGTGGTTGAAGACCGTACGCCGGGAGACGTCGGCCCGCTCGGCGAGTTGGTCAACGCTGAACCGGGCCGTCCCGCCCTCGACGATCAGGGCCTTGGCCGCGTCGAGGATCGCCCGCCGGTGCCGGGCCTTCAGCGCTGCCCGCCGGTCGGGCGACACGGTAGCCGTCATCACGCCATTACACTAAATGCATCGTTGCATAAAGTGCAACTGCTTGCCGAGCCTTCTGACGTCGACATCAGCCGTGGATGTCCGGCTCGCCACCGCCCAACCAGCCGGGCAGTACAGCCGGCACCCTCTCCGGAGGCCCTCGACCGCGAGATTCGTCGCGGCAAGCGAACGGTTCTGAGCTCCTCCGGGTGACCGAGCGCCACCGAGCGCCAACCGTCAATCTCGTCCGGGGTGGCACCGAGCCGGTCGCGGCCACCGCCATGTGCGGGGTATTTGCGGTACTTCTCGGCTGTGGCGCTCGGCTTCGACAACCTCGACCGTGACGGGCTGTAGGTCCTGTTCGGTCGGGCCAGTGTTCACCAGGAGGTGCACCGCCGGTGCGACGCGGCGCGGACGATCTGGTTGGATCGACGGTCATGCAGATGGTGGAACGACCATGGGGAATCACCACGTTCGGTGCGGCGAGTGTGAAGGCCGTCCCGGATCTCGTACGGGTGCGGTTCAAGGTCGTACGTGTGGAGCAAACCCCGAACGCCGCGTTCGAAGCGGCCCGCGCCGCCGTACGGGCCGTGCGTGGCGCGCTCCGGGCGCACGCGATCAGCGACGCGGCAGTCGAGGGTTCGCGGTTGGACCTAAAGACCGCTACCGAGTACGTGGACGGCGCACGTAAGTTCGTCGGCTACCAGTGCCAAGCTGCCTTCGCGGTCGAGTCACGCGCGCTGGACGACGTTGAGCCGCTACTCGTCGATGTCGTCGCGGCCGGCGCCAACGAGATCGAGGGCGTCGACTTCGATGTCCTCGCCAAGCGCGAACTGCGGGCCGAGGCCCGGCGCAAGGCGGTCGCCGCAGCCCGCGCGAAGGCCGACCTCTACGCCGAAGCTGCCGGCGTCCGCGTCGGCGCGGTCGTCCACGTCGAGGACGTTGACCCAGAACAGCCCGGCACTGCCCGCTACCGCAGTCATGCCGAGGCTGCCGCCACCACAGCCCAGGACCTCGCCCCCGGCCACATTGTCGTGTCTGCCGCCGTGATCCTCGGATACGCGGTAGCCCGCGACTGAAACCATCGCTCGTCGAATGCGTCGCCCGCGAAAAGGCGGGACAGATCACCTGGCAACACCAGCGGCCCCGCCGCCATCCACCGGAGGCATGACTCACCGACGACTCATGACCTCCGCTGGAGATCCAGAAGGGTCAGGTGGCGCCCATGAACGCCAATCATGCCGTGTGGCGACGAGCAGATCGGGGTTCCCAGGTGTGTTGCCACACGATGTACTTGCCGGCATCCGCTTCTGCTGCTGTCCGGGCGTGCTCATCGGTGAAGCGCGGCCAAGCTCCGTAACGGGCCGCTAAATCGGCGGCATCCTGATCTGCCGGGAGTTGCGTGAGGCGACTGTCGTGTCATGCGAGGACGCCCGTTCTGAACACTGGGCCTTGGTCCTGCGAGTCGAGGTCACGCAGCGCGAAGCGGAGGTGCTCCCACTCCTCGTCGAAGATCACGTGAAGGCAGTGCAGGACCGACTCCTCGTGTTCGGGCGACCATGCGGCGGGCCGAGGCTCGGCGAGCAACTCCGGCGTGACGGTCGCGAGAAAATGCCGCACCATGGCCTGCCGCTCGGCACGCGCATGAAGTGCCTCTGTGAGAGTCGGCTGCTCCGTAACAAATATCGAAATGTCAAAGCCATCAGCCTCGTACTCGGCGTGTGGCTGGCCGAGCGGGTGGAAGGGCTGCGGCAGGCGCAGGATCGCCTTGCCCAGCCATGCGTCGGTGGCGAACGCGAGGTGGCGCAGCGTCTGCGTGAACGACCACTCGCCGTCGATCGAGACGTCCGAGGCACCCTCGGGCATGGACACGACCCGGTCGACCGCGGCCGCCCAGGCCCGCTCGATAGCCACCCACGCCGTGCGGAGGCCGTTCGGGTCCGTGGCCTGCCTCAGCTCGCGCCCGGGGAACCGCCGGTTGAGTTCCGCCTCGACGAGCGGCGCAACGTCGACACCGTTGACCAGGAGTGCACCCTCGGCCAGCCACGGTGCATCAATATCGAGCCCGCACACGTCAACGCCGCGCATCACCGCGCCGGCCAGCGTCGACCTGTCGAACCGCGCACCTCGCAGATCCCTGTCGACAAACGTTGCGACGTCGTCCTGGGCCATGGCGTCCTCCACCCCGTTGGCGATCGCGGCGATGCTAGCGCGCGGTCCTGACAACCCGAGCACGACGCGGCCCAGTCCGGAGCCAGCAAGCGCAGCTTGCATCGAGCCGCGCAGGGCGACTGACCAGGGATCAGCGGGTGCTACCACGGCGGCATAGCGGGTCGCCAGTCTGGACATGGTGCCGTCCGACGATGGCCGCAAGAGTAGGGCTTCCGGACTTGCCGATGAGCGGATGTTCCGCCATCAAATCCGGACCGGCGGTGAAGACCTAGCGGTCGGAGTGAGCCGTATGCCCCGTCCGCGTCGTGGGCCAGGTCTGTCCCGTAGCAGCAGAGATTACGCAGTTAGGGATTTTGGGGCATTCGTCGTTGGGGTCGACGACGTGCCTGATCCAATCGCCGATGGCCGCGAGCTACGCTACCTGTGCCTTCGTGAGCGGTCGATGGCAAGGCCGCAGGCATCCGCGACGTGGCCAGGCGCGCCCGTCGACGACAGTGTCCCGGCCGATATCGGTGAGGATGGGCAGGGCATAGCGGCCAGCGGATGCACCCGCGCATCGCCGGCGCCATTGGTATTCGCCTGGGGCGGCCTCGATACACCGGGCGGCTACGTCGAGAGCGCTCGAATCAACCGATGGCCGCGTCGTACGTTGCCCGGGCCGCCTCCACCTGGGGCATGTGTACCTCGGCCCACTCCTTGAGGTGACTCATCACTCCAAGAAGCGATTCGCCGAGCGAGGTCAGTTCGTAGTCGACTCGGACGGGCACCGAGGGCGTCAGCGTGCGCGTCACCAGGCCGTCGCGCTCCATCCGGCGCAGGGACTGGGTGAGCATCTTCTGGCTCACCCCGGCGATCTGCGAGGACAGCTCGGAGTAACGCAGCGGACCGCGCAGGCCGAGCGCGACTATCAGCAGGCTCACCCACTTGTCGCCGATCGTATCGAGCAGGCGCCTACTGGGGCAGCTCGCTGCGAAGGCGTTGAACTGCGGCTTCGGCTGCTGGGCGGATGCCGCCACGACGTACCTCCAGGTGCGCACCACACTCCAAAGTGCCTACTTCCCAAAAGAATGTAGGTCACCGAAGGTGGTGTGGCAAACAAACGCAGGAGGAACCGAATGCGCGCACTCATCACTCGTGCCGGGGCTGACACGCCGGTACTCACCGACGTCGAGCCCGCACCGCTCGGCCCTGCTGACCTGCGGATCCGCATCAGTGCGGCCGCCGTCAACCCGATCGACGTCTTCCTGGCAACCGAGCGGGGCCGGGCCGTGTTCGGCCTACGTGGCGGGACCGGCCTGGGCTCGGACCTCACCGGGACCGTCATCGAAGCAGGCGCCAAGGTCGACGGCTTCGCCGTCGGCGATCGGGTAGCTGCCCTCGATCGCGACCCCGCCGCCCCGAGCCGGGCGCACGCGGAAAGCATTGTCGTCGCGGCCGCCGATGCGGCCCGCGTGCCCGTCGATCTCGACCCGCTGACCGCGGCATCGATACCGCTCAACGCGCTCGCCGCACGCCAGGGGCTCGACCTCCTCGGCCCGCCCGAGGGGCGGACCCTGCTGGTGACCGGCGCGGCCGGTGCCGTGGGCGGATATGCCGTCGCCCTGGCTGCCCGGGCCGGCTGGCGGGTCACCGGGCTCGCCCGAACAGGTGACGTGGACTTCGTCAGCAACGCCGGCGCCGAGCAGGTCGTCAACGAACTCCCAGGGCCGGCATACGACGTCGTGCTCGACGCCGCCGCGATGGAGAACGAGGCGATCCCAGCGGTGCGCGACGGTGGCGTGTACGTCGGTTATCCCGGACAGTCGACCCAGGCCGTACGGCGGATCCAGATCAAGTCAGTCGTCACCCAGCCCGACGGTGCCGCACTGGGCAAGCTGCTCCAGCTCGCTGCCGACGGACTGCTCCAACTCCGCATAGCCGGCACCGTCTCGCTGACAGACGCGGCGGTGGCGTACGCCAAGGTCGCCAGCGGCGGCCAGCGCGGTCGCTGGCTCCTTGTCCCATAGCCCAAGACCTTCCCCGCCGAGGCGGGAGGTGAGCAGGACGGAGCCGGGGACGACCCAATCGGCAGGCGCCATACGGTCCTCGCCAAGTGCTCGGGGCCACGTTCTCAGGCAACCCCGGTCCGCGCCCCGAATCGGCGCCTCGCAACTCACTTTCATGGCCGTGAGCGCGCGTTCCGGATCCTGGCCGCCTACGTTCCACAGGAAGTTCTGACGTGTCGATGAGCGTGCGTCTGGCCGAGCCTTGGCATTGACGTGGTTTTCCCTGATCAGAGCAACGAGGCATCGTGAACGGCAGTTAGCGCGCCGCCTGCACTGCCGGTGTTCACCACGCCAGCCGGCTCGATGAGAAGCGCATGCACCTCTCCCTCGGCGACAGGGCAATGCTCGACGCCTCGGGGCACGACGAACAGCTGACCCGGATGCAGGACCACATCGCCGTCCCGCAGCTGGATGGTCAGCTCCCCGCTCACCACAAGAAACAGCTCGTCGGTGTCCTCATGCGTGTGCCAGACGAACTCCCCGCGCACCTTGACAACCTTGATCTCGTAGTCGTTCAGCCGCGCTACCACCTTTGGCGACCAGTACTGCGAGAAGCGGGATAACTTGTCAGCGATGTCAACAGCTTCATGTTCCACGCCCGCCATCCTGACATGGCGAGCTCGACCCGGGAAGATTCGTTTGCTTCTGCCTGTATCGGGATCGACGGTCGAAACGCGGAGACGAATTTCCGGATCTGCCGCGATCCGCGCGTTACGCAGCGTCATGTAAGCAGTCAGGTTGCCGTCCGGAGATGCCGATCATCGGTCATACACTTGCCGCGTGATGTCTGAGGCTGCGGACAGCGTTGTGGATCGCTTGATCGAGGCATTGGCGGCCCAGCTTGGCGCCTCGGGGCATTCCGCGCTGGCGCCTGGCGCGGTCGAGGCGCTGACCGAATTGAGCAGGGCCGAAGCTAGTCTGATCTTCAGTCATGCCGGCCACCTCGTGCACTACGACACGGACACCGAGCCGTTGGAGATCCTCATACAGATGATCTCGAATATCCAACGTGGTGAGGCTGCGGCGGGTGCCGCAATACTGCCGGGAGACGAAGTGCGACTCGCGGGCGAGTTGCCCGCCAGCCTGGCGGGCTACGATGCCGATCGGCTACGAGAGACCGTGTTCTTCGTCCGCTACGTCGGTGACGACGCGACGGTCGATGTACAACCGGACTTGACCGAGGACTACGTGATCGCGGCGGTTCCGATCGACATCGTGAAGCCAGCGCGGACGCAGGACATGCCGTAGAACCGAGCATCCGCTCACTGCGCAGACTCTTCCTGTCGGTGGTCTCGTCGGGCAGAGTGTCTGGTGGCGGCGGTATCGGATCGACAGCGCACCTGGTCACCACCGGGCCACCGCCTTGGGCGTGTCCTGTAAGTCGGTACGCAGCCACAACACGATGGCGACGATGATCTCCGACCGGCAGTAGGCCACGCGCTTCGCGTAGCGTGTGCCCAGGGCGCGCAACTGTTTGAGTCGGTTGAAGCAGCGCTCGACGACGTTACGGTCGGCGTACACCTTCGGATCGAATCGTGGTGGGCGGCCCCCGCCTGAGCCTTGCGGCGGGCGGCGGGCGATCCGGTCACTCTTCTCCGGACAGGTGAACGCGATCCCGCGCTCGCGCAGCGCCGCCCGGGTCGAGGGATGGGAGTAGCCCTTGTCGGCCAGCACCCGCTCGGGCCGTTTCCTCGGCCGGCCAGGCCCGTCGCGGCCCACCGCGATCTGGTCGAGCAACGGGAGCAGTTGCGGGTTGTCCCCGGCCTGGCCCGGAGTCAGGATCACCGACATCGGCAACCCACGCCCGTCGACCGCGAGATGAATCATGCTGGTCAGCCCGCCGCGGGACCGCCCGAGGGCGTCGCCGTCGACGGCGAGGTCCTCGACCCACCCGGTGGTACAGCCCCCTTTCCCGGGCCCCCGCACTGTGCTGGTGGGCCCGGACCGAGGTCGAGTCGACACTGAAGGACCACTCCACGTTCCCGACGGAGTCGTCCTTGACGAACACCTCGTCGAGGATGTGTTCCCAGGTACCATCGGCTGTTCAGAGGCGCAGCCGCTCATGCGCGGTCTTCCAGGGCCCGTAACGCTCGGGCTACGGCCCCGACCCGCGACCGGCGGAAGCAACGGCTCGATCCGCGCCCAAGCCCTGTCGGTCAACTCACCTTGCCCTACCACCCGAACATGATCACTGACCACAGGTCAAAACCCTCACACAGGACACGCCCTTGTCCGCTCGACCGTGAGAGGTCCGGCATAAGTTCTGCCACCGAGCACACGAACCCGACCTGGCTCGACAAGCCGCACACCTCGACGGCGCACCTACGCGACGGCTGTTCCGTGCCATAACTCGTCGCACGTGCTGTGAGCTGGGAGTTCTCGGCTCGGGCTAATGATCTCTCGTATGACCATGCGATTGCTATACCTGGGAATGATCTGCCTGTTCAGTGGACTGGGGTTGTTGATCCGCGGCGACAGAGCGTTGGTGGTCGAGGTTCTCGTGCTGCGGCACGAGGTAGCGGTGCTGCGACGGCAGGTCCCCGGTCGGCCGCAGCTGTCCTGGCCGGACCGGGCGATCCTGTCCGCCCTCGCCCGCCTGCTGCCCCTCCGGATACGGGAACATCGGATCGTTACCCCGGCCACGTTGCTGAACTGGCACCGCCGGCTGGTAAAACGCCACTGGACCTACCCAAACCGACCCGGCCGGCCACCGGTCAGCAACGAGATCCGGGACCTGGTACTACGGCTGGCCCGCGAGAACCCTCGCTGGGGACACCGCCGAATCCAAGGCGAACTACAGCGGCTCGGCTATCGGATCGGGAACGGCACGATCCGACGGACCCTGACCCGCCGCCGTGTTAGCCCGCCGCCCCGCCAGCACGACACCAGCTGGCGTACCTTCCTGCACAACCAAGCCGCTGGCCTGCTGGCCATCGACTTCTTCCACCTGGACATGGTCCTGCTGCGGCGCCTGTACCTGCTGGTCGTCATGGAAATGGCCACCCGACGGGTCCACCTCCTCGGCATCACCGCCCACCCCACCGGGCCATGGGGGACCCAGCAAACCCGCACCCTCACCATGGACCTAGGCAAGCGAGCCAACCCGTTCCGGTTCCTCATCCGCGACCGCGACGCCAAGCACACCGCCGCCTTCGACGCAGTGCTCGCCGCCGAGAGCATCACCGTGATCAAGACCCCGCCCCGCACGCCAAGAGCGAACTGCTTCATCGAACGCTGGCGCCGCAACCTCCACGGCGAATGCACCGACCACATGTTGATCTACAACGAGCGACACGCACTGACCGTGGTCAGCCAGTACATCGACCACTTCAACAACCACCGACCACACCAAGGACGACAGCAGCGCCCACCCAACCACGACCCGGCCGTCGCCACCATCCCCATGGACAAGCCCGTACGACGCCGACGACGACTCGGCGGGATGATCAACGAGTACCACCGGGCATCCTGAGCGGATCTCCAAAACACCAGGTCACCGCCGTCGAACGAGTTTAGGGACGGTACAGGGGCCTATGACCGTCCAGCCATAGACCCCGACCTTGCACGGGTACAACAACCAGCACTTTCAGCGCCAACCCCGCCCCACATCAGCAGCCCTACCACCGCTACTCGGGGACGTTAGTCTCGCTTTCCTCATCGAAGTAGGGAGGGACGACGAACAGTACGGCGAAGCCGCTACCGAGAGTAAGAATGAGTCGGATAATCCAAATCAGCCATTCCCCAGGAGCAAATTCTCGAACCAACCAGGTCGATGACCCTACGCAAATTAGCATAAACCAGCCACGCAACGTGGTCACCAGGGGCAGTAGCCTTGCACCCGCTCGACCCACCACTACCACCTGCATTTCGCCTTAAAACTCCATCTGACCGCGCCCTTGAATCCCTGCCACCGAATCGGAGTGCCCTTGATTCCACGAGACGCCCGAGATGCTTGAAAGGCTCTCGCGCCCGCCGCCAGCCTAGTGTCGCGTGATCCTGGTTTGGTTATTTGCCGTTGTTGTCGACCCGAGGAGAACGTGCCGCGGCGGATGGACTGGCGGGTGATGATGCCGAACCAGGTCTCGATCTGGTTGATCCAACTGGAGCCGACCGGGGTGAAGTGGAACCTCACGTTCGGGTTGGCCTCCAGCCAGGTCATGACCCAATGCCGTTCAGTTAGGGCGTCTGCTGAGGTCAGTGTGGTGAGCTGACGTCGGTTGTGGAGGGCGGTACGGTGGCTGGCCGTGACGTCAGCGGTGGTAGAGACAGCGCAACGGCCGTGGGGCCGGTTGACCGACCATATCGGGCTGGGTGTGGTGTCGGCCCGTTTCGGGCGTGACCTGCTGGAGGAGGTCCTCAACCGCACCGAGCGGCGGGAGAAGCGGTCGAGGCGGCTGCCCGCGCATGTGATGATCCGCTACGTCATCGCGATGGGTTTGTTCTTCGCCGAGTCCTACGACGAGGTGATGCGCCGGTTGGTGGGTAACCTGCGCGCACTCGGTTCGTGGGACGACGACTGGCAGGTCCCGACCAAGTCGGCGATCACCCAGGCCCGACAACGGCTCGGGCCAGAGCCGATGAAGGCGCTGTTCGAGCGGGCCGCGGTGCCTCTGGCGACCTCGGGCACCAAGGGCGCGTGGCTGGCCCGGCGCCGGTTGATGGCGATCGACGCGACCAGCTTCGACGTGGCCGACACCTCGGACAATGCCGAACGGTTCGGCCGGATGGGCTCCGGGCCGAAAGCGTCGGCGTATCCGAAACTGCACCTCGCCGCCATCGCCGAGTGCGGCAGCCACGCGATTGTCGGTGCCGTGCTGGGTAGCTGCCGCACCGGGGAGCGCACCCTGGCCGCCGATCTGACCAGCACGGTCGGGCCGGGCATGCTGGTGATGGCCGACGCCGGCCTGTACTCCTACGACCTGTTCAACCGGTTCGCGGGCACCGGCGCGGACCTGGCCTGGCGGATCGGCGCGTCGGTGTCGGTCGGGCACCTGAGCTGGCTTCCGGACGGCTCCTACCACGCGCTGATCTACACAGCCGGGCTGAGCGCCGCCAGCCGGGCCCGGCTGGCCGAACAGGCAAAAGCCGGCCACGATGTTCCCGCCGAGTTGGCTCGCCGGGTACGGGTGGTCGAGTACACCGTCCCGGACCGCAACCTCGATGGTGACCTGATCGTGGTGATCACCACGATCACCGACCCGCACGAGATCGGCGCCCTCACCCTGGCCGAGGCGTATCACCAACGCTGGGAAGAGGAATCCGCGCTGGACGAGATCAAGACGGACCTACGCGGACGCGGTGAAGTCCTGCGCTCGAAGACCCCGGACCTGGTCGAACAACAGATGTGGGGACTGCTACTGGCCCACTACGCCATCCGCGCCCTCCTGCTGGACGCCGCTGACCCGGCGGGCTACGACCCCGACCGCATGTCCTTCATCAAAGGCCTCCGGGTCACGCGCCGCCAGGTCACCGACCAGGCGGCCATCACCCCCTGAACACCTTTACACCGCCCTGACCGACGCGCTCGACGAGATTCGCCACCAGCCCAACCCACCCCGCCGCGACCGGACCTGCCCCCGCGTCATCAAACGCGCCCGACACAACTCCTACCGCGTCAAACGCCCCACCGACCGAACCACCCGCCACCCCAACCCGCCAACACCGCAACTGGCCTGCCCAAACATCCTTAACTGAACGGCATTGGGTCATGACCTCGGGGGTGGTGTGGGTGGACAGGTTGTCCAGCACCACGTGGACCTCCCGGTCGCCGCGCGGGACCTCTGGCCGGTACAGGTCAACTACCAACCAGCCGACGTCGGGCGCCGCCTTCCGAGCGGCGTCTGCCTCCGCCGCGTGCCGGCGACGCAGGACCGGCACCTGCGACGCCCCGCCCGTCTCCGGTCGCCATGATCTTCGGAAGTGTTGCCGTAGCCTTCACTCAGCAAGTGCCTTCCGTGGCGGGTAAACAGGACTCTCGACAAGCCCTATTTTCCCTGATCAGAAGGCCCTTCTTCGTTTCCGATCCACTCCTTGAACAGCCCATACCGAAGGCCGAGGTTAGTAGGGTTGAAAACTTGGCCTCGCCGACGGAAAGTCGTCAGGAAAGAAGGGCAACCTCAGCTGCCGTGAGTATACTTCGACAAGGAAAGCCAAAAGACCGCCATCAAAAGACAGCCATTCAGTGCGGCCTGGATGATTAACGACGAGAGTCCATACCGAGGGCACGTCACAGGGCTGCATCACCCAGCAAATAATATCGCCATCTTCCGTTTTGGTCACCGGCAGCAACTCATCCGGATCATAGGGAAGAGATCGACCGCTGACCCACTGGCTCCGGAGCCGCTCCCTATAAGCCCCCGCGAACGAGACTAGCCGAATTGCCTCGAACCGGGATTTCGGCTGCAGCAGATGCAGAAAGTCGTCGAACACACCCGGGCCATACGCCTCCACCAGCAGGCGATAGTCGACCGGGACCGCTACACCCAGACGGCGACCGAGTTCATCCCACTCACGGAATGATGCGGTCGGAGTTTCAGGCGGAGTCACGACGGCAACGAGAGACTCAAACAAACTTGTCACCAGTCTTCATCTCCGACCCCAAACATCGCCGCCGGATTGGGAATGTCAAATGGGTCAACCTTCAGCCCACCACTTCCGTAGGCACTGATACGCAAGTGGGTGGGCATCAGGGAATCCCCTACATAAATGGGCTTCACGTTATATTGCACCGCCTGACCTCCCATTACAGCATCATAGACCCGCATCACGTTAGTGCTCCGGTGCGGTGTTCGGCGCGGGTTCGTGGGATACCGGGCGGCCGTTCGGGTCGCCGTGCTGGCGTGGTGCCGGTGCGAGGTCGGGATGGCTGACATCGCGCGGTTCCGGGCAGTGCTGCGGGAGACGGATCGTCGTGGGGCGGTCGATGATCGCCTGCCGCTGCTGGCGCCGATGTAGCCGCTGTTCGGGGTCGGTTGAGGCGTGGCGCGGTGGTCGCGATCGAGGGAGAGGTCGGCCGGTCGTTGTTGGCGATGATGATGCTGGCTGGGGTGTCAGCGGCGGGGGTGGCTGGTGCGGCGTGGTTAATGTCCCTTCGTTCGGCTGCGTTGCCGCCCAGGAGTTGGATATCCGGCTGGAGGCGCTGGCGTTGGTTCCCCAGACCGGCGCGGCGTGGGCGGATGCGGTCGGGGCCCTGGTGACTGGCATGGACGCGGTGCTGGTCGCCACGTCGACGCAGGTGCCGGGTGAGTTGGCGCGCCGGCTGGCGGCGAAGGCGCGCCAGCACCGCTGCACGCTGTTCACGCTGGGGCCGGCCTGGGAAGGCAGCGATGTGCGGGTGTCGGTGCGGCGTCAGGAGTGGCTTGGTCTGGGGCAGGGTCGGGGCCGGCTGGGCAGTCGCCGGCTGACCCTGGTGGCGTCCCACCGTCCGCATGCCGAGCTGGTCCTGTGGCTTCCAACCGAGGACGGTCGTGTCCGTGTTGTTGATGATGGAGCCGCAAGGGTCAGGCTGTCCGGGGTCGGGCAGCATGCGCAGGCAGGCCGATCTTGACGACCCTCCGCGGCGGCCTGCAGGCGCCAGCCGCTTCGGTTGAGGGCTGCGGGGCCAGGGGATGTGAGGACGTACGCAGACCATCTCCAGCACCGTCGGCCTCATCAGTACGTGGCGCCGCATCCCCGATGACGGGATGGTTCGAGTCGAACTATCGGGGCTTCGGATCCAGCAAAGCCAGGCCGCGTTCAGTGGTCAAATACAGCACGCTACGCCCGGTCCGCTCGCCTACGACCAGGCCACTGTCGCGCAGGACACTGAGGTGTTGTGACACCGCGCTGGGCGACACTTTCAGCGCGCGTGCGAGGTCGGTGGTCGTCGCGGGTGACCGCAACGCCTCAAGCAGTTCAGCTCGGGGCCGCCCGAGCAGGCGAACCGCGCTCCCGCTCGCCGGGCGGGTTCCTGCCGTCCAGAGCGCGCCGACGCCCCGCGCCGGGTAGCGCACCGTCGTGTGCGTCGTCGTGTTCCCCTTGATCAGGACGTATGCGGTACCCAGCACGACGGGCAGCAGTACCAGACCGCCGGGGGCCGGGTTCATGATGCGATCGCTGCGCCAGCGTTGGAGCGTCAACCGCCCATCGTGCCAGCGCAGATCTGGATGCAGATCCGCGAACAACCTTGCCGCGCCGCCGGCGGCGAGTTGCTTTGCGCGGTACGCGATGTCGGCATCGAGGACGGCCCGAATACGTGACCAGTACGGCGCGATCAGCCGGTCGTGCGCCTCGCGCAGCTCGGTGGCGATCGCCCGAAGTTCGGCGGCGGGATGCGCGGCGAGTTCGACCGCACCGTCCGGGAGATCGTCGCCGAACACCCGCTGCAGGCTGTCGCGAACCTGGCGCGCCGTGGTCCGTCGCATCGCCGCGAGGTCGTCGTCGATCGTCCTCCCCGCGCCGATCGGGGCGGGGAGAAGAAACTGTGGCCAGTGCGGCCGATCGTTGACGATCAGCGGCCAGGTGCGGGACAGCCCGAGTGGTCGGGCGGCGAGTTCGTCCGATGCCCATCGCATCCAGCGCAGGTTGGTCTCCTGCAGCCTGGGGTCCCCGAGTTGCTGCAGACCTGAGATGGTCTCGGACAGGGGCGAGATCGCAAACCGGGTACTGGCCAGGTCGGCGACGCTGAGGTCCAGAGTCAGCGGCACTCTGCGATTATGTAGCCGGCGGCTAAATGGTGTCCAGGCGACCACCGGCATCAGACGATCTCTGTCGTGACCGCGACGATTTCCGAGCCTCGACTGTCCGCTTCCTACTGGCGCCTATGGTGGGCGGCGGCCATCGACAATATCGGCGATGGTGTGTTCGCCGCGGCCATCCCGTTGCTGGCTCTGACCATCACCCACGACCCGCGGCTGGTCTCGATCCTTGCTGCCGCGACGTACCTGCCGTGGCTACTTCTATCAATTCCGGCCGGGGCGGTCGTCGACCGCTACGACCGGGTCGGTCTGATGTGGCGTTCCCAGGCGATCCAGGCGGCCCTCGTCGGCATCGTGGCGGTACTGGCTGCAGTCGGTGAATTGAGCATTCCCGTCCTGGCCGTGATGGCGTTCGGGCTCGGTTGCTGTGACGTGGTGTTCGGTATCGCGTCGCAGGCGATCCTGCCGGAGATCGTCCCGAAATCCCTGCTGCACAAGGCGAACGGCAATCTGTACACCGTCACCACCGTCGGTCAGACGTTCGTCGGCCCGCCCCTGGGCAGCATCTCGTTCGCCGTCGCCGTCGCACTGCCGTTCGGCCTGGACGCAGCCTCGTTCGCCCTGTCCGCCGCGCTGTTGGCGACCCTGCCGCGCCGTCGGCGGACACGAACCGAGCACCCGCCGTTGCGCACGGCCATCGCGGACGGCCTGCGTTGGCTTACCGGGCATCGCCTGCTGCGCACCCTCGCACTGCTGCTCGGCGTCAACACCTTCTGTTTTCATTTGGGCAACGTGACCCTCGTCCTGCTCGCAACGCAGACGCTGCACCTGAGCACGCGCAGCTACGGCCTCTTGCTCGCCGGTGCCGCGATCGGCAGCGTGCTCGGAGGCTTGGTCAACGCCCGGATCGTCGTGCGGATCGGGGCGCTGCCCGCGCTGCTCACAGCGCTCGTGGCGAACGTCTTCATTTTCGCCGGCATCGGGCTCAGTCCGGATGCGATCGCGCTCGGCGCACTGCTGGCATTGAACGGGTTCTTCACCACCCTGTGGAACATCGTGACCGTGAGCCTGCGACAGCAGCTCGTGCCATCGGAGCTCCTGGGACGGGTCAACGGCGTCTACCGGATGCTGGGTTGGGGACTGATCCCGCTCGGTGCGCTGACTGGGGGCATCGTCGCGCACGAATTCGGGGTGCGAGCGGGGTACCCGATCGCCGGTGGGCTGCGTGCCATCGCACTGCTCGTCGCGCTGCCGGTTATTGTCGCCGCGCTGGGCGCGGCAAATGCCAAGTCGGCCGCAAACAGCGCCTTAGCGGGGAGGTACTGAGCAGCGTTCGGGGTGGGCGGCCCGTACAAAGCGCATCGCGGTGGTAACGGTAATGCCGAAGATGCGGATCAGAGGGCGGTTCGGAACGCTTTGGTTGATCTATGCGTTGGGTCTGTGCGGTGATCGTTCTACGGGTTCGCGGTAGATGGTGATCATTCGATGGTATGAAAGATGAACCCCGGTCGCGACCTGGCTCGTAGCTGCGGCGTTGGCTGGTCATGGGTGATCGAAAGCCGTACCCGAGTGACGTGACCGACGAGCAGTGGGCGTTGATCGGGCCGTTCCTGGACACGTGGCGGGTCACGCGTGTCTCGGTCGCGGGTCGTCACGGCGAACAGGATTTGCGGGAGATCGTGAACGCGATCCTCTACCAGAACCGGACCGGCTGCCAGTGGGCGTACCTGCCGCATGACCTGCCGCAGAAGTCGGCGACGTACTACTACTTCGCGTTGTGGCGTGACGACGGCACCGACCAGACGATCCATGACCTGCTGCGCGGCCAGGCGCGGGAGAAGGCCGGTCGGGCGGAGGACCCGAGCGCGGTCGCGGTGGACACCCAGTCGATGCGGGCCGCGAACCACGTCCCGGCGGCCACGACCGGTAAGGATGCCGGTAAGAAGGTGCCGGGCCGTAAACGGGACCTGGCCGTGGACACCGTCGGCCTGATCATCGCCGTGGTCGTGACCGCGGCGTCGGCCACCGACAACGCGATCGGCATCAAGCTCCTGGACAAGGTCGCCGAGCACACGCCGACGGTGACCCACGCCTGGGTCGACGCCGGGTTCAAACAGGACCTGGCGGTCCACGGCGCGGTGTTGGGCATCGATGTCGAGGTCGTCAAACGATCCGACACCATGCCTGGGTTCGTGCCGGTCAAGAAGCGGTGGATCGTCGAGCAAACCTACGGCACGCTGATGCTGCACCGTCGTCTGGTGCGCGAGTACGTCAAGAAACGGTTTACGACGCTGACCAGGGACAGCACAAGCGGTCGCAGGCCGGGCGGAGACGGTCCGAGCAGCCAACTGGGTTGAACACTGTGCAGCGTGTTGGGAGCGCATTGTTGTTCCCAACAGCTCGCCGTAGGCGCCTCGTCGAGGCCATGCTCTGAACCTACGTCCGGGTGTGCTTGGCGGGGTATCCGTTGGCGGCGTTTCGGTCGTGTCGCTAACATGCCAGGCGGTGGGACCTGTAGCGCAGGGGTAGTCGCGCCGCCCGATCAAGGCGGAGGATGCCGGTTCGAGTCCGGTCGGGTCCCACCGCCGGTTGGTCGGTAGCGCAGAGGTCGACGCGCCGCACTGCAAATGCGGAGGACGCTGGTTCGAATCCGGCCCGTCCACCCGGCCGGTCGAGGGCGGGGAGGCGATGAACGGCGACGAGGTCGAGGTAGCGTTGCGGGTGCTCGGCGAAATCCGTGCGCTACCTGTCGACGACCCGGTCCGCCAACGGGTACAGCGCGCGGTCGATGGGCTGCTCAAGGATGCCCAGCGGCAGCGGCGCGCCAACCGTCGCCGGCAGACCGCGGCCGCTGACCGGGCCGTCGTCGCTGGTGCGGCCACTGGTGCGGTAGACCGGGCCGAGGGCGTACCGGTGGTCTCCACCTCGCGTGAGGTGTCGATCGATGTGGACGGTGTGGGCCGGACCCGTCGGGAGCGCCGGTGTTACGCCTGCCGGGACCGGTTCCGCACGGTCGACGTCCTCTACCATGCGCTCTGCCCTACCTGTGCCGAGCTGCACCGGTGGCACCGGGACGCCGGTACCGATCTGACCGGCCGGCGAGCGGTGGTGACTGGCGGCCGGGTCAAGATCGGCTATCACGTGGCGTTGAAGTTGCTGCGCGACGGAGCCGCCGTCACGGTGGTGACCCGGTTCCCGACGGACGCCGCCCGCCGGTACGCGCAGGAGCCGGATGCCGCCACGTGGCTGAAGTCGCTGCGGGTCATCGGTGCGGACCTGCGGGACCCACGCCAGGTGGTGGACCTGGCGGAACGGTTGACCGAGGACGGAAGCCGGCTGGACATACTGGTCAACAACGCGGCCCAGACGGTGCGGCGACCGACGTGGGCGTACCAGCCGCTGGTCGCGGCGGAACTGCTGGCCACCCAGGAAGGGGCGGTGGTCGAGTCTGTGGCCGGCTACCGGCCCGGCGCGGCGCCGCCCGAGTGGAGCGCGACCCTCGCCGCCGTCGCCGACGCACCCGGCCGAGAACTGGCGCACATCACCGACGCCACCGGTGCGCTGGTCGTCCCCGGCGACGCAAACTCCTGGACCGCCAGGATCGGCCAAGTTGACCCGGTCGAGCTGCTGGAGGTGCAACTGGTCAACGTGGTGGTACCATTCCTGCTGCTTGACAGGCTCCGCCCGGTGTTGACCACACCCGGGCCGGGCCGTCGGTACGTGGTGAACGTGACCGGCCGGGAGGGCTGGTTCGGCGAGGATGGAACCGGACCCGAACGGCACCCACACACCTCGGTCAGCAAGGCAGCGCTGAACATGCTGACGCGGGTCGGCGCGGCCGACCTTGTCCGGCACCAGGTGTACATGTGCGGCGTCGACACCGGCTGGATCACCGACGAGAACCCGACCGCGCTCAAGGCACGGCGGGCCGCCACCGGCTGGCGACCACCACTGGACGTCATCGACGCCGCCGCACGGATCTACCACCCCATCATCCGCGGCGAAGCCGGCGCACCGCTGCACGGCGTACTACTCAAGAACTACGCCATCGTCCCGTGGTAGACCCAGCACCGAGAACGCGATGCGTTCCCGGCACTCTCTCCTCCGCGCTACACCCCAGCCGCACCGGCCTCGGACCACAACCAAGCCCACCGCAACAGCCACCCGAGGCCTGACAACTCCCACTCAACTAAGAGGGTGTATGAGATTGGTGTCAGTCGGGTGGGTTGAAGGTGCGGCGTTGTTGGCGTCGGGCGGTCTTCCTCGGGTGAGTCGGCGGAGCATCTGGTTGATGGCCGCCCAGCGGATCATGGCCTCGGAGGTTTCGGGGAGGCGTTCGTAGTCGCGGGCGAGTCGGCGGTGGGCGGTTAACCAGGCCAGGGTCCGCTCGACCACCCACCGGCGCGGGTGGACGGCGAAGCCCTTCTGGTCGGCGGGTTTGCGGATGATCTCCAGGGTGGTGTTCAGGGTCGCCTTGGCCCAGTCGACGAGCTGACCGGTGAAGCCCTGGTCGGCGAACACGTACCGGATCGGGGTGGCCGCGTACGCGGCGAGGAGGGTGGCCTTGCCGCCGTCGCGGTCCTGCCACGACGCGGCCAGGACCCATACCGCGACCAGCAGACCGAGGGTGTCGGTGACGACGAACCGCTTCCTACCGTTGATCTTCTTCCCCGCGTCGTAGCCCCGAGTTTCCTGGCCAACGGTGTCGGCGCCCTTCACTGACTGGGAGTCGATGATCCCGGCCGACGGTTCGGGGTCCCGTCCCTCGGCGATCCGGACCGGTTCCCGCAGCTCGGCAAGGATCCGATCGGTCACGCCACGTTTCTCGAAGCGGTTGAAGTGCCAGTACACGGTCGACCAGGGCGGGAAGTCGACCGGCAACTGCCGCCAGGAGCAACCGGTCCGCACCACGTACAGGATCGCGTCCACGATCGCCCGGCGGGGATTCTTCTCCGGCCGACCGAGCCACTTCGGCAGCGGCAACATCGGCTCGACGATGTCCCACTGCGCGTCCGTCAGGTCCGATGGGTAACGAGGGGTGCGTTCCACACCCTGATCACCGACTCAGCCCCGCCGCCCCGACGGACACCGTCCGACATCGATCTCATACACCCTCTCAGGCCATGGACCCGAGATCGCCGAAGTCCAGTCCAGCAGCCTCGACATGGAGCACGCACTCTGCTTTTGCTGATCCCGATGGATGAAGCAGCGACCGCACCCATTCAGCAAGGGCCGAAATAAGCATCCGCGATGCGTGATTCTCAACCTCCGCTTGCGCCTCGGCGCCCGTCCCAGCGCCAGTTATCAATGGTGGAGTGGCCAAAATTATCGGAGGAGCCCCGTCGTTCCTGGAATTCCGGAGTACCTGCGCCTGCCCAACAATCGGCGTCCCCCCGTATCGGTCATGCGCAACCCTGTAGTGCACTACCGCTGCATCACAACCCGCACCCACTTCCGCAAGAGGTCCACTCCGGACGGCGACCTGCGGGAGGTCCCCCGAGTAGGAGAGATAGCTGCTCCGATTTGAATTCCGATGAGGAAGCAACGACAAATCTCACTACCCATCCTCTCCGTTTGACGGTGACGAACACCTAATCGCCTCCCTCTATCTGATCCGCCCGATTCTGCAGCTCATATGCATAAGCATCCCAATCAGGGCCGAATGACAGAAGATCCGCTGCCGCCTCCCGCAGGATAGCCACGTCGGCTGGGCACTGAAGGCAGGCCAACCTGAAAGCCAGGTTCCGCGCCCACGGCGGCATTGCCATCCAGTCTTCGGCAGCAATTTCGCGCAACACGGCTAAAATTTCATCAGCTGGGGCGAAGGTAACCCGCTCGACAAACGTCCGCATCGCATAGACTTTGTCCTTAGGATCACCCTCTTGGCTCGCTGCGGTCAGATTCCTGGCGGCTACGTTAAGGTTACCCACCGGCTTCTTCACACCTCACTCCCAGCTATGATTCCAATAGGTCGGAACATTAAATGCGCCGTCAGGCGTATTGGTCACACGATACCCGATCTTGGCACCACCCACGTCGACATATCTTTCGAGAGGTCCCCTGAAGCCCGACGTTCCTGGAACTGGAATCTGACCTCCACTCACCCTGAATGCATTCACGTCACGAGCGATCGCGGCCTCGATCTGATCTGCCGTCAGCGTTGTAGTCCGAAGATCGTTCATCCCACTAGGACCTTCATGAGCGCGATTGAACCCATGCCCGGTATTGAATCTCCAGGTTTCACCGTCGATTTCTGCGCTACGCCGAAGGTCAAGTCCTGCACCCTTCGAAACGAAGTTGATACATCCGCCCGTGTTATGCACGAGTACCGGCGTGTTGCCGGCCATCACATAGTACGTGTGGATGTCGTCAATAGTAAGGTTGAAGGCAGCACCTCGATGGGCCGTGCGCCAGTCAAGTCCAACGACCGGAAGCTCCGTACCGCGACTTGTATGGAGCATATCGCCGGTGTCAAGTTGCTGAGCTTCTTGCCACTGCCGGTCGGTTGCGTTCCAGAAAGGGTGGTCTTCAGTGGTCGTCAGGGACTTGTCGTCGTCGAGCTTAAGGTCGATCAGGTCGTCCTCGTGGGACCATACTTGCGTCACCCTTCGGGGACCTTCTTCCCCTGTTTCAGGGTCCGTGGCGAGGACGACATCGCCGACCGCGATTTCCTCGATCGGCTTGGTGCTTCCGTCCGCAAGTAGGACCCCGGTCTGCCCCGAGAAGCTACAGCCGCTTCCACCTCGACCCTTACCCGTTACCGGAGGGCGAACACCCTTTGGAGCGACCTTGAGCGGCAGGAGGGCGGCGCCAACGGTGAGCGTCTGCTCCGTGAGGATGGCCGCCGCTTCCTCTGTGTCTCCGTCTGCGACGGCTTCGATGAGCCTGACGCTGGTATCCGCCTGACCTAGGGCCATTTTGAACTGGCCAATTGGTGTCAGAGGTTCGACAACGGTCGCGGCGAACGCTAGCACTCCGGTCATTTGGCCGTGCGTGGCGGAGGCTGAGTCGTAGGCATCTCGGGCGCTCTGGAGCGTGACCGCATCGATGGTCGAATCGACGAACGATGACCATCCGGACTTGACTCCGCGCCATACGTCCCTGCCGAAGTCGCGATCCTTGTCCTTGGTCTTGGCGGTGGATTTGCCGCTGCCGTATCTTAATTCGGTGTTGACCTGTGAGTGCTTTGAGGGGGTGGGGCCTCCCCATTGGGCGTCTTCAGGACTGAGACCACTTGGGTCGCTGGACGTGATGGGGGTGTTGTTGGCGTAGGAGTAGGCGTTCCATTGTTGTGGGTCCTTCAGGTCCATGATGGGGTCGACGCTGATGAATCGGCCGAGTCCGGAGTCGTATTCGCGGGCGCCGAGATGCGTCAGGCCGGTCGGGTCTTGGGTTCCACCGACGAAGCCTCGTTGGTTCGGCCACACGAGCTGCGGGCCGCGAGGTGTGCCGTAGGGGGTTTGTCGTCGCAGAGTGAGAGCCTGAGTGTTGTCGGCGGTGACGGCGATCTGGCCCGTGCCCTGGTGGTCGCTCGTAAGCCAGGTCAGGCCGGCGGCGTTTCGGGAGGCGACAACAGCGCCGCCGTGGCTGTAGTAGCGGGTCCCGTTCGTCGACCCAGTGCCGGTATAGCGGATCTCTTGGCCGGGCAGGTAGAGGGTTTTGCCGGTGGGGTCGCGGCGGATCAGGCGGTTGCCGTCGGCGTCGTAGATGTACCGGGTTTCGCCTGCGGTGTCGGTGCTGGTTTCGAGATGTCCCTCGGGGTCCCAGGTCATGGTCTGGGTGCCGGAGGAGGAGGTCGGGCGGGTGAGGGTGTTGCCGGTGGCGTCGTAGGTGTAGGTGCCGGTCTGCGCGCCGCTGGTGGAGCTGAGGCTGTGCGGGCGTGGGCTGTCGGCGGGCGGGTAGGCGTAGTTGGTGGTGGCGTTTCCGCTGGTGCTGTGGACGACCTGGCTGAGCCGGTTGCCTACGGCGTTGAATGTCCAGGAGTGCCGGTAGGGGGCGGGGCCGCCCAGGAGGCTGGTGGACGGAGCTGCCTCGCAATTGCCGGAGGCGGGGGTCCATGCCTCGGTGAGTCGGCGCAGGTGGTCGTAGTCGAAGCACTGGGTGTCGTCGACCGGGTCGGGCGCGACGTCTGTCGCCTTGGTGATGTTGCCGGCGGGGTCGAAGCTGTAGCGGATGTCGGAGAGGATGTGCGGTGCGACGGTGTCCCGGTCGGTACGGATGCCGGTGAGTCGACCGGTTTCCAGCTCGCGCTCGAATTTCTGCCACACCCGTCCACCCGAGCCGGTGTACAGCTCGTACTGCTCGGCTTGGCCGAGGGCGTTGTAGTCCGTGCCGGCGACGTATGAACTCGCGACGTTGCCGTAGAGGGTGGTCAGGGTCGTCGGCAGGCCAAGGCTGTCGTAGCCGTAGGACAGGATCTCGTCGGGTAGGCCGGCGTTGATGGAGGGCAGGCTGGTCGAGGCGGGTGATCCGTCGATGTTCCAGGTGCTGGTGAAGTTGTAGGTGCCGCTGAGGCCGGTTTCGGTCGCGGGGATGGTGACGGCTTGACCTGTCGGGCGGTAGGCGTCGTCGTAGTCGGTCACGCTCACCGTGTAGGTGGCTGTGCCGACGATCCGGGTCGACTGGGTGAGTTGTCCCTTGTCGATGGTGTCGTAGGTCCAGCGGGCGCGGGTTGCGGGCACGGCCGGATCGAGAATCGCCGTACGTCGGTTCAGTTTGTCGTAGCTGTTGAGCAGCCTTTTGTTGCGGGCGTCGGTGGTTTCCGTCACCCTGCCGGCGTTGTCGTACTTGAGGGAGGTGGACCCCTTGTCGGGGTCGCTGACCTGGATTTGGCGGCCGCGGATGTCGTAGGTGTAGGTCCAGTCGTTGCCGGCCGGGTCGGTGACCGAGGTCAGCTGGCCCTTGCGGTTGAAGGTGTATGAGGTCGCGTCCCAACTGCCGGCGGTGTTCGGTGTCGGCGCCGTGCCGTGGTACTGCCGCAACCCCACCGTACGACCGCGGGCGTCGAAGACGGTCGACATGGCGGTACCGCCAGCCGGTGGCGTGTCATCCACCCGGTCACCGGCGTAGTAGGTGGAGCCCCGCCAGCGTTCCACGGTGTACGGCTGGAAGATCGCCGCGGTGGCTCGGCCGGCGCCGTCGTAGATGGTGCGGGTCTGGTTGGGGACGTTCGTCGGTTCGGTGGCCGTGACCAGAGTCATCCCGGGGCTGCCGTTGGCGTGGTAGGTGCCATAGGTTCGGCGCGCGCGGCCGGCGCTGTCGTAGAAGGCTTCGGTGAGCATTCGTCCACCGGATGGGGAGGGCACCTGGGTTTGCCGGGGGCGGAGTTGGCCGTCGTAGAAGGCGTGTGAGGTGATGTAGTTCCCGGCCGCGTTGAGCTGTGACGTGGTGACGGCGGTGGCCGCGTTGTTCCGGATGGTGTAGGCGAGGACCATGTTCGCCGTCTGGGTGGTCTTGTCGCGTCCGGGTAGCCAGACCGACGTGAGCCGGCCCAGTCCGTCGTAGGCGAGGTCGGTGCGCTTGTTGTTCGCGTCCGTGGTCGAGGTCGGCAGGCCCCACGCCGGTTGCAGGGTCGTGGTGGTGACGTGCAGCAGTGGATTGGTCACCGTGGTTCCGGTGACCGGTCCGCCGGTTACCGGTACGTAGTCGGTCTTCGTCAAGGAGTCCATCGCGTCCCAGGACGAGGTCACCCGGCCCTGGACGTCGTAGGCGGTCCGGGCGATGGTGGTGAAGGTGGGAGCCCCCGCGTTCCACGCCCCCATCTCCTGGCCGGTGGTGGGCAGGCCGCGCGTGGGCGCTGTTTCGAAGGGCTGGTCGTCGTACCAGGTGCGGGTTTCGCCGATGACGTCGGCCTCGGTGAGGGTGCCGGTGGTGGCGGCGCAGCCGATGGCGTAGGTCTGGGTCCGGTGGACCCGGTCCATCACCCAGGCCGTGTCGTTACGGGGAGTGAAGTCGGTCTTCGCGCAAGTCTCATCCCCAGCGACGCTTTCCTCACCGAAGTCGTCGACGCTGATCGGCATGCCGTAGCTGTCGTAGCCGGTGGTGGTCCGGGTGACCCGTTCGCCACGGCCGGCGTCACGCATGGTGTAGTCGCGCACGGTCGCGACACGGCTGTGCCGGGCGGTGACGGTGTCGCCGTTGACCGTGCGGGTGGCGGTGGCGCCCGAGGCCCACGGGTCGTTCGTCTGCCGGGACACGACGGCACCGCCGGGGCCGTTCAGGGTCTTGGTTTCGCGGGGGATCCCGGCGTACCAGTCCTCGTCGTTGATCCCGTCGATCGTGACCGGCCGGGTGCCGCCGGACGGGGACAGCTTGTCACCGTGCATGCCACGGAAATAGCGGGTTTCCGTGTACGTCTGGTCTCCTGGATCACCGACGGTGACCGCTACCCGGCCGTAGCCGCGGTAGTCGGACCAGGTCTTCCGCTTCGGGTCGACGAGCCCGTCGTCGTCGTTGTAGTGCCAGGCCACGCCGTCGAAGTACTGGTACGAGTGGACGACGCGTGGGCTTCCCTTCGGCGGCACGCCGCCGGTGTGGTCGATTTCGTAGATCGTGGTCACCACGTACTTGTGGAACCAGTCGGTGACCGGGTCCTGGTAGCCCTCCGGCTCCCAGATGACCGGGTAGCAGAGCCGGTTGTTGGTGTGCGGCGTCGGTGTCTGACCAGCTACGCAGTCCGGTTCCGAGTAGGTGACGTTGATCGTGCCGCCACTTTCGTTGCGGATCTGGGCGATCCGCATCCAGTTCATCGCCGCCGCGAAGTCAATCGTGTCGACCCGGTTGGCGAGCTGGATGTAAGTGAACTCCACATCCGGGACAGTCGTCGTACCGCCGACCAGGCCGGCGTGAGAGATCTTGTCCAGCCACAACCCGGCCCGGGTGCCGTCTCCGGGATCCGGGAATGTGTGCTTGAGCGTCCACCGCTCCACGTTGTCGTAGCCGCCGCCATTGCGGACCTGGGTGGTGATGGTGGCGAGCCGCTTGGTGGACCAGAATGTCGGCGAAAAGTTGTCCGGACACGACGTGCCCGTGCACTCGGCGTCCCACGGGGTGTCCGGCCAGTGCGCCTCGTCGTGTGTACCGCAACTGGACAGGCAGCGGTCGGCCTCGCCGAATTCCACTCGCAGCGGCGCTGGGGTGCTCAGCACCGAGTCGACGCCGCTGTTCTGGCGAGTTCCGTAGTCGATCCGGTCGAGCCAGCCGCCCCGGTCGTAGGCCGCGTCGTCGGCCGGGTCGAGATTGCGGGCGTACTTGTTGGTTTCCTTGACGTACCAGTACGACGCCGAGTTGTTGTTCAGGTCGACGACGTAGTCCAGGTTCCAGCGCCACGCCTGCACGCAGTCGGAGTCGGCGAAGGCGGTTGCGTGACACGGTTCGGCCGGGATGCTGCCGACGGCCGGGTCGTTGCCGAATACCGGCGCGGTCCAGGTGGAGTTGGTCACTGGTTGTCCGGACGCCCAGCCGGGTAGCCGGTTGCGCCCGAACCAGTACTGAGTGCCGTCGGTCGCGGTGACCACCCAGTGCTCGCCGTTGTTGTCACCGTTGCTGGCTCCGGTCCTGCGTTCGATCCGGGAACCGTCGTCGCTGCGCGGATGCCAGCGGTTCTCGGTCGAGTTGTAGATCAGCTCGCTGGAGCTCCCGTTGAGGGAGAGGATGGCATTGTCGGTTTCCCAGCACAGGTCGCCGGTTTCGTCATCGTTGTTCGCAGACCCGTCCATGTCATCGGCGCACGGCTTGTACCTGCGCTCGATGAACCCACCGACCGTCGCCTCGAAGCCCTCGCCGACCCAGGACGGCTGGTTGTTCGAGGCGGCGTGGCGACCGTCGACCGACTGCGACGAGTAGTTGAGTCCAATCTGGGGCGCCGGCCCGCCCGGAGCGGGCGGCACGCGCATCGGATAGGACCAGGTGAAGGATCCGGAGTTCCCACCAGCCGACCAGGTGGACGATGGCTGGAGCGAGGTGGCGCCGTAGTCCCCTGCCGGCCCGGAGGTGTCGGCCGATAGCGCAACCATCCTCGCCGCTGCGCTGAGCGGCAGGTCCGCCGACACCGTGCGCTTCGCGAGATCATTTCTCGACGGCAACGGTACACCGACGCATTGACGACTGTTCGGGCTGGTCAACGCGCAGTCCGGCAGACTGACAAGGCGGAGCCGGCTGGCCCAGTCAGCGCCGTACGCGGTGGCGAAGGCGGCGTAGTCGACGCTGACTCGCACCCCCGCCGTGGTGGCGAGGCCGTCGGCGCGGTGCAGGCGAAGGAGTACGCCACGTACCCCGGCGCGGGTGGTCGCGGCCCGGTCCAGCACCTCGACCCGTACCCGTTGGGGTTGGCCCGTGGTCGACCGGGCAGTGCCGCTGTCGTTGGCTGCGGCGACGCGGACTGGTAGTCCACCAACCTTCGCCGGTGCGCTGTCCTGCGCGGCGGCCAGCTCCACCACCGTGCTGGCGGCGGCTGGCCAGACGGGGGCGGGTTTCGCGCTCGCCGAAGCGGCTCCGGGGAGGGTCTGCCGCTTCGATGCCGCGAGTTGGCTTGGCATGTACGCACTCACGGGCGCCCACGCGACCTCGGTCACGGGCACCGCTGGCACCGGCGTGGCCGCTGGCGGCTGGTATGGCGGGTCGGCACTCGCCGCGGCCGGTGCCGGTGCGTGCAGCAGACTCACCGCAAGGATCGTGGCGACCCCTGTAGCGGTGGCCCGCCGTAGCGTTTCGCCGCGATGGCGTCGTCCGGACAGTGACACATTCTTGGGCAGCTTTACCTGCACCGGGGACCTCCGGGGGTGTCCGAGGGGGCCAGGGATGGCGGGGTGGGCGCTAGGGGGTCAGGGCGTGAGCGGGGTGATGCGCAAACCCGTCCCCGGCCGAAGCACAGGCTGGCGGTGGGTGTATTGGAGGGCGCGGGTGCCGTCGGCGTTCTCGATGCCGATGGTGGCGCCGCCGCCCTGTTCGAGGTAGGTGCCGTCGATGTCGGTGTAGGCGAAGGTGTAGCCGCCCGCCTCGTCCAGAACTGCTTGGAAGGTGACCCGGGTGGTGGGGTCCTCGAAGGAGTGCACGTTGCGCCACTCGACCACGTACTGCCGGTTCGGCGCGGTGCCTCGGGTTTCGGTCCGGACGCTGGCGTTGGCGTCGATGACCCAGTCGTGCCAGAACGGGTAGACGGCGGCGTTCGGTTCCTCGGGGCTGTCGACCGACGGGATGGGCCAGGCGTCGGGTGAGGGTTCACCGGGATCGACGAAGGTGAGAATGCCGTTGCTGTCCACCCACCCGGTGCTGTACGTCTGTCCGTAATGGGTGACCGGGAACGGCAGGGTGACCGGCGTGTAGGTGTCGTCGCCGGTCAGCGGTAGCGCGATGCCGGCGACCGGGGTGAATGTTCCCGGCTGCTCGGTGATGGTGTAGCCGGCGCCGGTCGGTGTTGTCGTGGCCGGGAAGGTCGCGACCGCCTGGGTATTGGTGCCGATGGTGACCTGTTGGACCTGAGAACCCCTGCAGGTGCCGCTGCCGATGGTGGCGATCACCGCGTATGTGCCGGCGGGCACGTTCTGGATCTGGTAGCTGCCGTTCGCGGCGGTGGTGGTCGTCAGGCCTGCGGCTTTCACGGTCGCCCCTGCGACCGGGGTGCCCTGGCAGGTGACGGTGCCGGAGACGGATCCCAGGCCGGGCGGGTTGGGTCTGAAGGTGATGCTCTTGCCGGAGGCAAGTTGGGTTTCGCGGTGCAGGTACTGGAATCCGATGGTGCCGGAGGCGTTCTCGATCCCGACGGTGCCGGTGCCTCCGCGTTCGATGAGGTTGGCCGGGTCGATGTCGGCGTAGGCGAGGGTGATGGTGCCGTTCTCCTCGAAAATCGCCTCGAACGTGGCCCGGACATTGGGTTGCCCGGAACGGTGCACATTGCGCCACTCGACCACCCACTGCCGGTTCGGCGCGGTACCGCTGACCTTGGTAGCGATCCGGGCTGAGGCATCAACCGCCCAGTCATCCCAAAGGGCGTACACGGCGGCGTTGGGTTCGCCCTCGGCCGGGCGGGACGGGATCGGCTTGGCCGCGTAGCCGATCCAGCCGGTGTAGGCCGGGTCGCGGAACATGATCACACCGTTGTCCCCGATCCAGGCCGTGGTGTACGACTCCCCGTAGAGCTTGATCGGAAACGGCGGGTTCTTCGCCCAGGTCACATCGTCACCGGTCCAGTCCTCGGTAATCGTGCCGGGGATGAACGCCTGCGTGCCGGTCTCGCACTTGTAGCCGAACTCGTCCCCGTCGACCATCACCGACAAGTCCACGTCCGACGTGCCACCGGCGTGGTTGACCACCTGCTTCGCGGCCTGCCCCGCACACCGGTTGTCGCCGGTCGCGGCGGTCAGTGTGTACTCCCCCACCCGGACACCGGTGAACTGGTAGCCGCCGTCGGCCCCGGTGGTGGCGGTCGCCCCGCCGGATTCCATCGTCACCGTCGCCCCGACGACCGGGGCGGAGGTGACCGCCGTGGTCAACGTGCCACTGATTGTTCCGACTGCTGCCGGGGTGTACGTGATCGACGAGTTGGGCGTCAACGCCGCCTCGTGGTACGAGAACTGTGCCGCGACCGTACCCGAACCATTCTCCAGGCCGATGGTGGCCGCACCGCCGTACTGCGACGGGGTGACCATGGACCCGTAGTGGTACGCGATCCGCCCATCCTCGTGGAAGATCACCTCGAAGGTGACCCGGTCCAGTACGGGACGGATCAGCACGTTGCGCCACTCCACGACGAACGACCGGTTCGGTACGGTGCCGTTAAGTTGGGTGCGGACGCTGGCGGACGCGTCGACCTCCAGATCGTCCCAGAACGGCGCCACCACCGCGTTCGGCGCCGCCGGATTCGGCAGGCCCGGGTTGGCCCAGGTTTCCACGCCCGGCTCCGGACCGAAGCTGACCAGCCCGTTTGTGTGCACCGTGCCCGACGAGTACGACCCGCCGTGGAACTTCACCGGGAACGGCAGGCTCAGGGTGTTCGTGTTGTCGTCACCGGTCAGCGGCACCACCGTGGACGCCGCGACGAATCCGCCGGTGCCGACCTGGCAGGCGTAACCCAGACCGCCGTAATCCGGTCCGAGTTGCAGGTTCCGGACCAGGTCCGCGTTCAGTTCCACCTGGGTACGGGCGCTGGTCAGGCACCGCGTGTCGACCACAACCGAGACGGCGTAACTGTCTGCGACCAGGTCGTCGAAAGCCCACGCTCCGCCCGCGCCGGTGGTGGTCGACAACCCGGACGGGTCCAGGGTCACAGTCGCCCCGACCACGGCCGTTCCGGCGGCGTTGACCAGCGTTCCGGACAGGTCGTGCAGCGCAAGCGGGGTGTCGGTCTCGGGGTGCTCGAACACGATCGACCGACCGCTGGCAAGCACCGCCTCGGTGGTCGAATACCGCAGCCCGTCCGCGCCAGCCGGCGCCTCAATTCCAACCGCCGCCTGCGAACCCTGCTCGACGGCACCGTCCAGACCGTCGTAGTTCGTCGTGACCGTGCCGTCCGGCGCCAGAATCACCTCGAAAGACACCCGCTGCGCCGTCGACGCCTTCCGGTGCACGTTGCGCCATTCCACCACGAACCGTTCGTTCGTACCGCTGCCCGTGGTCGCCGTCCGCACACTCGCCGAACCATCCACCACCAGGTCATCCCAAAACGGCGCCACCACCGCGTTCGGCTCCGCCGGCGTCGGCAACAACCCACCGGTGTACGGATGCGAACCACCCGGATCCGTGAACGACAACAACCCGTTGGTGTCCACCCACGCCGAACGGTACGCCTGGCCATAGAACGGGAACGCGAACGGCAAGCCGATCTCCGTTACCGCGTTGTCCCCGGACAACCCCACCACCGAGTCGTTCGCCGCCGCGAACGCGCTCGTCTGCTCAAGGCAGGTGTAGCCGGAATCGTCCGAGTACGGGAACAGGTACAGGTCCCACCACACAGCCTGCTCGACAACGGGCAACTGCATACTGCCCGACAGGCCACATCGACCGCCCTTGTTACCCGAGACCGTGTAGGTGCCCGACGCAAAACCAGAGAACGTATATCCTCCGTCGCTGCCGGTGACCACTTGGAGCCCACCCGGTTCCAACCTGACCGTGGCGCCCGCCACCGGCTCGAACGTCGTCACGTCGATCACCACACCGGACAGGCTCACGACGGGCTTCACCACAAATTTGCCCTGCGCCATGCCGCTGACCCGGTTGCCGTCATCGACCGCGACCGCGTACAGCGGCCGTTCGCCGATGATGGCACCGACCGGCACCGACACCGTCGCGGTGCCACCCGGTGCCGAAGCTGCCACCTCATTGCCCAAGAGTGTGCTGTCGGCACTCCACCGGAACTTCGTCACATTGGTGTCGCCGCCCGCGTTGAACGTCACCGACAACTGCCCGCCAGTGGTCGCGTTCGACCCGTTCAGGATAGTGATCACCGGTTGCAGAGGCACGGCCAGTTCCGCCAACTTCGCCGGCGTCTCCACGAAGTTGTAGACCCGCACCTCGTCGATCTGCCCGCTGAGAAAGCCGTCGTCGTTGCCGTTCCACTTACGCATGCCCACCGAAACGGCACCGGTGGCGTTGAACCCACCGACAAGTGTCGCGGAGGCTGCCTGCGCAACGCCGTTGACATACAGGGTCAACCGCTTCGTAGACACCTCGTACACCCCGGCGATGTGAGTCCACTTCCCCGCCGTCGGCGCAGCGTCCGACAACACCGAGAACAACGGCGGACTGTCGGCGTCGGCGCCGGCCATCGCGAACCGCCATCGGTTGTCAGGACCCGAGTAGCCCAGCGCATAGGCGAACACGCGCGACCCGCCGGCCGCCACAACGGTCCGTTGACCGGCGACGCCACTGGTCGACGTAAGCCGGACCCAGGCCGCCACCGTGAAGCTCGAATCAGTACGCATCGACGTCAACACACCGGTGTCCGGATGCGGATACTGCACAGACCCCGCCGTCACCACCGACCCGGTCGAACCATTCAACGACACAGCGGATCCCACCCCGGCCCGACCCGCCACCCGAGTCGCGCTGGCCGAAAGGGTCCCGCTGTTGCCGTGACCGGCGACGTCGGTCGCCGCGCCGCTGGCCTCGTCAAAGTTCCAGTGCGCCGCGGCACCCGCACCCGCCCGGACCGAGAAGGTGTACGTCACCGGAGACGCCGAGAACCGCCCCGCATGGTCCTTCGACCACACCCGCAACGTGTTCAACCCATCATGGCGGGGCTCGATCGTGAGCGAAGCCCCGAAATCCGTCGTACGCGCCGGCACCGTCGCCGCACCGCCCAACACACCCGAATCCAACGTCCAGGCGTACTCCTTGACCTCGTGCGGACGGACCGACGGCGGCGCGATCGCGAACACCCCGGGCAACCCGACCCCACCGGCCGGCGTGCCGTCGTTCGAATACTGGGCGGAAGATATGCCACCTGGTGTCGGCGGCGGTGTCGCGTCGACCGTGAACTCGCAGGTCCCCGACCAGTCTCCGTAATGCGTACCGTCATACGTGACCGACTGCCACACGTACGTTCCACCGTCGGCCAGCTTCCCGGTCGGGATCTGCTTCGAGACCGCCGACGGGTTACCCGACGCCTGCGACACCTTGTCGGTCTCGTTACGGGTACCGCCCAACGGCCACCAGTAGAACCAGGTCGTCAACGACTGCTGCGACGAGTCCGGATCCGACTGCTTCACCGCCAGGATCGGGGTCTGGGTCAACACGTACGGCCGAGCCGCACCGGTCGCACAGGCTTTACCATCGGACAACCGATCAGACGGCGCGTTCGGCTTGGTGTTGTACGTGATCGCCAGCTTCGGCGACGAATGGTTGAACCGCTTCCACTGGTTCAACGTCCCCTCGTCGACCGCCCGCAGTCCCACCGTCATGTGCGCCCAGTTACCGCCCGCCGCCCTCGCCACCATCGACGTCACGTTGAACTCGATGGTGCCCGGCCCCGCGCAACCGTGCACCGCACCGTTCTTCCGGTTCGCCGCGGTCTGCGCGGTGACGCTGCCGTCCCAGGTCGGCTGCCTGTTCCACGTCGTGCCCGACGAGATCGCCCCGGTCAACCACAACTTCGCGTTCGACTTCGGGCTACACGTCCACGAATGCTTCTGCTCCACCCGGAACGTCGCCGCCTGAATGAACTTGCCCCGCACCGCGGTCGTGTCCATCTGAAAAAACGACCGGACGATGTGATCCGCGCAACCGGAACAGTCCTCGGTCCGCCCCGCGCCCGCTGACCCGTTCGTCCCACCATTGGTCAACGCCGTCGAATTTCGCCAGAACGAGCTACCCGGGTGCTTACTCATCACCGATGTCCACGCATTACCCGAGATACCACCCGTCCATGACGGGTCAATGAACATCGGATACTTCGCCCTCGGATCAGTGAGCAGCTTCCGGTCCGGCACCACCGTCAACTCGTCACCGGTCACCTTTACCGGCATCACCGCCTGCCGCGCCCCCTCAGGCACGACTTCTGCCGGCAACGACGGGGTCGTCGCCGCACCACCCCGTCCCGGAGACGGCTTGACCGGCTGGTCTGGGCCGACCTCCGCCGCCCCTGGGGCCCCCTTGGGAGTCTGCTCCGGGCCGGGTGATCCGCCTGCCTCCGGCAACGGTGTCGAGTCCCACATCAACGGCGCCGGTGCCGAGAAAACCGTCTTACCGCTTCCATCCCGCGCCGCCAGACCACCGCCCTCCGCCGCCGTGACCGTCACACCCTTCGTCGACAACCCGAACCGCACCGCCGCCAGCTTCGGATGCGCCGCCGCCGCCGGCGTACGGACCACCAACACCTCGGAAAAACCCAGCGCCAACGCCGTCACACGCAGATCCACATCCGGCAACACGTTCCGGTAAACCGCCGAATCGCCCTCCACCACCGGCTCCGGCAACCGCCCCGGCCAGGACATACCCAACTCGCGATCACCATCGCGGACCCGGGCCAGGACCCCATCACCACCCGCCGAGAACACCACCGGCAACACCGTCGCCCGCGGCACCACACCCTCCCCGGTCACCTTCAGCGTCGTGTCCACCGGCACCCACGACGAACCCTTCCGCACCCGAACCGGCTCGATCCCCTTCTCCAACGTCCGCGACCCATCAAGGTTCAAGAACGTCTGCGAAAACTCGGTCCGCTCGGCCAGAATCTCGACCCGACGGCCACAGGTATCGACCATCCTCCCGGCAGCGGCCACGTCGGCCTGAACATCCACACAGGGCTCCGCCGCTGTTGAAGCCGTCTGCGCGGACGCCGGGAACAACGGCAGCGCAACCGACGTGGCCATCACCACCAACCCGACCAGCGCACGTCCGCCGGCCCGACCACTCGTACGACGGGCACGCGGGAACCAGTGACCGCGACCGAACATTGAAGCCCCCGTGTGTGTCAGACCGCTACGGCTTGATCACCATAAGCATCAGCATCGTCACCGTCAATACCAAAGGTAGCCGATTACTCACGGTCAGTATCGGACGTACCCATTGACCACAGAGCCGTGTCCGGGACTGCGTAGATTTCCGTGTTTGTCCTGGGTGTGGTCCGTTGGACAGGACGTCGATCCTGTCCGGGAAGGACGCAGCAATTGGTCGAGCGGGCGAAGGCCGACGGGGTGTCGTTGGTCGGACTCGGTGGGCTCCTCGCGGGGATCACCCGCACGGTCCTAGAGTCAGCGCTCGACGCCGAGCTGAGCCACCCCCGCTCTCATGGAGCTTCTTGATCATGGTCTGATGGCCGTGCGGAGGAAGTTTCTGTGGCAGCACCGAAGAAGTACCCCGATGAGCTACGAGCGCGTGCTGTGCGTTTGTACCGCGAGTCGGACCCGAAGCCGGTGATCCGGCGCCTGGCCGAGCAGCTTGGCGTGCATCACGAGGCGTTACGGAACTGGATCCGGCAGGCCGAAGCGGACACGGACGAGCGTCATGACCGGCCGAGCAGCGACATGCTGGCGGAGAACCGGCGGCTGTTGAAAGAGAACGCGGAGCCGCGTCGGGCGAATCAGATCCTGAAGGCGGCGAGCGCGTATTTCGCGGCGGAGCTCGACCCGACCCGGCGACGGTCATGACGTTCATCCACGAACATCGTGACCAGTTCGCGGTCGCGCTCCTGCTACGGGTGCTGAACATTGGCACATCCACCTACTACGCCTCGGTCAGGCAGGCAGAGCAGCCCTGCGAGCGGGACTTGGTCGACCTGGGGCTGCTGTCGAACATTCACGAGATCTGGGGGTCACCTCCGGGCACACCTACGGCGCGGACCGGGTGCACCGGCAGTTACGCCGTGACGGCATCCGCGTAGGCCGCAAGCGGGTCGAGCGGTTGATGGCCGACCAGGGCTGGCAGGGTGCGTTCCTGCGTCGTGGCTGGCGCGGCGGCTCGACCCGACAGGACCCGATGGCGACGCCGGCACCGGACCTGGTCAACCGCGACTTCACCGCGACCGGGCCGAACCGGCTCTGGGTCGCCGACGCCACCCGGATTCCGTGCGGTAAGGGTGTGTTCTGGCTGGCCGCGTCTGTGACGTCCTCTCCCGCCGGATCGTCGGGTGGAAGACCTCCGACCGTTGCGACACGGACCTGATCCTCGCCGCCCTCGAATACGGCATCTGGTCACGCGATGTCCGTGACGGCCAGTTGATCCATCACAGCGACAGGGGCTCGAACTACACGTCGTTCCGCTTCGCGGAACGCTTGCAAGACAACGGGATCCTGCCGTCGATGGGCTCCGTTGGCGACTCGTACGACAACGCCTTGATGGAGAATTTCTGATCCACGCTGAAGATCGAACTCGTCTACCGCACCTCGTGGCGGACCGTGACGAGGCCGAAACGCGATCTTCGCCTACATCGACGCCTGGTACAACACCCGCCGCATCCAGAAGGAGCTGGGCTACCTCAGCCCCGACGAGTACGAGACCGCCTGGCACACCCACCAGAACGACCTGTTAGAGCCAGACATCACCACACCCCTGCACCAGCCGGCAGCAGGTAACCACCGCTCCATCAAAGCGGGGGAACTCACACCGGATGAGGCACACGCTCATGCCGTGATCCAACCACCACCGCATGCAAGGTGTGTCGGCACGTATCCTCCGGTCGTTCGGAGGTCAGGGCGCGTCACCGCCGCAGGTCCGCAACGCTCCCGATCCGCAGTAGTCCTTATCCGTATCCGTATCCGGCAAGCGTTGCCACGGTCTCGCCGCCGTAGCTCCTTCGCCGCGGAGGTGATCGTCAATCCTGGTCCGGTCGGATGGAGCAGTCCAGGATCCGTCCGTCGCTGGTGCCGATGAGTAGCCGGCCCGGGCCGGCTACGGTCAGCGCGGTCGGTATGGCCGGCACAGCAGCGATGGTGAGGTGCCCGCGCCAGCGCACGGTGCCGTCATCAGGGTGGAGCGCGACGATCTCACCATCGCCGTAGGTGATGTAAACGGTCTCCGCGTCGGCGTCGAGG
This sequence comes from Micromonospora sp. NBC_01699, assembly GCF_036250065.1. Lineage (NCBI taxonomy): Bacteria > Bacillati > Actinomycetota > Actinomycetes > Micromonosporales > Micromonosporaceae > Micromonospora > Micromonospora sp. NBC_01699. The sequence continues at coordinate 1,901,414 of NZ_CP109199.1, read as the reverse complement.
TCGGTGGCTGCCCGATCGGTCCGGAAGATCCAGTCCGGCTGTTCGCTGCTGACCCTGCGCCGCACCACGAATGAGCCACCGGGCTGCAACCCCTGGCCGTTGTACACGGTGCCGGTGTGGACCAGAGTGCCGTCCATGGTCTCCACACCGGGGCCGGCGAAGTGGGTCTCACCGGGCGTCCACGAGTACGGGAGCAGGCGGCGGATATCCCGTTCCGCCGGTTCACGCGGCCGTCCGGTAACTGTTGGGTTCTTCAGTTCGGCCGCGGCGAGCCAGGCTTCGCTCGGTGCGGGCGTCCACCCACGCTCACGGTCGATTTCCCGGAGATAGATCCGACTGCCACGCCGGACACGAAGCCTGCTGCGCTCCCCGGCCTCCTGGGCGGGTGCGATGGCCGGTAGACCATCGACACACCGCACCAGGGACGCCGGGGCGGACAGGGTGAGGTGATCGAGCTGTGCCCCGTCGTCCAGCGAGAGCTGAACCACAGACTGAGGAGGCTCCTCCCACTCGGGCCGCACCAGACCTACCCAGACCGACCGCTCATCGGGCGCGACGACGATGTCGCTACCGCCCTTGTCATCTGGAACAGTCCACTGCCGCTCTCCCGAGGGCAGCCAGCACTCCGCCTGGACGCGGTCGAGCGTGGCCAGGATCCGGCCGTCGGACAGTTCCTCAACCGCGCGGACGTCACGCCGCGGATCCCCATCCGTGCCCAGACCTGAGACCGTACGGCGCGCCTCCTCCCGGCCGTCCGGTCGGGGAGCGGCCACCCGCGGTCCGGTCAGTTCCTCCCAGAGGATCGACCGGGGTGGTACGACTGCCCAATCAGGCCGGCGCACCACCGCGACGTGTCCCGTACCCCAGGCGTCCTTGTCCTGCCAATCGTCGGGCGGCGCCATCAGTACGCGGAGTTCCCGGCCGGTGAGCCACTCCAGGGCCAGGACTTGACGGCCGAGCGGGTCCTCGATGAGCGAGGTGGCCACGCCCGTCTCCAAGTTCAGCAGGAGCAGTTCGCCCTCGAAGAAGTAACCGCCGTCGTAGCGGCCCGTGCCCACCACCAGCAGAGGAAGCAAGGGGTGGAAGGCCATCGCGTGCACGGGGTAGCGCGAACGCAAAAGAGCGCGGCAGGCCAGGTCACCCACGTCGTAAACACCTACCGGTGCCATGCCGAACTTGTGGGTGCCCGCCATCCCGAGCAGGCCACGACCCTCCGCGGCGACCGCGAGGGCAGGCTCACCGATCTCAGCAAAGGGTCGGTCACCGAGAATTCTGTCGATACGCAGCGGGCTGGTCACGCCAATGATCCTCTCAACGCCTGTGGACGCCCACAATTTCGTCCGGGCAGGTCGAGCTGGACACTGGCCAAGGTCCGATGCACGGATGGCAACAGTTGAGTGCGCTTTCGCGCCGAGACCAGTGGGTTGAGTTGCGGTCCCGGATCATTGGCCCGCCTTTCCCGATCGAGGTCGGTGGCACGACCACAGCCCCGCAATCTGTTCACGCCCGACCTCGACGCCGGCCCGGTCCTGACCGGGCTCGCGGACTGGTGCCATCACCAACCCCGCGACCCGGCCACGGCAAAGCTCTACCCGCCGTGCTCACCCGCCCACGCACTTCCGACCTGGGGAAGAGGTCAGGACCGGGACACGCGCCGCGCGGTGACCGCTTCCGACTTTGGGAAGAGGCCACGGTCCATATCGGCCCTGTTCAGCAGCCATACCAGGCGCCAAAGCGGAGCACCCTTCCGAAGTCGTACGGCGTCGGGGCAGGCCATGACCCCTGCTCCCAAATTTACTCCCAAGGAAACGTTCAGCAGGACGGGTACCTTACCCGTTACCGCACTCTCCCCCGCACCTGGCTCTGCCAGGAAAGATAGAGAGCTGTTGACGTCGGCTCAGCGTCGTTGCACTCTTCATGTCAAGGAACGGTCCGCATCGTTCTGAGCAGCACAAATGTCAACGCCCCAGGCACACGCTGGGACGGTCAGAGCAGCTCAACCAGGTTGAACGCCGTTCAGCGCCGTTGGGAGCGCCCTGCTGCTCCCAATCTGCTCCCAACGCCCCCCCACGGTGCCGGGGAACGGTCGGGCGAATGCGCCGTCATCCCGAGAAGCGGTTGTCCTCGGCGATGGTCCGGAATGGCCACGATGCGGTCAACGCCCGGCTGGTCGGATGCCCCGCAATCTCCTCATATTTAGCGAAGGGTACAGGCCCTGCACGCCTCGCTACTTCCTACCCGGGCGAGCGCCCAAAGGTCGCGCGAGGGCAACACCCGTTCCACGACTTGGAGGCATTCAGGTGCCGTCTTTCCCTCCCTGAGCGCGTGCGCCACCATCCGGTGACCGTCCGGCACGGTGATCGCGATGTTGCTGTAGTCATCCGCTACCGACCCTCCGTCGACCGTGGTGACTCGAACAGGATTGATGATCTCGTACCAGGTTACGAGGTCAGGCTGGTGGATCGCCCATGCGGCGATCCCGGGATCGATCTTCGAGGTGTTCAGCCGCACCTGCCACGCACCAATAATCTCACGCCGTCGGCGTACTGATCTGCCGCGTTTCGGGCGGCGGCCGGGATAACAGTTCGAGGTCGAACGGCCGCGTGGGGCAGGATGTGAGCGTGATCCTTCTGGTTCCCGCGAACCCTCTACGGCCGCGCCACCCAGACGAGCACTTCGCGACGGAGGCGCAGGCCGCCCGTGCTGCCGGGATCGATGTGGCGGTGGTCGACCACGACGCGTTGACACGGGGCGGAGATGCGCGACGGGCGGTCGCATCGGTCTCGGGCAGCGGTACCGCCGTGTACCGCGGCTGGATGCTGCGAAGCGAGCGGTACGCCGCTTTCGCCGAGTTGCTCGCCGAACGCGGTGTGGTGTTGAGGACCGCTGCTGAGCAGTACCGGCGGGCACACGAGCTGCCCGGCTGGTACGCCGCTCTGGCTGCGGTCACCCCACCGTCGGTGTGGACCACGGGCTCGGACCGGGCCGACTTCGACCGCGCTCGGGTCGAACTGGGCGCGGGACCGGCGGTGCTGCGTGACTACAGCAAGTCGATGAAGCACTACTGGAACGAGGCGACGTTCATCCCCGACCTGGAGGACGGCGCGGCTGCGTGGAACGTCGCCAGCCGGTTCCTGGAACTGCGCGACGACGACTTCGTGGGCGGTTTCGTACTGCGACGCTTCGAGCGGTACACCTCCGCCGAAGTACGTACATGGTGGGTCGACGGCGTTTGCGTCCTGATCGGACCGCATCCCGACAGCCCGCACGATCCCGCCCCGGCCGGGATCGACCTGGCCCCGCTCGCACCGATGATCGCCCGGCTCGGCCTGCCCTTCGTCACCGTCGACCTCGCACTGCGCTCGGACGACGTATGGCGTGTCATGGAACTCGGCGACGGGCAGGTTAGCGACCGGCCAGCCACCATCGAACCTCAGACGATGATCACGGCCCTGCTTGCCCAGGCCCGCTGACCGGCAGCAGTGTCTGCCTGAATATCCGCTCATGCCGCTGGTCGGGCGTCGCGGCGTCCTGGTCAAAGTGCGGCACTGCGGGGTGGCCCGACGCAGCGGCACGAGATGCCGCGACTTGGGCGCACACTTCCGCCGCACCGCATCCGGCGATGCTCAGGCGTGTTGTATGGACTGAGCGGCCGCTACCACCGCGCTCAACTGCTCGCTGTCGAAACGTCGGGATCGCCAGGCCAGCGCGGCAATCTCCGCGCTGGCCGGGTGTACCCGCGCGTCCTCGACGACCGGCCCGATCCCGGTCAGCGCGACCATCTCGCTGGGCGGATAGCCCAGCAGGTGCGCGAACGCCGTCACGTACTGCGGGGTAATGACGACCGTGCCTGGGCCCAGCCCGAAGATGGTGGAGTCGGAGACGTACGGACCGTCGCCGATTGCCTTGAGGATCCGCGCATTGTGTGGGCGAATGTTGCGATTGCGCAGTAGACGAAGCAGCAACGCTCCTGGAGAGTCCGGATAGTCGTCGCCCGGCGCAGACCCGATCCGCGGCTGGGCCGGCAGCGACTTGACCAGCGCCTCCATCTGACGACGTTGGTCCGCGTCCATCCGGGCAACGTGCCGAACGATCGAGCCTACGTCCCACGGCGACGTCGGCCAAGCCGAAGCCAGGTCATCCGGCACGGGCAGCCCGGCGATGACGAAAAGGTCGGCAGCGTGAATGCCAAGCGCCGGCGCCAGGTTCCGGACGAGGTCGGGGTCTGGTACCGCACCGTCTTGGATCACCGCAGCGAGCTCCCCGCCCGGCACACCGGCGTCTCGGGCAAGGACGGCTTGCATCTGCCCGATCGACGCGGCGAAATTCGGCCGACGCTGCGACAGCAGACGCCACAACCGCACGCCGAAAGGCGACTCTCTCACGGCATACGACGCTACGGGCTGCCGGCATACGCCAACTGACCCGTCCATGCATCCGGATCTGCCGCTCTCCGGGCGGTCACCTCAACTTGCCGGGTCGTACGACCAGTGCAGCGCGACGTCGGGCTTCATCCGCAGCCACAGCGCGGAGGCCGGCGAGCCATCCGGGAAATCGAGCCGTAGCAACTCGCGACCATGGATTCGTTTGACTCCGATGCCTCGAACGCCGCGCAGATCAAGGTCGAGCAGCTCGGCTCCGTCGGGGATGGTCCGCAACCGTAGCCGTACAACCTGGTATCCCGGCGCGACGTACATCTCGATGTCGTAACTGGCTCGCGTGGTTCGGAACGTCACCGCCGTGTAGGGCCACGGCTCGCGCCAGTCGAACTTGTGGTCGGTCTCATGTTCGTCGTCCGCGTACCGATAGACCGGCTCCGCCTCGAAAGCCAGATCAGGTCCTCGTAGCTGGGAACGGGCTCCATGACCACCAGGGAATCCTTTCATGAAGATTGGAGAGGTCCGCACGGCATCCGGACATGCCGCCGGCCGTGCGCCACAGGAACGGAGGCAGTGGTACACGGCGCGGTTGTAGCACCAGTACGCACGTAGCCGCCGATCACGCGGTCACGCCACACCGGGCGGATGTGTCCTACGCTGCACCGATGGTTGACGTGTCGGGCGACTTCGAGATCCACATCACGACCTACGCCCACCATTCCGAGCAGTTGGCGTCGTTCGCTGAACGGCATCGGGTGAAGTTCTTTCATGTCCTGCTCGATCGTGGCGTGCACGTCTCTCAGCCGATGCTCACCCTGACCGGCCAGGGAACCCTGGACCGCCAGCGTTCCCTGGCGAAACGCTGGAATGATCGGATGCGCGAGGCGGGGATGTACCCGTGCCGGACCAAGATCGAGGCGACGCCATGGAGCGACGGGGTACCGCAGACGGATCCTGATGCGGCAGCCGAGCCCGGCGGCCGATACTTCGAGCATCACATCAAGGTGCTGCTGTCGAGCGTGACAGTGCCGGACCTCATGGCCATCACCGACCTCGTCGCGTCACACGGCGCGCGGTTGTCGAGAAACGCTCGACGCCAGCGAGCGGGCGGCGCACAGGAGCGGTTCGTCAACCAGCGTTGTCACGGCGTCGGCCTGGCCACAGCAAAGCAGCGGCTGGACAAGCTGGTGACCGAGCTACACGCGGCGGGATACGAGGTCCTGACGGTCGAACAGGAGTACGTCGTGTTCGACAGCAATCTCGAACACGACTCGGGTTGGCTGAGCACCACCGCACCGGACGGCTGGGCATTCGATATGGAGGCACGGATGCGCGCCAAGCCGGCAGGCTCCGAGTACTACCCACCCACCTACCAACCGCTTCCCCCAAGCCCGGTCGTACGGCAGACAGCGGCCTTCGACCCTGCCATGAAGCAGTACTCGAGCGCGTACCGCCCCGGCGAGCCGACGTTCCTGGCACCGGCGGCCGGCCGGCGATGGACAACCGCCCGGCGTACGGGCGATGAACCATGTCCTCACCGTCATCGCCGGGACCAAGTGGGCCGAGCATCTCGTGTTGCGGGGTAGCGTCACGATGACGGCCTGGGTCGGTGAGGCCGCACGCGAGCCGGGCGACCTCGACTTCGTCGTCACCCCGCACACCATCACCAGCGACAGCACCGAAGCACGAACCCTGTTCGGAGACATCGTTGCCGCGCTCACCGCCATCCCGGGCGCGGGCCTGCGGCCGGAGCGGCTGACCGAGTCGGCCATCTGGACGTACGAGCGTGCTGACGGACGTCGGCTCGTCATCCCGTTCAGTACAGCGGAGGCCCCCGACGGCAGCGTGCAGGTCGACATCGTCTTCGGCGAACGACTACCCCTCCCGCCCCACGTACTGGTACTGCCCGACGTCGACGTGCCACTACTGGCCGCGACCGCCGAACTCTCACTGGCCTGGAAGCTGTTGTGGCTGGCCACCGCCCGCTCCCGGCAGCTGACGATCGGGCCGATGACCGAGGACAAACTCCGCGAGGTGATCGTCGAGCCCGCCCGCCGCGCCCGCGCCCAGGTCGAAGAAGGTTTAGTCGAGGTGCTACTGCGCGACACCGCCCCAGGCTCCGGCTCGCTTCCGCTGCTGTCCCACGCGCTGCTCGCCACCTGGTCGCGGGGCGGCGGCCGGATGACCATCGGCGGTTATCGGCAGATCGGCGGGATCACCGGCGCCGTCTCCGATACCGCCGAGTCGGTCTTCGCCTCGCTGACCCGGCCGCAGCAGGAGCTGGCCCGCCGCCTGTTCCTGCTGCTGGTGCACGTAGCTCCGGAGACCGAGGACACCCGGCGGCGGGTCACCGCACCCGCCGGCTCACCACTGGCTCTCCTGCCGCTGCAGGCGCATTTCGAGTGGGAACTCAAGGAGACCGCGCTCAACCAGACCGCAGGCGAGCTGAAAGCCACCGCGATGTGGGCCAGCGACCAGGTCCGCAGGGACATCGACACCGCCGTACGCCAGTGGCTGGGCCCAGGCCAGCCGAGCCGCGCCCTCGCGATGAAAGCCCGGTCGGTGCTCGCCAGGGCCATGACGAAGGCCCGGCGTCACGCCGAGGCAGCCGAACACTTCGCCGCAATCGGACCACACGTCAGCGAATACCCCTGGTACGCGGGACCGAGCGAGGCTTCCTGGAGGCGCGCAAGCAGGCCGTCCGAGCCGCGCGTTGACACCAAGCTCCCACGCCCCAACGATGTCACGCTAATCAACGTGCCTACAGCGAACGCCCCCTGGGTTGGAAAGAGATCACCCTTGCGGCGCGCCACCGCTCGTAAACGTTTCTGACCCTGAGAAGAGGTCAGGACCAGGACACGCGCCGCGCGGTGACCGCTTCCGACTTCGGGAAGAGGTCCCGACCACGACACGGACCGGGCGGTGACCGCTTCCGGGTTTCGGAAGAGGTCAGCTCCCCGCATCGCACCTGACCAGCGCCTTGATCAGAAAACGACGTTGACATACACCTTCGAATCGAAGGCAACAGAGATCAACTCGGCGCCTACTCCCAGTTCTGCTCCCAACTAAACGTTCAGCAGGCCAGCAGGTCCTTACAAACGGCTCTCCCGCACCTGACTCCATCAGGAGAGATAGAGAACGGTTGAGGTCCGAACAGCGCCGTTGCACTCTTCATGTCAAGGAACGGTCCGCGACCCTCTGACCAGCATGGATGTCGCCGCCCCTGGTAGACGCCGGGACGATCACAGCAACTCAACCAGGTTGAACGCCGTTCAGCACCCTTGGGCGCGCCCCGCTGCTCCCAAACTGCTACCCAACGCCCCCCTTCGGTGGCTACGTCGGCGACAGCCATCATGGCGCAGACGCCAACGAGGATAGGCGGGCCCCACATATCCGCTCATGCCGCGATCCGCGCCTGGGGTAGCGCCACAGCCTGATGATCAGGCGGCGCCGCCCGTGCCGATGCGCCCGCGACGCTAGGGTCTCGGTGTGATGCCAGAGCAGAGGGGCCGGATCATCCTGCTCAACGGCGCCTCAAGTTCCGGCAAGAGCAGCATCGGTCGGGCACTCCTGCCACTCCTGCCCGACCCCTGGTTCCTCGTTCCCATCGACGCGGTCGGTGCCATGCGCTCCACCGTTCACACCCGTGTACTCGATGACACGGAGGTCGGCAAGATGCTGAAAAGGACTCGTCTCGGCTATCACCGAGCCGTGGCCGCGCTCGCCTCCGCAGGGAACGACGTCATCATGGACTATCCACTGAGCGAGCAGTGGCGCGTGGAGGACCTGCTCGATGTCTTGGAGGGATACGACGTCACCCTCGTCGAGGTTCGCTGCGCCCAAGTGGAACTGGACCGGCGCGAGCGGCAGCGCGGGGACCGGCCCGCCGGTCTCGCCCGTACTCAGGCCAGGGTCTACGCGCACGGCGAGTTCGACATCGCCGTAGACACCACAAGCACCGGCCCCGACGCCTGCGCAACCGCGATCGCGGATGCGCTCGGCGCGGTCCCGTCGCCAAAGGCATTCGACCGGCTCCGTCGTCGTGAAAACTGACTGCCCGCCCATGCCGCGATGCGCGCGTCGCTGAAACTGCGCGCCGTACGATCTTGGTCGTGTACACCACCGCGCTGGCACCGATCGACATGGACGCGGTCTTCCCGCAGCTGGCTGCGTTTAAGCGGATCACCACTCGACTGCATCCGCGTAAGGGCTCGCCCTCTGTCGACCACGGCTCGGTAGGCGGTCCGCTACTGTGGCCAACGGACGAACCATGGCCGACCTGTGACGACGCGGGTCTGGACGAGCACCCGGCCGACACCCCGATGCCCCTCGTTCCCGTCCTACAACTCTTTGCCGAAGATATCCCCGACCTGCCGTTCCCAGAAGGCTCGGACGTGCTGCAGGTGCTGTGGTGCCCCTTCGACCATTATCCCTCCAGTGCTCCTGTCCCTCGGTTGCGTTGGCGACGGCGGTCGACGATCGGGCCCCGGCTGGCGGCGATGCCGAACCCGCACCCCGACGCCGACACCCGGTACGTCCCCGACCCCTGTGCCATCGATCCCGAGCAGGTAGTCGAGTACCCCTCCTACGACCTACCGGAAGAGGTGTGGTCCCAAATCCGGAACACGCTAGTCCGTGTCGAGGCCGACACCGGCTGGCAGTACGACACCGACCTGGCAGTCGCCTCCGGCATCAAGACCGGCGGCTACCCGGGCTGGACCCAGTCACCCGACTGGCCGATCTGCGACTGCGGCATCCAAATGGAGCACCTGCTCACCATCGCCAGCTGGGAATTCAGCCGAGGCGACGAGCACCGCTGGCCCCCACTCGAGAACCGTCACGCCATGACCGGATGGAACTTCGACAGCCCCAATGACCACCCGTGGCGGGCGCTGCAGAACCCCACCGGTCTCATGCTCGGCGACGCCGGAGGAATCTACGTCTTCGTCTGCACATCCTGTCCAAACCGCCCCTACGACCACCGATTCGACTGCTCCTAACCCGAGAAACTCACCACCCAACAACCCACCGATCCCCTTCTGCCGCAGCGAGGGTGAAGCGGCCCGGCGACCGTGTACATGTGCGAGCCCGAGCACTTCCGACCTTGGGAAGAGATCAGGACCAGGACACGCGCCGCGCGGTGACCGCCTCCGACTTCGAGAAGAGGTCAAGCTCCACATCGACCCTGGCCAGCACCCATACCAGGCGCCGGAGCGGAGCACTCTTCCGAAGCCATGCGTGTCGAGGCAGGTCGTAACCCCTGCTCCCAAATCTGCTCCCAAGGAAACGTTCAGCAGGACGAGTGCCCGTTACCGCACTTTCCCCCGCGCCTGACTCTGTCAGGCAAGATAGAGAGCGGTTGACGTCTGTTCAGCGTCGTTGCACTCTTCATGTCAAGGAACGGTCCCCGACGCCGTGACCTGGAACAACCCGAGCACCCGCAGGTTACGCGGAGCGGATTTACGCATCTCAACCGCGTTGAGCGCCGTTCAGCGCCGTTGGGAGCGCCCCGCTGCTCCCAATCTGCTCCCCTACATCTACGCCGAACGAGCCATCGGACCACCGGCGACGGGCCGCCTATCGCACCTCCAAGATGACCGGAACTGCCAATGAGCGGATGTCGTTGGCCCTCGGGTGACGTTAGGGTTCGGCCCATGATCGCTGCTTCGTCGACGGATCCTGATCCAACCTCGACTCCGCTGTTGCGCGGCCTGGCCAGGAATCCGGCGATACCGCTGGATGTGCTGCTTCAACTGGTCCAGGTGTGGCCGGAGCAGGCGTGCGAGGGGCTGCGGCACCGGGTTCAGTTGCCGATGCCGGTTCAGGATGCCATGGCACGTCATCCGTCCCGCGCAGTTCGTGTCACGCTGGCCGAACATCCCGAGGTTGCTCCGCAAACCCGTGCCAGATTGTTGGACGACCCGGAGTGGCAAGTGTGGATTCGGGCGTTCGGGCGTCCCGGGCAGCAGCCACTTCCCGATGACGTGTTGGTGCGGTTGCTGACCGCGCTCGACGAGCTACCTGCCGAGGTGCCGTTCACCAGCGAGGAACTAATCGGGGAACTGTTCGACGCGATGCAACATGAGCGACGACTGTTCCTGCTGGCAGCCGGGCACCCACAGCCCGGGATACGCCAGTTCGCCGCTGGCTCTCTGGACCGGTTGGACGATTCATCACGGGAGACACTGCTCCGGGACCCGGTTCCCGAGGTCCGAGCGACTGCAAAGAAGGCCCGGGCGGAACAGCGGCGGATCATGCTGCCCGCAGACCTGCCCACCGAGCATTGCCATGCGTATTGGTGGGTGCTGCAGCGACCCCTTTCCCGAGCCCTGATGGACCAGGTGCTGGCCAGCGGTGACGTGGAAGCGCTGCACTTCGTTGCCACTAACCCGTCAACCTCGCCCGACGTTGTTGAGACGTTACTAGGCCACCCCGCTGCCGAAGTCCGCCGGGAAGTCGCCACTCGTGCCGACCTGACCAACGAGCAACTGCTCAGGCTCGCCGCCGACCCGACTGCCGAGGTCCGCACCGCCGTCTCCATTCATCCCAGCCTCACCGAACAGCAACGTTCCGGCATCAGCATCGACATCACGACGGTTCCAGGCGACGGGCACTACAGCGCTCGAATCGGGTGCCGCTCCGCGGTCCACTACCTGGCGGACGAGTCGGTGCCGCGTCTCGGCGACGCGCTGCGGTGGGCGAGGTCCGTCAATCCGCTACTGCGTCGCCGCGCGGCCCGTCATCCGGAACTCCCCGCGCCCCTGATCCCCGCCCTCGCTGCGGACAGCGACCTCGGCGTCAGGGTGCTGCTCGCCCAGAACCATCCCAAGGCGCCACCGACGCTGTTGCTGCGCTGCTTCCTTGAGTACGACGGCTGCGGCCGGGACCGCCTCAGCTCGCTGCCATACTTTCCCATCACGGGACTGGCCCGGTTCGCCACCCATCCCGATCCAGCAGTACGACGCCTGGTCGCCCTCGACCCACACGCCGACCCGCGACTTGTCGACCGCATGTCCACCGATCCGGCGATCGCCGTACGGCAAGCGGTGGCCAACTGCCCACGCCTTCCAATGAACCGGATCATGGCCCTGCTCGACGACCCAGACCTAGCCGAGTACGCGGCAGCCAACCCGGCCCTACCGGTTCAACAGATGCTCCACATTCTGAACAATCACGCACGATAGACGGTCGAAACGAGGCCACCACATAAGCTCAGCTATCTCAGTCGCAGACCCCGATCCGTTGCGCTCGGTGGCCCGCCGTGAACACGCTTGCCCAGCACCTCACACCTCAGACGTTCGGCCGACTCCTGTCCGACCCCCGCCCGGCACCAGCTGACCGCCGCCGCCATCCACACATGCACCCATGCGTGTGAGTCCGTACGCCGGCAGAAGTCCGATCGATCGGCTCTGCCAAGATCGAGTGTACGGATCTGCCGCCGACCGAGCGTGGAGTCCGGTATGGCCGTGACGCTCCGTGCGCTTCTCGTTGGGATCGAGCTGACTAATACGATTTCCGGGCGTCTCAGGTTCGGGTCGAGCGCGTACTGCTTTAGTTGGTCGGCTGGACCGCCGTCCAGACCTCGGGCAAGAAGTGTCCATGCAATCGCGTGGACATCCGAGCTCCCGCCGGGCACACTGCCGCGGGTGAGTGCGACGGATACCGACTTGGCCTTGCGATACCTGGCTGAATATGGGCTCACGCCGATCGGGCCCAATCGGTGGAGGTGGGGCGGCACACCCCCAGAGGAGATGTCGGACGAGGACGTGGCCTTCCACACGGCATTCGAGATCACTGCCGACGCGGGCCTGGCTGCCGTCCAACGCGTGCACACGGCGCTCGGACTGCTAGACCTGACCTGCGCCTTCGAGGTGCTGACCCATTTGAAACGCCTACGTCTGCGACAACGCCGACCCGGCGGTCGCCGACGCCTTCTGGGCCGGCTTCCGCGCCCGGATGGCAGTCCCCGAGCCGATCGAGCACCTGCGGTTGCACTTGCAGACGTACTGGTTTGTGGGGCACACCGCTGGGACCGCCTTCGACGCGCTGCTCGGCGATGATGTGCGCCGTCTCGCAGCGGCTGGCCGTCTGCACGAGCTGACCACCGGTCCGCTGCACCTGCGCGCCCGCCACGTCCTGGAAGACTCGGGTTCGGTCGGCTGGAACGACAAGCGCGACGTCTATCAGGCCGCCGCTGCTGTCGCTGAGCTTCGTCCAGCGGTCTTCCGCGCCCTGCTCGGCAGCTATCACGCCGTCTACGGCAGCCTTGCCTCGGCCGAGGTCCTGGCCCTGCTGGACAGCCTGCACCTGCCCACCGACACCGAACACCTGCCACAGCTGCGCGCGGTCCTGCGCAAGGGGGTCGAGAACCACTACAACGACCCCGCCGCCTGGCAGGCGTGACGCGTTGCACACGGCCGACCTCCAACGCCCATAGATACGCTTTGTTAGCACATCGCATCCATCCGGATCTGCCGCTGAACGCGCTGCTAACCGTCGCAGCGGCGAGGCTGGTCATCATCAATCGTGCCGACGTGGATGCGTCTGGTGGAAGACAGGTAGCGCGCGGTGGCTTACCCGCCAGCGGGACGCGGACCTACGGCAACGTCGCCGCCTTCCACGCCTCGGTAACGCACAGTTCGTCATAATCCCACCATCCGTCGCGCTCGCCCGTGTCTAGCAGTTCGCGTACCAGGTACAGATCGGCGTCGGGCGGGACGTCGATCACGGCGAGCCCGAACATGCCGGAGCCCGTGATGCCTAACACGGTGAACTTGTCCAGGATGGTGTCGACAGGAGGCTTGAACGGACCGAGTGGGCCGTCGGGTGCAAGCATCACCCGGATGGCGCAGAAGCCGGACGCCTCCAGTTTTTCCTGCGCCCACAGCTGACCGTCCGTGCCCCGCTGGACATGAAAAATGTCGCCCTTGGCAGCGTTCAGCGCGGCCCACGGCGCACTCTGCAACCGGACCCGGTCCGGCGCCAGCGCCTCGGCGCCCATGCCGCAGCCGGTCGCCGGCCCACCGGACATACGGAACCACACCTGGACCCAGCCCGGCGGCAGTTCGACTGCAACGCGACTCGACGAAGACACCGCTCAAGCATGCCGCAGCGGGCGCCTGACCTACAGCCCACCGAGGCGTGATTCCAACCAACCGTGATCAAGGCGCCATCGCGGCTCGCCACCAGACTGGCCGTAACAGCATCCGCACATGCCGCCGTCCGTACGCGCAGCCAGACGACGAGCCGTCACGGTCAGTGTTCGGCGTCCCGTGTGCCCGGCATCCTGAACTGCCGCAGGCAGGGCGCGGTAGCGCTGACCGTCCGGCACTATCAGTAACCGTCGACCAATGCGTGCCCAGAGTGCAAGAACGCCCCCGGGGCACGCCGTTGACGCGCGCTCACGGCCGTCGGTGGAACTGGTCCTCGCACTCGTCGCAGCGCAACCACTGCGCGAGCTCACCCCACGGAGGCTGTCCGGGCACAAGAACCAGGAGCTCCCACGGATACTCGCACAGGGCGTTGTCAGTATCGCGTACCTGCAGGTGGCAGGTGGCTGTCGGCTTCTCCGGTTCGACCTCGTACTCCAGCCGCGTCTGAACCTCTCCAAAGAACATAGTTAGGGCATCCCACCGCCGACTTGGTGGCCACCCGAGGCGCTCTGTGGCGACGAGGTACGGCATGTTTTGCATTCTCGCAGGGCGGTCCAGAGACTTACTCTTCTGCCGCCGATCGTGCGCGGCGGCGCCGGATCGTCCGTCACGATGGGTAGCCATCAGCGGTGGCGCGTCAGGTGCGAGGGCTTCCGGTCGTGCCGATGAGCGAGCGGTCCGGCTAGGCGGTGGCATGGGCCGTTGAGCCTCAGTGGCGGATGGTGTGGCGTGGTCAGGTTCTCCCAGGAACTCAGATCAGCAGCAGGGTTTTCCCCACGGCGGTGCGGTTTTCGACCGCGGCGTGCGCGTCGGCGGCACGCTCCAACGAGAAGGTCTGCCCGATGATCGGCCGGACGACTCGCGCCGCCGCCCGGGCAATTATCTGCTCCGCCCACCGCACGATTTCCGGCCCGAAATCGAATAGCTGCTCGATTCCGATCACCTCCACGCCCCTGTGACGCGCCTCGGCGGGCTCGATGAGCGTGACCTCACCGCTGGAGGTGCCGTGTACCGAGAAACGGCCACCGCGGGCCGTCACCTCGAACGCGGCCCGCCCGATCTGGCCGCCGACACCGTCGAACACCACATCCGGTCCCATGCCACCGGTTGCTTCGAGTACCAGCTTGGTCCAGCCCGGTTCGCAGTAGTCGACCACTGCGTCGGCGCCCAGTTTCCTGACCAGATCGAGCTTCCGCGATCCGCGAGCAGCTCCAACCACCCGCGCGCCCGCCGCACGGGCGAGCTGCACCAGCAGGCTGCCCACCCCACCCGCCGCCGCTTCGACGAGAACCCAGTCACCGGCGCCGATCTTGGCGTGTTCGGCCAGTCCCTGCGCCGTGCTGCCGTCGCTGTACAGGGCGGTGGCCTCCGGCAGCCCCAAGCCGTCCGGCACCGGAAACAGGTCCCCGACCAGTGCCACCACCCGCTCGGCGAAGGCGCCGGTCTCTCCCGTACTGGCCAAAACACGCCGCCCCAGCCAAGCCGGATCCACCTGCGCTCCGACCGCGCTCACACGCCCGGCTACCAGACCGCCCGGCACGTACGGCAACCGCGGCCGTTCATGCCACCTGTCGGTGCCACGCCGGATCTGCGTCTCGACGAACGTCATGCCCGCCACCGCCACGTCGACGACGACCTGGCCCGGTCCGGCTACCGGGTCCGGAGCCTGGCCTGGAACCAGCACCTCGGGCCCCCCAAAACGAACTGCCTGGACCACTCGCATACCACCCGCTCCCATCCCTTCGCCAACGCGAACATCGAGAGCATGCAACCTCAAGTTAGGTTGAGGTCAACCGACACATTTCGACGATACCCGGGCTCCCACCGTCGCCGCGCCAAGCCGTTGTCTGAACACAACCGAAACATCCGCACGTGCCGCAAACCATGCGCGCGAACGCCGGAGCGCCTGTCACCCTCGGTAGCCCTCGATGCTGGTACGCCCAAGTGAAAGGGCATCCGGTCGTGCCGAGGTGAGTGCGTCTGCCTGACCGGGCATCAGGTGTCGTACTCACCGCTGTCCCATGGGTCGGTGAAGGCCATGTAGTCGCCGGGCTCCAAGGTGACCCACCATGCGTCGTCGTCCTCCTCCGGCTCTCTTGGGATGAGGCCGAAGGTCGTACCGAACCGATTGATTGCGAAGGGCTCGACCTCGATGCGGGTGAACGTGACCTCCCCAAGCTCCTTCAGCCGGGCGTCGTATGCCGCCCGGCGCGCCGCGCGGTCCATCTGGGCTCTAGGCCGTGTTTCAAAAGTGATTGCTGTTTCCCTGAGCGTTGCGTTCTGCGGCGGCATGCCACCAGCCGGGCGGGGTCGGCCCGGTGACCGTCGCGGTCGGCTGGTCGGGATGCAGCCCGAGGCGGCGCAGAGCGGCAGCCTGGATACGGACGTCGAACCAGCCGTGCCAGTGACCATCAGGGCCAATACCGCAGGCCAGACCCCAGTAGACCTCGCTCGACTCGAAGGGCATCCAATCGATGCCCCGGTCACGCAGTCAAGCGCGGGCCGCAGCCAACGGCCGCGGACAGCCAGGGGTGTTCTCGTAGGCTGCGATAGTGACCCAATCAGCGTTCATGGTGACCATGATGCCTGGGCAGACCTTCTTGCGGCATGGCAGCTTCGCCGCCTGGCGGTGCATAGAAGGGGAGATCGTCGGATCCGAAGCTCGGCGTGTCGGTGATCGATAGACGGTGAGGTCTCCGGTAGGTGGTTCAACGACGAAGAAGAACCCATAACCGGAGACCTCGTGGCCACCTTAGCGGTGACGAGGCGACACGACCTGACCGACGCCCAGTGGGCGGCGCTGGTGCCGTTGCTGCCCAGGCCACGTGGGTCAGGACGTCCGCCGAAGTGGAGCAGACGGCAGTTGATCGACGGGATCCGGTGGCGGACACGGGTCGGCTCGCCGTGGCGGGACGTGCCCGCACTGTATGGGCCCTGGCAGACCATCTACGGACTGTTCCGTCGGTGGCAGCGTGCCGGGGTCTGGCGGGACGTCGTCACCGGGTTGCAGGCGAGGGCGGACGCGGCTGGGTTGATCACTTGGGACGTCAGTGTCGACTCCACCAGTGCCCGCGCCCACCAGCACGCCGCCGGCGCCCGTACCCGCCCGGAGTTACAGGTCGAGTCCCCCGGTGGTGTCGATGACGAACCCGACGATCACGCCCTGGGACGGTCCCGGGGTGGGCTGACCACGAAGCTGCATCTCGCCTGTGAGCAGGGACGCAAGCCGCTGTCGACGGTGTTGACCGCCGGACAGCGTGGGGACAGCCCGCAGTTCGTCCCAGTCCTGGCCGGTATCCGGGTTCCTCGCCCCGGCGCCGGCCGCCCCCGTACGCGACCGGACCGGGTCTTGGCCGACAAGGCATACAGCTCCCGCGCCAACCGCCTGTATCTGGCCCGTCGAGGGATCGCCGCGACCATTCCGATCAAGATCGACCAGGCCGCGAGCAGACAGAGGAAGGGCTCGAAGGGCGGAAGGCCACCAGCCTTCGACCCCATCACCTACCGGCAACGCCACGCCGTCGAATGCGGCATCAACCAGCTCAAACGCAACCGAGCCCTGGGCACCCGCTATGACAAACTCGCCGTCCGCTATCAGGCCACCGTGCACATCGCCACGATCAACGAGTGGCTCCGACCAGGCTTATGAAACACGGCCTAGCGCTCGTTGAACCATGGACAGCAGGTTCGTCAATGTCTGCCATCGCTACGGGCGATGGGCCGACGGTTGGCAGCGGGACGACGGGTGGGATGCGGATCGCGACCAACATCGTCGAGCCCGGGACGAGTTGTGCCCGGTGCTGGTAGAGGAGTGATATGCGCGCGATCGCCAAAGGGCTCACCGTGCTGGCGGCGCTGGCCGTCATGGCCGCCTGCGAGAACACGGGCAGGATCGCCGAGCCACCAGTCGACAAGCTGCAGGGGCGGCCCTTCCCGATTGTGACCGGCACTCCGGCCGTTCAGAAGGCTTGGACCTCGTGTGAGACCGACGCCCCCATGGAGATCGGCGGGCCCCCGTCGGACGCCCTCATCCTGCCGCGCCTCGACACCGGTTTCGCGGCCACCGTCGCAGTCCACTGCCAACTCGAACCCGAACGACGCGCCGACCGTGGTGAGGACCTGGTCCTGACCGAGGGCCGGGCCACCGACCTGACCACCTTGCTCGCCGCACTGCGACTACCCGACGACACGTTCATCCCCGACGCCTGCACCGCGGATATGCCCTGGGTGCCGAACCTGCTGCTACTCGACGCCCACGGCCACTGGATCCGGCCAGGGCTCCCCACGACCGGCTGCGGCAAGGCACGTACCGAGGTAGAGGAAGCCGTACGCGCCCTGCGGCTGACCACCATCAAAGAGAAGGTCATACGAGAGATCCTGTCGTCCGGGGCCGCCGTCTCCGGCTGCACCCAGGAGTGGCAAGACATGGTGGCCATCGAAACCAGCGGCCCGACGCCCCGCGCGCTCCCGAGCCACGTATCGCTTCCGTTCGAGCCCACGTCACAGATGCGTCTGTGTGTGTTCCGGGTACCGGCCGATCGACAGGGAACACCCGACGTCGCCGGAACCTTCGACTACGGTCTGCTCCTTCCGGAGCAGCGACGCGAGGTCATCGCGCGCACGTTGGCCTCGATGCCCCCGGCGCAGGAGTGCACGGGCCCGGCAGACCGGTTCGCCGTTCTGCGGGCCTCCAACAACACCGGCGGCGAGATCTACGTCGAACTCGACCACTGCCGGCGCATCCTGACAAGACCGATGTCCGGCCCACCGACCCTGGCCCAGGCCGACCACACGCTCATCGAACTACTAGGAAGATGACCGCCGGAGCCCACTGGCACGGGCGTGAGCGATCACCACCGCGTGCAACCAACTCGGGCCACGCCGTCAGGGGCGCCAGCCTTGAGAGGACGTCTGATTCACGTACTTTGCCGGTTATATGGGTTTAGCCGTATCGCCAGGTTGGGGTGGTTTCGGCGGTGAGGCGTTTGGCGAGGTTGTCGATCATGGCGATGGTGATCATGCTCTCGGAGTTGTCGGGTCGGGCTTCGTAGTCGCGCACGAGCCGGCGGTGGTGCATGAGCCAGCCGAGGGTGCGTTCGACGACCCATCGCCGTTTGACCACGCTGAAGCCTTTGACCTGCGGGTCTTTGGTGACGATCTCGACGTCGACGCCGAGTGCGGCGCCGTGTTCGACGACCCGGTTCTTGAATCCGGCGTCGACCCAGGTCTTGGTCAGGGTGGGGTAGGCGGTGGTGGCCTGGTCGAGCAGGTCCATGCCGATGGTGTTGTCGCTGGCGCTGGCGGCGGTGACGATGACGGCGAGGAGGAGGCCGAGGGTGTCGGTGATGATGCCGCGCTTACGGCCCATGATCTTCTTCCCGGCGTCGATGCCCTGTGTGGACAGTGAAACGTTGCTGGAGGTCTTCACGCTTTGGCTGTCCATGATGGAGGCTGTGGGTTCGATGGTGCGCCCGTGGTGGTCCCACGAGGCCGGTGAGGTCGTAGTTGAGTTCGGTGAAGATGCCTTCCTTGCTCCAGGCGGCGAAGTAGCCGTAGACCGTCGCGTGGGGCGGGAAGTCGTGGGGCAGGTAGCGCCAGGCGATGCCGGTGCGGTTGACGTACAGGATGGCGTTGAAGATCTCGCGTAGGTCGTGGGTGGGGGCGCGGCCACTGACGCCGGCGTCGGTGCGGGCCTGTCGCCAGGCGGTCAGGCGGGGTGCGATCAAGGCCCAGCGGGCGTCGGACAGGTCGCACGGATAGGCTCGCCGTTCAGTCATGAAGCAGGAGTACGGCGTCCGCGTGCCGGCTCAACGGACGTCATGTGCGTCGATTCCCGGCGAAGGTGAATCAGACACGATCGAGGGTCTAATTGCGCCGATTCCGGTCAGGGCTGAGTCGAGTGGGATGTGTTCTTTCTGGGTTGGATCGGGCATCTTGCGCTACCACGATCGAGACGTGAATCGGCCGCTACTGGCGCAAAGGTGAAACAAACGTCCAGTGAGAGGGCGGTTCGTGAGGTTAGATCCGTTTCGCAGTCAGGACCAGCCCCGACCAGCGGAGTCCGGCGTAGCCACCCAGGCGCCGATGGATGAATCGGCGCCTACCGGGAACTAGCTGGATCAGGCCGGCTGGTCGCCCGGGCCTCAGTACCAGTCCAGCGAAAACGAAGCATTGACCCAACGCAAGGACGAATCCACTCACAGTAATTTCGCAGCTTCCGGCATCCATCGGCGCCGATCACAGATTCCGGGGTCCACTGGGGACAGCCAACATCGACTGCTCGACATTTGTCGGCACGCGGGTCAGCATTTGCCCAGCATGACATCCGAAACGAGCCATGATCAGCCGAAGTCAACCGAAAGATCAACTCAGTCGCCGCCACGGCCCTGAGCTGGCAAAACAGCCTAAGCAATGCCGTTGAGCAGCTGTCTTGCCATGACGATCCGCTGCACTTGATTCGTACCCTCGTAGATATGGGTGATCTTCGTGTTGCCCCGCAGTAGAACGTCTGCCCAAACCACGGCCGGATGGCGATCTCACCCAGAGCAATACCCGTGCATGATCTCGATACGAGTGCGACGGTCGACACAGCCGCTACGCATAGATATATGGCGATTCATTGGCTTCGCCGGGTAGTGATACTCATGTGCGTAAGTTCTGTTACGGCGGGGGTGAGCGGCGTTGGCTGTGCTTCTTCAGGCGGGTGTGTGTATGGCGGCCAGGTAGGCGAGCGCCTCGGCGCTGCGGCTGCCCGGTGCCGGCGTGCCGACGAGCAGTTGCTGACCGGGCGCGTCGCGGACATCGAAGGTCTGGTACGTGAGCTCGATCCGCCCGGCGTCCGGGTGGTGGAAGACCTTGAACAGGCGGGTCAGGCCGCGCACGGTCTGGTCCTCCCACAGGGAGCGGAACTCCGGCGAGGCCCGCCGCAGGTCGGCGACGAGCGCCTGGATCTCCAGGTCGTCGGGGAAGAGACCGGCGTTGAGGCGCAGGGCGTGCACGGTGTTCTCCGTCAGGGTGGGCCAGTCCGGGAAGACGGTGCGTGCCTGCGGGTGCTGGAACAGCACCCGCAGCATGTTGGTCGTGCCTGCGAACGGGGAGAGCAGTGCGGCGGCGACGCTGTTGGTGGCGAGTACGTCGAATGCGGGATTGAGCACGTAGGTGGCCGCGGTGGGGAAGGCGTCCAGCAGTTGTAGCAGCGTGGGATGGACCAGGTCCCGGGAGCTGGAGCTGTTCGGGCCGAGCCGGGGATTCAGCCCGGCGAGCCGGAAGAGGTGGCCTCGTGCGTCCGGGTCGAGCCGCAGTGTCCGTCCGATCGCGTCGAGTATCTGTGGGGACGGGTTGCGCTCCCGGCCCTGTTCGAGGCGGGCGTAGTAGTCGACGCTCACGCCGGCCAGCACGGCGATCTCCTCGCGGCGCAGCCCGGCTACCCGGCGGTCGCCGCCCCCGCGCAGCCCGACATCTCCGGGGTCGACCTGGGCGCGGTGGGCTCGGAGGAACTCCCCAAGAGCGTTGCTGCTGCGCATGTCAACCAGGGTAGAGCCCCTGGTCGGAGACGTGCCAGGGTGCCGTACTCCCTGGTAGCTGGGCCCTGCCATCCACCCTGCGTCGCGCGCAGCATGGGTTCCACCGCCAGCGAATTCCGCCGGAGGACGACATCACCCCTGGAGACGCCATGCCCTTCGCCGACGACCTCATTGGGGAGCACGCGGCCAGAATGTTGATCCGGGCGGTGGCGTCCGCCGCCCCGGGGACGCCACTCACCGCGCTCCGCTCCGCCGCCGGCGACCTCGCCAGCCGTTCGCTGCGGGAACGTGCTGACCTGCTCAGAGACGCCTTCCTGGCGGACCTCCCCGGCGGGTACGCCCACCTCGCCCGTACCGTTCGCCGGGCCGGACGGGCCGGACGGGCCGGACAGCCGCCCTTCTATGGAAGGTTGATCTGGCCAGTCACCAACGCGATCGCCGCCAAGGCGGTCGCCGACGGCGGGTCGGAGGCATTCGATGACGCGATGGCCCTGCTGGCCGAGTTGACCGGCCGCCTCACCTCCGAGTTCGCCCTCCGCACGCTGCTCAACCACGACCTCGACCGCGCGCTCGCGATCATCCACACCTGGACCGCCTCACCAGCCGAGGACGTACGTCGCCTCGCTTCGGAGGGCACCCGCCCCTTCCTGCCCTGGGCGAAACGAGTCCCCGGCATCCTCAGCCGCCCCCGGGCCACCCTTCCCATCCTCGACGCCCTCTACCTGGACGAGAGCGAATACGTACGGCGTTCGGTCGCCAACCACCTCAACGACCTGAGTCGGCAGCAACCGGACATCGTCGTAGAAACCGCGTCCCGCTGGCTCGACGTGCCGGACGAGAACACCGACCGCCTGGTCCGGCGCGGACTGCGTACGCTCGTCAAGGCGGGCAATCGCGGCACCCTCGAACTGCTGGGCTTCTCCGCCGCCGCGCCGATCGAGGTCGTCGGCCCCACGCTGTCCGCCCAACGGGTCCCGTTGCGTGGCACGGTCGCCTTCACCGCCACGATCACCAACACCGGTGCCGAGAACGTGCGGGTCGCGGTCGACTACGTGGTCCTACACATGAAGGCCGACTGCCGGCCGAACGGCAAGACCTTCAAGCTCACCACCATGACACTCGCCCCGGGCCAACAACGGGTGATCTCCCGCGAGCGCTCGTTCCGCGAGATCACCACCCGGCGGTACCACCCCGGGCGCACGCGATCGAACTCCAGGTCAACGGCGTCTGCTCGGGGCGCAGCGGCTTCACCCTGCTGCCGGCCACCTGACCGGACCCGTGCTCCCCGGAGACGGCGGGGTTCGGCGTGCCTGGGTGCCGTGGACCCCGGAAGACGCGGCCTTCTCCGGTCGGGCAAAGAGCGCGAGGGTGAATTCGGGGACGAGCTGTCGTCGCCGAATTCACCCTTCGCTGGAGTCCTCCCATGTCGCAGTTGCCGACCGGTACCACCAATTTGACCATGACGATCGGCGGGGCCGGGGTGTCCGGCAGGTCGTCGTTCGACGTGATCAACCCTGCCGACGAGTCCGTTGTCGCGTCCGCGCCCGAATGCACCAGGGAGGAACTCGACGCCGCCGTTGCCGCCGCCCGCGCCGCCGCGCCAGCCTGGGCCGCCGTCTCCTTCGAGCAGCGGCAGAAGCGGCTGCTCGACTTGGCTGACGTGGTGGATGCCCACCTCGACGAACTGGGCCGGCTCGTCACCGCCGAGCAGGGCAAACCGTTGGCGGTGGCCACGGCGGAGGTGGCCGGGTTGAGCTACTGGCTGCGCGAGACCGCAGCCCTGACACTGCCGGAATCGGTCAACGAGGACAGCGCCGAGCGTCTCTCGGTGACCCGGCGGGTGCCGCTGGGCGTGGTCGCCGCGATCACCCCGTGGAACTACCCGATGGGCCAACTCTCCTTCAAGCTCGGGCCGGCGCTGCTGGCCGGCAACACAGTGGTGGTGAAACCCTCGACGTTCACCCCGCTGGCCACCCTGCGGCTCGGCGAGCTGCTGCGCGACGTACTGCCGGCCGGCGTGATCAACGTTGTCTCCGGCAGCGGCGACCTCGGCTCCTGGCTCAGCGGACACCCCGGCATCGACAAGGTCAGCTTCACCGGATCCACCCGGACCGGTCGTGCGGTCATGGCCGGCGCCGCCCCGACCCTGACCCGAATCACCCTGGAACTGGGCGGCAACGACCCGGCGATCGTACTGCCCGACGTGGACGTGCCGGCCATGGCCGAGAAGCTGTTCTGGGCGGCGTTCAGCAACACCGGCCAGATCTGCCTGGCCGCCAAGCGGGTCTACATCCACGCCGACATCTACGCGGAACTCGTCCAAGCCCTCGCCGCGTACGCCGTCACGGTCCGGATGGGTGACCCGACGCGGGAGGGAACCCGTCTCGGCCCGATCTCCAACCGCCGTCAGTACGAGACGGTGCTTGATCTGATCGAGGACTGCCGGCGACAGGGGTACGGGTTACTGACCGGCGGGACGCCCGAGCCGGGCCGGGGCTTCTTTGTTCCGGTGACGCTGGTCGACAACCCGCCGGAGGAATCCCGGATCGTATGCGAGGAGCAGTTCGGCCCCGTCCTGCCGCTGCTGCGCTTCGACGATATCGACGACGTGGTGGCCCGAGCGAACGCCGGCGAGTACGCCCTAGGAGCCTCGGTCTGGTCGGCCGACCCCGACGCGGCGCTCGCCGTCGCCCGTCGGCTCGACGCCGGAGGGGGTCACCGACCTGGCACCCGGCGACGAGGTGTACGGACTGACCGGCGGCGTCGGTGATCTTCAGGGGTCGCTCGCCGAGTACGCCGCCGTGGATGCCCGATTGCTCGCCCGCAAACCGGAGCCGCTGAGTCTGCGTGAGGCGGCGGCCCTGCCGCTGGCCGTCATCACCGCCTGGGAGGCGCTGGTGGACCGGGCACGGGTGACCACGGGCCAACAGGTCCTGGTCCACGGGGGCGCCGGCGGCGTGGGACAGGTCGCCATCCAGATCGCCCGCGCCCGGGGCGCCCAGGTCTTCGCCACCGGATCGCCCCGAAGCCTGACCACGATCGCACGCCTCGGGGCGACGCCGATCGACTACACCACCACGCCCGTCGAGGACTACGTGGCCGAACACACCGACGGCGAGGGCTTCGACGTCGTCTTCGACACCATCGGCGGCACCACCCTCGACCTGTCCTTCAGCGCCGTCCGCACCTACACCGGGCACGTCGTCAGCGCGCTGGGCTGGGGCACGCACAGCCTCGCGCCGCTGTCGTTCCGTGGCGCCAGCTACTCCGGGGTCTTCACCCTGATGCCGATGCTGACCGGTCGGGGGCGCGAGCACCACGGGAAGATCCTGCGCGAGGCCGGCGCCCTGGCCGACGCGCAGGCGCTGCGGCCGCTCCTCGATCCCCGGCGGTTCACTCTGGCCACCGTCGACGACGCCCACGCCGTCGTGGAGAACGGCACCAGCAACGGCAAGATCGTCGTCGACGTCGAGTGACGGGCCGCCTCGCGATGCACGTCCGGGGCATGTGCAGCCAGCACCGGCCGGGCCTGCCCCGGACCCGAACGTCATCGCCGCCGCCCGGGCCGTACGAACTCGCCGAACCGGGACTCCAGGTTCCCACCCGGAGCAGCAGCCGGCCTGATCGGCCGGCCGGGCGCCGACGCGAACGGCCCCGTGCCTGACATCCGTACATAGAGCTGTAATTCGGGTAAACGGTGGATATGGTGTTGGGTGCGGCCGTCGTGCGGCCTGCTGGGCGACGAGGGGCAGCGGTGGGCAACGGCAGCGGCGACACGATGGCGGTTGGCGAGCTGCTACTCAGTCGCCTCCACGACCTGGGCATACGCCACATCTTCGGGCTACCCGGCGACTACAACATGGATTTCCTCGACCAGGTCGAGGCGTTCGACGGAATTGATTGGGTCGGCAGCTGCAACGAACTCAACGCCGGCTACAGCGCCGACGGGTACGCCAGGCTCGCTGGCGTGGCCGCGATCCTCACCACGTTCGGTCCGGGCGAGTTGTCGGCGGTCAACGCGCTCGCCGGCGCCATGGCCGAGTCGGTGCCCATCGTCTCGATCGTCGGTGGCCCGACCCTGGATATCATGCGGCAGCGTACGTCCATGCACCACTCGCTCGCCGATGGCGACTTCGAGCGCTGGGTACGGATGGCGCGTGAAGTGACCGTCGCCCAGACTACGCTGACCGCCGAAAACGCCCTGGGGGAGATCGACCGGGTGCTCACCGAGTGCTGGTCACGGCAAGGCCCGGTGTACGTCCGGCTGCCCGGCGATGCGACCCGCGCCCCGGTGGCACGGCCGAGGCAACGTTTCAGCCGACCCGGCCCTGTCGTAGCACCCGCGCAGCTCGACGCCTTCGCCGCAGCCGCTCGGCGGCTGCTCGCCGCTGCCGAGCGGCCGGCACTGCTCGTCGGCAACCTACCCATCCGCTACAACCTCGGCCCCACCGTCACCGCCCTGGCGACCGAGCGGAACTGGCCGGTCGCCGCGCAGGCGCTCGGGCGGGGACTACTCGACGAATCCGACCCCCAGTACGTCGGGATCTACAACGGCGGCGACAGCGCCGACCCGGTCCGCGAGGTCGTCGAGGGCGCCGACGCGCTGGTCTGCGTCGGCACCACCTTCTTCGACTGGGACGGACTGTTCACCGCCGATCTCCATCCGAGCCGGATCATCACCCTGCACCGGGACGCCGCAGTGGTCGCCGGCACCCGTTTCGCCCCGGTCGCCCTACCGGCTGCCCTGAACTGCCTGCACGAGATCGCTCCGGACCGTACCGCCGGCTGGCCGCGCAACCCTGCCCTCACGGACGAACCGCCCGGGCTGGATCCGACCAGCGACGAACCGATCCGCCAGGCGCGACTCTGGCCGGCGATACAGGGGATGCTGTGTGCGGGGGACATCTTCGCCCCGGAGACCGGCACCTCGTCCTTCGGCGCCGCCAACATGCGGCTGCCGGCCGGGACCACCGTCCTGGCGGCACCGATCTGGGGCTCGATCGGCTACGCCACCCCGGCCGCCTTCGGTGCCCAGGTGGCTGCGCCCGGCCGACGGACGGTGCTGGTCACCGGCGACGGGTCGCTGCAACTGACGGTGCAGGAAATCAGCCGGATGCTCGCCTGCAATCACCGCCCGATCATCGTGGTGGTCAACAACGGCGGCTACACCGTCGAGCGGGCGGTCGACGGGCCGTATCAGTCCTACAACGACGTCGACAACTGGCGGTACACCGATCTGCCTGCGGTGTTCGCCCGGGACACGGCCTTCGCCGCACACCTTGCACGCACCGAGGGTGAGTTGGCGGGGATTCTGGCCGGTCTCGACGGTTCTCCCGACCGGCTGACCCTCATCGAGGTGATCACCGGCGTACGGGACCTTCCTCCCGGAATGCCGCAGTGGGGGCGGGAAACGTCGGCCGCCGACTACCACGCCAAGCTCGCCAGCACACCCAAGCTGCCCTGGGGCGGACCGCCCTGACGCCGGCACGCGGCTTAGCTGGGCGGGACCCATACCTCAGACGTCCGGCGACAGTATGACCTTGTTCTTCACCTTGCCACTCTCCACCATCTCGTGCGCTCGCGCCGCCTCACCGAGCGGCACCACCGCGCCCACCTCGACCGAGAGCCGGCCGCGCTCGACGAGGTCGGTCAACGCCAACAAACTGGAATGGTCCGGTTCGACGAGGAAGCCCGTCACCCGAACACCCGCGGCCGCACCGCCACGGACATCGTCGCTGGCGGGAGGGGACGGCACCTGGACAACTACTCCGTCGCGGTTCACGAGCGGCACGGAACGCGCCGTGTAGTCGCGGCCGACGAAGTCGAGTACCGCGTCGACCGGATCGGTCACATCCTCGAACCGGACTGAGGTGTAGTCGACGATCTCGTCCGCGCCCAACGCTCGTAATCGGTCGTGGTCACTGCCTTTGGCCACCCCGATGACGTGTGCGCCGCGAGCCTTCGCGACCTGTACGGCCAATGCGCCTACGTGGCCGGCGGCACCGTGGATCAACAACCGCTGACCCGCGTCCAGGTGAATTGTGTCCGTCACCAGCTGCCACGCGGCGAGCCCGGCCAACGGCAACGCAGCCGCCTCGGCAAACGACAGGGACGGTGGCTTCGGGGCGAACTGGCGCGAGGGTGCGGTGACGTACTCCGCGTAACCAGCGGCTTGCCGCGGGAACCACGGCATGCCATAAACCTCGTCGCCCGGCGAGAAAATGGTGACCCCGAGTCCGATCTCGGCCACCACACCCGCGACATCCCAGCCGAGAATCATGGGAAAGGATGAAAGTGGACCCTGCCCCTGACGCTGTTTCACGTCAGCCGGATTGATGCCCGCAGCGCGAACCTCCACGAGCACTTCGGTCGGCTGCGGTGTAGGTTTCGCCAGCTCCACCAGTTGGAGCACCTCGGGGCCTCCGTAGCGGTCCATGCATACAGCAAGCATGTCGCGTAAACCTCCGTACCTTCGGCCAGCATCCAGGCCCGTCGGACCAGTCAAAAGTCTCACACGAGAGGAGCACACGGAGCCAGATGTCGCCGGACCACCGGAATCGAGAGCCCTGGTAGTCGGCTCATTAAGGTCCCGAATGATACCCCCCCAGCCATCGGAAGCACTTTGATAACGACGAAATCAAGGCCCTTCGAAACATCTCCCACTGCTCAAATTACTCGAAGTTATCAAGAGCACGAAGTGGCAACGCGTTAGTTCGAGTGCGCCTACGATGGCAGACATCCGCGGCGATGTGCCGCTATGACGCAATGGCCGAGCGAGGTCAGGGTACGCAAACCAGGGCGCGCGATTGCCAAAACCGCTTCCCGGAGTCGCCGAAAGAGGAGCCGATGGACACTCCCTACGACATGATCGCCAAGGTGCCTTCGTTCACCTTGACGAGCGCCGACGTCAGGGCCGGCGAGGAGATGCCGTCGGCGCATGCCAGCGGGGTATTCGGATCCGGCGGCGAAGACGTATCGCCCCAGCTGAGCTGGAGCGGCTTCCCCACAGCCGCCAAGAGTTTCGTCGTGACCGTCTACGACCCGACCGCCCCCACCGGCAGCGGTTTCTGGCACTGGGCCGTGGCGGACATCCCGGTGAGTGTCGTGTCGTTCGCCACCGGCGCTGGCGCGGATGGCGCGGAGATGCCCGGCAATGCATGGCAGATGGCCAACGACGCGCGTATGCGTCGCTACATCGGCGCGGCACCGCCGCCGGGCAGCGGCCGACACGACTACTTCATCGCCGTGCACGCGCTCGATGTCGAAACCCTGGGTGTCGACAAGGACACCACGCCAGCCTTCCTCGGTTTCAACATGGCGGGCCACACGCTCGCCCGCGCGGTCATCACACCCTGGTTCGGGGCATAGAACGACCGGGCTGCCCCTCTGCGGCGCCCACACACCCGGGCGATCGCACCGCACGACATGAACGACGAGGCTCGCCGGCACGGATTCGGTCGACCGTCGTCGCGCGAGGCGAGACGCGAGAGACAGTGCCGGGGCACGAAGTCTGCGGCGCGTCGTCGATCAAGTACCACCGCTCAGCCATCCGCCGAGACGAGGAGCGCACCAATGACCGCAGGACCCCTGGGAGCATGGGTCGCCGCCGACTTCGAGCTCGTCGCAGACCTGGATGACCTGATGGCGACCGGCGTCACCGTCGCGGACTCGGGCCGGGTCTTCATTTCCGTGCCACGCTGGGGCGACCCGGTGCCATACACAGTCGCGGAGATCATCGATGGCAAGCCCACCCCGTACCCGAGCCAGCAGGTCAACGACGAACTGCTGGTGTCAGTCCAGAGCGTCGTGGTCGCCCCGGACGGGCACCTGTGGGCCCTCGACACCGGCAGCCTGGCATGGGCCCCATGGGTCGAGGGCGGCCCCAAACTGGTCGAGATCGACCTGGACAACAACACCGTCCTGCGCGTCATCCGACCCTCGACCGACGCGCTGACCCCGACGAGCTACCTCAACGACGTCCGCTTCGACCTGTCACGAGGCGTCGCCGGGTACGCGTACGTCACCGACTCGCAGGCCGAGGGTGCCCTGATCGTCATCGACCTTGCCACGGGCGACAGTTGGGCCAAGCTGCGCGGGCACGCCAGCACCCACGCCGAAGACGGCTTCCGCGCGATCGTGCAAGGCGTTGTACACGAGGGATACACCGTTGGCGCTGACGGCATCGCGTTCAACAGCACCGGCGACCGGCTCTACTACTGCGCGCTGTCGAGCCGCAGACTCTACAGCGTCCCGACAGCCGCCCTGATCGACCGTGAACTCGGTGACGACAAGGTGGCCGAGCAGATTGTTGACCACGGTGACAAGGGGGCTTCCGACGGCATCGAGTCGGACGCCTCCGGGAACCTTTATGTCACCGCCTACGAGCACAGCGCCGTACTGAGGCTCGCCGCCGATGGGTCGTGGTCCACGGTGCTGCACGCACCCGGTGCGCTGTGGCCGGACACCCTCTCGCTGGCCGCAGACGGCCATCTGTACGTCAGCCTCAACCAACTGCCACGCGCCCCGCTTTTCAACGGCAACGCCGACGACCGCATCCCGCCGTACCAGATTGTCCGTGTCCCGGTCGGCGCGACCCCGATCCGCCTACGTAACTCGTAATAGGCCTCGTCCGCGCCGGTCGCTGCTCGCCGTCGCGGAAGGGAAGCGCCGCGCCGCCGCGACCCTGCTCGGGAGATCGAGGCGGAGGTGCTGCCGCCGTGGCGGGAGGATCTGCTCGTGCAGACGGGCCTGCGCGGCGGTCCGGTGCAGGGATGCGGCCACCTTACGGGTGGCGAGCGCAGCCCTCGCCGATCTCGCCGCTCGCAATCCCGGAGTGGCCGGTATCGCGGGGTGCGGCGGCGCTGGCTCCACGGGCTCGGCGGCGGCCACCTGGCGCCGGCGGTCGCACTGTTGCGGCAGTCGCCACGTGCGCTGCTGGCGTGATCCGAGGCCGAGTACGTCGCGTCGCGCTGTCCGCCGGCGACCTGACCGGCGGCGTCGCCGCACTTCAGCGGGTCGAGCAGGTGTTCGAGACCTGCGGCGCGAGGGCGCCGGTCGCCAAGGTCCGACGGGCGCGGCGGCCGACGACGGGACGGCGACCCGAGACCGGCTGGGCGGCGCTCACCACCACCGAGCGCCGGGTGGCACGGCTGGTGGCGACGGGCACACGAACAAGTCCGCCTCCGCCGAGCTGTTCCTCTCCCCCAGCGCGATCACCTCCCGCTCCGCGCCGTGTTCGGCAAGCTCGGCGTGAACTCGCGGGTCCAGTTGGCCAAGGTGGTGCTGCGTACCACCGATGACGCAGGCGGGCTGAGCACCCGACCGGGTATGGCCGCAGGCACTCCCTCGATGTCTCCATCTGCGGCCGAACCGTCCGGAGGTAGTCGTGCAAGACCGCTTGGTTGGTGGCCCGGCGCGACCTGTGCAGTCCAATAGGCCGCGCCGGATCCGCCTCAGCGGTCGAAGCCGGCGACGACCACCTTGCCGATGGTCGCGGAGCTTTCCACCAGTTCGTGGGCGCGGCGCAGGTTGGCCGCGTTGATCGGGCCGAGCTGCGTCGTGAGCGTCGTACGGATCCGGCCCTGGTCGACCAGCCGCGCGGTCTGCTCCAGCAGATCGTGCTGGGTCGGGTCGGTCGGTAGGAACAGCGGCCGGGTGAACATGAACTCCCAGTGCCAGCTGATGCTCTTGGCCTTGAGCGGCAGCAACTCCAGGCCCTCCGGCTCGTCGATGGCGACGATGTGCCCCCGGGGACGGACGATCTCGGCGTACCGCTCGATGTTGCCTGCGGTGAACGGGCTGATCAGGTAGTCGACCCCGGCCGGGGCGACCGCGCCGACCGAGGCGACCAGGTCCCGGTGGTCGACCACGTGGTGAGCGCCGAGATCCTCCGCCCACCGGCGGGACTCGGGCCGGGAGGCGGTGGCGACGACGGTGACATCGGTGAGGGCCCGCGCCAACTGGATCACCATCGAGCCGACGCCCCCGGCCGCCCCGAGTACCAGCAGCGTGCCGGTGCTCCCCTTGCCCAGGGCGAACGAGTCGAACAGGGTCTCCCAGGCGGTGATGGTGGTCAGCGGCAGGGCCGCCGCCTCGGCGAAGGTGAGCGTCTCCGGCTTGTGCCCGACCACGTGTTCGTCGACCGCGTGGAACCGGGCGTTGCTGCCCGGACGGCCGACCGAGCCGGCGTAGTAGACCTCGTCGCCGACCACGAACCGGGTCACCCCGGACCCCACACCGACCACCACGCCGGCCGCGTCGAAGCCGAGCACCTTGACCTCGCCGTCGGCCGGAGCGACGTTCGCCCGGACCTTGGTGTCGGCCGGGTTCACCGACACCGCCTCGACCCGGACCAACAGGTCGTTCGGTCCCGGCAGGGGCACCGGAAGTTCGACGTCGACGAGACTTTCCGGATCGCTGACAGGAAGGTTCCGGCGGTAACCCACCGAGGGCATCAGATCGGTCATGCCCTGCACGTTATGCCCCGGTTAGCGGTAATCGCCAAGTTACCCACAGTATCCGCCGAGCGATACGCACTACACGCGCGCTCTACGCTCACCGGCTCGTGTGAGCCGAGCCATGGTCACGCTCAGCAATCTCCTAACGTTCGCGTCAGGGTTTCCCGTTGGCATGACACGTCGGCGTTCGAGGCCGGAATGGTATTGCTGACGTTCACGTGATCCGTCCCCGTGATGGCTGCGAGATGGGCCGCAGAGCTTGAAGGCGTCTGGCTGCCGTGCCGGAGTTCCCCCAGAGATTGACTCAGTGTTCCGGAAGGACCTGTATGTCGCGCGGTCCGTCCGGGGCCAGTTTGTCGCGGCTCATGCCACGCCGCGTCCTGAGCTGCGACTGCACCGACGAGCCCGGCGTGAGGGGATGCGCTGCCGTTGACATGGAGGGTGGTCTACCAGCAACGCCACGCGGTGGAGTGCGCCGTCAACCGGCTCGAACGCAGCCGTGCTGTGGCCACCCGTTCGGAAAGCTCACCGTGCGTCACGACGCCCATCTACCTCACGGCGATCAACGAACGGCTCTGATCAACCCTGATACAAGCCCGCGCCCGCCAGCCGTGCTCCCAACCAGGCGCGGCTGCGCTCCAGCAGCGCGCGGGCCACACTCGAGTCGGGAGCCCACGACTCGAAGCCGTGTGGAGCGCCAGGGACAACGTCGAGTACACAGTCCACGCCCGCGTCGCGTAGGCGCTGCGAATAGTCGTGGTTCTCGTTAGCGAACAGGTCGATGTCACCTACGCTGATCCAGGCCGGTGGCAGACCACGGAGATCGGCGCGGCGGGCCGCGACCGCGTAGTCGGGCGTCCGCGAGCCTCCAGGATCGACGCCGAGGTAGGCGCCCCATCCGACCCGGTTCGCGGCGTTGTTCCATATCCGATGCCGCAACTGGTCGAGCTCACGACGCGCGGCGGTGCGGTCGTCGAGCATCGGAGCGAACAACCACTGTGCGACCGGCTGGGCGCCGCCGGCATCGTGCAGCCGCTGCACCAGACAGGCGGCCAGACCGGCACCGGCGCTTGCACCCCCGACGGCAATGCGTTCCTGCTCGATGCCGAGGGACCCGGCCGATTGCTGCAACCACTGCCAGGCGGCGAAGGCGTCATCGAGCGCGGCCGGGAAAGGGTATTCAGGGGCGAGGCGGTAGTTCGTCGAGACCACGGCAACACCGAGTTCGCGGGCTGTCGCGGCACAGAAGGCCTCGTCCTGGACGACATCGCCGATGACATACCCGCCGCCGTGCACCCACAGCAGCGCCGCCCCCGAACCGCCACCGGCAGGAATGTACGTGCGCAGGCCCGCGCCATGGTCGACCGTTTCGATCTCGACGCCCTCGACGGGCTTGCCCGACCCGCTCCGGCGGACCAGCGCGCGCACCACGCGCCGTCCCCACGTCTGACCGAGCGGTAGCCGCGGGGTCCGCGCGACGGCGCGGCGTAGCTCTGGGTCGACCATGGTCAGCTTCATGGACATCTCTCCTCGAGTCCGGCCCCCATGGCTGGCCCCACGCGGGCCGGCACCACAGATTAAGGCAGTTGATTGACTTAAGACAGGAATGACGGCACGCTGTGAGTCAACAAACACCATCGGGAAGGTGTCGCGATGGCTCAGGGTGAGGTGGAGCAGGGATTGCGCTACCCGTTCTCCAGTCAAGCAACGATGGAGCCGCCGGCGGAGTGGGCCCGGTTACGCGAGCAGTGCCCGGTGGCTTGGGTCACACTGCCCAGCGGGGATGAGGCGGCGCTGGTCACGCGCTATGAGGACGTCAAACGGGTGTTGAGCGATCCACGGTTCACCCGGCCGACGACCGATGGTGGGGCCAGGGTCGCCGATGTCGAGTCGGGTGGGTTGTTCAACAGTGAGATGGCGACGGTGCTGCCCCAGCACGGACAGGCGCACCTGAAGTGGCGACGCATGGTCGGCAAGTGGTTCACCGCCAGGCGGATGGACGCGCTGCGGCCGAGGGTCGAGGCAATGGCCGAACAGCTTGTCGACGAGATGACCGAGCGGGGGGGCGCCGGCCGATCTCAAGGCCACCCTCGGGTTTCCGCTGCCGGTCTGGGTGATCTGCGACATGCTCGGTGTGCCGGACTCCGATCGGGACCGCTTCGGCCACTGGTCCGACCTGATGCACAGCATGACCCGCCACAGCCAGGCGGAGATGGGGGCGGCGCAGGCGGAGTTCGGCAGCTACATGGCCGGACACGTGGCCTCCAAGCGGGCAGAACCGGGTGAGGACCTGCTCAGTGCTCTCATCACGGACACCGATGCCGACGGCGAGCGGTTGTCGGACGGGGTCCTGGTGCAGACTGGCATCGGCCTACTGATGGCCGGGCACGAGACCACCTCGAACATGATCGGCAAGATGGTCGCGATGCTGCTCGTCGACCGGCGGCGTTGGGAGGCGCTGCTGGCCGACCGGTCGCTGGTGCGTACTGCTGTGGAGGAGACACTGCGGCTGGACGCCAACGCGGGCTTCGGCATGCCGCGGTACCTCACCGAGGACGTGGAGATCGCCGGGACCGTGCTGCCGAGCGGCACCACCGCGGTGTGCAGCATGGCCTCGGCCAACCGTGACGAGCGCGTGTTCGACGGCGCCGACGAGATGAACCTGCGTCGCAGCCCGAATCCGCACCTTGCCTTCGGTGCCGGCGCGCACGCGTGCCTCGGGCAGCCGCTGGCCCGAACCGAACTACGGGCGGTGCTCGACGTGCTGCTGCGCAAGCTGCCCACGCTGGAACTCGCCGTCGGAGTGGACGACCTGCGTCGGGTCGAGGGGCTCCTCATCGGCGGGCTTCGGGAACTGCCGGTGCGATGGTGATGCCGAGCAAGACCGCCGGCAACGACGCCGGCAATGACGCCGGCAGAACGTCTCGGGCGGAGCGGGTGCACGCGACCCGGGAGCTGATCATGACGGTGGCGGAGCGACTGTTCGCCGAGCACGGGGTGCTCGCCGTGTCCAACCGGCAGGTCAGCGAGGCCGCCGGGCAGGGCAACAACACGGCGGTCGGCTACCACTTCGGCACCAAGGCCGACCTGGTGCGCGCGATCGCGCGCAAGCACTCCGCGCCGATCGAGGAGAACCGCCAGCGGATGGTGGCCAGGATCGGCCACGGCGTGGACATCCGGGACTGGATCGCCTGCCTGGTCCGGCCGGTCACCGATCACCTGGCCGCGGTGGGCAGCCCCACCTGGCACGGCCGGTTCGCCGCGCAGGTGATGACCGACCCCTCGCTGCGCTCGATCATGATCGAGGAGTACGTCTCGTCACCGTCGCTGGTACGGATCATGGACGGGCTGAACAACTGCCTTCCCGAACTGCCGGCCGACGTACGCGCCGAGCGAACTGACATGTCCCGGCAACTGCTGGTGCACAGTTTCGCCGAGCGTGAGCGCGCCCTGGCCGATGGCACCCCCACCCCCCGGGCGAGTTGGCACGACGCCGCGAACGGGCTGATCGACGCACTCGTCGGGCTGTGGTTGGCACCGATCACGACCCACCCGGACGAAGGACAGGAGGAACCGTGAAGGTGACCGTGGACCAGGACAAATGCTGCGGCGCCGGCACGTGCGTGATGCTCGCGCCGGACGTGTTCGACCAGCGGGACGAGGACGGGATCGTGGTCCTGCTCGACGCGCAGCCAACCGAGCAACTGCACGGAATCATCCGCGAAGCCGCCAGCGTCTGCCCGGCGGCCGCGATCTGGGTGAGCGAAGAACCGTGAACGGAGCTCTGGCAGCAAACCGTCGAACCCGGAGCATCCCCGACAACGTGCTGGTGGTCGGCGCCTCGGCCGCCGGCCTCGGCACCGTGGAAGCCTTGCGTCGCGGAGGTTACCGGGGCCAACTGACGGTGCTGGGAGCCGAGCCGCACGCGCCCTACGACCGGCCACCGCTGTCCAAACAGATCCTCGCCGGCAGTTGGCAGGCGGATCGGGCTCAACTGCGGCCACCGGCAGCGCTGTCGGCCCTGGACGCGGAGTTCATCGTCGGTGACCCGGCGGTCGGTTTGGACACCGCGACCCGCACCGTCCACACCGCCGCCGGGCGCACGCTGACGGCGGAAGCGATCGTGGTGGCCACCGGGCTGCGGCCTCGAACCCTGCCCGGCCAGGACGACCTGGCGGGCGTGCACGTGCTACGCACGCTCGACAACGCGCTGGCGCTCCGGCAGGACCTGCTGCGCTGCTCGCGGGTCGTGGTCGTCGGAGACGGCGTGCTCGGTGCGGAGATCGCCGCCACCGTGCGCGGGATGGGCCTCCCGGTCACCATGGCCGGTCCCCAGTCGGCGCCGCTGGCGATGCAGGTCGGCCCGCTGGCCGCAGGGCTGCTCGCGGACCTGCACACCGAGCACGGGGTCGAGCTGCGGCTCGGCGCCGCGGCCACCGGGCTCGCCGGGCGGGACGGGTCGGTCACCGGCGTGTGCCTGGAGAACGGCGAGGTGCTGCCGGCGGACGTCGTCGTGGTGGCGTTCGCGCCGTACCGGCGACGGAATGGCTTGTCGGCAGCGGGCTCCGGCTGGAGAACGGGCTGGTGTGCGACTCCCGATCTCGGGCGGCGGACGGAATCTACGCCGCCGGTGACATGGCCCGCTGGCATCACGAACAGCTCGACGTGTCGCTGCGGCTGGAGAACCGGACCAACGCCACCGAGCAGGCGGTCGCCGTCGCCACCACCATCCTCGGCGAGGACCGCCCCTACACCCCCGTGCCCTACTACTGGACCGAACAGTACGACGCCAGGATCCAGGTGCACGGGGTGCTGTCACCGGACGCCGAGGCGTCGGTTGTGGACGGCGCGGTGGCGGACCGCCGTTTCGTCGCGCTGTACCGCCGGGACGGCCGGGTCACCGGCGTCCTCGGTTGGAACATGCCCAAACAAGCCCGCCTGCGCCGACAGGAACTCCTCGGCGCTTCGGCACTCGTGGAAGGAACGTCATGACCAGCACCCTCGATTCGACCGAAGCGCCGCAGTTCCCGGCAGCCAGGGCGGCGAAGTGCCCGTTCGACCCGCCGCCGACCATGCAGGCGCTGCGGGAGCGGACCCCGCTGGCGCGGGTTCGACTGTGGGACGGCACCACACCATGGTTGGTGACCCGGTACGCGGACCAGCGGGAACTGCTGGCCGATCCGAGGGTCAGCGCCGACATCACCCGCCCCGGTTACCCGAGTCCGGCGCCCATCAGCGACGCGCCCATCAGCTTCGTCCTCATGGACGACCCCGAGCACGCCCGACTGCGTCGCATGGTGACCGCACCCTTCACCATCAAGCGGGTCGAGGCCATGCGGCCGGGCGTACAGCAGGTCGTGGACGACCTGATCGACGAGATGCTGACCGGCCCGAAGCCGGTGGACCTCGTGTCGGCGTTCGCGCTTCCGATGACGTCGCTGGTGATCTGCCAACTGCTCGGGGTGCCGTACGCGGACCACGACTTCTTCCAGGAGCACAGCAGCACTATGATCAACCGGGACGCGGCACCGGAGCAGCGGCGGGACGCTGCTGGCCGGCTCTTCGCGTACCTGGACGAGCTGATCGGCGAGAAGCTCGCCAACCCCGGCGAGGACCTGCTGTCCGGGCTCACCGAGCGGATCAGGACCGGGGAACTGACCCGACCGGACGCGGCCCAGATCGGCGTACTCATGCTGATCGCCGGGCACGAGACCACCGCGAACATGATCGCGCTCGGCACGCTGGCCCTGCTGGAGCACCCCGACCAGTTGGCGCTGCTACGCGAGTCGAACGACCTGAAGCTCGTCGCCGGCGCGGTCGAGGAACTCCTGCGGTACCTGCACATCACGCACAACGGGCGACGCCGGGTCGCACTCGAGGACATCGAGATCGCGGGCGAGACCATCCGTGCCGGTGAGGGCATCATCCTGGCCAACGACATCGCGAACCGCGACCCGGACGTCTTCCCCCACCCCGACCGGCTGGACATCCAGCGGGACGCCCGCCGGCACCTGGCATTCGGCTTCGGAGTGCACCAGTGCCTGGGGCAGCCACTGGCACGGATGGAGCTCCAGGTCGTGTACAGCACGCTGTACCGGCGTATTCCCACGCTGCGGCTGGCGGTCGAGCTGGACGAGGTCCCGTTCAAGCACGACGGCTCGGTGTACGGCGTGTACGAGCTACCCGTGACCTGGTGACCGTTCTTCCGGAGGATCCCATGAAGGTAACCATCGACCAGGACAGGTGCGTCACGTCCGGACAGTGCGTGTCGACCGCGACGGCCGTGTTCGACCAGCGCGACGAGGACGGCGTCGTCATACTGCTCAACCCCAACCCACCGGAGGAACTCGCCGACGACGTCCGCCACGCGGCAGCCGTATGCCCGGCACTGGCCATCACCCTCACGGAGTAGCACCACACGTGTCCGATCGCCGCGCTCGGGCCACGGGCGCGGCCGGCCGCGCCGCACGGTTTTCCGCCCCGGCCATCGGGCCGGGGCGGTTTGCGGTAGCGCCGCGTCACCCGCCTGGACCCCGCCGGCCATCGGGCCGATTACCCGGCCTGGATCCGCTCCGTCCTCGCCGGCGACATGGCCGACACCGAACAGCACCACCCGGAGCAGGCGGCCACCGGCGGTAGGGATGCTTCCGTCAGGACGGGTGGCGGTGCAGGCGTCGAAGGGTCAGCGCCAGC
The DNA here is from genome assembly GCF_036250065.1 of Micromonospora sp. NBC_01699. Lineage (NCBI taxonomy): Bacteria > Bacillati > Actinomycetota > Actinomycetes > Micromonosporales > Micromonosporaceae > Micromonospora > Micromonospora sp. NBC_01699. The sequence continues at coordinate 1,863,210 of NZ_CP109199.1, read as the reverse complement.
TGCAGACGCAACCGGCCCTGCGGCTCCCGCACACTCCAGCCGAGCAGGTGCTCCGCGTGCCCGATCCGGTCCTGCAGCGTCGAATGGTGCAGGCGCAACACGGTCGCCGCCGCGCGCAGGCTGGCGGTCGACGCCACCGCGTGCAGCGTGGTCAGGACCCAGGACGCGCCGCCCGCCGCGTGTTCCAGCGCCCGCACGTCCGGCACCCCGGCCGGGTCGGGTACAGCGGCGAGCACAGCCAGCGCGCCCAGCTCCTCGAAGTGCAACAACGTCTCGCCGGGGTCCTCGTCGGTGCCTTCGGCCGCGAAGCGCAACGCTGTCCGGGCCGCCCGGTGGGAATCGGGCAGGTGCAGCAACGGCACCGCCGGACCGATCCCGGCCCGGGTGGTGGGTGGCGGTGTGCCGGCCGCCGCCAGCCGGGACTCGCCCGAGGCCAGGGCCATCGCGTACGCCGTGCCGTCCACGGGCAGTCCCAGCCGGCGGGCCGCCTGCAGGCGTACGTCGGCGGGCGCGGACGCGTCCACGACCAGCTCGACCGCCGCCGGGTCGGTGGCCGGGGCCCGGCCGCGGGTGCGGTCCAGCACAGCGCCGGCGGCGCCCGCCGCCCGTTCCAGCACCATCGCGTCCACCGGACCGGGCGCCCCGGCGCGTTCCAGCCGCAGCATCGCCGTGCCGACCGGCTGGCCGGGCCAGCTCCCGTCGGCCGGGCCCGGCAGCGGGGCGGCGATCCCGTCCGGCAGCATCCGGATGTGCACCCGGCGGGCGTCGTCGTCCAGCCGGGCCGGGCAACCGGCCAGCACGGCCGCCCCACGGACGATGCTCTGCAGGCCGGCGCGTGCCTCCACCAAACTGTCGAAGTAGGCGATGACCTGCAGCGCGGCACCCGCGTCCGCGTCCAGCGCGGCGAGCCGGACGGCCAGTTCGTTCATCAGCTGAGGCTATGCGTTGAACAGCCGGTTGAGCCAGGCAACCCGTGCTCGCTTCGCGTCCCGGGAGATCTGCGCGGTCGGCATCGTCATGTCGAAACCGTGGAAGGCGCCCGGCCAGACGTGCAGTTCAGCCTGCCCGCCGGCCTGCCAGATCCGGCTCGCGTACGCCACGTCCTCGTCCCGGAAGGTCTCGGCGCTGCCCACCTCGATGAAGGCGGGCGGCAGCCCGGAGAGGTCCTCGGCACGCGCCGGTGCGGCGTACGGCGAAACGTCCGGCCCGCCCGCCGCGTCGCCGAGCAGCGCTCCCCAGCCTGTCTGGTTGGCGGTGTAGTCCCAGATGCCCAGACCGGCCATCTGCAGCGCGGACGGGGTGTTGTTGCGGTCGTCCAGCATCGGGTAGATCAGCATCTGCCCGAGCAGCGCCGGGCCGCCCCGGTCGCGGACCATCAGGGCGACCGCGGCGGCCAGTCCGCCACCCGCGCTGGCCCCGCCGATGATCAGCCGGTCCGGGTCGAAACCGAGCTCGCCGGCGTGCTCGGCGGTCCAGAGCAGCCCGGCGTAACAGTCGTTGACCGGTCCGGGGTGCTGGGTCTCCGGAGCGAGCCGGTATTCGACCGAAACCACGACGAGGTTGAACTCCTCCGCCCAGTCGAGCAGCATCTCCGGCACGCCGGAGCGGTTGTCGCCGAGGAACATGCCGCCGCCGTGGACGTGGTACAGGCAGCCCAGGGTGCCGGTGGGAGCGGTGGGCCGGAAGATCAGCAGCGAGATGTCCGGATCACCGTCCAGGCCGGGTACGGCCCGCTCCTCGATCTCGAACCGGCCGTCGCGCCGCAGATCGTCGTCGGTGGCCCGTGGCCCGGCGCCACGCTCGCGCAGGGCCGGGATCAAGTCCGGTGTCACCGCTGGTGGGAGGAAGTCGGCCATGGCCGCGAGTGTGGCGCCGAGTTCCGGGTCGAACGGGGGTGGAAGAGCCCGGGTGGTGGTCATACATCTGCCTCCGCGGATTGACAGCGATCACGGGCGTAACCGCTCCCACCAGCATGGCGGCCCCCATCGGTGTGATCGAGCGCCACATGGCGGTAATTACCCGCCAGGTGGCGGGGCGACCGAGCGCCGCGCGATCAGTCGTTGGTAGAGCGCCGAACAGTCCGCCCGTTACTTGCGGTCGGCACTGGGGCGACCGAGCGCCGCGCGATCAGTCGTTGGTAGTGGTGCTTGTCTGGATCAGGCCGTCAAGCATGACCTGGATGGCCTTCGCACGGGCTTCGTCGCTGTCGGCGGTGAGGGTCATACGGACGAAGGTGGCGATGTCCTCGGCGGTGATGCCGGCGCGTAGACCACCGGCGGCGCGCAGCCGGTCGGTGGCGGGGCCGACCACGGCGGTGATGAGGCGCTGGGCGTGTTCGTCGGCGCGGTCGCCGGCGCCGGCGAGCCGGGCAAAGGTCGCCACCTCCTGCTCGGACATGTCGCAGCTCTGGGTGAATACCGCACGGAAGGTGCCAACCGGGTCGTTGTCTCGCATGGCGCGTTCAGCGTTGTGTCGTACCGCGGCGACGAGGTCGTCGAGGACCGCCTCGATCAGGCCCTCCTTTTCGGGGAAGTGCCGGTAGAGCGTCGTGGTCCCGACGCCGGCCCGGCGGGCGATCTCCTCGAGCGCGGTCTCCGGGCCGTGCTCGGCGAAGGCCTCGCGGGCGGCGGCTATCAGCCGCTGTCGGTTGCGGAGTTGGTCCCGGCGGGGAGTCCGCATGGCTGGTACCTCCGATCGAAGTGGTGGCGGGATCACCACTTTAGCGCTACCGTTTGAAACGGAGATGCCACTACCGTTTCGTTGGAGGATGTTGTGCCCTGGAATCCGGAGGCCTTGCCCGACCTGGGCGGCCGGACGTACGCGGTCACTGGTGGCAACGCCGGGATCGGTTACTTCGTCGCCGAACAGCTCGCCGCGGCGGGAGGGCGTGTGGTGATTCTCGGTCGCAGCCCGCAGCGGTTGGGCGCGGCGGTGGAGGCGATCCGTCGCGAAATCCCGGCCGCCGAAATCGCCACGATCCCGCTGGACCTGGCCGACCTGGACTCGGTCGCGTCGGCCGCCGCCGCCCTGACGGCGCTGGACCGGCTCGACGGCCTGATCGAGAACGCCGGGATCAGTGCCCCGGGCCGGCAGCGCACGACTACGAGGCAGGGCCTGGAACTCGCCGTGGGGACCAACCACCTCGGGCACTTCGCTCTCACCGCGCTGTCCCTGCCGGTCCTGGCGGCGACGCCGGGCAGCCGGGTCGTGTCGGTCGGCAGCATCATGACCAGACGGGCGGGGTTCGATCTCGACGATCTGCTCAGCGAGCGGTCCTACAACCCACGGCAGGCGTACGTCCGGTCGAAGCACGCCGTCCAGATGTTCGGCTTCGAACTCGACCGCCGGCTGCGTCACGCCGACAGTGGAGTCCGGTCAATCGTGGTTCACCCCGGCCTCGGCCTCGACGGCGCCAGCCCACGACGGGCCGGAATCAACGAACCCACCCCGCTCGCCCGGATCGCCGGACGGCTACTCACCCCGCTCGCGCAGGGCAAGCACCGGTCCGCCCGGGTGGCCGTCCGCGCCACCGTCGACCCCGACGCCGAAGGCGGGCAGTACTACGGTCCGGCCCGCCGCGGCGTCGGCCTCCCCGTCCCGCTCCAACCGCCCCAGGTCGACCTGGACCCGGACCTGGCAGCCCGCCTCTGGACGCGGTCACAGGAACTGACCGGGGTCGACTTCCCCGTCACGGCCGGCCGGTCGTGACGGGCCGAACACCTACCGGAATGACAGGAGAAAGCAGATGAACGCAGGACAAGGCAAGGCCACCTATTGGACGCTGACCACGCTGGGCGTCCTCGGCGGGGCCCTCGGCATCCTCGGGGCGGTCAGTCCGGATCGCCAACTGCGCCTGTCCGGTTTCGGGGATCCGGCCGAGCGTGGACCGGGTGACTACACCCCAGCCGTGCTGGGCAGCAGTTCGTTCGCCGCGATCGGCGAGGGCGGGGCCTACCTGACGGGTGCCGCGAAGAGATGGCCCGGCTTTCCCACGTACGTCATGGCACGCCGGATGCTGATGGCCGGTGGCCTGGCCGGGCTCGCCGCCACCGGCCGCGCGCCCAGGGCCTTCCTCAACGCTGCCGCGTGGGAGGCGCTCGGCGCCGCCGCCATCGCGGCGGCCGGCTGGCTGGACCGTCGAACTGCCGCGAGGCCGGCATGACCGTGCCCGACCAGATCACCCGCACCCGCTACGCCACCGTGACCACCTACCGCCGCGACGGACGACCGGTCCCCACCCCGGTAGGGGTCGTCGCCCACGGCGGGGAACTGTTCGTGCTCACCCAGCGCGACAGCGGAAAGGTCAAGCGGATCCGCAACAACCCCTCCGTCGAGGTGACGCCATGCGACATGAACGGCCGGATCGCCGCCGGCGCGCTGACCGTTGAGGGCAGGGCGCGGCTGCTGGACCGGGCCGAGACCGCCCAGGTACGCCGACTCATGGCGCGCCGCTTCCCCATCGTCCGACTGGTGTTCTTGTTTGACCTGCTCCTCGGGCGACGCAATCTCAAGATCGGCATCGCCATAGCACTCGGGTCGTAGCCTCCGGCAGCCATCTTCGCCGCTGGCCATCGCCCGGATTCCTCCCGTCCGGACATTCTCGGGCGGGCCGTCGCCGTGCGCCGATCGGCCTCGGCAAGGGGCCTTCGCATCGCCACCCGCGACACTTCCGCGCGCATCTGGCACGCACATCCGCCCTGTCCGACCAGGGAACTGCGTCAAGCCGCGGGACGAGCGGTCACTCCTTCCCGCCAGTTACTTCGTCCGCAACCAGAACGCGTATAGGGGTAATCCATGTCCGACCCGGTCCACGTCAATCCTCGCCGCTGGTTGGCGTTGATCTTCATATCGCTGGCCCAGCTGATGGTCGCCCTGGACGCGACGGTGGTGAACATCGCGCTTCCCTCGGCACAGCACGAATTGGGCATCTCCGACGGCAACCGGCAATGGGTGATCACCGCCTACACCCTCGCTTTCGGAGGCCTGCTGCTCCTCGGTGGCCGGCTCGCGGACGTCGCCGGCCGCAAACGGATCTTCCTGATCGGGCTGCTCGGGTTCGCCGCCGCCTCGACACTCGGCGGCCTGGCGACCAACACCGGCATGCTGCTCGCCGCCCGCTCCCTGCAGGGTGTGTTCGCCGCACTCCTCGCCCCGGCCGCGTTGGCACTGCTCTCGGTGACCTTCACCGAAGCGAAGGAACGGGCTCGGGCGTACGCCGCGTTCGGGGCGATCTCCGCGGCCGGCGGCGGGGTCGGGCTGATCCTCGGTGGTGTCCTCACCGAATACCTGGACTGGCGTTGGTCGCTCTACATCAACATCCCGTTCGCTCTCGGGGCCGCGATCGGCGCGATCCTCACCGTCCGGGACACGATCGGTTCTCGCAACCGGAACCGCCTGGACATCCCCGGGGCGGTGCTCGCGACCACCGGCCTGATCGCCCTCGTCTACGGCTTCACCCGGGCCGAGGCTGACGGCTGGACCGCCGGCTGGACCCTCGGTTCGTTCCTCACGGCCGCCATTGCGCTGCTCGCGTTCGTGTTCGTGGAGGCGAGAGTGCCCAACCCGCTGCTACCGCTGCGGGTACTCACCGAGCGCACCCGAGCCGGCGTCTACCTGTCGATCGGCCTCTCCATCATCGGCATGTTCGGCCTCTTCCTCTTCCTGACCTACTACCTACAGGTCGTGCAGGCATGGTCGCCGGTCCGCACCGGGCTGGGCTTCCTGCCCATGATCGCCGCGATGATCATCGGCCCGACCGTGATCGGGACCTGGCTCAGCCGCCGCGTCCCACCCCAGATACTCATGGGCGGGAGCTTCCTGACCGCTGCGGTCGGCCTGCTGCTGCTCACCCAGATGGAGGTGGACAGCTCCTATCCGGCCCTGATCCTGCCCAGTCAGATCCTGCTCGGCCTCGGCACCGGGACGGCGTTCCTACCCGCGATGAGCCTCGCCACCCACGGACTGCGACCCCATGACGCCGGTATCGCATCCGCGATGATCAACACATCGCAGCAGGTCGGCGCCTCGATCGGCACCGCCCTGCTCAACACGATCGCGGCCAGCGCGACCGCAACCTGGCTCCTCGACCACGCCGGCGACCCCGGCACGGCCGACCAGGCGATCGTGCACGGCTACGCCACCGCCATCTGGTGGGCCGTAGCCATCCTGATCCTCGCCGCGCTCGTCGCGATCGCGCTCGTACGCGTCCGCCCGTCGGACAGCACGGCCCCGGCGGACGGAGCCGGCGGGGATCCCGCCGACGGGGTCACCCCGCTCCTCGTGCACTGACCCGGTCGTCGCCGCCAACGTCACGAGGAACTGACTCGACGCAGGTTCATCCGCGCCCGGAACCCACGCATCGGCTGAAACACTGGAGAAAGCCGGTACCGGGTTCCGGGCGGGTGCGCAACGATTCTCCCGTAAGGCACGGTATCCGGGTCGGTTCGCGGGCGTGGTCGGCTCTGCGGCGCCAAGCGGTTCACGCCCGGACAATCCGGCTGGTCCGGCCCGGTGTCGGGTCACACCGGGAAGGCGACGCCGGTCAGCTCTTCGGAAATTGTCCACAGCCGTCGCTGGCCAATTTCGTCGTGAGACGGCGCACTCGATCGGACCACCTTCGGGTATCCCTTGCTCTCAAGGAACCCACCCGGGCCGTAGTACTCGCCGCCCGCAACGGTCGGGTCGGTCGCGGCACGTAGCGTGGGAAGCGCGCCCATCTCGGCGTTCTGGAGCATCAGTGGTCGGATCGCCATGGTGAACGCCATCCGGAGGAATGCCGAGAACTGCGCGGTCGCCGTCCTGGATCCCTCCGTGTCCGAGCCGCCGGGATGCGCGGCGGTGGCGATGGTGTGGCTGCGACCGGACAGCCTGCGCTGAAGTTCGTAGGTGAACATCAGGTTCGCCACCTTGGAGTGGGCGTACGCGGTGACTCGGTGGTACTCGCGGGTGTTCCAGTTCGGGTCGTCGAGGTTGATGGCACCGCCCCGCCGGTGGTCTGCGCTGCTGACGGTGACCACGCGGGAGTGCGGAACCGCCAGCATCATGTCGAGCAACAGCCCGGTGAGTGCGAAGTGACCCAGGTGGTTGGTCCCGAAGTGCAGTTCGAAGCCGTCTGCGGTGAGCCCGCGCGGGGTGCGCATCACGCCGGCGTTGTTGATTAGCAGGTCGATGCCGGTGTGGGTGGCGCGGAGTTGGTCGGCTGCGGCTCGGACCGAGGCCAGTGACGCCAAATCGAGGTGCAGCACCGTGACGTTGGCTCCCGGGATGTCGGCGGCGATTCGGGTCGCGGCCCGTTTGCCCTTGTCGACGTCCCGTGCGCCGAGTACGACCGCGGCGCCGCGCGAGGCGAGCAGCTTGGCCGTCTCGAAGCCAATGCCGCTGTTGCCGCCGGTGATTACAGCTACCCGGCCGTGTTGGTCCGGTACGTCGTCGCCAGTCCACTCGGATCGCGGCATGCTTTCCTCCAGTTACAATCGGGGCGCACGTTCCGATTGAGCTTAGCGGAACGTACGCCCCGTTTACCAGGAGGACCATTGACGGAGAAAACCCGGCCACTACGCGCGGACGCGGCCCGCAACCGGGCACGAGTACTGCAGGTCGCCTACGAGACCTTCGCCGAGGAAGGTGCGGGTGTCCCGATCGACGAGATCGCCCGGCGGGCCGGCGTGGGCGCGGGTACCGTGTACCGGCACTTTCCGACCAAGGAGTCGTTACTTCAGGCAATCGTGGCCGACCGGATGCACCAGGTCGTCGAACGGGCCCGCGCCCAGGCGGAGACCGACCCGGGCGAGGGGCTGCACGCATTCCTGCTCCAGATGGCCGAACAGGGCGCGACCGATCTCGGGTTCGCGGACGCACTGGCGGGGACCAGCTTCGACCTGACGAAGGCCATGCCGGACGCCGAGCGCGAGTTCATGGGAACCGTCGCGGAACTCCTCGCGCAGGCGCAGAGGGCCGGTACGGTTCGCCCCGATCTGGAGGCCGCCGACATCAAGACCCTGATCGTCGGTCTGCAGTCGATGCGACGTTTCCGCGCCGACGGGGATCTCATGCGGCACGTCTACCAGGTGATCCGGGCCGGCCTGGCCGCACCCGGACCACTTGCCGGCCCGATTCCGCAACCAAGCAGAGCGGACTGACTCGGACGCGGAACTGTCGTACGACACCCTCTGAACAGTCGCCAATCGCCGCCGTACTCCCGCCCCGGCGTGGCGCCGCCTGGGCAGCGGAGGTCCACCCGAGCCCTGCCCGTGGGGGATTGCGCGGTAGAAACCTGTCCCCGCCAGTTTCGCGGAGCACGACCTAGGAAATCCCGGGGGCAGCGAGGCACCCAAACCAGGGCCGCAGCGAACACGTGACGTTTGGCTCAGCCGACGAGATCCCGGTCGGAGAACTCGCTTCGCCAGCCGTATCGAGCGCATCGCGATCCGCCGGCGCCAGCTGATCGTATGGCTGAGCACACCGCTGCGCGGCTCCGATACCGGCCCGTGGCGTCCAGACGTTCAAACCTCGCCGGCTCCCGATCGCTCCGCCGTCCCTACCTCCTTACCGCTGGCCTTTGCCGCCGGCCGGCGGGGACGTCGGCGTACTCGGCGGGCTGATCGGGCTCGGGGCTCCGAGTTTCGGAGCCCCTTCTCGGCGTGGGCGCGGTGACGGCGAGGTAGGGGTGGGCCACCATAACCAGCGTTGTGTGCTGGTACCAGGCGTCGTAGCGGCGGGCCTGGTAGTGATCGAGGCCGACCTCGTTCTTCGCGGTCGGGAAGCATTTGCGTGACGCGGAGACGTCGATCTCATACCGCCCGTCCGACACGGACACGGACTCTTCCCTGATTGCATAGCCGGAAGTGAGCCAGAGCCAAATTTCGGACAGGCTCACGGCGGGGACGAGTTGAGCTCTGGCCAGCGTCATCGAGCGGGGGCTGCGCGGCCTAACTCGAGACCAAGGTCAGCTGATCCGGGGCTACCGCGTATCCGCCGGTACGGCCGGAACCGGTCAGCGTAGAGCGAATAACGTGGCAGCCGGGGCATAGCGTCGCTCGACCAGGCTCGGACTGCCGCCACTATAACATCGATTGACTTGAGTTCAAGGATGCCCTCTGGATGGCACACAAGCTTCCCCTGACATAGAGGAGGTTCGACGTCCAACCGATAACAGATACAGCGAAGATCGACAACCTGCTATCCCGTGTCGCCTCGTGGTGTTTCGTCTGCCCGGACTGTGCCCGGAAGGAGATCAAAAACCCCGCCCCCATGATTTGGGGGCGGGGCTCTGACCTGCACTTTCAGTTGTAGCGGGGACAGGATTTGAACCTGCGACCTCTGGGTTATGAGCCCAGCGAGCCGCTCGGCACTTCCGGCCCGCGTCGCCGCGCAAACCCCAGGGCGCAGCTGAACACCCGCTTTGCGGCGCCCCGACCAGGCGGGCAGGGACTTGGCTGCGGTAACACCGAGCCCCCGCGACCCCGACGCATCATCCCAGGGAGGGATGACGATCATGTGCTCCCAGTTTGCTCCCAATGTAAGGGGCACAACCAGAACGGCTCGTTACCGGAGATCCGGTAACGAGCCGTTGACCTGCTGGTCTAGCTGGTGGGCGATACTGGGTTTGAACCAGTGACCTCTTCCGTGTCAAGGAAGCGCGCTCCCACTGCGCCAATCGCCCTCGCATATCCTTGCCGAGGTGGAGACGGGATTTGAACCCGTGTACACGGCTTTGCAGGCCGTTGCCTCGCCTCTCGGCCACTCCACCGAGGTAGCCCCCGACGTGCGTGGCGGCATCTCCGAGCGGACGACGGGACTCGAACCCGCGACCCTCACCTTGGCAAGGTGATGCGCTACCAACTGCGCTACGTCCGCTTGTCTCCGGTGTTTCCTGGTGACGGATGAGAACTTTAGCCGAGCGCGCGAACATGTGCCAAATCGGGGGTGGCCGAGGCGGGTCGGTCCGCTCACGTACGGGCGTTCTCGCAGGTGAAAGCCGTTCAACCGGGACGGAACCGGGCTACCCGGTTGGACGTACGACACACTCCGTGAAGTGTCCTAGGAACCTGGTGTGGTGGGAAGGTCGTACGAGTGGACGATGGGTGGGGGGCTGGATGGGCTACTGGGCTACTTTGGGGCGTTGAGGTCGTCCAGGGCCTTGGTGGCGCCTCGGTGCAGCGGCACCGGGGTGGTCTTGCGGGCGGTTTCCAGGCTGATCTCCCTGGCCGCGGCGTTGGCCTGTTCGAGTTGCGGCTTGCGGTCGAACAGCGCCCGGGTCAGTACGCAGACCAGGTTCGGATCGAGGTCGCTCTTCACCAGCAGCAGGTTCGGCACCACGATGGTCCGTACGGCGGCGGGGGTGCCGTAGGTGGCGGCCGGGATGGCGCCTTCCTCGTACACCGGGTTGATCTTTTTCAGCTCGCTCAGCAGCGGCGTGATGTCCAGGAAGGTGACCTGGTCCCGGGCGGTGGTGAGCAGGTCGGTGATGCCGGGGGTGGGCAGTCCGCCGGACCAGAAGAAGGCGTCGATCGAGCCGTCCTTGACGCCGTCGACGGTCTTGGTCAGGTCGAGCCGCTGCGCCTGGATGTCCCGGGCCGGGTCGAGACCGGCCGCCTGGAGCAGCCGGTTCGCGATCACCTCGGTGCCCGACTTCGGCGAGCCGGTGGAGATCCGCTTACCCTTCATGTCGGCGACCGAGGTGATCCCGGAGCCGGTACGCGCCACCACCTGGGTGTAGTTGGTGTAGATCCGGGCGAGCGCCTGCACCGGCTGCGCCTGGCCCTCGAAGCTGCCCCGACCCTCGACGGCGTCGGCGGCCGTGTCGGCCAGCGAGAACGCCACCGCGTAGCTCCCGGCGACCAACTGCTGGATGTTCTGCACCGAGGCGCCGGTTTCGGCGGCGGTGGCCTTGACCCTGCCGTCGGTGGCGGTGCCGATCTGCTCGGCGTACGCGTTGCCGAGCGCGAAGTAGACGCCGGTGGAGTTTCCGGTGGCGATGCCGATCCGGGTGTCGGCGCCGACCTCGCAGGTCACCTCGCCGCCGGCGTCGGTGGTGGCCCCGTCCTGCCGGCCGCCGCAGCCGACCAGGCCGGCCAGGCCGAGGCCGATCGCCGCGATTCCCGCGACGGCCCTCGTGGCACGGTTCATGAGCTCTCCCTTTTCCGGGGTGACCGGTCCGGCGGCGAAGCCGACCGGGAAGTTGACGTCGCCTCGACCGACTCGGCCTGCGCCGCCGGGTCCGGCGGGCGCCGGTCGGTGCGGCGGCGGGCCAGGGCCAGGGCGGCGGTGGCGGCGAGCAGCGCGACACCGGTCGCGATCGAGACCGGGTGCAGGTAGAGCAGGAGCAGGCCGCCCAGGCCGGCGAGGATCCGACCGGGTACGCCAACCGGGCCGATGCCGAGCAGCCAGCCGCCGCTGGCCGTGGCGACGGCGGCGATGCCGAGGCAGGCGACGGCGGCGGCCCAGAGCACGCCGAGCACCGGTCCCCGGCCGAGCAGGTGTTCCCCCGGCCCGGTCAGCACGAAGGCGATCGGGGCGAGGAAGGCTGGTAGCGCGTACTTCAGTGCCTGCCACATCGTGGGCACGGTCCGGCCGCCGGTGATCGCGGCGGCTCCCACCGCGGCGAGCGCGGTCGGCGGGGTGACCTCGGAGAGCACGGAGTAGTAGAAGACGAACATCGCCGCCGCCGGGGCGGGTACGTCGAGCGCCAGCAGCGCCGGTCCGATGATCACCCAGCCGATGATGAACGAGGCGGTGACCGGTACGGCGAGACCGAGCAGCGCGAGCGCGACGGCGGCGAAGACCACGGTCAGCGCGAGTACGACGGCGGGGCGGTCGGCCAGGGTCTCGGCGGCGCGGACCAGCAGCCCGGCGAACTGGGCACCGAGGCCGGTCTTGGTGGTGGTGGCGGTGATGATGCCGGCGGCGCCGCAGACGGCGACGACCGGCAGCACGCCGCGTACGCCGGTGGCGAGGGCGGTGAACAGCCGGTCGGGGGTGAGCCAGCCGCGCCGGTCGAGGAAGGAGAGGGCGAACGCCAGTGCGGTCGCGTAGACGACCGAACGGGTGGCGCTGACCCCGATCGCGAGCAGCACCACGATCACGATCAGGGAGGAGAAGTGGTAGCCGAAGCGGAGCAGCAGGCGCCCCGGCGAGCCGGCGACGACCTCGACCGCCCGTACCCCGAACCGGCGGGCGTCGATCTCCACGGCGAGCAGGATGCCGAGGTAGTAGAGCAGGGTCGGGATCATCGCCCAGCCGAGCACCGTCAGGTAGGACACGCCCAGGTATTCGGCGACGATGAACGCGGCGGCGCCGAGGGTGGGCGGGGAGAGGATGGCTCCGACACCGGCGGCGGCGAGCATGCCACCTGCCTGCTCGGGAGGGTAGCCGGCGCGGCGCAGGATCGGCCAGCTCACCGCGCCGACGCTGACGGCGGTGGCCGTACCGGATCCGGAGACCGTGCCGAGCAGGAAGCCGGCGGCGACGGCGGTGCGGCCGGCGGCGCTGCGCGAGCGGCGGAACGCGGCGACCGACAGGTCGACGAAGAACCGGCCGGCGCCGGAGAGGTCGAGCACGGCGCCGTAGATCGTGAACAGCACGATGTAGGTGGCGGCGACGTCGAGCGGGGTGCCGTAGAAGCCGCTGCCGGAGTTGTAGAGCGCGTCGATGATCTGGGCGAAGTCGAGTCCGGCGTGGGCGATCGCCCAGTGCTGGGGCAGCAGGCCGCCGTAGTAGCCGTAGCCGAGGAAGATCAGGCAGACCACGGGCAGCACCCAGCCGGTGGTGCGCCGGCAGGCTTCGATCAGCAGGGCCAGCAGCAGCGCGCCGAGCAGCACGTCGGTCGGGGTGAGCAGGCCCTGCCGGTCGAGGAAGGCGTCGTAGCCGCCGCCGGCGCCGGCGATCGGGAACGGCAGGACCGGGTAGAGGCAGACCAGCAGGGCCAGCCCGGCCAGCAGCCAGTCGCCGATCGTGGGCCGGTCCGGCCGGCCGCGCGCGGGCAGGTCGGCCGGGTCGCCCGGTGGCGCCGGGCCGCGCCGGGTCAGCCGCGCCGGCCGGCGCAGGCCGGACCGGTAGGCGAGGAAAACCAGCGGCAGTACGCCCGCCAGGAAGATGATCAAGTAGTACTGGCTGCCCTGCGCCAGCGGCCGGAACACCTGGGTGAGGACGATCAGCGCGACGGTGAACGCGACCACGGCGACCACGGTGGCGGGCGCGCCGGTCAGCTCCCGGGCCGGGCGTTCCTCGTCGTCGTGGCCGGCCCCGGCCGGTCCGGTGGGCTCGCCCGCGAGCGCGGGCCCGGGTGGCGGCTCGGCGGCACCGCCCGGTCGGACCGGGCCGGTGGCCGGTTGCTCCACCGTCGACACTCGTGCCGCTCGGTCCCGCTTCGCCTTGGCCGTTGGTGGGACGGGGTCCTGACCCTCGGGCATGAGCGGACCCTACTACGAGCCACCGATGAACTCCGATACCTTCACGGATGAAGATCGATGTGATCGGCCGAGCGCACCACCGAGCCGACGAATAGCACATCGGGTTACGAACCAAAGACCGTCAGTGTTGGTGACTTACCGTATTCACATCGATAGGTTAACGTAACCGCGTGACAAGACGTGCGGCCGAGGTCCGCCTAGATGCGCTGCTGCGTACCGCCTGTGCGGTGATCAAGGAGCGCGGGTTGGCCAACACCCGTACGGCCGACGTGGCGCAGGCCGCGGGGGTGAGCCAGGCGCTTGTTTTCTACCACTTTGCCACGAAGGAGCGGCTGCTCGCGCAGGCGTTCGCGTACGCGGCCGAGCAGGATCTGGCCCGGCTCGACGCGGTGGTCCGGTCCTCGGCCGGTCCGCTGGAGAAGCTCCGGAAGATCCTCAAGCTGTACGCCCCGACCGGCCGGTCGAAGTCGTGGGGAATGTGGATCGACGGCTGGTCGGAGTCGCTGCGTACGCCCGAGCTGGAGAAGGTGTCCCGTCGGTTGGACCTGCGCTGGCGGGAGGACCTCGCCGACATCATCTCGGCCGGCGTGGACGAGGGCGTCTTCGTCTGCGACGACCCGGCCGGCGCCGCCTGGCGGATCAACGCGCTGATCGACGGGCTCGCGGTGCAGTCGGCGGTCCACGACCGGCTGATCTCCCGCCGCCTGCTCTCCGAGTGGGTCCACCTCAGCACCGCCCGCGAACTCGGCCTCTCCCCCGAACAGCTGGACGGATAGCCACCACCCCCACCCGTGGCGACGAACGGCGGCCGATGGAACGGCTGACAGCGGACGACGGAAAGGCTGCCGGTGGAAAGGCTGACAACGGACGGCGGAAAGGCTGCCGGCGGAAAGGCTGCCGGCGGGGCGGAACCGGAGCAGAATCGGGCGCATGGACCTGCTGGAGACCTATCGGCGCAGCCTGGGCGAGTTCACCGACCGGGTGGCCGAGGTCGGCTTCGACCAGTGGGCGCTGCCCACACCGTGCGGCGACTGGGACGTACGCACGCTGGTGAACCATGTGGTGGTCGAGGACCGGTGGACCGTCCCGATGCTGGCCGGGGCGAGGATCGAGCAGGTCGGCGACGAGTTCGAGGGTGACCTGCTGGGCGCCGACCCGGCCGGCGCGGCGCGGGATGCCGCAGCGGCCGCCGTACGGGCGGCGGGCGAGCCCGGTGCGCTCGACCGGACGGTGTTTCTCTCGTTCGGCGACACCCCGGCCCGCGAGTACCTGCAACAGCTGCTCGCCGAGCACCTGGTGCACGGCTGGGACCTGGCGGTGGCGATCGGGGTGGACCCGAAGCTGGACGCCGAGGCGGTACGCGGGTGCGCCCGCTGGTTCGCCGAGCAGGTGGGGACGTACCGGCAGGGCGGTCTGGTCGCCTCGGCGGTGCACGTACCGGAGAATGCCGGGGAGCAGGACCGGCTGATGGCGGCGTTCGGGCGGGACCCGGACTGGGCTCCGGGCGACTGAGGTCGACGGGGTGCCGGCCGTACTTTTTCGGGTCCCGAATGAAACGATTCATCCTCGCGCCCTCCTGCTCACCGCCACTCGGTGAATGTTTCACGGCCGTGTCCATTTCGTTGACAGGACCTCCGGCCGCCGGTACGTTCCCCGTCATTGAATGGTTTCACGCGCGCCGCCACGGGAGTGCGCCGCCCCTGCGGCGCGGGCGTCACGAGCCGATCGGATTGCCACGCCATGACGACTGAGACACTGCGCCGGCCGCCCCCCGGGCCCGCCGAACCGACCGCCGGCACCGGGCGCAACCGCCCGCGCTACCGGCGCCACCGGCCCGGGATCGCGTACCTGTTCCTCTCCCCCTGGGTCTGCGGCGCGCTGCTGCTCACCCTGGGCCCGATGCTCGCCTCGCTCTACCTGTCGTTCACCGACTATGACCTGTTCACCAGTCCCAACTGGGTCGGCCTGGACAACTACAAGCGGCTGTTCACCGACGACGCCCGGTTCCTCGCCTCGGCCAAGGTGACGGCGACGTACGTGCTGATCTCCGTACCGTTGAAGTTGGCCGCCGCCCTGGCGGTGGCGATGCTGCTCAACAACGCGCGGCGCGGACAGGGTTTCTACCGGTCGGCGTTCTACGCTCCCTCGCTGCTGGGTACCGGGGTGGCGATCGCGCTGGCCTGGCGGGCACTGTTCACCGACGACGGCGTGGTCGACTCGCTCACCGGCCGGGTCGGCCTGGACACCGGCGGTTGGATCAACGAACCGGACTACGCGATCTACGTGCTGATCATCCTCGCGGTCTGGCAGTTCGGCGCCCCGATGGTGATCTTCCTGGCCGGGCTGAAGCAGGTCCCGCAGGAGCTCTACGACGCGGCCGCCGTCGACGGCTCGGGCCGCTGGCGTACGTTCCGCTCGGTGACCCTGCCGATGCTCTCCCCGATCATCCTGTTCAACCTGGTGCTGGAGACCATCCACGCGTTCCAGGCGTTCACCCCCGCGTTCATCGTCAGCGGCGGGCGCGGCGGGCCGAGCAACTCCACCCTGTTCTACACGCTCTACCTCTACGAACGCGGCTTCTCCCAGTTCCGGATGGGCTACGCCTCGGCGATGGCCTGGATCCTGCTGATCACCGTCGCCCTGATCACCGCGCTCTTCTTCGGCACCTCCCGCCGCTGGGTCTTCTACGCCGGGGAGAACAAATGACCACCTACCCCCAGTCCAGCACCACCGGCAGCCGCCTGCGCGGCCTGGGCTGGCACGCGCTGATCATCGCCATGCTGTTACTGCTGCTCTACCCGATCGTGTGGCTGCTCACCGCGTCGGTCAAACCGACCGACGAGATCCTGTCCAGCCTCGACCTGCTGCCGACCCGGTTCGTGCCGGAGAACTACTCCACCGCGCTGGACGGCATCGCCGGCATCAGCGTCTGGCGGTTCTTCGGCAACTCGGTGATCGTCGCGGTCGGCGCGGTGCTGGGCAACCTGATCTCCTGCTCGCTGGCCGCGTACGCCTTCGCCCGGCTGCGGTTCAGGCTGCGCGGGCCGCTGTTCGCGCTCACCCTGCTCACCATCATGCTGCCGTACCACGTGGTGCTGATCCCGCAGTACACGATCTTCCAGAAGCTCGACCTGGTCGGCACGTTCGTGCCGCTGATCCTGCCGAAGCTGCTGGCCACCGACGCGTTCTTCATCTTCCTCATGGTGCAGTTCATCCGGGGGCTGCCCCGCGAACTCGACGACGCGGCCGAGATCGACGGCTGCGGACCGGTGCTGACCTTCCGGTACGTCATCCTGCCGCTGCTGAAGCCGGCCCTGGTCACCACGACGATCTTCACGTTCATCTGGACCTGGAACGACTTCTTCAGCCAACTGGTCTACCTGAACGACCCGGAGACGTACACGCTGCCGCTGGCGCTGCGGCTGTTCATCGACCAGACCAGCGAGTCGGCGTTCGGCCCGATGTTCGCCATGTCGGTGCTGAGCATCGTGCCGGTGGTGCTGTTCTTCCTGGCCTTCCAGCGTTACCTGGTGGAGGGCATCGCCACCTCCGGGCTGAAGGGCTGAGCGATGACCGGACCGCACCAGGTGGACGACACCTCGGCGCCGTACCGGTCCGGCGGGTTCGCCGCCGGGCTGGCCCGGCTCGCCGAGGTGCTGGTACTCGGCCTGCTCACCCTGGTCGCCAGCCTGCCCCTGGTGACCGCCTACGTCGCGGTCACGGCCGCGACCACGGTGCTGCGCGACCGGTCCGACATCGACGGTACGGGCGTGACCGTACGGGGCTACCTGCGGGCGCTGCGCGCGGCGGCGGGCAGCGGCTGGTGGCCGTACCTGGTGCCGGTCGCGCTCGCTGCGGTGCTCGCCCTCGACGCCGTGGCGGTCCGGGCCGGACTGCCCGGCGCCACCGTGATCGGACCGGCACTGCTGCTGGCCACCGGACTGCTGACCACGGTCGCGCTGCGCGCCGCGGTCGCCTGGCAACCGCAGACCACCTGGCCCGCAGCGGCCGAGCAGGCCCTCACCCGCACCCGATCCGACCCGACCGGCACCGCCCTACTACTACTCGCCCTGCTAGCGGTAACACTGACCGCCTCCCTGGGCCCAATCCTCTGGCCCCTACTCCCCGGCCTCCCAGCCCTGGCCGCAGTAGCAGTCGACCGCCGCCACCCAACCCCACACCCCCAGTAACAGTCGACCACCACCCGACCCACCCCACCGCCGCAACGCCCGCGACCACCCGGGGTTCGGGCCCGCCGTGACCGGCGCGGGGATCAAGCCTGACGGCCCGCGCCGGGCACGGCGGGCCCGAACCCCCACCCGACGACCGCACCCGCTCAGCTCAACCCGACAAGCTGATCGCGAGCAAGCGCACCATCCACCACCGCCACCCGATGCCGCCGACTGATCCGCCCTCCCGCCGGAATCGTCAACGTCCGCCGGTAGGCCAGCGCGATATTCACCCCCGGATACCCGTAGGCGCGGGTGAACCAGTCGTCACCGTCGCCCAACCCCGAGAAAACCAGGGTGTACGGCGCCCCGCCCGCACCCTCGCCGATCAGGGCCAACCACGGCTCGGAGGTCCCGTTCACCTGGTCCTCGCCCTCGCCGGTGGCGGTGAGTACCCGCACCTTGCCCAGGGCCGCCCGCCAGAAGAACCCGCCGTAGCCCGCGCCGTCCGGGCGGCCGTTGGTCGCCGGGCTGCCCAGGGTGACGTCCCGGTCGGCCGGTGCGGTCAGGGTGTACGCGAAGTCGAGCAGCCAGGCGTCGTCGCGGCCGGCGATCGCCCCGGCGAAGACGGTCCGGTCCTCGGTGAGCAGCAGCCGCCCGTCCCGGCCGAGCCAGCGTAGGCGCTGGCCGAAGCCGTTGTCCGCCTGCCGTCCCCAGCTCTGCGGCACTATCCGCCCGTGGTCGTCGAGCCAGGTGTAGCCCTGGTCGCGGACGTAGGTCCTGCCGCCCCAGAGGTTGTCGCCGTCGACGTCCTGCACGCCGATCGAGACGCCGAGGTGGTGCGGGTGGTCCTCGGGCAGGATGTCGGTGACCACCACCCCGCCGAGGGTCCGTACGGGGTGCAGGTAGGGCCGGGGCGACAGGCGCTGGTCGAGGTCCGGCTCGGGCACGTACTCGGCGACGGTCCTGCCGCGTACGCGCAGCAGGGTGCTGGTGGTTTCGTGGCTCATCGGTCCGCCTCTCGTGGTCGACCGCCCCGAGGGTGGGTCGATCAGCCCGCTACGTCTGGGAAAGCGCTTGCCCCCGATCGCCGTCACCCTACCCGCCGCGCCGGCCCGAATGCTGCCGGTAGGGTCGGCGCCACGACGCGCGACCGGCGGGCGTGAGGCATCGAGCCGGCAACGCTATTGTTGACACGTTTCAGTCGCGGCGCACCGCCCCGACTGCGAAAAGGAGGCAACGGTGGCGGGACCAGCCGTGAGCATCCGTGACGTGGCCACCCGCGCGGGTGTGTCGGTCGGCACGGTTTCCAACGTGCTCAATCGGCCCGACATCGTCGCGGCGTCGACCCGGACCCGGGTCCTCGCCGCAATCAGCGACCTGGGCTTCGTGCCGAACGACGCGGCCCGACAGTTGCGCCGGGGGCGGGGACGCACCCTCGGTCTGGTCGTGCTCGACGTGGCCAACCCGTTCTTCACCGACGTCGCCAAGGGCGTCGAGGAGGCCACCGGCGCGGCCGGGATGGCGGTCATCTTCTGCAACAGCGACGGCGACCCGGTACGCGAGAGCGCCTACCTGGACCTGCTGGAGGAGCAACGGGTCCAGGGGGTGCTGATCACCCCGGTGGACGACGCCAACGAGCGACTGGTGCGGCTGCGCGACCGGGGCGTACTGGTGGTGTTGCTGGACCGGCGCTCGACCCGGCCGGACGTCTGCTCGGTCTCGGTGGACGACCGGCTCGGCGGCGAGCTGGCCGCCCGGCACCTGGTCGAGACCGGGCACCGGCAGATCGCCTTCGTCGGCGGGCCGTGGCGGCTGGAGCAGGTCCGCGACCGGCACGCCGGTGCGGTGCACGCGTTGCGGGAGGCCGGTCTGGGCGAAGACCAGCTGCGCCGGTTCGACACGCCCAGCCCGACCGTGGCCGCCGGCCGGGACGCCGCCGCCCGGATCCTGGGCCAGCCCCGCTCGGCCCGCGCCACCGCGGTCTTCTGCGCCAACGACCTGCTCGCCCTCGGCGTGTTGCAGGAGCTGACCCGCCAGCAGGTCCGGGTGCCCGAGGAGATCGCCCTGGTCGGCTACGACGACATCGAGTTCGCCGCCGCGGCGGCGGTGCCGCTGTCCTCGGTCCGCCAGCCCCGGCAGCGGCTCGGCCGGACCGCGGCCGCGCTGATGCTGGAGGAGTCCAACGAGCCGGACGTGCACCAGCACCAACAGGTGATCTTCGAGCCCGAGCTGGTGGTCCGCGAGTCCAGCCGGTACACCCGGCGGGAGAGCTGAGCGCGGTCGCCGGTGGCCCTCGCCATCGACGCCGTGGGTCTCGTTTCCTTGACATCCGCGCGCGGTCGCTCGTAGTTTGAGGGCGGGATTATTGAAACGGTTCACAACTAAGGGGGCCCGGTGCGGAGAGTCTGCTTCGTCCTACGGGTACGACCCGATCGGCTGACCGAGTACACCGCGCGGCACGCCGCCGTCTGGCCGGACATGCTGGCCGCGCTCCGGTCCGCCGGTTGGTACGACTACTCGATCTTCCTGCACACCGACGGCCTGCTGGTCGGGCACTTCCGTACCGACGACCTGGCGCAGTCGCTCGCCGCGATGGAACGTACCGAGGTCAACGCGCGGTGGCAGGCGGAGATGGCGCCGTTCTTCGAGGGACTCGACGGGCGCCGCCCGGACGAGGGATTCACCGTGCTGACGGAGATCTTCAACCTCGACGCGCAACTCGACGCGCTCACCGCCGACGGATCCGCGCCCATCCCCGTCCGGCCCGCTTCCGATCCCGCCGCATCCGTACCCGATTCCACACAGGAGCTATCGTGACCGCCACCGCAGCCTCGCCGGAGGTCCGGGCCGCCCTGCGCGGCCAGCGAATCGAGGTGCCCTCCTGGGCGTACGGCAACTCGGGCACCCGCTTCAAGGTGTTCTCCCAGCCCGGCGTGCCGCGTACGCCGCAGGAGAAGATCGCCGACGCGGCGCAGGTGCACGCGTACACCGGGATCGCGCCGATCGTCTCGCTGCACATCCCGTGGGACCGGGTCGACGACTACAGCAAGCTCGCCGCCTACGCCGCCGACCTCGGGGTACGGATCGGCGCGATCAACGCGAACGTGTTCCAGGACGACGACTACCGGCTCGGCAGCGTCACCAACCCCGACCCGGCGATCCGGCGCAAGGCCCTTCGCCACCTGCTCGACTGCGTCGACATCATGGACGCCACCGGCTCGCGGGACCTGAAGCTATGGTTCTCCGACGGCACCAACTACCCCGGCCAGGACGACATCCGCTCCCGGCAGGACCGGCTCGCCGAGGCACTTGCCGCCACCTACGACCGGATCGGCGAGCACCAGCGGATCCTGCTGGAGTACAAGCTGTTCGAGCCGGCGTTCTACGTCACCGACGTACCGGACTGGGGCACCGCGTACGCGCACTGCCTCAAGCTCGGCGAACGGGCCCAGGTGGTGATCGACACCGGGCACCACGCCCCCGGCACGAACATCGAGTTCATCGTGGCGTTCCTGCTGCGCGAGGGCCGGCTCGGGGCGTTCGACTTCAACTCCCGGTTCTACGCCGACGACGACCTGATGGTCGGCGCGGCGGACCCGTTCCAGCTGTTCCGGATCATGCACGAGATCGTCCGGGCGGACGCCCTGCGGGTGGAGTCCGGGGTGAACTTCATGCTCGACCAGTGCCACAACATCGAGCCGAAGATCCCCGGCCAGATCCGCTCGGTGCTCAACGTCCAGGAGGCCACCGCCAAGGCGCTGATCGTCGACGCCGGGGCGCTGGCCGCCGCGCAGGCCGCCGGTGACGTACTCGGCGCCAACGCGGTGCTGATGGACGCGTACAACACCGACGTCCGGCCACTGCTGCGCGAGATCCGGGCCGAGCAGGGCCTCGACCCGGACCCGATGGCCGCGTACGCCCGGTCCGGTTACGCCGAGAAGATCGCCGCCGAGCGGGTCGGCGGACAGCAGGCCGGCTGGGGCGCATGACCCAGCCCGGTGAGACATCCGACAACGGCACACACGAGGGGAAACCGAGCACAGCGATGGGTACGCATCCGGAGGTGGCCGCGCTGCTCTCGCGCAGTCACCGGATCGGCGCCGACCGGCGCAACACCAACTTCGGCGGGGGCAACGTCTCGGTCAAGGCCAGCGGCGACGACCCGGTCACCGGTGCGCCGGTCGAGCTGATGTGGGTCAAGGGCTCCGGCGGCGACATCGGCACCCTGACCGAGGCCGGGCTGGCGGTGCTGCGGCTGGACCGGCTCCGGGCCCTGGTCGACGTCTACCCGGGCGTCGAGCGCGAGGACGAGATGGTCGCCGCGTTCGACTACTGCCTGCACGGCAGGGGCGGTGCCGCGCCGTCGATCGACACCGCCATGCACGGCCTGGTCGACGCCCCCCACGTCGACCACCTGCACCCGGACGCCGGCATCGCGTTGGCCACCGCCGTCGACGGCGAGGAACTGACCCGCCGCTGCTTCGGCGACCGGGTGGTCTGGGTGCCGTGGCGCCGGCCCGGCTTCCAACTCGGCCTGGACATCGCCACCCTGGCCCGGGAGAACCCGCAGGCCATCGGGGTCATCCTCGGCGGGCACGGGATCACCGCCTGGGGTGCCACCAGCGAGGAGTGCGAGGCCCGCTCGCTGGAGATCATCGCCACCGCCGAGCGGTTCCTGGCCGAGCACGGCCGACCCGAGCCGTTCGGCCCGGTCCTGCCCGGCCATGCCGCGCTGCCGGCCGAGCAGCGCCGGGCGAAGGCCGCCGCGCTGGCCCCGATCATCCGGGGCCTGGCCAGCACCGACGCCCGGCAGGTCGGCCATTTCAGCGATGACGAGGCGGTGCTGGACTTCCTGTCCCGCGCCGAACACCCCCGGCTGGCCGCGCTCGGCACCTCCTGCCCGGACCACTTCCTGCGGACCAAGGTCCGGCCGCTGGTGCTCGACCTGCCGGCGGACGCACCGCTGGAGCAGGCGGTGGCCCGGCTGCGCGAGCTGCACGAGGCGTACCGCAAGGACTACCGGGCCTACTACGACCGGTACGCCGAGCCCGACTCCCCCGCCATCCGGGGCGCCGACCCGGCGATCGTGCTGGTCCCCGGCGTCGGCATGTTCAGCTTCGGCAAGGACAAGCAGACCGCGCGGGTGGCGGCCGAGTACTACCTCAACGCGGTCAACGTGATGCGCGGCGCCGAGGCGGTCTCCAGCTACGCGCCGATCGACGAGTCGGAGAAGTTCCGGATCGAGTACTGGCTGCTCGAAGAGGCGAAACTGCGCCGGCTGCCGGCGCCGAAACCGCTCGCCGGCCGGGTCGCGCTGGTCACCGGCGGCGGCTCCGGCATCGGGGCGGCGATCGCCCGCCGGCTCGGCGCCGAGGGCGCGGCCGTCGTGGTCGCCGACCGGGACGGCGCCGCCGCCGCGAGCGTGGCGGCCGAGATCGGCAACACCGACCGGGCGGTCCCGGTCACCGTGGACGTCACCGACGGCGCGGCGATCGAGGCCGCGTTCGCCTCGGCGGCACTCGCCTTCGGCGGCGTCGACCTGGTGGTCAACAACGCCGGGCTGTCGGTGTCGAAGTCGCTGCTGGACACCACCGAGGCCGACTGGGACCTGCAACACGACGTGATGGCGAAGGGCTCGTTCCTGGTGTCCCGGGCCGCCGCGAGGCTGCTGATCGACCAGGGCACCGGCGGCGACCTGATCTACATCGTCAGCAAGAACGCCGTCTTCGCCGGCCCGAACAACGTCGCGTACGGGGCGGCCAAGGCCGATCAGGCGCACCAGGTCCGGTTGCTCGCCGCCGAACTCGGCACGTACGGCATCCGGGTCAACGGGGTCAACCCGGACGGTGTGGTCCGGGGGTCGGGCATCTTCGCCGGTGGCTGGGGCGCGAAACGGGCCGCGGTGTACGGCGTACCGGAGGAGGACCTGGGCGCGTTCTACGCCCAGCGGACCCTGCTGAAGCGGGAGGTGCTGCCGGAGCACGTGGCCAACGCGGTCTTCGCACTCACCGGCGGGAACCTGTCGCACACCACCGGGCTGCACGTGCCGGTTGACGCCGGCGTGGCCGCCGCCTTCCTGCGCTGACGAGACGACAGCGGATGGCCAGCGACAATGCACGACCGGCAACGATGGATGACCGGCGATGAGGCGTAACGCGTCGGGGTCGGCGGCGGTGGCCGCGGTCGACCTCGGCGCGTCCAGCGGTCGGGTGATGCTGGCCGAGGTCGACCGGGACCGGATCAGGCTGACCGAGGCGCACCGGTTCGACAACGGCCCGGTACGCCTGCCCGACGCCCTGCACTGGGACGCGCTGCGGCTGTACGCGGAGACGCTGACCGGCCTGCGCACCGCCGTGGCCCGCCGCCCCGACCTGGCCAGCGTCGGGATCGACTCCTGGGCGGTGGACTACGGCCTGCTCGACGCGGGCGGGGCGCTGCTCGGCAACCCGGTGCACTACCGGGACGGGCGTACCGACGGGGTGTCGGAGCGGGTGGTGGCGGCGCTCGGCGCGCAGCGGCTCTACCGGGTGACCGGGCTGCAACTGCTGCCGTTCAACACGCTGTTCCAGCTCACCGCCGCGCTCGGTACGCCCACACTGGCGGCTGCGCAACGAATGCTGCTGATCCCGGACCTGCTGTCGTACTGGCTGACCGGGGTGGCGGGCAGCGAGGTCACCAACGCCTCCACCACGCAACTGCTGGACGTACGCACCCGCGAGTGGGCGAGCGAGCTGATCGAGCAGGCCGGGCTGCCGGCGCGGCTCTTCGGCCCGCTGCGCCGCCCCGGCGACCCGGCCGGGGAGCTGCTGCCCGAGGTCGGCGAGGCGATCGGCGCGAGTTGGCCGGTGCCGGTCACCGCGGTCGGCTCGCACGACACCGCCTCGGCGGTGGTCGCGGTGCCCGCCGAGGGTGACCGGTTCGCCTTCATCTCCTGCGGCACCTGGTCCCTGGTCGGGCTGGAACTGACCGAGCCGGTGCTGTCGGCGGCGAGCCGGCGGGCGAACTTCAGCAACGAGGCCGGGGTCGACGGCACGGTCCGCTACCTGCGCAACGTGATGGGACTCTGGCTGCTTCAGGAGTCGCTGCGCGCCTGGCGGGCGGCCGGGTTGACGGTGGAGCTGGGCGAGTTGCTGGCCGAGGCGGCCCGGCGTCCGGCGCTGGCCGCCGTGGTCGACCCGGACGACCCGGAGTTCCTGCCGCCGGGCGGGATGCCGGCCCGGATCGCGCGGGCCTGCGTACGGCTGGGGCAGCCGGCGCCGGCCGATCCGGCGGCGGTGGTCCGGTGCATCGTCGACAGCCTGGCGCTGGCCCACCGGGCCGCCGTCCGGCAGGCGCAGGAGCTGTCCGGCCGGGACGTGGACGTGGTGCACGTCGTCGGTGGCGGCGCCCGCAACGAGTTGCTCTGCCAGCTCACCGCCGACGCCTGCGGGCTGCCGGTGGTGGCCGGGCCGGTGGAGGCGACCGCGCTGGGCAACGCGCTGGTGCAGGCGCGGGCGCTGGGCGTACTCGACGGTGGGCTGGCCGAGTTGCGGGCGGTGTCGCGCCGCGACGGGGCGCTGCGGACGTACCGCCCGACCCCCGGCGCGGCGGCGGCCTGGCAGTCGGCGGCGGACCGGGTCGGCCGGTCCGGCTGAGACCTCCCGCGGGGGGGGGTGCCCGCGGGTACGGGAAGGGGGTGCCGTGCCTCGTGCGGTGGCGCGGCACCCCACCCCGGGGGGGCATCGATCGTGGTCAGGGAGATTCGTCCGGGGGAAGACCTTGTTCCGGAACCGTCCCGAAGCATTGACTCTGGGCGATAGAGGAGTCAAAGTGGTGCCAGAGAGCGCTCTCAGCACACAGTTCGATACTCGTCCGTAACCCGTACGACACAGGTTTCGGTGCGCCCGACCAGCGCCCGTCCCGGCCCGCCTCGACTGTGGAGCCGGGCGCCGCCGCAGCCCACCCACGGACGTTGCACCGGTGGCGACTCCCACGCCGCTCTCCGCCCATGCCCCGAAGGAGCCCCATGCACCCGGTCGCACCACCAACCCGTTCCAGACCACGTCGGCGGCTGCGCCTCGCCACCGTGACCACCGCACTCGTCGCCCTGCTCGGCACCTACTTCGCGGTCGGCATCGGCCCGGCCGCCGCCGCCGAGATCACGCTCTCCCAGGGGCGCCCGGCCACGGCCTCCACGGTCGAGGGGGCCTTCGCGGCCACCGCCGCCGTCGACGGCAACGCCGCCACCCGCTGGTCCAGCACCTTCGCCGACCCGCAGTGGATCCAGGTCGACCTCGGCTCGGCCCGCGCGGTCAGCCGGGTCGCACTGAACTGGGAGGCCGCGTACGCCAGCGACTTCCGGATCCAGACGTCCACCGACAACGTCAACTGGACCACCATCCACACCACGGTCAACGGCACCGGCGGCAGCAAGAGCATCGCGGTGTCCGGCAACGGCCGGTACGTCCGGCTGCACGCCACCAAGCGCGCCACCGCGTACGGGGTGTCGCTGTGGGAGTTCCAGGTCTTCGGCGACGACGGCGGAGCACCGCAGCCGCCCCCGCCGAACGGCCCGATCGTCCGGGTGGCCGAGTTCCTGGCCGACTGCCCGTTCACCCGCCGACTGCCGGACGACCCGATCATCTTCCCCGGTCTGCCCGGCGCGTCGCACATGCACAGCTTCTTCGGCAACACCTCGACCAACGCCAACTCGGACTACACGAGCCTGGCCAACGCGTCCAGCAACTGCAACCCGTCCATCGACCTGTCGTCGTACTGGGTGCCGACGCTGTACAACAACAACGTGCCGGTCGAGCCGACCATCGTCACCTTCTACTACCTGGGCGAGGGCGTACGGGCCGACATCGTCGCGCAGACCCAGCCGATGCCGCTCGGCCTGAAGATCGTCGCCGGCAACGCCCGGGCCGCCAGCGGCGACGAGAGCATCGCCCGCTGGTCCTGCCTGCACGCCGGACAGGTGCCACCGGGCAAGGACTTCGTCAACTGTCCGGCCGGCACCATGATGGAGTCGTACCTCGACTTCCCGCAGTGCTGGAACGGCCGTGACCTGGACTCGCCCGACCACAAGAGCCACATGGCGTACCCGGTCAACCAGGCCTGCCCGTCCACCCACCCGGTGCACGTGCCGAAGCTGCGCCAAGTGCTGCGTTACCCGGTGAACGGCAACCCGGCGAACTTCCGCCTGGCATCCGGGCCCGGCTACACGATGCACGGCGACTTCTTCAACGTCTGGCCGGCGGCGGAGATGGAGCGGCGGGTGCTCAACTGCATCCGCCCGGTCATCAAGTGCGGCCACGACGGCACCTACTGACCCGACAAGTGAAGAACTGACCCGAAGCGAAGAGTTGTCGCTCGACGGCGGGGCCCGGTCGACCGGGCCCCGCCCCGGCGGTTGGAGAATCGAACCGCCGCGAACCGGGGAGGCCGAGATGAGCAGGATCGTCCGTGACATGGCAGTGGTGGCGCTGGTCGGCGTACTCGTGACGGGTTGTGCCCGCACCGGCGACGAGCCGGCGGCCGGCGGCGGCGCGGCCGAACCGGTCGCCTCGACCGCCGCGACGCCCACACCGAGCGCCACGGCCGGGGACTTCAGCCCGACCGACATCGCCTGGACCCAACTGATGATCGCGCTGGACGACAAGACGCTGCTGCTGGTCGACCTGACGCCGAAGCAGACCACCGATCCGGACCTGCGCGGCCTGGCCGACCGGGTCGGCGACGGCCACCGGGCCGAACTGACCCGGCTGCGCGAACTGCTGCGCCAGGCCGGGGTGGCGGAGAGCAACGAACACGAGGGGCACGACATGCCCGGCATGGTCACCGCCTCGGACCTGCGCGCGTTGACCGCCGCCACCGGTCCCGCGTTCGACCAGCTTTTCGTCACCAACATGCGCGACCATCTGGAGCAGACGGTCCGGCTCGCCCAGGCGGTCCGCAAGTCCGGGCACGAGCCGCACGTCCGGGAACTGGCCGGCGAGATCGAGCAGGTCCGGGCCACCCAGCTCGACCAGCTCGCCACCGTCGGACCACCGGCCGGCTGAGAGCCGGGCCGGGCTGCGGTCAGCTGCCGGGATTGATCGCCACCTTGAGCCAGCCCGGCTCCCGGCGGTCGAACTCCCGGTAGGCGCCGACGATGTCGCTCATCGGCTCCTGCTCCGTGATCAGGCCGGACGGGTCGACCGTACCGTTGCCGATCATCTCCACCAGTTGCGGCAGGTAGTGCCGGTGGTTGGCGTTACCGGCCTTGATGGTCAGGTTCTTGTTCATCGCGACCCCGGTCGGGAACGAGGTCATCGTCGGCGGGTAGACGCCGAGGATGCCGAGCGTGCCGGCCTTGGCCAGCGCGTCGACCGCCCAACGCAGGGCCTGGCCGGGCGCGTTGCCCGGCACCCAGTTACCGTCTGAGGGAGCGGCGTTCGCCGTCACGTCGGCCCGCTCCCGGGCGATCAGCTCGGCCTGCTGGTCGGCCCGCTGCGCGGCGGGCCCCTCGGTCGCCCGCTGGGCGTCGACGCCGACCGCGTCGATGGCCCGGTCCACCCCGATGCCACCGGTCAGGTCGTCGATCACCGACACCGGGTCCTCGATGCTGAAGTCGATCACCTCGGCGTGCTGGCCCTTGGCGGTGGCGAGCCGGTCCGGCAGCTGGTCGACCGCGATGACCCGGCCCGCGCCCTGGAGCTGTGCCGCGAGGATGGCCAGTTGACCGACCGGTCCGCAGCCGAAGACCGCCACCGTGTCCCCGGCGGACACGTCGGCGATCCGGGCACCGAACCACGCGGTCGGGAAGATGTCCGAGAGCAGGATCGCCTCGTCGTCGGAGACGTCGTCGGGGAGCGCGACCATGCCGTTGCTCGCGTACGGGATGCGGGCGTATTCGGCCTGGAGTCCGGCGAAGCCACCGGCGCTGGCCGGAGCCCCGTAGTACGCGGTGCCGGCGCGGCGGCCACCGGGGTTGGCGTTGTCGCACTGCGCCTGGTAACCGGCCCGGCAGTAGGAGCAGAACCCGCAGGAGATGGTGGACGAGATCACCACCCGGTCACCGGGAGAGAAGTTGCGGACCGCGCTGCCGACCTGGACCACCTCGCCGACGCCCTCGTGGCCGAGGATGCTGCCCTCGCGCAGTCCGGGCAGGGTGCCCCGGACGAAGTGCAGGTCGGTCCCGCAGATGGCGCTCCGGGTGATCCGGAC
Source organism: Micromonospora sp. NBC_01699 (assembly GCF_036250065.1). Classification (NCBI taxonomy): domain Bacteria; kingdom Bacillati; phylum Actinomycetota; class Actinomycetes; order Micromonosporales; family Micromonosporaceae; genus Micromonospora; species Micromonospora sp. NBC_01699. The sequence goes on along the minus strand of NZ_CP109199.1, from coordinate 1,834,442 downwards.
GATCGCGTCGGTCGGTGCCTCGATCCGCGGATCCGGGACCTCGTCCAACCGGATATCGCCGACATCGTGCCAGACCGTTGCCCTCATCGCCGAGCCCCTCTCCCCAGGTCCACCAACCGTCGCCGACGGCCTACCCGACCCGGCGGCCGGAAAACCGCGGCCGGGTCGGGTCGGCGGCCGGAAAACCGCCGCCGCCCACGGCGACCTGCCCGGCTCCGGACGTGGCGGTGCCCCGGTCCACCCGGACCGGGGCACCGTCGGGGTCGGGTGCTCAGCCGAGCTGGCCCTCGGCCTCGGTGATCAGGCGCTTGGCGCCCTCCTGCGGCGGGATCCGGCCGAAAATGACCTCGTCGTAGACCCGCTGGAACTCGGCCTTCACCGCACCGCCGCCCTTGGGCTGGGCGGGCGGGGTGGGCAGCAGTTGACCGGTCACCGAGCTCTCGAACTCGTAGACCAGCTTGTCGTTCGCGGCCAGGCTCGGGGCGAGCGCGTCGCGTACCTTGCCGTTGGCCGGCATGCCCCGGGAGACCGCGAGGACCTTGCCGGCCGCCTCGTCGTTGATCAGGAAGTCGATCAACATCGCCGCCTGCTTCGGGTGCTCGCTGCGCTCGGCCACGCTGTACGCCATGGCCATCGAGGCGATCATGCCGCGCTTGTCGGTGTCGCTGGGCATCGGCGCGATCGCCAGCGGGGCGCCGTACGCGGCGATCATGGGGCTGAAGCTGGAGTCGTAGTTGACCTCGGCGGTGACGCCCTTCTTGATCAGCGAGGAGTTCTGCACCGACCCGTCCATCTGGGTGGTCAGCTCGGCCGGGGCGAGCGCGCCGGCCTTGCGGAACTCACCCGTCATGGTCCAGAACTGGGTCAGGTCGGCCTCGTTGAAGCCGAGCTTGCCTTCGTCGGTGTAGATCTTCTTGCCGCGCTGCTGCAACCAGATGTCGAACCAGTCGATGGCGAAGCCGAAGTCGCCGAAGCCGGCGACCTTGCCGCCGCCCGCCTGGTTCAACTTCTGGCCCGTGGCGAGCAGATCGTTCCAGGTCCAGGTGGCGGTGGGGGCGGGCACACCGGCCGCGCTCCACAGTGCCGGGTCGTAGATGACCCCCTGGGTGTTCTGCGCGATCGGGATGGCGTACGTCGCGTCGCCGACCTTGCCCGCGGGCAGCAGCGTGGGGGTCAGGTCGCCGACCTTCAGGGTGCCGTCCTTGATGTACTTCTCAAGGTCGAGCAGGGCGTTTCGGTCGGCGTACTCGCGCAGGTAGGCGCGGTCCATCTGGACCACGTCCGGGGCGTCGCCGCCGGCGATCTGGGTGGACAGCTTCTGGAAGTACGCGTCGAAGGCGCCGAACGAGGTCTGCACCTTGATGTCCGGGTACTTCGCCTCGAACAGGTCGATGGCCTCCTCGGTCACCTTCGCTCGCGCGTCATTGCCCCACCAGGTGAACTGGAGGGTGACGGGGCCGTCGTCGGCCGCGTCGTCACCGCCGCCGCAGGCCGCCAGCGGCAGGGCGAGCAGCGCCGACACGGCGACCGCTGCGGCCCGTGCGGCGCGGTGGGTTCGACGGGATCTGAACATAAGGGGTTCTCCTTCGCTGGGGGCGCGTGGAGCAGTGGGTAAGCGCTTGCCCGGCACGGGCGGCTTGGCCATATGAAACGGTTTAACTAGACCCGGACGCTAGGACCGCTCCACCCTCTTGTCAAGGGATGGTTACCAGTCGGCGTCGCCTCTGTTACCTGGGCCAGCGGACGGTTGTGGCGACGCGGGTTGAATCGTTACATATTCTGTCGGTAGCCTCGCCCGCATGTCCGAGCCCACACCACCACCCACCGTGGCCCTGGTCGGCGCGACCGGCTACGGCGCCCAGCACCGGCAGGCCATCGCCGCCCTGGAACGAGCCGGCCGGGTCCGACTGGTCGCCCTCTGCGACACCCGGCCACTCACCGAGGAGGCCGGACCGGCGGTCGCCGTACACACCGATCACCGCGCGATGCTGGCCGCCACCCGACCGGACATCGTGGTGGTCAGCACCCCGCCGCACACCCACCTGCCGATCGCCCTCGACGCGGTCGCCGCCGGCGCCGACCTGCTGCTGGAAAAACCACCGGTGACCAGCCTCGCCGACCACGACCGGCTCACCCTGGCCGTGCGTGACGCCGGTCGGATCTGCCAGGTCGGTTTCCAGGCGCAGGGCTCGCACGCGCTGGCCGCGCTCCGGCAGGCCGTCCGCGACGGGCGCCTCGGGACGATCACCGGCATCGCCGCCGCCGGCACCTGGATCCGCGACGACGCCTACTACAACCGCTCCCCCTGGGCCGGCCGACGACTGGTCGACGGGGCGCCGGTGGCCGACGGGGCCCTGGTCAACCCGTTCGCTCACACCCTGATGCTCGGCCTCGACCTGGCCCGCACCGCCGCACCCGGCACGACGCCGACCCGGTTCACGCTGGAGCGCTACCGCACCCGCGAGATCGAGGTCGAGGACACCGCCTGCCTGCGGGTCGAGTTCTCCGCCGGCCCGCCGCTGCTGATCGCGGTCACCCTCAGCGCCGCCGAATTCCGCGAGGGTGACCTGCTCGTCCACGGCACCCACGGGTCGGCGGTGCTGGAGTACCCGACCGACCGGCTGCTGTTGCGCCCGGAGTCGGCCGCCGTCCCCGGCGCCGCCGCCACGGCTCCCGCCGACGGCCGGACCGGGCTGCTGGCCAACCTGCTCGACCACCGGCGGGACCCCTCGGTGCCGCTGGTCGCCGCGCTCGACGCCACCCGCGACTTCACCGCGCTGGTCGAGGCGATCCTGACCGCGCCGGCACCGACCCCGGTCGCGGCGCAACACCGGCGCCGGCGGCAGGACACCGGCAGCCCGGCCTGGGTGATCGACGGCGTCGACGCGGCGGTCACGGCCGCCGCGACGACCATGACCACGTACGCCGACCTCGGCCTGCCGTGGACCACCGCACCGTACGCGGGCACCCTGTCCCCGCGGTAAGCCGCTGCCCCACTTCGTACGCGACCCGCCTGCCTGGTCCGCGTCGCTGACCGCTCGGCGCGGATGAGCAGGCAAAACGCCACACTCATCTAATATCAAGTCGAAATTGGGCACAGGCGACTTAGTCGTCCGTCCAGGTGCCGGCGCACCCAGGCAGTGTCTCGCGGAACTTTCGATGAGCGTTCCCGTGATCACGGAGAGTTCGGCTCACTGTGGCCGGCCGAACTCTCCGTGATCACGGGAGGCGGACGGTAGGCGGGGATGACTCAGCTGGCGAGCCGGGCCGGGAACAGGGGCACCGCGCAGCCGCACCGGCGGGGCGACATCGACGGGCTGCGCGGGCTGGCGGTCGTACTGGTGCTGCTCTGTCACGCCGGGCCGTGGGTCGTACCCGGTGGTTTCGTCGGGGTGGACGTCTTCTTCGTGACCTCCGGCTTCCTGGTCACCGGGCTGCTCGCCGACGAGCTGGGCCGGACCGGGAGGATCGCGCTGGTCGACCACTACGGTCGCCGGATACGACGCCTGCTGCCCGCCGCCCTGGTCGTGCTGCTCGCCACCCTGCCGCTGACCTACCTGCTGCTGCCACGCTTCCGCTGGGCGCAGACCGGCTGGGACGTGGTCGCCGCCGGTGCCTGGGTGACGAACTGGCGGGTTGCCGGCGGCGGTGACCAGCTCGCCGCCGACGCCTGGGCCAGCCCGACCCAGCAGTTCTGGGCGCTCGCCGTCGGCGCGCAGTTCCACCTGCTCTGGCCGCTGCTGGTGCTCGGGATCGCCCTCTGGGCCGCCCGCCGGGGCGCGGCGCCGCGCCGCTGGCTGCTGCTCGGCGCGGGACTGGTCGCGCTCCCGTCGTTCGTCTGGTCGACCGTGCTCGGCCGGGACGACCCGACGGCGGCCTTCTTCGTCACCACCACCCGCGCCTGGGAACTGGCACTCGGCGCCGGCCTGGCCCTGCTGACCGTCCCCCCGCCCGAGGCGCGAACCCAGCCACGAAGCGAGCCACGAAGCGATCCCCAGGGCCAGCCCGAGAGCCGGCCACGAGATCGGCTGGCCGCGCCGCTGAGCCGGCTGCGCGTCCCGCTGAGCCGGATGACCGCGCCGCTGACCCGGCTGCGCGTTCCGCTGAGCCGGATGACCGCGCCGCTGACCCGGTTGCGGATTCCGCTGAGCCGGATGACCGTGCCGGTCGCCGCCGCGCTCGGCTGGGCCGGGCTGGTCGCCATCGGACTGGCCGCGCTGCTGCTGGACGAGGCGACGGCGTACCCCGGATTTGCGGCGCTGCCGCCCACCCTCGGTGCGGTGGCGGTGATCGCCGCCGGGAGACGGTCCGGTGCCGCCGGGCCGGGGCGACTGCTGTCGCTGCGCCCGGTACGCGCGGTCGGCGCGATCGCCCTCCCGCTCTACCTCTGGCACTGGCCGCTGCTGGTGCTCGCGCACGCCCGGTTTCCGGACCTGCACCCGATCGGTGCCGGTACGGTGCTGCTCGCCGCCGCCGCGCTGGCGGTGCTCACCCACCGGTACGTGGAACGCCCGCTGCGTACGCCCGGTTTCTCGGCCCCGTGGCAGGCCGGGCAGGCGCTGCGGTTCGGCCTGCTCGGTACGACCGCAGTGGTGGTCGCGGGCCTGCTCTTCCAGCTCACCGTCTGGCCGCCACCACCACCGAACCCGGCCACCGGATTGGCCGGTTCACCGATCGACGCGAGCCCGAGCCCCGGCGCGAGCCTGAGCCCCGGCCCGACGCCGAGCGCCACGTCACCGACCGCAACGCCCTCGGCCGGAGTGGCGCAGGGGGCGGCGGTGCTCGGCGTGGAGCCGCGCGGCAGCCGGGCCGGAGTGCCGGTGGACCGGGTCGCGACGATAGTGCCGGAGCCGGCGAAGGCCGGTGCCGACCGACCCGACGGGTACGACGACAGGTGCCTGACGCCGGTACGGGACAGCAAACTGCTGTCCTGCGTGTACGGCGACCGGGAGTCCGCCTTCACGGTGGTGCTCGCCGGTGACTCGCACGCCGCACAGTGGGTGCCGGCGTTGCAGCCGATAGCGCACGCGAACAGGTGGAAGCTGGTCACGTACACGAAGGCGGGCTGTCCGTTGCTGCGGTCGCCGGTGGCGCAGGCGAAGCGGGCGTACCCGACCTGCACCGAGTGGAACCGGGCGGTACGGGCCCGGCTGACCGGGGCGGATCGCCCCCAGCTGCTGGTCACCAGCAGTTCGGCACACAGCCTGTACGCCGACGGCCGGGTGTTGACCGGCGAGTCGGGCCGCAACGCGCTGGCCGAGAGCTTCCGGCAGACCTGGTCCGGGCTGGCCGGCACGGATCTGCCGACCATAGTGCTGCGCGGCACCCCGCAGCCGGGGCGGAACGTGCCGGACTGTGTGGCCAGGCACCGCGAGCGGTTGACCGAGTGTGCCGCGAGGCGGGACACCGCGCTGGCCGGGATCGGCGCGGTGCAGCAGAAGGCCGCGGCCGGGCTGCGCGGGGTGCACCTGATCGACCTCAACGATTCGATCTGCCCGGCCGACCGGTGTGCCGCGGTGATCGGCGGGATGCTGGTCTACCGGGACGCCGAACACCTGACCGCGAGTTACGCGGCCAGCCTCTCCCCCCGGCTGCGCGGCGAGCTGGACCTCGCCCTGGCCTGATCGCCACACCCGACTCGGCCACCTGATCGCCACACCCGACCTGCCGCCTGATCGCCACGTCCCGTCCCGGCCCGTCCCGGCCCTGATCGGCTCGGCCGCGCTCGAAGATCACATTCGGACCTCCGAAGGTGATCTTCCCTTGCCATGATCGGGTGGCTACTGGTATTCACGTATCTATACCTATGCACGTCCACCCAACTCCTTGAGCCGACCGGACCGGTCGGCTCTTTCGCAGCCCCGTCCAAGGAGGATCCCTTGCGTCTACCGGAGCGGACAGTGTTCGGCAACAGATGGCGGGTCATGCCCGCGTTCGCCACGGCCGTCGTGATCGCGGCCACCCTTCCCGGTGCCACCGCGGCCAGCGCCGCCCCCGACAGGGCGGCACCGGCGACCCCGGCCGCCGCGAAGGACTCGTCCGTCGACGAGCACAACCACGAGGCCAGGGACAAGGACAACCGTCGGGGTACGGCGAGCCCGAGCAGCAGCCAGCGCTCGGTCGCCGGCCGGGTCGACACCTCCGTACGGTGGAACGCGTTCGGCACCCCGCACGCGCTCGGCCCGGTCGACGCGGGCCTGGCCACCGGTCTGGCCACCGACCCGGAAACCGCCGCCCGGCAGTACCTGGTGGCGCAGCGGGACCTGTTCGGCCTGGACGAGGCGGCCGTGGCGGGCATGGAGAAGCTGCTGGTCCGGCCGATCGGCACCGGTGCCGTGGTCACCCTGCGGCAGCGCTTCGGTGACCTGCCCGCCGGGGTGGACGGCCTGGTCAGCGTCGCGGTCGACCGGGGCACCGTCGTGCACGTCAGCTCCTCGCTCACCCGCGACACCAGCGCCCCGGCGCCGCTGACCATCTCCGCCGACGAGGCGTACGCCGCCGCACTGGCCGACGCCGACCTGACCGCCGACCAGGTGGCCAGCCACGACCTGCGCAAGGTTGCCGTACCGACCCCGGTGGACGGGAACCGGGCGGCCTGGGAGGTGACGCTGATCGGCAAGGCGAGCACCGAACCGGCGGCCTTCACCACCTTCGTGGACGGCACCGACCGCAGCGTCCTGGTCCGGGAGGACCTGGTCGACTACGACTCGGAGAACCCACAGTGGGCGGTCTTCCCGGCCAACCCGCCGAGCCGGACCAACCCGCGTCACGACGACCGGGTCACCTGGTGCTTCACCTCGACCCGAGGCTGCGAGAAGACCGTCCAGGACGCCGCCAGCGGCCAGGCCTGGGACGTCGACCTGGCCACCGGCGAGCCGACCCTGACCACCCGGGGCAACTCGGCGAACAACGTCGTCTCCTGGGGTGCCGGCACCCCGGTCGTGCCGGCCACGCCGAGCCCGACCCGGGAGTACGACTACCCGTTCACCGACCAGTGGCGACAGTCCAAGTGCAACCCCGAGGTGTTCACCTCGTTGCAGCGCAACGACATCGACGCCGCCACCGCGAACCTGTTCGCGATGCACAACCGGATGCACGACTGGGCGTACAACCTCGGCTTCGACGAGGGCGCGTGGAACCTCCAGGCGGTCAACCTCACCGCCGAGGGGCTGGGCAACGACGCCGAGCAGGGCCGCGCCCAGCAGGGTGCGCTGACCGGCAACCGGAACAACGCCAACCAGTCGACCCCGCGCGACGGCCTGCCGCCGAGCACCAACATGTACCTGTGGCAGCCGATCGCCGGTACGTCGTACCCGCCCTGCGTGGACGGTGACTACGACATGACGGTGATCGGGCACGAGTACGCGCACGCGATCACCAACCGCATGATCGGTGGACCGGATGCCGGTATCGGCGGCCACCAGGGCGGCTCGATGGGCGAGTCGTGGGGTGACCTGCTCGGCACCGAGTACCTGGTGCAGAACGGCTGGAAGCCGGCCGGGAAGAGCCCGTACATCGTCGGTGGCTACGTCACCGGCAACCTGGAGAGCGGCATCCGCAACTACGACCTCAGCCGTAGCCCGCTGAACTACTCCGACGTCGGCTACGCCCTGTCCGGCCCGGCGGTGCACGCCGACGGTGAGATCTGGGGCGCCACCAACCACCGGATCCGCTCGGCCCTGGTCGACCGGTACGGCGACGGCAAGCCGTCGATCCAGGTGGCCTGCGCCGAGGGCAAGCTCGCCGTCGACAAGTGCCCGGGTAACCGGCGCTGGACGCAGCTGGTCTTCGACTCGTACCTGCTCCAGGCGGTCAGCCAGGTCAGCATGCTCGACATGCGGGACAACATGCTCGCCGCCGACGTGCTCCGCTTCGGCGGTCGCAACCAGGACATCATCTGGAACGCGTTCGCCGAGTCGGGCATGGGCCGGGACGCGGCCACGGTCAACGCCGCGGACACCGACCCGACGCCGAGCTTCGCCTCGCCGCACGCCCGCAACGCCACCGTCACGCTCCGCCCGAAGGGCGACAGCGCGAGCGCGCCGGTCCGGCTCTACGTCGGCGAGTACGAGGCCCGCGCGGTGCCGATCGCGGACACCGACCCGGCCACCGCACTGCCGGACACCTTCGAGATCGTGCCGGGCAAGGAGTTCTCCTTCCTGGCCGTGGCGCCCGGCTTCGGGCACACCCGGTTCACCGAGAAGTTCAAGTCGGGCGAGCGGGAGAAGCTGGACCCGGACCTGGAGCGCAACCTCGCCTCGTTGACCGCCGGCGCGGTGGTCAGCGGTGACGGGGTCAACCTGGACCGGATCGCCGACGACACCGAGGCCACCAACTGGGCGTCGCTGGACGGCGTGGCCGGCAAGCGGGTCACGGTGGACCTGCCCGGTGACCGGGCGCAGACCGTACGGCGGGTGAACGTGAGCGCGTACCTGCGGCCGGCTATCGCCGGTGACGTGGACACGGGCAGCCAGAACGCGTTGTCGGCGTTGCGGTCGTTCACCGTGCTCGCCTGCGACGACCGTCGTTCGGACTGCACCGACGACGCGAGCTACCGGAAGGTCTACACCAGCCGGTCGGACGCGTTCCCCGGTGGGGCGTTCCGGCCGTACACCCGGGAGCTGAACATCCGTTCGTTCGAGATCCCGAAGACGACCGCGACCCACCTGCGCCTGGAGGTGACCGACAGCCAGTGCACCGGCGGTCCGCTCTACGCCGGCGAGCAGGACAACGATCCGGCCACCGCGACCGACTGCACCGCGAACAGCCCGTTCCGGACCCAGGTCCGGATCGCGGAGTTCCAGGCTTTCGAGCGGTAGTCGGAAGGTTCGAGCGGTAGTCGCAACGTTTCGAGCGGTAGTCGCAACGTTCGAGCGGTAGTCAGCCAGGTTGACGGGTCCGCCTCCGGTCGCGCCACGGCCGGAGGCGGACCCGTTCCCGGTTGCCGCGGTCGGGGCACGACCGGAGGAGGTCGCTGCGGCAGCCGGGGGTAGATGCCGTGGCCGGGTGCGGGCCACGGGTGGATGGACCGCGTCAGCGACGCCCGCGCGGGGTACGGCCCCAGACCGAACCGGTGGATCCGTCGGTCTGCCAGACCGGTCGGCCGTGCCCCGCGCCGGCGTCCGTACCCAGGTCGATGGTGCCGTCGGCACCGGTGTCGGCGCGGCGACGAGCGCGCCGGAAGAGTCCGCCGCCGGGACGGCCGCGGCGCTCGGCACCTCGCCCGGCGTCACCTCGGCCGATGCCGCCGGTGGGTTGACCGAGGCCGCCGCCGGTGCCTTGGCCGAGGCCGCCGCCGGTGACGGCGTTGAGCAGCCGGTGCCGGACCCGCATCAGCAGGCCGACGCCGAGGAAGAGCAGGAGCGCACCGGCCAGGAAGCCGACCTGGACCAGTCCCAGCCGGCCGGAGTTCGCCGCCGGGTCGGGGCGACCGCCGCCGGTTCCGGAGGCGACCACCGGCTCGTCCGTCGGCACCGGGATCAGCTCGTTCGACTGCTCGCCCGCCGACTCCTCCGGCGCCGCCTCGGTCGCCTCCGGTGACGGCGTCTCGGTGGGTCGGGTGGCCGTCGGGGTGGGCCGGGCCCGGTTGCCGGCGACCGTACGGGTGGCGGATCCGCTGGCCAGCAGGCGGGAGCGGGCGTCGAACGCCTCGGCGGTCACGGTGACCCGACCGCCGGCCGCCTCGGCACCGAAGGCGATCCGGTAGCGGGCGGTGACCGTCCGGTCCCGGCAGAGTTCGCCGGGGTCGAGCTCGGTGTCGGTGATCCGGGCCGCGTCCCCGTCAGCCCGCACCTGTACGGGGAAAGAGCCGGTCTCCTCGACCCGGTCGACCCGTACCTGGTCCAGCCGGAGGCCGGCCACCCGCAACACCAGTGACCAGCGCACCTTGCGGCACTCGCCGCGCTCGCTGGTGCCGACCACGGCGGAGATGGTCGCCGGCTCGCCACCGGCGGTGAACTGCCCCGGCAGGTCGAGCCGGGTGTCGAACCCCGGCGCCGCGCTCACCGGTGTGCCGGTGGCGAGCAGGCCCACCCCGGTCACCCCCGCGAGTACGACACCCAGCCGGCCGATGATCTGCCGCACCGCCACCACCGCCTCCATTCACGTACACCTATTGGTTTCGGTGATCCGATTACTCCCCGCAACGCTAGAACGGGATCAGGCGGCCGGAAAGGGGCGTAAGTCAGCACCCAGCGCAAATGAAAGCCCCCACTTTGACCGACAGTGGTGAACCGGTCACCCGGCCCCCGCGACACGCCGGCACCGACCGGCCCGGCACAATCCGGGTGGTGTCCGAAACCTCGGCGGCGTTCGTCCGCCTGCACGCCCGGCTGGCCCCGGTCGCCTTCGTCCCGGAGGTACGACTGCACCAGGCCGACGAGCCGATAGGTCTGTGGCAGCTCACCGAGGGTGAGTTCCGCAGCGAACAGCCGCCGCCGTTCTGGGCCTTCGCCTGGGCCGGCGGCCAGGCCCTGGCCCGGTACCTGCTCGACCACCCGGACGAGGTGGCCGGTCGCCGGGTGCTCGACTTCGCCTCCGGCTCCGGGCTGGTCGCCATCGCCGCCGCCCGCGCCGGAGCCGCACACGTACGCGCGGTCGAGATCGACGAGCGGGCCGGCGCCGCGATCGAGCTGAACGCGCTGGCCAACGACGTCCCGGTCGACATCACCGTCGCCGACATCCTCGACGACGACTCCGCCGGTGACGCCCAGCTCGTGCTCGCCGGGGACGTCTTCTACAGCCAGGCGATGGCCAACCGGGTGCTGCGCTTCCTGCTCCGCGCCGCCCGCGGCGGGGCGCGGGTGCTGGTCGGCGACCCGGACCGGGCGTTCCTGCCCCGGGGCCGGTTCATCAAGCTGGCCAGCTACGACGTGCCGGTCCCGCCCGCGCTGGAGAGCGTACGGGTGAAGCCCACCACGGTCTGGGAACTCGATCCCGGCAAGCCGGGTGCCGCTGGGTAGCGTGTCGGCGTGCTGTTCCGCAGTTGGGCGGCGGGGACCGTGGACCGGCCGTGGCCGGACGTGACCACCGTCGCCGACCACGTCGACGTCGACCACCTGGTGGTGACCCGGCACGCCCTGGTCCGCCAGGTCCTCGCCGACCCGCAGACGTACCGGCCGGACAACGCGCTGGACGCGATGAGCCCGATGCCGATCGCCGCCCTGCGGATCCTCGCCGGGTACGGGTTCCGGCTGCCGCCGACGCTGGCGAACAACAGTGGACACAGCCACCCGGCGATCCGGACCATCGTCGCCGACGCCCTGCACCCGGTGCGGGTCGCCGAGCAGCGGGACTGGCTGACCGGCGTGGTCCGTACCCGAATCACCCGGCTCGCCGCGGAGCTTGCCGCCGGCCGCCCGGTCGACCTGTACGCGGACCTCGCCGCCGATCTGCCGCTGCTGGTGCTCGGCCGGCTGGTCGACCTGCCCGACGCCCGGATCGAGGTGGTCAAGGAGTTCACCCGGTCCGCGCTCGAACTGTTCTGGGCCCCGGTCGACACCGCCCGTCAGCGGGCCCTGGCCGACATCGTGGGCCGTTTCCACACCGTGCTGCGAGACTTCGCCGCCACCGGCTCCGGGCTCGCCGCCCGGCTGCGCGCCGCCGGCCACCCGACGGACGTGGTGGTCGGCGCCCTGTTCTTCCTGCTGGTCGCCGGGCAGGAGACGACGTCACAGTTCCTGACCCTGCTGCTGCACCGGCTCACCGGCGAGCCCGAGGTGCTGTGTGGGCTGGCCGACGGCACGGTCGAGGTGGCCGACGTGGTGGAGGAGGGACTCCGGCTGGAGCCGCCGATCGTCACCTGGCGTCGGGTCGCCGTCCGGGACACCACGCTCGGCGGTGTCGCCGTACCGGCGGGGCGCAGCGTCGTACTCTGGCTGGCCCGCGCCGGCCGGGACCCGGCGGTGGTCGCGGAGCCGGAGGAGTTCCGGCCCGGCCAGCCCGGATCCCGCCGGCACCTCGCCTTCGGTGCCGGCGCGCACCGTTGCGTCGGGGCCCAGCTCACCCGGATGGAGGCCGCCGTGGTGGTCGCCGAGACCGCGCCGCTGCTGCGTGACGTCACCGTCGTACGCGCACCCTGGTGCCCGGACAACCTCTCCTTCCGCATGCCCGACGCCCTGGTCATCGCGGCCCGGAAGCCAGACGCGCCGGCGTGACCTGACCTGTCCCGGCCTTCCCGTCCCGGTGACGCCGGGCCGCTCAGTGCACGTCGTCGGCCCAGGTACGCCAGTCGTCGAGCACGCCGTACAGGGCGGGGGTGAGCCAGCCGGGCGCGGAGCGCCGGAACACACCGGGATCCATTGCGCCGGCCCCGTCCGGCAGCGCGCCGACCATGTTCGGCACCAGCTCGCTGAGGTTGGCCCAGTGCACCAGCTCCGGCTCGTTCGGCCAGGCGCCCAGCACCACCCCGGCCGGCACCGCGCGCCGTTCCAACGCCTCCAGGGTGAGCGCGGTGTGGTTGAGCGTGCCGAGTCCGGCGCGGCTGACCACCACGGCCGGCGCACCGAGCGACACGGCCAGGTCGGCGACGGTCCACGGTTCGCCGGAGGGGCGTACGCCCATCGGCACCAGCAGCCCACCGGCCCCCTCGACCAGCACCAGGTCGTGTTTGTCGGCTTCGGCGCGTATCGCGTCGACCACCGCGTACAGCTCCAGGGGTTCCGCCGCCGCGACCCTCGCCGCCGCCAGCGGGGCCAGCGGTTCGGGAAAGTTCGCCAGCGTACGGGCGGTCAGCGGGGCGGCCAACCGGTTGATCGTGTCGATGTCCGATGGGGCGCCGGTCACCGTACCGGTCTGGCCGGGTTTGATGACCGCGACCCGCAGCCCGGCCGCCTGCGCGGCGGCGGTGATCGCCGCGGTGACCACGGTCTTGCCCACGTCGGTGTCGGTGCCGGTGACCAGGATCGGTCCCCGCCACGAGGTGACGCTCACCGGGCCCACCCCCTGATCGGCCCATGGTTGGCGGAGACGTTCACGGGGCACACTCCACGATCACGTCCAGGGCCCGGTCGAACTCGGCCCGGGGCACCCCGGTGTTGATCGTCAGCCGGAGCCGGGACCGACTGTCCGGAGTGGATGGTGGGCGGAAGCAGCCGACCGCGACCCCCCGGTCCAGGCAGTCGGCCGCCCACGCGGTCGCCGCCTCGGGCCCCGGCGCGGTCACCGAGACAACCCCGGCCGCCGGTGCCGACACGTCCAGTCCGGCCAGGCCGAGGCGGCGAACGACGGTGGCGGCCCGGTCGGCCAGCTCGGCCCGCAGCGGGTCACCGGCCCGCGCCAGCCCGGTGGCGGCGAGCACACCCGCCGCCACGGCCGGCGGCAGCGCGGTGTCGTAGATGAAGGTCCGGCCGGTCTCCACCAGGTGCCGGACCAGTTCCACCGGCCCGGCGACCACGCCGCCGGCCCCGCCGAGCGCCTTGGAGAGCGTCGCGGTGACGACCACGTCCGGTGCGCCGGCCAGGCCGGCGTCGACCACCGCGCCGGCTCCACCCGGACCGAGTACGCCCACCGCGTGCGCGTCGTCGACCAGCAGCAGTGCCCCGTGCCGGCGGGCCACCTCGTGCAGCCGGGCCAGCGGGGCGAGGTCGCCGTCGACGGAGAACACCGACTCGGTCACCACCACCGCCGGCCGTCCCGGTGCCGCCACCAGGGCGGCCTCGACGGCGGCGACGTCGTTGTGCGGGGTGACCACGGTCTGCGCCCCGGACAGCCGGCACCCGTCGATCAGCGAGGCGTGGTTGTGCGCGTCCGAGACGAGCAACGTACGCGGCCGGACCAGCGCCCGTACGGCACCGAGGTTGGCGAGGTAGCCGGAGGAGTAGACCAGGGCCCGCTCGGCGCCGAACCAGTCGGCCAGTGCCTGTTCCAGTGTGGTGTGCAGGTCGGTCGAGCCGCGCACCAGGCGCGATCCGGTGGCGCCCAGCCCGTACGCGTGCAGTGCCCCGGTGGCGGCGGCGGTGACCGCCGGATGCCGGGCCAGCCCGAGGTAGTCGTTGCCGGCGAGGTCGGCCACCGGGTCGGTCGCGCCACGGGGGCGCAGTTGCCGGGTCAGGCCCGCCTTGGCCCGTAGCTGGGCACGCCGGTCCAGCGCCTCCAGCCAGCTCGCCACGTCGACTCCCGTCTGCCCGGCCCGGCCGGGACCACCCGGCCCGGCATGATCACGTCCGTGCCCGCCGACCCCGTCCCGACGGGCGAAAATTACCACTTCGCCGGGCGCCGGCCGGGAAGGCGGGCCGTACGGCGGACCGTTCCACGGACGCGACGCCGGGCGACGGTCACCTTAGCCGGTTGCGCCGACAACCGGGCCGGGCGACCGGCGCACCGGAACCGGTTCCGGTCCGGCTGGCCGTGATCGCCGGCTCGACCGGCGCGGAAGCCGGGAGACACGACGGCCGGAGCCGGGAGACACGACGGCCGGCGAAACCGGCGGCTCCCATCGATGGGCCAACCCCTTGTAGGGTACGACCATGCCAGAGATCCTCGACCGGGCGCGTGCCCAGGTGCTCGGTGAAGGTGTCGGTCTCGACGAGGCCAGCGTGCTCGCCGTGTTGCGCCTCCCCGACGAGCACCTGCCCGCCGCCCTGCAACTCGCCCACGACGTGCGGATGCGCTGGTGCGGCCCGGAGGTCGAGGTCGAGGGCATCGTCTCACTGAAGACGGGCGGCTGCCCGGAGGACTGCCACTTCTGCTCCCAGTCGGGGCTGTTCGCCTCGCCGGTCCGCTCGGTCTGGCTGGACATCCCGTCGCTGGTCGAGGCGGCGAAGCAGACGGCGAAGACCGGTGCGACCGAGTTCTGCATCGTCGCCGCCGTACGCGGCCCGGACGCGCGGCTGATGAAGCAGATGCGCGAGGGTGTGGCCGCGATCAAGGCGGAGGTGGACATCCAGGTCGCCGCCTCGCTCGGCATGCTCAGCCAGGAGCAGGTCGACGAGTTGGTCGACATGGGCGTGCACCGCTACAACCACAACCTGGAGACCTGCCGGTCGTACTTCCCGAACGTGGTCACCACCCACTCGTTCGAGGAGCGGTGGGAGACCCTGCGGATGGTGCGCGAGTCCGGCATGGAGGTCTGCTGCGGCGGCATCCTGGGCCTGGGCGAGTCGGTGGAGCAGCGGGCCGAGTTCGCCGCGCAGCTCGCCGAGCTCGACCCGCACGAGGTGCCGCTGAACTTCCTCAACCCGAGGCCGGGTACTCCGCTCGGTGACCAGCCGGTGGTCGAGGGCAAGGACGCGCTGCGGGCGATCGCCGCGTTCCGGCTGGCGATGCCGCGTACGATCCTCCGGTTCGCCGGCGGACGGGAGATCACCCTCGGTGACCTCGGCACCCGGGACGGGCTGCTCGGCGGCATCAACGCGGTGATCGTCGGCAACTACCTGACCACGCTGGGCCGTCCGGCCGACGCCGACCTGGCGCTGCTCGACGAGCTGAAGATGCCGGTCAAGGCCCTCTCCGCGACGCTCTGAGCAGGGGAAATCCGGTGATTGCGAGCGGAGCAGAGCCGGTGACGACAGCGGCGGCCCCCTGGTGCGACCGGTGCGGCCGGTCCACCGGGGACGGCTCGCACGCCGCCTGCGCGGCGGCCCGTGCGCTGGAGCCGCCCCGGTTCTGCCCGCAGTGCCGACGCCGGATGAAGGTGCAGGTCCTACCGACCGGCTGGTCGGCGGTCTGCGTGGAGCACGGCGAACTCCGCCACTGACGCCACCGGACGACGCCCGGGTGCTGTCTCGCGGATCTTGTCAACTTTCATGATCTCGAAGAGTTTGGCCGGTCAGCGCGAGCCAAACTCTTCGCGGTCATGGGAGCGCCTAGTAGCCGTCCAGCTCGCATCGACCCGAGCCAGGATGCCGCTCAACAGCAGGCCCGATCGGTGCCCGCGCGGAGCCGGTTGACCTCAGGAAGGCAACTCCGGGACCGAAATCTGGACCGGGACCGGGGGCCGGGCATTGCGGAGTCGCCGAGTCAACTCGTACGGCAGCGATCGGATCCTGATGATTTGACCACTCCGACCCGATTTGCCTAGCTATGGTCGTGGAAACCCGCCAACCAGGGGTTAACTCACCAACCGGCTATTTCGGCGCTCCACGACCCGTTGAGTCGTCTTTTGCCGGCCGTGCTCACGGGAGGGCCGTTCTGTGACGGTTACAGTCACTCATCATGTTCGCCGGGCGTTGCTGCCCGCATCCGTAGGACTCGCCGCGGTGGCCGTCGTCACCTCGGTCGCCCTGCTCCTGGTCAACAACAGCGGCGCCCAGGCCGCCCAGGCTCCCGTCGGTCTCGGTACCGCCGCGAACTTCTCCGTCCTCGCCGGTTCCACCGTCACCAACACCGGCCCCAGCTTCCTCGCCCAGGATCTCGGCGTCAGCCCCGGCAACACCGCCACCGGCTTCCCACCCGGACTCGTCGGCGGCGCCATCCACCTCGCCGACGCCGTCGCCCTGCAAGCGAAGAACGACCTCACCACCGCCTACAACGACGCCGCCGGCCGCACCCCCTTCACCAACCTTCCCGCCGAGCTCGGCGGCAGCACCCTCATCCACGGTGTCTACCGGATCGGCGCCGCCCAACTCACCGGCCAACTCACCCTCGACTCCCAGAACGACCCCGCCGCCGTCTGGATCTTCCAGATCGACTCCACCCTCACCACCGCCCCCAACAGCAGCGTGATCTTCATCAACGGCGCCTCCCCCTGCAACGTCTACTGGCAGATCGGCAGCTCCGCCACCATCGACACCGGCACCATCTTCGTCGGCAACATCCTCGCCGCCACATCCATCACCATGAACACCGGCGCCACCCTCCAGGGCCGCGCCCTGGCCGAGACCGGCGCCGTCACCCTCGACACCAACACGATCACCGAACCGATCTGCTCCCAGCCGACCGGCACCCCCACCTCGACCCCGACGGGTACGCCAACCGGCACCCCGACCGGCACCCCGACCGGCACCCCGACCGGCACCCCGACCGGCACGCCCACCGGGCCGCCCACGGGCACCCCGACCGGGCCGCCCACCGGCAGGCCGACCCGCAGCCACCTGCCGATCACCGGCCCCGGCGGCGGAAGCACCCTGATCCCGGTGCTGACCGCGGCCGGAACCAGCATGGTCGTAGTGGGTGGGCTGCTCGTCTTCCTCTACCGCCGACGGATGCACGAGTCCTGATCCGACGGCCCCTGACCGGCTGACCGGATCAGGAAGCGCGACTGGCACCAGCCGGGACGGCACACCGACTCATCGGGGTGCCGTCCCGCGCGGTGTCCGGATCAGGGATCCAACCGCCGACGGTACGGCCGAAGCAGGAACCGGAACTGACCTCTGACCCGGTCGCCCAGCACCCCCCGGGGTTGCAGCGCCCAGGTGATCATCATGCCGTTGTAGGCGATGAGCAGCGCCTCGGCAAGCTCGTCCAGCTCAGCACCGGCACCGGCACCGGCCAACTCTCCGGTACGCGCCGCCTCGGCCAGCAGGCCCCGGATGCCGTCGCGCAGCGCGGCGGTGAAGTCGCCGGCCTGGGCGTACAACTCGGGGTCGGTGAGGTCCATCATCAGGAAGGCCACATGATGGGCCATCTGCTCGTGCCGTTTGATGCCCCCGGTCAGCCCGGCCAGTACGTCCTCCAGCCGGTCCAGCGCCGACACCCCTTCCCGCCGGGGCTCGCGGAACGCCTCCGTGACGTCCTGCACCCCCCGACGGGACACCGCGACCAGCAACCCGCGCTTGGAGCCGAAGCGCTTGACCAGGGTGGCCGGCGAAGCGCCCGTACGCTGCGCGACATCGGCCAGGGTGAGCGCGGCCGGGCCGATGTCGGCGATCGCCGAGGCGGCGGCGGAGAGAATCCGGTCGTCGGTGAAGGCCAGGGGTCGGGGACTCATGGATGGCAGTGTAGTTGATAGTAAATGAACCACCATTTACCATCGTTGCCGGCACTCCCCCGGTTCACGGGACTGCCGGCACCCCGCAACGAAGGACGGAAGGCGGCAGCACCCGATGAGCACTCCCGAACAGCCCTTGACCGGACAGGTTGCCCTGGTGGCGGGCGGCACCCGAGGCGGCGGGCGGGGCATCGCCGTACAACTCGGCGCGGCCGGCGCGACCGTCTACGTCACCGGACGCAGCAGCCGGGCCGGACGCTCGGAGTTGGACCGTCCGGAGACCATCGAGCAGACCGCCGAGCAGGTCACCGCCGCCGGCGGCACCGGCATCCCGGTGCGCGTCGACCACAGCCAGCCCGACCAGGTCCGGGCCCTGGTCGAGCAGATCACCGCCGAACAGGACGGCCGCCTCGACATCCTGGTCAACTCGATCTGGGGCGGTGACCCGCTGACCGACTGGACCAACCCCATCTGGCAGCAGGATCTCGACACCGGCCTGCGGCTGTTGCACCAGGCCGTCGACACCCACATCGTCACCAGTCGCTACGCGCTCCCGCTGCTGGTTGCCGGTGGCCGGGGGCTGGTGGTCGAGGTGACCGACGGCAACACCGCCCGCTACCGGGGCAGCATCTTCTACGACCTGGCCAAGTCCGCGGTCATCCGGCTGGCCGTCGCACAGGCGGCAGAACTGCGACCGTACGGGGTGACGGCGGTTGCCATCACGCCGGGCTTCCTGCGCTCGGAAGCCGTACTCGATTACCTCGGAGTGACCGAGGCGAACTGGCGGGACGCGATCGCCGAGGACCCGCACTTCGCCCGGTCGGAGACACCCGCGTACCTCGGTCGGGCGGTCGCCGCCCTCGCCGCCGACCCGGACGTACTCACCATGACCGGCCGCGCCCTCTCCACCGCCGCCCTCTACCCGAAGTACGGCTTCACCGACGTCGACGGCACCCAACCCGACTTCCCCGCCTACTGGGCCGAAGCCCTGGAAGCCGAACACGGCCCCCTGGGCACTCCCCTCTAGCGAGCGCTGCTGCGCGATCGGGGGCCCGTGCCACGCGCCGCCATTCCAGACCCGGCTCACGCCCCCTCACGAGCGGTGGTTGTTCCGTGTTTGGCTCATCTGCCCGCAGGCCGTAGCGCTCGCTTCGCACGGCGAGGGGTGGTTGGCAACGACAGGACCCCTGCTATGAAATTGATCACTTCCAATTTTTTGCGACCCTCGCCCGAACGTCCGTTCAGCAAATATCACAGTACGTAGTAGCCGCATGTCCAGAAAGTCATGCTTTTTGGGCGAGTGACTACCGAGCGTAGCCGACCCACTCTGTCAAGTGATGATGCGAATGGAGTGGTCTAATCGACCTGCGGGCCTGATTGCTTCACGAAGAAGTGATACAACGTTCCTACCGAGGCAACGAGATCGACAAAGGTCAATTGACTGGAACCTAGTTGACCTCAACCACAACGGACCAATGTCCTATTCCAGAGTCGTCGGGAGGCAGCGTGCGACTGAACAAGAGGCTACTCGCCGCCACATCAGTGGTGGTCGCCGTACTGGTTGGTGCGGTAGCGCCTGCACAAGCAGCCGGCAGTACGTCGGAGAAATCAGGTCAGTATTGCGTGGTGGTCCTCGGAAAGGCTTCAAACCCCGCTACGATATCTCCCGAGCTGTACCGCCACTGCTCCCCGCATTCCTTCGACACACGCGCACACCTGCAAGACATCGAGGTGCAGAATGAACTGGCCGGCATCCTAGCGGCAACCAACGCAGTTACCGGAGGTGAGGTAGCCACATCTGCGGTGGCCTCCACCCACCTGTTCAGGGCGTGGTCAGCCGCGGGATACGAAGGCGAGTACTGGGACTACTACGGATCCGAACCATGTGACGAATACGGTTACTACTGGAATCCATCGGGTTGGTGGAGCACGCATCTCAGCTCAATCGAGCGGGGCTATCAAAGCAACTGCGATCGGGTACGTCTACACACGATTGACGGCAGTGCCTGGGCAGAATTTAACGTGTCGCTCAGTAATTTGACATCGACCTACAACGACAACGTCGGCGAGTTGCAGATCTGGAACGGCTGAGGTAAGTCCATTTTCGTTCGACGCCAAATCTCGATCAATCGCCGAGATTTGCAGCAACGACGAGTCATTGAAGTGAGCGGCCACCGCGCTATGATTTCCTAGCGGTGGCCCCTCGCATGCTAGAACCCATCCGCTCTTGTTGGCGCCCCTGATGGACGCACGAAGGCGCCATCATGTCGGCAATTGCCGATCGTCAGATTCTATGAAGCTCGCGGAGGCGACGACCCACACTGGCCAAGTGAACCACGCAACAACCACCGGTTTGACCTGTTCCGAATTACAGCCGCCCCTTTCTCAATTTGACCTACGTGCCAGATTTTCGCAACGCAGCAGCATGTCAGAGCACTATCCGTCGCTCCTGTCCTCATGGTCGTTGCGCGGTTGTCGTGGTGTAGCCGCTACCGATCCACACCGTATAATTAACGGTGGCAGGTACCTCAATCGGCAACCCTCCCCGCTCAAGTGCGATATTCTCTGAGTCGAGCAAAGCTCCAGTGTTCGCGTCGAACACCAGTATGAGGCGCTCAGCAACTCGGTCACGCTTCTCGGCGCCTATGGCAACCCCTCGTCGGCCGATCCGGTCGGTTGCGTTGCCCATGAATTTCAGATCGGGTTGCGTGGCTAGCATGTTGAGCAAACCACTTTGCAGCGTTGGAGGCACCACCTGCTTCAACCAGAGATCCGTGACGGCCCTTAAGGTGTCGAATGACGTGCTCCGCTCGAAAGTCTTACGCAAAGACTCCGGTGTCGTTTCGCCTGCGATGAAATCTCCAGGCAAGCCGCCCGCAGAGAATTGCTCGTCCCGATTTATCTTGGTGCCAGTTGTCACCTTAAGTCGACCGGAACCATCATTCGCAATCCATTGCTCCCTTTCCATGATCTCGATACCCGAGTGCAGGACACGATTCTCCGTGTCGGCCGCGACGTTTAGGTACCATCCGCGCTTTTGCAGGTAGTGATAGGGGCCTGATCCTGTCGCTGGTGGTTGAATTTGAGCACGGAGGGCGAGATCCAAAAAGGCTTCTTGTGCGGTCCGATATTTCATCGTCGATTCATACGTCAACATCGGCGGCGTTGCCGCGTACGCACTCTCACTGTTGAGCGACGGAACGAGCAGGACCCCTGCACCCACCAGGGCCGCCAGCCCGACAGCCAATATGGCTCGGCGCTTCAGGAGCCAAGGCACTCGCGGCGAGGGGCTCTCCATTTCGTCGTACGCATCGCTGTACCAGCGAGTCCCAATCGGCAGATCGGTGCCCGGTGGCCGGTGGTCGGGGAACCTCTGCGCCTCCATACGACGCAGCGCATTCTTAACTTGCCTGCTCATGATGGTTCTCTTTCATGTGTGCTCACTGGTAGCCCGACGGGTAGCGGGTAGAGACCCACCGGAACTGCGGCCTAAGCTTTTCCTGTCATCGCGTACGGCATTTTCATTCCGTTCACCAAAGGTGTTAGTTGCGTCAAGTTGTTCGAGCGCGGCCGCCAGACGACGACGCGCTCGGTGCACCCGCACTGCGAATGTGGGTACAGAGCAACCCGCCACCAGGGCAGCCTGAGTATGGGACAAGTCGTCCCATACTGTGAGAATAAGTGCTTCGCGATCCTGATCGTTCAGCCTCGTCAACGCAGTCAGCACCAGGATGCGCTCGATCGCGACAACATCGGCCCCTCCTTGCGTGGTTGTTTCAACGTATTTGGCTAGCTCAACCGCAATCGCGTCTTGACGATGGCTTCGGCGCACGTGCTCGCTCATGACGTTCCTGGCAGTCACCAACAGCCAGGGCAAAACCGATTTTGGCAGCTGTGTGCGCCTTCGCCAGGCGATCAGGAACGTCTCATCGGCAACCTCATGAGCCTGGTCTGAAATGATTCGTCGCGAGACATACGCCAGCACTCGTGGATGAAACTGCACGTAGAGGCGCGTGAACCAAGCCGCCTGTCCCTCTTCCTCCATGATCCTCCTTGACGCGTCGCTCTACAGGTAATGGTCAGACGAGTGGGTATCCTTACATCGAAGCTGCGACTTTCTGCTGAAGCCGGTCCACACAAGGCTCTGATCAGCAACGACGGCACTTGCTCGCGCTCACCATCGACGTCCTCGACGCGCTGGAATGATCGCTTCAGCCACGTTGACGAGTGCGGCGGGCAGCGACGGCACTCACTACCGCAGACTGCTGGGCACCTGCTCCTCACCATGAGATCGAGAAGGTAGCCCAGCAGTATCTACGCAGTCCCTCCTGGTCATCATCCCCAGGTACAACGAGGCGGACGATTTCAGCGTGTCGGCTGCGGGTGACCCACAGCGTCAGACCCTCCGCGCACCTTCAGAGGCATCACCTGGCCGCCCAACTTGTAGGTGAACCGCATCTCGGCCTCACCTGCCGGCAGGTCTATCGGCACCGAGCCGACTCCTAAGGTGCCGAGGCCAAGGCCGGACGGCGCGTCCCGCACCGGCGTCCGATCGAGGGATCCATGCGATGACCCCTCGCTTGGCAGGTCCTGGGAGAACCTGCCCGTTCGATCTGTCGAGGCGACGGATCCGGGAGGTACGGGCCAGGTAGGTGCACGATCATGCGAGGGGGTACCCACAACCCTTGGTGGCCCCTCGTTCGTTTCCCCGGTGTACCGTCCGAAGTGGCGGCCCGCCAGTTGTAGCGGCTGGCGCGGTCGCCGCCCAGACCACTACCTGGGAAGGCATCACCGTGGCTACAGACACGATCGGCGCACGGATCAAATACTGGCGCCTGCGTCGCGGTGGGATGACCCAAACCGTGCTCGCCGGGCTCGCCGGGCTCTCCCAGGCTTACATCTCGCAAGTCGAACGTGGCCGGAAGACTATCGAACGGCGGGCCACCCTCATCGGGATCGCCGCCGCTCTACAGGTCACCGTCGCCGACCTGCTCGATCAGCCCGGCGACCCAACGGACCCCATCAAGGCTGGTGCTGCGGACACCGTACCGGCGATCTGGGCCGCCCTGATCGAGATCGAGGAAGGCGAGCGCCGCACCCCGAACCGGATCGGCGAGCAACTGAGCGCCGAAATCGCGCGGACTGCCGAGCTTCGGGACCAGGCGAACTATGCGGCCATGGCGCGGGAGCTACCGGCGCTACTGCTGGCCGCCGCCTGCCATGACGACGGAGGCCAGGCGCTGGCCCAGGTCGGTTACCAGACATCGGCGTGCCTGCGTCACCTCGGATACCGACACCTGGCGCGGGTCGCGGCGAAGGTTGCTTTGGTCGCTGCCGAAACCTCGGAAGATACTGCCTGGATCGGGGCGGCCAGGTTCGCCACCACCCAGTCGTTGCCGATTGAGGCGGCCAGCGTCGCTAGTCGGGTCGCCAGTCGGGCGCTCGTCGACCTCCAAGGCGCAGCAGCCGCGCCCGACGTACGGCAGATGCTTGGCCAGCTCCACCTCTCGGCGGCGTTCACCTCGGCGGTGGACGGCCGGGCCGATGACGCGAGTAGGCATCTCGCCGAGGCCGACCGGGAGGCGAGCACGCTCGGGGACCCAATCGACGGGGCAGGGTTCAACCAGGCGTGCTTCGGGCCGACGAACGTCAAGCTGTGGGAGATGTCGATCGCCGCCGAGCTGGGCGAGTACGGCCGGGTCATCGAGGTAGCACGAGCGATACGACCTGACCCGCTGCGCGCGGTGATCCGGCATCAGTCGTACTGGCTGGACCTCGGACGGGCACTCGCGCACTCGGGGCGCAACGACCGGGAGGCGTTGACCGCGTTCATGCGAGCGGAACGGGCGGCGCCAATTACGTTCACGCTGAACCCGCTCGCCCACGACTCGGTCGTAGCGATGGTGCACCGAGCCCGCGACCGGTCAATGTCGGACGACCTGCGCATCCTGGCCCGTCGTGTCGGCGTGGATGTGCACGCATAACCGCGAGTAATACCGCCCGGTTCAGCCGTCCGTAACCTCGTGATTACGGCGCGGCGGCCTGGCGCTCCTCAATCGCAACGGCCGCCGCGCCCCCCGATCGCGTCGGGCCAGCTACCCCCGTGGCTGGCCCGGCGCACCGGGGGCGCGGTGTCCATGAGGGGGTGGCCCCGCCCCCATCCCGATCACGCCCCGCCGGTGCCACCGTGCCGGCCGGGCGTACGGGGCGCGGGACGTGACCGAGCTGGCTCGCACAGGCCACGTACCGCGCTCCACCTGACGCGGAGGTGAGCAGTGGCGATCAACAGCACACGACGGAAGTGGTTCGCAACGGCCGCCGAACCCGGCCCGGTCGAGCGGGCGGCCCCGCCGACGACACCCGACCCGGCACCCGGGGTCGTCCGGCCGGACCGGCACCTGGTGACCCTGATCGTGGGCGCGGCGACGATCGGCGGCCCACGCCAATCCACGACCGGCGCCCGACCGGCCCGCAGCAACAACGGGCGGTGGCCGGCGTGAGCAGCGAGGCCGAGGAAATGATCCTGACCGCGTTACGGGTCGTCGCGCAGCACCGGGAGAGCCGGTGCGAGCAGTGCACCGAGGACGGGTGTCCGGCGTTCGACCGGGCGCGGGCGTTGGTGTTGACGCCGGGCGAGTGGTGAGCGGGCAGGGCGGTGACGTGCTGCGACGTAGCCTGCTGCCTGGTCTGGTCGTGGCGCTGGAGCGCGTCCGGCGGAACCCCACGGGGTGACCGATGAGTGGGGAACTGAGCCTCGACACGTTGAAGTGGATCGCTCGCGAGGAGGTCACCAGACATCGCCGGTACCGCCTCTGGCGACCGGTCTGCCTCCACTGCACCCAGTACGGATGCCCGTACATGGATCGCGCGATCGAGTTCCTACAGGCCCTCGCGCGAGGCACGAGCACCGACACGCGGGCCGGCACCGAGGGCGGGGCAACATGAGCCGACAGGATGAGCCGCTGACCAGGGCCGGGATCTGGTGGGCCGTCCGCATGACCCTCCAGGGCCACGCTAACGGCCGGCGTTGTCCACAGTGCACGGACGACCACGAGTGCCGACAACTCGACTGGGCGATCAAGGAATGGACCGAGGCCAGGCCAACCTCACCGGTATCGATACTACTCACCGGAGCGGGCGTGATCCCGTGACCGACGAACCAACCCCGCCCCCTCCCACCGGGAACATGCCGGACCCCACCGCAGACGGCACACGGTCACTGGTGAAGGTCACCGTCAACCTCACCCCGCGCGCGGTGGACGCCCTCGACCTGGCCCGCGGACGCACCCGAGACACCAAGACCGACACGATCAACCGGGCACTGGTCGTCTACCACCTGGTCCTCGACCTGATGGAACGCGGCGACGGAAGCCTCACCCTACAAAACCCCGACGGCCGCACCGAACGAGTCCACCTCCTCTGACCGGAGAACGACATGGATCACAACGAGACAGAACCACGGGGCTCCCTGCACCGACCGAACCAAGACTGGTACTGCACCGACGACGGCGAAGAATGGCCATGCCCAACCCACAAACGCCGCATGTGGACGTACTACCAGGACGATCACCTCCGCCTGGAAGGGATCATGAATCGGTTCCGCGACCGCGCCATCGTCAGCGGCATGTCCCACGAGATCGCCACCGCCCGATTCGTCGGATGGGTCAAAAATCCCCCCATCCCACAGGCAAAACGCCCCACCCCTTGACCGCGCTAATACAGGGAATGAGTGGCTATCCGGCGGCGGATAACCACTCATTCTCTGTATCAGCGCACCGAAGCCGGACGGGGGTGGACGGCGGGGCGGCGCGGGGTTAGGACAGGGTGCAGGGGGAGCCGTTCACGGTGAAGGTGGTGGGGCGGGGGTTGGTGCCGGTGTGGGTGGCGTTGAAACCGAAGCTGGTGGAGGCGCCCGGTGCCAGGGTGCCGTTGTAGGACAGGTTGGTCGCGGTGACCGAGGTGCCGGTCTGGGTGACGGTGGCCGACCATGCCTGGCTGACCCGTTGGCCGGCGGCGTACGCGAACGCCAGCGTCCAACCGGTGAGCGCGGTGCCGCCGGTGTTGCGGATGGTGACGGTGGCGGTGAAGCCGTTGCTCCAGTCGCTGGTGGTGTAGGTGACCGCGCACGGCCCGGCCGGAGCGCTCGGCAGTGTGGTCACGCTGACCGGTGCCGACGCGGCCGAGACGTTGCCGGCCAGGTCCACCCCGACGACGTAGAACTGGTACGCCGTGGCCGGCGTCAGCCCGGTCACCGCCAGCGACGTGCCGACCGGTGAGCCGACCAGCACGTCGGTGGCGCCCGCCTCCCGGTAGACGCGGTAGCCGGCGAGGTCCCCGCCCGAGGAGGGCGTCCAGGTCAGGGTGAGGCCGGTCGAGGTGATCGCCGAGGCGGTCGGGGTGCCGGGCGTACCGGGTGGGGTGGTGTCGCCGCCGCCGGGGGCGGTGGTGAACGTGACCGGGGCGGAGGCGGTCGACCGGTTGCCGGCGCCGTCACGGGCGACGACGTAGAACGCGTACGCGGTTGCCGGGGTCAGCCCGGTCACCGCCAGCGACGCGCCGACCGGTGAGCCGACCAGCAGGTCGGTGGCACCCGCCTCCCGGTAGACGTCGTAACCGGCCAGGCCGCTGCCGCCGGTGTCGGTGGACGGGGTCCAGCCCAGCGTCGCGCCGGTGGCGGTGACCGCCGAGGCGACCGGGGTGCCGGGTACGGTCGGCGCGGTGGTGTCCGGGGTGGTCGGGCCGGGCTCGGTGCCCCAGACCCGTACGCCACCCTCGTAGAGCGGGACGTTCGGGTTCGGCCCGACGGTGGCCTGGTAGGACGGGTCGTTGGCCGGGTTCCAGGTTCCGCCCTCCGGTACGCCGATCTTGAACTGCACCTCCATCCGGTGCGCCGACTGACCGGCCGGGGCGATCGTGTAACCGGCACAGTTGACCTCGACGTACCAGAGGTCGCCGGAGGCTTGGCGGGCGGTGGTGGGCGACGGGCAGCCCTGGGTGTATCCGCTGGTCACCTCGATGGCGCTGGTGCCCTCGCGGCGGAAGTAGTAGCGGAACGTGGCGGCCTTGAGGGCACGGGCGGGGAAGGCGGACTTGTTGTAGACGATGGCCTTGATGCCGGTGGAACGGGTCTCGTTCTGCATCATCGTGGTCTCGACGGTCAGCTCGTCGATGTCCGGTGTCTCGGTCGGCGGGAAGCTGGCGAGCGGGCTGCCGCCGTACTCGGAAAAGAGCCGGACCAGCGCGGACGTGAAACCGGCGTTGTAGTCGGTGGCGACCTCGTTCATCACGTAGTCGCCCCGGCTGTCGGTGTAGGCGTCGTTCGGCGCGGACGGGCCGCCGACGAGCGCGCCGTAGAGCACGTGCCGGGTTTCCACCGGTACGGTCTGGCTGTCCCACCAGGAGCCGTGCGCGGTGCGGTGGTGCGGATTGCGGGGCGGGTTGGCGCCGAAGCCGATCAGATAGCTGGAGTTGCGCGGGTTGTCGCCGAGCGCGTAGTTGATCTGCTTGACCGCGAAGTCGTGGTAGCGGGTCTTGCGCGCGGTGTCGGTGGTCCGGTCGGCGTAGACGAGGGCGGCGAAGGCGGTGTTGGCGGCGTAGCGCAGCGCACCCCAGGTGTCGAGCACCGCCATCCCACCTGGTGAGGTGCGCACCTTCTCGCCGTTGACGCCGACGGTCCAGTAGTCGAGCCAGCGGTTGGCGTCGTCGACGTACTTCTGCCGGCCGGTCAGGTTGGCCAGCAGGATGTACGTGCCGAACTGCTTGTTGTCCCAGGCCACGGTCCACTTGTAGAGCCGGGTGGTGGACTGCGGCTCGGTGCCGAGGCGGTCGTACTCGGCCTCGGCCTTGGCCAGGTAGGCGGCCTCGCCGGTGGCCCGGTGCAGCCAGATCGCGCCCCAGACCAACTCGTCCTGGTAACCGCTCCACGAGCGGTAGTAGCTGGTCACGTCGGTGATGCACTCGTGATAGGCGCGGCGCACGGTGTCGGCGAAGGTGTAGAGCTGGCGGGCGTGGCTGACCAGCCGGTCGGCGTAGGTCGGGTCGGTGGGCCGGAACACGATCGAGGAGGCGGCCATCGCGGCGGCCGTCTCCCCGGCCAGGTCCGCGCCGCCACAGCTAGCATCGATTTTGTACGCGGGCCGCGCCATCGGCATCACCTCGGCCGGTCCCCACCACTTGTGGTCGTCGTCGCCCTTGCCGACCTGCCCGTAGAGCACGTTCGCCGACGGGTGTGCCCTGATGAAGTAGTCGTTGACGTACCGCAGATTGTTGAGCAGGTGCGGAAGCTGGCCGGAGGCGGCGTAGCCGTCGCGGTACTCGACCGCGCCCCAGGCGAGCATGGTGGCGCTGAACGCCATCGGGAAGCCGAACTTGACGTGGTCGCCGGCGTCGTACCAGCCGCCGGTGAGGTCCAGGCCGGCGTCGGCGCCGTCGGTGAGCGCGGAGTCGCCGCGCCAGGAGACCCGGTTCCAGTCGGGTAGCCGGCCGCTCTGCTGGGCCTCGTAGAAGTACAGCGACTTCTGCAACGCCTCGGCGTAGTTGTACGCCGGCGCGGCGACCGCCGTACCGGACGCGGCTACGGGTGCGGCGGTGGCGGGGCGGGTGGTCGGGCCGGCGCCCAGGAGGGCCGCTGCGGTTACCGTGAGTAAACCGAAAGTGGCGATTGTTCGGTACCACCGTCCGGGCCGGACCCTACCGGTGGGCCGGGCACGTTGACCTTTTGGCCAGGCCGGCGCGATGCTGGGCAGCACTAGACTCGCTCCTGTCCGTGGAGCCGCGCGCGGCAACGCGTAGCGGAGGACATTGGAGGGGCGGATGTGGGCGCATCCGCCCTTTCGCTATGTCGACGCCCCGGCGGCGCTCGCGGCATGGTGGTGGGGTCCGACGGAGGCGCGGGAGCGCTCCCATGGATGTCCAACAATGTAACCGCCGCATTGCCGCCTTGTGAAGAGCGATCGATGCCAATGGCTGATCGCCCGGTGGCTGATCCCGATCGGCTGAGCCCGCCGGTACCGGCGTGATCGTCCAGCGGGTGGGCTCGACCGTCCTGGGATACGAGCGTACGGTTGCCGACCACCGGCCCGGCGCGAGAGAGTACGCCCAGGTCAGCGGTGCCACCGATGCTGCCGCTCCACTGGTCACGATCTCCAGGAGGAAGCGATGGCACTACGCCTCGCCCACGGCACCGGGTGGCAGGAAACCCTCGCCCGCGCGGTCACCACCACCCCCGAAGCGTTCGACCCGGCGACATCCGACATCGTCACCCTGCGCAACCTGGTCCAGGGTGCCTGGCAGTCGGTCGGCGTACCGACGCCGGTCCGTACCCCGGTCGACAACACCGTGCTGGTCAACCTGTCCCGGTTGGGCGCCGAGCCGGCCCGCGCCGCGGTCGCGTTCGCCGCCGCCGAGCACCGCGAGTGGGCGGCCACCCCGCTGGCGCAACGGAAGGCCCGGGTCACCGAGGCGCTGGACGAGCTGACCGTCCACCGTGACCTGCTGGCCCTGCTGCTGGTCTGGGAGATCGGCAAGCCGTGGCGGCTGGCCTGCGCCGACGTCGACCGGGCGCTCGACGGCGTCCGCTGGTACGTCGAGCAGATCGACCGGATGCTCGCCGACGGGCGGGAGCCGCTCACCGGCCCGGTCAGCAACATCGCGAGCTGGAACTACCCGATGAGCGTGCTGGTCCACGCCGAGCTGGTGCAGTTGCTCGCCGGCAACGCGGTCATCGCCAAGACCCCGTCCCAGGGCGGCGCGGTCTGCCTGACCGTCGCGCACGCGCTGATGCGCCGGGCCGGACTGCCGGCCACCCTGGTCTCCGGCGGCGGCGAGGAACTGTCCGAGGTGCTGGTCCGGGCACCGGAGATCGGCGCGGTGGCCTTCGTCGGCGGCCGGTCCAACGGCGGCAAGGTCGCCGCCGCGCTGCTCGACTCCGACAAGCGACACTTCATCGAGCAGGAGGGGCTCAACGCGTGGGGCATCTGGGAGTTCTCCCAGTGGGACATGCTGGCCAAACACCTGAGAAAGGGCTTCGAGTACGGCAAGCAGCGGTGCACCGCGTACCCCCGGTTCGTGGTGCAGCGGGACCTGGTCGACGGGTTCCTCGACATGTACCTGCCGGTCGTCCGCTCCGTACGCTTCGGCCACCCGCTCGCCGTCGGTGACGACCGGGTCGACGGCGATCCCCTGCCGGAGCTGGACTTCGGTCCACTGATCAGCACCGCCAAGGCCGACGAGCTGCGCCGCAAGGTCGAAGAGGCGGTACGCGGCGGCGCGATCCCGCTGCACCGGGGCAAACTCGACGGGGCGCCGTTCCTCGACGGCCAGGACACCTCGGCGTACGTGGCACCGGCGGTGCTGCTCGCCCCGCCCGGCCGGTCCCGACTGATGCACGCCGAACCGTTCGGGCCGGTGGACACGATAGTGGTGGTCGACACCGAGGATGAGCTGCTGGCCGCGATGAACGCCTCCAACGGTGCGCTGGTGGCGAGTCTCGCCTGCGACGACGAGGACGAGGCGGCCAAGCTCGCGGTGGACCTCCAGGCGTTCAAGGTCGGCATCAACCGGCCCCGCTCACGGGGCGACCGGGACGAGCCGTTCGGTGGGCGCGGCGCCTCCTGGAAGGGCGCGTTCGTCGGCGGCGACCTGCTCGTGCACGCGGTCACCCAGGGCGGCCCCGACCAGCGGCTGTACGGCAACTTCCCCGACTACAACAGCTACCCCGCCACCTGACGATCTCGAACGCGGCGACGCCCCGCTCCGGAAGCTTCCGAGCGGGGCGGCCTCACCGCGACACATACGCCAGCAGGGGTGAACGGGTGAGTGCTACGACCGGGCTGCGCTGGTCTCGACCGAACCGGTGTCGGGAAAGGTGTCGTGGAACGCCGGGTCCAGCGACCGGCCACTCGTCGGCTCGATGAACAGCTCGGCCAGCAGGAGGTCGGCGAAATGGGTCGCATCGAGGCCCGACTCCTTGCGACCGAGGGCCGCCAGCAGGCCACCGAGTCGCAGAAACGCCCGTACGGTGCCGGCCGGCAACCGACGCACCCGGCGCGGTAGGCCAACCGCCTCGGCGGTACGGGCGATCATGTCGTGCCAGGTGAGGTTCTCGTCGGCGACCGGGATGTCCGCACCGCTGGCCCGCTCCAGGGCATCGACCGCGACATCGGCGACGCTGCGTGCCGAGGCCGCGGCGGTCCCGCCGACGGGTACGGCCAGGGGCGCCCGGGACCGGGCCCAACGGTCCAGCGGACCGGCCCAGTTGGGTAGCCGGTCCCCGGCCCGGCCGAGGATGAAGGGCAGCTCCAGCACGGCGACCGGCAGCTCCGGGCCGGCGGCCACCCGCCCCTCCCGGGCCTGCTCCAGCCGGCACCGGATGTAGGTGTGCCGGTCCGCGAGCCGCCACTGCGGGTGCAGCCGATCGTGGTACGTGTAGTACGAGCCCATCAGCACCCCACGGGTGAGACCCTCCTGGCGGGCGGCGGTGAACAGGCGTACCACGGGTTCGACGATGTCCCGCCGGAACACCGGGTAGATCGGCTTGGGTAGCGGCTGCTGCTCGTCCGTACGGGTCGCGTACACGACGCCGTCGTGGCCGGCGAGCAACGGCCGCAGTTCCCCGATCGAGGCGGACCCGACATCGAGTACGTGGTCGACGCCCGGACGGGCCGTACGCGCCACCGTGCTCACCGTGTGACCCCGCTCGCGCAGCACGGTCACGACATGGGCGCCGATCAGTCCACTTCCACCCACCACGAGAATATTCACGCTGAATCGTCCACGCCGGACCCCGTTGGTTGTCAAGCGATGATTTGCCGAAGAACCGGTTTCCGGGTTGGGTTCAGGAAGCCGTCGACGGTCCGCTCCGGCGCAGTACGAGCGTCACGAAACCACTCGTGGTCGTCCCACTCGGCGGCGTCGCTGGCGTGGGCGTACACCGGTGTCCACCCGGACCGTTCGGTGATGTGGTCGACGGCCGGCCACCGCCCGCGGGTGGAGTGTGATCCGCCGAAGGACCTAACCGGCGCTGGTCGGTCTTCCGGGAATGTCGATCCAGCGGGCGGCCGCGTCGACGGTGTCCGCCGGGGTGCTGTTGAACGCGATCGCCGCGTCGGGGGCGTGTCGTCGAATCAGATTGAGCACCTGCTCGAACAACTCCACCTGGTCTTCGGACGTCCGCACGCCGCCGCCGACGACGACGCACTCCCAGGGTCGAGCCGCCAGGGCGGCGCCGACGACCGCCGCCACGTCGTCGCTGCCGTCGAGGCCGAACAGGCAGGTCTCGACGCCGACACCGTGCTCAGCGAATCGAGCGATTCCCACCGCGATCGCGTCGGCGACCGGCCGGGGATCCCAGGGCCCGGGAACCCGGTACGGGTCGAGCCCGATGACGAGGACCCGGGGAGTCGTTGTGTCCACCCCCGGACCCTACGTCGTCTCACCTGCTGATTCGTGCTGCCGGGTCCGTTCGAGCACGGATCGGGTATCCCGCGACCCGTGTCGCGGGACGGGATTCGCGGCTGGCCGGGGATAGGCTTTCTGGCCGGGCAGCGAGCACCTCGGTCGATGCCAATCCATTGAAGCTGATGAAAGCGGAGCAACCCGATGAGCCGCCAAATCCAGGTCACCTTCGACGCCCACGACCCACGGGCGCTGTCGTCCTTCTGGCGCGACGCACTGGGCTACGTCCACCCCGGCCCGCCCGGCGTGGACCTGGCCGGGGACGCCGACCCGCTGGCCGCGTGGGACGACTATCTCGACCGGGTCGGGGTGCCGCAGGAGCAGCGCAACACGAGGTCGGCCATCGAGGACCCGAACGGGCTCGGTCCCCGGCTGTTCTTCCAGCAGGTGCCGGAGGGCAAGGTCGCCAAGAACCGCGTCCACCTCGACGTCCGTGCGGCACCCGGACTGTACGGCGAGGAGCGGATGGCCGCGCTGGAGGTCGAGTGCGATCGGCTCGTCGCACTGGGCGCGACGCGGGTACGTCGCGACGAGCCGGCCCTCCCGTTGAGCGCCGGCTTCATCGTGCTGACCGACCCCGAGGGCAACGAGTTCTGCCTGGACTGACGACCCGCCGTTGCCGACCGGAACCGGGAAGAGGGTCCCTTCCTGCCGTCCCACAGGAAGGAACCCTCTCCCCTTTCGCCCCAGTTAGGCTGTTCCGGCGGCCCGGCTCCGCACCGGAGCCGGGCCGCTGGGGTCTTCGTCCGCCGAATCGGCGGAGGTGTCGACCGGGTCGGCGGCAGGCCGCCCGGTGGTCGGGGCGACGCCGCCGTCCGGCGCGACGGCCGGTTGGGCGCCGTTCAACGGCAGGGTGACGGTGACCAGGTCACCATCGGTGTCGACCGGTTCCGGCCGGCCGACCCGGTGCAGCACCCGGAGCAGGCCGAGGTTCTCGGCGTACGCGTGTGCCACCAGCGCCGCACACCCGCCCCGGCTCGCGTACGCGACCAGCCGGCGCATCAGTGCACCGCCCAGCCCACGCCGCTGCCAACCGTCCTCGACCAGCAGCGCCACCTCGGCCACGGCACCCTCGGGCACCAGGTTGGCCATCGCCACCACCCGTTCCGGGGTGCCGTCGACACCGCCGGTCACGGCCAGCAGGGTCATCCCCCGCGCCGGTTCCAGCAGCCGGCGCAACCGGTCCGGGGTCGGATCGGCCCCGCCCAGATAACGCTGCCAGCGGGTACGGGCCGAGCAGCGCCCGTGCATCGCCAGCACCGCCGGCAGGTCCTCGGGGCCCGCCGGTCGTACGACGAGTTCCGCCCCGTCCGGCAGGACCAGGGTGACCTGTTCCGCCGTACGGCGTACCACGTTCGCGGCGAGGTCGACCAGCGCCTGGGCGCGGGCGTACTCGGCGGGGGTGAAGGCGGGTGCCGTACGGAGCACCTCGTAGGAACCACCGGCCGGATCGGCCAGTCGCATCGTCTCCAGTCCGGCCTGCGGACGGCTCTGTCCGGGGGCCGGGCGCCAGGTGACCGCATCGGCCCCGAGCAGGGCGCGCAATCCCTCGCCGAGCGCGTCCGGGTCCCGGACCAGCCGGCTGGCCAGTCCCAACGCCCGGGTCGGCTGGTCGACCAGGCCACGCGCCTCGCTGCGCGCCACCCAGCAGTCCCGCCCGCGTCCGCGTTCCACCGCGGCGACCAGGTCGGCCGCGGTCAGTCGTTCCGGTGCGTCGACCAGGAAATCGTCGAGCGCGCCGGCCTCGGTGGTGTGTACCTGCACGGTGAGGATGTTGACTCCGCGCAGCGCGAGACTGGCGGTCAACACCGCCAGGTAGCCGGGCCGGTCGTCGACCGTCGCCCTGATCCGCCACAGCGCCATCTCAGCTCCTCTCCCGGATCCGGCCGGCCCGCTGGTGGCCGGGTTCACGGGTCACTCCGCGTCAGTTACGAGCGGTCACGAACGGATGGCCGCCGGGGGCGCACTGACCAGGTCGAGCCGGTCACCGAGAATGACCGCCGCGGCCCGGACCAGTTGCGCCACCCGGTCCACCTCGGTGATGTGGAAACCTGCCGCCGACAGGCCCTCCGCATCCACCCGAGCCACCATGAGCACCAGCCCGGCCCGGCCGAACGGCGCCGCCACGTAGTGCGTGCCGACCGGCCCGTCCAGGGGTCGGGCCCGAAGTGGCGTCACCTCCGGCAGGGTCAGCGGGCTCGGCGCACGCCAACTCGCGTACGCCACCGCCGGTGCCCCACCGGGCGCCCCGGGGAACGCCGAACCCCGCCGAGACGCCCAGTCCGCCGGCACCACCGCAGCCGCCGCCCAGTCCGCCGCCAACAGACCGGGTACGGCGTCCACCAGCGTCGCCAGCCCGTCGGCCGGGTTTCCCGCGACCTGGGCCAGCAACTCGGCGTCCTGGCCTCCGCTGGTGGGCGCGCCGATCGCCCGCCAGACGCCATCGACCTGCACGCCGGGTATCGCCGCCAACCCGGCCATCAGCCGTTCGACCCGGGACGCACCGGGCCAGACCACGGTGAAGTCGTCGACGGCTCGCCCACCGAGCCGCTCCAACACGATCACCTGGACGATGTCGGCACCCGCCACGCCCAGCGTGCGGGCCACCTGTCCGAGCGCGCCCGGACGGTCTGGCAGGGTCACCCGTACCCTCAGCAGCATGTCTGTTCCTCCGTCGACGAGTCGGCGCGGGAACCCCGGGCGCCTGCTTGCGGCGTCTGCGCGCCGGCTTATCTCAAGCAAGATTGCCCGCTGACCATTTCGCCCCTGTTGCCGTACCATGTCCCAGCCGCAACAAGCCGTTCTTGACAAGTTGGCCCAGGTGCCATCAACTGTTCGGATGACCGAGCCGCCGGGCAGCGCCGTCCGGGAGTCGCCGGCCGGTCTGGATCTCGACCGGCTCGCCGGGCACCTGCGCGCACACCGTCCCGATCTGCTCGACGGGCGACCGGAGGCCCGGCTGATCGCCGGTGGCCGGTCCAACCTGACCTACCGGGTCCGGGCCGGTGCCCGCGACTTCGTGCTGCGCCGCCCGCCGCTGGGCCACGTACTGGCCACCGCGCACGACATGACCCGCGAGTTCCGGGTCATCTCCGCCCTGGCCGGCACCGGGGTGCCGGTCCCGGCCGCCCTGCTGCTGTGCCCGGACGACACGGTGATCGGGGCCCCGTTCTACCTGATGGAATGGGTGCCGGGGGTGGTCTACCGCGACCGCGCCCAGACCGACCGGCTCAGCCCGCACCAGCGGCGTGGCCTGGCGCTGGCAATGATGGACACCCTGGCCGTACTGCACGGGGTCGAACCCGCCTCGGTCGGCCTGGCCGATTTCGGTCGGCCCGAGGGATACCTGGCCCGACAGGTACGCCGCTGGGGCGGGCAGCTCGACCAGTCCCGCAGCCGGCCCCTGCCCGGCATGGCGGAACTGCGCCAACGGCTGGCCGACACCGCACCCGAGGGCGCCAACGCGGGCCGGATCGTGCACGGCGACTACCGCCTGGACAACCTGCTGACCGAGCCCGGCCCGCCGGAAACCGGTAACGAGCCGGCGGTGGCCGAGCCGACGACAACCGGCCCCCGGACAACCGGCGACGAGCCGGTGCTGGCGACCGTCCGGGCGGTGCTGGACTGGGAGATGGCCACCCTCGGCGACCCGCTGGCCGACCTCGGGCTGCTGCTGACGTACTGGGACGTTCTCGGTGACCGGGACGAGGCGGCCGGCAACCCGGTCGCCGACGGGCTGGGCCCACGGGCCGGGTTCCCGGCCGGCGCCGAGCTGATCGAGCGGTACGCCGGCCGCAGCGACGTCGACGTCGGCCCGCTGGACTGGCACATAGCGCTCGGCTGCTTCAAGCTCGCGGTGATCTGCGAGGGCATCCACTACCGGCACACCCTCGGGCAGACCGTGGGCGAGGGATTCGACCGGATCGGCGAGATGGTGGCCCCGCTGGTCGAACACGGCCTGACCGCCGTACCCCGGCCCTGACGTCATGTCCGACAAACCCGCCGTGACCGGCGAACACGCCATGACCGACGGACCGGCCGCCCCCGTTCCCCGGTCACTGGCCGTCTTCGCGCTCGCCTACGGGCTGCTGCATCACCTCGGCGGGGCGCTCGGCGGGCTCGGTACGGTCGGGCCGACCCGGTGGGCCGACTGGGCCGAACTGCTGGTCCCGTACGCGGTGCTGGTCCCGGCGGCGGTGGCGCTCGCGGCCGGCGGCGCGGGTCGGACGGTGTGGGCGGTCTACCTGGCCGGCGCCCTCGCCTACGCCGAGGGCAAGGGCGTACACGTGGCCGCGAACTCGATCGCCAACGTGGCACCGGGATCGGCGGCGCACCTGTGGGACGAGATCGTCGGGCACTACGTCTGGTACGCCGGAACGGCTCTCGTCCTCGCCGCGCTGGCCGTCACCTTCGCCCGGTCCGACCCGCCGCGCGGGATCGGCGGCTACCTGCTGGCGCTGCTGGTCGGGCTGACCCACGCGACGAACTCGCTGGAGGGCGGCACCGCCGTCTTCGGCCTCGTCGTCGCGATCGTCGCCTGTGGTTGGGGCTGGGCGACCCGGGCCCGGCTGGGCCGGCTACTACTGGTCGGGTACGCACCGGCGGTGCCGCTGCTGCTCGGGTACGGCCTGTGGCACGGCGGTTTCCCGCAACCCTCGGAACTCGGCTGAACCGGACCTGATCGGAACTCGGTTGGACCGGACCTGGGAGGAGAACAGATGGAGTTCGGATTCGACGCCCGTACCACCGAGCTGCACGCAAGACTGCACGAGTTCCTGGTCGACCACGTCTACCCGGCCGAGCCGGTGTACGCCGCCCAGGTGGCCGGGGCGACCGACCCGTGGACCCGACCGCCGGTGCTCGCCGAACTCAAGGCGAAAGCACGTGAACGTGGGCTGTGGAACCTCTTCCTCCCCCACCCCGAGTACGGCGCCGGCCTGACCAACGTGCAGTACGCACCGCTGGCCGAGCTGACCGGGCGCAGCCCGTACCTGGCGCCGGAGGCGCTCAACTGCGCCGCCCCGGACACCGGCAACATGGAACTGCTGGCCGAGTTCGGCACGCCGGAGCAGCGGGAACGCTGGCTGCGCCCGCTGCTCGACGGGGAGATCCGGTCCGCTTTCTGCATGACCGAACCCGAGGTGGCCTCGTCGGACGCGACCAACATCGCCACCCGGATCGAGCGCGACGGCGACGAGTACGTGGTGACCGGGCGCAAGTGGTGGTCGTCCGGGGCGATGGACCCGCGCTGCGAGATCCTGATCGTGATGGGTAAGACCGATCCGGGCGCCGAGCGGCACCGGCAGCAGAGCATGGTGCTGGTCCCCCGGAACACCCCCGGCGTGACGGTCGAGCGCGGGATGTCCGTCTTCGGTTACACCGACGGCGCGCACGGCGGGCACGCCGAGGTCAACTTCGACGGCGTACGGGTCCCGGCGGAGAACCTGGTCGGTGCGGCCGGGGACGGGTTCTCGATCGCCCAGGCGCGGCTCGGGCCGGGGCGGATCCACCACTGCATGCGCCTGGTCGGGATGGCCGAACGGGCGCTGGAGCTGCTCTGCCGACGTACGTCGGAACGGGTCGCGTTCGGTCGGCCGCTGGCCGAACAGGGGGTGATCCGGGACTGGATCGCCGAGTCGCGGGTCCGGATCGAGCAGGCCCGGCTACTGGTGTTCAAGACCGCGTGGCTGATGGACACGGTCGGCAACCGGGGTGCGCACACCGAGATCCAGGCCATCAAGATCGCCACCCCGGCGATGGCCGAGTGGGTGATCGACAAGGCGATCCAGGCGTACGGCGCCGCCGGCGTCAGCCAGGACACTCCCCTGGCCGCCCTCTGGTCCCAGGCCCGCACCCTCCGCCTAGCCGACGGCCCCGACGAAGTCCACCGCGCCTCCCTGGCCCGCCGCGAACTCCGCCGCTGGCCCGCCCCCCCACCCCTCTCCCCGTCGATCTAGGGCAAATACGTGCTTGTTGATCTCTAATCACCCCCATTTGCCCTAGATCGACGGGGACGGGGGCGCCACGCGGGGGGAGAGGGAGGGGGGAGGGGGAAGGGGGGAGGGGGTTAGGCGGAGGCGCGGTGGACTAGGTGGGTGGCTAGGAGGATGTGGGGGGTTTGGGGGTCTTCGTGGCGGATTCGGGACATGAGGAGGCGGGCCATTTGGCGGCCCATTTCCTCTACCGGCTGGTGGACCGTGGTCAGGGGCGGGTCGGACTGGCGGGCGATGGGGGCGTCTTCGAAGCCGACGACCGCCACGTCCTCGGGGACCCGGCGGCCGGCGTCGCGCAGGGCACGCAGGGCGCCACAGGCCATCAGGTCGGAGGCGACAAAAACCGCGTCGAGGTCCGGGCACTGTTCGAGCAGCCGCCGCATGGCCGCCGTGCCGCTGCTCTCACTGAAATCGCCGTACGCGATCAGCTGTTCGCTGAGCGGTCGACCACTGGCCTGGACGGCCTGGCGGTAGCCGGCGAGCCGGGCGACGCCGACGCCCATGTCCTGCGGGCCGGCGATCGTGGCCACCCTGGTGCGCCCCCGCTCGACCAGGTATTCCACCGCCTGCCGGGCCCCACCGGCGTTGTCCACGTCGACGAAGTAGGCCGCCTGGGCACCGGGTTGCAGCATCCTGGCCGGGCGACCGCCGAGCACCGCCGGCAGGGACCGCTGCTCCAGCAGGTTCGGCAGCGGATCGGAGTCGTGCAGGGAGAGCAGGAGTACGCCGTCGACGTGCTGCGGGGTGAGGTGGTGCTCGACCCGTTCCCGTTCGGCCGGGGACTGGGCCATGGCGAGCCAGAGCTGCATAGGGGTGTCGAGCAGCCCGGAGCTGATGCCGCGCACGATGCCGGCGAAGAACGGTTCGCCGAAGACCCGCTCCTCCGACTCCGACACGACCAGCGCGACGGAGTCCGTACGCTGTGTGACCAGCGCGCGGGCGGCGCGGTTGGGTACGTAGCCCAGCTCGGCGATGGCCTGTTGGACCGCGGCCCGCGCCTCCGGGCTCACCTGGGGTGACCCGTTGACGACGCGGGAGACAGTGCCCCGGCCGACCCCGGCACGGGCGGCGACCGCGTCCAGGGTGGGTCGCCCGAGTGACCGGGTGCGCTGGGTTGTCATGGTGTGCTCCTCCGACGGTGGGGTGGGTCGGCACCGACCCGGCGCGGGTTGGTGCCGACACCCCGGAAACTGGCTGGCCCCGGTTATTGTGCGGCCAGACCGTTACGTCGGATCACGTCGGCGTACCACCTGGCACTGGACTTGGGGGTACGAAGCTGACTGTCGTAGTCAACGTGGATCATGCCGAAGCGCTTCGTGTAACCCCACGCCCATTCGAAATTATCCATCAGGGACCAGGCGAAGTACCCGCGCAACGGCACGCCCGAAGTGATCGCGGTGTGGCAGGCCCGCAGGTGGGCGTCGAAGTAGGCAACCCGGTCGATGTCGTCGACCTCCCCGTCGACCACCTCGTCGACGAACGCGGCCCCGTTCTCGGTGACGTAGAGCGGCAGTTCCGGATACTCCCGGTACACCCGCTCCAGCACCTCGACCAGACCGGGGGCGTCGATCTCCCAGTTCATGTCGGTCACCGGCACACCCCGGGTGACGAACCGGACGTGTTCGCTGCCGGGCCAGTTCGACGGTGCCCGCCAGTACGGCTCCGGCTCCACGCCCTCGACCGGGGCGGCCACCACGTGCCGGCTGTAGTAGTTGATCCCGAGCACCGACAGCGGAGTGGAGATGATCTCCATGTCGCCGTCGCGTACGTGCTTGAAGTCGGTCACCTCGGCCAGGTCCTCGACCACGTCCGGCGGGTACTCGCCGAGCAGGACCGGGTCGAGGAAGAACCGGTTGGCCAGCCCGTCGATGCGTCGGGCGGCGTCCGCGTCGGCGGCGGTGTCCCGCTCCGGCGAGACCGCGTACAGGTTGAGCGTGATGCCGAGGTCGTGGTCGGGCCGGGCCTCCTTGATCGCCCGTACGGCGAGACCGTGGCCGAGCATCAGGTGGTGACCGGCCTGGACCGCCGCCTCGGGGTCGCTCAGTCCGGGCGCGTGCGCCCCGGAGCCGTAACCGAGGAACGCCGAGCACCAGGGCTCGTTCAGGGTGGTCCAGTAGCGGACCCGGTCACCGAGGGCGTGGTGGGCCAGCACCGCGTAGTCGGCGAACCGCTCGGCGGTGTCCCGCAGCGGCCAGCCACCGGCGTCCTGCAACGGCTGCGGCAGGTCCCAGTGGTAGAGCGTCACCCACGGCTCGATGTCGTGTTCGAGCAGGTCGTCGACCAGCCGCTGGTAGAAGTCCACCCCCTCGGGGTTGACCCGACCGACGCCGCCGGGCTGGATCCGGGTCCAGGAGAGCGAGAACCGGTACGACTTCAGCCCCAGCTCGGCCATCAGTTTGATGTCGTCGCGGAACCGGTGGTAGTGGTCGCAGGCGACGTCACCGGTGTGCCCCTGGATGGTCAGGCCGGGGGTGTGGCTGAAGGTGTCCCAGATCGACGGGGTACGGCCACCCTCGGTGGCGGCGCCCTCGATCTGGTACGCCGCGGTGGCGGCGCCCCAGAGGAAGGTGCTCGGGAAGATGAGCTCGTTGGTCACGACTTGACGGCGCCTTCCATGATGCCGCCGATGATCTGGCGGCCGAAGAGGATGAACACGATGAACAACGGCAGCGTGGCGATCAGCGTGCCGGCGAAGATCTGCGAGTTGTCGGCGAAGTAGGCCGAGTTCAGACTGCGCAGGGAGATCTGGACGGTCGGGTTGGCCGGGTCGGCCAGCACGACGAAGGGCCAGAAGAACTGGTTCCACTGTTCCATGAAGGTGAGCAGCCCGAGTACGGCCGCCGCCGGTCGCAGTGCCGGGGCGACCACGTGCCAGTAGACCCGCCAGGTGGAGCAGCCGTCGACCCTCGCTGCCTCGATCAGCTCGTTCGGGACGGCCTGTTCGGCGTACTGGCGCATCATGAAGATGCCGAAGCCGCCGATCAGGAACGGTACGGTCACCGACGGCATGGTGTTGAGCCATTCGAGCTTCGCCATCAGGATGTAGAGCGGCAGTACGCCGAGCTGGATCGGCACCATCATCGAGGCGAGGATGATCAGCAGCAGCGCGTTCTTGCCCTTGAACTTCAGTTTGGCGAAGGCGAAGCCGGCGAGCGAGCCGAAGAAGACGGTGGCGATGGTGATCGTGCCGGAGACGAGGAACGAGTTCATCAGCCCCTTGACGATGTTCGCGTCCCCGTTGGCGAGCACCCGCTCGATGTTCTCGCCGAGCTTGCCGCCGGGCAGGAACGGCGGCGGCCAGGAGTTGGCCGCGTCGTTGGTCCGCGAGGCGATGACGATCATCCAGTAGAACGGGAACAGCGACAGGAACACCGCGAAGATCAATCCCACCCAGGTCAGCGGGCTGGCCTTCCAGAGCCGTTCGGCCCGGTTGCGGGGCGGGCGGCCGGGGCGGGGCGGGGCGAGTGGCGAGGGCCGGGGCCGCAGCGTCGTGGAAGTCATCGTCGGGTCCTCACTTGTCCGAGCTGATGCGGCGGGCCAGCAGGTAGTTGATCAGCGACATGCCCGCGATCAGCACGAAGAGCACGAGCGCCACCGCGCCGGCGTAGCCCCACCGGAACCGGGTGTTCATGACGTC
The DNA here is from genome assembly GCF_036250065.1 of Micromonospora sp. NBC_01699. Lineage (NCBI taxonomy): Bacteria > Bacillati > Actinomycetota > Actinomycetes > Micromonosporales > Micromonosporaceae > Micromonospora > Micromonospora sp. NBC_01699. Next base: position 1,792,492 of record NZ_CP109199.1, on the reverse strand, counting down.
GAGCAGGTACATGGTGATCGTCTGGAACTGACCCTGCGAGCCGCCGGAGATGCCGCCGGATCCGCTGGTGAACAGCAGCGGTTCGGTGAAGAGTTGCAGGCCGCCGATGGTCGAGATGATCAGCGTGAAGATGATCGTCGGGCGGAGCTGCGGAATGGTGATCGACCAGAACTGCCGGGTCTTGGACGCGCCGTCGAGCGCGGCCGCCTCGTAGATGTCCTTGTTGATCGACTGCATGGCGGCCAGGTAGATCAGTGCGTTGTAACCGACCCAGCGCCAGTCGACCATGGTCGAGATGGCGAACCAGGAGGCGTACCGGTTGGCCCGCCAGTCGATCGGGTCGATGCCGACCAGGTCGAGCAGCCAGTTGGCCAGTCCGAACTCGCGGGCGTAGATCATCGAGAAGATCAGTGCCACCACCGCGGTGGAGGTGATGATCGGCATGGCGATCGCCATCCGGAAGAACGTCTGGCCCTTGATCCGCCGGTTCAGGGCGTTGGCCAGCAGCAGTGCGATCAGCAGCTGTGGCACGGTCGACATGGCGAACATGCCGAAGGTGTTGACCACCGCGTTCCAGAACTGCGGGTCCTGGCTGATCTCGACGAAGTTGTCCAGTCCGACGAAACTGATGGTGGTGTTCATCGGCGACCGGTCGGTCAGCGCGATCCAGACGGTGTAACCGATCGGATAGGCGCTGAAGATCGCGAAGATGACGAAGAACGGCAGGATGTACAGGTAGGGCGAGACCCTGAGGTCCAGCCGGGTGAGCGAGCGGCGGGGGGCACGCCGGCGGCCCCGCTCGTCGTCCGCCGGGTGGCTGTGCCGGCCGGCCGGCGGGGCCGGGTCGAGATCCAGGCTCATCGGAAGTCCTTCAACTAGGGCGTGGCGCCGACAGGGGAAACCTGTCGGCGCCACCCGCGCTCACGGCCGGGTCACTTACCGGCGGCCGCACCGTTCTTCAACGCGTCCTTCCAGGCCGCGTCGGCGGCCTGTCCCTGCTCGACCGCGCGCAGCGCGTTCTCCACCGCGGTCCGTACGGCCTGGTTCTTCGGGCCGAGGTAGACCGGCTTCAGCTCGGTGGCACCGGCGGCGAAGATCTTGCCGATCGGGGCGTTGCTGAAGTAGTCGTTCGTCGCCGCGGTCACCGCCGGGTCGTTCAGCGCGGCCGGCTGCGAGGGCAGGTTGCCCAGCTTCTTGAACACCTCGATCTGGCTCTGCGCGCTGGTCAGGTACTTGGCCAGCTCGGCCGCCGCCTTCTGGTGCTTGCTCGACTTCGGTACGCCGAGGAAGCTGCCGCCCCAGTTGCCGCCGTTGCCGGGCGCCTTGGCCACGTCCCACTTGCCGGCCGCCGCGTCGCCGGCCTGGCCCTTGATCACACCGGTCATCCAGGCGGGGCAGGCGATGGTGGCAAAGGTGCCGTTCTTGAAGCCGGCGTTCCACTCGTTCGAGAACGACTGGAGGTTGTTGGAGAGCTTCGCGTCGATCATCTTGGTGGTCAGGTTGAACGCGGTCTGGACGTCCGGGTTGGTGTCCAGCACCAGCTTGTTGCTCTTGTCGTAGTACGTGTAACCGGTGCCGGCGCCCGCCGTCTGGCTCAGTACGACGTTGAAGAAGTTGGTCGCCGAGTCGACGAACTTGTTCTTCGGGTCGGCGGCGGCGAACTTGACGCCCTGCTCGATGAACGCGTCCCAGGTCGGCCAGAGCTTGCCGACCTCTTCCCGGTCGGTCGGCAGGTTGGCGGCCTTGAACAGGTCGGTGCGGTAGCAGATCGCCATCGAGCCGACGTCGGTGCCGAGGCCGAGGACCTTGCCGTCGGGCGTGGTGCCCTGCTCCCACTTCCACGGCAGGTAGTTGGCCTTGAGGTCGTTCGCGCCCTCGTCGGCCAGGTTCACGAACTTGTCGGCCTGCGCGTAGAACTGCACGATCGTGCCCTCTTCGAGGGCGACGATGTCGCCGGCACCGGAGCCGGCGGTGATCTGCTGGGTCAGGCGGGTGTTGTAGTCACCCAGCCCGAGGCCCTTGCCGCGTTCCTGGATCGTGACGTTCGGATGGTCCTTCTTGTACTGCTCGTACAGGGACTCGTACCCGAAGCCCTGGTCGCCGAAGACGTCGACGATCAGCGTGACGGGCGCGTTGGGATCGGCCGATTCTGCTGACGAGTCGTCGCCACAGGCCGTCGTGGCGAGCACGGCGGCGGACGCGATCGCGATTGCCGCGAACCGCCGACGGCGGGACGTGACGCTCATCCTGACCCCTCTCAGGTCGCATGTATGTGTGGTGGGGAGGCGGTGGTGGTGGTACGGGTCTGGCGCGGGACGGCTGCCCGGGGCGGAGATCGTGGCTCGATGCTGTGGCGCGAGCCACAGGGCCGGGAGCGCTCCCATGAGATTGCCGGGGGGTTACCGGAGTGTCAAGACCCCAATGGGAGCGTTCCCATTTCGTTACCGCCGCCGACCAAGGTCACCAAGGGAGAAGAAGGTGTTACTTCCGGTCGTCGGGGCGGTCAGCAGAGCCGGCGGGTCAGCGTCGTGACCCGGTCGGGCGCGAACGCCTCCGCGTCGAACGACCGCCCGATCCACTCCCGCATCGACTCGTGGTCCGGATGCTCCGGGTCGGCGAGCGCGACCAGAAAGGTGCGGTAGCCGAACGGCCCGCCGACATCCTCCGGCGGGCAGGCGCGGGCACCGGTGACGCAGATCGGGTACCGCTCCCCCGGATCGGCACCGAACGCGTCCTCCACCGTGACGTCGTGCTCCCACCAGTCACCGAAGTCGTACGTGTAGCGGAACCTGCTCCCCTTGCCGATCACCGCGTCCAGCCGGGTGTCCAGCTCGTCGCGCAGGGTCAACTCACCGTCGGGGTCGGGCTCGCCGTACTGGAGGCCGTCGATCTCGAACGAGTGCAGGTGGCAGTCCTGCCAACCCATCACGTGCTGGAAGACGCGGTGCAGCCGGTCCAGGGTGTAGCCCCCCGGCACCAGCACCCGCCGCCACACCACGGGCGTGACATCGGAAAGCGAGATCTTCAGTTGGAAGATCTGCCGCTGCGGGCTCGACAGTTCGCGCACCATCAATCAATACCATGCAGGTCAGCGGCGTAACGCAGACTCAACGGAATAGCCCGAAATCTATTTTCCGCCGGGCCGAACTTTTACTGTGAGCCGGTGGGTGACAGCCACGACGGCCGCGCCGGGAAACAGCAACCCAGACGGTCTGCGGGACGTGAAGCGGGCCGGGTAACGCCGGGTCAGGCCTCTTCGGGCTCGTCGCGGTATTCGCTGAGGGTGAACACTGATCACCACCGTGACCTCGGTGCTGAAGCGCAGGGACGAGTTGGTCCACCAGTCGAGCCAGGCGGTGCCCCGGTAAGCATCCACACCGCGCAGCTTGCCACCGGGGTGCGGAACTCCGGCCAGGCGGGCCGGGGTTCCGCTTCCCGATCGTCCGTTGCGGTGGGGCTCAGGTGCGGAACGGGCCGGTGACGCAGTAGGTGATGCCGCCGGAGGAGGAGCCGGAGGTGCCGCGCTGGGACGAGAAGTACAGCCGGTTCCCGGCCGGGGTGAACGCGGGACCGCAGATCTCCGACGAGCCCTGGCCGGTGATCCGCAGGAAGACGGAGATCTTGTCGTCCGGCGTGATCACGCAGATCTCCATGTTGCCGCCGTCCTCGGCGACGTAGAGGTCACCGAACGAGGAGCCGGTGATGTTGTCCACGCCGGTCAGCGGGGCCGAGCCGGGGCTGACGAGGTTGTCGTCGTAGGCGAGTTCGTACGTATTGTTGGTGAGGTTGAGCTGCCAGACCCGGTTGTCGCCCTTGGTGGTGAACCACACCGTGTTGTTGGAGTAGTGGCAGCCCTCGCCGCCGTTGAACGACTTGGCGCCGGAGACCTGCGACCGGGTGGCGGTCGGGGAACCGTCCGGGTCGGGTACGGCGGCCCAGCTGAACGAGCCGGACGTGGCGCTGCCGGCGACCAGCACCTGGAGCGCACCGCCGGACAGGTCACCCCAGGTGTTCGGAATGAACCGGTAGAACTTGCCGTTGGTCTCGTCCTCGGTGAGGTAGATGACCCGACGGTCCGGGTCGGCCGCGGCGGCCTCGTGCTTGAACCGGCCCATCGCCGGGCGGACCACGGCGGTGCCGCCCAACGGGTACGTCTCCCACACCCGGCCGAGGTCGACCTCCTCGCAGGACAACCAGGTGTCCCACGGGGTCTTGCCGCCCGCGCAGTTGTTGTTGGTGCCGGACAGGATCCGGGACGCACCGACGACGGCTCCGCTTGCGTTGAACAGGATCCGGGACGCGCCGCCGCCGGAGCCGGAGCTGGTCTCGGAGTTGGAGACGTACACCCAGCCGGTGCCGTTCGCGTACACGGCGCCGCCGTCGGGCGCGCTGTGCCAGGTGTACGAGGTGCCGGTCACCACCTGACCGGAGCGGGCGACGATCTGGCTGGTGAAGCCGGCCGGGAGCGCGATGCCGTGGCTGTTCGCCGCCTGGAGCGGACCGTACGGGCCGGACGCGTTCTGCGCCGGTGCCGCGTACGCCGCCGACCAGGCGGTGAACGGCAGCGCTACCGCGCCCGCTCCGAGCACCGTGGCGCGCAGCATGTTCCGTCGATCCATCGTGGACCTCCTCTTGGGTGGGTCCGAGGAATGTAACGATACGCTGTTTCTGGGGAACGGTACGCAAATGAACGACTGCCATCAATGTGTGGAACGAACAGACCGGGTCCGGCACGGATGGGACGGGCCCGCCCGGCTCAGTCGATCCAGCAGATGACGGCGTCGCCGCGCCTGGCTGCGGTGGTGAAGAACCGGCGGGCGTAGGGCAGATAGTGGGCGGGGCGTTCAGAAGACGCGGGTGGCGCCTTCGGTGCGGGCGCGGGACTCGGCGGTGCCGGGTGCGAGGTTGTGGCAGAGGATCACCGACGCACCGGCGAACAGTGGGGCCAGCAGCCAGACCACCGGCTGTTCCTGCCCGGCCGTGTCGACCAGCACCCGGTCACCGGGCCGCAGGTCGCGGGACTCGGCGATGCCCTGGGCCACCGTCGCCCACTCCCGGTAGCTGGTGCCGTCGACCGTGGCGGCGTCGGTGGGCCGGACCGAGGCGTACGACGGCGCGCTGTCACCGTGTTCGCGCACCTCGACCAGGTAGTCCCGGTAGCCGGCGGGCACCTCGCGGATCGGCTCGGCTCCCGGATCGAGCCCGAGCACGAACTGGTGCTCCGCCTCGGGCACGTCCTCCAGCCAGTTGTCGATCCGGTTGTGGGCCACGAAGCTGACGTCGACCGGCAGGTCCGCGCCGGGGCCGATGCGCGGCAGCCCGGCGGTGGCCATCGGGTGGAAGGCCACCGACACGCCGGCTGACCAGGCGCCGAGCAGCACCGCCGCGGTCTGCCAGTGCGGCGGGAGCAGCACCGCCGCCCGGTCGCCGGGATGGAGCCGGCAGCCGTCGACGAGCAGGTTCGCCGTCCTGGCGACCCAGCGGCCCAACGCCGCCACGGACAACTCGGTCCGCTCCCCGGTCGCGTCGTCACAGTAGGTGAGCAGTGGCCCGGTGGTGTCGACCGCGGCCGCTGCGGACAGCAGGGCGGGGACTTCTTCGGTACGGCGTGCGGCAGCCAGGTCCATCGGACGCTCCAGGGGCTGAGCCGGCGGAGATCGGCGGGCCGGCGTACGGAACGGTCAGGGGCGACCATACCGAATCCCGTCCGAATGGGGCTCGTTCAGAGCGGTAACGCGAAAGTGTTGTACATCAAAGATGGTGTACGTACTCGGCTGAGTATGTAGAGGAAAACCGCGTTATCGCTTTCGGCGGGACTACGCGCCGTCACCGCGCCGGAGGGGGCGGTGGCGATCGGGGTCGCCACCGCCCGTGGCTCAGTTACCCCAGATCGCGGTCGCCCACTCCGGGTGGTCGATGAACGGGTTGCGGTTGCCCTGCCAGTTGTCGTAGATGACCTGGTTGCGGCGCTTCTCGAACGCGTCCGGCGGGTCCGCACGGTTCCACTGCAACAACACCGACAACTTCCCGATGTACGGTGCACTGCCGTTGTTCACCGCCTGGTTCATCTCCAGGTTCGCCCAGCCGTCGCCGCCCTCGTACCGGATCGCCATGTACATGATCATGCGGGCCACGTCGCCCTTGACCGCGTTGCGCGGCTCGAACGAGTCGCCGTCGGTGTAGTTGCCCGGCGCCTCCGCGACGGTGCTGCCGCCGGTGTCGAAGTCCTTGTTGCCGCGGGAGGCGTTGACCGAGACGTCCTCCGGCCGCAGGTGGTGTACGTCGGTGCCCGGCCCGGTCGCGGTACCGAAGTCACCGTGCGACTTGGCCCAGACGTGCTCGCGGTTCCAGTCGTTCGGGTTGCCGCCGTTGGTGTTCTTGCTCTGCGACCGCCCGCTGTAGAGCAGGATGACGTTGCCCGAGTTCGCCGGATCCTGGTCGGTGGCCTTCAACGCCTCCCAGACCTGGTCGTACGTGAGCTTGGTCTGCACCCTGATCACATTGTGCAGGGCGCTGCGCAGCGCGGTGCCGGTCTTGCCGATCGCGCTCGCGTAGTAGGTCCGGTCGTAGTCGCCCGGCGGGCTCGTCGTCGGACCCGTCGTCGGCGTACGGGTGGGGGTGGGGGTCGGGGTGGAGCCGCCGAGACTCATCGCCGTCGGGTCCTTCAACCCGCCATGGGAGAAGTAGGCGGTCAGCGTCCCGGTGACGGTGACCAGCCGGCCGCGCAGGCTCGGGTTGGACAGGAGACCGAAGGTGCTCCGGTAGGAACTGGTCACCTGGACATAGAGCATCCGCGACGTCGCGGTCTCGCTGGCCAGGTCGGCGATAGCGATGGCGGTGTCACCGGTGAAACCGGACCTGAGCACCGTGTTGGTGGCCGTCGGCTGACCGATGACGTACCCGGTGACCGAAGCGGACCTACCGTCCTGGGCGGCGAGTGCGCCGGCCACCGTCAGGCTCGCCGCCGCCGAGGCGGAGATCGCCGCGACCGGCAACCCCACCCCGAGCACAAGCGCGAGCCCGGCCGCCAGTCGCCACGTACGGGCGCCGACGATCCTCTTGATATCCATAATTGGCGATGCTAATCGAGATCATCATGTTCACGTCATGCGTGCATGGTCATACTTCCCGCGTACGGGCCGCCGTCCGGCACGCCCGGAAACCCGGGCGCCTGTCCGGCCCCCGGAACTATTCGCCGCAACCGGGGCCGACCCCCGGCGCGCGGCCGGTCGTACCGCATAGGGTTTCGGGCATGATCTGCCGAGCGTGCCGCGAGCGGCGGCATGGCCAGTGCCCCGGCCGGAACTGGTGCGACTGCCAGCACCGGGCCCCGGCGCCGACCCCTCCGGTGACCGGACCGGCCGGCGAATGACCGAGTCCACCGCCGCCGCGCCCACCCCACCCACCGACCCGCGTACGCCGATCCACCGGCTCTGGCCGGCGCCGGACGGTACGCCACTGGACGACGCCGCCCTCGCCGCGCTGTACGGCCGGACCGAGCAGCCGCACCTCCGGGTCAACTTCGTCTCCAGCATCGACGGGGCGGTGGCCGTCGACGGGTTCTCCGCCGGGCTGTCCGGTGGCCCGGACAAGCGGGTCTTCGGCGTACTCCGGATGCTCTGCGACGCCCTGGTGGTCGGCGCCGGCACCCTCCGCCAGGAGAACTACGGCCCGGTACGCCTCGACGAGCGTCGCCGGGCCTGGCGGCGCGCGCACGGGCTGGCCGAGTACCCGACCCTGGTGGTGGTCTCCGGGGCGCTGGACCTCGACCCCCGGCAGGCGGCGTTCGCGAACGCCCCGGTCCGCCCGGTGGTGCTCACCCACGGGCGCTCCACCCCGCCGGCCGGGCTGACCGCCGTCGCCGACCTGATTCGGGTCAGCGCCGACCCGCAAGACCCGAACAGCCGCAGCGCGGAGTCCACCGAGATCGGCCTGGTCAACCGGGTCGGACTGGTGGACCAGAACGACCGGGCCGACCTGGTCGACCGGGTCGACCTGGCGGCCGGGCTGGGCGAACTGCACCGGCGGGGCCACCGGCAACTGCTCTGCGAGGGCGGGCCGTACCTGTTCGGCGCGCTCACCACCGACGACCTGGTGGACGAGGTCTGCCTGACCGTGTCCCCGCTGCTGGCCGGGGCCGGGGCGGGCCGGATCACCGCCGGTACGCCGAGCCCACCGCGCGGGATGGGGTTGCGCCACCTGCTCGCCGCCGAGTCGACGCTACTGCTGCGCTACACCCGCGACTGAGCACCTACCCGGCGCGGCGGCAACTCGACCAACCGGGCGATATTAATCAGTCTTCGTCTATAGAGCGGGTCCCGGTTTCCTGGCAGTCTGCATGGGCGGACCCGACGGTCCGCCCATGCAGACCGTTACGGGGAGACTGTCGATGACCGCGCCAGTAGCCGACGCTCCGGCGACGATCGCGCCAGCAGCCGACGCTCCGGGCCGGGTCGGGGCGGCCGTGGAGCGGATCCTGTTCGGGATCGGGGTGATGCTGCTGGCCGTCACCCCGAAGCCACCGATGATGGGCGACGGTCTCGCCCGCTACCAGGCCCTGCTCGAACTGCTCGAACAACACCAGCTGCCGGGCACCCAGTACTCGATGATCGGGCCGCTGTTCGCGACGCCGCTGTGGGTGATCGGGCACTGGTACGGCAACACCCAGATCTGGCTGGTGCAGTACAACTTCATGCTGTTCATGGTCGGGCTGGCCGCGATCTACCTGCTGCTGCACGGCCGGGTGCCGGCCCGTACGCGCCGTCGGTTCCTGCTGTTGCTGGTCGGCGGGAGCATGATCGCGGCGCACGTACCGGACTTCTACGGCGAGGTGTTCACCGCGACGACGGTCGGCGTCGGCCTGCTGGCCGTGGTGCTGCCGGACACCAGGTGGGCGACCAGGGCGGCCGGCTGGGCGGCGGTGGTCCTCGGCGTCGCCAACACCCCCGGCTCGATCGTCGCGCTCGGACTGGTCGTCGGAGTGCTCTGCCTGCGCCGCCGCCGGGTGCGCTACCTCGCGGCCCTGCCGGTCGCCGCCGCCCTGATCATCGGCGAGTCGTGGTGGCGGTTCGGCGACCCACTGCACAGCTCGTACGCGGGGCACGGTGGCGGCCCGACGGTGCTGCCGTACTCGGGGGAGCCGGGATTCTCGTACCCGTTCCTGCTCGGGTTGGTCGCCATCCTGTTCTCCTTCGGCAAGGGGCTGGTCTGGTTCACCCCGGGCCTGTTCCTGCCGGTCCGCGAACGGCTGCGGCAGGCCGCACCGGAACTGTGGACGGTCTGGCTGCTGTGGGCGGTGTTCGTGGCCGGGCTGGTGCTGCTGTACGCCAAGTGGTGGGGCTGGTACGGCGGCATGTACTGGGGGCCGAGGTTCTTCCTGATCGCGATGCTGCCCGCCGCCCTGGCCCTGGCCGTGAGCCTGGAACCGGGGCGGGCCGGGCCCTGGGTGAACGTGGCGACGCTGGGCGCGCTCGCGCTCTCGGTCTGGGGGGCGGCGAACAGCCTCGTCTACGGGCAGTTGCGGCCGTGGACCTGTTACGAGAACAACTACCACCTGGAGGGGCTGTGCCACTTCACGCCCGAGTTCAGCCCGCTGTGGTACCCCTTCGTGGACACCCCGGAGCTGACCGGGTTGCAGCGCGGAACCCTGGTGTTCTACGCCGTACTGCTGCTCTGGCTCGTCGTGCCGCTGCTGCGCCGGCTCGGCGGGCAGGTGGCGGCGGCGGCCGGCGGACACCGCGACCTGGCGGACCGGCACAGCTGGAACTGGTGACCCGGCACGGCGCCTATTCCGGGGACGGGACCCCCGGTGGCGCGGCCGGGCCGGCGAACAGGTCGGTCTGCTCGTCGACCCGCAGGCCCACCGCCGCGTGGGCCGGGGCGGGACGGTCGTGGACCGGCTGCCGGGAGTAGAGCCGGGCCTTCGGATCGGCGCCGGGCCGGGCGGTGACCGGGCAGGTGACCAGGTGGATCGGCGACGGCGGCGGTTCGAAGCCACGGCTGCCCCACCGTACCCAGATCGGGATCCGGCCGGCGGCGGCCTCGGCCAGCAGCTTCTCCACCGAGCGGCGACGGTCGGTCCGGTCGATCTCGACCGCGAGCGGTGGGCCGTCCGGCCGGGCACAGGCCACGTCGAGGAACGAGTGCCGGTGCGCGTACGGCGGGGGTAGCGGCAGCACGCTCGCGGCCCGGCGGTAGACCCGCCAGCCCCGGCCGGTCGCCCAGGCCGCTATCTCCTCCACCAGCAGCGCGGTGACCTGTTCCTGGCTGCGGTCGACGAAGGCGAGCGCGGCCAGCCGTCCGGCCAGCGACGCGGCGATCGGTTCGCCAATCCCGGTCACGTCCACGGCGATCGGTTCGCCATCCCCGGTCACGTCCACGGCGATCGGTTCGCCATCTCCGGTCACGTCCACGGCGTCACGCTAGCGTCTCCGGCCGCGACACACGAAGGCCCCGGCCGCCGGTCGGCCCGCCCCGGCGGAGGTTCTCGATGGTCAGGTCGAGCGCGGCTTCGAGGTGGGTGATCCGGCCGGTGGAGAGCATGATCACCACGCCGCCCTGGATCCCGGCGAGCAGGGCCGCCGCCGCCCGGTCGGTGTCCAGTTCCGGGTCGACCTCGCCCGCGTCGCGCATGTGCCGCAGCCCCCGCTCGATCTCCGACTGCCACTGGCGCATCAGCGCCTGCACCACCGCCTGGGCGCCGGGGGTGCTGCGGCCGAGTTGCGAGACCAGCAGGTTGAGCGGGCAGTGCTGGCCCTGATCCAGGTAGCGGGCCACGACCGCGTCGCGCCAGGCGTACCAGGCGGGCCAGGAGGTGAGGTCGCCGAGGAACGGTTGCTGGTCGGACAGCACCCGGTCGGCCTCGTACCGGGCCACCGCCAGCAGCAGTTCCTCCTTGCCCTCGGGGAAGTAGTGGAAGAGCTGGCTCTTGCTGGTGCCGGTGCGGGCGCGTACGTCGTCGAGGGTGGTGACGGCGATGCCTCGCTCACGGATCTCGGCGGCGGCACCCTCGACGATCCGCTGTCGGGTCGCCGCACCCTTCGGGGTCAGTGTCCCGGTCACGCCGACCACCTCCTTTTTCTGGACTTGCGGGTCCAGTTTATCGCGGGCACCGTGGATCGCACACCTTCCCCCCACACAGAGGAGAAACGATCGTGTCCGCACGTCTTCAGGACCGCACCGCCCTGGTCACCGGGTCGACCGACGGCATCGGCGTCGCCGTCGCCCGAGCACTGGCCGCCGAGGGCGCCCACGTCGTGGTCAGCGGCCGCGACACCGGCCGGGGCGAGAAGGTCGTCGCCGGCATCGCCGAGTGGGGCGGCCGGGCCACCTTCGTCCGCGCCGACCTGGCGCGGGGCGCGACCGCCGTACGCGAACTCGCCGAGGCCGCCCGGACCGCGACCGGCGCGACGCTCGACATCCTGGTGAACAACGCCGCCATGCTGCTCACCCCCACCCCGACCGGGGAGGTCCCCGAGGAGGTGATCGACCGCGCGTTGGCGATCAACGTCAAGGCCGCGTTCCTGCTGACCGGCCTCGTCGCACCGGAGATGGCGGCGCGGGGCAGCGGCGCGATCGTCAACATCGGCTCGATCAGCGGGCTCGCCGGCTCGGCCGGGTCCGCCCTCTACAGCACCACCAAGGCGGCGATCCACTCGCTGACCAAGTCCTGGGCCGCCGAGTACGGACCCCACGGTGTACGGGTGAACACGGTCGCGCCCGGCCCGACCTTCACCGAGAAGGTCGCGGCGCTGGAGGAGTACCTGGCCCCGATGATCATGCGGATGCCGTCCCGGCGGGCCAGCACGCCGGACGAGGTGGCGAAGGCGGTGGTCTTCCTGGTCGGCGACGACGCGTCGAACATCCACGGCGCCACACTCAGCGTCGACGGCGGCCACTCGGCAATCTGAGCCGGCCCCGGACCGAAACTTTACGGCCCAGAATACGGCCTTCCACCTGAGGATACTTGTGTCTATCTATCTCTTGTGTAGTGAAAACTTTCGATCCATACTTCGGAATGTTTCACCACCATGGGCCATCCGGCAAGCCCTCCGGCGCTATCGGCCCCCACCACCATGAAGGGGAACGCATGAAACGACTCGTCCGGCTGCTCGGCGCGGCCGGGGCCGCGGCGGCGCTGGCCCTGCTGAGCCTGACCGTCGCCACCCCGGCCGCCGCGGCCACCCTGACCGAGGTGACCGGTTTCGGCACCAACCCCAGCAACCTGCGGATGCACCTGTACGTCCCGGACCGGGTCGCCGCCCGACCCGGCATCCTGGTGGCCCTGCACTACTGCACCGGAACCGGACCGGCGCTCTACTCCGGCACCCAGTTCGCCGCCCAGGCCGACCAGTACGGGTTCATCGTGATCTACCCGTCGGCCACCCGCAGCGGCCAGTGCTTCGACGTCGCCTCGGCGCAGTCGCTGCGCCGCGACGGCGGCAGCGACCCGGTCTCGATCCTGTCGATGATCAGGTACGTCCAGCAGCGGTACAACGGCGACCCGGACCGGGTGTTCGCCACCGGCGTCTCGTCCGGCGCGATGATGACCAACGTCCTGCTCGGCAACTACCCCGACGTGTTCAAGGCCGGCGCCGCCTTCGCTGGCGTACCGCACAGTTGCTTCGCCACCACCGACGGCTCCTTCTGGAACACCCAGTGCGCCACCGGGCAGATCATCCGTACCGCGCAGCAGTGGGGTGACCTGGCCCGCAACGCGTACCCCGGTTACACCGGCGCCCGGCCGAGAATGCAGCTGTGGCACGGCACCAACGACGAGACACTGCGCTACCCGAACTTCGGCGAGGAGATCAAGCAGTGGACCAACGTCCACGGGCTGGGTCAGACCCCGACGTTCACCGACACCCCGCAGTCCGGCTACACCCGCACCCGGTACGGCGGCAGCGGCGGCACCGCCCCGGTCGAGGCGATCAGCATGCAGGGCGTACCGCACAACCTGCCGGTGAACGCGGCCGAGGCGATCCGCTTCTTCGGCCTGAACACCACCACCCCGCCGACCACCCCGCCGCCGACCACTCCCCCGCCGACGACGCCGCCCGTCACCCCGCCGCCCACCACGCCGCCGCCGACGACGCCGCCCGTCACGCCCCCGCCCACCACGCCGCCGCCGACCACGCCGCCGGTGGGTGCCGGCTGTGCGGTCGGTTACACCGTCAACTCGTGGAACACCGGCCTGACCACCGCCATCACCATCGGCAACCGGGGTAGCACGCCGATCAACGGCTGGACCCTGGCCTTCACCCTGCCGGCCGGGCAGACCATCACCTCCGGCTGGAACGCCACCTTCAGTCCGAGCAGCGGCGCGGTGACCGCCCGCAACGTCGGCTACAACGCCACCATCGGCCCGAACGGATCCACCAGCATCGGCTTCCAGGCCAACCACACCGGGAACACCGGTCGACCGACCTCGTTCACCCTCAACGGCGTCGCCTGCACCGTCAGCTGACCCGGCGGCTGTCCGGGGTGACACCCACCGTCCCGTCACCCCGGACAGCGCACCGGGTGCCACGACGTGAAACCCGCCACCGGTACGACGTTCCGACGCCCCGGCCCAGGCGCGTCGACTTGGCGTGCTGTCGTACAGGTGGGGCAGGATGCAACACGTGTCGTGTCTTGAGCAGAAAGCCTCCCCGGTCCGCGCGTCGGAACCCACCCACGGATCGACCCCGGTCCGCGCGTCGCAGCGAGCCGGAGCACGGCGATGAGCACCCCGCCCGACGGCGTCGACCCGACCGACCCCGGCGCGGTCGTCGGCCGGGTGCTGGGCACCGCCGACGCCACCCCGCTACAGTTCTGGACCGCCGTCGGGCCGGACAGCTACCTGCAACTCGACGACGTGGTGGTGACCCGGCGTGAGCTGCCCGACCGGGAACCGGTGACAATCGCCGGGGTGGTCACCCAGGTCCGGGCCCGGCACGAGGGCGCGCAGTTCGACTCGGACGTCTTCGCCATCGCCGACGGCACCCTGCCGGCCCAGGTGCAGGAGGCCGCCGAGATCACCACCACCCGGGTCGACCCGGAGTTCTACGTGCCGCCGTCACCCGGCGCGCTGGTCTACCGGGCCACCGGCGAGGCGCGCGACTCGGCGCTGCACTTCGACCGGATGGAACGGCGGGTGCCGATGGGCACCGGCCGGGACGGGGTGCCGGTCTTCCTCAACGCCGACTTTCTCGACGGCAGCCGGGGCGCGCACGTGTCGATCTCCGGCATCTCCGGGGTGGCGACCAAGACCAGCTTCGCGACCTTCCTGCTCTACTCGGTGTTCCGCTCCGGCGTGCTCGGCGGCGACGCGGTCAACGCCAAGGCGCTGATCTTCAACGTCAAGGGCGAGGACCTGCTCTTCCTCGACCACCCGAACACCCGGCTCGACGCGGCCACCACGGCGGCGTACGCGAAGCTCGGGCTCACCGCCGGGGCGTTCCCCGACGTTCGGGTCTACGCGCCGCCGAGGGCCGGTGACGCCTCCGGCACCCCGGACGTGAGCAGTCGACTGACCGGGGTGGACAGCTTCTACTGGACGCTGAGCGAGTTCTGCTCCGACCGGATGCTGCCGTACGTCTTCGCCGACGCCGACGACGAACGCCAGCAGTACACGATGGTGGTCCACTCGGTCACCGCCCACCTGCACCGCTACGCCCAGCCGGCCGACGGCGGGGTGAGCATCGACGGGGTCCGGGTGCACTCCTACCCCGACCTGGTCGACCAGGTGGTGGAGCAGCTCACCGACGAGGAGACCCGGTCCACCTGGGCCGGCAGCGCGATCAACACCGGCACGGTGAACGCCTTCGCCCGGCGCCTGATCAACAGCAAGAAGGACCTGGCCCGGTTGATCCGGGGCGACCTGGCCACCCGCCGGCCGCACCGGATCAACACCGCCGAGAGCGCCCAGGTCACCGTGGTCGACCTGCACAACCTGCCGGACCGGGCGCAGCGGTTCGTGGTCGGCGTGACGCTGAAGACCGAGTTCGAGAACAAGGAGAAGACCGGCACCGCCAAGCCGCTGCTCTTCGTCGTGCTCGACGAGCTGAACAAGTACGCACCCCGCGAGGGCTCCTCCCCGATCAAGGAGGTGCTGCTCGACATCGCCGAACGCGGTCGCTCGCTCGGGGTGATCCTGATCGGCGCCCAGCAGACCGCCAGCGAGGTCGAACGGCGGATCGTCACCAACTCGGCGATCCGGGTGGTCGGCCGGCTCGACCCGGCCGAGGCGTCCCGCCCCGAGTACGGCTTCCTGCCCCCGGCGCAACGCCAGCGCGCCCTGCTGGCCAAACCCGGCACCATGTTCGTCAACCAGCCGGACATCCCGGTCCCGCTCTGCCTGGAATTCCCCTTCCCGGCCTGGGCGACCAGGGTTTCCGAGGCCGGTCAGGCCCCATCGGAGACGCTGCGCTCGATCACCCAGGCGGCCGACCCGTTCGCGGTGGTCGGCTCCGGGGCCGGCGCGCTGACCGACGACGACATCCCGTTCTGAGGACCCCACCGTGAAGATCCTGCACACCTCCGACTGGCACATCGGCAAGGTCCTCAAGGGACAGTCACGGCTCGCCGAGCAGGTGACGGTGCTGACCCAGGTGGTCGAGGTGGCCCGCGCCGAACGACCCGACCTGGTGATCGTCGCCGGTGACCTCTACGACACCGCCGCACCCACCCCGGAGGCGACCCGACTGGTCACCCGCGCGCTGACCGCGTTGCAGAACACCGGGGCGCAGGTCGTCGCGGTCGGCGGCAACCACGACAACGGGCCGGCGCTGGACGCGCTGCGGCCGTGGGCCGACGCGGCCGGGGTGACCCTGCGCGGCAGTGTCCGGGACACCCCGGAGGAACACCTGGTCGACGGGGTCACCGCCGGTGGCGAACGGTGGCGGCTGGTCGCGCTGCCGTTCCTGAGCCAGCGGTACGCGATCCGCGCCACCGAGATGTACGAGCTGACCGCCGCCGAGGCGAACCAGACGTACGCCGACCACATCGGGCGGCTGTTCCGGCGGCTCACCGAGAGTTTCACCGAACCGGACAGGGTGCACCTGGTCACCGCCCACCTGACAGTGGTCGGGGCGATGGCCGGCGGCGGCGAGCGGGAGTCGCAGACCGTACTCGGGTATGCGGTGCCGGCGACGATCTTCCCGACCAACGCACACTACGTGGCACTGGGTCACCTGCACCGGTCCCAGCAGGTGCCGGGCCCGGCCCCGATCCGGTACAGCGGCAGCCCGTTGGCGATCGACTTCGGCGAGGAGGAGAACCGGCCGTCGGTCACCATCGTCGAGGTCACCACCAGCACCGCCGCCCGTACCCGCGAGGTGCCGATCACCGCCGCCTCACCGCTGCGTACGGTCCGGGGCACGCTGGCCGAGCTGGGCGAGATCGAGGCACCGGACGGCTGGCTGCGGGTCTTCGTCCGGGAGACACCCCGCGCCGGGCTGCGCGAGGAGGTGCAGGCCCTGCTCCCCCGCGCGCTGGAGGTCCGGGTCGACCCGGAGATGCTGGCGGCGGCCGGACGGGTCCGGTCCGCGCCCCGGGCCGGCCGGTCGGCGCGGGAACTGTTCGGCGACTACCTGGACAGCCGGGCCCCGGACGACGACGGCGTACGCGACCTGTTCGACGAGCTGTACGAGGAGGTGGGCGGGTAGTGCGTCCGCTCCGGCTGGACCTGGCGGGCTTCACCGTCTTCCGGGAGCCCACCACGATCGACTTCACCGACGCCGACTTCTTCGCCCTGGTCGGTCCGACCGGTTCGGGCAAGTCGACGGTGCTCGACGCGATCTGCTTCGCCCTGTACGGCACCGTGCCGCGCTGGGGCGGCAGCCGGGGCATCGCCAACGCGCTCGCCCCGTCGGCGGTCGAGGCGCGCGTCCGGCTGGTCTTCGACTCCGCCGGCTCCCGGTACGTGGCGACCCGGGTGGTCCGGCGGGACAGCCGGGGCAACGTCAAGACCGGCAACGCCGGGCTGCAACGGATGCCCGACGGCTTCGACGTGACCAAACTGGACACCGGGATGAGCCCGGAGGACCTCGGCGAGGCCCTGGCCGGCACCCCGGCCCAGATGGACGCCGCCGTGCAGGTCGCGGTCGGCCTGCCGTACGAGCAGTTCACCAGCTGTGTGGTGCTGCCGCAGGGGCAGTTCGCCGACTTCCTGCACGCCAAGCCGGCCGCCCGGCAGGAGATCCTGGTCAACCTGCTCGGCCTCGGCGTCTACCAGAAGGTCCAGGAAAAGGCGACCAAGCGGGCCGGCGACGCGGAGGCGGACATCGCCGCGCTCGATCGACTGCTGGCCGGGCTCATCGACGCCGACGAGGCGACCCTGGCCGCCGCCGGGCAGCGCGTCGAGGCGATGCACCGGCTGGCCGAGGACGTGCGGGCCGCCGTACCCGAACTGGATCGGGCCCGTGCGTCGGCGGAGACGGCGGCGGCCCGGCTGACCGCCCTCGACGGCGAACTCGCCGAACTGGACCGGATCCACCCGCCGGCCGACGTCGCCGCCGTGGCGCTGGCGGTCAACGACGCGCGGGCCGCCGCGGCCGAGACCGTCGCGGCGGTCACCCTGGCCGAGGAACAGGAAGAAAAGGTACGCGGTGAGCTGGCCTCGGCCGGTGACCCGACCCTGCTGCGGCTGCTGTTGCAGGCACACACCGAACGGGACCGGGTGGCCGCCGAGGCGGACGCCCTCGCGGCCGGGCTGACCGCCGCCGCGACCGACCACACCGCCGCGTTGGCCGCCCTCGACCGGGCCCGCGTCGCCGCCGAACGGGCGAGCCTGGAACTGGAGACGGCGCGCGGGGCGTACCAGGAGGCGCAGACCGCCGACCGGGCCGCCGCGCTGCGCGGCCACCTCACCGCCGGGGCCCCGTGCCCGGTCTGCGAGCAGGAGGTGCACCTGGTGCCGGCGGTACCGGCCGGCTCGGCGGTGACCGCCGCCGAGGCCGCCGGACACGCGGCCAGGACCGCCGCCGACGCCGCGACCAAGCTTTTCACCGAACGGGACCGGGCCGCCCGCGCCCTGGAACGTGACCTCGACCGGGCCCGCGCGCGGCACGACCAGCTCGCCGCCGCCCTGTCCGAACTGGACACCCGACTGACCGACTCCCCCGGCCCGGCCGCCCTGCGCCGCGAACTCGCCGCCCTGGACAAACTGCGCGGCCAACTCGACCGGGCCGGCACGGCGGTGCGCACCGCCCGGGAGGCGTCCCGGCGGGCTCGGGCCGGTGTCGAGTCGGCCGAGGAACGGGTCAGGCTGGCCGGGCGGGACTTCGACACCGCCCGCGACCGGATCGCCCGACTCGGCCCGCCCGCCGCCGACCGGGACGACCTCGCCGCCGCCTGGGCGGCCCTGCGCGACTGGGCCCGGCGGGAAGCCGACCGGCGACGGGCCGACCGGGTCGACGCCGCCGCCGAGGTGGCCCGCGCCCGCGACGCCGTCGACACCGCCGCCGCCGCGATCGCCGCCCTGTTCACCGCCGCCGGAACCGAACCCGGCCGGGCCGGCACCGACCCGGTCGGCGCGGCGGCCGTCGCGGTGGTGGCCGCCGAGGCCGAACAGAAGCGGCTGGCCCAGCGACACGAGCAGGCCCAACAGCTCAACGGGAAACGGGCCGAACACGAGGCAGCGGCCCGTACGGCCAGGTCGCTGGCCGGGCACCTGCGGGCCAACAACTTCGAACGCTGGCTGCTCGCCGAGGCACTCGACCTGCTGGTCGACGGCGCCTCCCGGATCCTGCGCGAACTCACCGGCGGGCAGTACGAGCTGACCCACGACAAGGGCGAGTTCTACGTGGTCGACCAGCACGACGCCGGCCTGCGCCGGGGCGTACGCACACTGTCCGGCGGGGAGACCTTCCAAGCCTCGCTGGCCCTGGCACTGGCCCTGTCCGAACAGCTCGCCGGCCTGTCCACCACCACCGCCAGCCTGGAGTCGATCCTGCTGGACGAGGGCTTCGGCACCCTCGACGTGGCCACCCTGGACACCGTCGCGGCGACCCTGGAGACACTGGCGGCGCGCGGTGACCGGATGGTCGGCGTGGTGACCCACGTACCGGCGCTGGCCGAACGGGTGCCGGTCCGGTTCGAGGTCCGCAAGGACGCCCGGACCGCACGGGTGGAGCGGATCGGATGACCGGCGTGCAGGCGCCGCCGCCCCGGTACTACGTCGACGGCTGGGACCCGTCCTACGGGGCCTCGTTCGAGGCGGCCGGCGGGCCGGCGGCACCGAGCAGCGCACAGGTCGACGCGACCGTCGAAATGCCCGCCGACGAGTGGCGGGCGGTCGGCGTACCGGACGGGTTGGCGGCGCCGGACGTGGTGCTGCTGGTCGACGGGGTGCGCCGGATCGACGCCAGCGTCTGGACCCGCGAGGACGACGGCGCCTCGTACCCGGGCATCGCCGCCTCGTACGCCGCCGGCGTGGTCCGCTGCGACCTGCGGCGCGGCGTGGCCGAACTGGCCGGGGCGCGGGTCGCCCGGGGCCTGTTCACCGCCAGCCCGTCGGCCGGGGACGTGCTCGCCGGCCGGATCCGCTACACCCTGCACCGGGTCGGCGGCACCGGCGAGCTGAGCAAGCTGCCGGCGGCCGTACAGGGGCCGCTGACCGCGCTGGAGGTCGAGGTCTCCGACGCGGCCAGGACCGACGACGACCTGCTGGTGCTGGACGGGCCGCTGCGCAACCGGCGCCACCTGCCGCGCACCATCGGCTACATCAAGACCCAGCACAGCCAATACCTCGACGCCGGGCTGACCGCCGTGGTGACCCGGCTGGCACCGGGTCAACGGTCACCGGTGTTCAAGCTCGGCACCGCCTGGGGCGGCTACTCCTGGTATATGCGGCTGCCGGGCAGCACCGGCGCCCCGTGGGCCGGGATCGTCCGGGTCGAGTGCTCGGCCGAGTTGGACGCGCCGGAGGCGATCGGGCTCGCCGACCGGTCCCTGGTGACGCTGCCCCGGTTCGCCTCGTCGCCGTACAAGGATCCTCGGGCGCCGCAGAACCTGATCCCGATCGCCGGACTGGAACGGCGGCTGCGCGCCCTGCTCGGCGACGCCCGGCTGCTGCACCGCACGCTGACCGTCGCCGCCAACCGGCCGCCGCGCTGACCCGGCCGCCATACGTGGGCGGGCCGACCGACGATACTGGGCGACATGGCACGTAAGCGAGGTCCGGACCGGCTCGCCGTACGGGTCGACACCGGGCTCGCCGAGCTGGTGCCCGACCCCGACCGGCCGCGATCGTTCACGCTCAATCTCGACGGCACCCCGCAGTCGCACGTCGACCTGGACGACCCGACCCACCTGGAGTTCGAGTACATCCGCCGGATGGCCGCCGCGATCGACCTGGTCGCCCCGGCCGGTACGCCGCTGCGGGTGCTGCACCTGGGCGGCGGCGCGCTGACCCTGCCCCGGTACGTGGCCCGGACCCGTCCCGGCTCCACCCAGCGGGTGGTCGAGGTCGACGGTGCCCTGGTCGAACTGGTCCGGCGGGAACTGCCCTGGCCCCCGCAGGCCCGGCTGAAGGTACGGGTCGCCGACGCCCGCGAGGCGCTGACCGGCACCCCCGACGACTCGTACGACCTGGTGGTCGCCGACGTGTTCGCCGGTGCCCGGACCCCGGCCCGGCTCACCTCGGTCGAGTTCGCCGGTGAGGTGGCGCGGGTGCTCCGCCCGGCCGGCACGTACCTGGTGAACGTCGCCGACGGGCCGCCCCTCAAGCACGTCCGGGGTCAGGTCGTCACGGTCCGGTCGGTGCTGCCGCTGGCCTGCCTGGTCGCCGACGCGGCGGTGCTGCGCGGCCGCCGGTACGGCAACCTGGTGCTGGTCGCCGGGCGGGTGCCACCGCCGGTGGCCGAATTGACCCGCCGTGCGGCCGGTGACTGGTTTCCCGGCCGGGTGCTGGCCGACGAGGAGCTGGATCGGTTCACCGGCGGCGCCAGAATCGTGGTGGACGCCACCGCGACCGCCTCCGCCCCGCCGCCGGCCGGCACCTTCGGCGTGGCCGGGTGATCTGGGTCACCCGGGGCCGGGTGAGCCGCCTCGCAGCGGGGCGATTTCGGCTCGACCGGGATCCGGTCCGCCGGGGTTGATCCGTTGCCGGTCGGGATCCGTACCCCACGGTGGCCGGATAACGGGACAGCGGAGGGGTGAATGCACACGGTGACCGAAGAACGGCCTGTCGACCTGGTCCGGGCGGACTGGGTGCGCGCCCCTCGACCCCGGCGGGAAATTGAAGCCGGGGGCGGTATCGACGCCCGAATCGCTGCCGGCAATGATGAGCGCGTGACGCCACGATCGGCTACCGGCCGCCACCAATCCGGGTCAGCCGAGGCCAACCGTTCCGACGATCTGGTCCGGCTTCTCTATGAGCAGCATGCCGGCCCTCTGCTGATGTTCGTGCTCCGGCTCACCGGCGGCGACCGGCAGCGGGCCGAGGACGTCGTACAGGAAACGCTGTTGCGTGCCTGGCGCAACGCGCACCGGCTCGGTGCCCAGGGGCAGACGTCCCTGCGGCCCTGGCTGGTCACCGTCGCCCGGCGGATCGTCATTGACGAACATCGCAGCGGACAGGCCCGGCCGGCGGAAACCTACGACCGAGATCTGGAAACCTTCTCCGAAGCCGACGAAACCGAACGGGTGCTACGCCTGATGACGGTTACCGACGCACTCCGTACGCTGAGCGACTCGCATCGGGAGATCCTGGTCGCCACCTATTTCCGGGGCCGTACGGTGCCGGAGGCCGCCGAGGAGTTGGGGTTGCCACTGGGCACCGCCAAGTCCCGGGTCTACTACGCGCTACGCGCCCTGCGGACCGCGCTGCAACAGCGGGGGGTGACCGAATGAGCCGGTCCGACCACTTCGACGTCGCCTCGTACGCGCTCGGCGTGCTCGACGAAGAGGACACCGTACGGTTCGAGGAGCACCTGGTCGACTGCTGGGCCTGCGCCGGTGAACTGGAGTCGCTGCTGCCGGTGGTCGACCTGCTCGCCGAGGTCGACCGGGACGACCTGGCGGTGATGGAGCGGGCGACCGCCGACGACACCATGGTCACCCGCGCGCTGAACGTGGTCAGCCTGGACCGCAAGCGGGCCCGCAGCCAGCGGATCCTCAGCCTGGCGGCGGGCGTGGTCGTGGTGGCGCTGCTGAGCGGACTGGCCCTGGTGGCCGGGGCGAGCTGGGTCGGCGACGGTCCGCAGACGAACGCGCTGCCCAGCGCACCGCCGTCGGCCTCGGCGGGCAACCCGCCGAACCCGGGCGGCGGCTTCGGCGGCCCCGAGCTGGGTGCGGGCGAGAAGCTGACCGTCACCGACCAGAACACCGGGGTCCGGGCCGACCTGCTGCTCGACGACCGGCCGTTCGGCACCCAGATCTCGTTCGCGCTGAGCAAGCTCACCGGTCCACGGCTCTGCCGGCTGGTGGTGCTGCGCAAGAACGGCGAGCCGGAGGTGCTGTCGAGCTGGACCGTGCCGGCCGAGGGTTACGGCACACCGGCCCGTCCGGAGCCGCTGCTGTTGCAGGCCACCACCGCGACGCGCCGGGCCGACATCGACCGGATGCAGGTGCAGGCGGTCGACGCCAACGGAGCCGCAACGGCACTGGTCACCGTGCCACTCTGAGCCGCCGACCGGAACGCCCGCAGATGACGCCGGGCCGCTCACCCGCGACGGCGCCGGGGTGAGCGGAAGAAGAGGCTAGGCGCTGGGCAGGTCGGCCCGGCTACCGAGCCGGCGGAAGGCATCGTGGGTGGGTGAGCCGGGCTCGGCCACGTAGACGATCAGCCGCTGGTCGGTGTCGGCCAGGTGCAGCACCTGACACTCGAACGCGAGTGCGCCAATCTCGGGGTGCGACACCCGTTTCACTATCCGCCGCCGGACCTCGACCTCGTGGTCCGCCCACAGTTCGGCGAACCGGGACGAGCTGCCGAGCAGTTCGGTGACGAGTTCCTCGATGCCCGGATCTCCCGGATAACGCCCGTAGGCGGCCCGCAGGTCAGCCAGCGAACTGCGGGCGAACCGCAGCGTGTGGGCGTCGTCCCAGTGCGGGTCGGTGGCGGGCTGGCGGAACATCCAGCGGATCATGTTCCGGTCCGACTCCGGTACCGCCGACAGGTCCCCGACGAAGTACGTCGCCAACCGGTTCCAGGCCAGCACGTCGTACTTGGCGTCGACGACGTACGCCGGGGTCTCGACCATCGCGTCGATCAGGTGCCGTACGCCCGCCGTCACCTCCCGGCTCGGCCCGACCGTCGCGGGCGGGTTCTCCCCGGCGATCCGGAACAGGTACTCCCGCTCGTCCCGGGTGAGCATCAGCGCCCGGGACAACGCCAGCAGCACCTGCCGGGACGGATGCGGGCCCCGCCGCTGCTCCAGCCGGATGTAGTAGTCGATCGACATCCCGGCGAGTTGGGCCACCTCCTGCCGCCGCAGCCCCGGCGTACGACGACCGATGCCCTCGGGCAGACCGGCGTCGCCCGGACGCAGCCTCGCCCGCCGACTGCGCAGGAACGCGGCCAGCTCGTCACGCCGCAGCCCGGAGGAGTTCGCCGTGGTCATGGCTCCCATGGTCCCCCCTGCCCGACCGACCGTGGGTGGTACCGCCGGTACCAGCCTCGGCCGGTCTCTCCCGCCCCGGCTCGCCCGGCGGCACGCTCGACCCATGACCACCGACATGACCGCCCTGATCACCGGGGCGAACAAGGGAATCGGACTCGCCACCGCCCGGCAGCTCGGCGAACGCGGCTACACCGTGCTGGTCGGCGCCCGCGACCCGCAGCGGGGTCGGGAGGCCGAGCGGACGCTGCGCGACGGCGGCGCCGACGCCCACGCCGTCGAAGTCGACGTCACCGACGAGGAGTCGGTCGCGCGCGCGACAAAATGGATCACCGACCGGTACGCCCAGCTGGACGTACTGGTGAACAACGCGGGGATCGCCCGGGGCGACGGGACCGGCCGGCCGAGCGAGACCACGCTCGCCACCCTGCGCGCGGTGTACGAGACGAACGTCTTCGGCGTCGTCGCGGTCACCAACGCGCTGCTGCCGCTGTTGCGGGCCGCCCCGGCGGCGCGGATCGTCAACGTCTCCAGCGAGGTCGGCTCGATCGGCCTGCTGAGCGATCCGGCGCACCCGCTGTTCCCGATCGCCTCGGTGCCGTACCCGTCGTCGAAGTCGGCACTGAACATGGTCACCGCCATGTACGCGAAGGAACTGCGGGACGGCCGAATCAAGGTGAACGCGGCGAATCCCGGTTACTGCGCGACCGACCTGAACAACCACGGCGGATTCCGTACGCCGGAACAGGGTGCCGAGGTGAGCGTCCACCTTGCCACGCTGGGCGAGGACGGGCCGAGTGGCCTGCTGTGGGGCTTCGTGATGGACGGCGGCAACAACGAGTACGGCGTACTGCCCTGGTAGTCCCGTCGCCGGGCGGGGTCATTCCGCCGGCGGTCGCAGGTCGACCCGGATCCGCGACAGCGCCTGCCGCTGCTCCGGAGTCGTCGCGCTCGCCACGTTGCGGAGCAGCTCCTCCTGTCGCGGTTGGCCGAAGGCGATGCGGTACATGACCGTCGAGTCGAGCAGGTGCGGCAGCACCGACGCGTCGCGGGTGTAAGGCGCGACGAGCAGGTGCCGCTCGATGTTCGCCGGCCCCTCGAAGACCCAGTACGGCACGATCTCCGACTCCCCCACCGACCGGTGGCCGGCAGCGGTCTCGAACATCGCCCGCCACGGGTCTTCGAGTGGGCTCGCGGGCAGCCCGCAGCGGTCCGCCACGTTCTTCCGCACCGCGTGCCCCTTGTAGCGGTGCACCCGACCCTCGCGCTGCTCCAGGTCGACCGGGTTGTGCGGCAGATTCCAGTGGACCACGGCATGGCAGTAGAGGTGGAAGTCGAGGCCCTCCTGCCCGATGGAGGTGGTGGCCAGCACGAACGGCCAGAACGGCGAGTTGAACGCCTCGGAGACCTGCTCGGCGCGTACCTCCCCGTTGGTGTCGTCGCGTCCGTGACCGAAGCGGGCGGCGTACCGTCCGCGCATGTGCCGCTGGTTCAGCCCGCCGGCCGCGTCGAGCACGTCCACCTGGTACGGCACGGCCCGCAGGGTCGCGGCGCGGTACACGTGCTCGGCGAGGTCCGACAGCGTGGACACGTCGAAGCGCTGCCACTCGGCGAGTACGTGCAGGTACTCGTCGAGCACGGCCTGGAGGTTGCCCCGGGCGGCGTAGCCCAGACACTCACGCCAGAACACGTCATGGTCGCGCCCCGCTACTATCGCGGTCGCCTCCGGACCGTTGAACATGGCGCGGATCCCGAACGCGACCCGCGCCGCCGCCGGCAGCGTCTGGTACGGCGTCGCCGCCGGCAGTACCCGCCGGATGGCCCGTAGCGCGCACACGGCCGGCGAGGCGAGCGCCACTTCGGTGAGGACCTCGACCAGGTCGTCCGGCGGGGCGCCGAGGCCGCCCGGAACCGCTCCCGAGGCGGCGATGCCCCGCCACTCGTCCATCCGGCTCCGGTAGGTGTCGGCGCCCTCTTCCGTCCAGCTGCCGACCGGGTCGACGGTGGCGGCGGTGGTCTTGCCGCGCCGGTGTGACTCGTGGTCCAGCAGCAGTGGTGCCAGCCAGTACCAGCGCGGATCAGTCGGGCGGCCCCGGTGCCCCGCCGTCAACCGGTCGATCCGATCGCCCAGCACCCGCCCGGCCGCCTCCGCGACGGCGTGCCAGGTCGGCGGTACGCCGCCGCTGGTGGTCCTGATCGCCAGTGGGTCGACCAGGTCGGCCAGGGCCACGCTCGGGTAGAGCAGGAGGTAGGTGGTCTCCGCGTCGATCCGGAGCGGACGGACGGCCTTGCTGGCGGCGTCGGCGTAGGTCACGTCGGAGTGCGCACCGATCGTCGCGCGTTCGACCTCGTAGCTGAGCATCGCGCTGATCGAGTTCGGGACCGCGTGCCAGGCGGAGAAGACCAGGTGCTTGGTGAACTCGCGGGCCTGCGGTGACTCGAACTCGCCGTCGGCCCGGTAGTACGGCGCGGACGCCGGCATCCACAGCAGGTCGCGGGCCACCGGCCCGGCCGCCGAGGACAGCAGCTGCCGCAGTCGGGCGTTGGCGGGCGGGACCTCACGGTAGGCGTCGACATCGGACCAGGGCACCACGGCTGTGGTACCGACCAGTCCGTCGGTGAGTGTCGCCGGTTTCTCGGCCGCCGCGATCGCCTCGTGGAGGGTGGCCTTCACCTGGTAGTTGTCCCGGTGCAGGAAGCTCAGGAGGTAGGGGACGGATTTCCACAGCTCGACCAGGTCGAGGGCACGTGGGTGGTCGCCGGGCGCGACCTGACCGGCCAGCCGGGTCGCGGCGAGGTAACCCCGGATCTCGTCCGCGTCCGGGGTGTTGACGGTGTGGGTGACCGTTCGGAGCATCCCGTCACGGTCGGCGGTGCTGGCCAGTCGCTCGGTACGCACCATCACCGTACGCAGGCGTTCGGAGATGGATCGGGTCGCGGTCACCACGGGATCGAGCCCGTCGCCCGCGATGCGGTTCAGCGCCGACCGCAGTTGGCGAAGGTCGGTGGCGAGCCCGTCGGCGCCCGACTTCCCGGCCAGGAACTCGACGGTACGGAGAAGATCGCCATAATGATCGTTCTCACCCGCGGCCCGCTCCACGTCGGTGGTGTGCATCCGGTACGGCGTGGCGGACAGCAGGAGTGCCCGGGTAGCGGCGGTGTCGTCATCGCCGCCGCTGCCGGTGAGGCTGTCCATCAACGGCTTGATCTCGGGTTCCGTGCTGTGCAGCAGGTCGGCGAAGCGCTGGAACTCGTCGAAGATGACCAGGTTCGGACGGAGCAGTTCGGCCCCGGTGGCGGCCATCGCGCGCCGTACCCGGCCGATGAAGACATTGCGTACGGCATCGGCGTCCGGATCCCGCCGACGGGCATCGCGGTCGAACTCGGCGGCGAGCCAGCCGAGCGTCTCCCGCATCCGCCACCCGGTGACGGCCCGAAATTCGGCATCCACGTCCCGGAAATGGCGAGCGAACATTCCTTTGGCCCCCCACGCGGGTGTGAGCGACCCGCGCGCCTCGGCGAACCTCGTACGCAGCTCGCGGAGGCTGCCCTCCCGGTCTTTGATGTTGCCGGCGAAGGCCCGGTACACCCCCCTGTGTTCCACCTCGTCGCGGCCGAAGACGCTCGCCACGAACTCGATCGCGAGGGCCCGCTCGGCCACGGTGCCGAGTGCGGTTCCGTGTTGCAGCGAGGTGCCCGGGGTGAGTGCCACGAAGTTGACGCCGGCAGCCGGTCCCGGCGGCTGTCCGGGCAGCAGGGACAGCCGGCCGGTGATGTTGGTCGGGGTGAGTCCGACCGGGCTCAGCTTCCGAAGATTCTGTTTGACGATCGCACTGTTCGAGCACATGTAGACGATGTCGATCCGCCGTTTGCCGTGTTGGCGCAGGTGCGTGATCGCCTGTGCGACCACCGCTCGGGCCACGAGCGTCTTGCCCAGGCCGACCTCGTCGGCGACCAGGAAGCGCCTCGTCGGGTCGGGGTCGAGGTACAGCCGGCGGAACGCGTACCGCGCGGTCCGCTGCTGGAAGTCGGTGAGACCGGCCAGCTCGTCGGGGGTGTCAGCCACGAACGTCCTCCCGGGCGATCTGCCACACGGCGTCCCACAGGTCGTCCAAGCCCTCCGGTAGACGCCCGCCGCCGTGTCGAACGGTGGAAAGCAGGTCGGCTATCTGGCGCAGCCGTCCCGAGTCCCGGGCCAGGGCCCGGATCATCAGCTCCGTCAGCGGGAGCCGTTCCAGGTCGCCGCCGCTCCAGATATCGACCCCGGCACCGTTAGTCCCGTCGCCGTCGAGCGGCGCGTCGTCGTCGCTGAGCAGGGCCACCAGATAGCGAACCAGCCGGTGCTCGTCGCCCAGCAACTCGGCCACCAGCAGTTGCCGCCGGTTGTCCGGCTCGCCGTGCATGGCGCAGCGGACGACGAAGGCGGTGGAGAGCTTGGCCAGGGTCAGTTCGATGACCAGGAAGGCGGAGAGGGTGGTGAGGGTGGCCGATGTCTCGTACCCGAGGCGACCGTCGGAATCGAGCGCGGCCGGTCGGTCGGGCTGCCCGACCGTCGCCGGCCAACAGCGCAACCCGACATCTTCCGGTACGGGTAGCGCCTCGTCCGAACGGTAGGTGACGCCGTACCGGCCCGGTTCGGACTCGACCACGGTGGCCGAGAAGGCGACGGCGGCCACGAGCCGACGAAGCCGGTCGAGCTCGTCCTGGTTGTCGTCAACCGGCTCCTCCGGCTCCGTACCGTCGTCTTCCCAGGGCACCAGTAGGTCACGCAGGGTACGCGCCTCCGGATCGCCCTCCTTCCGTTCCCTCAGCAGCGCCGAGGCGGAGTGCCGCTCGTTTGTCGTACGCAGCTGGAGCAGAACCTCGACGTTGCGTTCGAAGGCGGCGCTGGTGGCGTTGGCGCTGCCGGTCCACCAACTCGTACCGGTCTCGTCGTCGGTGACGTAGAGCTTCGCGTGCAGGCCGTTGTCCACCCGCCGAGGATCGTCCCGGGATGCTCCGGACAGGTCGCCGACGTCGTCCAGGACCGCCGGGTTGAGGGTGAAGCGGTCGTACGATTCGCCCGCCTGGCCGACGGCCGCAAGGGCGTCCGGTCGGGACACGACGCTGCGCCGTATTGATGCCTGGGGCAGGCGTTTCAGGGTGTGCGCGGTGAGGAACGGGGACAGTACGAGCAGCCGGTGACAGGTTTTCGGGAAGGGCCACGATCCGCCGCCCAGGCCGAAGGCGTGCAGCCGAAGGTCGCCGAACCCGGCCGGTGACGCGAACGGCACGGTGTCCAACTCGTCGCCGAACCCGCCGATCCGGTCCCGGCGCGCCGACGACAACGGGCTGACCGACAGGTCGGGCAGGGCTCGGACCACGTTGCCGATTCCGGGTAGCGGCTGCCCGTCCGGGTCGGACTCCAACACGGTGATCGTGTCCCAGCAGCGGTCGAAGGTCAAGTTGCGGGTGGCGACCAGCACCCGGTACGTGGGGCCGCCGGCCGCGTCGACGTACCGCAGTGCCCACAGCTTCGGGTGGAACACCCCGCCCTCCGGCGCGGTGACCGGGACGACCGCCTGCTCGACGAAGCCGAGCAGGACCCTGCGCCGGTGCAGTGGCGGTGCGATCTGGCCCGCGTCGCAGAACACCGTGATCCGGTCCGCAGCGCGGTTCAGCGCGTCGAGCAGGCCGACGGGCGTGAACCCGTCCGGTTCATCGTCGTCGTCATCACCCCACCCGCCGCCAGCGGAGTGGGCGGTCGCCGCGGGGACCACGAGCAGCGTGGTCAGGTTGAGGCTGTAGGTGGTCCCGACCGCCCAGTCGAGCCGGGTGCCGGGCGGCGGCCGGAGGCTGTCGACCAGGGTCCGCCGACTGTCAGGCTGGAGCATCGGCGGCCTCCGCTCCGACAAGGCCCAAGTGCAGGTCCGACATGAGATTTCGTACGGTCTGCCAGCGGTAGCGCAGCGGCGCCGCCCCGATCGAGCCGCCGTCCCAGGACTGGAGTGCGGTCTGATGGGTCAGCCGGGCGTACCGGCCCTTCAGGGCCAACTCTTGTTCCCTGATCCGGCTCCGCGACGAGGCATCATCGAACGCCGCCCGTGGATCGAGGACTGCCGCGCCGATCCAGTGTTGCAGCAGGTCTCTGGTGCCCGGCCGGACTCGGCCGCCACACTCCGAGACCGTCGCCCAGAACTCCTCGGGGCGCGCCCACCAGTCGGTGAACGCGTCAGTGTGCTTGGTGACTCGCTCGAACCAGTGGTCGAGTTGCCCGTTGAGCACGTTTACCAGCTTGGTCGTGTCGACGTGCAGCACCTTCGCTGCCCGCTCGGCGAGCAGCACGTTGTAGAGCAGTTGCGCACCGAACACGATCTCCGAGAAGTGACGGGCGTGGGTCAGCACTCGGGCGACGGCCTCAGGGAGGCTGTCTGTCCGCTCGTCCGACCAGGGATCCTCGCTGTCCTGCCAGGATGCGGCGCCCTCGGCGAGGCAGGCGAGCATGGAGGGGTCACCCGCCGGATGCGCCCCGGGCATTCGGGTCGACCGTAAGCGATCGCGCAGATAGTGCGCCTCGGGCTCGGTGAGCCCCATCGTGAGTCCCGTTCCGGGGAACTCGGCCGGCGGTTCCGGCAGCCCCGGGTCCCAGAAAGGTGGCGAGCCACCGAGCACGTCACCGCCGTCGTCGCGGATCGTCCGGTCCGCTCCGCCCGGTCGGGTCGCCAGGTTCGCGTACTGGGCGAGAGTGACCTCCGGTCGGGTCCGTACGCCCCACGCGCCGAGCCCGTGCCAGTAGACCGAACTGGGCATCCGGGCCAGGTTCCTACGCGCCCGGTAGCCGATCACCCCCTGGTTCGGCCCGATCGGGCGCAGCGCCTCGATCAGCCGGAGTTCCTGCTCACGCAGCCGATCCTGGAAGGTCGTACGACCCGGCCGTCGGGCGGCCACCGCCTGACAGGTCCAGGGCACGAAGAGGAAGTAACGCAGCCGGGTCTGGATGGTCGACGTACCCGGAAAGAGGGCCTCCGAGAACGCGTCCCGGATGGTGCCGGTGCCGATCGGATCGAGGGTCTCCCGGTCGTCCAGCGCCGCGATCGCGGCCTGGATCCGACGGGTCTGGTCGTCATCGATGTCCAGCCAGGAAATTGTCGACACGCCAACGGTCACGCCGTCGGTCCTTCCGCACACCCGACATGACAGTGATGCCAGATCACGATGTCGGCTGCCCGCAGAACCGACAGTGGACGGTCATCGAGCGTCCGGACCCCGTCGCTGATCGCGGTCAACCATTGCTGGCTGGCGCTGAGGTCGACCAGGAGGGCGGTGAAGAATGCGGCCGGTCCCCTGGTCCGGTAGAAGCCACGCAGCACGCTGTCGTAGAGCGGTACGAAATCCGGCCGCAGGCGGTGCAGGATCTTGCAGACGGTGACCGCAGTCCAGCCTCGAACGTCCTTGGTCAACGTGTTCGCCTGGCGGAGCATCCGGAAGGGCTCGTCGTCGATCGAGTCGAGGTCGAGAAACCGTGGGCCCGTACCGTCGACCGTCCGGTCGAGTACGAGCTGCATCGCGTCCCGCAGGCTGGTCGCCGGACTCGGACCGGGGTGGAACAGGGGCAGCACCTGCGGGTGTCCGAGTCTGAGGCTCAGCAGGTTCGCGGCGAGACAGTCGAGCGGTGTCAGCCGGTCCGGTGTCGAGTACCACCGGTCGTAGCTGCCGAAGGCGAATCCGGCGGCGGGATCGGTGTAGGCGGCCAGATGCCGCTCGGCGCAGGGTCTCAGGGAGGCGATCGTCGGCGTAGCACCGTCTGTCACAGCTTCTCCCCCAGCCACCCGTACGTCACCCAAGTGAGCTTGGTCTTCCATCGAAGCTATCGAAAGGTCCGAAGGACCACTGCCCGGTACCCGGATCGCCCGGGGTGGCGGACCGTCAGTTCGCCGTCCACGCCGGGTGGGTCCGTGTCCGCACCGACCGGGCGCCGACACGACCGCGAACCCGACGAACTCCCTCCAACCAGGCTGGTACGGGAATCAGGACGGAACAGTTCAACGGTTTGCTGTGAAATTGTCCACCGTCTATCACCTCATCCGCTCGGCGGGGATCCGCGTACTTCCCGGTGACCTGCCAAGCTGAGGAGGACACGTGGCACTGATCAAGCGAACCGCGACCGTTGCGAGCACACTGGCCGCAATGACCGTGGTGGCCGCACTGACGGCCTGCGCCCCGGCCGGGTACGACGCGACCCAGACCGCCAACACCGAGCCGGTCGCGAATGCGGCGGCCGAGGCGGCGGCAGCGCCGAGCGCCACACCGGAACCGTCGGAGTCGGCCGCGCCGAAGCCACCGTCGAACGTTCCTCTCACCACCGAACTGAACGGCAAGAAGGTCGCCAAGATGGGTGAGGTGGTCACCGACCAGAAGGGGTGGATCCTCTACCGCTTCGACAAGGACTCGGCCAACCCGCCGACCAGCAACTGCAACGGCGACTGTGCCATCCTCTGGCCGCCGGCCCTGACCGACGGCAACACCGAACTGACCGGGGTCGCCGAGGACAAGGTCGGCGAGGTGACCCGCGACGACGGCACCCGTCAGCTCACCATCGGCGGTTGGCCGGTCTACCGCTACATCGGTGACCTGAAGCCGGGCCAGTGGAAGGGCCAGAAGGTCGGCGGCACCTGGTTCGTGGTCGCCCCGGACGGCAAAAAGAACCTGAGCTGCCTGCCCGAGGGCACCCCGAAGCCGGTCCCGCTGCCGCAGGGCGAGGGCGGCGCCGCCGAGAGCACCGGCGACTCGTACTCGTACTGACCGGTGGCCACCGACGCGGCGGTCGGCCGTTGCCGTAGGGGCGCGGCCGGCCGTCGCCGGTGGTCGGTGTGGTGGTGCCGGTTCAGCTTGCCGCGGCGAGCCGCCGCCGTGGGGCGGCCGGCGCCGCGACCGGCTCCGGGACCGCGACCGGTTCGGAAACCACGGGTACGGAGACAGGGGCGGCCACGGTGACCGAGGCGCTGGCGAGCATGGACCGGGTGACGGAGGTGAAGGCGTGCGGGGCGTTGACCGCGACCAGTCCGACGAGGCGACCCTCGTCGTGGTAGCCGACCAGCACACCGGCCCGGGCCACGTCGCGCCGGCCCGGACGCAGCTCGGTGACGGTCACCTCGGCGTGCCGTGGCAGCTCGCCGCAGACCTGGATGCGCAGCCCGTACTGGTCGGACCAGAAGCGGGGCACGACGGTGACCGGCGGTGTCTCCTGGTCCCCGGC
This sequence comes from Micromonospora sp. NBC_01699, assembly GCF_036250065.1. NCBI lineage: Bacteria > Bacillati > Actinomycetota > Actinomycetes > Micromonosporales > Micromonosporaceae > Micromonospora > Micromonospora sp. NBC_01699. The sequence continues at coordinate 1,759,717 of NZ_CP109199.1, read as the reverse complement.
GAGCAGGGTGTGCGCGGCCGCCCGTCCCTGTTGCAGGGCGGCGATCCACTGTCCACACCGGACCGGCCGGGCGGAGTAGCGCAGGTTGGGCCAGCGGGCGACCGTACCGGCGGCGACGATCCCGGCGGCGCCGAGCACCCGCAGGCTCTCGTCGCACAGCACCCCGTCGGTGAGGTCGAGCCCGGTGCCGTCGAGCCAGTCGACGTCGGGTCGCTCGCCGGTGGTCGTCACGACCAGGTCGGCGTGGATCTCGTCGCCGTCGTCCAACTCGACCAGCCAGCCCCGGCGGCGCCGGCTCAGCCCGGTGACCCGGCGGCCGAGCCGCAACTGCACCCCGTCGCGGGCCACCTCCCTGGTGACCAGCCGGCCGACCGTCTCGCCGACCGCGCGTCCCAGGACGTACGGCTTGGCGTCGACCAGTACGGCGTCGCGGGCCAGGGTGCGTACCGCGGACGCGACCTCGCAGCCGGTCAGACCGGCCCCGATGACCACCACCCGGTCGGCGTCGCGCAGGGCGCCACGCAGCGCCCACGCGTCGGCGAGGGTGCGCAGGGTGTGCAGGCCCGGTTCGCCGACCGGCCAGTCCGGGGGCAGCGCCGCGGTGGCACCGGTGGCGATCACCAGGCCGTCGTAGCGGAACCGCTCGTCGGTGTCGGTGCTGACGATCCGGCGGTCCGGGTCCAGGTGCACCGCGCGCCGGCCGAGATGCCAGGTGATGTCGGCGCCATCGAGCACCGGCATCCGTACGTCGCTGGGCCGTCGGTGCCCGGTGAGCAGCCCCTTCGAGCAGGCCGGTCGGTCGTACGGGGCGTCCGGCTCGCCGCCGAGCACGCGTACGTCGCCCCGGAAGCCGGCCCGGCGCAGTTCCTCGGCGGCGGCCACCCCGGCCCGTCCGGCACCGACCACCACAATCCGGTCGTACGCCGAGCGTGGTCCACGCCGTCTCACGGCGCACCGTCCCGGCGGTGCACCCCCGTGCCGCTGCCCGAGGGTACGGAACGCGGGCCCGGACGGGGTCGGGGACGGCGGGCGGCGCGAGTGGGCCGGTCGGGATCGGGGTCGGGAGCCGACGCCGGTTCGAGGTCGGGGTCGACCGGGAGCGGGGTGAGCACGGTGGTCGGCACCCGGTTGAGGGTAATCGCCCTGGCCGGGCAGACCTCGACGGCTCGGAGCACCGCGTTGGTCTGGTCGGCCGGAACCATGGCCTTGTACGCCAGCCGCCCGTCGCCGCGCAGGGTGAACACGTCCGGCGCCTCGTGTTCACAGAAGCCGAACCGGGCGCATCGGTTGGCGTCCACGTCGATCGAGATCTCCTGTCCGCGTCGTCGGGCGACGAACCGGTCGCCGAGGTCGCGTCGCAGGTCGCCGGCCCAGGGTGTGGTGGTGAACCACAGCGCCACCGTGGACAGCCAGGCCACCAGTACGCTGCCCCAGACGGCGGGCGGCCCGACATCGGAGCCGGAGATCAGCACGTGTGCGACGAGCAGCATGAAAGCCACGTACGTCAACGCGTGCAGCGCCCGCCACCGGGAGTATCCGAGCCGACGCTGGATCAGTACGGACAGCGTGGTGGCGAGCAGCAGTTCGAGCGCGATCACCCCGACCCCGATGCCGATCGGGTCCTCCGGGTTGAGGAAGGGGATGAACTGGTCGACCAGCCGGACCGGGCCGCCCGGTGAGGCGAGCTGGGTGAGGGCGTGCACCAGGCCGAGGCAGAGCCCGAGCAGGGCGATCGTGGAATGAGTGGCGTGCGCGGTCGAATGGCGGATCCGGGTCAGTGCCCAGCCGTTGCGCAGGACCAGGCCGGACAGCACCGCGAGCCAGAGCAGGAAGAATGAAATAAATCCCACGGTCGCGGCGATGAGATGGACACTTTCCTGCGCACTGCGCACGCCAGCGGTCCTCCTATTCCAGATGGTGCCGACCCGTTGCTTCCAGATGGCACCAGCCCAACGCCGGGTGTCTATATCATTCCGGGCTACCAGCCAGTATGGTGCCCTGGGCGCAAAAGTCAAGGCGACCCTGACCAACCTTGTGGCCTGGGCATTGAACCGTGCCCATCAGCCGAACGGACGATGTCGGGGGTTGACGGTCGCCGACATAAGTTCCACTTAAGTAAGACCTAAGAATTCCGTATCTTGTTGGCCCCGGATTGACGTACGGACAATATGATCCGTACGGTTTCCGGGCAGTCGAAGATTTGTTGATTGTCAGGGGAGGTGAGCCGATGTTGACCGCACTGCCCCGTTCGCGGCGTCGGCCGGTGACGATGATCACCGCAATTGCCGGTGCCCTGCTCGGCGGCGTGCTCGGCGCGCCGGTGGCGGCCGTGGCCGCCCCACTGTCCGGCCAGCCGGTGCAGGCCCAGCCGATGCAGGCCCAGCCGATGCAGGCACAGCCGATGCAGGCACAGCCGATGCAGGCACAGCCGATGCAGGCACAGCCGATGCAGGCACAGCCGGTGCAGGCCCAGCCGGTGCGGCAGGTGGCGGCACCGGCGCTGGTCCCGGCCATGCACCCGTCCGGCGGCCCGGTCAGCGGCGACGTGCCGAATCCGCTCGGCGAACTGCCGGCCAAGCCGTCGGCCGCCGGGCCGGTCGGTCCGGCCGACCGGGACCTGCTGGTCAAGGTCAAGCTGGCCGGGCTGTGGGAGATGCCGGCCAGCGACATGGCGGTCGCCAAGGGCGCCTCGGTCAAGGTCAAGGAGGTCGGCGGGAAGATCGGCCCCCAGCACATGGTGCTGGACGATCTGGTGAACAAGGCCGCGGCAAAGCTGGGCGTGCCGCTGCCGACCGAGCCGACGCCCGAACAGAAGGGCTGGCTCGCCGAGATGCAGCGCGCCTCCGGCCCCCAGTTCGACCTGGTCTTCGTGGAGCGGCTCCGGGCCGCCCACGGCAAGATTTTCCCGGCCATCGGTGCCGTCCGGGCCGGCACCCGCAACGAGGTCGTCCGGGAACTCGCCGCACAGGCCAACGCATTCGTACTGACCCACATCACGCTGTTGGAAAGCACCGGGCTGGTCGACTACGAATCCCTCCCGCTGCCGCCGGCGCCCGCCCCAGCGGCGGCCGCGGCGGCGGTGGTCGGTGGGACCGGCTCACTTCTCAGCGGTGTCGACACCCGCGCCGCCACCGGCGGCGTCAACCCGACCGTCGTCTGGCTCGTGCTGCTGGCCGCGCTGATCGCCGGCGCCTACAGCATGGTCCGCCTGATCCGCCCCCGCTGATCAACCCTCGAAGGAAGAGGTGGCTCCACGTGTACGACAGCCCCGCTCGCAGTAACCGGCAGAGCCGGTCGCCCCGCCCGCAACGCCGTACCCGGCTGATCGCCGTACTTGCCACGGTGGTGGTCTTCGGCGGCATCGTCGCGGTCACCCAGGTCTCGTCGGCGGGAACCAACTGGCGCGGTAGAGGCGCGCCATGCCCACCGGCGACCACCCCGGCACAGGCGACCGCGTCACCCGGCGCGAGCGCTCCGGCGGCGACGCTGAGCCCCGGCGCCCCGGCACCGACCGGTAGCGCACCGAACCCGGCGAACCCGGCCGCGGCGTACCACGACCACGGTGCCATCCAGCACCCCGGCGACGGGCAGGAAGCACCGATCGCCGGTACGCAGAACCGCCAGCAGGACCGCAACAAGGGCCGCAACTGCACCCCGCGCCCCGGTACGTCGAGCAGCGCTCCCCCGGTCGGCAACCCGGCCAACCCGGGTGCCCCGCTGGAGATCCTCGGCAACAGCTGCGAGCAGAGCCAGAAGACGGCGCACGACGGCTTCCAGAACGGCGACCGCTGCGTCAGCACCGAGTTCGGTGAGGTCGGTACGGCCGAGGACAACCCGTCGCTGCTGATCACCAACGCACCGCGCCGGGTCCGGGTGAACCAATCGTTCACCATCCGGGTCAGCACCCGCAACCTGGTCCGGGACCGGTTCCTCGCGGCCGGTCAGGGCGGCTACTACAAGGAGAGCTCGTTCCTGACCGCCGACGGCCTGGTCCGTGGGCACTTCCACACCGCCTGCCGGATGCTGACCAGCGACCGGGCCGCGCCCGATCCGGCGCCGGTGCCCGCGTTCTTCGTGGCGACCGAGGACGGCAAGGGCGGCGCCCAGGCCGACGAGGTCACGGTGACCGTGCCCGGCCTGCCGGCCGCGGGTGAGGCACAGTGCGCCTCCTGGGCCGGCGACGGCTCGCACCGGATACCGATGATGCAGCGGGCCAACCAGGTCCCGGCCTTCGACGTCGTACGGGTGACCGTCACCCGGTGATCCGGCTCTCCCCCGGCGCCGCTACCGGCGCCGGGGGCGGGACTTCCCCGAGCAGGCGCGGGCACATCGACATCGGTCCCCTCCACGTCGGTGTGTCAGAGGTCCCCAACCATCCCCACAGCTGATCCGGCGACCATGCGGACGGACAGGAAGGACGGCCCCACCAGCCAGGACAGCTGACCTGCTCCGGGTAGGGCAGGCACCGGAACGCGCACGGGCGTTCCGGTGCCTGCCCTTTCTCCGTACCCCGACCCGCCACCGCTGCGCCGGTCCGAACCCCGTGGCCGGGTGGGGCGGAGGGTGCGTGGCACAGTGGGGCGGTGACCGAGACCGGGCCGGCGGCGACGCGGACGATCCGTCCGCCCGAGGGCTACGCGCTGGCCGCCTCGGTCGGGCAACTGGCGATGGGCGCGCACGACCCCTGTGCCCGGTTCGCCGACGGGGCGTTCTGGTGGGCCACCCGTACCCCGGCGGGGCCGGCGACCCTCGCGCTGCGGCGTACCGGTGGGGAGTTGCTGGCCACCGGGTACGGACCCGGCGCCGACTGGGTGGTCGAGCGGGCCGACGCGGTCGCCGGCCTCCGCGACGACCTCACCGGTTTCACCGCCCTCGCCGCCCGGCATCCGGTGGTGGCCGAACTCGCGCATCTTCACCGTGGGCTGCGCCTACCCGCCACCGGGCAGGTCTTCCCCCGGCTGCTGCGGACGATCATGGAACAGAAGGTCACCGGCAAGGAGGCGTACCGGGGGTACGCGGCGACCGTCCGCCACTTCGGCACCCCGGCCCCCGGGCCGCTGACGTCGCTGTGGGCACCGCCGGACCCGGCCACCGTGGCGGCGGCGCCCTACTGGGTGTTCCACCCGTTCGGGGTGGAGCAGCGGCGGGCCGACACGCTGCGCCGGGCCGCCGCGGTCGCCGACCGGCTGGAGCGGTGCGCGGACTCGGCCGAGGCCACCCGCCGGCTGACCGCCATCGCCGGCATCGGGCCGTGGACCGCCGCCGAGGTGGTCCGGATCGGGTACGGCGACGCCGACGCGGTCAGCGTCGGGGACTACCACATCCCGAACACTGTCGCCTGGGCGCTGGCCGGGCAGGCGCGGGCGGACGACGCCCGGATGCTGGAGTTACTGGAGCCGTTCCGGGGCCATCGTGGTCGGGTCTGCGTGCTGCTCGCCGCCGCCGGAATCCACGCACCCCGGTTCGGGCCACGGATGCCGCTCCGCTCGTTCGCCCGCTTCTGAGCACCCTGTCGGGGGCGGTTACCGGGTCCGGCGCCGCCGGGGACTCCCGGGACGGACGAGGGTCAGCGGCTGGTGAGTACGTCGGCCAGCTTGAACCGCACCGCCCGTTCGAGCTGGGCGTAGGTGCAGGTGCGCGGGTCCCGGTCCGGCCGCCAGCGCTCGAACTGGGTGGTGTGCCGGAACCGCACACCCTCCATGTAGTCGTAGCGGACCTCGACCACCCGTTCGGGGCGCAACGGCACGAAGGACAGGTCCTTGCCGGCGTTCCACCGGCTCACCTCGTTCTTGCGCGGCGTACGTTCGCCCTGCTCGTGCGCGGCGCTGTTCCACGGGTGCCCGTCCATCGAGGTGACCAGCGGCTGCAACTCGACGAACAGCTGTTCCCGTACGGCCATCGAGAACGCGCCGATGACACCGACCGAGACCAGTACGCCCCGGTCGTCGTAGAGGCCGAGCAGTAGCGAGCCGATCCGGTTGTCGGCCGACTTGTGCACCCGGTAGCCGGCGAGCACACAGTCGGCGGTCCGCTTGTGCTTGATCTTTGACATGACCCGTTTGTCCGGCTGGTAGGTCAGCCCGGGGTCCTTGGCGATCAGGCCGTCGAGACCGGCGCCCTCGAACTCGGCGAACCACCGCCGGGCGGTGTCCTCGTTGTCGGTGACCGGGGTGACGTGAATCGGCGGCAACGCGCCGGCCAGGCTGCGTTCCAGCAGCTCCCGTCGTTGTGCGAAGGGCCGGTCGGTCAGGTCGTCGTCGCCGAGCGCGAGCAGGTCGAAGGCGACGAAGCTGGCCGGGGTCTGTTCGGCGAGCAGCCTCACCCGGCTCGCGGCGGGGTGGATCCGCTGCTGCAACGCCTCGAAGTCGAGCGTGTTCCGGTCGGTGTCGGCCACGATGATCTCGCCGTCGATCACCGCGCGGTTCGGGAAGTTGGCCCGGACGGCCTCGACGATCTCGGGGAAGTAGCGGGTCATCGGCTTCTCGTTGCGGCTACCGATCTCCACCTCGTCGCCGTCGCGGAAGATGACGGACCGGAAGCCATCCCACTTCGGTTCGTAGAGCTGCCCGGCGGGGATGTCGCCGATCGGCTTGGCGAGCATGGGCGCGATGGGTGGCATCACCGGTAGATCCATGCGGCCCATCGTCCCCGCTGCCCGGTGACGTGTCCACGGAATCGCCGGTGCGGCGGTGGGGGCGGCGGGCGGCGGGGGGGCGGGGCGGTGACCGCGTAGCCTGGCCACTGAGTCGATCGGGAGGACCTCTGGTGACCAGCACGCCCCGTCCACCGCTGGCCGACCGACGTACCGGTCCGCCCGGCGTCGCCCGTACGTCCGGTTCGCGCGCGGCGGGGCTGCTGCGCCGCCGGTGGCGGGTGCCGGCCGCCGCCGTCGCCGCCACGCTGGTGCTGAGCGGCTGCACGCTGCCGGTCCTCGCACCGCGTACGGACGGCGGCCCGGACCGGGCACCGGTCGGCGCGACGGCCGACTGGAAGCCCTGCCCGGAGACGCCGAGGGAACTCGTCGGCCGGGCGGCACCGGACATGCGCTACGACTGCGCGACGATCGGCGTACCCCGCGACTGGCAGGCGACCGGTGCGACCGCGGGCGCCGCCGCCAGCCCCGGCGGCGGCGGGACCTTCGACATCGCCCTGATCCGGGTCCGCTCCGTCAAACAACACGACCGGATCGGCTCGCTGCTGATCAACCCGGGCGGGCCGGGCGGCTCCGGCGTCGACACCGCCGTCTACCTCTCCTTCGGCGCCGCCCTCGGCGGCCTGCCCGACGACATCACGCAGCGGTTCGACCTGGTCGGCTTCGATCCGCGCGGAGTGTCCCGGTCCAGCCCGGTCAAGTGCATCTCCGACGCCGAACTGGACTCGAACTTCGGGTACGACCCCGATCCGCGGACCCAGGCCGAGTTCGACGGCGCGGTGGCCCTGTCCGAGCGGATCGGCGAGGCGTGCGGCGACAGGTACGGCGACCAGTTGCGCCTCTACTCCACCGAGCAGGCGGCCCGGGACATGGACGCGGTGCGGGCGGCCGTCGGCGACGAGAAGACGACGTACCTGGGCTACTCGTACGGGACGCTGCTCGGCGCGACGTACGCCCAGCTCTTTCCGCGCAACGTCCGGGCGCTGGTGCTCGACGGCGCGATCGACCCGAAGCAGGACGTGGTCGCCAGTTCGGAGAGCCAGGCCAAGGGGTTCGAGCTGGCGTTCACGAACTTCGCCAACTGGTGCACCCGGACGCCGGCCCGCTGCCCGATCGCACCGGACCCCCGCGGCGCGGTGACCGACGCGCTGGCCAAGGCCGACGTCTCCCCGGTACGCGCCGGCAACGGCCGGACCGCCACCGGCGGCTGGGTGATGTACGCGGTGATCTCCTCGCTCTACACCGAGTCCGGCTGGCAGGAGCTGGCGAAGGGGATCGACGAGTTGGCCGGTGGCAACCCGAACCGGGTGTTCGAACTCGCCGACTCGTACGCCGAGCGCGGCCCCGACGGCCGCTACTCCAACCTGTTCGACGCGAACCTGGCGATCAACTGCGCGGACGAGGACAGCGTGCCCGACCTGCCCCGGATCCGCGAACTCCAGTCGCAGTGGCGGACGAAGTACCCGCTGTTCGGCCCGCTGCTGGCGGTGGGCCTGCTGAGCTGCCGGTACTGGCCGGGGCAGCGTGACCCGTACCCGACCGGGGCGGCGACCGGGGCGCCTCCGATCCTGGTGGTCGGCACCACCGGCGACCCGGCCACGCCGTACGAGCACACGCCGGAACTGGCCGCGATGCTCGGCGTCGGCAAGGTCCTGACCTGGGAGGGCGAGGGGCACACCGCGTACCCGCAGACGCCGTGCATCAACGCGGCGGTGGACGCGTACCTGCTCGACCTCACCGTGCCGAGCGCCGGCACGCGCTGTCCGGCCCGCTGACCGGCGTGACGGAGATCAGTTTCCGGGCCGCCCGGCGGACCGACGTACCGGCGATCGTGGCTTTGCTCGCCGACGACGAACTCGGCGCCACCCGCGAGATCGTCGGTGAGGACACCGACGCCGCGTACTGGGCCGCGTTCGAGGCGATCGACGCCGACCCGCGCAACGTGCTGGTCGTGGCTGAGCAGGGCGGCGAGGTGGTCGCCACGTTGCAGCTCACCTTCATCCCGTCGCTCACCCGCGGCGGTGCCGAGCGCGCCGAGATCGAGGGGGTACGGGTACGTGCCGACCGGCGCGGCACCGGCGTCGGCCGACTGCTGGTCGGGTGGGCGGTGGAGCAGGCCCGGGAGCGGGGCTGCGGGCTGGTCCAGTTGACCACCGACAAACGACGTACGGCGGCGCACCGCTTCTACGCCGGGCTGGGTTTCCGGGCCAGCCACGAGGGCCTGAAGCTCTCGCTGTAGCAAGCGTGCGCCACCGACCGCCGCAGGCGGTCCGGGTCAGGGGGTCGGTCCGGGTCAGGGGCGGGAGCCGGGACCACCGCCGGAATCAGCGGCGAGGATGTACTCCCGGAGATGCTCGATTGTCGCGTCGCTGGCGAAGATGGCGCGCTGCCACCGGCGGATCAGGTCGGTCATCTCCTGGACCTCGGCCCGCAGTTCGCGAATCTCCCGGCTGGCGTCCGCGGCCTGTCGACGGGCCCGTTTGGTCTCCGCCTCCAACTCGGCCACCCGGGTCTTGAGCGGGTCGACCAGGGTCAGCGCGGTGTCGGTCAGTACATCGGCGGCGTCGGCCCGGAACTTGCGTCTCTGCAACGCGACAGTGGCGATTGCGGTCACCCCACCGGTGCCCCCGAGCAGTCCCACCGCGGAAAGCAGGATCTGGACCCAGGGAGGACCGGCCGGGGCGGATGCGGCGGTGATCACGGTAAATCTCTCTCCATGAGCAGGGGGACGTCGACAAAGGTGTAGGTGCTACTGGCCCGCAGCAGCCGGCGCAGGTCACGGATGATCTGGCCACCGCGCCAGTACGACGCGGCCGAGACGGCGGCGATGAAGGTGCCGGCGGCCAGGCCGGCTCGGCCGCTGATGGCGAACACGGCGATGGCGTACATCCCGGTGGTGGTGCCGAGCATGACGACGGCACCGAGTTCCAGGCCCAGCCCGGTGGAGAGCTGGCCGCGCCAGCCAATGCCGAGCAGGCCGACCATGCCGCCGACGATCAACCCGATCTCCCAGATCGCCTGGACGACCACCGGCATGGCGACGCTCACCGACCGGGGCCGGGTGTCGATGAGGATCAGGCCCGTGCCGCAGACGGCCGCCGCGACCAGCAGGGTCACCTCGAACGGCTGCCGCCCCGAGATGATCATTAAGGGACGCATGGCAAACTCCCGTCCGCGGCGGGGCAGTGGCCGCCCGTCGAGGTCTGGTCGGAACCGGCGCGACCGGCTGGATCGTGCCCGCCTACGCGGTGGGCGATGAACGTCATGGTGTTCCCCCTGGCCTTAAGTGGTAGCACGGCCGACGAGCCTCCACCGGTCCACACCGGTGTCGCATTTCAGCAGGTCAGATGCCATACCGACGGCACTCATACCGGTCGCGGCCAGATCGGAGGTGACCGCGGGTGGGTGGGCGGCGGGCCGGGTCGGGTGCGTCGGAACGGGCCTGACCCGCCGCCCGGTGGACGCCGACGACCCGCCACAACCAGGTACGGCGGGCCGTCGGCGCACGGGGCGGATCCGGCTGCCCCGCGAGCGGTGCTCAGGACACGCGCGGCGTGCTCGCGACCCGGCGGAGCAACGCGTCCGCCAACTTCTCGTAGTCGATCGGCGTCGGCTTCGCCGCCTCGGCCGCCTGGAGCTTGAGCAGGGTGGTGACGTCCCGGCGGAGCTGGTTGAACTCCCGGACGAACTTCATCTCCCGGGTGCCGCCGTCGGTGGTCTCCTGCATGTCGAGCAGCGCGTCACTGGCCTGCCAGGTCACTGACAACGCGCCGTCCTGCGCCGGGGTCATCATGTCGGTGTCCTCCTCTTCTTCCTTGTTCGCGGTGTCGCCGAGTGCGATCGCGAGGATCCGTTCCATCAGTGGGCGGTTGGCGCAGTGGCGCCGGTCGAGGCTCAGGTGCCAGTGCCACAGGTGTGAACTGTCCGAGGTGGCCGCGACGTTGCGTACGTTGTCCCAGCCGTCCACCACCTTGTCGCCGTCGACGTTGCAGTAGATCTCCCGGACCTCTTCCAACTGCCCGGCCTTCATCGCGCCGAGCAGCCGCCCGGACTGGGCGATCATGGCTTCGGTCGCGCCGGGGGTGAAGTCGAAGCCGGCGATGTGTCGTGGTTGGTCGGCGGTCAGTCCGGTCTGTTTGGTGTAGGTACGGCTGGTACACAGTGGGCTCTTCTCGACGAACTCCTGCGACCGGTGCGCCCCCCGGAGGTGCTGGTAGTCGCCCTTGGTCCCGGCCGCGCCACGGGGGCGACCGGTACGCCGGCACAGTTCGTCCCCGAGCCAGTTCAGCTCGGCGGTGACGATCTCGCGGCGTACCCAGGGATCGGCGTTGAATTCTGCCTGCGTGGCCATGTAGGCACCGCTTCCCGAACACGTACCGACCGGTTCGCGGGCAGGGTGGGGCGTACCGCCGGCGGCGGCGAGGAACGCGGTGCCCGAGAGGTCGACCTGGCCGGTCAGTGGTCTGCTGTTCGATGATTTCCTCGACCTGGCGAGGACTTACCGGCCGGTCCACCTTGCTCCGGCCGTCACCGGGCAGCGTTGCCCGGCCGGCGATCCGACGGGTACAGCACACCGGTTTCCGGTCCCGGTGCGCGCCGGTCAGGGGACGTCAGTACGTCCAGATCACCTGCCGACAACGCCGTTACCTCAAGCAACGAGTGCCCTGACCTGGGGTTTCGTCTCGGCGGAGAGAATGGCACATTTGGCGATCACGCCGAGCCGCAACCGGTCGAGCGATACATCGTTATTCGGTTTTCGTGTCGTCCTGTCGGGCCCGGCTGGGCTGGACCCGCTTCGGCTCGCCCGGCATCTTCGGGTGGTCCGGCGGGTACGGCAGGTCCCCCGAGCCGCCCCGGTCGTCCCGGTCGGCCCACTCCAGCAGCGGGGTGATGTCCCACGCCGCCTCGTCCATCCCGGCGTGCGGATCGCCGATCTTCGCCACCCGCTCCGGCACCGTACGCAGGTCGAAGTCGTCCGGCTCGACGTCGGGCAGCTCGTCCCAGGTGACCGGGGTGGAGACAGTGGCGCGGGCGTTGGCCCGCAACGAGTACGCGCAGGCGATGGTCCGGTCGCGGGCCATCTGGTTGTAGTCCAGGAAGACCTTCTCGCCGCGCTGTTCCTTCCACCAGGCAGTGGTGGCCAGGTCGGGCCGGCGCCGCTCGATCTCGCGGGCGAACGCGATCACCGCCCGGCGTACCTCGGTGAAGGTCCAGCGGGGCTCGATCCGCAGGTAGACGTGCACGCCACGACCGCCGGAGGTCTTCGGCCAGCCGGTCGCGCCCAGTTCGTCGAGCAGTGCCCGGACCTCGCCGGCCACCGTCACCGCGTCGCCGAAGTCGGTGCCCGGCTGGGGGTCGAGGTCGATCCGCAACTCGTCCGGGCGGTCGACGTCGGCGGCCCGGACCGGCCACGGGTGGAAGACCACGGTGCCCATCTGCGCGGCCCACGCGACATGGGCCAGGTCCGCCGGGCAGAGCTCGTCGGCGGTACGACCGCTCGGGAACTTGATCTGTGCGGTCTGCACCCACGGCGGCACGCCCCGGGCCGGCACCCGCTTCTGGAAGAACATCTCCCCCTCGATGCCGTCGGGGAAGCGTTGCAGGGTGGTGGGGCGCGAGCGCAACGCCTGCATGATCCCGTCGCCGACGGCGAGGTAGTAGTCGAAGACGTCCTTCTTCGTGTAGCCACGACTGGGGAAGATGACGCGGTCCGGGCTGCTCAGCCGTACCTGATGTCCCGCCACCGCGACCTCGACGGCCGCTGCCTTCGCGCTGCCAACCATGCCGCGACCATATGTCAACCGGATGCCCGGCACGGCCCCGGCGGGCCGGTCCCGCCCGATACTTCGCCCCGTGGGCGTGCCGGGTGGTGGTTCAGCCCCCGTCGGGGGCCGCGTGGCGCGCCGCCGGTCCGGCGGTGCCGCCCGGCACCCGCCAGTCCCGGTGGGTCGCCCAGACGTTGCAGATCAGGAAGAGTTTGCGCTCGAACCTCGGGTCCCGGCCGAGCACCCCGTCGTAGGGTGCGCGCAGCCGCAGGGTGGCGCCGTTGTGCAGGTAGACGGCGACCAGGGTGCGTCCGCGGCGGCGTTCCGCCCGGATGTCGACCACCAGCCGCCAGGGCGCGAAGCCGTCCAGCCCGAGCGGCACACTGCGTACGCCCAGTTCGTCCAGGCGGGCGCCGATCCGGCGCCGGACGGCCAAGCCGTAGATCAGGCCGAGCGGCACCGGCACCAGCAGGGCCAGCCAGGTGGAGTGCGGCGGGGCGCGCAACTGCCAGGTCCCGCCCACCAGTACGGCCAGCAGGGTCGGCCCGGTCAGCGCCGCCCCGGTCAACGCGACGGCGCCGACGAAACCGGTCCAGAGCCCGCTGACGATCACCTGACGCCAGGTCGGCCGGAAGCTGGCCAGCACCGCGAGCTGATGCCTGCCGTCCCGGTCCCCGCCCGGCCTGGTGGCCGTCCGCATGCCCTGTCAACGACCGTCGGGGACGGTTGGTAATCATCCACCCCCCGGCCGCCGTACCGTTGGGGTATGACTCTTGACAAGAAGGAGCTTCCCCGTACGGACGACGAGTGGCGGGTCCGCCTGTCGCCCGAGGAGTTCCGGGTGCTGCGCCAGGCCGGCACCGAGCGGGCCTGGACCGGCGAATACGTCGAAACCAAGACTCCGGGGACATATCGCTGCCGCGCCTGCGACGCGGAACTCTTCACCAGTGACACCAAGTTCGACTCGCACTGCGGCTGGCCGAGCTTCGACCAGGCCCTGCCGGGCGCGATCCGCTACATCGAGGACCGCTCGATGGGCATGGTCCGGGTCGAGGTGCGCTGCGCCAACTGCGACTCCCACCTGGGTCACCGGTTCGACGGCGAGGGCTTCACCCCGGCCGACGCCCGGTACTGCATCAACTCCGTGTCGATGCGCCTCGATCCGAACGACGTACACTGACCCACCCGCACCACGGCGGACGGCCGTCGCCCGACGGCCGTCCGGAAACCCGGGGAGCCGCCGCGTCGAATGGCCCGCTCAGAGCAGTAGCCGGCCGCCCTGCTGGTCGACCTGGTCGGCCTGGTCGTCGTCGAGCCAGACCCCACCGGTGGCGAGGTAGCGGAAGCGGTATTCGCCGGGACCGAGCCGGACCGTCACCGTACGGCGGCCGTCCCGACGCGCGACCAGCTCGTGCCGGCCGGGCTCCCACCCGTTGAAGCAACCGACCACGCTCACCGCGCCGGTGGGCGCGTCCTTCGGCAGCGAGAAGGTCACTCGGGTCTGGTTCCCGAACAGTCGACTCCGTTTGATCATTTCGACCTCCAGCCCTCCGGCCACCGCATCCGACACCTGCTGCCCGGTTCAACGGGCCAGCCGGGGAGCCGGTCGCGGTGAGCGTTTTATCGGTTTCGGCCGCCTTCGCCCGGTCGGCCGGTCAAGCTGGATCCACTGTCTGAAACGGGGGGTTTGTCATGGGAACCTGCGAAGTCTGCGGCAACGACTACTGGCTCGCGTTCGAGGTACGGACGGTGAGCGGCGACTCGCACACCTTCGACTCGTTCGAGTGCGCGATCCAGAGCCTCGCGCCGATCTGCGAGCACTGCCGGGTCCGGATCGTCGGACACGGGGTGGAGGTCTCCGGCCGGTTCTTCTGCTGCGCCCACTGCGCCCGCGCGGTCGAGGGCGACCGGGGCGCCGCCATCAAGGACACCGTCGGCGCCCGCCCAGCCTGACCCGCGCCCGCACTCGCACCGGTACGGGCCCCAGGGCGGAGGGCCGCACCGCCGTCCCGCATACGATCAAGGGATGCCGCCGCAGCAGATCACCCTCCACCTCGCCCCGTTCGCCGACCTCGACGCCCGTACGTTGTACGACCTGCTCCGGCTGCGAGTCGACGTGTTCGTGGTCGAGCAGGAGTGCGCCTACCCCGAGCTGGACGGGCGGGACGTCGAGCCCGGCACCCGCCACCTGTGGTTGGAGCAGGACGGCGGGCCGGTGGCGTACCTGCGCATTCTGGCCGACCCGGACGGCGTGGAACGGATCGGCCGGGTGGTGGTGGCCCGGCACGCGCGCGGCGACGGCCACGCCGGCCGACTCATGGCCGAGGCGCTCACCATCATCGGCAACCGCACCAGCGTCCTGGAAGCGCAGGCACACCTAGCCGCCTTCTACGCCCGCTACGGCTTCACCCCCACCGGCCCCGAGTACCTGGAAGACGGCATCCCCCACCTCCCCATGCGCCGCACCCCCGCCTAACCCCCTCCCCGCCCCGCCGCCCGCCGGTTGGCGGTTGGCGGCGACTGATGTAGAGAAAGAGTGGTTATCCCGCCCCGGATAACCACTCTTTCTCTACATGAGTGCGGATCTTGAGGGGTGGGGGGTTAGAAGGTGGTGGAGAGGTGGGGGGTGGTGCGGGGGAAGAGGGAGCGGAGTTGGGTGGCGGCGGAGGGTGGGACGGTGCCGAAGCCACGTAGTGGGAGGTCGTCGGGGTCGGCGACGCCGTAGACCAGGGCGGAGATGCCGGCGGCGGTCAGGGTGGCGGCGGGTAGCGCCGGGGCGTCGGCCCGGCTGACCGTCAGTTGGCCGTCGGTGCCGTCGAGCAGGTAGGAGCCGGCGAGGAGTGGGTCATCGACGATCTCGACGCGTACCCGGCCGGGGCCGGTCGGGAGGCCGTGCAGGCCGTCCAGGGTGAGCAGTCGGGCCATCGGTGCCACCGCGCCGGGGAAGGCGACCGTACTCTCGGTGTGGGTGGCGAGGTCGGCGGCCCAGAGTTCCGGGGTCTCGTCGGCCGCGACGATCGCGCTGATCCGGGCCACCTGGTCGACGTGGCGGGCGAAGAACTGCAACAGCAGTGCCCGGCCGAGCGGACCGACGGTGAGCAGGTCGTCGGCCCGCAGGGTGCCGCCGTGATCGTCGATCCGGTACGTGACCGCCCCGATCACCTCACCCTCGTGCGAGGCGCTGACCAGCCAGCGTTTGTCGTCGTCGCGAAGGTGGACGGCCCGACTGTCGGGCAGCACACAGAACCCGTGCCGGGACGCCACCAGCCGCTCGGTGAAACCACGATAGGTGTCGTACCCGTCCCGGATCCGTTGCAGGCGCAGCTCACCGGGCAGGTCGGCGCGCAGCCACTCGCCGAGGTCGGCCGGGGAGAAACTGACCGTACGCGGCTGCGGCAGCGCGGCGTAGCCGAACCTGGCGTAGAAGGAGGGGCGGAACGGGTAGAGCGAGCTGACCGCGTACCCCTCGTCGCGCAGTTCGCCGAGAAGCTGGGTGAGCAGCGTACGGACGTGGCCCTGGCGACGGGCCAGCGGATGGCTGGCCACCCCGGAGATGCCGGCCATCGGGTGGACCACACCCCGGACGTTCTGCCGCATCGGGATCGCGCTGACCGCCGCCAGTGTTTCGTCACCGTCCTGCACGACCAGGGTGATGCTGTCCGCGAGGTAGGGCAGGAAGTCGTGGAACCTCGCCACCTCGTCCGGCTGCGTCGGCGACGGCTCGAACGCGTACGACTGCAAGCGCCAGCTCGTGGTGGGACGTTCCTCGTTGGCCAATCGGCGGATCTTCATGACCCCATCCCAACCGGCCACCGGCACCGGCTCAACCCATTTGACGGTACGGCCGCACCCGACCGGCCCGGGGCCGATCGGTACCGGTGAAGCGCACGGCGTCGGAGCGGGGCAGTCCTGCAACTCCGTGCGGGGCCCTTCTGGTGCGGGCTACTCGCCTCGGAGCCGTACATCATTGTCGTCGTCAGGCAGAGGCTCCCACTCATGTTCGCCTGCAAGTAGGTGCTGTGCCGCCGGTCGGGATCGTGCCCAAGCTAAGACCTCCGCGCGGGTGCCGTCGAAATCTTCGGCCCCAAACGACTCGTCCCGTTCGTTCGGCCGGTCGTATTGGTCGATCCAACTAGCTGCATAGGTTATGGCGGGATAAGGCGGGGCACCGCCCTCAGCTTTTACATACACGGTGCCGTGTCCGGGGCGGGGTGATCCGTGTCGCTGTGGTTCATTCACGAAGTGATCCAGCGGCGCGGACGTATAGTGCCGGGCGATCGGGCGGCGTTCGTTCTCCATCGGCTCACCCTATCGCCGCCTACGTGCCGCTGACCCCGTAGCGGGCACGCCCGCTACGGCGTGCCCGCTCGGCTCCATAGTTACCGACTAGTGCTGCTTGTTGCCTGCCGGGGAACCTCTACGACTGCGACCATCCGGATCCGTACGATTCGGCACCCAACGCGGGCGGATCCGGGCTGGTGTACTGTCCGCTGCTCTCCCGGTTGAACTTGGAGGACTTCCACCACACCCACCAGCGGCCGGGGTACGAGCTGGACGGGTCGGTCCACTCGAATTGGCGGGTGCTCCAGCCGCCGGAAAAGCTTTCATCGGCCCGAAAAACAGTGTCTCCCAGTCGGGTGGGCAGACTAAGAAGCCGCAGTCTCCGGTGCCAAAGAGCTGACAGCAGCGGCCGATGACGCCCGCCGTCCGCGATTATGCATTATGGAGTAGTGGGAATACGGCGAACCGTATTCAGCTGCCTATTATCCGACGAACTACTCTCCTGCCGCGCCAACCGCCAACGGGCGCCTTCGCGGTAGCCTCGTTCGGTGGCAGCAACATCCACATGTTCAATCACGTTGAAACCTGCTCGGTGTGAGAAACGAACTCGGGGCCGAGGGCTTGGAGATCTAACATACAGACCGTGGGTCCGTCCGTGCGGCATGACTAGAGGAGCCGGCGATCCGAACCTTTTCGGTGTTCGTTCGCCGGAGGTAGACCGGAAGATAGAGACTGCTGGCATGTATCCGATGCGCCGACGGGTGTCGTGGTCCCGACACCTACCCGGCCCGAACGTCCCATGCCCGGTGTGATCGACCGGCAGCAAACTGCGACGGTGACCAAACGCCACCACCTACTCGCCGCCGCACTGACCGTGACGCTTGCCGGATGCGGGAACACCGAGCCCGCCGCCCAGCCGTCACCGGCGGCGTCTCGACCGTCGGCCGTAGCGACCGCCCCTCCGGCTGACAGGGACAACGACGGCATCCCCAACACGGCGGACCTCTTCCCCGACGATCCGACTAACATTCGCCGGGTGGTTCTCGACTGCGGACCCGCACGATACGCCGTCCTTATCGACCCGAACAAGGGCCCTGACTTCACCCAAATCTGGTCAGCGAAGGCCAGTTCCTGTGATGCCGACACCGCCGTCACCCCCACCACCCCGTTGGAGCAGCAGGCGTACAAGGCGTCGGGCTACATAGACAACGATGTGGAGACCTTGTACACGATCTGCGCCGAAAACGACCCAACAGAGATGTACACCGAAGAGGAGTACGCGGCAAGCGTCGAACAAATCGCGGAGCTGACCGGGGCCCTGACCTTGTGTCCGAAGCATCCGTTGGGGGCGAGGTGGAAGCAGGCAATCGCACGAGGCTCAGCGGACGCCAAACTGACTAAGGAGGGGCGGCTGTTCGCCGATGGCACCTACCTCGTCGGCAGCGAAATCAAGCCCGGGACGTACGTAGTCACCGACGTGAAGGGCTGCTACTGGGAGCGGCAGAACCGAGACGGCGGCACGATCGACAATTACTTCACCGCCGGGGCCCGACGGGTACAGGTGACGATCCGGTCGACGGACTACGCGTTCCATGCCGAGGGGTGCGGGGAGTGGCGACCGAAGTAGCAGCGCAAGGAGCGACCCCGGACAGCCAAGGTAAACCGGGATCGCTCCTTCAGTTCGTTCAGGCCCTGTCAGACCATCGACCGACTGCGGCGCGTGCTCGATGAGATGGGCCTCCGAGAGCCATGGCCGGAGCCGGCGAGCGCCTGACCGAGACAGCGAGCGGGAAAGCGGGAGCGGTCCGGACCGCTCCCGATCTTCCCTCCCCCGCCGACCGATAGGGAGGGCCCGCCCCGAGAGCGCCACCGCAGAAAGTCACGCCGAGCGGGGCGAGGTGCCTAGGCGGGAAAACTTCCCGCGTGTACCTGTTCGACGGTCAACTCAGCAGGGAGGTTGGGTTTCGGCGCACCGGCAAACCGGTACCGGGCGGAATCTCCGGAGCCCTCCAGGACGTACACCCCCTGATCGCCGGTGATGACCCACTGCCCGGTAGGCACCCCCTTCTCATAGATCCATGGGGTCACGAACAGGAGGTATTCCCGGCCCTCGACCAGCAGGGGCGACAGATCCGCCGCTACGGCCGTCGCGCTCCCGGTCTGCCGCACCTCCAGCGCCCCCAGGGGCGGCACCTGGCCCCACACTGCCGGCCCGATCAGCTTGACGCTGGTGACGGTAAACGGCACACCGTGCAACATCTCGACCCGAGCGTCCCCGGCCGTCGCCCGCACGGCGACCGTGCTTTCTGCCTTGAGTTCCGCAAACGTGTTGTAGTCCTTGATGCGGGAAACGTGAATGTCCCCTTGACCCGCGCCCGCGCTTCGTTCAGCGGGGGCGGAGGCCGACC
The DNA here is from genome assembly GCF_036250065.1 of Micromonospora sp. NBC_01699. Classification (NCBI taxonomy): domain Bacteria; kingdom Bacillati; phylum Actinomycetota; class Actinomycetes; order Micromonosporales; family Micromonosporaceae; genus Micromonospora; species Micromonospora sp. NBC_01699. The sequence goes on along the minus strand of NZ_CP109199.1, from coordinate 1,740,611 downwards.
CGTTTACCCGGTCCACACCACCGCAACCCGCCATCGGCGCGGCGAGCAGGACCAGCCCTGCAACGGCGATCGGAAGTTTCCAAAACATCGACAGCCCCTCAGTTAGTAGATGAAATTAATTGCGGCCACGTCGTCGGACTGAGGGAGGAACTGGCTACACGTATCGTAACGGAACGCCACGGTGTAGTACATGAGCGCCAGGCCGCCGCAGGTGTTTCCTGGGTGACTCTGGTGGTTGATCCCAAGCGCGTGCCCGATCTCGTGCCCGAACACGCTCTGTCGTTTGTCTGCCGGGTACGCGTCCGTGTAGTACGTGTTCAGCATCGATGTCAGCGGCAGGCGCTCCCACACGGCCAGTCCGCCAGCACATGATGGATTGCTTGCGGGTGCTTGCGTCTGACCAGCCCATCCGGTGTTTCCCCAATATGCCTGATCCACGATCAAATTGGGGGTGGTCCCAACGAGTTGCATCGTGACTGGGGTGTAGTTGTCCCACGCTGCGGCTGCTTCGATTGCCTGTTGGCCGTAGCCGCCGCCGCCCGTCTCATCGGACCACCGGACAGTAGACGAGGGCATCTTGCACCAGAACAACACGTAGTCGATGCCGGCCGGGTCGTCGTGGGCTGTGGCCGGCGATCGGGGGACGACGACAACCGCGAGCGCGGTTGTCAAGGCCAGGAATGTCGCCACTAGGCAACGTGAGGCGTTCTTCATGCCAATCACGCTAGGTACCCAGTCAGTGACCGTCAATAGATGTCGATCAATTAAATTATTGGAGCCGAACGGGACAATTCCAGCAGATATCCGGGCAACTGTCAGTCGCCCCAATTTCCTGCCCAGCCCTAGTGATCCGCCGACGAACGCTCCTTAAAAATCTTCACTTAGTCGGAACGATCGGGAGCGCCGGGCCCCCCGATCCGAAGCAGATCTTTTCCGTGCCTACCTCGTCATGGAAGGGCGCCGCCTTTCCGGGCCGCACCTCGAATGTTCGCGTACACACGCTGCACTTGCGGACCGGGTACCGCACGGTGTTTCTCTTCACTAGATTGATCGCAATCGCCGTCGTATGGGTGGACACGTCAGCCACCCGAGAAAACGGGCGTCCAACTCTTCGGGGGCCACGTCCATCAGCTCGGCCCCCGCAAGCTTCCGGTATTGCTTCATGTAGATCCGGAGGTTCTGCGGCCTCCCGTGAGCCACCGCCAACAGCCGCCGCTGGAAGAACCAGCAGGGCCACGGATCGCGGCAGGCGCGACAGCGCCAGTCCGGGCCGTGCTGGTGCTGGGCTATCACGTCTTCGTCGTCGTCATCCACGGGGCAGTTCCGCTCGCTCTCGGCTACCGGTGCGCTGAGTTGGAATCTTTAAGATGACCGGAGGAGGTGGAGGACTCGGCGGGTACGCCCACTCTCGTGCTTGGCGAAGGGCGGCAACCCGCCCCCACAGCGCGACGTTTCGCCCGTCCGTCCCGTCCCACTCGTTCGAAACACCGCGCAAATTGACCCACCCAGGTCCAGGGGTGTGGATCTCGGCCACGCCAGTACGCGATCCGTCGATCGATGTGAGTGAGTTCTCACGGCGGGGTCCGGTGGGGTGCCGGCTACCATCCGAGGTCGCTTTGGCCTTTGACTTGCCTCGTCGTACTTTATGGTTTGTCACCTCCGGTTAGATCAGGTGCACCCGTTCGAGGGATCCGTCGGTGTTTCGCAGGGTGAGGCTGCCGTCCCCGTGGTCGATCAGGTCGAGGACCAGGTGGTAGGCGACCAGCGCGCGGTTGATCGTGTCGGTCTTGGTGTCCCGGGTACGCCCGCAGGCCAGCTCAAGCGCACGAACCGAACGCGGTACCAGGTTGACGGTGACCTTCACCAGCGACCGACCGCTCTGGTCGGCGCCACCCTCGGCAGCGAGAGCTGTGGCTGCGATCAATCCGTCAGTCACACGATCACGCCCGCGCCGCTGAGCAGCACCGACACCGCCGAAGTCGGTCTCGCCTCGATCCACTCCTTGATCGCCCAGTCAAGCTGCCGGCACTCGTAGTCGGCCACGCACTGCGGACAGCGCCGCCCGTTGACATGCCCCTGAAGCGTCATGCGTACGGCCCACCAGATTCCGGCCCTCGTCAGCGGCTCATCCTGCCTGCTCATGACTCCCCGTCCCCGGCCCCGGCCTGCGCATCGATGCCCGCGTCCCGTGGGAGGGCCTGTAGGAACTCGATCGCGCGATCCATGTACGTGCATCCGTACTGGGTGCAGTGCAGGCAGACCGGGCGCCACAGGGTTCCCCTGCGGTGTCGTTTCACCTCCGCGCGAGCGATCCACGCCAACGTGCCCACGCTCAACTCCCCACTCATCGGTCACCCCGTGAGTTCCGCCGGATGCGCCCGCACGAACCCGGCCCGCCCCGGCCGAGCGGCGGAACAGGGTAGGCCGGACCACCATTGAGGGGGCGTGGACGCGGACCAGGCCCCGGCGGTGCCGGGGGCAGCTCGGACGGCCGCGTTGCAGCCATCGGGCAAGGGAAGGGACTCAGAGCCCGGCGGCGCCAACGGTGCCCGCGCACGCAGTAGTGGAACAGCCGGAGCCAACTCCGGCGATGTCGTGGATGGTCAGGCGCTACCCGCAACCGATGCCTAGACATGGTGATGCCTGCCGGGGTTGGGGTCGGTCATGCGGTCGGTGGTCGCCAACCCGCACTTAGGGCACCACCGGCTTTTGACCTTGAAGATGGTCAGCCCAACGGCGAAACCCACCAGTAGCGTCAACAACGGGACAAAGAGGTCCATACACCATCCCACAGGTAAGATCACTCATAGTGATCAGCTCGACTTATTGCCAATTAGCTTGCATCATTCACCCTGACTAACGCAACGGTGCTGAGACAACCCGTTCAACGTCGATCAGTGAGAGGGGTGACGGTGGGTGCAGAATTGGACTCTTTAGGATCAATCGACCACAGCGGTCCATTGGCAGCGTCCCGGCGGGGTAGCCGACAGATTGAGAGACGCGATGCGGCTGGACATGTCCGCGCCGGTGAGCGGCTACCCTCCCAGCATCGGCTAGCCCGGCATCACGGGGTTGGGAAGCCGAACGTCCAACAAGCGCTTGACATACCGCGCAACGACGGGCTATTGCTCCATCGCGGGGCAACGCATGGTCGTGGCGAGCGAGGGAGAGGTTACGGTGCCTGACCAGAAGCGAACTCCCACGGTTCGCGCGAGACAACTCGGACTTGACCTGCGCAGGCTCCGCACGGAAGCCGGACTGTCCGCTGAGGAGGCGGCCGGGCTGGTCGGGTGTTCGCAAGGAAAGATCAGCCGGATTGAACTGGCCCAGTCGGGTGTCAGCAAGGGTGACCTGTTCCTGATCCTCAAGACGTACAACGTTCCGGAGGAGACTCACGAGCAGTTCTGGCAGCTCGCACGCGAGGGGCGTGGCCGAGGCTGGTGGGAGGACTACCGCCACGTGATCACAGGTGGCCTGAGTACCTACATCGCATTTGAGGCCGAGGCGACCGCCGTCAACTCCTGGAACTGGGGCTTCATGCCGGGCCTGCTCCAGACGGAGGGATACGCCCGAGCCCTGTTCGCCAGCGATCCCCGCCGCGTCGACCCGGATGAGATCGACCGGCTCGTTGACGCCCGGATGGCGAGGCAGGTGAGGCTAACCGATGGCAGCCTGAGCTTGTGGGTTGTTCTCGACGAGTCCCTGTTGCACCGCCCGATAGGCGGACCGAAGGTGTTTGCCGAACAGCTCGACCGGTTGGCTCACCCCTCGCCCGAGGTGACAGTCCAGATACTCAAGCAGCAGACAGTCTGGCACTTCGGTCTTGGCGGAGGGTTCAGCGTCATGTCGTTCCCGGAGCATCCGTCGATCGTCTTCACGGAGAGCCTGACCGGTGATTCGCACGTCGAGCAAGAGGATTATGTGAGCCGGTATACGCTCGCCTTTGACCACCTACGGGCGGTAGCAACAGGCCCCGACGAGTCACGCACGGCAATCGAACGTGCGCGCGATTATTGGATGAAGGAAGGCTAGCCGTGAATCTCACCCACGCCGCATGGCGCAAGAGCAGCCGCAGCAACGGCAGCGGCAACGGTGACTGCGTGGAAGTGGCCGACAACCTCCCTGGCCGGGTGCTCGTCCGGGACACCAAGGACCGCGACGGCGGTACCCTGACCTTCGGGCCGGAGGCGTGGCGGGCGTTCGTCAGCTTCGCGTCGAGTGCCAGTTAGTCACTCGATCGACTACGGAAGTTTGGTCTCCCTGTCAGACAGATTTCCAGCTAAGAAGGGCCCCAGCGCGATGCTGGGGCCCTTCTTTGTAGCCGACCTACCCGTTTTTCCACCCTCATGCGCACTGCTTGCAGTATCGGCGTCGTCTTCGGAGTAGAAGTCGCCGCTCAATCCACCACCAGGCTACTGGCCGACCTTGATGCCCGGTTCGCCGGAGACGAACTGGATGTTCTGGCGGGGCTGTCGGCCGGGCACGTTGACGCCGTGGCGCTTGCCGATCGGCAGGATGACCCGCCCGTAGGTCGCCTCCAGCATCATCGCGGTGGCGGTGTACCAGGCGATCAGGGCCGAGACGACGAAGAGCCAGGCGCCGGTCGTCCGCCAGGCGGAGCTGTCGGAGATCTGGCCGACGCCGAAGGTGGTCGCACCGGCGGCGAGGGTGATCAGCACCCCGGCGAGCCCGAGGTTCACCGCCAGGGCGGCAGCCGCACCGGACCAGGTGATCGCGGCGAGTGCGATGAACCAGTAGCCGAGGGCCACGAACGGCGTGGGCTGGGTCAGTACGCCGATCGCGATCAGCAGGAAGAGCAGCCCGTACGACAGCCAGAAGGCGCCCCAGATCCCGTGCATGGCGGTGGCCAGCCCGTCCCGCGCCCGGTACGCCCACATCCCGGCCAGGAACTGGGCCAGGCCGCCGAGGAACGCGGCGAACGGGAAGAGGAACTGCGGGGTGGTCGAGTTGCCGTACCAGCCGGCCAGGTTCGCGCCGACGACGAAGGTGGCGGCGGCGAAGCCGAAGAGCCCGAGGATCGACGGGGCGGCCACCGGTTGCAGGACGACGGTGGCGTGGTTGCGCCAGAACTCGAACTCGCCGTCGTGGCCGTCGTGGCCGTCATGGCCGCGTATCGGTGGTCCGGGGCGTGACATGTGAGACATCTCCAGACTCCTTCTCCAGCGGATCTCACCGCCTGACGCGGCTGGGCCCGTAGCGGTTGCCGACTACCCGCCCGAACAGGCATTACACCGGATGTGGCGGCTTGTCGTCGGTCGCGACCACGGGGAGCTTTTTCGGTCATATGTTGACTTCCCCCCATGGCCGGAATAGCCTTCGGCCAATCTGTAAAGTTTGTGAACTGATTGACATCAGTCACTGCTATGCCGCCGTCGGCGGGCAGCCGGCGAGAAGGAAGCGCCATGACCCCGAGCAGCGCCATGACCCCCAGCAGCAGGACCGTCGGCCGGATCCGGCCCCGCATCGTCGCCGTACTCGCCACCGTCGCGGTCGGGCTCGCGGTGGGCGCGGTCGGCGTCACCCACGCCCTGGCCGCCACCACCGGCGCCATCACCGGGTACGGCGGCAAGTGCGTCGACATCGCCGCCGCCAGCAACGCCAACGGAACCAGGGTGCAGCTCTACACCTGCAACGGCAGCACCGCCCAACAGTGGACCGTCGGCGACGACGGCACCATCCGGGCCCTGGGCAAGTGCCTCGACGTGGCGAGCGCGTCCACCGCCAACGGGGCCAGGGTGCAGATCTGGGACTGCAACGGCAGCGGCGCCCAACAGTGGACCGCCAGCGCCGGCCTGCTGCGCAACCCGACGGCGAACAAGTGCCTCGACGCCACCGGCCCCTCCTCCGCCGACGGCACGCCGCTGCAAATCTGGGAGTGTTTCGGTGGACCCAACCAACAATGGGTCCTGCCCACCGGCGGCGGCAATCCGACGCCGACGCCGACCGCACCGACGACACCGCCACCGGGAGGCAACGTGGACCTGGGACCGAATGTCTCCGTCTTCGACCCGTCGATGCCCGCAGCGACCATCCAGAGCCGTCTCAACACCGTCTTCCAGCAGCAGGAGAGCAACCAGTTCGGCAACAACCGGTACGCGCTGCTGTTCAAGCCCGGCACGTACAACGTGGACGTGAACGTCGGCTTCTACACCCAGGTCGCCGGGCTCGGCTACCTGCCCGACAGCGTCACCATCAACGGCGGCGTGCACGTCGAGGCGGACTGGTTCCAGGGCAACGCCACGCACAACTTCTGGCGCGGCGCGGAGAACCTGTCGGTCAACCCGCCGTCGGGCACCGACCGCTGGGCCGTCTCCCAGGCCGCCGCCTACCGCCGCATGCACGTACGCGGAAATCTTCAGCTCGACGACGGCGGCTGGTCCAGCGGCGGCCTGCTCGCCGACACCCGCATCGACGGCCAGGTCCGCTCCGGCTCACAGCAGCAGTGGCTGTCCCGCAACACCCAGTGGGGCAGCTGGACCGGCTCGAACTGGAACATGGTCTTCGTCGGCGCGGTCAACGCCCCGGCCAACAGCTTCCCGAACCCGCCGTTCACCACCGTCGCCCAGACGCCGGTGGTACGCGAGAAGCCGTTCCTCTACGTCGACCAGGCCGGCAACTACCAGGTGTTCGTACCGGCGGTCCGGACCAACACGACCGGCACCAGCTGGGCGTCCGGCGCCCCGGCCGGTACGTCCCTGCCGATCGGCCAGTTCTTCGTGGTCAAGCCCGGCGCCACCGCCGCGACCATCAACGCGCAACTGGCCCAGGGGAAGCACCTGCTGTTCACCCCGGGGATCTACCACCTGAACGACACCCTGCGGGTGACCCGGCCGGACACGGTAGTGCTCGGCCTCGGCCTGGCCACCCTGATGCCGGACAACGGCATCGTCGCGATGAGCGTCGCCGACGTCGACGGGGTGAAGGTCGCCGGGCTGCTGTTCGACGCCGGACCGGTCAACTCGCCGGTGCTGATGGAGGTCGGCCCGACCGGCTCGTCGGCCAACCACTCGGCCAACCCCACCTCGCTGCACGACGTCTACTTCCGGGTCGGCGGCGCGGCGGTCGGCAAGGCCACCGTCAGCCTGCGGGTGAACAGCTCGAACGTGATCGGCGACCACCTGTGGATCTGGCGCGGGGACCACAGCTACGGGGTCGGCTGGAACGTCAACACCGCCGACACCGGCCTGATCGTCAACGGCAACGACGTCACCATGTACGGCCTCTTCGTCGAGCACTACCAGAAGTACCAGACCATCTGGAACGGCGAACGGGGCAGGACGTACTTCTACCAGAACGAGATCCCGTACGACGTGCCGAACCAGGCGAGCTGGCAGAACGGCTCGCAACAGGGGTACGCGGCGTACAAGGTGGCCGACTCGGTGACCACGCACGAAGCCTGGGGGCTGGGCAGCTACTGCTTCTTCAGCAGCAACCCGAGTGTGGTGCTGGGGCACTCGTTCGAGGTGCCGAACCGGGCCGGCGTCCGGCTACACAACATGACCACCGTGTCGCTCGGCGGGACCGGCACCATCCGCAACATCGTCAACAACGTCGGCGACCCGGCGAACTCGGCCGACAACGTCGCCACGCTGGTCAACTACCCGTGATCGGGTAACGCGGTGCGGGCCACGGCAGGAAACGCCGTGGCCCGCACCGCGCTCACGGCAGGCTGGCGACCAGTTCGCCGACCGAGCGGCGGCGGCCGGTGTAGAACGGCACCTCCTCGCGTACGTGCCGGCGGGCCCGGGAGGCGCGCAGGTCACGCATCAGGTCGACGATCCGGTGCAGTTCGTCGGCCTCGAAGGCGAGCATCCACTCGTAGTCGCCGAGGGCGAACGAGGCGACCGTGTTGGCCCGTACGTCGGCGTAGCCGCGAGCCATCCGGCCGTGCTCGGCGAGCATCTCCCGGCGCTCGGCGTCGGGCAGCAGGTACCACTCGTACGAGCGCACGAACGGGTACACGCAGATGTAGTCGCGGGCCGGCTCACCGGCCAGGAACGCGGGCACGTGGCTCTTGTTGAACTCCGCCGGCCGGTGCAGCGCCATCTGCGACCAGACCGGTGCCAGTTGCCGACCCAGTCCCGTACGCCGGAACAGCCCGTACGCCTCCTGGAGCGCGTCCGGGGTGGTCGCGTGCCACCAGATCAGCAGGTCCGCGTCGGCCCGCAGGGCGGAGACGTCGTAGCTGCCCCGGACCACCACGTCCTTGCTCGCCAGGTCGGCGAAGAGCGCCTCGACCTCGGCGGCTATCCGGTCCCGGTCGTCCGGCAGCGGGCCGGTGGCCCGGAAGACCGACCACATGGTGTAGCGGACAGTGTCGTTCAGCTCCCGCAGCCGGGCCGCGTTGCTCTGTTCCGCACCAGCATCCGTGCTCATCCCGTGGCTCCTCCCAACGCCTTGACGATCTCTTCCGCGGCGGTCTCGCCGGAGCGTACGCAGATCGGCATGCCGACCCCGTCGTAGCCGGCGCCGGCCAGCGCCAGCGTCGGGTGGCTCGTCCGCAGCGTGTTCCGCGCCGCCGCCACCCGTTCCAGGTGTCCCGGCTGGTACTGCGGCAGCGCCCCGCCCCACCGCTGGACGTGGCTGGCCACCGGCGCCGGCAGTGCGCCACCGGGCAGCAGTCGACCCAGTTCCCCGTGCACCGCCGCGACCAGCTCGGCGTCCTCGCGCTGCAACAGGTGCTCCTCGCCGTAGCGGCCGACCGAGGCGCGCAGCAGCGCCAGCCCGTCCGACCGGCGCTGGTGCGCCCACTTGGTGCTGAAGAAGGTGGCCGCCTTGGTCAGCGTGCCCTCGGTCGCCGGCACCAGGAAACCGGAGAGGTCGGGCAGGGTCGCCGCCGGCACGACCAGGGTGACCAGCGCCACGCTGGCGTAGTCGAGCCGGCCGACCAGGGCACCGACACCGACGTCGACCCCGGCGAGCAGCCGGGCGGCCGGACGCGCCGGCAGGGCCAGCACCACCGCGTCCGCCTCGACCTGTTCCGGGTCGCGGGTGGGGCCGATCACCAGCCGCCAGCCGGTCGGGGTGGGGGCCAGCTCCCGTACCGTCGCGCCGAGCCTGATCTGGACCCCGCCGACCGCCGTACCGCTGCCGGCCCCGACGGGTGCCACCAGGTGTTCGGCCGCGGCCGTGACCAGCCGACCCAGCCCGCCCTCCACGGTGGCGAAGACCGGTCGGCCGGGGGTGCGGGGCGAGGCCGCCAGGGCGGCCCGGACGGCGCCGGTCAGGGTGCCCTCGATCCGGGCGGTGCGGGCCAATCCGGGCATGGTGGTGGCCAGCGAGAGCGAGTCCGCCCGGCCGGCGTAGACGCCGCCGAGCATCGGGTCGACCAGCCGGTCGACGACCTCGTCGCCGAGCCGGCGCCGGACCAGCTCACCGACGGCGACGTCCTCGTCCGGGCCGAGCAGCGGGCCACCGCCGTCGCGGTCCCGGTCCGCCGCCGGCTGCGCCAGCGCGGACACCTTTTCCAGATCTCCGGGTACGCCGACCAGCGTGCCGCCGGGTACGGGCAGCAGCCGGCCACGCAACGCGATCGCCGCCTGCCCGGTCGCCGGGTGCACCAGGTCCTCGCCCAGCCCCAGCCGGCGGGCCAGGGCGACCGCCGCCGACTCGCCCCCGGCGGGGTCGCGGGTCAGGAACGCCTCGGCACCGAACTCGACCGGCGCTCCGGCGACGCTGCCGGTACGCAGCTTGCCGCCCAGCGAGCCGGACTGCTCGTAGACGGTGATCGTGCTGCCGTCCGGTGCCCGGTCCCGCAACCGCAGCGCGGCGGCGAGACCGGTGATGCCGCCGCCGACCACCGCGATCCGCGCCGGCCGTCCCGCCGCGTCGTCCCGCGTACCGGTTTCCATGCTCAGCAAGCTTCCATGATCAGCGGGCGGATGCCTCGTGCACCAACGCGACCACCCGGGTCAGCACGTCGGGATCGGTCTCCGGCAGGACGCCGTGGCCGAGGTTGAACACGTGTCCCGGAGTCGACTCGCCCTCGGCCAGGATCCGGCGCACCTCGGCCTCGACCACCGGCCACGGGGCGAACAGCACGCACGGGTCCAGGTTGCCCTGCACCGCCCTGTCCGGGCCGATCCGTACGGTGGCGGCGTCCAGTGGCGTACGCCAGTCGACCCCGACCACGTCGGCCCCGGCCTCGCCCATCGCGCCGAGTAGTTCCGCGGTGCCCACACCGAAGTGGATCCGGGGCACGCCCGCGTCGGCCAGGCTCGCCAGCACCCGGGTCGAGTGCGGCAGCACGAACCGCCGGTAGTCGGCCTCGGAGAGCGCCCCGGCCCAGGAGTCGAACAGCTGGATCGCAGACGCACCCGCGTTCACCTGCACCCGGAGGAACTCCTCGGTGATGTCGCCCAGCCGGGCGCAGAGCGCGTGCCAGATTTCGGGCGCGCCGTACATCAGGGCCTTCGTCTTCACGTGCGTACGCGACGGGCCGCCCTCGACCAGGTAGCTGGCGAGGGTGAACGGCGCCCCGGCGAACCCGATCAACGGCGTGTCGCCGAGGTCGGCGACGAGCAGCCGGACCGCCTCGTCCACAAAGGAGAGATCGGCGGCGTCGATCGGCCGGATCCGGTCCACGTCGGCGGCGGCACGCACCGGCTCGGCGACCACCGGACCGGTCCCCGGCACGATCTCCAGGTCGATTCCGGCCGCGGCGACCGGCACCACGATGTCGCTGAACAGGATCGCGGCGTCCACGCCGTGCCGGCGTACCGGCTGCATGGTGATCTCGTGGACCAGTTCCGGCCGCCGGCACGACTCCAGCATCGGCACGCCGGCCCGCAGTTCGCGGTACTCCGGCAGCGAGCGGCCGGCCTGCCGCATGAACCAGACCGGGGTGTGCGGCACCGGCAGCCGTCGGCAGGCGCGGACGAACGGAGAGTCGGCGGGGCCCGCCGGGGCTGGTTCCCCGCCCCGGCTCACGTTTCCGGCAATCGTGGTGGTCATCGGCGCAATCGTGCCACGCCCGATGGTGGCAGCGGAGGGGGCCGGGCCATTTGTGAGCACGAACGCGGACGGCGCGCCGATCCCCCGCCACGCCACCGGTCGGCTTAGGCTGCGAACATGGCCGCCCCGATCGTGCTACCCGAGACGTTCACCCGCGCGGTGGCCGGTCTGCGCGCGGCCCCGCCCCGGGACGAGATCCTGCTCGAAGAGGTCGGCGCCCCGCAGCGGCTCGCCCCGTACGCCTTCGCGCTCAGCGCCAGCGTCCTGCGCGACGGTGACGAGGTCGCCACCGGGCGGCTCATCCTGCTGCACGACCCCGCCGGTCACGAGGCGTGGGAGGGAACCCTACGCCTGGTGACGTACGTGACCGCGGAGCTGGAGATCGACCTCGCGGCCGACCCGCTGCTGCCCTCGGTCGGCTGGACCTGGCTCACCGACGCGCTGGACGCGCAGGGCGCCGACCACCGGGCCCTGGGCGGCACGGTGACGCAGACCATGTCCACCCGGTTCGGCGACCTGGCCGGGCCACCGGCCGCCGGTGACATCGAGATCCGGGCCTCCTGGACCCCGCTCGGCGCCGACCTGCACGCCCACCTGCTCGGCTGGTGCACACTGCTGGCGTCGACCGCCGGGCTGCCCCCGCCCGGGGTGACCGCGCTGTCCGACCGCCGCCCGGCCGGCGCCGCCTGACCCACCCGCGCCGGGCAGCCGACCCACCCGGCCGCGCCGTCGGCCGGACCTTCCCGGTCATCGGCCGTACCTTCCCGGTCATCGGCCGGTCTTCCCGGTCAGAGGTAGCCGTCGGCCTCCGCGCAGACCTTGTCCGCCTCGTCGATCGCCTTCTTGAAGGCGGACTCGCTGGTCGCGGTCATCGCCTTGCTGAACAGGTCGAGGCAGTTGGCGATGACCGCCTTCTGCCGGGCCTGCTCGTCCCGGTCGTTCTTGGTCCCGGTCAGGTCCTGCTCCACCGCCTTGATCCGGTCGTTGGCCGCCTCCAGACCCCGGTTGAGCCGCTCGATCTCGCGCGAGTTCGCGGCCAACCGGGTGTCCCGGTCGGCGACCTGGCCGCCGAGTTCCCGCTCGGTCCGGGTCAGCTCGTTGTTCTTGGTGACGAACAGGCCGGTCATCACCGCACCGACGCTGAAGAGCAGCGCGACGACGATCGACAGCACCAGCACCGTCCGGCGGCGACCACCGGCAACCGGCGGCGGAGGTCCGTACGGCAGGCCGGGTCCCGGCGGCGCGGACATCGGCTGCCCGACCGGCACACCCGACATCGGCACACCCGACATCGGCGCTCCCGGATACGGCTGCGGACCACCGGAGACCGGGACGCCCGGGTACGGCTGCGAGCCGCCGGGAACGGGCGCTCCCGGCGTCGGAAGCGCGGAGACCGGCGGGTGGTACGGCGGCGGGGCGTAGGCGGCACCCGGGGCGGTCACCGGTGGCAGTGGGGTGGTCGGATCGACCGGTGGCGGGTCGTCGGGACCGTTCAGGGGCTGGGACATGCACTTTCCTCCGAGGGTAGGACCGGGTGCCGGAGTGTCCGGCCGAACATCAGCAGATCTTGAAGCCGTCGCAGGCGGTCGCGATGGGTACGGCCAGGCCGATTCCCTCGGCGTCGCGGGCCTTGGCGGTGGCGATGCCGACGACCTGCTTCGCCCCGTTGATCACCGGACCACCGGAGTTGCCCGGATTGATCGGCGCGTCGAACTGGATCACCTTGCCGGGGCCGTCCTCGTTGTCGCGGAAGGCGCTGACCACACCGGTGGTCACGCTGTCCTCCAGGCCGAGCGGAGCACCCACCACGACGATCTGCTGGCCGGACTTCACCACCTCGGGGGCCGCGACCAGGCCGGTGAACGTGCCGTCCGTACTGAGCTGGGCGATGTCGTTGGCCTTGTCGACCTTGACGATGGTGGCCGGGAAGCGCTGGTCCGTACGCTCAAGGAAGACCTGCCGGCCGCCGCCGTCCCACAGCTCCTCGACCACGTGGAAGTTGGTGAAGAGGTTGGTTCCGCCGTTGCCGGTCGGCTTGCCGACGGCGAACGCGGTGCCGGTGAACTGCCCGGCCCGGACCCGGAACACGCTGGGCAGCACCGCGCTGGAGATGGCCTCGGGGTTGAAGACCTGCCCGGCCCGGTTCTCCAGGTCCAGCGCCCGGCCCTCGATGCCGTCCAGCCGGGCGCCGTCGGCCCGCTGCGCGTCGGCCAACCGCCGATCGGTTTCGGCGAGCCGACCGGTGAGCCGGTCGACCTGGTACGCCTGGAACCCCACCGCCCCGGCCAGTGCGAGCACCAGCAGCAGCGCGGTCACGCCCGGCCAAGCCAGCCGCCGCCGAACCCGCGGCGCCGGTTGTCCGGGCGACGCCGGAAACGAGCCGGGCATGGGCGAGAGCGAGCCGGGCATGGGCGAGAGCGAGCCGGGCGTGGGCGAGAGCGAGCCGGGCGTGGGCGAGAGCGAGCCGGGCGTGGGCGGGAGCGAGGGGTAACCGGGCGGGCCGTAGCCGGCGCCGGGACCCGAAGCCGGTCCGTAACCGGGAGGCGGGGACGCCGGTCCGTAGCCCGGACCGGAAACCGATGCCGGACCGTGACCGGAAATCGGTACGGGGTCGGTCCGGGGCGGCTCCAGCCGCGGCGGCAGCGGCCCCGGCCTGATCCCGACCGTCGGTTCCACCTGCGGCGACCCCGGTACGCCCGACCACGGCTGTGCCGGGTGAGCCACCGTCGGGTCGTTGTGCAGGTCCTCGGTCGGCTGCCGCTGGCCGGGCACCGGTGCGCCGGGGTACGGCTCGGGGCCGGGCGCGGGGTACGGGTCATAGCCAGAGGTCATGAATCGACGTCCTCCCGTAGACGTTCGTGCCACAGTCGTACCGTCGGGCGACCAGCCCGGGATCCTGCGGCAAGGAGGCACCGTACCGGCCGTGCTGAGCTTTGTCTTCCCCCATGTCTGACTCGTCCAATCCGACAAATGTACGCACCAAGCGGCCGGACAAACCGCCGCGCCGGCCCGGCTGCGTATGGCGGATGCGAGTGACCACTAGGGTTGTCAGGTGACCGACGAACCACCCCTGCGCCGTCGGGCCGCGCAAAGCCAAGCAGGGGACGAGCCGCACAGCCTGCCGGCGTCCGCGCCGGAACCCGAGACCGTGGGGCCCGACCCAATGCCTGGCGGGCCCGTTCCGCTCCTCGCCCCCCGCGATGGCACACCGGAGCCGGTGGCAACCCCTGCCGCCCTCGCCGATGTCGTCGCCCGCTTCGCCGCCGGCACCGGCCCGGTTGCCGTCGACGCCGAGCGCGCCTCCGGCTACCGCTACAGCCAGCGCGCCTACCTGGTGCAGTTGCGCCGGGAAGGCGCTGGCACCGTGCTGATCGACCCACTGCCCCTCGGTGACCTACGCACCCTCGACGAGGCCCTCGCCGACACCGAGTGGGTGCTCCACGCCGCCAGTCAGGACCTGCCCTGCCTGGCCGACCTGGGGCTGCGACCGCGCCGGCTGTTCGACACCGAGTTGGCCGCGAGGCTGGCCGGTTTCGAACGCGTCGGACTGGCCGCGCTGACCGAGCAGTTGCTCGGTTACACCCTGGAGAAACATCATTCGGCCGCCGACTGGTCGAGTCGACCGCTGCCGGACTCCTGGCTGACCTACGCCGCGCTGGACGTGGAACTGCTCACCAACCTGCGCGACAGTCTCGCCCTCGAACTGGAGCAGCAGGGCAAACAGGAGTGGGCGGCGGAGGAGTTCGCCTCGCTGGTGCTCTGGGGGGCGCAGCCGCTTCGGCCACGGCCCGACCCGTGGCGCCGTACCTCCGGTATCCACCGGGTCCGGGGCGCGCGCGCCCAGGCCCGGGTCCGGTCGATGTGGTATGCCCGGGACGCGATCGCGTCCCGGCGCGACTCGGCGCCGGGACGGGTCCTGCCGGACGCGGCGATCATCGCCGCGGCCGAGATGGATCCGAAGGACGAGCGGACCCTGCTGATGCTGCCCGGGTTCGGTGGTCGTTCGGTCCGCCGGCTCGCCCGGACCTGGCTGGAGGCGCTGGCCGAGGCTCGGACGCTGCCCGACGACGCGCTGCCGGTCAGCCCGGCGGTCGACGGGCCACCGCCACCGCACCGGTGGGCCGAGCGGGACCCGACGGCGGCGGCCCGGCTGGCCCGCTGCCGGGAGGTGGTGACCCGGATCGCGGCCGAGCACAACCTGCCGCCGGAAAACCTGATCACGCCGGACTCGGTCCGTCGGTTGGCCTGGACGCCGCCGGACGAGATCAGCGAGGCGACCGTGGTCGAGACGCTGTACGGCTACGGCGCCCGGCACTGGCAGGTCAACCTGATCGGCGGGGAACTGACCCTGGCTCTGCCCGAGCCGGCCTGACGCACCGCCACCGCCCCACGTACGCCGGGGCGGTGGCGGCCTTCTTCTCAGTCGTCGAGTACGTCGTCGCGGCGGGCGGCCCACTGGAGCGAGTGCCGGATGCCGTCCTCCAGGGTCAGTTCCGGCTTCCAGTCGAGCAACTGCCGGGCCCGCCCGGTACGGGTGTAGGAGCCGGCCGAGTCACCCGGCCGGCGGCCGGTTTCGCGTACCCGCAGGGGGCGGTCGCTGACCGCGTTGAAGGCGGTGACGAACTCCTTGACCGTGGTGCCGTTGCCGGTGCCGAGGTTGATCACCTCGGCCGTCCGGGCGGCGCCGACCGGCAGGATGTCGTCGAACCGGCGCAGCGCCTGTACGTGCGCCCGCGCCAGGTCCCAGACGTGGATGTAGTCGCGGATCCCGGAACCGTCGCGGGTCGGCCAGTCGACACCGGTGACCGTGAACTCGTTGTCGCTCTCCAGCGCGCTGATCATCATCCCGAGCGCGTGGCTGGGCCGGCGCAGCTGCAACCCGGTACGCATGGTCGGGTCGGCCCCGATCGGGTTGAAGTAGCGCAGCGACAGCGCCCGCAGTCCGCTGGCGGCGGCGGTGTCGGCGAGGATCGTCTCCAGCATCGCCTTGGTCCGGCCGTACGGGCTGGTCGGCTCCAGGGCGGAGTCCTCGTCGACGGAGAAGTCATCGCCGGGGCGGTAGATCGCGGCCGAGGAGCTGAACAGGATCCGTTGGCAGCCGTTGCGCAGCAGGTGGTCGAGGAAGTCGACCGACTTGGCGACGTTCTCCCGGTAGTAGCGCAGCGGTTGGGCGACCGACTCGGGCACCACGATCAGCGCGGCGGCGTGCACCACGGCGTCGATGTCCGGGTGCTCGGCGAAGATCCGGTCGATCAGCGGCCCGTCGGCGATGTCGCCCTGGTAGAAGATCCGGTCGCGGGTGAACTCCCGCCGGCCGGTGTTCAGGTTGTCCAGGACCACCGGCACCAGGCCGTCGTCCAGGCAGGCCGACACCACCGTGCTGCCGATGAACCCCGCACCGCCCGCTACCAGTACCTTCAACGCCGCCTCCGTATCGCCCCATCCGGTCCCGATCAACCTACCGGACCGGGATGAACCGCCGGACGGGCGCGGTGTGGCCCGGACCACAGACAGCGCACTGACAGCCCTAGTTACCGGCGAGTAGCATCCGGGGTACACGCCCCGCCGCCAAGGAGGCTCAAGTGCCCCGAGAAGTCAGGGAAGTCGTCTTCGTCGACGGCGTCCGTACCCCGTTCGGCAAGGCGGGTGGGATGTACGCCAACACCCGTGCCGACGACCTGGTCATCCGCTGCATCCGTGAACTGCTGCGACGCAACCCGCAACTGCCACCGGAGCGGGTCGACGAGGTGGCCATCGCCGCCACCACCCAGATCGGTGACCAGGGGCTGACCATCGGCCGTACCGCCGCGCTCCTGGCCGGGCTGCCGAAGACCGTACCGGGCTACGCCATCGACCGGATGTGCGCCGGTGCGATGACCGCGGTGACCACGGTGGCCGGCGGCATCGCCATGGGCGCGTACGACGTGGCCATCGCCGGCGGGGTCGAGCACATGGGCCGGCACCCGATGGGCGAGGGCGTGGACCCCAACCCGCGCATCCTGGCCGAGAAGCTGGTCGACCCGTCCGCCCTGGTGATGGGCTCCACCGCGGAGAACCTGCACGACCGGGTCCCGCACGTCACCAAGGAGCGCTCGGACGCCTTCGCGCTCGCCTCCCAGCAGAAGACCGCCAAGGCGTACGCCAACGGCAAGCTCCAGGACGACCTGGTGACCGTCGCGATCCGCGACCCGGAGACCGGCTGGGCCCTGGCATGCGTGGACGAGGCGCCCCGCGACACCTCACTGGAGAAGCTCGCCGGGCTGAAGACCCCGTTCCGCCCGCACGGCAGGGTCACCGCCGGCAACGCCGCCGGACTCAACGACGGCGCCACCGCCAGCCTGCTCGCCGCCGAGGAGGTGGCCCGCGAGCTCGGCCTGCCGATCGGCATGCGCCTGGTGTCGTACGGCTTCGTCGGGGTCGAGCCGGAGGTGATGGGGATCGGCCCGATCCCGTCCACCGAGAAGGCGCTGCGGATCGCCGGGCTGACCATCGACGACATCGGCCTGTTCGAGCTGAACGAGGCGTTCGCGGTCCAGGTGCTCACCTTCCTCGACCACTTCGGCATCGGCGACGACGACCCCCGGGTCAACCAGTGGGGCGGGGCGATCGCCGTCGGCCACCCGCTCGCCTCCTCCGGCGTACGGCTGATGACCCAGCTCTCCCGGCAGTTCGCCGAGCAGCCGCAGGTGCGCTACGGCCTCACCGCCATGTGCATCGGCATCGGCATGGGCGGCACCGTGATCTGGGAGAACCCGAACTGGAACGGGGCAGCGTGAGCGCGAGGAGTGAGCCGATCTTGCGAGCCCCGCAGTCGGGAACGAAAGGTGTGACAGCACAATGACTTTGCAGAATCCGGACGAGGTTGTCACGAAGGCGCTGTTGCGGCTGGTGAACGTACCGGGGCTGGATCGGCCGGCGGCGCTGATCACGCTCGACAACGGCTTCGACCACAGGAAGCCGAACAGCCTCGGGCCGGCCGGACTGGCCAGCCTGGACGAGGCGATCACCGCCGCGCTGGCCGCCGAGCCGGCGCTGGTCGCGGTGACCGGGAAGCCGTACATCTTCTGCGTCGGCGCGGACGTGACCGGCATCCCGCTGGTCACCGACCGGGAGCAGGCGCTCGACATCGGCCGGCTCGGCCACCGGGTCTTCGCCCGGCTGCGCGACAGCACGGTGCCGACCTTCGCCTTCGTCAACGGCGCGGCGCTGGGCGGCGGCCTGGAGTTGGCCCTGCACTGCCACTACCGGACGCTCTCCGGCGGCGCGGGAGCGCTGGCGCTGCCCGAGGTCTCGCTGGGCCTGGTGCCCGGCTGGGGCGGTACGCAGTTGCTGCCGAACCTGATCGGCATCGCGGCGGCCACCCAGGTGATCATTTCGAACCCGCTGATGCAGAACCGGATGCTCAAGCCGAAGCAGGCGGCCGAGCTGGGCATCGCCGACGTACTGCTCGAACCGGCCGACTTCCTGGAGCGGTCGCTGGAGTGGGCGGCCGGTGTGGTCTGCGGCACCGTCACGGTGACCCGCCCCGAGGTCGACCGGGAGATGTGGGACGGGGTGATGTTCTTCGCCCGGCAGACGCTCGACCAGCGGCTGCACGGTGCGGTGCCGTCCGCGTACCGGGCGTTGGAACTGCTCGGCCTGGCCGGCGAGGCGTCGTTCGAGGACGGTACGGCGGCCGAGGACGAGGCCCTGGCGGACCTGATCCTGAGCGAGGAACTGCGCAGCGGCCTGTACGCGTTCGACCTGGTCCAGCGCCGGGCCCGCAAGCCGGTCGGTGCTCCCCCGGCGACGCTGGCCCGTCCGGTGACGAAGGTCGGCATCGTCGGCGCCGGCCTGATGGCCTCCCAGTTGGCGCTGCTGTTCGCCCGCCGGTTGCAGGTGCCGGTGGTGCTCACCGACCTCGACCAGAACCGGGTCGACAAGGGCGTCGCCTACGTGCACGGCGAGATCGAGAAGCTGCTCGGCAAGGGTCGGCTGGACGTCGGTACGGCCGCCAAGCTGCGCGGCCTGGTCACCGGTTCGGTGGACAAGTCCGTCTTCGCCGACGCCGACTTCGTGATCGAGGCGGTGTTCGAGGACCTCGGCGTGAAGAAGCAGGTCTGGGCCGAACTGGAAAAGATCGTCTCACCGGAGACGGTGCTCGCCACGAACACCTCGTCACTGTCGATCGGTGCGATGGCCGCCGACCTGGAGCACCCGGAGCGGGTGGTCGGCTTCCACTTCTTCAACCCGGTCGCGGTGCTCCCGCTGTTGGAGATCATCCGGGGCGAGCGGACCGACGACGCCACCCTGGCCACCGCGTTCGCGGTCGGCAAGGAGCTGCGCAAGTCCTGCGTACTGGTCTCCGACGCACCGGCGTTCGTGGTCAACCGGCTGCTCACCCGCTTCCTCGGGGAGATCTTCGCGGCGGTCGACGCGGGCACCCCGCTGGAGGTGGCCGACAGCGCGCTGGACCCGCTCGGGCTGCCAATGCGCCCGCTGGCCCTGCTGCAACTGGTCGGACCGGCGGTGGCGTACCACACCGGGGCGACGCTGCACGCCGCCTTCCCGGACCGGTTCGGCCTGAGCGAGAACCTGAAGCGGCTCGCCGACGCCGGTCGGCCGCTGCTGGTCGACGACGAGATCGACCCCGAGGTCGCGGCCCTGCTCCAGGTCGGCGACCAGCCACTCGACACCGAACAGGTACGCCAGCGCGCACTGGACGCACTGGCCGGGGAGATCCGGCTGATGCTGGACGAGGGCGTGGTCGCCGCCGCGCCGGACATCGACCTGTGCCTGATCCTGGGCGCCGGCTGGCCCTTCCACCTGGGCGGCATCACCCCGTACCTGGACCGAACCGGCACCTCCGACCGAGTCACCGCCCAACGCTTCCTCCCGTACGGCATAGCCAGCCTCCCCGCCTGACCCCATAACCCCCCACCTCCCGCTCACCCTCCCGCTCACCCTCCGCTCACCCTCCCGCGATCTAGGGCAAATGGTGGTAATTGGAGATCCACTAGCACGTATTTGGCCTAGATCGCGGGCGGGTGGGGGGCGGGGGGCGGGGGGCTAGGCGGCGGTGCGTTCGGCGGCGCTGCGTTCGACGCAGAACTCGTTGCCCTCCGGGTCGGCGAGGGTCACCCAGCCGGCGCCGTCCGGCCGGCGGTGGTCGGCGACCTGGGTGGCGCCGAGCCCGATCAGCCGGAGGACCTCCTCGTCCCGGCTGCGGTCGCTCGGTTGTAGGTCGAGGTGGAGCCGGTTCTTGACCGTCTTGCCCTCGGGGACCCGGATGAAGAGCAGGCTCGGGCCGGCCCCGTCCGGTGCCTGGGCGATCGCCTCCGGGTCGCCGGGGTGGTCGTCGGTGCTGCGGGGGTAGCCGAGCGCCTCGGCCCAGAATCCGGCCAGGGTGTAGGTGTCGGCACAGTCGACGGTGATGTGATTGATGCGGGAACTCACTGGGTGTCCTCCAGGACGGCTGTGCGCCCCGCGACCGGACGGGTCAGCGGGAACCGGGACGGGGCGCGGGAAGGTTCGAGTAACTCATCGACCGCACCTCCCTCCCACCGCTGGCTGACCGGAAACGAGCCTGCCACACACCGACGGATCGAACAACACCATTTCGGCCTACCGCCCCGGCGGGTTCGAGCCGTCCGCCGGCCCACTCTCCGACGGGGACGCCACGGTCGGGGTCGGGGTCGGCGGCGCGGCCGGCACCGTGACCGGGGCGGGCAGCACCACGGCCGAGGCCGCCACCACCGGGGTCGCGTCGGCGGCCGGCAATGTCACGGTCACCTCCAGCCCACCGCCGGGCTGGGCCACCGCGGTCACCGCCCCGCCGTGCGCGTCACAGACCGCCGAGACGATCGACAGCCCGAGCCCGGAGCCGCGCGCCCCGGTCCGTTCCCGGCCGCCGCGCCGGAACGCCTCGAACAGCCCCGGTACGTCGGCCTGGTCCACCTCGAAGCCGGTGTTGCCGACCACCAACCGGACCTGCGCCGCGTCCGAACTGGTACGCACCCACAGCCGGCCGTGCAGGTGGTTGTAGCGGACCGCGTTCTCGATCAGGTTTCCGGCCAGCCGCTCCAGCAGGCTCGGGTCACCGACCACCGGTGCCGACTGGAGCGACGCGCTCACGTCCAGCCCGAGCCGTTTCATCTCCGCGCCCATCGCGGACAGCGCGGCGGCGGCCCCGTCGGCCAGATCGGTGGGCGCCTTGCGACTGAGCCGGCGCCCCGACTGGGCCTCGCTGCGGGCCAGCACCAGGAGCGAGTCGACCAGCCCGTTCGCCCGTTCGGAGGCGTCCCGGACCACGGTCGCCATCCGGCGGTACTCGGCCACGTCCGCGTCCGGGTCGGCCATCGTCACGTCGATCTCCGTACGCATCACCGCCAGCGGCGTACGCAGCTCGTGCGAGGCGTTAGCGACGAAGCGTTTCTGCGCCTCGAACGCGCCGCCGATCCGGTCCAGCATCGCGTCGAAGGTCCCGGCCAGCTCGGCCACCTCGTCGTCCGCCCCGGAGTAGCGGATCCGCTGGTCGAGGGTGGCCTCGCCGAGCCGGCGGGCGGTGGAGGTGACCTGGTGCAGCGGGCGCAGCGCCCGACCGGCGACCGCGTACGCGCCGGCCACCCCGACCACGCTGATCGCCAGCAGCGCGACCAGCCCCTTGGCGAGCAGTTGCCGGGTGGCGTCGGAGGCCATCTGCTCCTGCCACCGTACGGCGTCCATCCGGGTGTTGTCGGCGAGCACCACGGTGGTGCCGGGCAGCAGGTCGTCGGTGGGCCGCAGTGCGGCGGTGACCAGCAGCCAGGCCAGCACCAGCAGGATCGCCCCGGCGCCGATCAGCAGCACCCCGTTGAGCAGGGTCAGTCGCAGCCGCAGCGTGGGGCGCAGCCGGGCCCGTCGGCGGGTCAGGTAGACGGTCACGCGCCGACCTGCTCGGGCAGGTAGCGCTCCGGCACCCGGTAACCGGCGCCGACGACGGTCTCGATCAGCGGCGGATCACCGAGCTTCTTGCGCAGGGTCATCACGGTGACCCGGACGGTGGTGGTGAACGGGTCGGTGTTGGCGTCCCAGACCCGCTCCAGCAGCTCCTCGCTCGACACCACCGCGCCCCGGGCCTTGAGCAACTCCTCCAGCACCCCGAACTCCTTGCGGGTCAGGTCCACCGGCGCGCCCGCCCGGGTGGCCACCCGGCGGGCCGGGTCGACCACCAGGTCGGCGACGGTGAGCACCGGGGGTGCGGCCGGGGTGGCCCGCCGGCCGAGCGCCTGCACCCGGGCGACGAGTTCGTCGAAGGCGAACGGCTTGGGCAGGTAGTCGTCGGCGCCGAGTTGCAGCCCCTCCACCCGGTCGGCGACCGTACCGCTCGCGGTGAGCATGAGCACCCTGGTCAGCGCCCCCGACTCGACCAGGTCGGCGCAGATCTGGTCACCGTGCACGCCGGGCAGGTCCCGGTCGAGCACGACCACGTCGTACCGGGTGATCATCGCCATCTCGTGCCCGGCGGTGCCGTCGTAGGCCACGTCCACCGCCATGCCCTGGCGGCGCAGCCCGCGAACGATCGCGTCGGCCAGATTCCGCTCGTCCTCCACCACCAGTACCCGCACCGCGACCTCCCGACCCTCGACCGTTCCCGGTGTCTGGAAACAACCTAGCCGCGCCGACCAAACCGCAGCTCAGCCCGACCCTCGCCGGGCCCGGCCGGGTCAGCCCGGCAGCCGCCAGACGCCGATCGCGCCGGTGAGCCGGCGGCAGACCAGCAGGCCGGCCACGGTCTGGCAGTCACCCGACACGTCGGGCAGCACGGCCAGCCGCCGGGCCGAACCCGACGCCGGGTCGAGGTCGGCGACCCAGGCCCGGCCGTCCGAACCGATCCGTACGCCGATCAGCCGGGTGCCACCGGCCGGCTGCCGGTGACCGGTCCCGGTCTCGCCGTCCGGCGAGCGCCCGAGCACCTGCCAGGAGCCGAGGTCGCCGAGCACCCGACCGGTGGCCGGGTCGAGCACGCTCAGCCCGGCGGCCAGCATCGGCCGGGCCTCGCCGCTGCCGAGCAGGTACGGCCCGACCGGCAGCAGGCTGCTCCACCGGGGATCGCTCCAGCGGATCGCCCCGGTGTCCCGGTCCAGCACCCGTACGCCGCCCTGTGGGCGGAACGTGCAGAGCAGTCGGCCGCACGGCTGCGGCCAGGGTTCCCGGTCGACGTCCCAGTCGATCGTCCAGCGCCGGTCGAAGGAGTCCAACCCGTACGCGGTGAGGCTCTGCGCGCCGTCGGGGACCAGCAGCAGGTTGCCGACGACCTGGGGTGGCCACTGCCCGCTGCCGAGCGTCGGCGGGCGGGGCAGGTTGGCCGACCGGACCACCGCACCGGAGGTCAGGTCGCGTACCTCGATCCGGCCGGTCGGCCCGCGGGTCACCACCGCCTCCGGCAGCGGTCCCTCGGGTCCGGGGTCGGTCGGCGCGTCGGGTCCGGCGTAGCCGCGTACGGCGCCGGCCGGCAGGGCGAGCGACCAGCGCACCGCGCCGGTGTCCGGGGCCACCGCCTCCAGGGTTCCGGGGGACAGCACACCCCAGCCGTTCGGGGAGTCGTCCCAGCCGGGCTCACCGGCCCCGACGTCGGTGTCCTGCACCCAGAGCAGGACGTCGCCGTCGGCGCTGGCGGTCTCGTAGCTGGCGGTACGCAGCCAGGAGACGGCTCCGGTGGCGGTGTCCACCCCGACCGTGCGACGGGGTGCCACCGACCCCCAGTCGGAGGTGAGCACCAGCGTGTGTCCGATCAGGGTGTGCCCGCCCAGCGGTCCCGGCACCGGCATCCGGACCCGCCACAGCGGCGCGCCGTCGGGCAGCCGGTAGGCGCTGACCTGCTGTCGGGGCTCCGCTGTCGGGTCGACGGGGTCGATCACGAAGATCCGGTCGGTGCCGGTCACCACCGACGCGCCCAGCCGGGCCGGGATGGTCGCCGCCGACAGCCGGGGCGGCCCGACGCCGGCCGCGGTCATGGTGGCGAGCAGCACCGCCAGTACGGCGGCGATCCGCACCCAGCGGGCGGTGAACCAGGTACGGACCAGCGGCCGTTCCCCGACCGGCGGTTCGGTGAGCCGGTCCCCCAGCTCGATCTCGATCACCGGCCACTCCCTCGTCCGCGCCCCGTGCCGCCGTCCGGGGCGGTCGTCTTACCGGCGGTCGGATCCGTGGTCCGCGAGTCCATTCTCAACCGGCTGACCCGGATCGCTCCGGCGCTCGCCTGTACGATGTCGCGTCGTGGCAATCCCGGTAGTAAATAACAATTCGGACACGGGTTCCGCGTCGGAGGTACGCACCGGCACGGAGGTCGCCCCCGCACCGGCGGCATCCGACCCACCGCGCGTACGCCGACCGTACCGGAAGCCGGCCCGCGCCGACCTGCTCGCCATCGGCGCGTACGTGCTGCTCGGCATCCTGGTCTGCGCCAACTACTGGGTGGACATCCAGCACCGGGTGTCGTCGCACCTGCCGACCGACCACAGCTGGTTCGAGTGGCTGCTGTCACACGGCGCCTACTCGGTCCGACACTGGGAGAACCCGCTCTTCTCGGCCCGGCAGAACGCCCCGGCCGGGGTCAACATGATGGCGAACACCTCGGTGCTCGGCATCAGCCTGCCACTGGCGCCGCTGACCATGCTGCTCGGCCCCCAGGTCACGTACGCGATCTACCTCGGCGGGGCGCTCGCGGCCACCGCCGCCACCTCGTACTGGATGCTCTCCCGGCACCTGGTCACCTCGCGCGGGGCGGCGTTCGCCGGCGGTGCGTTCCTCGGCTTCGCGCCGGGCATCGTGCACCACGCCAACGGCCAGCCGAACTTCGTCTCGAACTTCCTGCTCCCGCTGATCGTGGTCCGGGTGCTGCGGCTCGGCGAGCCCGGCCGCTGGCTGCGCAACGGGCTCGTACTCGGGCTGCTGGTCGCGTACCAGATCTTCATCAACGAGGAGATGCTGCTGCTCACCGCGCTCGCCATGATCGTGGTCGTGGCCGCGTTCGCGGTGCAGCGGTGGTCGGCGACCAGGGCGCAGGTGGTCCCGTTCCTGCTCTCGATCGGCGTCGGCGGCGGGCTCGCCCTGCTGCTCGCCGGCTACCCGATCTGGTACCAGTTCAATGGCCCGCAGTCCTACCGGGGCTTGCAGGGTGGCGTGTTCCACAGCTGGGGCGAGGACCTGTCCGCGTTCGTCACCTACTCGCGGGACACCATTGCCGGCTCGGAGGCGGTGGAGAAGACCATCGGCATGACCGAGCAGAACACCTGGTTCGGCTGGCCGCTGGTCGGCCTCGCCCTGCTGGTGATCGTGCTGCTCTGGCGTACCTCGCTGGTGGCGCGCACGGCCGCCGTACTCGCCCTGGTGTTCGGCGTCGCCTCGATCGGGCCGTTCGTCCGGCTCGACGGGGTCGAGACCGAGGTCAAGGGCCCGTGGAGCTACATACCGGACGACCTGCCGCTGGTCGAGATGATGATGCCGACCCGGCTGAGCCTGGTCGTCGCGGCCGTGGTCGGCGTGCTGATCGCGCTCGCCTGGGACGCGGTGGCGACCACCGCCGCCGGCGACGGGCCGCACCGACGGAAGGTCAGGATCATGGCGTACGCGGCGATCGCGCTCGCGCTGCTGCCGCTGGTGCCCAAACCGCTGCCGGCGAAGCACATCGACCCGCCGCCGACGTTCATCACCGGCGACCGGTGGCGGCCCTACGTGCCGGCCGGGCGCACCCTGGTCCCGGTGCCGGTGCCCAGCAACGTGCACGGCCTGTCGACGCTGCGCTGGAGCGCGCTGACCGGCCACGCGTTCCCGGTGCCCGGCGGCTACTTCATCGGCCCGGACGCGGAGGGCAACGGGGTGTTCGGCGCGTCGACCCGCCCGACCGCCATGCTGATGTACGTCACGATCGACACCGGCGAGGTCCCCGCCATCACCCCGGAGCAGCGCACCCAGGCCCTCGACGACCTGCGGTTCTGGCGTGCCTCGGTGGTGGTGCTCGGCGACCACCCACGGGTGGAGCAGCTACGGGCCCTGATGACCGCGCTGATCGGGCCGCCGCAGCGGGTGGACGACGTCTGGCTCTGGGACGTACGCACCCTGGTCGGCTGAGCGTCCGTCGGGTCGGGCCGCCATCCCGGTGCCCCGACCCGGCGTCCGGCTGTTCCACGCGTCGGCGTGAGGCTAGGGCACCCGGTCGCGGACGTCCCAGACCCAGGCGCCGGAGATCATCTGCCCCGGCCCGAGCAGCAGGTCGACGGTTTCCTTGACCGGGCCGCCCCGGTGCAGGCCGCCCTGTACCACCACCGCGGCCCGCCAGTGCCGCAGGTCCTCGATCGCCTGCCGCCGCTGCTCGTCGCCGATCGGCGGCACCTGCCCGGTGAACGCCACCCCGTCCAGCAGTACGGCGGTCGGCCGGTCCGGTGCGCCCCACCGGGCCTGCCGGTCGTCCGGGGTGGTCGGGCCGATGAAGTAGCCGCCCGGCGCGGTGAAGGCCAACCCGGTCCGGGCCGACCAGTACATCCCGGCGGTCGCCTCGGCGCCCCGGGTCGGCGGCACCGGCACCAGGGTCCGCCCCGGCGGCACCCAGGACCGCCACTCCCCGGTCGCCACGAACTCCGGCACCGGCCAGGCCGGCACCGTACGCAGCGGCAGCGGCGCTACCGGCAGCGCCACCGCGACCAGTGCCCCGGTCCAGAGCAGCCGCACCGGCAGCCCATCGGTCCGGGTCGCCGGACCCCGGCGGAACACCTCGTCGGTGGCCAGCGCCAGCAGGACCGCCAGCATCGGCAGGCAGACCAGCGGGAACCGGGCCGGCACCGCCAGGTCGAGCAACGGCAGGTCGGCGACGAGCCGGTACGGCCCGGTCAGCCCGGTCAGCCGGCCGTCCAGCCGGATCTCGTCGCCGAGCGACAGGGTGGCGAAGACGAGCACCCCGACGGCCAGCGCCTTCACCGCCGGCCGGCGCCACAGCCAGAGCACCACCACGGCGCAGAGGACCAGCAGCGGCAGCCCGAAGAACGAGTTCTCCTCGGTCGGGTTCGGTGACAGCAGCCCCGGCACCGAGTCGTGCCCGGTCAGCGACTGGCGGGCGGACGAGGTGAACGAGCCGAC
The DNA here is from genome assembly GCF_036250065.1 of Micromonospora sp. NBC_01699. Lineage (NCBI taxonomy): Bacteria > Bacillati > Actinomycetota > Actinomycetes > Micromonosporales > Micromonosporaceae > Micromonospora > Micromonospora sp. NBC_01699. Next base: position 1,713,545 of record NZ_CP109199.1, on the reverse strand, counting down.
GTCCAGCGCGTACGCGCCGGGGTCGAACGGCAGGCCGCGATAGTGCCCCGGACCGAGGAACTGGAACCAGAGCGGGTACGCCAGCAGCACCCCCGCGACCAGCGCACCGGTCCCGAGCCGACCGAGAAAGGCCGGGCCGAGCCGGCGTACGGCGGTCGGGCTCGCCCCGGCGTAGCCGACCGTGAACAGGCCGCAGGCCAGCACCAGGAAGACCAGCACCTCCTCGCCGAGGAACACCTGGTACGCGACCAGCGGCCCGAGCAGCACGCCGCGCCGGAGCACCCGGTCGGTCGCCGGGGTGAACACCAGCGCGAGGATCGCCGGGACCAGGAACTGGGAGATCATGTGCAGGTGGCCGGTGGCCTGGGAGATCATGCCGGGGGCGAAGCCGCAGAGCAGCCCGCCGACGCAGGCGGCGAACCGGGAGCGGACCAACCGGCGGGAGAGGAAGAGATACCACGCGGCGGCGGTGCCGGCGAGCGAGCCGACGATCGCCAGCAGGAACGTGGTGTGCGAGCCGAACAGCAGGGTCACCGGGGTGAGCGGCAGGCCGAGGCCGAGCACCGAGGTGTTGGCCATCAGGTTGACCCCGTCCGGGGCGTTGAGCGCGCTGCTGTAGAGCGGGTTCTCCAGGTGGGTGACCGCGTGTGCGGCGCGGGCCAGCATCCACTCGAAGAGCATCTGGTCGTTGCCGGCCCGGGTGGTGTGGTCCGGATTCAGCCAGAGCCGACCGGTGACGTAACCGGCGGCGAGCAGGTAGCCGACCACCACCGCCAGGTCGACCGGCCATCGGCGGCCCCGCCACGCGGCGGTGATCCGGGCACCCGTACGGCCGCCACCGGCCGGGGTCGGGTCGGCGGTGGGGGCGTCGGCGGTCGGCGTACCGGGAGAGGTGTCCTCGACCGCGGTGACCACCGCGGTCCGGGCCGGTTCCGCTCCCCCGGTCGGATTCATCCGACCGGTACCGGTGTTCCGCCGCCGGCCCAGCCGGCCCCGGTCCGCCGCATCAGCTGGTCGGGGCGGTCAGGGTACGGATGTCCCACAGCCACACGTCGTCCACCCGCCGGCCGGGGCCGACGATCTGCTCCACGGTCCGGCGCAGCGGCTCGGCGTGGTGCTCCCGGACCGGCAGCACCAGGATCGCCGCCTGCCAGTGCCGCAGCTCGTCCATGGACCGGCGCCGCTCGCGGTCGGTCAGGGTGAGCACCCGGCCGGTGGTCGACACCTCGTCCAACAGTTCGCTGACCCCGCTCGGGCGCCCGCCGAACCGGCCCGGATCGCCGGTGTTGCCGTTGCGCGGGGCCAGGAAGTAGCCGCCGGGGATCTTGAAGTCGAGGTCGGTCGAGGCGGCCCAGCGCATGCCGTTGGTGTGCCCCATCGCCGGCACCGGCACCGGCACCAGCGACTGGTCCGGGCCGACGAACTGCCGCCAGTGGCCGGACGAGATGAAGTTCGGTACGGGCGGCCGGGAGCTCATCTTCAACGGCAGCGGGACCAGCGGCAGCAGCACGACGGCCAGCGCGGTGACCACCCCGACCCGGCGGACCCGGCGGTCGACGCTCTCCAGGGACCAGGCCCGGTCGACGGCCAGGGCCAGCAGCAGGCCGATCGCCACGGTCGTGATCAGACCGAACCGGGTCGGCACCACCGCGTCCAGCAGCGGCAGCTTGACCAGCCACTCCCACGGACCCCAGAACAGGTCCCGGTTCCAGTAGGAGACCCGTTCGCCGAGCGACAGGACGGCGAAGATCAGGCCGGTCGCGGCGAGCGCCCGGACGATCACCTCGCGCCGCAGCCAGATCACGATGCCCAGGGTGAGCAGGGCCAGTCCCCAGCCGAAGAACGCGTTCTCCTCGGAGTAGTTGGGGGCCAGGTTGGCGTTGGCCCGCTCGTTGCCGCCGAGGGTCGGCGAGCCCGGACTGACGAACGCGGCCAGGTCGTTGCCGTAGTCGCGGACCGCGTCGCTGAGCCCGTGGTACGCCTGCCGCCCGGCGAACTGGACGTAGAGCGGGTACGCGAGCAGGGCGACGGCGAGCACGGCGCAGACCGCCAACCCGCCGGCCAGTGGCCGCCACGCCGTACGGAACCTGCCCGGCTGCTGGACCAGCACGGCGGCCAGGAAGACGCCGCAGGCCAGGGCGGTGAAGAGCAGGATCTCCTCGTTGATGAACGCCTGGTAGCTGACCAGCAGCGCGAGGATGATCCCGTCCCGGACGACCCGGGTGGACCGGGTCAGCAGGATGACCCGCCAGACGATGAACGGCAGCAGGAACTGGGAGATGATGTTCGGGTGCCAACTGGCGTGCGAGAGCAGCGCCGGGGAGAACCCGCAGAACCAACCGCCGACGATCGCCGCGATCGGGTTGCGGACGACGTACCGCGAGAGCACGAAGTACCAGGCCGAGGCGGTGCCGGCGAGGCCGAGCGTCACCAGGACCACGAAGGACACCGCCGGCCCGAACAGCAGTGTCACCGGGATCATCGGGATGCCCAGCCCCAGGACGGCGGTGTTCGCCATCAGGTTGACCCCGTCAGGATAGTTCAACCGGTCGGTGAAGAACGGGTATTCGCCGTGCAACACCACCCGTACGGAGTGGGCCAGGAAGAACTGCACCTGGGCCGGGTCGCTGCTGTAGAGCGACGCCACCCGACCGGCCGGGTCGAGCCAGATCTGGCTGGTCACCCAGAACGCCGCGAGCAGGAACGCGCCGAACACCAGCAGGTCCCGGCGGCGGGTCGGCCAGCGGCGCACGGGCGTACCCGGATCGCCGGACCGGTCCACGGTGCCCTGGTCCGAACCGGAGGGCGGCGGTGTCCGTCGCGTACCGGCGCCATCGTCCGGCCCGACGGACCCGCCGCCGGCATCGACGGAAACCGGGCCCTGCTCACCGGTCGGATCAATGGCAGCGGGCCCGCCGGACCCGGGAGCCTCCGGATCCGGCATGGTTTCGAGACGTGGCTCGGCAAGCGTCACAGTCGGCGGAGTCTACCGGAGCGTCACGGACGTATCGGACGGCACGTACGGGTTTGCGCAACGAGATCCGTACGCCAGGCGTGGGCCGCCAAAAGCTGGGACGGCTTTGCGAGGTGACGCCCGAGCCCCGCCCGAGATCTCGTAAGATGTGGCTTCCGCAGCACGCCGACGGGATCGGGGGCTTACAGGTGGTTTCGGTCCGTCGTGGCGGTGTACTGGCTGCGGTGCTGACATTGGCCCTGGTCAGCACGGGTTGCGGCCCGAGCACGGTGGAGCCGTCCGACCCGCTGAGGGTCGGTGCCGACTCCCGCGACGGCGCGTTGGAGACCTGGCCGGCCCGGGGCGGTCTGGTCACGGATCCACAAGCGACCGCCGCCGTCACCCGCGCGGTGGCGCGCTGGCGCTCCCCGGTCGACGACCGGGTGCACATCTCCTCGTCCGGCATCCTCTGGCTCGGGCAGCTCGAAGGTGGCGGCCCGCTGGCCCTGGTCGCCGCAGACGTGCCCGGTGACGCGGCCTCCTGGTTGCTCCAGCTCACCGGGCGGGGCGCGGAGTTCGAGGTCACCAACGCCGTCGACTACTCCGATCCGGGCTACCTGATCTATTCCGACGTGCTGCCGGTGGTGGTGCCGGAGGGCCGGCGCTACCTGACCTCCACCCGGGTCGAGCGGCTACTCGGCCCGAACGGCAAGCCGCTGCCGGTGACCGACGGGGTCAGCGCGCCGGTCGCCGTACCGCGCTGCGGTGCGGTGCCGATCACCGCCCGGCTGCGCAGCACCGAGTCGCTGCCCCAGGGCAGGGCGAACGACCGGCTGCTCGACCTGGGCACCGGGATCGCCGGGCCGCGCTATCCGCTGGTGGTCGACGAGTCCGGGTCCGGGCTGAGCGCCCTGGAGGGTCTGGACACCTGTGTGCTGGCCACCGCCACGGGTCCGTTCGGCAGCGTTCCGCGCCGGATCCACGACCGGGACCACCTCGGCTCCGTACCGACCTCGTGGCCGGCCGACCGGGTCGCCACCAAGCCACTCGGTCAGGTCCGCTTCGGTACGGAGAAAGCCGGTCGCCTCGACCAGCTCTCCTGGCACACCGACGCGGGCATGATGAACGCCGTCGTGCTGCGGCCGGCACAGGGCGACCCGGTGGTCTCCGAGGCGGACCGGGTGAACCCGTTGCAGGCGTACGAGCTGCCCACCCCGGACCGGAACCTGGTGGTGCTGGTCTGGCGGGCCAACTCGGAGACCAGCCTGGCCCTGCCGGCCGGGGTGACCCGCCTGGTGGACCGGCCGGGTCTGGCCGTGGTCGAGAAGCCGGCCACCCGCGTGACGTTCACCCTCAACTCCGCCGACAAGTCCTACCAGCGCCAGATGGGCGGTCAGTAGGCGCGCATCGCGCGTCACCCGCACGGCACCGGCGAACGAGACGAACCACCGGGGAGACGACCGGCGCACAACACGAACCGCCGGCGGGAACGACCGGTGACCGGTCATCCCGCCGGCGGCGGAGTTTGCGCTCGTCAGGAGCGGCTGCTGTGGCCCTTGGTGCGCTCGCCGGTGGCCGGCCGGTCGCCGCTTCCGGCGGAGATCCGGACCGGCTCGATCGGCGCGTCCAGGCGGGACACCCAACCGGTGACGTCGCGGGCCACGTCCTGGGCGGTCAGCCCGAGGTCGGCCAGGATCTGCGCGCGGGTGCCGTGCGGCTGGAAGACCGGCGGGACCCCGAGGTCGCGCAGCGGCACCAGCAGGTCGGCGTCGCGCATCGCCTTGGCCAGCGCGTCACCCACCCCACCGGCGCGTACGCCGTCCTCGACGGTCACCACCAGGCGGTGTGAGCCGGCGAGCGTCACCAGGTCCTCGGGGATCGGACGGATCCAGCGCGGGTCGACCACGGTCACGCCGTAGCCCTGCTCGGCCACCCGGGTCGCGACCTCGACGCCGAGCGGTGCGAACGCGCCCACGGCGACCAGCAGCACGTCCTTGCGTGCCGACTCGGCCAGCACGTCAACGGTGCCGAACCGGCGCACCGCCGGCAGGTCCTTGGCGATCGAACCGGTCGGGAAACGCAGGATGGTCGGGCCGTCGTCGACGGCGACCGCCTCGCGCAGTTCCGCGCGCAGCGTGGCGGCGTCGCGGGGGGCGGCGATCCGCAGGCCGGGCACCACCCCGAAGACGGACATGTCCCAGATGCCGTAGTGGCTCGGCCCGTCCGGGCCGGTGATGCCGGCCCGGTCCAGCACGAAGGTGACCGGCAGCTTGTGCATCGCCACGTCGAGCAGGACCTGGTCGAAGGCGCGGTTGAGGAAGGTCGCGTAGACCGCCACCACCGGGTGCAGGCCACCGAGCGCGAGCCCGGCCGCCGAGGTGGCCGCGTGCTGTTCGGCGATGCCGACGTCGTAGACCCGCTCCGGGTACTTGCGGGCCAGCGAGGCGATGCCGGTCGGCTCGGCCATGGCGGCGGTGATGCCGACCACGTCGGGCCGCTCGTCGGCGATCGCCACCAGCTCGTCGGCGAAGACGTGGGTCCACTTCACCGACGGCGCGGCGAGCAGCTTGCCGGTTGCCACGTCGAACGCGCTGCTCGGGCCGTGCAGGCAGTCCGCCTCGTCCTCTTCGGCCGGCCGGTAGCCGTAGCCCTTGCGGGTGACCGCGTGCACGATCACCGGACCGCCGAAGCCCCGCGCCCGGCGCAGGGCCGACTCGACTGCGGCCACATCGTGCCCGTCGACCGGGCCGACGTACTTGATGCCGAGGTCCTCGAACATGGCCTGCGGCGTGACCGCGTCCTTGATGCCCTTCTTGACCGCGTGCAGCACCTCGTACATCGGACGGCCGACCAGCGGCGTCGAGCCGAGGGCGTCCTTGACCACGTCGAGCACCCGCTCGTAGCCGGGGTTGAGCCGCAGCGTGGAGAGGTGGTCGGCCAGGCCGCCGATGGTGGGCGCGTACGACCGGCCGTTGTCGTTGACCACGATGACCAGTGGGTTGCGGGCGGCGGCGATGTTGTTCAGCGCTTCCCAGCACATGCCCCCGGTGAGCGCGCCGTCGCCGACCACGGCGACCACGTCGCGGCGTTCACCGCGCAGGGCGTATGCCTTGGCCAGCCCGTCCGCGTAGGAGAGCGCGGTGGAGGCGTGCGAGTTCTCGATCAGGTCGTGCTCGCTCTCGGCCTGGCTCGGGTAGCCGGAGAGCCCGCCGCGCTGGCGGAGATTGTCGAAGCCGTCCTGCCGGCCGGTCACCATCTTGTGCACGTACGCCTGGTGCCCGGTGTCGAACAGGAACCGGTCCCGGGGCGAGTCGAAGACCCGGTGCATGGCGAGGGTCAGCTCGACCACGCCGAGGTTGGGGCCGAGATGGCCACCGGTGCGGGACACCTTGGCGACCAGAAAGTCCCGGATCTCGGCGGCGAGCAGGTCGAGTTCCTCGGCCGACATCCGCTTGACGTCCTGGGGGCTGCGGACGGTAGCCAGCAGCCGACCAGGGGTGGCCGCACCCTCTTCAACTCTCATGACCGGAGAGTCTATCGGCCCCGGCGGCTACCGCAGCCCGGGCCGAGATCGTGCTCGGAGATTCGTCCGAGGGCGGGAGCGCTGCCGTCCGGGTCGGCCCGTACGCCGATCAGGCAGCGCCTTCCACCGGATCGGCGACAACCACGGGCAGTAATGACACAGGCACTCCGAGCAGGGACGACGTTAATATGGCGGTAACACCCTCCTCTGTCAGAGGTGTTACAGATGTCGCCTCCCGGTAGTCACCCGCACTGGTCCGGCCCGAACGCCCGGCCGAGCCGGATGTCCGGCCGGTACGCCACCGGCCAACTCCTGGCACTGATCGTCGTCGTCCTGGTCGGCCTGCCGCTGCTTCCCCTGCTCCTGGTGATCATCGCCTGGATCCGGCTCAGGGACCGGACCCAGGCCCGCGCCGAACGGCGGGCCGCCGGCAGCCCGGCCGCTCCCGTACACCACCTGCTGCCGCACTGAGCCACCGCGCGGCAGCGGATCCGATTCGACCGGTCAGGCCGGGGTGAACAGCCCGACACACTCCACGTGCTGGGTCATCGGGAACATGTCGTACCCGCGCAGCGCCACCAGCCGCCAGCCGGCCTCGGCGAAGATCCGTACGTCGCGGGCGAACGCCGCCGGGTCGCAGGCCACGTACGCGATCGCCCGTGCGCCGACGCCGGTCAACGCCCGGACCACCTCGGCCCCCGCACCGGTCCGCGGCGGGTCCAGCACCACCAGGTCCACCGGTCCGGTGATCCGGCGGCGGGCCAGTGCGGTCTCCACCTTCGCCGACACCACCTCGACCTGCCCGAGGTCGGTCAGGTTCTCCCGGGCCGCCGCGACGCCGGACGGCGCCGCCTCGACCATGGTGACCCGCCCGGTCGGCCCGACCCGGCCGGCGAGCGCGGCGGCGAACAACCCCGCGCCGCCGTAGAGATCCCAGGCCCGTTCACCGGTACGCGGTTCGAGCAGTTCCAGCACCGTGTCGACCAGGGTGTCCGCGGCGGCCGGGTGGACCTGCCAGAACGCGTCCGGTGGCAGTTGCCACTCCCGTCCGGCGGCCAGCTCGCGGACCGTCGCCGGCCCCCGCTCGGCGACCGGGGTGCCGTCCACCACTGTCTGCACGGCGACGTCACCGCCGGTGGAGGCGACCGTCTCCACCGCCTCGGCGGTCGGCCACCGCTGCCCGTCGGTCGAGAGCACCGGCAGGAGTTGGATCGCGGGGTGGGCGATCAGGCACCGGTCGACCGGCACCACCTCGTGCGAGCGGTGCTTGAGCAGACCGGCCCGACCCGCGGCGTCGACCGCGTACCGGACCCGCGACCGCCAGCCGAGCGGTCCGCCGGGCAGTGTCTCGACCCGTACGCCCAGGGCGTCGATCTCCTCCGGGGTGAGCCGACCGAGCCGGCGCAACTGCTCGCGTACGACGTCGGCCTTCCAGTCGAGCTGGGCGCTCGGCTCGACGTGTTGCAGGTCGCAGCCACCACACCGGTTCGGACCCGCGTACGGACACGGCGGGGTGACCCGAGACGCCGAGGGTTCGAGCACGGTCACCGCGTCGGCCCGCAGGTATCCCCGGTTCACCTCGGTGATCTCTGCGATCACCCGCTCGCCGGGGAGCGCGTGCCGGACGAAGACGATCTGACCGTCGAGCCGGCCCACGCAGTGCCCGCCCGGCGCCACCGCGTCGATGGTCAACTCGACCAGCTCCGCCTCGCCCGGACCGGAGTCCGCCGCCCGGCTCCCGGCCACGCCCGACTCAGCCTGCTCCACCCGCTCCGCCTGGTCCACGAACTCCACCCGCCTTACCCGCTCCGCCGAATCCGTTTGGTCCACGAACACCACGAACTCCGCCCGCTCCACCGACTCCGTCTGGTCCGGTGCCGCGCCGGTCGGCGCCTCGGTCCGGCTCATCGGGGCCGCTCCGTCGGGTCGGGATCGGTCAGCGTCGGCGCGACCGCCGGCGGCTGGGCCGGGGCCGGGGTCAGCGGGGCATGGCCGACACTGGCACCGCGCGGGCCACGGGCCGGGCCACGGCTGAGCGTGGCGTCGTACCGGTCCAGGTCCTTGGTCGCGGTCGAGGCGAGCTGCCACGGCACGCTGGTCACCATCACGCCGGGCTCGTAGAGCAGGCGGCCCTTGAGCCGCAACGCGCTCTGGTTGTGCAACAGGTTCTCCCACCATCGGCCGACGACGTACTCGGGAATGAAGACGGTGACCACGTCGCGGGGTGCGTCGCGACGCACCGAGGCGACGAAGTCGAGGATCGGCCGGGTGATCTCCCGGTACGGCGAGTCGATCACGGTCAGCGGGACCGGCACCTCACGCCGCTCCCACTCGTCCTGGATCGCCCGGGTGTCCTTCTCGTCGACGTTGACCGTGACCGCGGTCAGCGTGTCCGGTCGAGTCGCCTGAGCGTACGCGACCGCCCGCAGGGTGGGTTGGTGCACCTTGCTGACCAGCACGATGGCGTGGTTGCGGGCGGGCAGCATGGGCCGCCCCTCGGCCGGGGTCAGCTCGGCCGCGACGGTGTCGTAGTGCTTGCGGATGCCGAGCATGAGCAGGTAGATCACGGCCATCGCGGCGATCGCGATCCAGGCACCGAGCAGGAACTTGGTGATCAGCACGATCACCAGTACGACGCCGGTCAGCCCCATGCCGAAGCCGTTGATTCCCCGGGACCGGATCATCTTCCGGCGCCGCTCCGGATCGCGTTCCACCCGCAGCAGCCGGTTCCAGTGCCGGATCATGCCGGCCTGGGAGAGGGTGAAGGAGACGAAGACGCCGACGATGTAGAGCTGGATCAGTCGGGTGATCTCGGCCTGGAAGCCGACGATCAGCACGATCGCGGCGACGGAGAGGAAGACGATGCCGTTGGAGAAGGCCAGCCGGTCGCCCCGGGTGTGCAGTTGCCGGGGCAGGTAGCGGTCCTGGGCCAGGATCGAGCCGAGCACCGGGAACCCGTTGAAGGCGGTGTTGGCGGCCAGGAAGAGGATCAGCGCGGTGACCCCGGCGACGATGTAGAGCAGGAACGAGCCGCTGCCGAAGACCGTCTCACCGAGCTGGGTGGTGACCGTCTTCTGCACGTACCCCTCGGGTCCGCCGATGATCTGCCGGGCCGGGTCCTCGACGAACTGCAAATGGGTCAGGTGGGCCAACGTGACGATGCCGACCAGCATGGTGATCGCGACGATCCCGAGCCACAGCAGTGTAGAGGCCGCGTTCTTGCTCTTCGGCGGCTTGAACGCCGGTACGCCGTTGGAGATCGCCTCCACCCCGGTCAGCGCGGCGGCGCCGGAGGAGAACGTCCGCAGCAGCAGGAAGATCAGGGCGAAACCGGTCACGCTGTGCTCGGCCTGGATCTGCAACCCGGCGCTGGGCGCCTGTAGGTCGTGACCGAGCACGAAGATCCGGATCAGACCGGTGAGCACCATCCCGATGATGACGATCATGAAGCCGTAGGTCGGGATGGCGAAGGCCGTACCCGATTCACGCAGGCCACGCAGGTTGATCGCGGTCAGGATCACCACCGCCGCCACCGCGACGCCGACCTTGTGGGTGGCCACGAACGGCACCACCGAGCCCAGGTTCGCCACCCCCGAGGAAACCGACACCGCGACCGTCAGCACGTAGTCGACCAGCAGCGCGCTGGCCACCCCCACCCCGAACTTCGGGCCCAGGTTGACCGTGGCCACCTCGTAGTCGCCACCACCCGACGGATATGCGTGCACGTTCTGCCGGTAACTCGCCACCACGGTGAGCATGACCACGACGACGGCCAGCGCCACCCACGGCGAGAAGACGAACGCCGAGGCACCGGCGATCGACAGGGTCAGCAGGATCTCGTCCGGCGCGTAGGCCACGCTGGAGAGCGCGTCGGAGGCGAAGACGGGCAGAGCTATGCGCTTGGGTAGGAGGGTGTGCTGCAACCTGTCGGACCGGAACGGTCGACCGAGCAGCAGCCGCTTCATCAGAGAGGTGGGACTGGCCACAACCGGTAAGAGTACGACCGGGACCGGCTCATCGGCATCGGGTGGCGATCAACCTCTCCCCCCGGCGAACCGGTACGGTCGGGCGGCGTGAGCTGCCACCGGCATGGCACGCTCTGGGAGTCCCCCGGCCGCCGGGTGGAGCACACGGTTCACGCCAGGAGGAAGCACCGTGCACATCGTGATCATGGGGTGTGGGCGGGTCGGCTCGACGCTCGCCCACAGTCTGGAGTCCCGCGGTCATTCGGTGGCCGTGATCGACCAGAACTCGGACAGCTTCCGCCGGCTCGGCCCCGACTTCGGCGGGATCACGGTCACCGGGATCGGGTTCGACGGCGACGTCCTGCGCCAGGCCGGCATCGAGCGGGCCGACGCCTTCGCCGCGGTCTCCAGCGGCGACAACTCCAACATCATCTCGGCCCGGTTGGCCCGGGAGACGTTCGGGGTGTCGCGGGTGGCGGCCCGGATCTACGACCAGAAGCGGGCCCAGGTCTACGAGCGGCTCGGCATCCCCACCGTCGCCACCGTCCGGTGGACCGCCGACCGGATGATCCGCCACCTGGTGCCGGAGGGGAACGTGGAGATCTTCCGCGACCCCACCAGCACGGTGTCGATCATCGAGGTGCCGGTGCACAAGGACTGGATCGGCCGCCCGATAAAGGCGATCGAACAGGCGACCGGCGCCCGCGCCGCGTACGTCATGCGGTTCGGCATCGGCACGCTGCCCACCGCGTCCAGCGTTCTACAGGAGGGTGACCAGCTCTTCATGCTGGTCACCGACGACATGGCCGGCGGGGTCACGACGGTGGCCGGCGCGCCGCCCGAAGGGGGACAGTGACATGCGGGTCGCCATCGCCGGTGCCGGCAACGTGGGCCGGTCCATCGCCCAGGAGCTGATCGACAACGGCCACCAGGTGATGCTGGTGGAACGCCAGCCGAGGATGCTGCGCCCGGAACGGGTGCCCGCCGCCGAGTGGGTGCTCGCCGACGCGTGCGAGCTGGCCAGCCTGGAGGAGGCCGACCTGGCCAGCTGCGACGTGGTGGTCGCGGCGACCGGTGACGACCAGGTCAACCTGGTGGTGTCGCTGCTGGCGAAGACCGAGTTCGCGGTGCCCCGGGTGGTGGCCCGGGTGAACCGGGCGGAGAACGAGTGGCTCTTCACCGACCAGTGGGGGGTCGACGTGGCGGTGAGCAAGCCCCGGGTGATGGCCGCGCTGGTCGAGGAGGCGGTCACGGTCGGCGACCTGGTCCGGCTGATGACCTTCCGCCAGGGCGAGGCGAACCTGGTCGAGATCACCCTGCCGAAGGCCGCGCCCTACGTCGGGCACCCGATCCACGCCGTACCGCTGCCCCGCGACGCCGCCCTGGTCGCCATCCTGCGCGGGCGACGGGTGCTGGTGCCGAGCCCGGACGACCCGCTTGAGGCGGGCGACGAGCTGATCTTCGTCTGCACCACCGAGGTGGAGGACGCGGTCCGCGAGGTCATCCTCGGCCCCGACAGCGTCGAACGGACCCGGGCGGAAGGCTGACCGGCAGAACCGGAACCGCGGTCAGCTCGGGCTGGCCGCGGTGGCCGTACCGGCCGGCGGCGAATCCCGGGTCACCCGGCGCACCGTCCAGACCGTGATCGCCAGCAGCAGCAGGTACGGCGGGTAGCCCAGGGCCAGCCGGGCCACCCCGAGCGCGGTCTCCTGGTCGGCGAGGTACAGCGCCGCCTGAACGCCGACCTTGGCCAGCCAGACCACACCCCAGAGCACGGTGAGCCAGGTGAAGGTACGCACCAGCCGGGCGTCGTGCCGCCACTCCGACTTGCCCTTGGCCACCAGCACCGACCAGATCCAGCCGACCAGCGGCTGCCGGATCGCGGCCGACGCCAGCAGCGCCAGGCCGTACGCGATGCCGTAGAGGATGCCGGGCAGGTAGAAGTCCTTCGAGTCACCGCTGCGGAAGGCGATGAAGGCGCCGACGCCGATGCCGAACAGGCCGTTGACCGCGTGCCGGATCGGCCGCCGCTGCACCAGCCGCAGCACCGCGATGGCGACCGCGACGGCCAGCGAGGCGATCAGCGCGGGGCGCAGCTCGGCGAGCACGTTGACCAGGACGAAGACGAGCACCGGAACGCTCGACTCGACCATCCCTCGCCAGCCGCCGAGCTGCTCGGCCACCTGCTCGGCCATGCTGGGCAGCGGGGCTTCGTCCGCCGGGTCGGCGTCGACCTTGGCGGCCGGCTGTGGTCCAGTCGTCATCTGCGCGTCTTCCGTTCGGGGCGGCGGCTGCCCGGCCTCGTACTCAACGGGGCAGTTCCAACTCGTAGTGCGGGTTGTAGATGACTTTACGGTCATCCCGGATCGCCACGCGACCACGAACGGTCAATTGCCGCCCCGGCTCGATGCCGATGATGTGCCGACGCCCCAGCCAGACCAGGGTCACCACGTCGGTGCCGTCGTAGAGGTCGGCCTCCAGGGTGGGCAGGTTCGTCCGTGGGGTGTACACCACCGTACGGAGCCGCCCGGAGATCGACACCAGCTCGCCCCGACGGCAGAGCCCGGCCGGTGTGGCCCCGCACTGCGCGCTCTCCCGGCGCAGCTCCTGCGCCTCGATCTCGGCCTCGCTCGCGGTCAGCCGCTGTAGGAGGTTGCGCAGCGACCCCCGACCCTCGTCGGTCGCCATGACCCCGTGCCACCCTCCTCGAACCGCCCCGGATCATCCGGTCGCGGCCAGTTCCAGCCGGTCCCGACGGGGACCGTGCCTTCAGCGTACGCCGCCGTGCCGGACCGCCGCGGACCGGCGGAACACCGCTCAGGCCGACCCGCGCGGCCTCGGTGAGGGCTTGCCCCGGCGGGCCTGTGGCTGGTCCGGGCCGCTGCCGTTGACCCGCGCCACGGGCGTCGCGCCGGCCCCGTCCGGGCCACCGCCGTCCGCCCGGATCACGGATTCGCCGCCCGGTGCGGTACCGGCCGCGGCGGCCTCCGCCGCCTGCCGCTCGGCGATCTCCTTGGGCAGACGCAGCGGCAGCGGCTCACGGACCGGCTTGGCCTCCTGGCCACGGTCCACCACGAGACCGTGCAGGCAGTCGGCGAGCGGACCGGCGGCGTCCGGGTCGCTGGCCACCCGGCCCTGGTAGACACCGCGGACCATCCAGCGCGGCCCGTCGATGCCGACGAACCGCAGGTCGGTCAAACCCTCCGGGGTACGGACCCGGGCCCGCAGCTCGACGCCGTACTCGCCGTCGCTCTCCTCGACCGCGGTGCCCTCCTTGAACAGCGACTCGCGGATCTCCTGGCGCACCTCGTCCCAGATGCCCTCGGACCGGGGCGCGGCGAAGACGCCGAGCTGCAACGCGTTCTCCCCGTGCAGCAGCACCACCTGTTGGACCACGCCCTCCGGGTCCGCCTGGACCCGGATCTCGACGTCGGCGATCGCGGGGATCTTCAAGCTGCCCAGGTCGAGTCGCTCCACCCCGGACGGGGCCTCGGAGACGTCGTACGGGCCCCCGGCGCGGACCGGGGCGTCGGACAGGTCGTCCACGGGCTGGTCGACCGACGCCGGCTCGGACCCACCGGCCCGCTCGTCACGCGCGTGCCGTCCGCCGCGTCCTCGGGAAAAGATCACCGTGCCGACCTTTCGTTCGCGACTGCGGGGCTCGCAAGCTCACTCCTCGCGCTCACCGTGCCGACCTTTCGTTCGCGACTGCGGGGCTCGCAAGCTCACTCCTCGCGCTCACCGTGCCGACCTTTCGTTCGCGACTGCGGGGCTCGCAAGCTCTACTCGCATTCCGGCGCAGCCGCGTCCCACGCGGGCCGCCCCGGAACGCTCGCTCCTCGTGCTCACCGTGCCGACCTCTCTGCCTGCTGCTCGCTTGCGTCGCGTGGCGGGACCAGACCCGCGTGCCCGCCCGTCGAACCGTGTCCATTCTCGCCCCGCGCGGTGGCGGGAAGTTCGTCGACGGGATGGAAGCGGACGTGTTCCACCCGCTGCACCACGAGTTGCGCGATCCGGTCGCCACGAGAGATCTTGGCAGGGTTCTCCCGGTCATGGTTGATCAGGTTCACCAGGATCTCGCCGCGGTAGCCGGCGTCGACCGTACCGGGCGCGTTGAGCACCGTCACGCCCAGCCTGGCGGCCAGCCCCGAGCGCGGGTGGACCAGCCCGACGAAGCCGTCCGGCAGGGCGATCGCGATCCCGGTGGGTACCAGCGCCCGAGCCCCCGGTGCGAGCTCCACGTCCCGCGCCGCCAGCAGGTCGGCACCGGCGTCGCCGGGATGGGCGTACGCCGGCAGCGGTAGTTCCGGGTCGAGCTGTCGGACGGGTACGGGCACGGCCTGGGTCACGGTGTCACTCTTTCCGATCCGTCGGGTGCGTGGCGCTGGCCTCTATCCTGCCGGGTCACCCCGCCGCGCCGCGCCGTACCCTCACACTGTGGCACCAACTCGTCTCACCTCCGCCGCCGCGCCGGCCCTGACGGACGCCGACGGCTATCGCGAACGGCTCCTCCTGCCCTGGTGGGGGTGGCTGGCCGGGATGGTGGCCGGCGCCCTGCTCGCGATGGAGATCTGGATGGGCTCGGACGGCGCACGGGCCTGGGTCCCGTTCGCCGTACTACTGCCGTTGATCGCGCTCGGGCTCTGGCGGGTGGGGCGGATCACGATCCGGGTACGCGACGGCGAGCTGCTGGTCGACGACGCCCGGCTGCCGGTCGGGTACGTCAGCGACGCGATCGCCCTGGACGCGCAGGGACGCCGCGAGGTCCTCGGTGTCGGCGCGGACCCGCTCGCCTTCGTGGTGCAACGCCCCTGGGTGGCGGGTGCCGTCCAGGTGGTTCTCGACGACCCGGCCGATCCCACCCCGTACTGGGTGGTGAGTTCCCGGTACCCGGTGCGGCTCGCCGAGGCGATCCTGGCCGCTCGTGGCCCCGCCGGGACGACCGCCCCGGTGGCTCGTGGCCCGGCCGGCACGACCGACCCGGTGGCTGGTGACCCGGCCCGGACGGCCGATCGGTCCGACGCCGGTAGCGCCACCAACACCGCGCCGGCGGCCGGTTAGGCCCCGCCCGGCTCAGCCCCGCCCGGCCGGTCCGGTGCCGATTCGGGTCGGTCGCCGATGGCCAGCTCCGGCGGGCCGGTGATGGCCCGGAACTGCTTGCGCAGGTCGGTCCGGATCGCGTCGCCGAGCTGGAGGGTCGCCCGCCGGTTGAGATAGCCGGCCACCGCGGCGCCGGTCAGGAACGGGGCGAGGGTGGTCAGGTTGCGGCCGAACCGCCGCAGCAACGTCTCCCGGAGCTGCTTGCGCACCGCCGGGCCGAGTACGGCGCTCACCCCCATGCCGGGCAGGAACGGGTTCACCCCGCGCCGGCTCGCCCAGGACTGGATCATGGCGCTGGCCCGCTGGGTGGTGCTCCCGGCCAGCCGCACCCCGTACGCCTCGTGCAGCTCGCCGATCAGCTTGATCTCGATGGTCACCACCGCGACCGTCTCGGCGGCCAGCAGCACCGGTGCGGAGAGCAGAGTCGGCGTGACCGCCCACTCCACCGCCGCCACCCCACCGCCGGCCGCACCCACCCCGGCGGTGGCCCGAGCCGCGTTACGGATCAACCGCTCGGCGAGCGCGTCGCCGTCGAGGCCGTCGTAGTGCCGCCGGAGCGTGTCCCGATCCCGGATCGGGATGTGCGGGACCACCTCACCGACCACGTCGCTCATCCAGCGGATCGCCGCCCTGGGCCGGAACAGGTCGCCCAGACCGCGGGCACGAACCTGGCCGACGAGCCGGCCCAGCAGCCGGCGGCGCCGCGCCGGACCGATGTCGTCCTCGGCCAACGCGGCGATGGTCGCACCGAGGTCACCCTCGGCGCTCTCCAACTCGGTGTCCGGTGGATTGCCCACCGGACCGGTCCCCCCAGTCGGCGCCGGCACCCCCGCAGGGGTTTCCGGCGCCTGCTCGGAGCGGGTCATGCGCTGACCTCCAGCCGTGGCGATCCGTCCAACGTCGAGTCGGTCGGATCGAGTCAAGCAGGTCGGTGCCACCCGCGCATCTCGAATCGAACGCGGCCTACCCTTGCCGCGTTCCCGTACCGCCGCCCCCCGGCGTCGGTGTCCAGCTCAGGCGCACTCGCGGCAGATCAGCTCGCCGTTGCGCTCCACGGCGAGTTGACTGCGGTGGTGTACGAGGAAGCAGCGAGCGCAGCGGAACTCGTCCGACTGCATCGGCAGCACCTTGACCGTGAGCTCCTCGTCGGCCAGGTCGGCACCCGGAAGCTCGAAGCTCTCGGCGACTTCGGCCTCGTCGACGTCCACGGCGCCCGACTGTGAGTCGACGCGCCGGGCCTTCAGCTCTTCCAGGCTGTCCTCGCCGAGGTCGACCTCGTCGCGACGCGGGGCGTCGTAGTCGGTGGCCATCGGTTTCACTCTCCCATATCGATATAGTCGCTTCCGGTTGTAACGCCGGAAGACACTGTTTCGGTTCCCGCTGGCCGGTCATCTTTTTCCGGTCGCCGACCCCGGCTCGGTGCCCGGGCCACGGCCGCCAGGAGAACACCCCTGGCGAGCGCGGTACCTTACCCCCCATCGGGCGAGGCATGTATACCGCCCTCGCGGCATGCATGTACGCCCGAGCGGCCAGAGTTGTTCCCAATGTGACTCAGGCGACACGAAGATAGGGGTAGCGGTAGGCCGAACGGCGTCGGCACGCCGGCAGGTTTGCCGGTTTCCGCGCCGGGCCGGACAACGGCTAGCCTCACCGGCATACTCGGTAGCCGACGGCGGCCGGTTCTCACCAGCCGACCGGCACCACGGACCACACCTGTACGGGAGCCAACCAGATGAGTTTTGCCCGGGTGCGCGCACTTGTCGTCGTCGGGGTGCTGGCGGTGCTCGCCCTGGTCTTCGTCGGTACCGCCCTGCTCCGTGACACGCAGCGGGGCTCCGCCGCCGACGATGCCTGCCCGGCCGGCTTCAAGCGGGCCAACATCGCGCTCCGCGAGGCCAAGGACGTCAAGATCGCTGTCTACAATGCGACCGACACCCCCGCCCTGGCCGCCAACGTCGCGACGGACTTCAAGAACCGCAAGTTCCAGGTCGTCAAGCAGGGCAACGACAGCAAGCCGGTCGAGGGGGTGGCGGTGCTGCGGTACGGCCCCAAGGGGATCGCCTCGGCGCACCTGCTGAAGGCGTACTTCCTGGACGAGGCCGAGCCGGAGTACGACCCCAACCGCGAGGACGACACGGTCGACGTGGTGATCGGCAACAGCTACACCCAGCTCGCCACGAGCACCGAGGTCAACCAGGCCCTGACCGGGCTCGGCTCGCCGAAGCTGGAGCCGGGTACCTGCCCGGCGAAGGAAGACGCGAGCTGATCCGGCCGTACCGACCGGAACCGGCCCCGCCCCCGCGACCAGCGGGAGTGGGGCCGGTTCGGTTTCCACCGAAGGGGTGGATCGGTTTCATCCGAACAGATGGATTCGTCCACCCGGCAGGGCACGCTCCGCTCCGCGGGTCACGGTCCCCCGGCGGCGTCGAGCCGGGCCAGCCGCTCGTGCAGCGGCTCGAACAGGGCCGGCGGCGCGGCGATGACCAGATCCGGTCCGGGCGCCGCACCGGCCAGCCCGGCCACCCGCAGCCCCGCCTCGGCGGCGATCAACCCACCGGCCGCGTGGTCCCAGTGGTTGAGCCCCTTCTCGTAGTACGCGTCGACGGCGCCCTCGGCGGCCAGGCAGAGGTCCAGGGCGGCCGCACCGAACCGGCGGACGTCGCGTACGGCGGTGATCAGTCCGGCCAGCACCCCGGCCTGGTGGGCGCGGCGGGCCGGGTCGTAGCCGAATCCGGTGGCGACCAGCGCCTGACCGAGATCGGTTTCGGTCGAGCCGCCCAGCCGGCGGCCGTCCCGCCAGGCCCCACCGCCCAGGGTCGCGGTCCACTCGTCCCCGGTCGCGGCGTTGCGCACCACTCCCGCGACGATCTCGCCGTCGACCTCCGCGGCCAGCGACACGGCGTAGTGGGGCAGGCCGTACAGGTAGTTCACGGTGCCGTCGATGGGATCCAAGATCCACCGGACGCCACCCGGGCCCGTTCCGGCGGGACCGGCGGCGGCGCCGTACTCCTCGCCGAGCACCGCGTCGTCCGGCCGTGCCGCCCGCAGGGCCGCGACGACCTGCCGTTCCACCGCCCGGTCGGCGGCGGTGACCACGTCGGTCGCGGTGCTCTTGGTGGCCACCGCGGAGACCCCCTCGGCGCGCATCCGGCGGGCCGTACCGGCGGCCGCCCGGGCCACCTCCAGCGCCAGCTCCAGCAGTTCTTCGGCGGTCGGTCGGCTGCTACCCATCGCGTCCCCTTCTCGCACGGCTGCGACGTCCGCGCCGGACACGAGTATCATCCTTACAAAGTCCACATGCGCTCCGAGTCGGCGGCCTCCAGCCGCCGTTTCGGCGTGCGGCGCGGGAGGAACCCCGCAGACGGCGTTACAATTCACGCCTGCCCACGCGCCACGGACCGCCGACACCGGCCGGCCCGGGACTCGGGGGTCCCTCAACCACATCGGTCCGGCACGACGCCTAGCGCTGCGCTGGCCGAATCGGCCGTGCTCGCTCATCGCCTCCGGAAGGTCATTCGTGACAGAACCCCGCCACACCGGCGCCGACGTACGCTCCCTCACCGACACCCTGATCGCCCATGCGCAAAACGCCGGCGGCCAGCTCACGTCGGCTGAGCTGGCGCGCACGGTCGAGTCCGCTGAGGTGACTCCGGCCCAGGCCAAGAAGATCCTACGGGCGCTCTCCGACGCGGGCGTGACCGTCGTGGTCGACGGCTCCGCGAGCACCCGCCGCCGGGTCGCCGCGGCCCGATCGGCCACCCCCGCCTCGCGGGCCACCACCGCCAAGGCCACGGCCAAGAAGGCGGCGCCCGCCCCCAAGCAGGCCGCGGGCTCGGACGAGGCCACCCCGGCCCGCAAGGCGGCTGCCGCCCCCCGCGCCGCCGGTGAGGCCGGAAAACCCGCTGAGACGGCCGCCAGGCCCGCAGCGCGGGTGGGTAGGGCCACGAAGGCGGCCGGCGCCGCCACGGGCGCCACCGGGGCCGCGAAGGCCACCAAAACCGCGGTCAAGCCGAAGTCGGCCGAGGACGGCGGGGTCGACGGCGAGATCGATCCCGAGGCGCTCGCCGCCGAGATCGAGGATGTCGTCGTCGAGGAGCCGGCCGAGCTGGCCCAGGCGGCCGAGACGGACGCGGCCAGTGCCGCCACCGACAACGACTTCGAGTGGGACGACGAGGAGTCCGAGGCGCTCAAGCAGGCTCGGCGCGACGCCGAGCTGACCGCCTCCGCCGACTCGGTCCGGGCGTACCTCAAGCAGATCGGCAAGGTCCCGCTGCTCAACGCCGAGCAGGAGGTCGAGCTCGCCAAGCGGATCGAGGCCGGCCTCTACGCCGCCGAGCGCCTGCGCGCGGCCGAGGAGGGCGAGGAGAAGCTCGTCGTCCAGATGACCCGCGACCTCGGCTGGATCTCCCGCGACGGGGAACGGGCGAAGAACCACCTGCTGGAGGCGAACCTCCGACTGGTGGTCTCGCTGGCCAAGCGTTACACCGGGCGCGGCATGGCCTTCCTCGACCTGATCCAGGAGGGCAACCTCGGCCTCATCCGCGCCGTCGAGAAGTTCGACTACACCAAGGGCTACAAGTTCTCCACCTACGCCACCTGGTGGATCCGCCAGGCCATCACCCGCGCCATGGCCGACCAGGCCCGCACCATCCGCATCCCGGTGCACATGGTCGAAGTGATCAACAAGCTGGGCCGGATCCAGCGCGAGCTCCTCCAGGACCTGGGCCGCGAGCCCACCCCGGAGGAACTGGCGAAAGAGATGGACATCACACCTGAGAAGGTGTTGGAGATCCAGCAGTACGCGCGGGAGCCGATCTCACTCGACCAGACCATCGGTGACGAGGGCGACAGCCAGCTCGGCGACTTCATCGAGGACTCCGAAGCGGTCGTCGCGGTCGACGCGGTTTCCTTCTCACTGCTACAGGACCAGCTCCAGCAGGTGCTCCAGACCCTCTCCGAGCGGGAGGCCGGGGTGGTGCGGTTGCGCTTCGGACTCACCGACGGACAGCCCCGCACCCTGGACGAAATCGGACAGGTGTACGGCGTCACCCGCGAGCGGATCCGGCAGATCGAGTCGAAGACGATGTCGAAACTGCGCCATCCGTCCCGTTCCCAGGTCCTCCGGGACTATCTTGACTGACCCAAAACGTCAACTAGTTGTGTCGCTTTGATCACCAGGTGTACAACACCCGATAGCGATCGGCCGGTTTCCCGGTTGTGATCGTTGACGTGGCACCCTTGGTGCACGGCACACTGTCTCTACCACGTGTGACCTCGGTCCCCCGCGGGCACACTGGGAAGGCCACACCCCGCCAGGGTGTTGCAGGATAGGTGAGCAACGACCGAAGAGAGTGTTCATCGGTGACGACCCGAGGAGGAAGGCGATGAACCCGACCCTCACGCCGCCGCCCGCAACGGCGGCTCCCCCAGCCGCCGATGAACGGTGCGACCGCTGCAACGCCGCCGGCAAGCTCCGGATCACCCTCGCGGGTGGGAGCGAGCTGGTGTTCTGTGGACATCACGCGAACAAGTACGCCGAAGATCTGGTGAAGATCACGGTCCGGTTCGCGGCTGACCCAGATTTCACGTGGCGTGGCGCCGATCTGATGGCGAACTGATACGAAACCCCATATAGACGACCGGAGGGGCCCCTGACGGGCACCTCCGGTCGTCTATCTCATCCCGATCCCCTGCCGGTGCCACCGGCACGAACGGGACACCAGGCCCAGCGGCGTTCGTACCACCCGATCGGGTGGTGGGACGGTCAGAGGGTCTGGATCGTGGCGATCCGCTCTTCCAGCTGCTCGATGGTGGCCTGGGCGCTCGGCGGGCCGCCACAGAGCCGGCGCAATTCTGCGTGGATCTTTCCGTGCGGCAGGTTGGTCCGGTGGTGGTGCGCCGCGACCAGGGTGTTGAGCTGTCGCCGCAGCGCGACCCGTCGCTCCGCCGCGCTGCTCGGGCGGGACGGCTCGCGGGGCGCTGGCACCGGCTCGTTCGCCGCCTGGCGCCGCTTGGCGGCCAACTGTTCGGCCTGACGCTTGTTCAGCAGTACCGACACCTGGTCGGCGGTGAGCAGGCCGGGCAGGCCCAGATACTCCTCCTCCTCCGGCGTACCGGCCTGGGCGGTGGTGCCGAACGACGCACCATCGAAGATCACCTGGTCCAGGTGGGCGGTCGCCTCCAGCACCTCGAACCGCTTGTCCAGCTCACCGCTGGCCTTCTCCTCGCGCTGGGCCCGTTCGAGCAGGTCGTCCTCGAAGCCCTCCCGCTTCTTCGGCTCGCCGATCACGTGGTCCCGCTCGGCCTCCAACTCGCTGGCCAGCCCCAGCAGGTGCGGCACGCTCGGCAGGAAGACCGAGGCCGTCTCCCCCGGCCGGCGGGCCCGGACGAACCGGCCGATCGCCTGGGCGAAGTAGAGCGGGGTCGAGGCGCTGGTCGCGTACACGCCGACGGCGAGGCGGGGAATGTCGACCCCCTCCGACACCATCCGTACGGCGACCATCCAGCGCTGGTCCGACTCGGCGAAGGAGGCGATCCGGGCCGACGAACCCACGTCGTCGGAGAGGACCACCACTGCCTTCTCCCCGGTGATCCGCTCGATCAGCCGGGCGTACGCCCGAGCCGCCTGCTGGTCGGTGGCGATCACCAGCCCGCCCGCGTCGGCCATCCCGCCGGCCCGGAGCACCTGAAGCCGGGCGTCGGCGGCCCGCAGCACCTGCGGCATCCAGTCACCGGCCGGGTCCAGCACCGTCCGCCACGCCTGCGCGATCAGGTCCGGGGTCATCGGGTCGCCCAGGCGGGCGGCCAGTTCGTCGCCCGCGTTGGTACGCCACCGGGTCTCGCCCGAGTAGGCAAGAAAGATCACCGGGCGCACCACGCCGTCGCGCAGCGCGTCGGCGTACCCGTAGATCGAGTCGGCCCGGGAGCGGGGCAGCCCGTCACCGCCGCGCTCGTAGGTCACGAACGGGATCGGGTTGTCGTCGGAGCGGAACGGCGTACCGGTGAGCATCAACCGGCGTACGGCCGGCTCGAAGGCCGCCTTGACCCCGTCGCCCCAGGTCCGGGAGTCCCCGGCGTGGTGCACCTCGTCCAGGATGACCAGGCTGCGCCGGGTCATCGTCCGCCGCCGGTGCACCTGCGGCGCCATGCCCACCTGCGCGTACGTCACCACGGCGCCGTGGAAGTCGGTGGCGGAGTGCAGGTCGGCGTTGCGGAACGCGGAGTCGAGCTGGATCCCGACCCGTGCGGCGGCCTGCGACCACTGGGTCTTCAGGTGCTCGGTCGGGGCGACCACGGTGACCGCCTCGACCGTGCCGTCGGCGAGCAGCTCGGCGGCGATCCGCAGGGCGAAGGTGGTCTTGCCGGCGCCGGGCGTCGCCACCGCCATGAAGTCCTCGGACCGCCGTCGCAGGTATCCCACCAGCGCCTTGCGCTGCCAGTCCCGCAGCGCCGGGAAGGTGTCGATCGCCGGCAGTCGGGCACCCACGCGAGAATCTCCCCTTCGGCTACCGGGACCGCGCTCTCGCGGGCCGGAGGGCCGCGGCGCGGCGGTGGCAGCGATGACGGTGGACCATGAAAACGCCTCCGCGACCCAGGTGGCGCGCGAAGGCCGTCCCAGCATAACCAGCGGAGGCGGGCCGCCCCAGGCGACACCACCGCACCGTTGGTCACACTCCCCGGCGCTCGCCTCCGCGCTCCGACGACGGCCGGATGGTGTCACCGGTTCCCGGATCGTCGACCAGTGGGACCGGCGCCGACCAGCGCCGACGCAGTGCCACCAGGCGCAGGCCGAAGATCAGCACCACCGCCGCGACCAGGGGCAGTGGTCCGGTCACCCCGGCGTAGTCCAGGGCGACCACCACGATCGACCCGGCCAGCGCCGCCACCGCGTAGATCTCCCGCCGCAGCACCACCGGGATCTCCCCGGTGAGCAGGTCCCGGCCCAGCCCGCCGCCGATCGCGGTGAGCATGCCGATCAGCACCGCACCCACCGGCGGCACGTCGGCCGCGAGCGCCTTGAGCGTGCCGGTGACGGTGAACAGGCCGAGGCCGGCCGCGTCGAGGACCAGGACCGCCGTACGCAGCCGCGCCAGTTGCGGGTGCAGCCAGAAGACCGCCGCCGCGGTGAGCGCGGCGGTGACCGCGTACCGCCAGTCGGCGAAGGCCAGTGGTGGGACCTCGTCGATCACCAGGTCACGGAAGATCCCACCGCCCAGCGCGGCGACGAAGCCGACGAAGACCACTCCGAACAGGTCGAGCCGCTTCACCACCGCGGCCGACGCCCCGGACGCGGCGAACACGGCCACGCCGGTGAGATCGGCCAGCAACAGGGCGGTCGCGGTGGTCACCGCAGAATGTTACGCGCTCGGGTGGATCCCGTCGGCGGGTCAGGCACGCATCGACTCGTAGATCTCCTTGCACTGCGGGCAGACCGGTGAACCCGGCTTGGCCGCCTTGGTCACGGGGAACGTCTCGCCGCAGAGGGCGATCACGAAGGTCCCCATGACCGCACTTTCAGCGATCTTCTCTTTCCGGACATAATGAAACATCTCCGGCCCGGTGTCCGCGTCCTTCAACTCCGGACGTTCGAGAACCTCGGTGCTCACGTCGGCATTACCTCCCAGAATGACCCCGCAACTTTCCAGTTTGGCAGGTCACTGCCCCAGGGTCCACCGGAACGCCCGCCGGTCGGCCCCGTACGGTGATCAACGTGACCAAGTTCAACATCCGCTACGGCGCCGAGGTGGCCGACGCCCGACGCGACGGGCGCCCGATCGTGGCGCTGGAGAGCACCATCGTCTCGCACGGGCTGCCCCGGCCCGACAACCTCCGGGTCGCCCGGGAGATCGAAGCGGCCGTACGGGCCACCGGTGCCGTACCCGCCACCATCGGCATGGTCGAGGGCGCACTGGTGGTCGGCCTGGACGACGCCCAGCTCACCCGACTGGCCAGCACCGACGGGGTGGCCAAACTCTCCGTACGCGATCTCGCCGTGGCCGCCGCGATCGGCGCCGACGGCGCCACCACGGTCGCCGCGACCAGCGCGGTCGCCGCCGCCGCCGGGATCGGCGTCTTCGCCACCGGCGGGCTCGGCGGGGTGCACCGCGAGGCGGCACAGACCTTCGACGAGTCGGCCGACCTGACCGCGCTGGCCCGGACCCCGATCGCGGTGGTCTGCGCCGGGGTGAAGTCGATCCTCGACGTCGGCGCCACCCTGGAACGACTCGAAACGCTCGGCGTCACCGTGCTCGGCTACCGGACCCTCCGCTTCCCCGGCTTCTTCATCACCGACAGCGGGTTCGACCTGGACTGGTCGGTGCAGACGCCGGAACAGATCGCCGCGGTCCTGGCCGCGCGGGCGGACCACGGCGTACAACCCGGCGGGGTGATCGTGGCGAACCCGCTGCCGGTCGACGAACAACTCGACCCGGACCTGCACGACCGCACCCTGGCCGACGGGCTGGCCCGGATGGCCCGCGACGGGGTGACCGGCAAGGCCGTGACGCCGTTCCTGCTCTCCCACTTCCACTCCTCCACCGGCGGCGCCAGCCTGGCGGTGAACGTACGGATCATCCTGCGCAACGCGACGCTCGCCGGCCGGATCGCGGTGGCGGCGACCCGCGACGGCAGCACCGCCGGATGAGCGGGGCGGCACGGATCATCGCGGTCGGCGACATCGTCACCGACGTGCTCGCGGTGCTCTCCGGGCCGCTGGCGACCGGCTCGGACACCCCGGCCGGCATCCGCCTCACCGGCGGCGGCCAGGCCGCCAACACGGCGGCCTGGCTGGCCGCGCGCGGCCACCCGGTGACCCTGGTCGCCGTCGTCGGCGACGACGAAACCGGGCGTACGCGGGTGGCCGAGCTGGCCGCCGTCGGGGTCGACTGCGCCGTACGCCGCTGCGCCGACGCGCCGACCGGCACGGTGATCGTGCTCGCCGGTGCCGACGAGCGGACGATGGTCAGCGAACGGGGCGCCAACCTGCGACTGGCACCGGCCGACCTGGACGCCGCCCTGGCCGGCGCACCCGACGCCCGGCACCTGCACCTGTCCGCGTACACCCTGTTGGACGCCGGGTCCCGCGACGCCGGCCGGCACGCGCTGGCCGCCGCCCGCGAGCGCGGCCTCACCACCAGCGTCGACGCGGCCTCCGCCGAGCCGCTGCGGCAAGTCGGCGCGGCGGCCTTCCTGGACTGGGTACGCGACGTCGACCTGCTCCTCGCCAACGCGGACGAGGCGGCGGTGCTCGCCGGCCCGGCGGGTCCCCATGCCCAGGCCGAAGCGTTGACCACGGTGGTACGGCACGCGGTGGTGAAACGGGGCGGGGACGGAGCGGTCTGGGCTTCGCGGGGCGGCCCGACGGTCGAGGCGGCCGCCCGACGGGTGCTGGTGCTGGACGCGACCGGGGCGGGGGATGCCTTCGCGGCCGGTCTGCTCGCTGCCTGGACGGGCGGGGCGGGGGCGGCGGAGGCGCTGGCCTCGGGTGGCGAGGTTGGCGCTTTGGCGGTATCCCTTGTTGGTGCGCGGCCGGTTCATTGAGTCTTGGGTTTCGGGGGCGGCGTGGGGGGTTTCGGGGGCGGCGTGCCCCGCTCTGGGCGGTCAGGCTTGATCCCGACGCGGGGCACGCCGCCCCCGAAACCAGACACCCGCACTCTTTCAGTGAGTGAGTGGTTATCCCGTCCGGGATAGCCACTCTTTCTCTGTATTAGTGGTCTGTGTGGGTGGGGTGTCGGGGGTGCGAGGTTTTTGGGGTTGATCGACTCGGGTCGGGGGTCGGTTGGCGGAATGTTGGCGGGGTCGGGTCGGTTATACATCGCGTACGACCGGAGCAGCGCCGGGGCATGATCCCCCCGCCTCGTGTGTGCTGTGGCCTCGTACTTCTCACCTGAGCGCAGGCGCCTTTCCCCTTGTGGGCGCGCGTCGGGTACCCCCGAATGAAAGGTGAACCATCGTGAAGACGACTTTCACCACTTTTGCTGAGACTTCGTTTGTTCGTAAGACTGCTCTGGGTGTTGCCGGCCTGGCCTTTATCGGTGGTGCTGTTGCGGGGCCGGTGGGCCACGCGTTCGCGTCTCCGGCGGAGCGTGCCGCCCCGGCGATGACCACGGTCGCGCAGGTGACCTCGGACAAGCCGGGCATGGACAAGCTCGTGCCGCACGGTACGCAGGGTGCGCAGTCGAACATCAGCCTGAGCAAGGACCAGCGTGATAACGCCAAGGCGATCACGGATACGGCGAAGAAGCTGGGTATGGGTGAGCGTGGTGCGGTGATCGCGGTCGCTACTTCGATGCAGGAGTCGAAGTTGGAGAACCTGGGTCATCTGGGTGACATGAACGACCACGACTCGCTGGGCCTGTTCCAGCAGCGGCCGAGTTCGGGTTGGGGTACGCCGGAGCAGATCACGGACCCGGCCTACGCTACGACCGCGTTCCTGAAGAATCTGAAGCAGGTTGATGGTTGGCAGGATATGCCGTTGACGGATGCGGCGCAGAAGGTTCAGGTGTCGGCGTTCCCGGATGCGTACGCGCAGTGGGAGAACCAGGCCGCGCACATCGTGCAGGACGTCTGGACCAAGTAAGTAATACGAACAGCGAATACGGAAGCCGGGTCCCCGAGAGGGGGCCCGGCTTTTGTCGTGGTCGGGTCAGGGTTCGACGTCGATGACGGGGTGCGGACGCTCGGCGGGGAGGCTGCGCGGCGGGGTGTCGTCCAGGTGGCGCAGGCGGCGGCGGGCGCCGAAGCGGTGCTCTTCCTTGGGCGGCCGGTCGTTGGCGAGCAGCACGGCCAGCCACGGTACGAGGACCATGCCGACGGCGCAGAGCGGCAGCCAGAGCCAGAGCAGGGGTGCCTTGACACCGACCAGGACGGCACCGGCGACGATGCAGACCACCCGGATCGACATCATCACGACGTAGCGCACCTGGCGGCTGTGCAATTGGTCCTGCTGGCTCTGTGAGGCGTCGGTGATCAGGATCGGCTGGTACGCCTGGTGCTTCACCACGGTCCTCCTCCGCATGGGATGCCTGCCCATCCTCGCACTTCGCCGGCGGTGTCGGCGAAAAGCGAATGGACTCGTCCGTGTTACGTACGTGGTACGCTCCCCCGCGTGGGCAGCAGGTTCAGCTTCACCGACGAGGCGTTGGGCAACCTGAGGGTCTACGGCGTCACCCCCGGCGAGGTCTGGGAGGCCCTGCACAGTTCGCGGCGGGTCATCCGGCACCTCGGCGACGACGTGATGGTCATGTACGCGACCGCACGTCGCGGGCGCCGGTTGGCCATCCTGCTGGCCGAGGCCGACCACAGCGACAACGACTGGGACATCCTCTCCGCACGCGACCTCAGCGACAGCGAGTCCAAGCGCTACGACGAGGCGATCCGGGGATGGCGACGATGAGGGGGCGATGACGATGAACCGACACGACGCGACCAAGTACTTCCACGAGGGCGGCGACCGGCTCGCGGACCTGATCGACGAGAGCCAACCGGTCGAGTTGCCCACGCCCGACACCGATGTGCCGATGGTCAGCCGGTCCGTACGGCTGCCGTTGGACACCTACGAGCGGGTCCGTGCCGCCGCCGACGCGCGGGGCATCGGGGTCACCACCCTGATGCGGCAGTGGATCGAGGCCGGGCTGGCCGACCTGGACGACTCGGCGACGGTGTCGCTGGCCGACGTACGCCGGGCGTTGGCGGCGCTCGCCCACCCGACCGCAGCCTGAGCCACCACCGGACGGGTCGAGGTCAGACCTTGGCGGCGGCCTTCATCTCCTTCTTGTAGGCGCGCACCTTCGCCAGCGACTCGTCGTCGACGATGTCCGCGACCGAGCGGTACGCGCCTTCCTCGCCGTAGCCGCCGGCCGCCTCGCGCCAACCGGCGGGCTGTACGCCGTACTGCTTGCCGAGCAGGGCGACGAAGATCTGCGCCTTCTGCTTGCCGAAGCCGGGCAGGGCCAGGATCCGCTTGAACAGTTCCGCACCGTCGGCCGCGTCCCGCCACAGGGCGGCGGGGTCACCGCCGTACTGCTCGGAGATGACCCGGCACACCTCCTGGACCCGGGCGGCCATCGCCTTCGGAAAGCGGTGCAGGGCCGGTGGCGTCGCGAAGATCGTGAGCAGTTCGTCCGGGTCGAAGTCGGCCAGCTCGGCCGCGGTCGGCTCGTGCCCGAGCCGCTGCACCAGTACGTGCGGCGAGGTGAACGCCTTCTCCATGGTCACCTGTTGGTCGAGGGTCAGCCCGATCAGCACCGCCAGTGGATCCCGGTCAAGCAGCGCGTTCGCCTCCGGGGCGATCGGCAACGAGAAGCTCATGCCACCATCATGCCGGTTGTGACCCCGGCCGCAGGTGACCGGGCCGGGGCGGTACCGGTCGGGCGGCGGTGCGCACCAGGCGCGCCGTCGGACTCGTCCACCGCCCGGCCCCGCTCCTCGCCACGTTCCGGCCGCGCCACGGTCCCGGTTCGGCCCCCGCCGGCTAACCTCGGGACGGCCGGTCGCCGCTACCCCGACCGGTTCGTCCGCCACCCGGTCCGCTGCCGGACCCGCGCCAACCCGGTCCGGCGCCGGACCCGCACCGGCCGGGCCGTGGCGGACGGTAGTCGTACCGGAGGAGGAGACCGACCCGTGACCACGCCGTCCCGGCCCGACCTGGCCGCGTTGCTCGACCTTTCACCCCACCCCGAGGGTGGCTGGTTCCGCGAAACCTGGCGGTCCGCGCACAGTTTCCACCCCGAGGGGTACGCCGCGGCGCGCAACGCGGCCACCGCGATCCACTTCCTGCTCGCTCCGGGTGAGGAGTCCCGCTGGCACCTGGTCCGCTCGGACGAGCTGTGGTTCTGGCACTCCGGCGGACCGCTGACGCTGCGCTTCGGCGGCACCGGGGCGGAGCCGGCGGCCGACCCGGACGAGGTGCTGCTCGGTGCCGACGTGGCCGCCGGCCAGCGGCCGCAGGTGCTGATTCCCGGCGGGGTGTGGCAGGCCGCGGTGCCGGCCGGCGACGAGCCGGTGCTGGTGAGCTGCGTGGTGGCGCCGGGCTTCGACTTCGCCGACTTCCAGTTGCGCTGACCGGCGGAGACCGCCCTCGGGCCGGACGGCCGGCGACCCGCCGGTACGGGTTCTGCCGGGGTTGCGCCCGGCCGACTCGGGCCCAACCGGCAGGATGGCGGGGTGGACGAAAACGAGATGCTCCTCTCCGCGGCCGGCGTCGACCAGCTCCGCACGGCACTGACCAACGCCGGTTACACGTCCAGCGGCATCGCCGGGCGACTCGGTCCGCAGGCGACCAGCGGGATGGCCCGCAATGACTTCCGGGCGGCGCTGCGGATCACTGCCGACCGGGACCCGCTCGGCACGCTGATCAGGCTGTTCGTCTGTGCGCAGACCGAACCGGAGGCGGCGGTCGCGGCGGCCCTGGCCCCGCTGCCGCTGGCCGACGCCCTCGCCGCCGGCCTGGTCGAGCGCGCCGACGGCGGCCTGCGCCAGGGCATCGACCTGGAGCCGTACGGGGACGCCTGGTGGGCGCTGTCCGACGTGCCGGCGAGCGCCCGGCCGGGCCGCCCGCTGGCCGCCGACCATGTGCTGGGCATCGGTGGCGCGTCGACCACGCTGGTCGGCGCCACCCTCCGGCGGCCGGTCGACACCGCCCTCGACCTCGGCACCGGCTCCGGGGTGCAGGCGCTGCACCTGGCCACCCACGCCGGCCGGGTGACCGCCACCGACGTCTCTCCCCGTTCGCTGCGGTTCGCCGCGACCACCGCGGCCCTGAACGGCCAGCGCTGGGAGCTGTTGCACGGCGACATGACCGCGCCGGTCGCCGGTCGCCGGTTCGACCTGGTGGTGAGCAACCCGCCGTTCGTGGTCGGGCCGGGCACCACCACGCACAGCTACCGTGACTCGGGCCGGGTCGGTGACGGGATCGCGGCGGAACTGGCCGCCGCCGCGCCGGACCTGCTGACCGAGGGCGGCACCATGCAGTACCTCGCCAACTGGGTGCACGTCGCCGGGGAGGACTGGGGCGAGCGGGTCGCCGGCTGGTTCGCCGGCACCGGGCTGGACGCCTGGGTGATCCAGCGTGAGGTGGCCGACCCGATGGCGTACGTCGACCTGTGGCTGGCCGACGCCAGCGAGGCGACCGACCCGCACCGGATCGCGGCCTGGCTGGACTGGTTCGACTCGCAGAAGGTGGAGGCGGTCGGCTTCGGGGTGATCAACCTGCGCCGGGCCGGGCACGACCACCCGGTGGTCCGGGTCGAGGACCTGCGCCAGCCGGTGCAGCCGCCGATGGGCGACCAGATCGCCGCCTGGTTCGACCGTCAGGACTGGCTCCGGGCGCAGGATGCCGAGGCGCTGCTGGCGACCCGCTACCGGATCGCGGAGGGCCTGCAACTGCGCCAGGAGGCGACCATGGGTCCGGACGGTTGGGCGGTGGACCGTCAGGTGCTCGCCAACCCGCACGGGCTGCGCTGGAGCGAGGAGGTGGACCCGCTGGTGCTGGCCCTGGTCAGCGGCGCGGACGGGCGGGTGCCGCTGCGCGAGCAGCTCGCGGTGCTGGCCATCGCGCACGAGGTGCCGGCCGAGGATCTCGCCGAGGCGGCCGGGCCGATTATCGAGCACCTGGTGGAGCGGGGTCTGATCGCTCCCGAGACGGACTGACCGTCCCCCGGACGGTCCTGCCGGACCGCTGAGCGGTCCCGGCCCCGTCCCGCCCGGCAAACGGCGGGCGGGACGGGCGGGGCGTGCGCGCGGTTAGAAGAACAGGCCGCGCTGGCTCATCGACTGGCGCAGCCAGCCGTCGAGCTGGGTGACCCAGTCGGTCCGGTCGGCGGTGGCGTAGTCGACCGTGAACCGGCCGAACGCGTCGCGTCCCTCGGTGAAGACGCCACCCCGCTTGTCGATCTCCAGGACGAGCTGGAGGTGCTGGGGCGTACCGATGAAGGTCAGTTCGAGCTGGTTGATGGCGCGGGCGTACTGCGGCGCCGGGTAGAACTCGATCTCCTGGTAGAACGGCAGCGTCTGCTGCACCCCGTAGATCCGGCCGCGCTCGACGTCGGCCCGGGTGAAGCGGAAGCCGAGCCGCAGCAGGGCGTCCAGGATGCGCTCCTGCGCCGGCAACGGATGTACGGCAACCGCGTCGAGGTCGCCCTTGTCCACCGCGCGGGCCACCTCCAGCTCGGTCCGCAGCCCCATCGTCATGCCGTGCAGGTGCTGGCCGTAGACCTCGGTGATCGGCGTCTCCCAGGGCACCTCGAAGCGGAACGGGATCTCGTGCCGTTGCCCGCCCTCCAGCCGGAACGCGCCGGTGGCGCGCTGGCGCTGGAACTCCTGCGTGGTGTCGTACTCGCCGTCGCCGCTCTCCACCTCGACCCGGGTGACGAGACCGAGCGCGACGTACTCGATGTCGACCGGGTGGTCGCCCCCGCTGATCTGGATACGTCCCTCAAGCTGGCCGCCCGGACGGCAGTTCGGGTTGTTCAGCACGGTTTCCACGGATGGGCCGCCCACACCCATCGCCTGCATGAGTCTTTTGAAGACCACGCCGTCCTCCTGGCTTTCGTTCGCGTTCGTCGGTGGCCCGGTGGCCAATCGGTGGCACAGTAACCGGCCCCGGCAAGCCCCGGTTACCGACCGAACGCCCAGAACATTATCGACTTAAGCCATCAAAACCGGTAAGCCACCGCCCACAACTCCCGGTTTCATGCCACGTGGACGATCGCCTCACCTCCGCTTCACGCCCCGCCCGCCAAGCTGTTCCCATCGGCGCCACACGGCCGCCGGTACGCGCCACTTAGTCGACGCGGGGAGGCGACTGAAGATGGTCCTTGAGATGATCCAGAACGAACTGCACCCGGCCGCCGTCATCGGGCCCGATAACAGCAAGATTGCCGACAGCCCGGTTGTCGACAGCACCACCACCGACGTGCTGGTCGACCTGGACGCCACCGACGAGCGGGGCGTCTCGGCCGACCTGGTCCGCGCCTACCTCAACGGCATCGGCCGGACCAAGCTGCTCACCGCCGTACAGGAAGTCGATCTCGCCAAGCGGATCGAGGCCGGCCTCTACGCCGAGGAGAAGCTCACCGGCGACCTGCCGGTGGCACTGCGACGGGACCTCGAAACCGTGGCCACGCAGGGCCGGCTGGCCAAGAACCACCTGCTGGAGGCGAACCTCCGGCTCGTCGTCAGCATCGCCAAGCGCTACACCGGGCGCGGCATGGCCTTCCTCGACCTGATCCAGGAGGGCAACCTCGGCCTCATCCGCGCCGTCGAGAAGTTCGACTACACCAAGGGCTACAAGTTCTCCACCTACGCCACCTGGTGGATCCGCCAGGCCATCACCCGCGCCATGGCCGACCAGGCCCGCACCATCCGCATCCCGGTGCACATGGTCGAGCAGGTCAACCGGATGGTCCGGGCCCGCCGCGACCTGGCCACCACGCTCGGCCGCGAACCCAGCGTCGCCGAGGTCGCGGTCGCGCTGGGCGTACCGGAGTTCCAGGTGATCGAACTGATCTCGTACGACCGGGAGCCGGTCAGCCTCGACCAGGCCGTCGGCGAGGACGGCGAGAGCGCCCTCGGGGACTTCGTCGCCTCGGTCGACCCGCGCGAGGAACCGGGGGACGCGGTCTCCCGGGGCCAGTTGCGCAACGAGGTGGAGATCGTACTGGCCACCCTGTCGCAGCGGGAGGAGGCGGTGATCCGGCTCCGGTTCGGGCTCGACGACGGCCGGCAGCGCACCCTGGACGAGGTGGGACGGGAATTCGGTCTGTCCCGCGAACGGATCCGGCAGATCGAGAAGGTGACCCTGCTCAAGCTGCGCGACCCGTCCCGCGCCGACCGCCTGGAGGCGTACGCGAGCTGACGTCACGGCGTGTGGAAGGACCTTCGGTCGACAGCGGTTCGCGTCGACCGGGGGTCCTTCGCTCGTCCGGGTGCACCGACCGGGGCCGTTGTCCGGGGACGGGGTGAGAGAGTTCGGGAATGAGAATCGCCAACCTCTGCCTGCGATTCCTGCTCGAACTCTGCGCGCTGGTCGCACTCGCCTACGGCGGCTGGCTGGCCGGCGGGCCCCAGCTGTGGCAACGGCTGCTGCTGGCCGTGCTGTTCCCGGTCGCCGCCGCGCTGATCTGGGGCCGCTGGGTCGCACCACGATCGGACCGGAAGCTGGCCGACCCGGCGCGCCTCATCCCGGAGTGGGTGGTCTTCGGCGGCGCGACCGCCGTACTGGTCGCCAGCGGTCACCCGTACCTGGGGGCCGCCCTGGCGGTGCTCGCCGCCGGCAACCGGCTCCTGCTGTGGCGACTGGGCAGCGACACCGACGGCCGGGTGGTCCGCTGAGCCGGTGACCCTCCGGGGCCGGTCAGCGGCGGTGGAGCGGTCAGAGGCGGCGGGGGCCGGTGTCGGGGCGGATGGTTGTATCGCCGAGCCGGACCTCGGCGTGCAGGACCGCCACCCCGTCGGGGCGCGCCAGCACCGGGTTGAGGCGCAGCGTGCGTACCCGTGGTTGTTCGTCCACCAGCCGGCCCACCCGCTGGAGCAGGTCGACCAGCGCGGCCCGGTCGACCGGCGCCGCCCCCCGGTAGCCGTGCAGCAGCGGCGCCGCCCGTGGCCCGTCGATCAGCGCGGCGGCATCCCGGTCGGTCAGCGGCGCCGCCCGCCAGGCCCGGTCACCGAGCAACTCGGTCGCCACCCCGCCGAGCCCGAACCCGACCACCGGGCCGAACACGGCATCCTCGGTCGCCTCGACCACGCAGGCCACCCCCGGCGCCACCATCGGCTGGACCAGCACCCGGTCCCCGAACGGCGCCGCGATCTCCCGGTACGCCCGGCGCACCGCCTCCTCGTCGGCCAGGTCCAGCCGGACCGCGCCCAGGTCGAGCCGGTGCCGCAGCCCCTCGGTGGCCGACTTCAGCACGACGGGGTAACCCCGGACGTCCGCCGCCGTCACGGCCGCCCGCTCGGAGCCGACCACCGTCGACGGCACGACCGGGATCCCGTACGCGGCGAGCAGCCG
This sequence comes from Micromonospora sp. NBC_01699, assembly GCF_036250065.1. Lineage (NCBI taxonomy): Bacteria > Bacillati > Actinomycetota > Actinomycetes > Micromonosporales > Micromonosporaceae > Micromonospora > Micromonospora sp. NBC_01699. The sequence goes on along the minus strand of NZ_CP109199.1, from coordinate 1,678,998 downwards.
CTCGGCCAGGTCCGGCCCGTCGTCGTGCAGGGCGTCACGTGCCGCGTCCCGGTCGACACCGGCCGGTTCGGCCAGCTCACCCATGGGCTCGCGTAACCAGTCGGCGTAACCGATCATCCGGGCCAGCGCCCGTACCGCCTCCTCCACCGACGGGTACGACGGCACCCCGTCCGGCGGGCGGCCGACCGGGAAGGTCACCACCGTCGGCCGGTCCCCGGCCAGCGCCACGCTCGCCACCGCCGAGGTGAAGTCGGCGTCGTCGCCGACGAGCTGACCCGGCAGCGGCGGGGCGAAGTGCACCAGCAGGGCGTCCACCGCCGGGTCGACCGCGACGTCGGCGAGCGCGTCGGCGAAGTCGTGCGCGGTGGCCTGCGGCTCGACGTTGCGCGGGTAGCCGGCGGCAACCGTGAGCCCGTACGCCCGGCAGGCGATCGCGGCGAGGTCGGCCAGGGCGGTGGAGTTGCCGACGATCCCGATCCGGCGGCCGGCCGGCAGCGGTTGCTGCGCCAGCAGCACCCCGACGTCGAAGAGTTCCGCGACGGTGTCCACCCGGATCACGCCGGACTGGGCGTACAGGGCGGTGACCGCGGCAACGTCCGGACCGGTGGGGACGGGGTCGGGGTCGGGCACCCCGGTCGACGGTGGCACGGGCAGCCGGGCCGACGAGGCGAGCGCCACCACCGGTTTGGTCCGGCCGATCCGGCGGGCCAGCCGGGCGAACTTGCGCGGATTGCCGAAGGTCTCCAGGTAGAGCAGGATCACGTCGGTGCCGGGATCGTCCTGCCAGTACTGCAACAGGTCGTTGCCGGAGACGTCGGCCCGGTTGCCGGCCGAGACGAAACTCGACAGGCCCAGCCCACGGCGTTCGGCCTCGGCCAGCAACGCCACCCCGAGCACGCCGGACTGGCTGAAGAAGCCGACCCGACCGGGCGACGGCAGCCGGGGCGCGAGGGTGGCGTTGAGGCGTACCCGCTCGTCGGTGTTGGCCACGCCCAGGCAGTTCGGCCCGACCACCCGCATACCGGCGGCGTGCGCGGCCCGGATCAGGTCACGCTCGGCGGCGGCGCCGGTCGGCCCGGACTCGGCGAACCCGGCCGAGACCACCACCAGGCCGTGCAGCCCGGCACCGGCCGCGTCGGCCAGCACATCGGGTACGGCCTCCGGCGGCACCGCGACGACGGCCAGGTCCAGCGGTACGCCCGCCTGCGCCGCCGCCGGGTACGCGGGCAGCCCGCCGACCGTCGCCGCGCTCGGGTGCACCGGTACGAGATGTCCGGTGAAACCGCCGTCGCGCAGGTGCCCGAGGATGGCGGCGCCGATGCCCTGCCCGGTGGCGCTGGCCCCGTACACGGCGATGCCGGTCGGGGCGAGCAGGCGGGCAATCGACCGGGCCTCGGTCAGGTGCTCGCGGCCCCACTGCACCCGCAGCGACTCACGGGTGGGGGCGATCGGGAAGCTGAGGTGGACCACGCCGTCGGCGTACCGGCGCGCGACCTGGTAGCCGAAGTCGGAGAAGACCCGCAGCATGGTGGCGTTGGACGGCAGCACCTCGGCGACGAACCGGGTGATCCCCTCCCGGCGGGCCGCCTCGGCGAGGTGCTCCAGCAGCACCGGCCCGATGCCGCGCCCCTGGTGGGCGTCCTCGACCACGAACGCGACCTCGGCGTCGGTGGCTCCCGGCCCGAGCTTGTCGAACCGGCCGACGGCCAGGATCCGCTCCCCCGCGACGACCACGAACGCCTCCCGGTCGTGGTGGTCGACGGTGACGAACCGGTTCAGGTCCCGCTCCGGGATCCTCGGGTACGGCGAGAAGTAGCGCAGGTAGCGGGTCCGGTCGGAGAACCGGGAGTGCATGGCGACGATGCCGTCCGCGTCGTCTGACCGGATCGGTCGCAGGTGGACGGTGGTGCCGTCGCGCAGCAGCACGTCCGCCGAGCGGTCCGGTGGGCCGTCGACCACTGCGCGCTCGCCTCCGATCACTGCGGGCTCGCCTCCGATCACTGCCTCGGGTGTCAGTCCCTGGGGTCGTGCGGGTCCAGCCCGTGCAGCGGGAAGACCGCCTTGCGGGTGGCCAGGATGGACCGGTCCACCCCGTCCGGTTCGCCGGTCGGCTGCCACGGCTCGTACGCCGGGTCGACGTCGTCGGTCATCCGCAGCGGCACGTCCCGCTCGGGTCGCCGGGTCTTCGCCAACGCCCGCCAGGCCGGCGGGGTGAGCGCGGCCGGTGCGATCGGCTCCCCGGTGGCGATCGCCAGCAGGTGGGTCCAGGCCCTAGGCACGACCTCGACCAGGGCGTACCCGCCGCCGCCGGTGGCCACCCAGCGGCCCTCGCAGAGTTCGTCGGCGAGCGCCCGCAGGGCCAGGTAGCTGGCCCGCTGCCCGTCCACGGACAGCCGCAGGTCGGCAAGCGGGTCCAGCCGGTGGCTGTCCGCGCCGCACTGGGTGACCAGGATCTGCGGCCGGAACGCCCGCAGCACCGACGGCACGATCGCGTGGAACGCGCGCAGCCAGCCGGCGTCACCGGTGCCCGGCGGCAGCGGCACGTTGACCGCGCTGCCCCTGGCCGCCGGACCCCCGGTCTCGTCGGAGAAGCCGGTGCCCGGGAAGAGCGCCAGTGGGGTCTCGTGCAGGCTGACCGTGAGCACCCGTGGGTCGTCGGCGAAGATCTCCTGCACCCCGTCGCCGTGGTGTACGTCGACGTCGACGTAGCCGACCCGCTCGGCGCCGAGGTCGAGCAGCCGGGCGATGGCGACCGCCGGATCGTTGTAGACGCAGAACCCGGCGGCCCGGCCGGCCATGGCGTGGTGCAGGCCACCGGCGACGTTGACCGCCCGCCGGGCCTCGCCACGCCAGACCGCCTCGGCAGCGGCCAGGGTGGCTCCGGCGATCAGGGCGCTGGACTCGTGCATGCCGTCGAAGATCGGGTTGTCCGGGGTGCCGAGGCCATACCCGGAGAAGAACGGGTCGTCCGGTGCGGCCCGGACCGCGTCCAGGTAGTCCGGCCGGTGCACCCGGGTCAGTGCCGCCTCGTCGGCCGGGGTCGGGGCGACCACCCGGACACCGGCCCGGTCGAGGATGCCCAGCTCTCGCGCCAACGCGACGGTCAGCTCGACCCGGACCGGATCGAGCGGGTGCTCACCCAGGTCGTAGGCGAGCAGGGACTCATCCCACACCACCACCGTGCCATCCGACATGGCGCCATCGTCGCATGCGGCGGGGCCCGCTCCCAGACTCAACCGCCCTCGGCGAGGGTGGACCGGGCCCCGGCCGACGGTGGGATCAGGTGCCGGCGCCGGTGGCCACCGGGCGGTCCGGGTCGGTCACCCACTGGCTCCACGAGCCGACGTAGAGGGCGGCGTCGGGGTGCCCGGCGAGGTGCAGGGCGAACACCGTGTGCGCGGCGGTCACCCCGGACCCGCAGTACGCGCCGACGCGTACGCCGGGCTCGACGCCGGCCTGTGCGAACCGCGACCGGAGGGTGGCGGCGGCCCGCAGCCTGCCGTCCGGGGCGATGTGCTCGGTGGTCGGCAGATTGACCGCGCCGGGTACGTGCCCGGCGACCGGGTCGACCGGCTCGGTCTCGCCCCGGTAGCGCGGCGCGGCCCGGACGTCGAACAGCACGCCGGCTCCGGCGGCGAGTTCGGCCGCCGCGTCGGCGTCGAGCACCGGCAGACCACCGGGTACGACGGTGACGTCCCCCGGCGGTGGGGTCGGCACCTCGGCGGTGACCGGCTGCCCGGCGCTGACCCAGGCCGCGAATCCGCCGTCGAGCACCCGGACGGATTCGTGTCCGGCCCAGCGCAGGGTCCACCAGGCGCGGGCGGCGGGCAGACCGTCGCCGCCGTCGTAGACCACCACCGGGTGACCGGTACGCACCCCGGCGGCGCGCAGGACCCGCTGGAGCGCGGCCGGGTCGGGCAGCGGATGCCGCCCCTCGGGGCCGGGGGCACCGCACAGCTCGGCGTCGAGATCGACAAAAACCGCTCCGGGCAGGTGCCCGGCGGCGTAGTCCTCCCGCGCGGGTGGGCCGGCGAGCCGCCAGCGAACATCCAGTACGGTTGGTGCGGCCGGCTCAGGGTCGGCCAGTTCCCCGGCGAGGGTGGCTACGTCGACCAGTAGATCGTCTGTGGCGGACATGACGCTCAGTCAACACCATCGCGTTCGATCGGCACCACTGCGCAACACCCCCGTTCGGCTACGGCTCCGGGTCGGTGACTGGAGGATTGGCCCACCGGAGGGCGGCTGACGTGAACGGTCTGTCGTCTACGCCCCGATGCCGAGCCGTTCGCAGAGGCCGCGAAGCTCGGTCCAGCCGGTGCCTCGCTTCGACCGCTCCAGCAGGCCCCGCACTGTCTCCGTGATGATCGGCGAGCGCATCCGCTGAGGACTCAACCGCTCGGCGGTCAGCAACATCCGCAGGGCCTCCCGGTCGCGGCGCAGGTGCGCCAGCGCGCGGCCGGTATCCGCGTAGAACGCGAACTGCCGGGACGGGGACTCGACCGCCGCCGGCTGAGTCTCGCGTGCGATCTCGACGGCCGCGCCTGGGTCACCGTCTGAGAGCATGCTGACCTTCCAGAACCGGATGTTTGTCGGCCCGAAGGCCAGGTTCAGGGCCCCGCTCTCGCCGGTCTGCTCGGCAATCCGCACCGCCTCGGCAACCAGTTCGGTCGTGTCGGCCAGGTCGCGACCCTGGGCGTAGATCGCAAACGCCTGCAACATCAGCAGTTGCCCGAACATCTCCAGCGCGTCCGGCTCGCCGGTGTGCGGCTGGAGTTCGGTCGCAGCTCGTTGCGCCACCTGTAGCGCCCGTGGATACAGACCCATGCCGGTTGCCGCGTGCCCCCGCGACCAAGCCGCGAGGCCGAGCATCACCGGATCATCGAGCCGTTCGGCCGCCTGGTGCGCGCGGTCGGCGACCAGGCAAGCCGAGCCGGGGTGACCGGCATAGCGGATCACGAACGATGTCATGTCCTCGGCGATGACGAGACCACGCAGGGCACGCTCCCGTTCCTGGCCGTACGCGGCGGCGTGCAACCCCCGGATCAGATTCGGGATCCTGTTCGCCGCAGCGATGTAGTCGCACCTGATCCGCAGCCCCCGGACCAACTCCAGCTCCCGGCCCAGGGCATCGAGCGCGACCGGTTCGGAGTCGGGCGGATAGTCCAGATCGGCGCCGATGACGGCTTGCAGCGCCTCGTGGACGGCGCCGCCGGCCTCGGCCTGGTCCCGGTCGGCGGGCGCGGCGGGTAGCCCGGTCAGGTCTGTGACGGGACAGCGCAATGCCTCGGCGATGTCCGCCAGGGTGAAGCGGTTGTCGGCGCTGATCTCGCCACGTTCGATGCGCGAGAGGGTGGTGTGGCTGATGCCGGCCCGATCGGCGGCGACGCGGAGTGTGAGTTTCAGCAGCGTACGGCGGTCGCGGATGCGCTGACCGATGGCAGTGTCTCGTGTAGCCCTGCGCGCCATGTAGCCCTCCGTCGAGGGGTGCCCTGCTACCTACGGTACGGCCAATGGTCCGGGTAAAAGGCCCTGGCCACCCGATGAGGGCAGGCCAGGGCCTTTCTTGTGCCGGCTAGGACTGGCGAGCGAAGCCGACGAACGCGCTCCACGCCGCCGACTCGAAGGCCAGGGTGCCGCCGTCGCGATCCTTGGTGTCCCGGACGAGCACACGTCCGGGCAGGTTGTCGGCCACCTCTACACAGGCGCCGCCTTGTCCGTTGCTTCGGCTGGACTTCCGCCAGCGCGGCACATCGTTCAGCTCCAGGACTCCGCCGTTTCCATAGGAGTTCCAAGGACGACTGTCCGGGTAGAGCGTACTCACGGACAACTTCCCAGACCTCCTCAAGGGCAACGACCCATCTGGACCCTTGGTCACCTGCCCGCCCAGCAGTCCATCCATGAACGCCACGTTCCGCCGGTCCGAGGTCGCGATGGTCAACGGACTGTCCCAGGGCTCAGGTACTCATGAAAAAGGCCCTGGCCACCCGATGAGGGCAGGCCAGGGCCTTTTCTGTGCCGGCTAGGGCTGGCGAGCGAAGCCGACGAACGCGCTCCACGCCGCCGGCTCGAAGGCCAGGGTGCCGCCGTCGCGGTCCTTGGTGTCCCGAACGAGCACGCGGCCGGGCAGGTTGTCGGATACCTCCACGCACGCCCCACCGTTGGTGGACGAGCGGGTCGACTTACGCCACTGGGCGCCGGTCATGTCCATGATTTCGCCGCTTCCTTCAGAAGTTCTACGGTCTGGCTGCGTGGCAGCGCCTCGTCTCGGACTGCATCCCACGACACTCCGAGGCTAGCAATGTCTTCCGCGCGCTCAACGATCTGCGCGGTTAGCTGGTTGTCAACGTAGCCAACCTTGTGAGCCTCCGGCAGGTCGGCCAGGATGAATGCCCCGGCGAGCCCCGAGTACATCCCGAGCGACATGGGGATGACCTGCAAGTGAATCTTGGGGTTGTCCGCACAGGCCAGCAGATGCTCCACCTGTTCGACCATGACCTGGCCGGAGCCGGCCATGCGCTTGATCACCATGGCGTCGATCACGACGAACAGCTCCGGCGGGTCATCCATAGTCAGGATGGTCTGGCGCTCCAACCGGGAGGCAACCTGCTGCTCCACCTCGTTGGCCGGCAGCCGATGGGATGCCGAGAAGATCGCCCGCATGTATGCCTCCGTCTGCAACAGCCCAGGGACGAAGGCGTGCTCGTACCAGCGCAGCACCCTCGCCTCGCGCTCAATCGCAAGCCACTCCCGCAGCCAGACCGGCGCGTCAGCGTCCTTGACCAGTTCCTCCCACATCACCTCGAAGTGGTCGCCGAGGTTAAGCGCCTGGTCGACCAGCTTCAGGTACGCCAGAGTTACGGGCTTGCCACCCGTCTCCATGGCGCTGACCTGAGTATCGGAATAGTGGATCAGCTCCCCGAGCTGGGCCTGGGTCAACCCTGCCTTTAGCCGTTTCCGCTTCAGATCGCGAATCATGTACTCCGAAGCTGAGATTCCCACGTGTTCCCCAACCTTTCCTCAAATTAGAGATCGGCGCTTTGCTGCCCAGGTCCGAGTGCGCACACTCCCCGAAGTGGACTTATGTGTTCCGAGAGTAGGGGTTCCGACAGCAGAGTGTCACCTAGCAGAACCGCTCGAATCTACGAATCTCGTTCCCCGAAAGACGGGCGGAACTGCGCGGGGTCGTTCCGTCCCCATCGGAGCGACCCCGCTTCCAACGTTCGAGTTGAAGGAGGAGCACTGTGCACGACGAACAAAGCAACGCGATCACTCCCGAGTCCCCGGTCCCCGGCCAGGGGGTGGCCGACATGCCGCCGGCTCCCGGTACACGGCGGCGCATGCCCAACGAGGGCCGGTACGACAAGAATCAAGAGGCCCTTCCGACGGAGCTGTTCTCGATCGGGATGTCCGGACGCATCCGGCGCGCCCCCACGGCGTGACCGATGAGTGGGGAACTGAGCCTCGACACGTTGAAGTGGATCGCTCGCGAGGAGATCACCAGACACCGACGATCCCGCCTCTGGCGACCGGTCTGCCTCCACTGCACCCAGTACGGATGCCCGTACATGGATCGCGCGATCGAGTTCCTACAGGCGCTCGCACGGGGCACACGGATTCAGGCGCAGGACGGTGCCGGGGATGGAGAGTCATGAGCCGACAGGACGAGCCGCTGACGAAAGCGGCGATCTGGGAAGCGGCCGATCTGACCCGGCGGCAACACCAGCCGGGCCGGTACCCGTGGCAGACGGGCACCTGCCGGCAGTGCACCCCGGACGGGTGCCCGCAGTTGGACTGGGCCCACCGGAGCCTGGCGGTGATCGCGGGTGGATGAACTACCGATCGGGCGCCGCGTCGCGTACTGGCGCGGTCGACGGAAGCTGTCCCAGCAGATCTTCGCCGACCGGCTCGGCAAGTCCAAAAGCTGGGTCGACAAGATCGAACGCGGAGTGCGACGGCTGGACAAGTTCTCCGTCCTCTACGAGATCGCCGACGTGCTCACCATCGACGTGCAGCTACTGCGCGGCAAAGACCCGCAACGGCGTACCGACACGGCGAGCCACCTCGATGAGGTGGAAGTCGAGGAGATCCGGGCCGCCCTGGAGCGATACGTGGGGGTAAGCAGATACCTCGACGCACAGATCATGACACCCGTCCTGACCGAGTTCCGCAAGGCGGTCAACCACGCCTGGCTGACCTACCAGTACGCCCGCTACACGGTGCTGACCAGGGCGCTACCGAAGCTGCTGCGCGACGCCCAGGCGGCCGACGCCTATCACACCGGCGACGATGGACAACTCGCCGCGAACCTGCTCGGACAGGTCTACCGATCGCCTCCTCGGCCCTGTGCAAACTCGGTGAGTACGACCTGGCCCGGCTCGCCGCCGACCGCTCGATGACCGTCTCCGTACGCGCCGACGACCCCTTACTCGTCGGAGCCGCCACCTACCGGGTCGGCAACGCCCTACTCGCCCTCGGCCGAGCCCGCTCCGCACTGGAAGTCAACATCAACATCGCCAACCGGCTCGCACCGGGCGACACCAACGACGCCGCCCCGGACCGGCTCTCCTTCTACGGAACGCTGCTACTCCAAGCCGCGATGGCCGCCGCCCGACTCGGCGACAGCGCCACCGTACGAGACCTGACCCGAGCAGCCCACGAGCCCGCCACCGCCCTCGGCTCGGACCAGAACCACTACTGGACCAGCTTCGGCCCCACCAACCTCGAAGTACACCGGGCAGCCGCAGCGGTCGAACTGGGCGAGGGCCGAAAGGCGGTGGACACCCACGAACAGCGGATCGACAAGCGCAAATTCGCCGCCCTGCCACCCGAACGGAGAGCCAACCACCTGCTCGACATCGCCAGGGGCTACGCCCAGATCGGCGACGTACACAACGCCGGCGAGATGCTGGTCGACGGCGACCGACTCGCCCCCTCGGAGATCCGCTGCCGGCCGATCGCCCACGAGGTCATGTCCGACATCCTCCGCCGCACCTCCGGCACACCACCCCCGCCGATCGCCGACCTGGCCCAGCACATGGGCGTGAGCGTATGACCACCGGCCCTGAGCCGGACCGATCGACGCTGACGAAGATCACGGTCAACCTGGCGCCGCGCGCGGTCGACGCACTCGCCTCGGCGCGCGCCCGCACACGGGACACGAAGACCGACACGATCAACCGGGCCCTGGTCGCCTACAACCTGGTACTCGACCTGATCGACCACGGGAACGGAAGCCTCACCCTGCGGAATCCCGACGGGTCCCTCGAACGAGTACACCTGATCTAGGTTCCGTCCCCCGGATCGCGATGGTCGGGGGCGTTGCATGGCGGCTCCCATGATCCCGGAAAGTTCGGCTCGCCAGAACCGGCCAAGCTCTTCGCAACGTGAGCAGCAAACAGCAAGAAAACGACGGCGGTGCACCAGGGCGATTTATGGGCTGAGATGCACCGATCTACCCCCGCGTGACCTGCCCGGACAGCACAAAGCCTGGAAGACGGCCTACCAACCCCCCGACGACAGGATCCACGAGACAAGACCCAGCCGGAGGTGACAAACCATGGAGTACGACCAGCCACCCGAAGGCCAGGGCGCCCTACACCGACCCAACGAAGACTGGTACTGCACCGACGACGGCCAGGAATGGCCGTGCCCGATCTACATCCGCCGCATGTGGTCCTGGTACCCACGCCCACAGGACCGCCACCGACTACACCTGATCATGACCAGCTTCCGCGACAGCGCCCTCGGCGGCGGCATGTCCCGCCCCATCGCCGACGCACGATTCCTGAACTGGATCGACGGCCCACCCCTCCGACAGATCAAACGATCCATCTGACCGCCCGCCCCGAGGATGTCGTCTTCCCCCGTGGTCGACAGTCTCGGGGCGGGCCTTCCGGCGCGCTCGGCCCGACCGGGTGGGCCGGCGAGCCGCCGGTGCACATCCAGTACCGTTGGTACGGCCGTGGCAGCCGGCTCCGGGTCGGCTAGTTTCCGGCGAGGGTGGCTACGTCAACCAGAAGATCATCTGTGGCGGGCACGACACCCGGTCAACACCATCACGTGTGGTGGGTACCAGCGCGAGACGCCCCGTTCGGGCTGCGGCTCCGTGTCGGTGACTCGGGGTAGCATTGACCACCGGGAGGGCGGCTGACGTGAACGATCTGGTCGATACGACTGAGATGTACCTGCGCACCATTCTCGAACTCGAAGAAGAGGGTGTGCCGGCCCTGCGTGCGCGGATCGCCGAGCGGCTGCACCAGAGCGGGCCGACCGTGAGCCAGACCGTGGCCCGGATGGAACGCGACGGGCTGCTGACCCTGGAGGACGACCGGCACCTGCGGCTCACCGCGTCCGGCCGGGGCCTCGCGATCGCCGTCATGCGCAAGCACCGACTCGCCGAACTGCTCCTGGTCAACGTCATCGGCATGCCCTACGAGGAGGCCCACGAGGAGGCCTGCCGCTGGGAGCACGTGATGAGCGACGCGGTCGAGCAGAAGGTCTACGACCTGCTGAACCGGCCCACCCGATCGCCGTACGGCAATCCGATTCCGGGGCTGGAGGCGCTCGGCAGCGCCCTGGAGTCGTCCGCCGTGGAGAGCCCGGACGCGGAACGCAACCTCGCCTTCCCCGGTCTGACCGGCCCGGTCGTGGTCCGGCGCATCTGCGAGAGCGTGCAGACCGACGGTGACGTCCTGCGTCAGCTCCACGCCGCCGGGGTCGACCCGGGCGCCACGGTGACCGTGGCGCAGGAGCGCGACGGCGTCACCATCGACCGCTCCGGTGACAAGATCCGGCTGCCGCGCGAGGTGGCCTCGCGAGTCTTCGTCGCCGCTTCCTGAACACCCCCCCACCCCCTTCCCCCCCCCGCACACCAGACGACGTGACGATCTTGCAGTTGTGGTGGCGAACAAATCCGGATGAAGGCCCTAATCCGGGCGCCACAAGTGCAAGATCGTCGACGAGATCGGTGCCGGTCACCGTTGGGTGGCCGGCATGTTTGGCGGCTCCGGCGCGGGGCGGTCAGGGTTTGGTGGCGTCGGGTTTGGCGGCGTCGATCGCCTTGGCCAGGGTGACCAGTTTGCCGGCGAGGGCGTCCGCCGCCGGCTTACCCTCGCCGGCCGCGAGGGTGTAACGGAGGTTGATCATCCGGCCGTCCGCGGAGAGCCAGGACACCTCCACCCCCGCGCCGTGGTCCTCGCCCACGGGCAGCGTCAGCCGGTACGCCGACTTTCCCAGACCCTTCACGCTCTGCCCACCGTTGGGCATCTCACCGGCGAAGACCGCCGAGTCAGCGGTGGTCGGCGTCACCGACAGCGCCAGATCCGGGCGGCTCGCCTCCTCGGACTGGAGCACGCAGGTGTTCGTCCGGCCCGAGGCGGTGGCGGCCGACACGTCGAACCGGGTGCCGATGGACTCCTCGATCGCCGGGTAGTCCAGCAGCACGCAGACGCCCCCGGCGGCCGACGCCGGCAGCTTGACCACCGGCGGGATGGGCAGCGGAGGATCATCGCGGGTCACGGCGGCCGACTCACCACAGCCGGAGAGCACCAGCAGTCCCGCACCGATCAGTAACAGCCGCCCGCGCACAGTGACCTCCCGCTCGCCCCGGCCGGGGGCGGCCGGTCAGTCCGTCGGACACCGTACGGGGTCGGGCACCAGCGGCGAAACCCCCCACTCGGTCGAGGCGCTCGGCGGATGGAAATTCGTCCACGGTGAGCTGCGAAACTACTCCGGCAGCCGGGCCACTATGTGCTTCGCGATCTCCAACGAGCTCGTCGCGGCCGGCGACGGCGCGTTGAGTACGTGCACCTGACGGCGTTGCGCCACGATGAGGAAGTCGTCGACCAGTGACCCGTCCCGGGCGATCGCCTGGGCGCGTACGCCGGCCGCGCTCGGCACCAGGTCCCGTTCGGTCAGCTCCGGCACCAGTCGGGCCAGGCTGGCGGCGAACAGTCGCCGGGACAGCGAGCGGCGTACCTCGGTCAGCCCGTACCCGAAATGTTTTCGGGCCAGTCGCCACAGGCCCGGATAGCCGACCGCGTCGGCCAGCTCCGGCAGGTTGATCCGCCCCCACGAGTAGCCCTCGCGGGCCAGTGCCAGCACCGCGTTCGGACCGGCGTGCACGCTGCCGTCGATCATCCGGGTCAGGTGTACGCCGAGGAACGGGAACTGTGGATCGGGCACCGGGTAGATCAGCCCCCGGACCAGGTCCCGCCGCTCCGGCCGCAGCTCGTAGTACTCGCCCCGGAACGGGACGATCCGCGCCGACGGGGTGACCCCGGCCAGCCGGGCCACCCGATCGGCGTGCAGCCCGGCGCAGTTGACCAGTACGTCCGCCACCACCTCGCCGGCCGTACTGGTCAGCACCAGTTCCTCGGCGCCGGCCGGGCCCCCTCGGCGGGTGGTGATGCCGGTGACCCGGGCACCGAGCCGGATCCGGGCGCCCGCCTTCCCCGCCAGGGTGGCCAGCGCGGTGCAGACCTCGGTGAAGTCGACGATGCCGGTGGACTCGACCCGCAGCGCCCCGACGCACCGGACCGCCGGCTCGTACTCGGCGGCCTGGGTGGGGGTGAGCAGGCGGACCGGCAGCCGGTTGGCGAGCGCCCGCTCGTGCAGCGCCCTCAGCCGGGGCAACTCCGCCTCGTCGGTGGCGACGATCAGCTTGCCGCACCGCTGCACCGGGATGTCGTGTTCGGCGCAGAAGTCCACCATGGACCGGCTACCGGCCCGGCAGAGTTCGGCCTTGAGACTGCCTGGTTTGTAGTAGACCCCGGCGTGGATCACCCCGGAGTTGTGGCCGGTCTGGTGGGCCGCCAGCCGCTGCTCCTTCTCCAGCACGGTCACCTCGGCGTCCGGCCGGTCCAGGAGTATCCGGTGGGCGGTTGCCAGCCCGACGATGCCGCCACCGACGACCACGTACCTCGACATGGGCGCAGACCCTACCGGGTGGCGGGGCCGCCGGGAGCCGGGTCACCGGCCGGCTCGTCGTCGACGTACGGACAGTGCCGGCACCCCCGGCCGCAGCACGTACCCCGGCGGGCCAGGAAGCCGGCGGTGAGCACGAAGAGTCCGGTCGCCGGGTCCGGGTAGCCGGCCTGCCCGGCGGCGAGGGCGGCCGCGTGCGCGGCCAGGATCGCCGTCCGGCGCGGGTGGTCCGGTGCCAGCCGGGACGGGTGCGGTCGCTCCAGCGGCCGGGGCGCCAGCGGCAGTCGCCGCCCCTGCTCACCCTCGCCCATCCCGCGAGGCTACGCCAGCGACGCCGGCACCCGGCACCCCGATCGCGGCGGGTCCGGCTCCCCCGAGCGAGCCGGACCCGCACCTGCCCCGAACCGGTCAGGGGGTGGCCCGGCGGATGGTCAGCAGGCCGCTGCCGGTCACGGGGTGGCCCGGCGGATGGTCAGCAGGCCGGCACCGGCCAGCAGCAGGGCGAGCAGTACCGGCCAGCCGGCGAAGAGGGAGAGCGCCGACTGGTCGCCGAGCCAGCGCCCGACCGCCAGCCACCACCCCTGCCAGGTGATCAGTACGCCGAGCAGGCCGAACAGGAGCAGCAGCGCGATGCTCAGGACGTACAGGCCGCTGACGCCCCAGCGTCGCAGCACCAGGGCCAGGAAGATCCCGACGAAGCCGAGCACCAGGAACGGCACCGTGTAGATCAGGATCTGCGCCACCGGGTTGTCGGTGGTGATGAACGACGGGGCAAAGAAGCGCAGGGAGATGCCCCACCCGTCGGTCGCCCGCTCGACCAGCTGGAACAGGTAGAGCACGGTCCCGAAGAGCACGGACTCGCCGAGCAGCAGCAGCGAGATGGCGGCGTAGAAGGTCCGCCGGGTCAGGCTCAGCCCCAGGGCGAGCGGGAAGAACTGGGAGACCGACTGGGCGGCGCTGATCATCGTGACGATGTAGATGCTGACCAGGCCGCCAGTCTGCGGTCCGCCCGGGATCTCGTCGCCGATCACGCTGAACAGGGCCAGGTTGATCACGAAGCTGGAGAGCAGGATGCCCCACGGCCAGGCGACCAGGGTCGGCCAGGTGATGAGATGGATCCGGGTCGCGGGAATGACGCGGTTCATCGGATGTCCCCCTTGCCTACCGTACGGACGTTCCCGGCGCCGTTCGACGTGCTGGTGAGCCGGACCACCAGTTCCTGTAGCGGGACCGGGGTCAGCTCCAGTCCGAGGCCGGTGATCCGGTCGCGGGTGGCCGGGTCGAGCGGCCCCCGCAGGGTGACCCGGGCGAGGTTGCCCAGCCGCTCGCGGTGCAGTTCCTGCGCGTACGCGGCCGCCTGTTCCACCGCCGCCACCGGCCCGGAGACCGTCACCAGCTCGGTACGCAGCGCCTCCGCGCTCTCGTCCAGCAGGATCCGCCCCCGGTCGATCAGCAACACGTGCTCGATCAGGTTGCTGACCTCGTCGATGAGGTGGGTGGAGAGCACTATCGTGCGCGGATACTCGGCATAGTCGGCGAGCAGTCGGTCGTAGAAGATCTGCCGGGCGGTGGCGTCCAGCCCGAGGTACGGCTCGTCGAAGAAGGTGAGCGGTGCGCGGGCGGCGAGTCCGATGGTGACGCCGAGCGCGGAGAGCATGCCCCGGGAGAGCTTGCGCACCTGTCGCCGGGGCGGCAGCTGGAAGTCGTCGATCAGGGAGGCGGCGAACTCCCCGTCCCAGTGCGGGAAGAGCAGCCGGGCCGCGGCCAGCGCGTGCCGTACCTGGAAGTTCTGGGGGTAGGTCTGGCTCTCCTTGATGAAGCAGATCCCGGTCAGGATCCCGCTGTTCTCGTACGGGTGCTGGCCGAGCACCGACAGCTCGCCGGCGGTGGCGAAGTTCTGCCCGGTGAGGATCTGCATCAGGGTGGTCTTGCCCGCGCCGTTGCGGCCGAGCAGGCCGTGGATGGTGTTCTCGGCCAGGGAGAAGCTGACGTTGTCGAGCGCGGTCGTCGGACCGAATCGCTTGGACAGGCCCCGTGCGGTCACCACCGGGTTCATCGGTCCCCCTCCCGGAGGTCGATCATCGACTTGAGTTCCTCGGCATCGATGCCGAGCTTGCGCGCCTCGGCGAGCAGGGGTCGGACGTACTGGTTGGCGAACTCTTCACGGCGCCGTTCCCGCAGCCGGGTGCGGGCGCCGGTGGAGACGAACATCCCGATTCCTCGTTTCTTGTACAGAACGCCGTCGTCGACAAGCTGGTTGACGCCCTTCGCGGCGGTGGCGGGGTTGATCCGGTGGAAGGCGGCCAGTTCGTTGGTCGAGGGGACCTGGGCCTCCTCGGCGAGGCTGCCGTCGATGATCGCGGTCTCCAGCAGCTCCGCGACCTGGAGGAAGATCGGTCGGCCTTCCTCCATCACCCGCACCCACCGAGGTGGAGGCCGAGCCGGTCAAGGTTAGCCGGTTCATTACTCATGTAACTAACCATGTAACCAGGCCGGCCGGATGTCAAGGCCGGATCCCGCCCACCCCCGGTGACCGTCGCCACCCCGACACTCCGCTCTGGTCATCAATGCCGGCCGGGGCGGGCGGGGTGGGCAAATTACGGTGCGGCGCTCGTGGGGCCGTCGGTAGGGTGCCAGCGGACCCGAGAGATCGACGGGACGGCCATCTCCCCGCACAGATCGGCAACCGGTGACACGACAACTGGCACCAGCCACGGCAACCAGCCCGGTCGAGCCGCCGTCGCTCTGGCGCAGCAGGAACTTCCTGCTGCTCTGGAGTGGACAGACGGTCAGTGAGCTGGGCACCCGGATCGCCGGCATCGCGGTCCCACTGCTCGCCGCCGACGAACTCGACGCCAGCGTGTTCCAGATCAGCCTGCTGACCTTCCTCGCCTGGCTGCCGTACCTGCTGTTCTCGCTGCCCGCCGGGATCCTCGCCGACCGGGTCGACCAGCGACGATTGATGATCGCCTGCGACCTGGGCCGGATGGCGCTGATGCTGTCGCTGCCGCTGGTCGCGTACGCCGGGAAGCTGACCCTGTGGTACCTCTACCTCGTCGTGGGGCTCGGCGGGGTGCTCACCGTCCTGTTTACCGTCGCCTACCGCAGCCAACTCCCCCGGCTCGTCGTCGCCGACCAGCTCGTCGACGCCAACGCCAAACTCGGGATGAGCCAGGAGTTCGCCGAACTTGTCGGCGCGAGCGTCGGCGGCGCGCTGGTCGGACTCGTCGGCGCGACCCGGACCTTCCTCAGCAACGGACTCGCCTTCCTGCTCAGCGCGCTGTCACTGTGGCTGATCCGGGAGACACCGGCGCAACGGCAGCCGGCCGAACCCGAGGGCCGGGTCCCGCTGCGGGTCGCGATGACCGACGGGTTGGCCTTCATCCGCCGCCAGCCGGTCCTGCGCCAAATCCTGGCCTGCACCACCACGTCCAACTTCTTTGTCATGGCGTCGGCCTCCGTCGAGGTCACCTTCATGGTCCGCGAGCTGCACGCGTCGCCGCCACTGGTCGGAGCCGTCTTCAGCCTCAGCGCCCTCGGCGGCCTGGTGGCCGGCGCGTACGCGAGCCGGCTGTCCCGGTGGATCGGATCCGCGCGGATCATCTGGGTGGCGATGGCCGCGCCCGGTCCGCTGTACCTGCTCATGCCGCTGGCCCAACCGGGCTGGGGCGTGCTGCTCTACGGCATCGGCCTGGCCGCGTTCTCCGCCAACTCGGTCCTGTTCAACGTGGCGGCGATGACGTACCGGCAGCGGATCACCCCGGCCGGACTGCTCGGCCGGGTGAACGCGTCGTTCCTGTGGATCTGTCTCGGAGCGGTGCCGCTCGGCGCCCTGTTCGGCGGTCTGCTCGGCAGTCAGCTGGGCCTGCGTCCGACACTGCTGATCTGCGTACTCGGGACCTGGAGTGCGGCCCTGTTCGTCTACTTCTCGCCGCTGCGCCGGATGCGGGACATGCCGACGGACTGACTCTACTGTCTATCTCGGCGATGCCAGCCCGAGGTCGTCACCCGAACCAGGTCATCGCCTGCCCGTGCGCGCGGGTCCAGGCCAGCGGTCTGCCGTCCAACGCCAGCAGGTTGTGCCGCGCCTCGCCGGGCGGCTCCGGCAGCCCGTCGTGGGGCAGCACGTCCGACGCCTCGTTCGAGACCCAGTGACCGGGCAGGGCGCGTACCAGCTCGACGAACGCCTCCCGACGCGGCTTCGGCACCTGGTACAGCACCGAGGTGTGGAACACCACCAGCGTCGCGTCGGCCGGTGCCCGCGCGGCCAGCGCCGGCAGGTCGTCCACCAGATCACCGCGTACGAGTATCGGCGGTTGCGCCGCGGCGACGGCGACCGCGGCCCGGAGTCGGTCCCGGCGGTGCGTCTGCTCCGGCCAGATGAGCGAGTCGAGCCATCCGACGTCGGCGGGATCGGTCACGTCGAGCGGGTTCAGGTCCAGGCCCGCCCGCCACACCACCTCGGGCAGGTCGGTCGGTAGCGGTGCTCCGGTCGCCGCACAGTCGAGCAGCGGCTCGCCCGTACCGAGCACCCGGTCGCCGTAGCGGTAGGCGTACCTGTCCGGGTAGAGGCACAGTCCGGCGGACGCGCCGACCTCGATCAGCGCGAGCGGCTGCGGCAGCGCGGCGAGCACCGGCAGCAGTACGGCACACCGGCCGACCTCGTTGGTCTGGGTCGCCCGGACGAGGATCCCCGCCTCGATCGATGGCCAGTTGCCCAGCGCGTACTCGTGGAACGCGGCGGGATCCTCGACCGGTCCACCGAGGGACCGTACGACACCGAACAGCAGGTTCGGCTGCTGCTTGGCCGGCGGCAGCGTACGGAGCAGCGCCAGCAGTTCGTCGTCGCGGGACACCGCCAGGGACAACCGCTCGTACGCGGGAGACTCCCCGCGCGCCTCGCGTACGCCGAAGGCGGCGTAGCTCTCGGAGATCGTCATGCCCCGATGATCGCAGGAACCCGCCCACCCCCACCCGCCGTAAACCGCCCCGACCCACTCCCACCCGCCGCACACCAAACGGCGCGACGATCTTGCACTTGTGGTGGTGAACAAATCCGGATGAGGGCCCTAATCCGGGCGCCACAAGTGCAAGATCGTCGATGGTCGGGCCCCTGCTGAAGGGGTGCACCACACGTGAAAGGGGTGGCCCCGGTCCGGAACTGGAGCCACCCCACTGAACGCGCGTCGGCACGTACGCCGACTCCAGCTTTCGTCGAAGCCCCCCGACCCGGGCAGGCCGGGGGGCTTCACCCTCAACTGTGGATAACACGACGTTGGAGACCGCACGGGAGCCGAACCCCGGTAGACCGCCTCACGACCGCGGAACGCCGGGCTTCAGTCGTTGCCCATCGAACAACTTGACGTTGCAGCTAACGCACTTTGTCCGGGCTCAGCTGCACCCCGAGGTGGAGCCGCAGCCCTCGCAGACGTAGCAGCTACCGGCCGGGCGCATCTTCGTGCCGCAGGTGAAGCAGAGCGGTGCGTCCGCCGCCTTGCCGAGCACCGATTCCAGCAGCTCGGTCGAGGACCCGATCCGGACCCCCAGCTGCTTGGTCCCGATCACCTCGGGCTCGGCCACGGCCGCCACCGGCACGACGGCAGCGGCGGCCGGTTCCGGCTTCACCTCGGCCGGTGTCGCCACCGGGGCGGACGTGGCCATCACGGCCAACTCCAGGTTGTTCTCCGCCTCGGCCTCGGCCCGCAGTTGCGCGGCCCGCTCGCTCGCGGTGAAGATGCCCAGCTCGGCCCGACGCTCGTACGGCAGGAAGTCCAGGGCCAGCCGACGGAAGATGTAGTCCATCACCGAGGCGGCCATCCGGATGTCCGGGTCGTCGGTCATCCCGGCCGGCTCGAACCGCATGTTGGTGAACTTGCTGACGTACGTCTCCAGCGGGACGCCGTACTGCAAGCCGATCGAGATGGCCACCGAGAACGCGTCCATCACCCCGGCGAGGGTGGAGCCCTGCTTGGACATCTTGAGGAAGACCTCGCCCAGCCCGTCGTCCGGGTACGACGACGCGGTGAGGTAGCCCTCGGCACCGCCGACCGAGAAGGAGACCGTCTCCGACGGGCGCTTCTTCGGCAGCCGCTTGCGTACCGGGCGGTACTCGATGACCTTCTCGACAACCTTCTCCGCGCTGACCGGCGTCACCTCGGCCGGGGCGGCTCCGGTGGCCTTGTTCGGCTTGGCCACCGAGAGCGGCTGGCCGACCTTGCAGTTGTCGCGGTAGATCGCCAGCGCCTTGAGGCCGAGCTTCCAGCCCTCGAAGTAGATCTCCTCAACGTCGGCGACGGTGGCCGCCTCCGGCATGTTGACCGTCTTGGAGATCGCGCCGGAGATGAACGGCTGTACGGCGGCCATCATCCGGACGTGACCCATCGGGGCGATCGAACGCTCGCCCATGGCGCAGTCGAAGACGGCGTAGTGCTCCGGCTTGAGGCCGGGCGCGTCCACAACGTGGCCGTGGTCGGCGATGTGCTCGACGATCGCCTCGACCTGCTCCTCGGGGTAGCCGAGGCTGCGCAGGGCGCGCGGGACGGTCTGGTTGACGATCTGCATCGAGCCGCCGCCGACCAGCTTCTTGAACTTGACCAGCGCCAGGTCGGGCTCGACCCCGGTGGTGTCGCAGTCCATCATCAGGCCGATGGTGCCGGTCGGGGCGAGCACCGACGCCTGGGCGTTGCGCCAGCCGTTGCGGTCGCCGAGCTTGTTGCCCTGCGTCCACTGCTTGGTCGCCTCGCGGACGATCGCGGTGGCGACCGTACCGGATGGCTTGATCTCGTCGTTGGCGGCGGCGTGCTTGCGCATGACCCGCTTGTGCGGCTCGGCGTTGCGGGCGTACCCGTCGTAGGCGCCGACCACCCCGGCCAGCTCGGCCGAGCGGCGGTACGCGGTGCCGTTCATCAGCGAGGTGATCGCGGCGGCGACCGAGCGCCCGGTCTCCGAGTCGTACGGGTGGCCGGTGGCCATCAGCAGCGCGCCGAGGTTGGCGTAGCCGATGCCGAGCTGCCGGTAGGCCCTGGTGGTCTCGCCGATCTTCTCGGTCGGGAAGTCGGCGAAGCAGATCGAGATGTCCATCGCGGTGATCACGAGCTCGACCGAGCGGACGAACTTCTCCACCTCGAAGCCGCCGTCGGCGCGGAGGAACTTCATCAGGTTGAGCGAGGCCAGGTTGCACGAGGAGTTGTCCAGGTGCAGGTACTCCGAGCACGGGTTGGAGGCGGTGATCCGCCCGGTCTCCGGGCTGGTGTGCCAGTCGTTGATGGTGTCGTCGTACTGGAGGCCGGGGTCGGCGCACTCCCAGGCGGCCTGGGCGATGGTCCGGAACAGGCTCTTGGCGTCGATGGTGTCGATCACCGCGCCGTCGAGTCGGCCGCGCAGGTCGAACGTGCCGGCGCCCTCGACCGCCCGCATGAACTCGTCGGTGACCCGGACCGAGTTGTTGGCGTTCTGGTACTGCACGCTGACGATGTCGGAGCCGCCGAGGTCCATGTCGAACCCGGCGTCACGCAGGGCACGGATCTTGTGCTCCTCGCGTGCCTTGGTGGTGACGAACTCCTCGATGTCGGGGTGATCGACGTCGAGGATGACCATCTTGGCCGCGCGCCGGGTGGCGCCGCCGGACTTGATGGTGCCGGCGCTGGCGTCCGCGCCGCGCATGAAGCTGACCGGGCCGGAGGCGGTGCCGCCGCTGGAGAGCAGTTCCCGCGAGGAGCGGATCCGGGACAGGTTGACGCCGGAGCCGGAGCCGCCCTTGAAGATCAGCCCCTCTTCCTTGTACCAGTCGAGGATCGAGTCCATCGAGTCGTCGACGGCCAGGATGAAGCAGGCGCTGACCTGCTGCGGCGAGGCGGTGCCGACGTTGAACCAGACCGGCGAGTTGAAGCTGAACACCTGGTGCAGCAGCATCCAGGCCAGCTCGTGCTCGAAGATCTCGGCGTCACCCTCGGTGGCGAAGTAGCCGTGCTGCTCCCCCGCGGCCCGGTACGTCTTCACCACCCGGTCGATGAGCTGCTTGAGCGACCACTCCCGCTCCGGGGTGCCGACGGCACCGCGGAAGTACTTGGTGGTCACGATGTTGGCCGCGTTGACGCTCCACGAGTCGGGGTACTCGACCCCGCGCTGCTCGAAGTTGATCGAGCCGTCGCGCCAGTTCGTCATGACGACGTCCCGGCGTTCCCAGGTCACCTCGTCGTAGGGGTGCACCCCCTCGGTGGTCCAGACCCGCTCGATCTTCAGTCCGGTCGTGGTAGCCGCCCGTGACCTGCTCTTGTTCGCTGTCATACCTTCCCCCGCCATCTCATCCGCCCCCTTACCGGCACGGTCCGCCGCCGCGCCAACGACATGATCAAAAACCAAGAAGCTAACCGGTACGGCCGCCGGCCGGTTCCGCCTCGGCCGGGGTCGTCGACCCCGGTGCGGCGTCGGTCCGCGCCGCCGTCCGGGCGGCCGCCGCCGCGCGCAGTGACTCGATCTCGCGCTCGAAGTCCCCCAGGGAGTCGAACGAGCGGTAGACGCTGGCGAAGCGGAGGTAGGCCACCTCGTCCAGTTCCCGCAGCGGGCCGAGGATGGCCAGGCCGACCTCGTTGCTCGGGATCTCGGCGGCGCCCTTGGCCCGGACGGTCTCCTCCACCCGCTGGGCGAGCAGGGCGATCCTGTCCTCGTCGACCGGGCGGCCCTGGCACGCCTTACGCACCCCACCGATGATCTTCGTACGGCTGAACGGCTCGGTCACCCCGCTGCGCTTGACGACCGCCAGGACGGCCTCCTCGACCGTGGTGAACCGCTTGCCGCACTCCGGGCACGACCGCCGACGGCGGATCAACTGGCCGTCGTCGGCCTCACGCGAGTCAACGACCCGGGAGTCGGCGTGCCGGCAGTATGGACACCGCATAGCCGACCTCCTTTCACCGCACTGTGGGGCGCCCGTCATTTCCCGGACACCAGGACAGCCGGCGGGAGCCACGGTGAAGTGGCCGTCGCCGTGCTGGTGAAAGGGAAGCTGCGGGTAGCCGAACCCAACCTGTGGGCGACTCACACCCATGTCACTACTACATCTAGGGGTCGACCGTATGCCGCGGAGCGGCCGTGGTCAAGTTGACGGGCGGGTCTCGCGCGTCGCCGTTATCTTCCCAACAGTGCGGGTCGGCCAGCGGTTACCGGCCCCCGACGGACGGTCAGACGATCACGGTGTGTCGCCCCCGAAACCCCGGACAGTCACCGCTCGCGCGGCAGGGTCAACCGCTGCCCGGCATGGATGGTGTATCCGTCGATCCCGTTGAGCCGACGGATCTCGTCGATCACCCGGAACGGCCGCCGACCCGGTCGGTGCCGCTCGGCGACCGACCAGAGCGTGTCACCGGGAAGCACCACCGCGGTGGGCGCCGGACCGGGCGGGTCGGCCGCCCGGGAGGAGGGCGCGAGCGCCACCGCCAGCCCGGCCACGAGCACCAGGAAGAAAACGACCAGCACCACCCGACCCCGCCGGGTCAGCCGTAGTCGACCATGCCGCGAGGGCTGGGAAATGACCGGTGCACCCACGCTGACCTCCAAGATCGTACGCCAGTTCGATAGAACAGACGTACGATGGTGTATCAGAACAGGCGTACGGATGTCGAGCGTGCGGGCACGACACGCCGACGCCACGTCGTACAGATGTTTGAAACTGTCTGATCTCACCTATACGGTCGTGAACAACCGATCCCGGCCGACGCACGGTCGCGCGGGATCCGGGCCCATGCGCACCACGTGCCACACCGGCACCACCGCCGAGCAGGGAGGACGGACGTGTCGACCGACGACCGGACGAACCGGCAGCAACACCCGAAAGAGGCCGTCGCCGGATCCGGCGCCCCCTCGGCCCGCCGCCGCGGCCCGGCCCGCTCCCGCGCGGCCGAGCAGCCCACCCTGCGCGCCGTCACCTCAGTGGTGAGTCACTTCCCCGACCTGGTCAGCGCCGACCTGACCACCCGGCAGCGGCGGATCCTGGAGTTCATCCGGGACTGGGTGGAGCGCTACGGCTACCCGCCGAGCGTGCGCGAGATCGGCGAGGCGGTCGGCCTGGTCTCCCCGTCGAGCGTCGCCTACCAGCTCAAGGAACTGGAGCGGAAGGGCTTCCTGCGCCGGGACCCGAACCGTCCCCGCGCGGTGGACGTACGCCCACCCAACGACCTGGTGGACGACGAGGCGGCCCGCGCCCAGCGCCCCACCCCGGCGTACGTGCCGATGCTGGGTCGGATCGCGGCCGGTGGTCCGATCCTGGCCGAGCAGGCCGTGGAGGACATCTTCCCGCTGCCCCGCGAGCTGGTCGGCGAGGGCGAGGTCTTCATGCTCAAGGTCAAGGGCGACTCGATGCTCGACGCGGCGATCTGCGACGGCGACTGGGTGGTGGTCCGCCAGCAGCCGACCGCCGACTCGGGCGAGATCGTGGCCGCGATGCTGGACGGCGAGGCGACGGTGAAGACCTACCGCCGGCGGGACGGGCACGTCTGGCTGATGCCGGCGAACTCGGCGTTCGACCCGATCCCCGGCGACAGCGCCTCGATCATGGGCCGGGTGGTGGCCGTACTCCGCCGGATCTAGCCCCGATCCGGCAGCACGCGAACAGCCGTCGCGGCGCACTCGGGCCACACTCGCCCGTGCCGCGACGGCTTCGACGTCTCCGGCTGCCGGGACGGCTTCGACCTGTCCGGCTGCCGGCTCAGCGCCGGCCCTGGTCCGGGTAGCCCTGCTCGGGATAGCCCTGCTCCGGGTAGCCCTGGGGCGCGGGCCGTCCCGGCCCGTACTGCTGCCCGCCGCGCGGCGGGACGTGGCCGTTCACCGGCTGCTGGCCGTTGCGGCGGTCGCCACCCTGGCGATGCGGGTCGCCTCCCTGGCGGTGCGGATCGGCGGGCGGGTAGCCACCCCGGCCGCCACCGTAGACCGGACCCGACGGGGTGCCACCGCCGGGCGCCCGCGACCCGGCACCGCCGTACACGCCCGGGGCGGGGCCACCGGCCGGGGGCCGGGGCGTACCGCCGTAGACCGCGCCGCCGCCCTGCTGACCGCCGCCCTGCTGACCGCCGTAGACCCCGGCCTGGGGACGACCGGACGGCTCGTACTCTCCGCCGGGGTGCGGGTAACCGTTCGCGCCGGGGCCGCTGGGCTGTCCGGTCCAACCGCCGTCCTGGGCGCCGCCGCCGTAGGTGGTGCCGCGCGCCTGGCCCGACTGGTCCGGTGGCAGGTCAGCGGCGCCCTGGCGGCCACCCCTCGGCCCGTTGCCGTCGTCGGGCCAGCCGGGCTCCGCCGGCTCGGCCGCCCGCCGGCGCCGGGACCGGAGGATGCCGAAGATCCCCAACCCGACCAGCAGGGCACCGAGCACCCCCACGGCCGCGATCAGGTACGTGATGTCGGACAGGGTGAGCTGGGAGGTCCAGGACTTGCCGCTCTCGGTCGCGCCACTGGCCTCGCCGTCGGCCGCGGCCGGCGCCTCGGCGGTCTTCGCCGACGGTACGTAGCTCTGGATGACCACCTCGGCATCGTCGGCGAGGCTGCCGACGTCCGAGACGGTGACGAAGGACTTGCCGTCCGGGGTGTACGAGATCGACTCGCCGAAGGCGTCGGCCAGCGGCGTCATCCGGGGCTTGCCGGTGGTCAGCGCCTTGACGATGTCGCCGTCCGACACGTCCCACTCGAACGCGTCGGCGTAGGTGCGCAGCGCCACCCGGCTACCGTCCGGAGACCGGGCCGCACCGGTGATCATCAGCCGGCCGGTGACCGTGAGCAGGTTCTCCGTCGTGCTCTTCGGCAGGGCGATCTCACCGGCCAGCTCCATCGGCACGCCGGTGGCGTTGTCCTTCGGCAGCGGCGCCGGCGCCCGGTAGATCTCGCTCTTCTCGGTGCCGGTCTTGGTGATCACGTAGGCCGCACCGTCGTCGCCCATCAGCAGCGCCTCGGCGTCGTGCGGCTTGCCGCCCGGATAGGCAAGCCGGTGCAGCACCGGCTTGCCGGTCCCGTCCGCCGGCAGGCTCCACAGCACCACGCTGGTACGCCGTTCGGCGGCGTCGGCGTTGTCCCCGATGTCGGCGACCCAGAGGGTCTTACCGTCCGCGGAGACCGCCAGGTCCTCCGGATCGCGCGAGCCCTTGCCCGTGTACGGGATCGCCTTGGTCACCGCGCACTTGCTGCTCAGGACGAAGATCTGGTCGTGGCTCTGCACGTCGGTGCTGTCGTTGATCACGACGTAGCCGGTCTTCGTCGCGACCATGCCGGAGAGTTCGTTCGTCCGGCTGTCGTCGATGGTGCAGACCTTGGCCGGTGCGGCGAGCGCCGGGGCGCCGGTCAGCCCCAGACACCCGCCGACCACACCACCGACAACCACGACCGAGGAGAGGACACGCCGCATCGGCCAAGTGTCGCACGTCGCAGAGACACGGTGGGAAGGCCGTGATCCTTCGCCCCGAAGCCGCCTTTTCGGGCGGTTTCGGGGCTACTCGCCGACGGCCCGATATGGGGTTAATTCAGCCGCCAACGCCTCGTCGACCCGCACGTGCAGCAGCGTCCCCTCGGCGAGGTGTGTGGTACCGAGCACCTCACCGCGCCGATGCACCCGGGCGACCAGGTCACCCCGCGCGTACGGCAGCACCGCCCGCAGCTCGACCGCCGGTCTCGGCAACCGGGCCTCGATCGTCGCGCGAAGCTCGTCCATGCCCCGCCCGGCCCACGCGGAGACGAAAATGGCATCCGGCCACTCCCGCTTGAGCCGCAGCAGCGTCTCCTCCTCGGCGGCGTCGGTCTTGTTCACCACCAGCAGCTCGGGCAGCTTGTCCGCGCCCACCTCGGCGAGCACCTCACGGACCGCGCGTACCTGCTCCTCCGGGTCCGGGTGCGCCCCGTCCACCACGTGGACGACCAGGTCGGCGTCGGCCACCTCCTCCAGCGTCGAACGGAACGCCTCGACGATCTGGTGCGGCAGGTGCCGGACGAAGCCGACCGTGTCGGAGAGGGTGTAGACCCGCCCGTCGGCGGCTTCCGTCCGGCGGGTGGTCGGGTCCAGGGTGGCGAAGAGGGCGTCCTCGACCAGGACTCCCGCCCCGGTCAACCGGTTGAGGATGCTGGACTTGCCAGCGTTGGTGTAACCGGCGATGGCGATCGCCGGAACGGCGTTGCGGCTGCGCCGGGCGCGCTTGGTCTGGCGTACGGTGCGCATCGCCTTGATCTCCCGCCGCAGGCGGTAGATGCGGTGGCGGATCCGGCGCCGGTCGGTCTCCAGCTTGGTCTCGCCGGGACCTCGGGTGCCGACACCGCCACCGGCGCCGCCGCCGCGACCACTGCCGCCGGCCTGCCGGGACAGGCTCTCACCCCAACCACGCAGCCGGGGCAGCAGATATTCGAGCTGGGCCAGCTCGACCTGCGCCTTGCCCTCCTTGCTCTTCGCGTGCTGGGCGAAGATGTCCAGGATCAGCGCGGTCCGGTCGACGACCTTGACCTTGGTGCGCTGTTCGAGGTTGCGCAACTGGGACGGGGAGAGCTCCCCGTCGCAGATCACCGTGTCCGCACCGGAGGCGAGCACCTCGGCGGCGAGATCCTCGACCTTGCCCCGACCGATGTACGTGGCCGGATCGGGTCGGGTACGCCGCTGGATCAGCCCCTCAAGCACCTCGGAGCCGGCGGTCTCGGCGAGCGCGGCCAGCTCGGCGAGCGAGTTCTCCGCGTCGGTCATGGTGCCGTCGGTCCAAACCCCGACCAGGACCACCCGCTCCAACCGGAGTTGCCGGTACTCGACCTCGGTGACGTCGGTGAGCTCGGTGGAGAGCCCGGCCACCCGGCGCAGTGCCGCGCGGTCCTCCCGCTCCATCTCACCGGTGGTGACCTCCTCGCCGAGCAGGGCGTCGAGGTCCTGGTCGGTCAGCGGAGCGAAGCTTTCCTGATTTCGCAAGCGGGTCTCCTGTCCGTTTGATCCCTGACCTCAATCGTGACACGCTCCGGCACCGATCGCACCGCCATAATCCGTCACCCCGGCTGATCGGTTCGTCCGGCCCGACGGGCGGCTCATCGGTCGAAAAGGGTCGTTTGTGTGCTGAGGAGGGTCGTTTACGACACCTACCGGGGATGCGCCGGAAGCGGCGCCGAGCCGAACGGGTAAGAATGCGAATGCGGCGGCCGACCGGTCGCACCCGCCAACGACGGAGGGACCCCGTGACCACCACCCGCCTGCCGAGTGCCGGATTCTCGATCACTATCCGGATCGGCGTCACCGCTGACGCCTCGGCCATCGGCCGGCTCACCACCTGTGTCGGCGAAGCCGGCGCGATCGTCACCGCCCTGGACGTGGTCGACTCCGACCCGACCACGGTCATCGTCGACCTCACCTGCGACACGGCCGACGCGAACCACGCCGACCAGGTGGTCAAGTCGCTGACCGCGCTCGACGGCGTCGACGTCCGCAAGGTGTCCGACCGTACGTTCCTGCTGCACCTCGGGGGCAAGATCGAGGTCACCCCGAAGGTCGCGCTGCGCAACCGCGACGAGCTGTCCCGCGCGTACACGCCGGGGGTGGCCCGGGTCTGCCTGGCGATCGCGGAGAACCCGGCCGACGCCCGTCGGCTCACCATCAAGCGCAACACCGTCGCCGTGGTCACCGACGGGTCGGCCGTACTCGGCCTGGGCAACCTCGGGCCGGCCGCCTCGCTGCCGGTGATGGAGGGCAAGGCCGCTCTGTTCAAGCGCTTCGGCGGGGTGGACGCCTGGCCGGTGGTGCTGGACACCCAGGACGTGGACGAGATCGTCTCGATCGTACGGGCGATCGCTCCCGCGTACGGCGGGATCAACCTGGAGGACATCGCCGCCCCGCGCTGCTTCGAGATCGAGGCCAAACTGCGCGACCTGCTCGACATCCCGGTCTTCCACGACGACCAGCACGGCACCGCGATCGTGGTGCTCGCCGCGCTGACCAACGCCCTGCGCGTCGTGGGCAAGCGGCTCGCCGACGTCAAGGTGGTCGTCTCCGGAGCAGGTGCCGCCGGTACGGCGATCATGAAGCTGCTGCTGCGCCAGGGCGTCGGCGACATCATCGCGTACGACCGGGCGGGCGCCCTGCACCGTGGGTTGGCCGACACCAACCCGGCCTGGCGGTGGCTGGCCGAGAACACCAACAAGGAGAACTACAGCGGCGACCTGCCCGGCGCGATCCGGGGCGCCGACGTCTTCATCGGGGTGAGCGCGCCGAACCTGCTCACCGGCGACGACATCGCCGGCATGGCGAAGGACTCGATCGTCTTCGCGCTGGCCAACCCGGACCCGGAGGTCGACCCGCGGGAGGCCCGCAAGTACGCCGCCGTGGTCGCCACCGGCCGCTCCGACCAGCCGAACCAGATCAACAACGTGCTCGCCTTCCCCGGCGTGTTCCGCGGCATGCTCGACGCGCACGCCGAGGAGTTCACCGAGGAGATGGCGCTCGCGGCCGCTCGGGCGATCGCCGACGTGGTCGGCGAAGACAAGATCAACCCGTCGGTGATCGTGCCCAGCGTCTTCGACTCCCGGGTCGCCACCGCCGTCGCCACCGCCGTACGCGCCGCAGCCCAGCACCCCACCCCGGCCCCCGCCGCCGACCCCGGCCCCGCCGACCTCCCCGAGATCGCCGCCACCGCCGCCGCCCCCACCGCCCCCCCAGCCACCACAAACTAACCCCCACCCCACCCCCGCCCCCACCCCCCGCCCCCTCCCCCGCGCGCCGCGCACGCCCCGCACGCCGTCGATCTAGGGCAAATACAGGCTAGTTGATCTCCAACAGCCACCATTTGCCCTAGATCGACGAGGCTGGGGGTGCGCGCGTGCGCGCTCGGGGGGGGGGGGAGGGGGGGAGGGGGTTACGGGAGGAGGGTGCCTTGGGCTGTGAGGAGGGCGGGGCCGGCTAGCCAGGCGCTGTCGGGGGCGAGGGTGATGGTGAGGCGGCCACCGGGTACGTCCACCGCGACCACGCCCTCGGTCAGGCCGGCGTCGCGCAGTGCCACCGCGGCCACCGCCACCGCACCGGAGCCGCAGGAGAGAGTTTCCGCCGAACCGCGCTCGTAGACCCGCATCAGCACGTGCAGGTCGGTGCCGGCCACCGGCTCGGCCGCGGTGACGAACTCGACGTTGACCCCGGTCGGGAAGAAGTCGGGATCGAATCCGGGTGCCCGGGTCAGGTCCAGCGCGGACAGTTCCACCCCGGCCGGCAGCACGCACACCAGGTGCGGATTCCCGCAGTCCACCGCCGTGCCGGCCAGGGTCAGCCGGCGGGAACCAAGCAGCCCGTCGGATCCAACCGGCCCGGCGGAGCCGGTAGAGCCATCAGCGCCGGTAGAGGCATCGGTACCGATCGGCTGGGTCAGGGTAGCGGTGCTGTGGCCGTACAGTCGGGGGGCGCCGAGGTCAACGGAGATCTCCCGGTCGGCGACCACCATGCGCCCGACGGCGGCCGGACCGACCACCGCCCGGACCACGCCGGATCGGGTGGCGACCGGCAGTCCGCCGTCGGCCGGTTCGGCGAGACCGCTGTCGAGCAGGTAGCGGGTGAAGACCCGGACCCCGTTGCCGCACATCTCGGCGATCGAGCCGTCGGAGTTCCAGTAGTCCATGAACCACTCGGCCTCGCCCGCGTACGCGGCGCCGTCCGGATGCTTCGCCGCCCGGATCACCCGCAGTACGCCGTCCGCCCCGATCCCGCGCCGCCGGTCGCAGAGCGCGGCGACCAGGGCCGGGGTGAGCGGAAGCTCGCCGTCCGGATCGGCGAGGATGACAAAATCGTTGCCGGTGCCATGACCCTTTGTGAACTGCACCAACCCATCATTCCCGATGATCCGCGCGATCATTCCCGACCCCGCTCCCGAGCCGCCTCCACCACCTTGGTCCCCGCTTCGAGCAGGTCCGAGCGGCCGGCGTCGAGCCAGGTTATCCGGGGGTCGCGGCGGAACCACTTGCGCTGGCGGCGGACGAACCGCCGGGTCGCCTGGACCGTCTCGGCCCGCGCCTGCTCCTCACTCAGCTCCCCGTCGAGCTGGCGCAGCACCTGCTGGTAGCCGAGCGCCCGGCCGGCGGTCCGGCCCTCGCGCAGGCCCCGCCGGGCCAGTTCGCGTACCTCGTCGACGAGTCCGGCGGCCCACATCAGGTCGACCCGGGTGGCGATCCGCTCGTCCAGCGGTGTGGTGTCCCGGTCGACGCCGAGCTGCACCGATTCGTACCAGGGTTTCGGTTCCGGGAGGGCGGCGGTGAACGGGCCGCCGGTCAGTTCGATCACCTCCAGGGCGCGGACGATCCGCCGGCCGTTGCCGGGCAGGATGCCGGCCGCCGCCGCCGGGTCGACCGCCCGCAGCCGGGCGTACAGCGGGGCCGGGCCGGTGTCGGCCAGTTCCGCCTCCAGCCGGGCCCGCAGGTCCGGGTCGGTGCCGGGGAACTCGAACTCCTCCAGCACCGCGCGGACGTACAGGCCGGAGCCGCCGACCAGCAGCGGCACCCGGCCACGGGCGAGGATGTCGTCGATCGCGGCGCGGGCCAGCCGCTGGTACTCGGCCACGCTCGCCGGCTCGGTGACGTCCCAGATGTCGAGCAGGTGGTGCGGCACCCCGGCCCGCTCGGCCGGGGTGAGCTTGGCGGTGCCGATGTCCATGCCCCGGTAGAGCTGCATCGAGTCGGCGTTGACCACCTCGCCGCCGAGCGCCTCGGCCAGGCCGATGCTCAGCGCCGACTTGCCGGCCGCGGTGGGGCCGACGACGGCGACGACCAGGCTCATCGCCGCCCCTCCCGCGCCCAGTTGGCCACCAGGTAGCCCACGCCGTAGGGAGCCGCGTGGTAGGTCAGCTCACCGGTCCAGTCGGCCCCGGACCCGGCCGCGCCGGCGAGCACCTGCCACGGCGCCCGCCCGGCCACCCGCAACTCGGCGGAGACCACCGGGTCGAGGTCGAGCAGCGCGTCGGGGTCCGCGCCGGCCAGGGCCACGGCAACCCCCTCGTCGTACGCGCCCGCGCGCGGGTCGTCGTAGCCGGGTGCCTTCTCCCCCCGGCAGGCCGACCCGTCCCCGAGTACCAGCAGCGCGACCCTCGGCCGGCGCTCGGCGAGTGCGGCGCCGAGTGCGGCGCAGTCCCCGGTGGGCGCGGCGCCGTCGACGCAGTCCAGACCGATCTCCGTCGTGCCGAGGTCGTGCCGGCTGAGCAGCCAGCCACCGACGAGCAGGCTGAGCGCCTCGATCCGCCGCTGCGACCGGTCGCCGAGCGGAGTTGACCGGTCGCCGAGCGCGGTTGACCGGTCGCCGACGCGGAATCCGGCGCCCGCTCCCCAGGCCGCGAAACTGCCGGCGTACGGGGCGGGCAGGGTTTCGGTGCGAGCGCCGCCGCCGAGGACGAGCAGCAGATCGGGGGCGACGGACAGTAGCCGTGCGATCGCGTTGTCCACGGCGTACCGTAGGTCGTCGAGTTCGACGGCGGCCAAACCGGCGATCTCGGGCACGATCATCGGCGGGTGCGGGCAGACGGCGGCGGCGATCAGAGACACGCCACCACCGTAGCTGGGTTCGGACCTTACACCCGCTTGCACACCGATCGGCCAATGGTCAAGGACACCGTATGGTCACGGTCGACCACAGGCGCTCGACGCGGACCCGGTGGGACCTGTGACAATGCCGGGGAGAAACTTCGCTGCAATATGACTGCGCCGTGGCGGCGACCCCGGGGGACCCCTCTCTTCGGTGGCGCCGGGAGAACGAGGATGGGCACATGAGCGACTGGACGGCCTTCGGACGGGTGGACGCGGACGGCACGGTCTACGTCAAGACGGCCGAGGGCGAGCGGGTGGTCGGTTCCTGGCAGGCCGGGGCACCGGAGGAGGGGCTGGCGCACTTCGCCCGCCGCTTCGCCGACCTGGTGACCGAGGTGGACCTGATCGAGGCGCGGCTCAACTCCGGCGCCGCTGACGCGGCGCACTCACTGGCGAGCGTACGGCGGCTGCGGGGCTCGCTGGCCGAGGCGCACGTGGTGGGTGACATCGACGCGCTCGGCGCCCGGCTGGACAAGTTGGCCGGTGTCGCCGACGAGAAGGCGGGCGAGGCCCGGGCGGCCCGCGAGACGGCCCGGACCGAGGCGCTGGCCCGCAAGACCGCGCTGGTCGAGGAGGCGGAGAAGCTGGCCGCCGAGTCGACCGGCTGGAAGACCGCCGGTGACCGGCTCAAGGAGATCCTGGACGAGTGGAAGGCCATTCGCGGGGTCGACAAGAAGACCGACGGTGAGCTGTGGAAGCGGTTCGCCGCCGCGCGGGACGGGTTCACCCGTCGTCGCGGCGCCCACTTCGCCACCCTGGACGCCCAGCGCAAGCAGGCCCAGGGCGCCAAGGAGGACCTGGTCACCGAGGCCGAGACGCTGGCCGAGTCGACCGACTGGGCGGTCACCGCTAACCGGCTCAAGGACCTGATGACGCAGTGGAAGGCGGCCCCGCGTGCCTCGAAGGAGGCCGAGCAGAAGCTCTGGGACCGGTTCCGGGCCGCTCAGGACGCCTTCTTCTCCCGCCGGAGCGAGGTCTTCTCGGCGCGGGACAACGAGCAGCGCGGAAACCTGGAGCGCAAGCAGGCGCTGCTGACCGAGGCCGAGGCGCTGGACGTGGACGGCGACCCGCGGGCCGCACAGGCCAAGCTGCGGGAGATCCAGGGGGCGTGGCACGACGCCGGCCGGGTGCCGCGCGAGGCGGCCGCCGGGCTGGACCGCCGGCTGCGGGTTGTCGACGAGAAGGTACGGCAGGCGATGGACTCGGCGTGGCGGCGTACGGAGCCGTCGGCGAACCCGTTGCTGGTGCAGATGCGTGACCAGGTGGCCGAGGCCGAGCAGCGGCTCGCCCGTGCCCAGGCGGCCGGGGACGCCAAGCGGGTTCGCGAGGCCGAGTCCGCACTCGCCGCCAAGCGGCAGTTCCTCCAGTTGGCGGAACAGGCGAGCTGATCGGGGAAGCCCGGCGCAGAGCCGGGCAGGCAGGGCCTCCTCCCACCGATTCCGGTGTCGAGGGGGCCCTTTCGCCTGTTCGGTCCGAGGTGAGGCTTTACATCGATTCATATCCATGGTTGCATCAGGAAAGCGCTTGCCTCGGGCATGCGGGCGCGGGAGCCAGACACTTCGACCACGGTTCGATCCGTACGGCGGGAAGCCGGACGACGTCGACCCGGCGGATCACCGGCGCCGCCCAGGGCACGGCCACCGGAGGTGAACCGCCGCCCCGGCGCCGCTTCCCCGCCAGTGACCAAGGAGTGCAACCATGCTCGCACCACGGCGCCGGATGGCGCTGTTCAGCACCACCGCCGCAGCCACCCTCGTCCTCGCCGCGACCGGAGTCGTCACCGCCGTCAACGCCAACGCCGCCGCCGGCTGCCAGGTCGGCTACTCGGTCGGCGGGCAGTGGCCCGGAGGCTTCAGCGGCAACGTCACCGTCACCAACCTCGGCGACCCGCTCGCCGGCTGGACCCTGCGCTGGACGTTCGGGGCCGGGCAGCAGGTGACCCAGGCGTGGAGCGCCACCGTCACCCAGAGCGGTGCCCAGGTCAGCGCCGCCAACGTCGACTACAACGCCAACCTCGCCACCAACGCCAGCGTGTCGATCGGCTTCAACGGCACCTGGAACAACTCCAGCAACCCGGCGCCGACCGGCTTCAGCCTGAACAACGTGGCCTGCACCGGCAGCGTCGGCCCGACCACCCCCGGCACCAACCCGACCACGCCGGGGCCGAACCCGACCACTCCCCGACCGACCACACCGCCGCCGACCACCGGCCCGACCCTGCCGCCGCAGACCGGGCTGGTCGGCTGGGCCACCCAGAACGGCGGCACCTCCGGCGGCGGCAACGCCTCCCCGACCACGGTCTCCGACGCGGGCGCACTGACCACCGCGCTCGGCTCGACCAGCGCGGCGGTGATCCGGGTCTCCGGCACCATCTCCTGCTCCGGGATGCTCCGGGTGCGGTCGAACAAGACCATCCTCGGCGTCGGTTCGGGTGCCACCATCTCCGGCTGCGGCTTCAACATCAGCGGTGACCGTAACGTCATCATCCGGAACCTGAACTTCCGCGGTTGGGACGACGACGCGATCAACGTCCAGGAATCGGCCACCAACATCTGGGTCGACCACAACAGCTTCACCGACGGGTACGACGGTGCCGTCGACGTCAAGCGCGGTTCCGACTTCGTCACCGTCTCCTGGAACCGGGTCTACGGCCACGACAAGTCGATGTTGCTCGGCCACAGCGACGACAACGCGAGCCAGGACGTCGGCCACCTGCGTGTCAGCTACCACCACAACTGGTTCGACGGCTCGGGCCAGCGGCACCCCCGGGTCCGGTTCGGCAACCCGGTGCACGTCTACAACAACTACTACAACAACGTCGGCGGGTACGGCGTCGCCTCCACCGAGAACGCCGGTGTGCTGGTCGAGGGGAACTACTTCGAGAACACCGACGACCCGTTCCACCGGGGCGAGGGCGACTCCGGTCCGGGCAGCCTGGTGGCCCGGAACAACCACTTCGTGAACTCCGGTACGGGTGACGCGGGCGGCAGCGTGGCCGGCATCCCGTACGCGTACCAGCTCGACTCGGCGAGCAGCGTCAAGTCCATCGTCACCGGGGGCGCCGGCACCGGCCGGATCGGCCTGTAGACAGTTGGTCGGCGAGGGCCGCTCCGGCTGCCGGAGGGGCCCTCGCCCATCGCTTACTCGGCTACCGTTCAGCGGTCGCAGGCGCTGGCGACCGGTGCGAGCGGCGGGGCGCCGATCGTCGGCAGGCCGAGCGACACCGCCGAGGTACGCGGAACCCGACCCGCCTCGTACGCGTCACCGGCCCGCGTCCGGCGGTGGTGAAGCGGCGCCCCGTCGGCGTTGAGGTGGTGCGGCGCCGCGTAGGTCACGACGGTGTGCACGATGTCGCCGGGGCGGACCGTGGCCGCGTCCGGGCCGGCGTCGAAGTGCACCAGCCGGCCGTCGCGGGCCCGTCCGGACATCCGCCCGGTGCGCTCGTCCTTGCGTCCCTCACCGACCGCGACCAGCAGCTCGACCGGCTCGCCGACCAGCTTCTTGTTCTCCGCCCAGGTGATCTCCTCGACCACCGCGATCAGCCGCTCGTAGCGCTCCTGCACCACCTGTTTCGGCAACTGGCCGTCCATCGTCGCGGCCGGGGTGCCGGGCCGCTTCGAATACTGGAAAGTGAAGGCGGAGGAGAACCGGGCCTCGCGGACCACGTCCAGGGTGCGGACGAAGTCGGCCTCGGTCTCGCCGGGGAAGCCCACGATGATGTCGGTGGTGATCGCCGCGTCGGGCATGGCCGCCCGGACCTTCTCGATGATCCCCAGGTAACGGTCCGACCGGTACGAGCGCCGCATCGCCTTGAGCACGTCGTCGGAGCCCGACTGCAACGGCATGTGCAGCGAGTGGCAGACGTTGGGCGTCTCGGCCATCGCCG
Source organism: Micromonospora sp. NBC_01699 (assembly GCF_036250065.1). Lineage (NCBI taxonomy): Bacteria > Bacillati > Actinomycetota > Actinomycetes > Micromonosporales > Micromonosporaceae > Micromonospora > Micromonospora sp. NBC_01699. Next base: position 1,643,639 of record NZ_CP109199.1, on the reverse strand, counting down.
CGATCACGTCGTCGGTGAAGTCCTTCGGGTGCGGGCTGGTGAACCGGACCCGCTCCAGCCCGTCGATCTCGCCGGTGGCGCGCAGCAGCTTGCCGAAGGCGAGCCGGTCACCGAACTCGACCCCGTACGAGTTGACGTTCTGCCCGAGCAGCGTCACCTCAAGTACGCCCTCGGCGACCAGGGCGCGCACCTCGGCGAGCACGTCGCCTGGGCGCCGGTCCTTCTCCTTGCCGCGCAGCGCGGGCACTATGCAGAAGGTGCAGGTGTTGTTGCAGCCGACCGAGATCGACACCCAGCCGGCGTAGGTCGACTCGCGCCGGGCCGGCAGGGTGGACGGGAAGACGTCCAGCGACTCCAGGATCTCCACCTCGGCACTGGAGTTGTGCCGGGCCCGCTCCAGCAGCACCGGGAGCGAGCCGATGTTGTGGGTGCCGAAGACGACGTCGACCCAGGGCGCCTTGCGGACGATTTCGCTGCGGTCCTTCTGCGCCAGGCAGCCGCCGACCGCGATCTGCATGCCGGGGCGTTTGTCCTTCACCGGACGGAGATGGCCGAGGTTGCCATAGAGCCGGTTGTCGGCATTCTCGCGTACGGCGCAGGTGTTGAAAACCACCACGTCCGGCTCGTCGACCTCGGCGGCGCGCACGTAGCCGGCCTGCTCCAACAGGCCGGAGATCCGCTCCGAGTCGTGCACGTTCATCTGGCAGCCGTAGGTCACGACCTGGTAGCTCTTCGACACTGTCGCCCACCCCTCTCCCACGGCCACCAAGCGTAGCCGTCCACCTCGTCCCGGCCGGGTCGGGTGGGGCCGGGGCCGACCCGGTGCGGGACCGACCCGCCGGGAGGGGTCGCGGGGCCGCCGTGCGCCGGCGTCGGTGGCAGAGTGAACGGGGCAGCCGCGATCGGCCGACCGACCGACGCCAGCACCCGGATCCGGCGCAGCCGGACTCCACCAATCGGGACCGGGAGAAACCATGTGCCGCAGCATCAAGACCCTGCGTGAGCCGTACGCCGAGGAGGTCACGGTGGCCGACATCGAGGCGGCGGCGTTGCAGTACGTCCGCAAGATCTCCGGATTCCGTACGCCGGCGGCGCACAACGCGGCGGCGTTCCAGGCGGCGGTCGCCGCGGTGTCGGAGGCCACCCGGACCCTGCTCGACCAACTGGTGGTCCGGGGTAGCGGGGCAGCCCAGGCCGGCGCCGGTGATGCCCGCACCGCGACGAGCGCCGGCTGACCGGCCACTGTCCCGGCCCACGGGTCCGCGGCCGACCGGCCGGCGCGTCGGTCAGGCCGCGGCGAGTGCCGGGACGACCGAGTCCGGCCCCCACTCGGACTGGTGGCACTGCGACCAGGCCCGGCACAGCGGGTCGTGCGCGCTGCACAACCGCAGGTTGTCGAGGACGTCGCCGTCGTCGTCCTCGGTGACGTCGAGGTGCACCGGACGGATCGTGCCGTCCGACCCGACCAGCAGGTGTCGCCCCGGGTCGAGGGTGTCGTCCGCGACCAGGCACGGTCGGCCCAGCCGGCGGGCGAAGGACGCGATCACGGTCATCTCGGGCAGCCCGTCCGGGATCCCGTAGCAGTCCACCGAGGTCGGGAACTCCCCCGGCCTGAGCCACACGTCGCACACCACCGCGTCGTGCGGCAACCGGGCCGGGTCGGCCGCGCTCAGCGGCACCACCGCCAGCCCGAGTACGTCGCCAAGCGCGGAGCAGACCTCCGCGACGGTCACTCGGTCATCGATCTTCCAGTTCCACAGCTCGGTCACGCCGCCTCCTCGCTGTGCGCAGCCACGGCCGCAGCAACGGCCCCTACTGACGATGGTGACCGGCAGCCGACGCCACGCGGGGCTAAGTTACCGGTCTGTGACCATATCTGCCGAAATCCGCCTATCCCACTACCTACCGTAATCGAGTGGTGACACTCTACCGCTCCGAGTGTTCGGCCGCACTCACTTAGCGTATTCCAGTGGCCGCAGTAGGTTTGCCGACACTTGGCGGGGTCGCACCCGAGCCGACCGGAGCGACCTTTCATCGCACGAAAACCGAAGCTGGAACTGATGGCGCGCGGCGGCGGAAGCCTGACCATGGTGCAGCCGGACGGCAGCACCGAACGGATACACCTGCTGTGACCGGTCCGGCCGGCGGCAACCGGTCCCGGACAGCAGGATGCCGGCTCGGACCATCGCGGTCCGGGCCGGCGCGGCAGCCTCCGTTCCTGAAAGCCGAGACTGTGATCAGGGCAGGAGCTAGAGTGCCGGGGATGGAGGCGGGCGGGTGCCTGGTGGTCCTCTCGGTCTTCAAAACCGAAGCGGTCGAGCAACTCGGCCGGGCGGGTTCGATTCCCGTACGCCTCCGCCAAGCGTCTTCGCAGGCCAAACCCCGTACGCCGGTTGTCTGAAGCTGGCCGGACGGGCGGACCCGGCCCCCCGGACGGCCAGTGCGCGTTACCGCCTCGTGACCAGATCGTTTGCGTCGCCGCACGTCAGGTCCCCTACAGTTGCGTAACCAAAGCAGACTGGGGCCCGTACAGAAGGCCACAGACCAGACGGGTGGGGGCATGACCGCGGCGACCGACCAACCGCTCATCAAGCTTGACGGGGTCAACAAATGGTTCGGCCCGCTCCATGTGCTGCACGACGTGAACCTCGCCGTCAACCGTGGTGAGGTGGTCGTCGTGATCGGGCCGTCCGGCTCGGGCAAGTCGACGCTCTGTCGCGCGATCAACCGCCTGGAGCCGATCAACTCGGGCACCATCGTCTTCGACGGCCAGCCGCTGCCGGCCGAGGGCAAGGCCCTGGCCCGCCTGCGCAGCGAGGTCGGCATGGTGTTCCAGTCGTTCAACCTCTTCGCGCACAAGACGATCTTGCAGAACGTCACCCTCGGTCCGATCAAGGTACGCGGAGAGAAGCCGGCCGCCGCGCGGGAGCGCGCTCTGGCGTTGCTGGACCGGGTCGGCATCGCCAACCAGGCCGACAAGTACCCCGCCCAGCTCTCCGGTGGGCAGCAGCAGCGCGTGGCCATCGCCCGCGCCCTGGCGATGCAGCCCAAGGCGATGCTCTTCGACGAGCCGACCAGCGCACTGGACCCGGAGATGGTCGGCGAGGTGCTCGACGTGATGACCTCGTTGGCCCGCGACGGCATGACGATGGTCGTGGTGACCCACGAGATGGGCTTCGCCCGGCACGCGGCGAACCGGGTCATCTTCATGGCCGACGGGCAGCTCGTCGAGGACGCTCCGCCGGAGGAGTTCTTCGCCAACCCCCGCAGTGAGCGAGCCAAGGACTTTCTGTCCAAGATCTTGACGCACTAGGCGTCCAGTGTGGAGCGCCCCGGCCGGGGGCGACCTCTTCGTCGAAGAAGGAGATGTAGATGCGTATCTCGCGAGTGGCCACGCTGGCCGCCGTCGCGGCCCTGACGCTGGGTGTTGCCGCGTGCGGTGGCGACGACAGCGACGGCACCGGTACGGCGCCCGAGAGCAAGAGCTTCGCCGCCGGCACCACGATGGAGAAGCTGAACAAGGCCCAGAAGATCATCGTCGGCACCAAGTTCGACCAGCCCGGCTTCGGTCTCAAGGGCCTGGACAACAAGCCGGCCGGCTTCGACGTGGAGATCGCCAAGATCATCGCGACCGAGCTCGGCATCCCGGAGAGCAAGATCGAGTACATCGAGACCCCGTCGGCAGTCCGCGAAGAGGTGTTGGAGCAGGGCAAGGCCGACATCGTGGCGGCGACGTACACGATCAACGACAAGCGCAAGGAGCGGATCGACTTCGCCGGTCCGTACTACGTCGCCGGTCAGCACATCATGGTCAAGGCTGACGACTCCAGCATCACCGGTCCGGACTCGTTCAAGGCCGGCGGCAAGAAGGTCTGCTCGGTCGCGGGTTCGACCCCGGCCAAGAACATCGAGAAGTACCTGGCCGACCAGGTCGCCCAGCTCGTGGTCTTCGACGTCTACCAGAAGTGCGTGGACGCCCTGACCGGCGGCCAGGTCGACGCCGTCACCACCGACAACGTGATCCTCACCGGCTTCATCGCCAAGAACGAGGGCAAGTTCAAGCTCGCCGGCCAGAAGTTCACCGACGAGCCGTACGGCATCGGGGTCAAGAAGGGCGACACCGCCTTCCGCGACTTCATCAACGACACCCTGGAGAAGATCTACGCCGACGGCCGGTACGCCAAGGCGTGGACCGAGACCGCGGGCAAGTTCGACTCGGCCGTGCCGACCGGACCGAGCATCAACCGGTACTGAGTTCTAACTGGAGCTGGAGGGTGACCATGAAAGAGGCCTGTCCGTGAGTGTGCTCGTCGACAACTTCGACGTCTTCGCCGGAGGACTCTGGGTCACTCTCCAGCTCTGTGTGTTCGCCGCGATCGGTGCCCTGCTGATCGGCACCCTCGTGGCGGTCCTGCGGATCTCGCCGGTGCCGCCCCTACAGTGGATCGGCACGGCGTACGTGACGGTGTTCCGCAACTGTCCGCTGACGATCGTGCTCTTCTTCTCCGCCTTCGTACTGCCGGCGCTGGGGTCGAACGCCGACTTTCTCCGGATTCCGGGACTCAGCTCGATCTCCACCCGGCTCGGCAACGAACTGCCGTACTTCCGGTTCGTGATCATCGCGCTGAGCCTCTACACCGCCGCCTTCGTCTGCGAGGCGATCCGCAGCGGCATCAACGCGGTCTCGCCCGGCCAGGCCGAGGCCGCTCGGGCGATCGGCCTGACCTTCACCCAGAACCTGCGCCTGGTGGTCCTGCCGCAGGCGTGGAAGTCGGCGATCGTGCCGCTGGGCAGCGTCATCATCGCAATGATCAAGAATTCCGCGCTGGCCGGCTTCTTCGGCGTGGTCGGCGACCTCACCAGTTCCGGCACGAACCTGACCAGTCAGGGCGGCGAGGCGATCATCCCGGTGTTCGTTGGCATCAGCCTCGGCTTCCTGCTGCTGACCGTACCGCTCGGCCTCCTGCTGGACCGGGTCGAGCGACGACGGGCGGTCGGGGTCCGATGAACGAGCGAAACATCGAGCGGTACGCGACGCACGGCGAGGACGCGGCATGAACCAGCAGCAGTCGGTGCTCTACGACAACCCCGGCCCACGCGCCCGGCGGTTGACCCTGATCGGCAGCGTGATCGCCGTCATCGGCGTCGTCGCCTTCGCCTACTTCCTCGTCTACCGGCCGCTGGACGAGAGCGGCCAGTTCACGATGGAAAAGTGGGGACCGCTGGTCGACCCGGACAACGAGGTCTTCTCCCTGGTCTGGGCCCGGATCCGGGACGGCTTCGTCGCCACCCTCACCGCCGCCGGCCTGGCGATCGTCGGCTCGCTGGTCGTCGGCCTCGCACTGGCCGTCCTGCGGGTCCAGCTCAAGGCACTGCGCGAGCGGCGCTTCGTCGGCCTCCCCGCCCCGGCCGCGCTCGGACTGCGGGTGCTGAGTTGGCTGCTCAACACGATCACCCGGTTCTGCGTCGAGGTCTTCCGGGGCCTCCCGGTCGTGATCACCATCTTCTTCGTGGCGACCGCCCTGCCCGATCTCGGCGTCGACCTCGGCGACCGACTCTGGTACCTGGTGATCGGCCTGACCATCTACAACAGCGTGGTGATCGGTGAGATCATGCGCTCCGGGATGGAGGGGCTGCCCGGCGGCCAACGCGAGGCGGCCCTGGCCTGCGGCCTCAGCTCGTTCCAGATCACCCGCATGATCCTGCTGCCCCAGGCGCTGCGGATCATGCTGCCGGCGCTGATCAGCCAACTGGTGGTGGTCCTCAAGGACACCTCACTCGGCTTCATCATCGGCTACGAGGAGGTGCTCCGGGTCAGTGCATTCCTCATCGGAAACCTGGAGAACCCGATCCAGGTGTACGCCGTGGTCGGCGCCATCTACATCCTGCTGAACTACCTGCTCTCCAAGCTCGCCGAGTACGTCCAGCGTCGGCTCGCCCGGGGGCGCAAGACCAAGGGCCTCCCGCCGATCGCCGTCATGACGCCGGCCCGTGCCGGCGCCGACGGAAGCGGCGCCGCCTGAACGGCGATCCATCCGCACCGACCGAACCCGGGTCCATCCCCACCGGCTGTGACCCGGGTTCCTTCGTATCCGGGTGGTTCCCCGGTCAGCGGGCGATCTCGGTGACCCGGGACTCGCGTACGACGGTGACCCGGATCTGACCCGGATAGGTCAGCTCCTCCTCGATCTGCTTGGCCACGTCACGGGCCAGCACCGCCGCACCGATGTCGTCGACGTCGTCCGGCTTCACCATCACCCGGATCTCCCGACCCGCCTGCATGGCGAAGACCTTCTCCACCCCGGACTTGTTACCGGCGATCTCCTCGATCCGCTCCAGCCGCTTGACGTACGCCTCCAGGCTCTCCCGGCGCGCGCCCGGCCGACCACCGGAACAGGCGTCCGACGCCTGGGTCAGCACCGCCTCGATGGTCTGCGGCTGCACCTCGTTGTGGTGCGCCTCGATCGCGTGCACCACCTCGTCGGACTCCCCGTACTTGCGGGCCAGGTCGGCGCCGATCAGCGCGTGGCTACCCTCGACCTCGTGGGTGAGCGCCTTGCCGATGTCGTGCAGGAACGCACACCGCTTGATCGTCGGGGCGTCCAACCGCAACTCCGCCGCCATGATCCCGGCGATGTGCGCGGTCTCGACCAGGTGCTTGAGCACGTTCTGCCCGTACGACGTCCGGTAGCGCAGCCGACCGAGCAGGGTGACCAGCTCGGGGTGGATCTCGGTGATACCGACCTCGACCAGGGCATCCTCGGCGGCCCGCTGGCAGAGCCGCTCCACCTCGTGCTTGGCGGTCTCGAAGACCTCCTCGATCCGGTGCGGGTGGATCCGGCCGTCCAGCACCAGCTTCTCCAGGGTGAGCCGGCCGATCTCCCGGCGTACCGGGTCGAAGCAGGAGAGCAGTACCGCCTCGGGGGTGTCGTCGATGATCAGGTTGACCCCGGTGACGGATTCGAAGGCGCGGATGTTGCGCCCCTCGCGGCCGATGATCCGGCCCTTCATCTCGTCGCCGGGCAGGTGCAGCACGCTGACCACGCTCTCCGCGGTCTGCTCGCTGGCCACCCGCTGGATCGCGTCCACCACTATGTGCCGGGCCCGCTGGTCGGCGGTGTTACGCGCGTCGGCCTCGATGTCCCGGACCAGGAGCGCCGCCTCGCGCTTGGCCTGACCCTCGATCGCCTCGACCAGCTCGCCACGGGCCGCGTCGGCGGTCAGGCCGGCCACCCGTTCCAGCTCCCGCCTGCGCAGCTCCTCGGCCTCGACCAGGGCCGCCTCCCGGACGGCCAGGGCGGCCTCCCGCTCGGTCAGCTCGGTCGCCGCCGCGGTCAGCCGGCGTTCCCGCTCGGTGAGCCGCTCGACCTCCTCGGTGTGCAGCCGCTCCCGCTCGTCCATCCTGGCCGCCCGCCGTTCGAGCTCGACGGCCTGTTCCTTGATCGTGGCGGCGAGGGAGGCGATCTCCCGCTCACCGCTGCGCCGGGCCGCGGTCCGTACCTGCTCGGCGTCGGTCTCGGCCTGACGGTGTGCCCGGTCGAGCACGGTGTCCGCCTCGACCCGGGCCGCGTCCAGCACCCGACGGGCCTCGGCTCGGGCCGCGCTCGCCTCGGCCTTCGCGGCGGCGGCCTCGGCCCGCGCGGCGGCAGCGGCCGACTTGGCCGTGTCCACCGTCGTGTACGCCTCGTCGGCGGCGGACCGCAGCGCCGCGAGCGACTGCTCCTGGCGGTCCTTCTCCGCGACGAAGGCGGAGTCGTCCGACGCCGGGCCGGTCCCGGTGAGACCGATCCTGCGCAGCGCCCGCGCGCCCAGCACCAGAGCGACCAGTACGAGGGCGGCCAACACGGCGATCGCGGTGAGCAACCCCCACTCAAGCGCGCTCATGCCGACGCTCCACAGCGACTCGTCCCGATGTCCCTGCGCCGCCCGGTCATGGCCGCCTCCCCTCACCGCCCGGCGCCGGAGGGTCGCCCTCCTGTGACGCGCCCCACGGCTGTCGATACGCCCGACCGAGGCGGCTGGCCGAGGATAGGTTCCATCGGCGGTGTGTTGGGACACCGCCGAAGGCCGGGAACCGTGTTCGTGACGTCACCGAATCGGCCTGTCCGGTGACGCGCTATCTGGCCCCTGAACTGGCCAAAGTGATGCCGTACTGTTACGCGATCTATGTTGTGCGTTTAGCCTGCGATGGTCGGGCAGTCTCACCTGTAACGCGAGGCTAGGTCGCGAGGTGCCCTTCGGTCAAGGACTCATGATCCAGCATGAGTCGGACGTACGGCACACGGATGCCTACCCGCAGCTCATGACGGGTGGGGCATACCCGGACGAGCCGGCCGGCGAGAAGTGGTCGGGTGCCCGGCCCGGCGGTTGCCGCCGCCGGGCGGGACGTCCCGTGTCGCTACTGGCCCGCGCGGCCGTCCCGTGGCGCTACTGGCCCGCGCGGCCGTCCCGGTCGAGTTCCGACTCGGCGTCGGCGAGCGCGTCCGGGTCGATGTGCTCGGCGAACTCGGCCGCCTCGGCGCTCTGCGCCGCCAGCGCGTCCTTGACCGCCCGGATCGCCACGCCGGGCGGATAGCCCTTGCGGGCGAGCATCGCCACCAGCCGGCGGAACACCGCGTCCGGCGTGCCCCGTGCGGTCCTCAGTTTGCGATCCACCAGGGTGCGGGCGGTCTCGCCCTCGGTCGTCTCGTCCAGTTCGCCGAGCGCCTCGGTGGCGATGTCGCTGTCGACACCCCGTTGCCGCAGCTCGTTGGCCAGCGCCCGGCGGGCCAGACCCCGCCCCTGGTGGCGACTGGTGACCCAGGCCCGCGCGAAGGCGGCGTCGTCGATGATGCCGACCTCGTCATACCGGTCGAGCACCTGGTGGGCGACCTCTTCACTGATGCCCCGTCGGGCGAGCGCGGTCGCCAGCTCGGCCCGGGTACGCGGGCGCACGGCGAGTTGGCGCAGGCAGATCTCCCGGGCCAGTTCGCCCTCGTCGCGTGGCGGCCCGGCAACGGCGGCGTCCCCACCACGGCCGCGCCGTCGACCGCCGGCCCCGGCCGGCTGCTCCGAGCCGGACCCGACACCGTCGGTGTGGCCCGGCGACGTCGAGGCGCCCGCCGGCCAGCCCTGGTCCTCCTCGGACCAGCCCTGATTGCCTTCGGACCGGCCCTGATTGTTCTCGGACCGGCCCCGATTGTCCTCGGACCAGCCCTGATCGTCTCCTGGCCGGCCCGGCGGACCGGCGTCACCGGGCGGTCCGAAGCCACCGGTCGGATCGGCGTTCGCGGCACGGCCCCGCCGCGAACGCCCCACTGTGCCACCACCCGATCGGGGCGGTGCGGCATCCCAGCCGCGCCCCGAGCGGGCTCCACGTCGTCCAGCCATGATGCAGAGGAAGAATCGGCGACCGGTCAGAAGTCCACCGGCGGCAGCTCCGGGCCGCCCGCGGCGTCGCTAGTGCTGACCCCGACACCGAGCTTCTCCAGGATCTTCTTCTCGATCTCGGCGGCCACGTCCGGGTTCTCCTTGAGGAACTCCCGGGCCTTCTCCTTGCCCTGGCCGAGCTGGTCACCGTCGTAGGTGTACCAGGCACCGGACTTGCGGATGATCGTCTGCTCCACGCCGACGTCGATCAGCGAGCCCTCGCGGGAGATGCCCTTGCCGTACATGATGTCGAACTCGGCCTGTTTGAACGGCGCGGCGACCTTGTTCTTCACCACCTTGACCCTGGTCCGGTTACCGACCACGTCGGTGCCGTCCTTGAGGCTCTCGATCCGGCGTACGTCGAGACGGACCGACGCGTAGAACTTCAGCGCCCGACCACCGGTGGTGGTCTCCGGGCTGCCGAACATCACGCCGATCTTCTCCCGGAGCTGGTTGATGAAGATCGCGGTGGTGTTGGTGTTGCTGAGCACACCGGTGATCTTCCGCAGCGCCTGGCTCATCAGCCGGGCCTGGAGGCCCACGTGGCTGTCGCCCATCTCGCCCTCGATCTCGGCCCGGGGCACCAGTGCGGCCACCGAGTCGATCACGATGATGTCCAGCGCGCCGGAGCGGATCAGCATGTCCGCGATCTCCAGCGCCTGCTCACCGGTGTCCGGCTGGGAGACCAGCATCGCGTCGGTGTCGACCCCGAGCGCCTTGGCGTATTCCGGGTCGAGCGCGTGCTCGGCGTCGATGAAGGCCGCGATACCGCCGGCCCGCTGGGCGCTCGCCACCGCGTGCAGCGCCACGGTGGTCTTACCGCTGCTCTCCGGGCCGTAGATCTCGACCACCCGGCCCCTGGGCAGACCGCCCACGCCGAGTGCCACATCGAGTGCGATCGAGCCGGTCGGGATAACGGCCATCTGGATCTGCGGCCGTTCGCCCAGCCGCATCACCGAGCCCTTACCGAACTGCTTGTCGATCTGAGCGAGAGCAAGGTCTAGTGCCTTCTCCCGGTCAGGTCCTGGCGCCATGGTTGCCACCCCTGCCTTCGCCGGCGTCTTTGCTGAACTTTTCGTCACGCGGACACGCTAGGCGCTAGGTCCGACAGAAAACAGCCGACCGGCCGTGAGCTGTGGACGAGCACCCCGCTGTGGACAATAGCCGAACAGGTGTACGACAACGTCCACGACACGCCACAAGGCAATAACGGCAGCTCAGCGTAGTCGGGCGGGCACTCGATCGGGGTACGCCGCAACCACCGCGCGCCAGACGACCACCGTCGCCTCACCCTCGGCGAGCGCCTGCGTGACCGTTCGGCCACCCAACTGGGACAGCACCTGATCGGCGGCGATGCTGGTCGCGTACGCCGAGCCGAACACCTGCTCCAGCCGCGTCCAGAAATCCGTCAGCCGCACCGGCCCAACCCCCTCGCATCCGCCCGACCCGGCGCGCGTGGCCGGGTCGCCGCGCCATCATCCGCCCGACGCCGACCGCCAACGCTAGCGCCACCGGCACCACCACCGCGAACGGGCACAACCCCGGTTACCGGCGCAGCGGGCTTGCTCAGGCTTACCGGCGCAGCGGGCTTGCTCAGGCCAGTGCCCCGGCGGCCACGGTCAGGTCGGCGACCAGGCCGGCGTACGCGGTGTCCCGGTCGTCGGAGCGCAGCACCGCCGAGGGGTGGATGGTGGCCAGCAGACGGGTCGGCTCGACCGGCCCGTTCGCGGTGCTCGATCGCCGGGTGAAGTCCTCCGGGCGCTGGGCGGACTCCGGCCACGGCAGCAGCACCCCGCGCTCGCGGGTGACCCGGAACGCCGGGCCGAGCAGCGCCTTCGCGGCGATCGCGCCGAGCACCACGACAACCTCCGGGCGCAGTACGGCGAACTCGGCGACCAGCCAGGGCCGGCAGGCGACGATGTGGGTCTGGTCCGGGGTCTGGTGCAGCCGCCGCTTGCCGCGCACCGTGTGCCGGAAGTGCTTGACAGCGTTCGTGAGATAGAGCTGTGCCGGGTCCAGGCCGGCGTCGTCAACCGCCCGGCGCAGCACCCTGCCCGCCGGACCGACGAACGGCACCCCTTCGCGGTCTTCCACGTCGCCGGGCTGCTCACCGACCATGACCACCCGAGCGTGGGCGGCACCCCGGCCGAAGACCGTCTGGTTCGCCTCGGCGTACAGGTCGCAGCCCTCGCAGGAGGCCGCTGCCGTACGCAGTGCGGTCAGGCTCCTCGCGCCGGGCGGGATGAACTCCTGTGCGCCGGGGGCGGTCCGGGTCTGCGCCATGGAACCACTTCTACCCCGGCCGACCGTGCTCATGCGCCGGGTCCCGCACACCCTGGGCGGGTCAGGCGCCGAACGGGGTGGGTGCGCCGGTCTCGGTCACCCGCAGCAGCGCGTCGGCCAGCGGTTCGATGTCGCCGTCGGTGAGCGGGCTGATGGTGATCCGGACGGCCGGTCCGGTGGCGAGCCGGTAGAGCGAGCCGGGCGCGACCGCGTAACCGGCGTCGCGCAGCCCGGTCACCGCGCGGATCTCGTCCGGCACCGGCAGCCAGACGTTGATCCCGCTGCGGCCGTGGGCGGTCAGGCCCCGCCGGGCCAGCGCCGCCCGCAGGCCCTCCCGCCGTCGCTGGTAGCTCTCGCCGGCGGCGGCCACCCCGGCGGCCACCTCCGGGTCGCTCCAGAGCCGGATGGCGAGCCGTTGCAGCATGGTGGAGACCCAACCGGCACCGACCCGCATCCGGCCGGCGACCCGGGCCACCGTCGCCTCGTCCCCGGCGAGCACCGCGAGGCGCAGGTCCGGGCCGTAGGGCTTGCTGGCCGAACGGACGAAGGCCCAGCTCCGGGTCACCCCGGCCAGGCTGTGCAGCGGCAGCGCGGCGAGTTCGGCGGCGTGGTCGTCCTCGATCAACAGCAGGTCGTGATGGGCGCCGAGCAGGTCGCGCAGGATCGCCGCCCGGTCGGCGGTCACCGCGGCCCCGGTCGGGTTCTGCGCCCGGCTGGTGACCACCAGCGCCCGTACGCCGACGGCCAGCGCGGCCCGTACGCCGGCCGGGGTGGGGCCGTCGTCGTCGACCCGTACGCCGACCGGTTGGAAGCCCAGCGCGGCGACCAGGTCGAGCAGGTTGGCCCAGCCGGGGTCCTCGACGCCGACCGGGTCACCGGGGCGCAGGTGGGCGGTGAGCAGTCGTTCGATGCCGTCGAGCGCGCCGCTGGTGACGGTGATCGCGTCGGCCGGCACCCCGTCGGCGGTCAGTCGGCGCCCGGCGAGGTCGACCAGTTCGGGCAGCACCCCGGCGTCGCCGTAGCCGATCGGGGCGCCGCCGGTGTGGGCGAGGGCGGCCAGGTGCGGCGCGAACGCGGGCAACAGCCGGTGGTCGGGTTCGCCGGTGGACAGGTCGAGCGCACCGGCCACCGGGGGCAGCCGCAGCGCCGAGCGGGCGGCGGCGACCGGTGGTCGGGGCCGAATCCGCGTGCCGTTGCGCCCGGCGGTCTCGACCAGCCCGCGCTGGCGCAGCGTCTGGTACGCCTTGGCCACCGTTGCCGGGCTGACGGCGAGCTGTCCGGCCAGGCCCCGGACCGATGGCAGCGTCGCCCCCGCGGGCAGGGCGCCGACGCGTACGCCGGTTTCGACGCTGGCCGAAATCTCGGCTGCCGTACCACCCTCGATCTGATAATGTGCTGCCACAGTTTTGAGATTGTACTAGAACGATCGGGGAGGCGCCAGGTGTACCAGCCGACGCAACAGACCACCGCCAACCGAGGCCGCAACCGGATGAGCTACCAGCGGGACACCGCGCACGCGATCCTGGACGAGGCGTACCACTGCACCCTCGCCTTCACCGTCGACGGCGAACCGAGACTGCTGCCCACCCTGCACGTACGCGTCGACGACACGGTCTACCTGCACGGCTCCACCGGCGGCCGGCCACTGCTCGCCGCCCGTGGACCGGACGGGCTGCCGGTCTGCCTCGGCGTCACCCTGCTCGACGGCCTGGTCTACGGCCGGTCCCAGTTCCACCACAGCGCCAACTACCGCTCGGTGGTCGCGCACGGCACCGCCCACCTGGTCACCGAAGCCGCCGAGAAACTCGCCGCGATGACCGCACTGGTGGAGAAGGTGGGCCGGGGTCGGGCCGCCGACAGCCGCCCGCCGACCCGCAGGGAACTGGCCGAGACGGCGGTACTGGCGCTGCCGCTGCGGGAGGTGTCGGTCCGGGCCCGGACCGGGCCGGTGATCGACGAGGCCGAGGACTACGCCCTGCCGCACTGGGCCGGGGTGCTGCCGCTGCGGCAGGTCGCCGGCCCGCCCGAGCCGGACGCCGGGGTCACCGCGCCGGTCCCCGACTACCTGCTCCCGCCGCGCTCCCCCTGGCTCACCGCCGCCCCGATGGCCGGCGCGCACGTACGACTGGAGCCACTGGACCTCGCCCACGCCGACGAGTTGTACGCGGCCACCGACGACGCCGAGGTCTGGCGCGACCTGACCAGCCCGCGCCCGGCACACCCCGACGACCTGCGCGTGATCATCGCCGAGGCGCTGCGCTCCCAGCACGCCGGTACCCGGGTGCCCTGGGTGCAGCGCGACGCCCGGACCGGCCGGGTCGTCGGCAGCACCTCCTACTACGAGGTGGACGAGGCCCGGCGGACGGTGGCGATCGGGCACACCTTCCTCGGGCCGGCGAGCTGGCGTACCGGGATCAACACCGAGGCCAAACTGCTCCTGCTCGGCCGGGCCTTCGACGTACTGGGCGCGGAACGGGTGGTCTGGCACACCGATCTCCGCAACGAGCGCTCGCAGCGGGCGATCGAACGGCTCGGCGCCCGGCGCGAAGGCGTGCTGCGTCGGCACCGGCAGCGGCCGGACGGCTCGTGGCGGGACACCGTGCTCTACGCCATGATCGCCGACGAGTGGCCAAAGGCACAGCTCACGCTCCGGAATTCGCTTCGTCCGACGGTACCGCCGGGGCGATGATGACGCCCGTGCTGGGGATCACCGACATCTGGACCTACGTGCTGGGCACCGTCGCCATCGTGCTGCTGCCCGGACCGAACTCGCTCTTCGTCCTCTCCACCGCCGCCAAACGCGGTGTACGCGTCGGCTACCAGGCGGCGGCCGGGGTGTTCCTCGGCGACACCGTACTGATGGTGCTCTCCGCCGCCGGGGTGGCGTCGCTGCTCAAGGCGTACCCGCCGATCTTCATGGTGATCAAGTACGGCGGTGCGGCGTACCTCGGTTATGTGGGGTTGACCATGCTGCGCGGGGCCTGGCGGCGCTGGCGGACCCGCAACGAACCGGGCACGCCGCGGCTGATCGACGGCGCCGGACCGACCCCGGAGCGCAACCCGTTCCGGCGCGCGGCCGTGATCAGTTTGCTCAACCCGAAGGCGATCCTGTTCTTCATCTCCTTCTTCATCCAGTTCGTCGACCCGACCTACCCCTACCCGGCACTGTCGTTCCTGCTGCTCGGGGTGATCGCGCAGGTCGCCAGCGTGCTCTACCTGACCGTGCTGATCCTCACCGGCACCTACCTGGCCGCCCAGTTCCGCCAACGCCGCCGCCTGGCCGCCGCCACAACCACCGGCATCGCCGTCCTCTTCCTCGGCTTCAGCCTCAAACTAGCCACCGCCACCGCCGGCTAACCCCCTCCCTCCCCCTCCTCCCTCCCTCCCCCTCCCCCTCCCCCTCCCCCTCCACCCCATCACCTCGTCGATCTTGCAGTTGTGGCGCCCGATAGAACACATTCGCGGCTTTTGTCCACCACCACAACTGCAAGATCGCCGGCTTGGGGGCGGGGGGAGGGGGCGGGGTGGGGGCGGAGGGCGGGGCGGGGGGGGAGGGGGCGGGGTTAGATGCCGCCCTCGCCGCCGGCGGTGCCGGTGATGCCTTCGCCCTCGGGGGGTAGGTCTGGGGGGCGGTTGGTGTTTACCGACTCGGACAGGGCGGGGCCCTCGCGGGCGCCGGAGCGGACGGCGGCGTGCCGGGCCACCGCGTGCCGGACCCAGCTGTCCACCACCTCCACCCAGTTGAGGTGGTCTACGTCGGTGTGCGGGACCCGGAAGCGGGTCAGGCTGTAGTGGCTGGCGCCGGCGAGCGCCAGCCGCCGGTCCAGCGCGAAGACCACCTCCAGCGCCCGCGGACCGGCCAGGAAGGTCAGCTCGATCTCGGTGAACGGGCCGGCGTAGAGCGGCGCCGCCCAGTAACCGATCTTCTGGTGAAACGGCAGGGTCTGCCGCACCCCCGGCAACCGGCCCTGTTGCAGACCGACCTGACGCAGCGTGAAACCCAGGCTGTCGAAGGTCGACATGATCCGCTCCTGGGACGGCAGCGGATGGACGAAGACCCCGGTCAGGCCGCCCCGGTCCAGGTCCGGGCCGAGCGCCACCTCGGTCCGCAGCGCCATCGGCAGGTTGAGCCGGGGAAGCCCGTTCACCACCGTCACCGGAAGTTCCCAGGGCATCGGTACGGCGAACGCGACGTCCCGCCGCTCCCCCGGCTCCAGCACCACCGCCCCGGCGACCCGTACCCGGGCGAACTCGAACTCCAGGTAACCGTCGCTCCCGTCGGCCGGCTCGACCCGGGTCACCAGTCCGAGCACCACGTGCCCGACCGGCACCGGAAACTCGCCCCCGACCATCCGTACCCGCCCCGGCAGGTCGAGCCCCGGCCGGGTGCTCGGATTGGTCAGCACGGTACGGACGGCGAAGCCCGTACCGGGTGACTCTCCGCCGAACAGCACCGTCGGCCGTCCCTCCACGCTGGGGCCCTGCCCTGCCGATCCTGCCCCAACGCGAGCGGGCGGGGCGGCCGATTCGACCACCCCGCCCGGCTCACGTCCAGGGTTGCGGATCAGCGCAGTCGACGCCCGCGCGGAACCTGGTCGGTCTCGTCGTCGAACTCCCCGATGACCTCTTCCAGCAGGTCCTCCAGGGCCACGAAGCCGACCGCCCGGCCGACCCCGACCCGGTCGGTGACCAGGGCCAGCTGTGCCTGGCGGGCCCGCATCGCGGCCACCGCCTCGGTGACCGTGGCGGTCGCGGCCAGGCTGAACACCGGGGTCATCAGCTCCTCCGCGGTGGCCGTACGGCCCGCCGTGGTGGCCCGTACGGCCTCGCGTACGTGCACCATGCCGGCCACGGTGCCGGCGCCCTCCAGCACGGCCAGCCGGGACCGGCCGCTGTCCCGGCTCACCGCCTCGATCCGGTCGGCGGTGTCCTCCCGGTGGACCGAGATGATCGTCTCCACCGGCTCCATCACGTCGGCCACCGTGGTGCCCTGCAACTCCAGCATGCTGGTCAGCAACTGCTGCTGGTCGGCGGCGAGCAGCCCGTGCTCGGCGGACTGTTCCAGCAGCATCCGCAGCTCCTCCGGGCCGTGTGCCTGGGCCAACTGGTCCTGCGGTCGTACGTTGACCAGTCGCAGGATCACGTTGGCCAGGCCGTTGAGCGCGGTGAGCAGCGGCCGGGCCACCCGGGCGAAGGCCCGGAACGGCAGTGCCAGCAGCACCGCCGAGCGTTCGGCGTCGGTGATCGCCCAGGACTTGGGGGCCATCTCGCCGACGACCAGGTGCAGGAACGTCACCAGCAGCAGCGCGAACAGCAGGGCGATCACGTGACTGGCCGCCTCGGGCAGCCCGACCGCGTGCAGCACCGGGCTGGCCAGGTGTTCGATCGCGGGTTCGGCGAGGGCACCGAGCCCCAGCGTGCAGACGGTGATGCCGAGCTGCGCGCCGGCCAGCATCAGGCCGAGTTCGCGTACCCCGTCCAGGGCCGCCTTGGCCGCCCGGCCACCGTTGGCGGCGGCCTGTTCCAGCCGGTACCGCTTGCTCGCCACCAGGGCGAACTCGGCCGCCACGAAGAAGCCGTTCAGGGCGAGCAGGAGCAGCGAGACGAGCAGCGCCCAGGTCGTACTCATGCGGTCACCTCGGGGTGTTCGGACCCGGCGCCCGCGTTCTGGCCGACCAGGGCGAGCCGGACCGAGTCGGCGACGTGCCGGTCCACCGCGAGCACCTCGACCAGGGCCTTCGGGTGCGGCCGGGGAAGTTCGGACTCGGCCGAGAGGTTGATCTCCAGCCGGTCGCCGACCTCCGGCACCCGGCCCAGCTCGCGCATGACGAGCCCGGACAGGGTGTCGTACTCGGGTGCCTCGGGCAGCGCGATGCCGGTGCTGTCGGCGACCTCGTCGATCCGCCAGCGGGCGGGCACCACCCAGGAGCCGTCCGGCTGCCGGATCGGGGTCGGCTCGGGCGGGTCGTCCTCGTCCCGGATCGGGCCGACCAGTTCCTCGGCGATGTCCTCCAGCGTGATCACCCCGGCGAACCCGCCGTACTCGTCGACCACGCAGGCGAGTTGGCGGTGCCCGGCCCGCAGCCGGTCCAGCACCGTCGGCAGCGGCAAGGTCGTGGGCACAAGCAACGGGGGTACGGCGACCTCGGCGACCCGTACGATCGACCGCCGCTCCGGCGGCACCCCGAGTACGTCGGCGATGCCGGCGACCCCGATCACGTCGTCCACGCCCTCGGTCCCGCGTACGGGAAAGCGGGAGTGGCCGGTGTCGAGCAGTTCCACCAGCCGGCTCACCGGATCGTCGGCCTGCACGGTGTGCACCGCCACCCGTGGCACCATCGCCTCGGCGGCGGTGAGCTGCCGGAAGTCGAGCCCCCGGTCGAGCAGGGTGGACATGGCGATGTCGAGCTGCCCCTCCTCGCGCGACTCGGCGATGATCTGTTCCAGGTCCTCCGGGGTGGCGCCGCTGGGCAGTTCCTCGATCGGTTCGATGCCGACCCGGCGCAGCAGCCGGGTGGCGGCGGCGTCGAAGAGGCGGATCACCGGGGCGGCCACGGTCAGGTAGATCAGGGTCGACCGGCTGAGTTTCATCGCCAGCATCTCGGCGCGGGCGATGGCGAGGTTCTTCGGTGCCAGTTCGCCGAGCACCATCTGCACGACGGTCGCGATGACCAGCGACAGCGCGATGGACAGCGGCATGGTGATGCCCTCGGGCACCCCGGCCACGCCGAACAGGTCGGCGAGGCCGTCGCCGAGGAACGGCTCGGCGACGTACCCGACGAGCAGGGCGGTCAGGGTGATGCCGAGTTGGGCGCCGGAGAGCATGAAGGAGAGCCGTCCGGTGACCTTCAGGGCGCGTTGGGCGGCGGGATCGCCGTCGTCGGCGAGTTGTTTGAGTTTGCCGCGGTCGACGGCGACGTAGCCGAACTCCTGGGCCACGAAGTAACCCGTCGCGGCCGTGAGCACGATGATCAGAAGGAGGCCGATCGCGATCAACACGGAGGGCTCAGGGCTCCCCGGTTCGTCGGTCGGTTGCAGGGGCGCCGGGTCGTACCCGGCTGGCTACTACTGCCCTCCTGGGCAGAGGAGTCGATCATGCCGACAGTTTATCCGGAGGTACCGGGGATTCGGCCGAACCCTCGCCACTCCGTCCCGAACCCCGACCAGTACGGAAGGGCCCCTCGTAATGGCGTTTTGTGCGGGAAGGGGCCCTTCTCTCCGTTCTGGTCAGGTTCGGCGCTGGGTGATCTTCACCGTGTCGACCGCCTCGACCGGGACCGGTTCCCCGGACGGGAACGCGGCCCGCCCGCCCCGCTCAACGTTCCGGTCCGGTCCCGGACAGGTCGGCGAGCTCGTCCACCACCAGCAGGTCGGGACGGTGCCGGCGGTCGCGGTACGCGGCCCGCCCGACCATCTGCGCGGCCACCGGCGCGGTCGCCAGCTGGAACACCCCGACCAGGACCAGGGTCGCGATGTCCGCCCCGGTACGCAGCCGCAGTCCCACCCCGATCAGGATCAGCAGCAGCCCGAGGATCTGTGGCTTGGTCGCCGCGTGCATCCGGGAGAGCACGTCGGGAAAACGCACCACGCCGATGCCGGCGGCGAGACTGAGCAGCGCACCGGCGATCAGGAAGCCGGCCGAGAGCAGGTCGGCGACGCCGGTCACGAGTCCTCCCGGGCGGCGAACCGGACGATGCCCACCGAGGCGACGAAGCCCAGGATGGCGAGCACCACCAGGATCGGCAGCGTGGTGGCGTGCCGGTTGACCGCCGCCTCGGTGCCGACCGCGCCGACCAGGACGGCCAGCAGCAGGTCGGTGGCGACGACCCGGTCCAGCAGGGACGGACCACGGACGATGCGGTACAGGGCCAGCAGCGCCGCCACCGACAGCAGCGCGGTGACGATCACGATCACGACGTTCATTCGGATGCTCCTTCGTCGGTACGGGTGGACGGGGGCGACCCGTCGGTGGTGGACGACGGCGGCCCGTCGGCGGGGGACGGGGGCTGGTCGGACGCGGACGGGCCGGGTCCGGCGAGCAGGCGCAGTTCGGCGGCGGAACCGGTGGCCCGGACGATCCGCTCCTCGACCGCGAGGACGTCCCGTCGGGCCCGGTCCACGTCGGCGGGGCCGCGTACGTCGAGCACGTGCACGTAGAGCGTGCCGGTGTCGCGTACCGCCTCGACGATGAGCGTGCCGGGGACCAGCGACAGCGCCTCGGCGGTCAGGGTCAGGTTCAGGTCCGAGCGCACCCGCAGCGGTACGGCGATGATCGCGCTGTGCCGTACGCCGTCCGGGCGCAGCGCGATCCAGGCCACCTGCACGCTCGCGGTGACCAGTTCGGCGACGAACCGGGCGGCGAACCGGAGCAGCCCCAGCGGCCGGATCCGGCCGTCGAAGGTCACCCTCGGCAGCGGGAAGAAGACCAGGACCAGCAGCGCGACCAGCGTTCCGCCGAGCACGTTGCCCCAGGTGAACTCGCCCCAGAGCAGGTTCCAGACCAGCACCAGCCAGATCACGGTGACCAGCTGGTCGCGCCACCGTCCCCGGCTCGTCACGGGTCGGCTGGTGGTGGCCGGCGACGGCCCGGTCACGGCTGGCCCACCGGGAAGACGGCCTCCACGTACGGCGTACGTTGGCGCAGGTCCTCGGCGGCGTCGCCGCTGAGTTGGTAGAGCGGCCCGGCGACCACGGTCAGCCCGATCCCGAGGGCGACCAGGGCGAGGGTGGCGCCGACCATGATCGGGGAGAGTCCGGGTGGGGCGTGCGGGTCGGCCAGCTTCGGTGCCCGCCAGAAGGCCAGGTTCCAGACCTTCATGGTGGCGTAGAGGGTGAGCAGGCTGGTCACGGTGCCGCCGATGACAAGCAGCCAGGGCAGCGCCCCGCCCTGGGCCACCCCGGCCTGGAGCAGGCCGAGCTTGCCGAGGAACCCGGAGAACGGCGGGATGCCGGCCAGGTTGAGCGCGGGTACGAGGAACAGGATGCCGAGCAGCGGCGCCACCCGGGCCAGCCCGCCGAGCCGGTCCAGGTTGGTGCTGCCGCCCCGGCGTTCGACCAGCCCGGTGGCGAGGAACAGGGTGGTCTGCACGGTGATGTGGTGCACCACGTAGAAGATCGCCCCGGAGAGTCCGGCCAGCGAGGTCAGCGCCACCCCGAAGATCATGTAGCCGATGTGGCTGAGCAGGGTGAACGACAGCAGCCGTTTGATGTCGGACTGGGCGACCGCGCCGAGAATGCCGATCACCATGGTGAGCAGCGCGACGATCAGCAGCAGGTTGTCGACCTGACCACCGGGGAAGAGCAGCGTCTCGGTACGGATGATGGCGTACACGCCGACCTTGGTGAGCAGGCCAGCGAAGACCGCGGTGACCGGTGCCGGTGCGGTCGGGTAGCTGTCCGGCAGCCAGGCCGACAGTGGGAAGACCGCCGCCTTGATGCCGAAGGCCAGCAGCAGCATCAGGTGCAGGACCAGCCGGAGTTGCGGCGGCAGCGCGTCGAGCCGGCCGGCGAGTTGGGCCAGGTTGAGCGTGCCGGTGGCCGCGTAGATCAGCCCGATCGCACTGAGGAAGATCATCGAGGAGAGCAGGCTGACCACCACGTACGTCGTACCGCCGCGGATCCGTACCCCGGTGCCGCTCAGGGTGATGAGCACGTAGCTCGCGGCGAGCAGCATCTCGAAGCCCACGAACAGGTTGAACAGGTCGCCGGAGAGGAACGCGTTGGTCACGCCCGCGGTCAGCACCAGATAGGTGGGGTGGTAGATGGTCACCGGCGTGGCGTCCGAACCGTCCGCCCGGCCCTCGCCGATCGAGTAGAGCAGCACGCACAGGGTCACCGCGGCGGAGACGACCAGCATCAACGCCGAGAGCTGATCGGCGACCAGCACGATGCCGACCGGTGCCGGCCAGCCGCCGACGTAGACGACCAGCGGGCCCTCCCGGCTCGCCTGCACCAGCAGCGCGACCGCGACGCCGAGGGTGCCGGTCAGCGCGCCGACGCTGACCAGCCGCTGGACGACCGGGTACCGGGCCAGCACCAGCGTCAACGCGGCCGCCAGCAGCGGGATCACGACGGGCAGCGGGACCAGGTACCTCATCCGGCACCGCCCCGACCGCCGCGAGCCGTCCCACCGTCCGGGCGGGTGAACGGGCCGGCCGGACCCGGCACCTGTTCCGGGTCGTCGCCGTCGTCGGTGTGCTCGTCAGCCTGCTCGTCGCCGCGGGTCACCTCGTCCCGTTCGGCGAGCACCATGATCCGCTGGTCTTCGAGGTCGTCCTGTACCTCGTCGTGGCCGAACAACTGCCAGCTCCGGTAGCCGACGGCGAGCAGGAACGCGGTGATGCCGAGGGTGATGACGATCGCGGTGAGCACCATCGCCTGGGGCAGCGGGTCGCTCATGTCGGCCTCCGCCGTGACGCCGACGATCGGCGCGGCGCCGGCCCGGCCGCCGAGCAGAATCATCAGGTTGACCCCGTTGCCGAGCATGATCACCCCAAGCAGCACCCGGGTCAGGCTGCGTTCCAGCAGCAGGGTGACGCCGGCGCCGACGAGCACGCCGACGGTCACCGCCTGGACCAGGTTCGGGGTCATGTCAGCTCCCGCTCGGGTTGGGGGGTCATGTCAGTTCCCGCTCTCGCAACGGTTCGAGTTCGATCTCGGGTCCCTCGCCGGCCTCGATCTGCCGGTCCACCTCGGCGCCGAGGCTGCGCAGGATGTCCAGCACCAAACCGACCACGATCAGGTACACCCCGACGTCGAAGAAGATCGACGTGACCAGGTGCACCTCGCCGATCACCGGCAGATCCACGTCGAGTACGCCGCTCTGCAACACCTCCGCCCCGGCCAGCAGGGCCAGCGCGCCGGCGCCGACCGACACGAACAGTCCGGCGCCCAGCACCAGCCCGGCGTCGACCGGGGCCGCCTCGTCCAGCTCGTACCGGCCACCGGCGAGGTAGCGCACGGCCAGCGCCAGCCCGGCCACCAGCCCGCCACTGAACCCGCCGCCGGGTGCGTTGTGTCCGGAGAAGACCAGGTACAGGGAGAACAGCACGATGGTGTGGAAGATCAGCCGGGTGACCACCTCGAAGACGATCGAACGGCGCCGGTCGCGCAGGGTCGGTCCGGCCCGCAGCCAGACCCGTTCCCGGCGGCGTTCCGGCCGGCTCCGGCGACCGACGTTCGGCCGACGGGGGCCGGGACCGGCCCGGGGGCGCTGGAAGATCAGGCTGGCCACCCCGGTCGCCGCCACCACCAGCACCGCGATCTCGCCCATGGTGTCCCAGGCCCGGATGTCGACCAGCGTGACGTTGACGATGTTGCGGCCGTGGCCGTACGAGACGGCGAGTTCGGCGAAGTCGACCGAGATCGGCACCGCCTGCCGGCCACCGGCGGCGGCGAGCGCGAGCCCGGCCACGACCACCCCGACGGCGGTGCCGATGGCGAGCCGCAACCACCGGCTGCGACGCAGTGGGCGGGCCGAGAAGTTGGCCGGCAACCGACGCAGGACCAGCACGAACATCACGATCGAGACGGTCTCGACGAGAAACTGGGTGAGCGCCAGGTCGGGTGCGCCGTTGAGGACGAACATCATCGCCGTGCCGTAGCCGGTGACCCCGACCAGCACCATCGCGGTGAGCCGGCGACGGGCCCGTACGGTGAGCACCGCGGCGGTGGCGAGCACCACCGCGACCACCAGTTGCACCGGGTTGTGCCAGAGCGCGACCCGGTCCGGCCAGGGCCAGCCGACCAGCAGCGCGCCGCCCGGCACCACCACCAGGACCACCAGGATGGTGCCCAGGTACTGCGGCAGCGATCCGCGCTGGGTGGCGCCGGTGACCTCGACCGCCGCCCGGTCCAGCCAGTAGGTCACCCGTTCGTAGGCGGTCCCGCCGTCGAACGGGGCGCGCAGCCGCTCGACCACGCGGGCCATCCGGTCGCGTTGGGCGAACAGCAGTCCGCCGCCGGCCAGCGCGACCAGGGACAGCCCGACCGCCAGGCCGGGCCCGTGCCAGAGCGCCAGGTGATACCCACCCGGTCCGAACTGCCCGGCGTACGGGACCAGCAGGTCGTCCACCGGCCGGGCCAGTACGCCGAGCGCCAGCCCGGCCACCGCCAGCAGGCCGACCGGGGCGAGCATGGCGACCGCCACCGGCTCGGTCGGTGTCGCCGGCAGGGCCGGTTTGGTGCCGAACGCCCCCCAGAGGAAGCGCAGGCTGTACGCCACGGTCAGGGTGGAGCCGACGACCAGAATGGTGAGCAGCAGCGGGTCGTGCCGGAACGCCTCGAACACCGCTTCCTTGGCTACGAAGCCGAGCAGTGGCGGCAGCCCGGCCATGGACGCCACGGCGAGTACGGCGGCGGCGAAGACCAGGGGCATCCGCCGCCACAGCCCGGACAGCGCGGGCAGTTCACGGGTGCCGGCGCTGTGGTCGACGATGCCGACGACGAGGAAGAGCGCGGACTTGAACAGGGCGTGGGCGAGCAGCATGGTGAGGCCGGCGAGTTCGGCGTCACGGGTGCCGGCGCCGGTGAGTACGAACAGCAGCCCCAGTTGGCTGACCGTGCCGTACGCCAGCAGCAGCTTCAGGTCGGTCTGGCGCAGTGCGGCCCAGCCGCCGAGCAGCATGGTGACCGCCCCGGCGACGAGGAGCAGTGGCCGCCACGGCTGGTCGTCGGCGAACAGCGGGGCGAACAGTGCGACCAGGTAGACCCCGGCCTTCACCATCGCCGCCGCGTGCAGGTACGCGCTGACCGGGGTGGGGGCGGCCATCGCGGCGGGCAGCCAGAAGCTGACCGGGAAGATCGCCGACTTGGTGACCGCGCCGACCAGGAGCAGCACGACCAGCGTGGCGAGGTAGCCGTCGGTGGGCAGCGGCGCGGTCGCCAGTTCGGAGATCCGGTACGTCCCGGCCCGCTGGCCGAGCATGATCAGGCCGATCAGCATGGCCAGCCCGCCGACGGTGGTGACGACGAGAGCCTGGGCGGCGGCCCGCCGGCTGGCCCACTTCTCCGGGTTCTGGCCGATCAGCAGGTAGGAGCAGACCGTGGTCAGTTCCCAGAACACGTAGAGCAGGATCAGGTTGTCGGCGACGACGAGGCCGAACATGGCCCCGGCGAAGCCGACGAAGGTGGCGGCGAAGCGGCCGAGGCCGGGGTCGTCGGCGGCGAAGTAGTGGGCGCAGTAGACCAGCACCAGGGCGCCGACCCCGCCGACCAGCAGCGCCATCAGCCAGGACAGCGTGGTGACCCGGAACGCCAGGTCGAGGTGCACCTGCGGGACCCAGCCGTACGTCTCGGCCACCTGGCCGCCGGCGCGGACCGTACCGGTCTGGGCGACCGCCCAGGCGAAGATGGCCGCCGGGGCGAGCGCCAGCGGGTAGCAGGCGCGGCGACCCCACCAACGGACGAGCAGTGGCGCGATCAGCGCCAGCGCGAGGTGGAGGCTCAGCAGCACCAGCATGCGTTCTCCAGGTAGGTGTCATCGCAGGCCCTTGTCCAGGGTCTGTGGCTACGGGGAATCAGGCGGCATAAACGTCGATAATGCCGACAAATAACGGAAGTCGGACTAAAGCCCCTCCATGGCCGCGACATCGGGCCACCGGGCCGGGTGGCCGGGCGGCACGACGTACGACGGTCTGACGAGGGTGGGCGGGCCGGACCGCGACCGGTCGGCGCGGATCAGCCGGTGGCGCGGTGGCGCCGGCGCGGGCTCAGGCCGGCGGAGCGCGGCTGGACGGCCCGGATCCGGGCCGCGTCCGCGGCTCCGCCCGAGGTCCGGGGATCGGCGCGGAATCCGCTACCGGTACGGCCGCCGGCGCGATCGCCCGCACCGGCAGGGCGACGAGTTCCGGGGCGGGCGGACGCAGTTCCGACCCGGCCGCCACCCGGTCGGCGGACCGGCCGGAGCCGGCCTCCGCCTCGGCCCGGCCGTGCACCGAGTGCGGGTGGTGCAGCGCGGCGCCGATCGACGCGTGTGGTGTGGCCAGGGCGCCGGCCGGCGTGTCGGCGGAACTGGCGCCGTGTACGGCGGTGAGCGCGAGCAGGGTGAGCAGGACCGCGACGACCAGCCGGCCGATCGGCCGGCGGATCAGGCGTCCGTCCCACATCGCGTGTCGCCCCCGTCCCGGTCGGCATTCCCGTCGTCGGCCACGTCCCGCGCGGCGTCGAGCCTGTCGGCGGGTGCAGTCTACCGGGCGCCGCCGGACCGGTCGCTCAGTCCGACTACCGGGCGCCGCCGGACCGGTCGCTCAGTCCGACTACCGGGCGCCGCCGGACCGGTCGCTCAGTCCGACTACCGGGCGCCGCCGGACCGGTCGCTCAGTCCGATGTGGACCGGACCAGCAGGTCGGGCCGGCCGAGCTGGATGACGACCCGGTTGACCAGGTGTTGGGCCGCGGCGAGCGAGCGCACCGGGACGAGTTTGCCGCGCCCCTCGCGGCGCAGCACGAAGTAGTGCACGGCGGCCCGGACCCGGGCCCGGTCGGCGGCGCTGGCCTGGGCGGTGTCGAGCACCAGTACGCGCAGGCAGGCGCCGACCCGTTCGGCGAGTTCGAGGTCGGCGCCGCGCAGCCCGAGTCGGAGCGCGGCCAGGTGCCCGTCGACCTTGCGGATGAGTACGTCGGTGCCGCGCTCGCCGCGCTCCTGTCCGACACTGCGATGCTGCTCGGCGGTGCGATGCTGGTCGACGGAGCGGTGCTGGTCGACGGAGCGGTGCTGCTCGGCGGAGCGGTTCTGGTCGACGGAGCGATGTTGCTCGGCGGTGCGGTGCTGCTCGGCGGTCATCCGGCCCCCTCCGTACCGACCTCGGACTGCCGGAGAAGTTACTTTATGTCGCACTACATCAGCAAGCAGTTAAGTGACACTTAACGTAGGAACCAGCCTTTAAGGCTACAAGCCTGGCATTCCGCCACGGCGGCCCGCCGATTGTCGTAACCGCGGGGCAGGATTGGCGCCATGGCGGACGTACTGGAGCGGTTCGGGGTGGCGACCCGGGAGTGGTTCGCCGCCGCCTTCGCCGCGCCCACCGCCGCCCAGACCGGCGCCTGGCAGTCGATCGGCGCCGGCCACAACGCCCTCGTCGTCGCGCCGACCGGATCCGGCAAGACCCTCGCCGCCTTCCTCTGGTCGCTGGACCGGCTCGCCCACGAGCCCCGCCCGGCAGATCCGAAGCACCGCTGCCGGGTGCTCTACGTCAGCCCGTTGAAGGCGCTCGCCGTCGACGTCGAACGCAACCTGCGCGCCCCGCTCACCGGCATCCGGCAGGCGTCCGCCCGGCTCGGGCTGCCGCCACCGGAGATCACCGTCGGGATGCGCACCGGGGACACCCCGGCCGACGAGCGGCGGGCGTTCACCCGTACCCCGCCGGACATCCTGATCACCACGCCCGAGTCGCTGTTCCTGCTGCTCACCTCGGCCGCCCGGGAGTCACTGCGCGGGGTGGAGTCGGTGATCGTCGACGAGGTGCACGCGGTCGCCGCCACCAAACGCGGCGCCCACCTGGCCCTCTCCCTCGAACGCCTGGACGAGCTGCTGCCCCGGCCGGCGCAGCGGATCGGCCTGTCCGCCACCGTACGGCCGGTCGACGCCACCGCCCGCTTCCTCGCCGGGGCCCGACCGGTGGACGTGGTCCAGCCACGCACCCCGAAGACCATCGAGGTCAGCGTCGAGGTGCCGGTGGAGGACATGACCCGGCTCGACGAACGGAACCCACCCGCCGACGACGAGCTGAGCACCCCGCGCCGCGCCTCCATCTGGCCGGCGGTCGAGGAACGCGTCTTCCAGCTCATCCGGGAGCACCGGTCGACCATCGTGTTCACCAACTCCCGACGCGGTGCCGAACGCTTCTGCGCCCGGCTCAACGAACTCGCCGCCGACGAGCAGGCCGGCATTGCCGCCGCCCTCGAAACCGGGCCGGCCGCCGCCCTCGAAACCCCACGGGCCGTACCGGCCGAACGGCTGCCGGCCGAGATCATGGCCCAGTCCGGCGCGGCCAGCGGCGCCCCACCGGTGATCGCGCGGGCGCACCACGGCAGCGTCTCCCGCGAGGAACGCAAGCACATCGAGGAGGCGCTGAAATCCGGCCAGCTCCCCGCCGTGGTCGCCACCTCCAGCCTCGAACTCGGCATCGACATGGGCGCGGTCGACCTGGTGGTGCAGATCGAGGCCCCGCCGAGCGTCGCCGCCGGCCTGCAACGGGTCGGCCGGGCCGGACACCAGGTCGGCGCGATCTCCCGGGGCGTCGTCTTCCCCAAGCACCGGGGCGACCTGATCTCCTGCGCGGTGGTCGCCGAACGGATGAGCGACGGGGCGATCGAGGAGCTGCACTACCCGCGCAACCCGCTCGACGTACTGGCGCAGCAGATCATCGCGATGGTCGCGCTGGACGAGTGGCGGGTGCCCGACCTCGCCGCACTGGTCCGCCGGGCCGCGCCCTTCGCCGAACTGCCCGACTCGGCCCTGCACGCGGTGCTGGACATGCTCTCCGGCCGCTACCCGTCGACCGCCTTCGCCGAACTGCGCCCCCGGCTGGTCTGGGACCGGGGGACCGACCTGCTCACCGGCCGGGCCGGCGCCCAGCGCCTCGCCGTCACCAGCGGCGGCACCATCCCCGACCGGGGACTGTTCGGTGTCTTCCTCGCCGGGGCGACCCGATCCGCCCGGGTCGGCGAGCTGGACGAGGAGATGGTCTACGAGTCCCGGATCGGCGACGTCTTCCTGCTCGGCTCCTCGTCCTGGCGGATCGAGGACATCACCCCGGACCGGGTGCTGGTCTCCCCCGCCCCCGGCCAGGCGGCCCGGATGCCGTTCTGGAAGGGCGACAGCCTCGGCCGCCCGATCGAGCTGGGCCGGGCCATCGGCGCCCGGCTGCGCACCCTGGTGAAGCAGGACGACGAGGCGGCCACCGAGGCACTGCGCCACGGCGGGCTGGACGCCTGGGCGGCTGGCAACCTGGTCGCGTACCTGCGCGAACAGCGGGAGGCGACCCGGTCGTTGCCGGACGACCGGACCGTGGTGGTCGAGCGCTTCCGCGACGAGTTGGGCGACTGGCGGCTGGCCGTGCACTCGGTCCTCGGGGCCCGGGTCAACGGCCCCTGGGCGTTGGCCATCGGCCGCCGGCTGGCCGAACGGTACGGGGTGGATGCGCAGGTCGTACCGAGCGACGACGGCATAGTGGTGCGGCTGCCGGACACCGCCGACGAGCCGCCCGGCGCGGATCTGGTCGGCTTCGACCCCGACGAGATCGCCCAGATCGTGCAGGAGGCGGTGGGCGGCTCGGCGATGTTCGCCGCCCGGTTCCGCGAGTGCGCCGCCCGTGCCCTGCTGCTGCCCCGACGCGATCCCCGGCGCCGCCAACCGCTCTGGCAGCAGCGCCAACGCGCCGCCCAACTGCTCGACGTCGCCCGCGAGTACGCCGACTTCCCGATCACCCTGGAGGCGGCCCGCGAGTGCCTCCAGGACGTCTTCGACGTACCGGCGCTGGTCGGGCTGATGGGCGATCTCGCCGCCCGGAAGATCCGACTGGTCGAGGTGGAGACCAACCACCCGTCGCCGTTCGCCCGCTCGCTGCTCTTCGGCTATGTCGGCGCCTTCCTCTACGAGGGCGACGCCCCGCTGGCCGAACGCCGGGCCGCCGCGCTCGCCCTCGACTCGGCCCTGCTCGGCGAGTTGCTCGGCCGGGTCGACCTGCGCGAACTGCTGGACCCGGCGGTGGTCGCCGAGACCGAGCGGCAGTTGCAGTGGCTGACCGAGCAGCGCCGCCCGCGCGACGCCGAGGACGTGGTCGAGCTGCTCCGGCTGCTCGGCGACCGGACCGAGGCGGAACTGGTCGAACGCGGCGCCCGCTCGGAATGGCTGACCGACCTGGAGGCCGGCCGGCGGATCCTGCGGGTCCGGATCGCCGGGCAGGAGCGCTGGATCGGGGTCGAGGACGCCGGCAGGTTCTCCGACGCGCTCGGGGTCGCGCTGCCGGTCGGCGTCGCGCAGGCGTACCTGGAGCCGGTGGCCGACCCGCTCGGCGACCTGGTGGCCCGCTTCGCCCGTACGCACGGGCCGTTTCCGGCGGCCACCTGCGCCGCCCGGTTCGGGCTCGGGGTGTTCGTGGTGGAACAGGCGCTGCGTCGGCTCGCCGCCACCGGTCAGGTGGTCTCCGGTGAGTTCTCGCCCGCCGGCACCGGCACCGAGTGGTGCGGTACGGAGGTGCTGCGCCTGCTCCGCCGCCGTTCACTCGCCGCGCTGCGCCGGGAGATCGAGCCGGTGCCGCCGCAGACGCTGGCCACCTTCCTGCCCCGCTGGCAGCAGGTCGGCGGCAACGCCAGGGGCATCGAGGCGGTGGCCGCCGCGATCGAGCAGTTGCAGGGCGTGGCCGTGCCCGCATCCGCCCTGGAGAGCCTGATCCTGCCGGCCAGGGTGGCCGACTACTCCCCCGCGTACCTGGACGAGCTCTGCGCCAGCGGCGAGGTGACCTGGGCCGGCACCGGCGCGATCGGCGCGGCCGACGGCTGGGTCAGCCTCGCGTACGCCGACTCCGCGCCGCTGCTGCTGCCGCCGCCCGATCCGGCGCTCGCCCTCACCCCGCTGCACCAGTCGGTGCTGGACGCGCTCGGCGACGGGCAGGCGCTGTTCTTCCGGGCGCTGGCCGACCGGGTCGGCTCGACCGAGGACGATCCCCTGGTCGGCGCCGTCTGGGAGCTGGCCTGGGGCGGCTGGTTGACCAACGACACCATCGCCCCGCTGCGGGCGCTGCTCGGCGGCCGGGGTGCGCACCGGGCCCGGCCCGGCGCTCCGCGTACCCGCTACCGGCGTCCCGGTCGACCGGCGCTGCCGGCTCGGGGTGGGCCACCGGCGGTCGCCGGTCGCTGGTCCCGGTTGCCGGATCGGGACCTCGACCCGACCCGGCGGGCCGCCGCCCTGGCCGACCTGCTGCTCGAACGGCACGGGCTGGTCACCCGGGGTGCGGTTGCCGCCGAGGGGGTGGTCGGCGGGTTCGCGGGGGTGTATCCGGTGCTGGTGGCAATGGAGGAACGCGGTGCCGCCCGGCGGGGCTACTTCGTCGAGGGGCTGGGCGCCGCGCAGTTCGCCGTACCGGGGGCGGTGGACCGGCTGCGCGCGCTGGCCGAGCCGGACGACGGCCGGCGGCGTACGGGCAGCGCGCTGGTGCTCGCCGCAACGGACCCGGCGAACCCGTACGGTGCCGCGCTGCCCTGGCCGGAGCGGGTGGTCGACTCCGGTGACGGCGAGCGCGGGGTGAGCGGCCATCGGGCCGGTCGCAAGGCCGGCGCCTTGGTGATCCTGGTCAACGGCGGCCTGACCCTGTACGTCGAACGCGGCGGTCGCACCCTGCTCTCCTTCGTGGACGACGAAGATGCCCTGGTCCTGGCAGCCAAGGCCCTGGCCGACGCCGTCCACTCCGACGCCCTGGGCCCCCTCTCGGTAGAACGCGCCGACGGCGACCCAGTCCACTCCTCACCCCTGGCCGCGGCCCTCACCACCGCCGGCTTCCGCCCCACCCCCCGCGGCCTCCGCCTCCCCCGATCACCTCGTTGATCATGAAGTTAACAACCGATTCCCGCCCGGAAACCGTCGCTAACCTCATGGTCAACCGGAGGTTTCGGGGTTGGCGGGGGCGAGGAGGACGGTGCCGGTGGGGGTGACGGACCAGCCGGGGTTGTGGGCGATCTCCCAGAGCAGGCCGTTCGGGTCGGCGAAGTGGCCGTGGTAGCCGCCAAAGGAGGCCGGCTGGCCGGGTTTGCGGATGGCGGCACCGGCGGCCGCCGCCGCGGCGAGCACCCGGTCGACCTCCTGCGGGCTGGACACGTTGTGCGACAGGGTGAAGCCGCGCGGTGTGACGTCGGCCGGGGCGCCGAGGTGGGCCGCGCCGAGATCACCCGGACCGAGATCGGCGGTGAACTGCGCCGCGTCGAACAGGCCCAGCATGATCCCCGGTCCGATCTGGAAGAAGAGGATCTCACCGGGCACGTCGAGCGTCGGGCTCCAGTCGAGTCCGTCGACATAGAACCGCCGGGCGGCGTCGAGGTCGGCGGTCGCCACCGTCACGAAATGCACCTGTTGCTCCATGCCGACGGATTCTCCACCAGCGGAGCCCGACGCCCCGGCATTGGGCCCGGAAGCCGGCGAACACGCCGCTTCCTCTTGCCGGCTTTCGGCACGTGTGCCTACGTTCGCAAGCATGGCGGTTACTTTCCGTGATCCTTTGCCCCCACCCGAAGCCGGGGCGGACCGGTGACCGGGGCGGTGGAACACCCACTGGCCGACGAACTCGTCGCCCGGATGGATCGTGACCAGGAGGCTCGGGACGGGGTAGTGGGCCGTACGTCCGACCCGGCCGTCCGGGACCGGGTCGCCGCCGTCGACGCCGAGAACACCGGTTGGCTGAGGTCGGTGTTGGACCGGCACGGCTGGCCGTTGCGCAGTGTGGTCGGCGAGCAGGCGGCTGGCGCCGCCTGGCTGCTGGCCCAGCACGCCGACCGCGACCCGGCATTCCAGCGTGACTGCCTGGCCCTCCTCGCAGGCGCGGTGAGCGACGGCGAGGCGAGCCCGGCCCACCTGGCCTACCTCACCGACCGGGTCCGTCGAGCAGAAGGCAAACCCCAGTTGTACGGCACCCAGTTCTGGTACGGCCCCGACGGCACGGGCGAACTGACTCCCCAACCGATCGAAGACCTTCCCGGACTGGACGAACGACGTCGGACGGCGGGCCTCGGACCGTTCGCCGAGTACGAGGCGCACATGCGTCGACGCGAAACCGACGACGAGCCCGACTGAGTCCACTGCCGGGGCGACCGTCACGCCCGACGGGTCATGATCCGCAGGGTGACCGCGAGCCCGACCACGCACCAGACGGCGCGGCCGGGACGAGCCGGGGCGACTCCGCCGCCGGCCCGTCGCGCCCGGCTAGTCGCCCGTTGCCCGCTCGCCGTCGCGCTGGGCGGGTACGCACACCGTGATGGCGGACGGCACCACCCGCACCTTCAACCGCTTGTCGGTGCCGCACGCACCACCGTCGACCTCGTACGTCTGGGGCGTGCCGAACCGGACGTCGACCTTCCGCCCCTGAGTGATCTCCACCAACGGCGAGTTCTCGGATCGGCCGACCGCCATTCGGCCGAGGGTACGGGCCCAGTCGATCACCCCGTGCCCGGTGGCGACACCGATCTCCAGCCGGCCGTCGTCCGGGCGGGCGTCGTCGAACGCCTCGATGCCGCCGGTGATCGTGCTGACGTTGCCGAACAGCACACAGCTCGCCTCGCCGTCGAACCACTTCTCCCCGTCGACCTTGATCTTCACCGGCACGACCTCGTCGCGTACGTGCCGCAGGCCGGTCCAGACGTAGGCCAGTTTCCCCATGCTGTCCTTGAGCTGCCGGTCGGCGTCCGAGATCATCTCCGCGTCGAATCCGGCGCCGGCCATCACCGCGAAGTGCCGACCGTTGACCCGACCGAGGTCGATCCGGCGGCGGTCGCCGTGCAGGGCGATCTTGACGGCCGCTTCGAGGTCCTGCGGGATGCCGAGGTTGGTGGCGAGCAGGTTGGCCGTACCGGCCGGGATGATGCCGGTGGCGCCGTCCCAGCCGGCGAGGGTGTCCACGCAGTGCTGGACCATGCCGTCCCCGCCCCAGACCAGGATCAGCTCGGCTCCCTTGTCCACCGCCTTCCGTACCTTCTTGGGAGCTTTGCGGCTTTTCGGCACCTCGTACCAGAGCAGATCGGTGACGCCCTCGTCGGCGAGCCGCGTACGCAGCTCGTCCAGCCCGCCGCCGAGCGTCTTCCTGCGGTGGGCGATCACCGCAACCCTGGTCATCGGCCTACGGCTCACCTCGGAGTACGTCATGCGTCCGGTCTTACCCAGCGCACGCCCCGATCCACACCCACCCCCGCCGGCACGGCGCCCCGAGCCGGTTGGGTTACCGTGCCGGCATGCCAGCACGGTCGGTACGCCGGGACAGCGGGTCCGTAGGCCCGAACAGCGGGTCGGTACGCCCGAACAGCGGTCAGTCGCGCGAGCGGGCGCCGGTGGAGCCCAAACGACCCGCTTCACTCGACCCGGCCACGGTGGAGGAGCACGACCTCGACCACGAGGCGACGTTCCGCCGGCTGGAGTTCGTGGACCTCGACCTGTCCGGCCGGTCGGCCGACGCGGTGGAGTTCGACCAGTGCCGGTTGCGCGGCACCGACCTGAGCGGTACGCACCTCGACGGGGCGAAGTTCGACGACTGCCTGATCGAGAGTTCGAACCTGGCCAACCTGCGGGTGGAGAAGTCGAGCCTGCTGCGGGTACGGCTGTCGACGGCGCGGATGACCGGCCTGCACTGGGTGAACGGCAGCCTGCGCGAGGTGACGTTCGCGCAGTGCCGGCTCGACCTGGCGTCGTTCCGGTTCTCGAAGCTCCAACACGTGGTGTTCGAGGGATGCAACCTGAGCCGGGCCGACTTCTCCAATGCCGACCTCGGCGGCGTACGGTTCACCGACTGCGACCTGACCGGTGCCCAGTTCAGCCACGCGAAGACGGCGGGAACCCGGTTCACCAACTGCTCCCTGGCCGGTATCGGCGGGGTGACGAGTCTGGCCGGCGCGGTCGTCGCCCGACACGACCTGATCGCGCTGTCGTACACACTCGCGGGCGCGCTCGGCATCCGGATCGAGGACGACGACGCGCCGGAGTGAACCCGTCGGGTCACTCTGACAGGATCAGCGGGTGCCAATCACCGCCTCCCGCGCCCTGGTCCGCCAGGCCGAACGCTGGTTCGTCCGCCACGGCGTACCCCAGATGATCGCCGGGTACGACTTTGACCGGCACATCCTCCCCCGGATGCTGCCGTTCCTCGCCGTGGTCGTGGTGGCCGATCTCGCCTGGGTGATCCTTCAGGCCGGCACCGGCACCGCCCGCTGGGTGCTGCTCACGATCGTGGTGGTCGCCGGACTGGCCGGCTGGTCCGCGCTGACCAGGTTCGGCCGCCGCCTGCCCCACTTCTCCCACCGCGCGATGATCACGGTCCTGGTCGCGTACGCGGTGGTGCCGGCGGTCGTACCGCCGCTGGCGCTCTGGCTGCACGACGGACAGGTGAAGATCACGGTCACCTCGGTGGCCGCGTTCGCGCTGCTGTTCGCCGGGTCCTGGCTGGCCACCAGCTATGGCGTGGTGCCGCTGCTGCGCCGGGCCATCCGGCACGCGGTCGATGACATGCGCAACAGCGTGCGGCTACAGGGCCGGGCACTGCCGCTACTGCTCTTCGTCACCCTGTTCTTCTTCTTCACCGGCGAGCTGTGGCAGGCGATGAACCGGCTGCCCTGGTACCGGTTGGGCCTGGTGCTCAGCCTCTTCACCGCGGTCACCATCCTGGCCGCCGCCGGCCGGCTGCGCGACGAGATCGGCCGGGTCGAGCAGGACCTGAGCGCCGAACGGCTCTCCTCGTCCTGCCAGCGCACCCCGCTGGCCAGCCTGCCGATCGAGGAGGTCGCCCCGGACGGTCCACTGCGTCCGGTGCCGCTCAACGCCCGCCAGGTGGGCAACCTGCTGCTCATGCTCGCCACCCGGCAGCTCGTACAGGCCCTGGTGGTCGGAATCGGGCTGTTCAGCTTCTTCCTGCTGCTCGGCCTGATAGTGGTCCAGCCGGAAACCGCCGAGCAGTGGATCGGCGAGCCGCCGGCGATGCTCGCGGCCGGGTTGCCGGTGCCGTTGGCGCTGTTGCGCAACGCCGCCCTGCTGGCCGGATTCGGCAGCATGTACTTCGCGGTCACCTCGATGAGCGACGTCGAGCACCGCCGACAGTTCTTCGCCCCGATCCTGGACGAGGTCGAACGGACGCTCGCGGTCCGCGCGGTTTACCTCGCCGTACGCGAAATCGTGCTGCCGCCCCAGCCCGGACCGCCCCGGCCGGCGCCGGTCGACCCCGCTCCGGTGGTCGAAGCGGGCCGGTAGTCACACCCGAGGGCTACTCGGCCCCCGGTCGGCGCCGACGGGGGTCGACCTCGCCGACTGCCACAGCCCCGCCGGACGAAGCTGACACCGACCGGCACTAACCCTGACGTTAGTGCCGGTCAGGGCGGTGTTCAGAGCTGCGGGGCCACCTCGGCGGCGATCAGGTCGAGCTGATCCAGGTCGGCCAGGTCCAGGAACTGTAGGAAGAAGCGGGATGCGCCGCCCTTGGCGTACTCGTGTAGTTGCTCGACCACCTCGTCCGGGGTGCCGACCACGCCGGGCCCGGCGCGCAGCTCGTCCAGATCCCGACCGATCGCGTCGGCCCGGCGACGAACCTCGGCGTCGGTACGTCCGCAGACCACGGTGACCGCGGCCGACAGCGTCAACGGGGCCCGGCCGGTCGCGTCCCGGCCCACCCGCTCGCATGCCTCGACCACCGCGGCGAAGTTCTTCGCGGCCGCGTGCGCCGGCTGGAACGGCACGTTGTACTCGTCGGCGAATCGGGCGGCCAGCACCGGCGTCCGCTTCAGGCCGGTGCCGCCGACGATGACCGGCGGTCCCGGCTGCTGCACCGGCTTCGGCATCGCCGGGGAGTCGTAGAGGTCGTAGTAGCCGCCCCGATAGGTGAACGTCTCCCCCGGCGGGGTCCCCCACAGGCCGGTAACCACCTCAAGCTGCTCGGTCAGCCGGTCGAACCGCTCCCTCAGCGGCGGGAACGGGATTCCGTACGCCCGATGCTCGGCCTCGAACCAGCCCGTACCCAGGCCCAGTTCCACCCGTCCGCCGCTCATCTCGTCGACCTGCGCGACCGAGATGGCCAGCGGTCCGGGCAGCCGGAAGGTGGCCGAGGTGACCAGGGTGCCGAGCCGGATCCGCTCGGTCTGCAAGGCGAGCCCGGCCAGGGTCAGCCAGGCGTCCGTCGGACCGGGCACGCCGTCCCCGTTCATGTGCAGATAGTGGTCGGACCGAAAAAACCCGTCGAACCCGAGATCCTCCGTATGCCGCGCCACCCGGAGCAAATCCCCGTACGTAGCACCATCCTGCGGCTCACTAAACACAACCAATCGCATCCCCCCACCCTCCCACCCCTCCCCCCGCCCGCCCCCTCCCCCCGCCCCCTCCCCCGCCCCTCTCTGCGTCGATCTAGGGCAGATGGGGGTGATCGGAGATCAACTAACACGTATTTGCCCTAGATCGCGGGAGAGGGGGTGGGGGGAGGGGGAGGGGAGGGGGGAGGGGGGAGGGGGAGGGGGTTAGCGTGGGGGTGTGGTGGGTTATGGGTGGGTTAGTTTTACTAGTGACTATGGGCTTTTTGATGGGTTTGTGGCTGCCTGTCATGGGGTGGTGGGGCGGTTGGCGCCGGGTGTACGGGTGCTCGATGTGACGCATCTGGTGCCGCCGGGGGATGTCGGGCGGGGTGCGGTCGTACTCGCCCAGACGGTCGTGGAACTGCCGCCGGCGGTGCATGTGGCGGTTGTCGATCCCGGCGTCGGTACGGCCAGGCGCGGGGTCGCCCTACAGACCCCCGGCGGGTTGCTGGTCGGGCCGGACAACGGGCTGCTCTGCTGGGCGGCCGACGCACTCGGCGGCACCACACTCGCGGTGGAGCTGACCAACCCGGCCTGGCTCGCGGCGACCGTTTCGCCCACGTTCCACGGTAGGGACGTCTTCGCCCCGGTCGCCGCCCGGCTGGCGCTCGGTGCCGAGCTGACCGACGCCGGGCCGACGGTCGACCCGACCACCCTGGTACGGCTGCCCGAACCAGTGGTCAGCAGCGGGCCGGGTTGGCTCACCGCCGAGGTGCTCTCGGTGGATCACTTCGGCAACGTGCAGCTCGCCGCCCCGGCGTCCGCGCTGGACGGGCTGCGGTCGGCGCTGCTGGTGGACGGCGTACCGGCCCGTCGGGCGGCGACATTCGGTGACGTACCGACGGGGGCTGTCGCCGTGTTCGCGGACTCCGCCGGCCGGGTGGCGCTGGCGGTGAACGGCGGCCGCGCGGATGCCGTACTTTCGCTGGTAACGGGGCAGGTGCTACGGATAGCGGACGCTAGCTGATGTACTTCCGCATCGCGGACAGGGAGCTGCGACGGATGGACCATTATGGAATGCTTAACCGGTGGGGAAGCATTCGATCGACGTACAAGCATGTCCATGCTGCGGCTTTTTCACCGGAGAAGGTGGGACCTGTCCGGTCTGTTTCTGGACCAACGACGGCCGACAGGGGGCCGAGGACGCCGTCTTCGAGGACGGCCCGAACGGCGACCTGAGCCTGGCCCATGCCCGGCTCAACTTCGCCATCTACGGCGCCAGCCATCCCCGCTACCAGGACATGGTGCGCGCCCCCCGGCTCGAAGAGCAGCCCTGACGCCGAAGAACGGACCTGACAGCACTGGAAGACCATGCCTGACGCCGTTGGAAGCACAGCCCTGACGCAGCAGAGCAGACCTGACAGCACTGCAAGACCATGCCTGACGCGGTTCGAAGCACAGCCCTGACGCAGCAGAGCAGACCTGACGGCACTCGAAGAGCAGACCTGACGTGGAAGGGCGGCCCTGACGGCGCTCGAAGAGCGGGCCTGACAGCGCGTTAGCGGGCAGGATGGAAGCGTGCCCGAAGGCGACACGGTCTGGAACACCGCCCGCGCGCTGCACCGTGCGCTGGCCGGTGGCCGGCTGACCGCCTCCGACTTCCGGGTGCCGCAGCTCGCCGGCACCAACCTGGTCGGCTGGACCGTCCTGGAAGCGGTCAGTCGCGGCAAGCACCTGCTGATCCGGCTCGCCAAACCGCCCGGCACACCCGGCGTGCCGGGCACGCCCGGCACAGCGAGCACGCCCGGCACAGCGAGCACGCCCGGCACGCCGGGCACGAGCAGTGGGGCCGCCGGTGAGGCGCGCCTCACCGTGCATTCCCACCTGCGGATGGACGGGGCGTGGCGGGTCTACCCGCCGGGCGAACGCTGGGCCGCCCGGCCGGCGCACCTGATCCGGCTGGTACTGCGTACGGCGGACGCGATCGCGGTCGGCTACCACCTGCACGAGGTCGCCGTGCTGCCCACCGCGCGGGAGGACGAGCTGGTCGGCGGGCTCGGCCCCGACCTGCTCGGCCCGGCCTGGGACCCGGACGAGGCGGTACGCCGGCTCGCCGCCCACCCGCGGTCCAGTATCGCCGAGGCGTTGTTGGACCAGCACAGCCTGGCGGGCATCGGCAACCTCTACAAATCGGAGGTGCTCTTCCTCCGGGGTGTCGACCCGTGGACACCGGTGGCGGCGGTGCCCGACCTCGCCGGGCTGGTGACGCTGGCCCAACGTCTGCTGGCGGCGAACCGGGGACGCTGGACCCAGAGCACCACCGGCTCGCTGCACCGGGGGCAGACCACCTACGTGTACGGCCGGCGCGGTCAACCCTGTCGCCGCTGCGGCATGCTGGTGGAAAAGGCCGAACAGGGCGACCGGGTGACGTACTGGTGCCCGCGCTGCCAGCCCGCCCCGGACTGACGGCGACAGCCGCGACATCGTCGGCAGCGGGCACCGGCTGGCCGCCGCCGCTGGCGTAACGAACTCGTTTCCGGCTGAACCGGGGCCGGACCGGCCGTATCCAATCGTCGCTTGGCGCGGTTAGTTGCTTACGGATCGTCAGCGATGGCCATCTTGATCGGCTCGACCGACCCACCGGCGGAACCTCCGGTCGAGCAGGTACCGGGGAGGGAGCATGGTCATGTTCAGGAAACTCGCGGCGCACCGCCTGGCCCGCCGGGCGAAGCAGGACGCCGACGGCCGCGTCGATGCCCCCACCCCGGCGCCGGAGGAGTCCCGGCCCGGCATTCCACAGCAGACCCAGACCCGACCGGTCGTCCCGACGCCGCTGCCCACCCCGGACTACTTCGGCTTCGTGCCCAACTACGCGAACAGTCCGCTGCCCCACCTCGACCCCGCCGGTCAGGTCGTGCCCGGCACCGGTCTGCGGAAGTTCGTCGACTCGCTGCCCGGCGTCGGCGAGGGGCAGCGCAACGACCTCGGCAACTATCTGCCGGTCGCCACGCCGGACACGGTCAGCTACCCCGGCTGTGACTACTACGAGATCGGGTTGGAGCAGTTCACCCAGCAGCTGCACGCCGATCTGGGGCAGACCCGGCTGCGTGGCTACCGGCAACTGAACAGCGGGACCGACGCCAACGGGCGCAACACCGTCGGCCCGCCGAAGCGGGCGTACCATCTCGGGCCGGTGATCGTCGCGGACCGTGACCGTCCGGTCCGGGTGAAGTTCGTCAACGGGCTGCCGACCGGCCCGGCCGGGCGGCTGCCACTGCCGGTCGATTCGACCGTACGGGGTGCCGGGACCGGCCCGCTCGGCGGATCGGAGCACTACCCGCAGAACCGAGCCGTGCTGCACCTGCACGGCGCGGCCACGCCGTGGATCAGCAACGGTGGCCCGGACCAGTGGCTCACCCCGGCCGGTGAGCAGACCCCCTACCCCACCGGTACGAGCCTGGCCAACGTGCCGGACATGGCGGAGCCGGAGCCGGGGGCGGTGACGCTGTACTACCCGAACCAGTCCGGCGGCCGACTGCTCTGGTACCACGACCACACCCTCGGCATCGCCCGACTGACCGTCTACTCCGGACAGCTCGGCCTCTACCTGCTGCGTGACGAGGCGGAACGGCAACTGGTCGCGGACGGTGTCGTCCCGGCCGACGAGATCCCGCTGGTGATCCAGGACAAGACCTTCGTGCCCGGCGAGGCGCAGCTCGAAGCGCAGGATCCGACCTGGGACCGGGCCAACTGGGGCGGTCGCGGAAGCCTCTGGTACCCGCACGTCTACATGCCCAACCAGAACCCGTACAACGAGTCCGGGACCAACCCGATGGGGCGCTGGGACTACGGGCCGTGGTTCTGGCCGCCGTACACCGGGACGGCGCACGGGCCGGCCCGGAACCCGTACCACGATCCGGCGGGCGCACCCTGGCAGCCACCGGTGATGCCCGGTACGCCGAACCCGTCGGTGGTGCCGGAGGCCTTCCTCGACACCCCGCTGGTCAACGGGTGCGCCTACCCGTACCTGCGGGTGGCGCCGAAGGCGTACCGGTTTCGGATCCTGAACGCCTGTAACGACCGCAGCCTGAACCTCCAGCTCTACTACGCCGCCTCGGACGGGCCGATGTGGCAGGCGGACGGCACGCTGGGCGACGGCTCCGCCGGTGAGGTGCCGATGGTGGACGCCACCGCGAACCCGGACCACCCGGGTAGCTGGCCGACCGACGGGCGGGCCGGTGGCGTGCCCGACCCGGCCAGTATCGGGCCGGACTGGATCCAGATCGGCACCGAGGGCGGCCTGCTGCCCGAGGTGGCGGTGGTACGCAACCAGCCGATCAACTACGTCTACAACCGCCGGGACATCGCCGCGCTGAACGTCTCCGAGCACTCGCTCCTGCTCGGTCCCGGCGAGCGGGCCGACGTGATCGTCGACTTCTCCTCCGCCCCGCCCGGCTCGAAGATCATCCTCTACAACGACTGTCCGGCGCCGATGCCGGCCTTCGACACCCGGTACGACTACTACACCGGCGACCCGGACCGGACCGCCGCCGGTGGGGCGCCGAGCACCCAGCCCGGTTACGGCCCGAACACCCGTACGCTGCTCCAGTTCCAGGTGGCGGGTGAGCCGGAGCCGCCGTACGACCTGGAGAGGCTGCGCGCCCGGCTGCCGCTGGCGTACGGGGCCAGCCAGCCGCCGCCGATCGTGCCGCAGCCGGCGTACGACACCGCGTTCGGTACCCGTACGCCGAAGAACACGCACGTGCCGATCCACAGCAACACGATCACGTTCACCCCGGCCGGCCGGACCGCCCCGGTGACCCTGCCGCTGCGGGCGAAGGCGATCCAGGAACTCTTCGAACCCGAGTACGGCCGGATGAACGCCACCCTCGGGGTGGAGTTGCCGAAGGTCAGCGCTCTGGTGCAGACGACAACGCCGCTGACGTACGTCGATCCGCCGACCGAGATCCTGGCGCCGGCCGACCCGGCGATCCCGATCGGGTCACCCGGTGACGGCACCCAGATCTGGAAGATCACCCACAACGGGGCCGGCACCCGGGCCATCCACTTCCACCACCTGATGGTCCAGTTGATCAACCGGGTCGGCTGGGACGGCGCGATCCGGCCGCCGGACCCGAACGAGCTGGGCTGGAAGGAGACGGTCCGGATGAACCCCCTGGAGGACACTGTCGTCGCCGTCCGACCGACCCTGCCGGACCCGCTGCCGTTCAAGGTCGGCGACAGCGTACGGCTGCTCGACCCGAACCGGCCGCCCGGTACGACCGACGGCTTCACGCAGGTCAACCCGCGTACCGGGGACCCGGCGGTGGTGACGAACCAGCTGTTCAACTTCGGCTGGGAGTACGCCTGGCAGGGGCACCTGGTCGGCCACGAGGGCAGTGAGCTGAGCCGCCCGTTGGTGCTCCGGGTCTCCCCGGCGCAGCCGACCGGGCTGACCGCGACGGCGAAGCCCGGCTCGCCGACCGTACCGCCGTCGATCGCGCTCGCCTGGACGAACAACGCCACCCGTCCGGTGCCCACGAACCATCTGGTCGAGCGGGCCACGAACGTCACGTTCACCGCCGGTGTCACCACGTTCAGCCTGCCGCCGGGGGTCGGTACGACCGCCGACTCGACCGTCACGCCGGGGACGACGTACTACTACCGGGTCCGTACGGAGACCGCCGTCGGCTACTCCGGTTGGTCGAACACCGCCTCGGCGGTGGTACGCCTGATCGCGCCGAGCGGGCTGACCGCCTCGGTGGCCCCGGCCGCCCCGGTCCGGGTCGACCTGGCCTGGCGCAACCGTTCCTTCGCCACCGGGGTCGAGATCCAGCGGGCGGTGAACCCGACCTTCAGCAGTGGGCTGGTCACCGTCTCCGGGCCGCTGACGGCCGCCTGGAGCGACGGCACGGTGACCCCGAACACGACGTACTACCACCGGGTCCGGACCAGTTACCTCGGTGCCCCGTCGCCGTGGTCGACGGTGTCGGTGGTGACCGTGCCGACCGTACCGGCGGTGCCGCACAGCCTCTCCGCGACCGCCTCGGTCTCCGCCCCGGACTCGGTCAGCGTGCAGCTCAGCTGGTTCGAGAGCGGGGGCAGCGTGGTCAGCGGCTTCACCCTGCAACGGGCCAACGACCCCTCGTTCAGCACCGGTCTGACCAGCTTCACCATCGCCGGTACGGCCCGCTCGTTCACCAACACCGGGCTGCCCCGGGACACCGTGTACCACTGGCGGATCCAGGCGTTCAACGCCGTCGGCACCTCCGCCTTCACCGGCCCGCTGGCGGTCCACCCGCCGGACTGAGCGCTCAGCGTGGGGTGGCGGTACCGGGGTCGCGCAGTTGGGCGAGGCCGCCGGCGACCCCGTGCAGCAGGTCGGTTGCCTCGACGAGCCGTTCCGCCGCCGGGTGCTCGGTGGTCGACCGGGTGTCCTCGGCGAGGTAGCCGGCGGCCGCGACGACCAACGCCTCGTAGGCGGCCACGCCCCGGTCGAGTTGCCCGAGCAGGTCCCGGTGGGCCGATTTCAGCGCCGGCCGGGACTGCTCCGGGGCGAACCGGGTCGCCTTCTCCAGGCTGGCCACCCGGTGGGCCAGGTCGTGCAGCGAGTGCTCCGCGGCGGTCGCCTCCAACACGGCGGGCTCGGCCAGGGCGGGTAGCCGGCCGGCGAGCCCGTTCATGGTGGACGAGGCGCGGGACAGCCGCTCCCATCGGGCGGCCGCCGCCGAGCCGCGCAGGGCGAGCCTGGTCCGCTGTCGGCGTACCTCGGCGACCACGCCGGGCCCGGCGGGCAGCCGTTCGACGGCGGCGACCAGCCGGGCGCGGCTCTGCTCGGCCCGGGCGACCGGGTCGGGCGGCGGCGGAGCCGGTTGCGCCGCCTGCCGGCGCAGGTCGGCCCATCGCCACAGGGCCAACACGGCGGTGCCGCCGGCACCGGCGGCCCAGGCCGCGTCCGGCA
Source organism: Micromonospora sp. NBC_01699 (assembly GCF_036250065.1). Taxonomy (NCBI): domain Bacteria; kingdom Bacillati; phylum Actinomycetota; class Actinomycetes; order Micromonosporales; family Micromonosporaceae; genus Micromonospora; species Micromonospora sp. NBC_01699. Next base: position 1,600,025 of record NZ_CP109199.1, on the reverse strand, counting down.
GACCCAGCCCCTGGTACGGGGTGAGGACCGCCGCCGCGCCGCCCAGTGCGCCGGCCCAGACGCTCCACCAGCGGGCGGACCGGCGCAGCACACGCAGCCGCCGGAAGTAGCGGGCTCGCTGGTCGGCCATGACCGCCCCTCCCCTGCCCCGCCCGCTCAGCCGGCGGCGCTCTGGTCGCCGGTCGGCTTCTCCTTGGCCATGCTGCGCCGGATCTCGTCGAGTCGGGCCACCCCGGCGTTGTCCGCCGCCCGGTTGGCCTGGTCGACCGCCGGCTGGTTCTGGCCGCCGAGCTGTTCGCCGGCCATGCTGGCCCGGATCTGCTCCAGCCGGGCCGAGCCGGCCAGGTCGAGGCTGCTCTTCTGGACCTCCAGCATCCGGCCCTCGACCGAGTTGCCGGCGAGTTCGGCGCGGCCCATGGCGGTGGCGTACCGGCGTTCGATCTTGTCCCGCACCTCGTCCAGCGAGGGGGTGGTACCGGGCGCCGCCAGCGTCGACATCGACTCCAGCGACTTCGCCACGGTCTCCTGCATCTTGGCCTGTTCGAGCTGGCTGAGCAGCTTGGTCCGCTCGGCCAGCTTCTGCTGGAGAATCATGCTGTTGTTCTCGACCGCGCGACGGGCCTGCCCGGCGGCGCTGAGCGCCTGGTCGTGCAGGGCCTTGAGGTCCTCGGTCGACTGCTCGACGGAGACCAGTTGGGCGGCGAGGGTCTGCGCGGTCTGCTCGAACTTCTGCGCCTCCGCCTCGTCGCCGCCGGCTCGGGCCCGGTCGGCGAGGACCAGCGACTGGCGGGCCATCCCCTGCAACCGCTCGACCTCGGACATCTGCCGGGACAGCTTCATCTCAAGCTGGTGCTGGTTGCCGATGACCGCCGCCGCCTGCTGCACCAGCGCCTGGTGTTGGCGCTGGGACTCCTCGATGGCCTGCTGTATCTGCACCTTCGGATCAGCGTGCTCATCGATCTTGGCGCCGAACAGCGCCATCAGGTAGCGCCATCCCTTGACGAACGGGTTCGCCATCTTCGCGTTATCCCCTCGGTGTCATCCGCTCCGGCCAGCCGCCGCCCGACCGGTCTGGACCGGTGGAACGCGGCATGGTCACCATCGTCCCAGTACGGCGCCACACCGGCAGACAACCGCAGGGATCCCGGCCGGAGACGCCGCTGGAACTGCCCACCCTACGCCGCAGAAAGCGGGCCGAGCAGGGCTCAGGCGGCGCGGACGATGTCGCGGGGCCGGTCGCTGGTGGACCGGACCCGTCGGGTGGTGCGCAGGGTCGCCTTGAGCGGGGAGTCCTGGCGCACCGAGACGGAGACGTTCCCGTCGGTGGCGACCTGACGTACGCCGGACTCGGTCACCGTACGCACACCGGAGTCGGTGAGCACGGTGCGGGCCGGGACGTCGACCGTCGACCTCTCCTGCACCGGTGCCAGCACTCCGGAGACCTGCTCGCCGAGCGCGACCGTGTCGCTGACCTCGCGCAACAGCTCGGACAGGCGTGCACCGAGGGCGTCACAGATGGCGGCGAGCAGTTCGCTCGACGCCTCCTTCTGGCCACGCTCGATCTCGGACAGGTAGCCGAGGCTCACGTTGGCCGCCGAGGAAACCTCGCGCAGGGTGCGGTGTTGACCCTGCCGGCGAGCACGCAACGCGTCACCGATTACCCGGCGTAGCAGGACCATCGCACCTCCCCCTCACGTGGGACCGTAGCTCCGGCGGCAGTCAGCGCAACGCCGCGTGGAGCGACTCCGACCCCCAATCCCGACCGCTGCCGGGACCTTCCCGCAACCGTACCCGTTGCCGGCCCGCACGACATCCCACCCCGCCGGTCCGGATTCCCGCCGGACCCCGTCTGCCGCCCCGCTCAGCCCCGCACCGGCGGCGGCGCCAGGCCGTGCACCTGCTCCGCCAGCAGCCGCAACGCCTCGGTGACCGTGTCCATCCGGATCTGTTGCCGCCCGCCGCGCAGACGCAGTTCCCGGACCTCGGTGCCGCCCGGTCCGGCCGCCGCGACGAAGACCAGCCCGACCGGCCGCCCGTTCTGCGGCTCCGGGCCGGCGACCCCGGTGGTGGCCAGGCACCAGTCGGCGCCGCACCGCCAGCGCCCGCCCTCGGCCAGGGCGGCGGCCACGTCCGGGTCGACCGGACCGCGCGCGGCCAGCAGTTCGGCCGGTACGCCGGCCAGCGACTCCTTCAGATCGGTGGCATAGACCACCAGCCCGCCCCGGAAGACGCTGCTCACCCCGGCGATGTCCACGATCGTGGCGGCCAGCAGCCCACCGGTGAGCGACTCCACGACGGCCAGGGTCTCGCCCCGCTCGACCAGTGGGTGCACCACCGCCGCCGCCTCGGTCGCCGCGGCCCGTGCCCCGGCATCGCCAGTCATACCGCCTCCTTACCGTCCCACCGACCAACCCCCGCCACCCGGTCCCGGTGACGCCCCGTCGGTCGGGGTCGGGCCGATCGGCCGGCGGGCGCTAGCTGGGCCGGCGGCGCAGCCGCAGTGCCCGTACGACGTAGTCCAGACCGGTGATCACGGTCACCACCAGGGCGATTCCCATGATCCACGGGCCGACGAAGGTGGCCGGTTCCGGCACCGGCCAGAGGTACCAGACGATCGCCAGTATCTGCAACGCGGTCTTGGCCTTGCCGCCCCGGCTGGCGGCGATCACCCCGAACCGGATCACCCAGAACCGGATCAACGTGACACCGAACTCACGGGCCAGGATGAGCAGGGTGACCCACCAGGGCAGCAGGTCGTACCAGGAGAGCAGGACCAGGGCGGCGCCGGTCAGCGCCTTGTCGGCGATCGGGTCGGCCACCTTGCCGACCGCGGTGACCAGCTTGAACCGGCGGGCGATCCAGCCGTCGAGCAGGTCGGTCGCGGACGCCACGGCGAAGGTCAGGCAGGCGGCGATCCGCCAGGCCGGGTGGGTCATCTCGGAGACGACCGCCAGCACCACAAAAACGGGCACCAGGACCAGCCGCAGGGCGGTGAGCGCGTTGGCCGCGTTGACGACGGGCACCGGCTCGACCATGGCGGCCGGGGCGGTGGGCTCCGACGCCTCCGTCACGTCGTCACCTCGCGCTGCCCGGCGGGCTCGCCGCCGCGGACACCAGCTCGACCGGTACGGCGACCAGGTCGACCCCCTCGGTTCCGGTGACGGTGGCCCGGACCAGGTCACCGGGGCGCAACGCGGCCAGGTCGACCCCGCCGCCGACCGGCGCCACCAGCGTGGTGGACCCGTCGACCTCGGGCGCCTGGTGCTCGGCGCGTCCCTCGACGACCCCGCCGTCGACCGTGTCGACCAGCACCTCGACGGTCGAGCCGAGCCGTTCCTCGGCACGCTGGGAGCAGAGCTCGTCGGCGAGCGCGCTCAGCCGGTCGTACCGTCGCTTGATCGTGGCCGAGGCGACCTTGCCGGGCAGGCCGGCGGCCTCGGTGCCGTCCTCGTCGCTGTAGTCGAACATGCCGATCGCGTCGAGCCGGGCCTCGGACAGGAACCGGACCAGCTCGTCCACGTCGGCGCGGGTCTCGCCGGGGAAGCCGACGATGAAGTTGCTCCGCGCGCCGGCCGCCGGGGCCAGCTCACGGGCCGAACCGAGCAGTTCGAGGAATCGGGCGGTCGACCCGAATCGCCGCATCCGGCGCAGCACCGGCTCGCTGGAGTGCTGGAACGACAGGTCGAAGTAGGCCGCCACCCCCGGCGTGGTGGCGATCGTCTCGACCAGCCCCGGCCGGGTTTCGGCCGGCTGGAGATAGCTCGCCCGGACCCGGACGATCCCGGTCACCGCGGCGAGCTGCGGCAGCAGCTTCTCCAGCAGGCGCGGGTCGCCGAGATCCTTGCCGTACGAGGTGGAATTTTCGCTGACCAGCACCAGTTCGCGTACGCCCGTGCGGGCCAGCCACTCCGCCTCGGCCAGCAGTTCTTCCGGCGGGCGGGAGACGAACGCGCCCCGGAACGCCGGGATGGCGCAGAACGCGCATCGCCGGTCGCAACCGCTGGCGAGCTTGAGCGAGGCGACCGGACCCGTGTCGAGCCGGTGGCGCAGCACCGGGCGCAGGTGCGCCGGGGTGTGTTCGTCGGTGACGAGGGCGCCGCCGGCCGGGCGTGCGGTCTGCTGCGCGTGACCGGGCACCACCACGCCGCTGCCGTGCCGGTCGACCGGGGTCAGCGGGAGCAGTTCGCGCCGGTCCCTGGGGGTGTGCGCGACGACCTGCTCACCGGCGAGGACCGCGTTCAGCCGGGCCGAGATGTCCGGGTAGTCGTCGAAGCTCAGCACCGCGCCGGCCTCGGGCAGGCTGTCGGCGAGTTCGCGGCCGTAGCGCTCGGCCATGCAACCAGCGGCGACCACCTTCGCCCCGGTGTCGGCGGCGGCGAGCAGGGTCTCGATCGAGTCCTGCTTGGCCTTCTCGACGAAGCCGCAGGTGTTGACGAGCACCACGTCGGCGCCCTCGCCGTCGGTGGTCACCTGCCAACCGTCGGCGTCGAGACGGGCGGCCAGCTCCTCCGAGTCGACCTCGTTGCGGGCGCAGCCCAGGGTCAGCAACGCCACCCGGCGGCCGGTGGTCGAGGAAGAGGAATTGGCAGACACCATCCGAGGGTACCGGGCCGCTCCGGAAGCCCCGCGCCCGCTAGGCGCGCAGCGCCCCGTCCCGGACGCCGACCCCGGCACACCGACCCGGCCGCTAGGCGCTCAGCGCTTCGACCCGGGCCAGCCGGTCGAGCAGGAAGACCTCCGCGCCGGCCAGCCCGACCGAGCAGAACAGGGTCACCTGGTCGGCGGCGGTCCGCCCCGGCTGCTCACCGGTGAGCAGCGCGCCGAGGTGGCGCAGCCGGTCGGCGTACGGCGCGACGGCGGCGAGCATCGGCGGCCGGTAGTCCATCGCCTGCTCCACCGAGTCGGTGACCAGCACCTCGGCCAGGTCGAGCAGGTCCGGCCCGAACTCGGCCCGGCCCTGCTGCTTGAAGCCGACCACGTTGACGTGGGTGCCGGGGGCCAGGTCGGCCGGGTCGACCACCGGGGTCGGGCTGTCGGTGGCGAGCACCACCACATCGCGGTCGCGTACCGCCGCCGCCGCGCTGGTCACCGCGTGTGCGGGTACGCCGAGCTCGGCCCGTACCCGGGCGGCGAACGCGTCCCGGACGGCCGGCGTACGGCAGTGGACGGTCACCTCGCGCAGCGGGCGTACCGAGGCGGTGGCCCAGATCTGGGCCCATGCCTGTCGCCCGGCGCCGAGCACCCCCACCGTGGCGGCATCGGGGCGGGCGAGTGTGTCGACCGCCACAGCACCGAGTGCCCCGCTGCCCCGTGAGCCGATCTCCTCGCCGACCGCGATCGCCCGGATCCGGCCGGATCCCGCCTCGTGCAGCACGACGAGCTGCTCCGCTTCGGGGCGGCCGAAGGTGTCGTAGGAGCGGAACCCGTACCACTCGTCGGCCAACTGCCCGGCGGCCGTGACCAGGCGCCCTCCGCGCAGGGCCGCGGACGCGCGGGGCGGCGCGACCAACCGCCCGCTGTACGCGGCCAGCAGCGCGGCGCGCATCGCGGCGACGGCGGTTAGACCGTCAAGCCGTTCGGCTACCTCGTTGTCGGTGAGAAGCAGGGTCATGGGGAAATCCTGATAGTTGAACCGGACTTGAGGTCAAGTCGGATGGGTGAGGTTCACCACATCCAGCTCGGGCGCCGATCGATGGCTAGACTGGGCCGCAGGTGGACGCTCTCGCGTACACCCCGGACGAGCGCGTGCCGTACCCGGCCAGGCAAAGACGGCGCGCAGATGGTGATGACCACACTCGACCTGATCGAGGTCCTCGGTGCCCTGCTGATCCTGGCCGCGTTCGCCGCCAATCAGCTCCGCCGGATGGACCCGCACTCCGTCCGCTATCTCCTGCTCAACGTCGTCGGCGCCGGCATCCTCGCGGTGCTGGCCGCGATCCACCACTCCTGGGGCTTCCTCCTCCTGGAGGGCACCTGGACCATCGTCTCCCTGATCTCCCTAGCCCACACCCTCCTCCCCCGCCCCCACTCCCCCGACCCCGACAAGCCCTGACCGCTCTTGTAGAGAAAGGGTGGTTGTCGCGCGTCGAATAGCCACTCTTTCTCTACACGAGTGCCTTCGGGGCGGACGAGGGCGCGGCGGGTCAGGCGTCGGGGTTGTCACCCTGGAGGGTGGCGAGGACGTCGTCCAGTTCGTCGGGCTTGATCAGGACGTCGCGGGCCTTGGAGCCTTCGGAGGGGCCGACCACGCCGCGGGTTTCCATCAGGTCCATCAGGCGGCCGGCCTTGGCGAAGCCGACCCGCAGCTTGCGTTGCAGCATCGAGGTGGAGCCGAACTGCGAGGTGACCACCAGCTCGATCGCCTGTACGAGTACGTCCAGGTCGTCGCCGATGTCCTCGTCGACCTTCTTCTTCATGTCCTTCGCCGGGGCGAGCACGTCGGAGCGGAACTCCGGCTCCCGCTGCTCCTTGCAGAACTTCACGATGTCGGCGATCTCGGACTCGTTGACCCAGGCGCCCTGGATGCGTACCGGCTTGGAGGCGCCCATCGGCAGGAACAGGCCGTCGCCGCGACCGATCAGCTTCTCCGCGCCGGGCTGGTCCAGGATGACCCGCGAGTCGGCCAGCGACGAGGTGGCGAACGCCAGTCGGGACGGCACGTTGGCCTTGATCAGGCCGGTGACCACGTCGACCGAGGGGCGCTGGGTGGCCAGCACCAGGTGGATGCCGGCGGCGCGGGCGAGCTGGGTGATCCGGACCACCGAGTCCTCGACGTCACGCGGGGCGACCATCATCAGGTCGGCCAGCTCGTCCACGATCACCAGCAGGTACGGGTACGGCCGGATCTCCCGCTCACTGCCGGGCGGCGGCTTGATCTGACCGGCCCGCACCTTGCGGTTGTAGTCGTCGATGTGGCGTACCCCGGCGGCGGCGAGGTCGTCGTAGCGCATGTCCATCTCGCGGACGACCCAGTCCAGCGAGTCGGCCGCCTTCTTCGGGTTGGTCACGATCGGCGTGACCAGGTGCGGAATCCCCTCGTAGCTGGTCATCTCGACCCGCTTCGGGTCGATCAGCAGCAGTCGTACCTCGTCCGGGGTGGCCCGGCTCAGGATCGAGACCAGCAGCGAGTTCAGGCAGGAGGACTTGCCCGCGCCGGTCGCGCCGGCGATCAGGATGTGCGGCATCTTGGCCAGGTTGGCGACCACGTAGCCGCCCTCGATGTCCTTGCCGAGCGCCACCAGCATCGGGTGGTGATCGCTGCCGGCGGCCCGGGAACGCAGTACGTCGCCGAGCGCCACGTCCTCCCGGTCGCTGTTCGGGATCTCCACCCCGACCGCGCTCTTGCCGGGAATCGGGCTCAGGATCCGTACGTCGGGGGACTTCACCGCGTACGCGATGTTGCGGGAGAGCTGGGTGATCCGCTCCACCTTGACCCCGTGGCCGAGCTCGACCTCGTAGCGGGTCACGGTCGGGCCACGGGTGAAGCCGGTCACCGCGGCGTCCACGTCGAACTGGTCGAAGACGCCGGTGAGCGCGGCGATCACCTCGTCGTTGGCCTTGCTCCGGGTCTTCGGCGCGGTGCCGGTACGCAGCAGGTTGGCCGGCGGCAGCACGTAGTTGCCGCCGAGGCCGGTGAGGGCGAGCTGTTCGGCCCGGCTCGGTGCCGGCGAGTGCTCGGGCGGCTCGGCGGCCTTGCGAACGGTGGGGACCTTCGCGGCCGGCCTGCGCGGCACCGGGACCGGCTCGTCGGGGAGCTCGTCGGCGTCGTACCCATCGGTGTCGCCGGCCCCCCCGACCCGGCTGCCGCCGCGACGGCGGGGTGGGCGGCGGCGGGCCGGGGGTTCCTCGTCGTCGGGCTCGTCGAGTTCGTCGTCCTGGTCGGACGGGGTGCCGCCGCCCCGGCCGGTGATCGCCTCGGCGAACAGGCCCAACCGTTCCGGGACCTTGTTGATCGGGGTCGCGGTGACCACGAGCAGGCCGAACAGGACCAGCAGGACCAGCAGCGGTACGGCCACCCACGGGGTGAACGCGTCCTCCAGCAGCCGGCCGATGCCGGCGCCGATCAGCCCGCCGGCGTAGTCCCGTTCGAGGTTGTTGGTCGGGTGGTGGCCGATGTGCAGCAGCCCGCCGGTGCCGAGAATCAGCGCCGACCAGCCGACCAGCCCCCGGCCCCGGTGCTCCGCCTCGCCGGGGGTGCGCATCAGCCGGATCGCGCCGATCAGCAGCAGCAGCGGCAGGACCACGGAGATGGCGCCGAGGAAGAGCCGGACGGTGTCGGCGAGTCGGGCGCCGAGCGGGCCGGCGGAGGAGAACCAGACCGCGACGGCGGTCAGGATGGACAGGCCGAGCATGAGCAGCCCGGCGCCGTCGCGGCGGTGCTCGGGGTCGAGGTCGCGGGCGGTGGCGGCCTGGCGGCCGGCGGCGCGGAACGCCCAGCCGACGCCGTGCGCCATCCCCATCCACATGGTGTTGACCGCGCGACCGACGTAGACCGCCGGTGGGGTCCGCGCGGGCTTGCGGGCCGCCGCACGGGTACGGGCAGACTGCTGGGCACGCGTGGGTTGCCGGGTACGGGAAGCGGCGGCGCCGCGCGTGGACGACCCGCTTCGGCGCCGGTTCGCCTGAGGGGTACGGCCCGCCATAAGGTCACACGTTAGCCCTGCCGTCGCGGATATCCGCGCTTTTACCGGTCGTGTCCACGCCCGGTCCGGCCGAAGTACGCCGACGGTGCGGTCGAACGTGGTGGACGGTCCGGCCGAACTATGCCGGGTCGCGTGATCCGCCTAACATCACGGGCAGACCAACCAGCCCAACTCGCCGTAACGGGGGACGTCGCATGTCATCGCCGGGTTTCCCGCACTCCCCGGATGAGCCGGATCTCCCGCACTCGCCGGATGAGCCCGTCGGGGCCGGGCAGTTGCAGACGCTGCAACCGCTGACCAACGACCTCATCGCGGCGGTGCTGAGCGCCCGTGGCTTCTCCTTCTACACCGATGGCGACGGTGACCTGGTCGGCCGGTGGGACGACAACCTGATCTACTTCTTCCGGCTCGGCCCGGACGGCGAACTGCTCCAGGTACGCACGATGGCCGCGACCACGTTCCCGATCGACCGGGTCCCCGAGCTGTACGCGTTCTGCAACGCCTGGAACCACGACCGGTTGTGGCCCAAGGCGTTCGTGCACGTCAACGACGACGGCAGTGCCCGGGTCTGCGGCGAGGTAACCGCCGACCTGGCCCAGGGGGTGACGCTGCACCAGCTCGACCAGCTGATCAACTGTGGCATCTCGACCGGCTGTCAGCTCGCCGAGTCCGCCGCCGAACTGCGGCCCTGAGCGCGGGATCCATCATGGAGCAACGTTTCCGGGTCGACCTGCGCGGCGTCGTCGACCTGCTCAGCCAGCATCTCTACAGCAGTCCCCGGGTCTACGCCCGCGAGCTGTTGCAGAACGCCGCGGACGCGATCACCGCCCGGCGGGCGCTCGCCCCGGACGCCGACCCGTCGCCCGAGCCGGGCCGGGTCGTGTTCGAGATCGACCCGGACGGCACGCTCCGGGTCCACGACAACGGCGTCGGTCTGACCGAGCCCGAGGTGCACACGTTCCTGGCCAGCGTCGGGCGTACCTCCAAACGCGACGAGTTGGGCTTCGCCCGGCAGGACTTCCTTGGCCAGTTCGGCATCGGCCTGCTCTCCTGTTTCATGGTCGCGGACACCATCGAGGTGGTGTCCCGCTCGGTCACCGGCACCCCGGCGGTGCACTGGACCGGCCACGCCGACGGGCGCTACACGGTCGAGGTCGACGACGACGCCCGGCCGACGGTCGGCACCACCGTGACCCTGCGGCCCCGGCCCGGTGGCGGGCACTGGTTCGCGCCGGAGCAGGTAGCCGACCTGGTCCGGGCGTACGGCCATCTGCTCGACGTGGAGGTGGTGCGGCACGCCCCGGACACCGCCGAGCTGCGGCTGACCGAGCCGCAGGCGCCCTGGGAGGTCGGGCACGACGACCCGGAGGTACGCCGCAGCGCGCTGCTCGACTACGGGGCGGAACTGCTCGGCAGCCGCCCGATGGACGTGATCGACCTGCGGGTGCCGGAGGCCGGGCTGGTCGGCGTCGGCTTCGTCCTGCCGACGGCGGGCGCGATCGGGCCGGGCGGGCACCGGGTCTACCTGAAGCGGATGTTGCTCAGTGAGAACGCGGTCGGCCTGGTGCCGGAGTGGGCGTTCTTCGTCCGCTGCGTGGTCGACACCTCCGTGCTGCGGCCCACCGCCAGCCGGGAGGGCCTCTACGACGACGACCTGCTCTCGCGGGTGCAGGAGTCGCTCGGCGGGCAGATCCGGGACTGGCTGCTGGACCTGTCGGTGCACCACCCGGACCGGCTGGCCGCCTTCCTCCGGGTGCACCACCTGGGGGTGAAGGCGCTCGCCGTACGCGACGACGAGATGCTGCGGCTGGTCGACGCCGGGCTGCCGTTCGAGACCAGCCGGGGCACGATGACGCTGCGCGCGTTCCGGCGCGGCGGCGCCTCGGTGCTGCGGTACGCCGAGACGGTGGACGAGTTCCGCGCGCTCGCCGCGATCGCCAGTGCCGTCGGCACCCCCCTGGTCAACGCCGGGTACGCGTACGACACCGAGATCCTGGAGCGGCTGCACCGGATCGACCGGTCGGTGACCGTACGGCGACTGGATCCGGGTGAGCTGGCCGCCCGGCTGGAGCCGCTCCCGGCCGAGCAGGAGGCGGGGCTGGCGACGTTCCTGGGTGTCGCCCGGGGCGTGCTGGCCGAGTTCGGCTGCGTGCCGCTGATCCGGCAGTTCGACCCGGTAACCGTACCGGCGTTGTACGTGGTCAGCCGGCGGGCGCACGAGCAGGAGACGGTCGCGCGGGACCTGGCCGAGGCCGACGAACTCTGGTCCGACGTGCTCTCCGCGTTCGCCGAGGTGGAGATCGACCACCGCCCGGAGCTGGTGTTCAACTGGCGGCACCCGCTGATCCGGCGGATCACCGCGGGTCCGCCGGGCGCCACCCTGCGGCACGGCATCGAGGCGCTGTACGGGCAGGCGCTGCTCGCCGGCCACCACCCGCTGCGCGCGGTCGACACCGCCGCCCTGAACCGGTCCTTTCTCGCCCTGCTCGACCGCGCCTTCGCCGGCCCGCCAGCCGGTACCGGCGCACTGCCCGCCGCGGATCCGCCCCCCGAGGAGAACCCATGACCGCCCCCCGCCTGTGCTGCGAGACCTCGGCATGAGCGAGCAGGATGAGTTGATCGAGGCGTTGGAGGACGCCCGGGACCTGCCGGACGGCGACGGCAAGATCGCCGAGCTGGAACGGATCGTGGCGCACGCCGACGCGGCCGGCAACGTACGGCTCGGTTTCGACGCCCGGTTCGCCGTGATCGACGCGTACAACAACCACACCGAGCGGTGGCGGATGCTGCCGCCGTTCAGCTGGTGCCTGGCCGCCTTCGACCGCGACCCGTCGCTGTTCGACGACTGGGACGCGGAGATGCTGCGCTGGTACCACAAGTGGGCGATCGCCGCCCTGCGCAGCACCCCCCGGGTCGGGCTGGCGCAGACCCAGGCCGCCATGGACGACCTGGAACGCCGCTTCCGGGCCGGTGGGCGCAGCCTCCAGGCGGTCTACAACCTGCGCTGCCGGATCGCCGACCATCTCGGCGACGAGGCCGGGGCGCGGGAGTGGCTGGGCAGGTGGCGCGCCGCCCGCCGGGACGAGAACAGCGACTGCGCCGGATGCGACCCGTCCCGCCAGGCCGAGCTGCTGGCCGGCTGGGGCGAGTGGGAGGAGGCGGTGAACACCGTCGAGCCGGTCCTGTCCGGTGCCCTCGGCTGCGCCGAACAACCGGAGAAGGCGCTGGTCACGGTGCTCATCGCGTACCTGCGGCTGGGGCGTTACGACGAGGCGGCCCAGGCGCACGTGCGGGCGTACCGCCGGCATCGGCACGAGCGGGACGCGTTCCCGTTCCTCCCCGAGCACCTGCGGTTCTGCGCGCTGACCGGTCAGCACGAGCGCGGGTTGGAGATCCTCGGCACCCACCTGGGCTGGCTGGACCGGCCGTACGACGAGTCCTCGGCGATGGAGTTCGCCGCCGCCGGCGCGCTGGTCTGCCGGCTGGCCACGGAGGCCGGCGTCGACCGCAAGATCCAACGCCCGGCGTACGGCGAGCGGGCCGCCGCCGAGATGTCGCTGCCGGCGCTCGGTGCCGACCTGCTGGCGACCGCGCAGGATCTCGCCGGGCGGTTCGACGCCCGCAACGGATCCAGCCACCAGTCCGGTCGGATGGCCGCCTGGCTGGCCGAGCGGCCGCTGGACGTGCCGGTGGTGCTGCCGCCGGACGAGCCGTCGGGCGACTGGGCGATGCCGGCCGCGTTGCCGCCGGAGGGGCGGCAGGACGTGGTGGCGCCGCTGCGGATCGAGGCGATCGTCGCGGTGTTGCAGGAGCGCGGGGACCACTACCTGGTGGACGACGACGGCACGGTGGGCGGACGCTGGGGCTCGGCCGTGATCCAGTTCCAGCGGATCGGCGAGCGGCAGGAGATCCTGCACGCGCGGGTGATCTCCGACCGGCGGCTGGCGGCGGACCGGTTGGCCGAGGCGTACGAGTTCTGCAACTCCTGGAACCACGACCAGTTGCTACCGAAGGCGTACGTGCACGACACCGGCGAGGGTGAGCTGATCATCGCCGGTGACGTCACCACCGACCTGGAGCACGGGGTGAGCGGCCCACAGTTGGCCGCCCTGGTCAACGCCACGGTCGCGACCGGCGCCGCCTTCGCCGACGCAGTAGCCGACCTCCCCTGACCCCCTCCCCCACCCCCCGCACCGTTGATCTTGCAGTTGTGGCAGCCGGAATGAGTCATTACTCCCGGTATGTGTACCGCCACAAGTGCAAGATCACGTGGGTAGGGGTGGGTGGGGGGCGTGGGGGCGGCGGAGGTAGAAGACGGTCCAGGATGTGAGGACGGTCAGGGCCAGCAGGGCTTGGGCCAGGGCGGTGAGGTGGGCGGGATAGAGCACGCCCTCGACGTACCGGTCGATGAAGCCCTGGGTGGTCGCGGGGCCGGACTCGCCGGCCCGGCGTCTCGACCAGTGTTCGGCGTAGGTCAGCGGACAGACCAGGCTGCCCGCGACGACCGCCACCGCCCAGCCGGCGGTGGCCAGGTGCGGCCAGATCGTCCACCGCCAACGCCAGGCCACAAACCCGCCGAGCAGCAGGTAGGCCAGAAAGCCGAAGTGCACCACCAGGATCACCGTGGTCAGCAACCGATAGCCCATGTACGCCTCCGCAGGCCAGGCTACGCAGCAACCGCCCGATGAATCCTGGGTACGCGCACTCAACCGCATACCGGCCCGGATCCGCCGGTCCGGGGGGGTTCCCCGGCTCGACGTTTCCCGCAGCGGGTCAGACCGGTTGGCGTACCTCCGGGTAGGACACCCCGCTCAGCCGCTCCGAGGTCTCCCACAGCCGGATCGCGTCCTGCCGGTCGAGAGCGGCGTCGGGGATCTTCGCCGGCGCGTGACCGCCGGTCAGTTCACCGAACCCACTCGGGCCGTAGTACGCGCCGCCCTCGGCGTCCCGGCCGGTCGCGGCGTACAGCGCGGGAAGGAGCCCGTCCGGGACCTGCTGCCACAGCCACGGGACGCGGTACAGGACCCGGTTCACCATCCTGGTCAGCCGGTACAGGACCGAGGCACCGGGCTGGGTCGGCCCGGTGATCTGAAGATTCGTCACCGTGGCACCCGGATGGGCCGAATTGCTCCGGACGCCCCAACCGCCGGCCGCGCTGCGCCGATCCAGTTCGCGGGCGAAGACCAGCGTGGCGAGCTTCGACAGGCCGTACGCGCGCCCCGGCCGATAGTCCCGCTCGCTCTGTAGATCGTCGAAGTCGAACCGGGCCCACCGGTTCGCGAGGCTGCTCATCGTGACGACCCGCGAGGTGCCGGCCGCCCGCAGCAGCGGCAGGACGTGACCGGTGAACGCGAAGTGCCCGAGATAGTTACTGCCGAACTGCAACTCGAACCCGTCCTGCGTGGCCGCCCGCGTCGGCGGCGTCATGATGCCGGCGTTGTTGATCAGGAAGTGGATCGCGTGTCCCTCGTCCTTCAGCTCCTCGCCGAGGGCGGCGACGCTGGCCAGCGACGACAGGTCGAGCCGCTTGAGCCGCAGCTTCGCGCCCGGTACGTCGCGGCGGATCCTGGCCATCGCGTCGGCGCCCTTCTGCGTGTTCCGTACGGCGAGGACGACCTCCGCACCCGCAGCGGCGAACCGGGTGCTGAGTCCGAATCCGATCCCGCTGTTCGCGCCCGTGATGACGACACGCTTCCTACTGAGGTCGGGCACGCCGACATCGGACGTACGACGAGCCATGTGTCCGCTCCATCCCTGATCGACGCCGGGCCGAGGGTCAGCTCAGGGCGTTGCCATTCTCGGCCGATGCACGCCTGGAACGGCGAGACGAATTCCCCCCGGCAGGTCGACGACCCGCCGGGGCCCCGTCAGTGGTCAGGCGTGGCTGTCCGCGGCCGTACTGGCGCTGGGACGGTTCGCGGGGGTGCCCCGAAACACGCCACGGAGCACCCGGAACATGATGCCGGGCGCGAGCAGACTGGTCGGCGGGTCGATCAGGTTCAGTACCCGCAGGAACGCCGCCCCGAGTACGGCGTCGGTGGTGGCCGCCCGGTGCAGCCGGTGGACGTACGCGTTGACGAACCGCACCTTGGCCGTCCGGGCTCCCGCCACCTCGGGAAAGCGCAGGTCGGTGCCGACCGCGATCGACCACGGCGCGTCGATCAGCCGGGCGGCGCCCCGGAAGAACCGTCGGGCCAGGCCCTCCGTGCCACCGGCGAGCAGTTGCCGCAGCAGCAGCGCCTCCAGGCTCGCCACCGTCATGCCCTGCCCGTAGATCGGATTGAAGCTGCACAGGGCGTCGGCCACCACCAGGTAGCCGTCCGGGAAGCGGCGCAGTCGCTCGTACCGCCGCCGGACGCTGGCCGGGAAGCGCATCTTCACCGGGTCGCTGGTCGGGACCGCCCGCCGCAGGACCTCGGCGACCTCGGGCGCGACCAGCGATTCGGCGAACTCGTACAGGCCCTCGTCGTCGGTGGGCGGCTCGTCGCCGAGCATGCCGGCGAGGGCGATGGCGAACTGGTCGTCCTCGCGGACCGCGACGACCGCCGCCCGTGGCCGCCCCGGTACGGCGTTCGTCAGCACACCCAGCAGGCCGCCGATGTGCTGCGGATCCCGCCGGTAGGTACGGGTGACGTAGGTGACGTCGACGCGTACCTGCTCCTCGACCGGGCGCGGGTAGCCGAGTTGGTCCAACCACACCGGCGCACGGGAGGCCCGACCTCCGGCGTCCACCACCAGGTCGGCGTCGATCGTGTACGCCTCGTCCTCGTCGGCCCCGTGCGGCAGCACCCGTACGCCGGTGACCCGACTCCGGTCCGGTGTGGTGCTGAGCCCCAGCACCTCGGTCGCGGAGAGGAACTCGACGCCCGGCAGTGCCGCCACCCGCGCCCGTACGGCGTGTTCCAGCAGTGGCCGGCTGATGCCGACCGCGAACAGGGGCAACGGTGGCGGTCGCATCACGTACCCGTCGTTGTACCAGCGCACCCGCCCGTGCAGGTCCACCAGCGGTGCACCGCGTGAGGTGAGTTCGTCGGTCAGGCCGGGGAACAGTTCGTCGAACGCCTCCCGGCCCCGGGCCAGCAGGACGTGCAACTGTCGACCCTGCGGCACCCCGCGCCGGTTCACCGGTTGGACCGGTAACCGGTCCCGGTCGATCAACACGACCCTGGCGTACGTTTCACTGAGTGCGCGGGCCGCGAGCAGCCCGCCCATGCTCCCGCCGACCACCACGGCGCTGCCAGTGGATGCCATGCCCAGCACTCTATGTGCCGAAGATGTAGCCGTCCGTCTTCGACAGTGCGCATTCCTGACCCAGGCCGCATACGGTGGCACCGGGCCGGCGGAGTCACCGGCCGGAAATGGTGGTGCGGCCCGAGCGCGAAGAGGTGGATGCTCGGCCGATGGTGATGCACCCCGACCACGTTGTCGTGCCGGTCGACGTCGTTAAGGCGCTGCTGGCGGAACAGTTCCCCGCCTGGGCGGAGTTGCCGATCCGGGCCGTGGCCTCGTACGGGACGGTCAACTCGGTGTTCCGCATCGGTGACCGGCTGGTGGGCCGGTTCCCGCTCGAACCGGGGGAGGTCGAGCAGAAGGTCCGCTGGCTCGAATCCGAGGCGGCGGCGGCTCGGGAGTTGTTTGGGCGGACCCGGTTCCCGACGCCCGAGCCGATCGCCCTGGGACGGCCCGGCCACGGATATCCGCTGCCGTGGTCGGTCCAGTCCTGGGTGCCCGGAACCGTCGCCACCGAGGCGGACCCGGCCGATTCGCCGGACTTCGCCACCGACCTCGCCGAGTTCGTCACCGGCCTGCGGGCGATCGACACCGGTGGTCGGACGTTCGGCGGTTCGGGGCGGGGCGGCGAGCTGACCTCCCACGACCGCTGGATGGAGACCTGCTTCGCACACAGCGGGGAACTGCTGGACGTACGGCGGCTGCGCCGGATGTGGGCGCAACTGCGTACGGCACCCCGGCTCGACCGACCGGACGTGATGAGCCACGGCGATCTGATGCCGGGCAATGTCCTCGTCACGGCCGGGCGGCTGGCCGGGGTGATCGACGTCGGCGGCTTCGGACCGGCCGACCCGGCGCTGGACCTCGTCGGTGCGTGGCACCTGCTCGACGCCCACCCGAGACGGGTCTTCCGCGAGAGGCTGGGCTGCGACGACCTCGAATGGGAACGGGGCAGGGGTTGGGCGTTCGTCCAGTCGATGGGGCTGGTCTGGTACTACGCCGAGAGCAACCGCACCATGGCCACCATCGGCCGCCGTACGCTGAACCGCCTCGTCACCGGGTGACCGGTCAGAAGAGGGTGAGGGGTTCGGCCGGGATCGGCTCGGGCAGCGGTGCGAGTTCGGGCACTCGGGCCCGTACCTCGTCATGGAAGCGTCGGGCGAGCACGGGCGCGTCGGCGTTGTCCGGGGTGTGGATGAACACGGTCGGCGAGCGGCCCTCGCGCAGCCAGCCGGTGACGACCTCCACCCAGTGCTGCCAGCCCTCGACCGTCAGCGTGGTGTCGTCGCGGCCGAGGTACCGGACGATCGGCCGGTCGGTCAGCGCGAGCGCCCGGAGCGGCATGCGCGGCTTCTTCATCCACGCGTCCCGTTCCGCGTCACTGGTCGGCGGGCTCCGGAAGAACGCGGTGGTGTCGAACGGAACCCATTCGGCACCGGCGGCGGTGAGCACGTTTTCGAGCGACGACGTCGCCCGTGGGTCCTCGAAGAACGCGGGATGGCGGACCTCCACGGCGTACCGGTGCGTACCGGAGGACTGGCGCAGGAAACGCGCGAGCACCGGTACGTCGGCCGGCGCGAACGATCCCGGCAACTGGACCCAGAGCGCATGCGTACGCGGGCCGAGCGGCTCGATCGCGTCCAGGAACACCCGCAGCGCGTCGTCGACGTCGGTGAGCCGGCGCTCGTGTGTGATCGGCTTCGGCAGCTTGATCACGAACCGGAAGTCGGGGTCGGTCTGCTGCGCCCACGTAACGACGGTGTCCCTCGCCGGGGTGGCGTAGAACGTCGTGTTTCCCTCGACCGCGTCGCACCAGCTCGCGTAGTGCCGCAGGCGCTCGTGCGCCGGCAGCGGATGCGCCAGCAACCGCCCCTGCCACGACCGGTGAGTCCACATGGCGCATCCCACGTGCAGACGCATGACCCGGATCCCTCCCACAGCTGAACGCGCGCCCGGGCGGCTCGACCGGTTCACCCTATTCGCGGCGGCGAGGGGCGATCACATCAGTCGTCGAACTCGAACCCGTTCGCCTTCGCCGAGGTGATCAACTGTCGGGCCCGCTCGGTGTCGGTCGCCACCGCGCGCATCAGGGTGGCCAGTTCTTCGAGTGCGTCCCGGTCCGTACCGTAGGCGACGAACATGCCGCCCTCCGGGTCGTAGCCGAAACGCCCTTCGAGTGCCGGCGCCTCGGTGCTGACCAGCAACTGGGCGATGCCCTCCCAGAAGTACCCGTTGGGTTCGTGACCGAGCTCCGCTATCACGTCGTCCACATCGGTGGATCCCGCGTTCAACAACAGCGAGTATTTGCCCGGGGTCAGCTCGTGCAGCCGTATCGCGTCCACGGCGGAAGCTTCGCAGCCACGGACCTCCGACCGCGACGCGGGGGTCAGCGCAGCACCGGACGGCAGCCGGGGTCGGACTCCAGATCCGGCCGCTGATCGCGGGCGATCCGGTCCAGCAGGGACTGGTCCAGGAGAACGGTGAGCAGGTCGAGCTCGTACCGCTCCGGTTCGACCCGCAGGCAGGTGAGCTGCGACCGGATCTCGTCGTTGCTCAGCATCTCGATGCCGCCCCGCTTGGGCAGGACCATCGTGTACCGCTCGTCCACCCCCAGGATGTGCCCACCGACCAGGCGTTCCTGCGCGTCCTGGCCGGGCTGGGCGACGGCGATCATGCTCAACGGCAGGATCGGTGTGGTGACGATGCCGTGCAGGCCGATCACGCCGAGCACGAGTGCCAGCAGGGCCGCACCCCGGGCGAACAGCGGCACCGCCGTACGCTGGATCGGTCCCCCCGCGCCGAGCACGAGCAGCAGCAGCGGTGCGGCCAGCGCCACTATCGGGAACCCCGCGCCGGCCCGCCAGGCGGACCGGAACAACGGGACGAGCAGGATCAGTGCCGCCACCGCCGCACCGGACACGATCGTGGGCAGCCGGACCGGCCGGTCCCGACGCGTCGGCCCCAACGCGACGCTGTACAGGGCCAGCGCGTACCAGGCCAGGTACATCACCGGCCAACTGATCGCGGCGAGCGCGAAGCTGATCCAACGTACGGAGTTCGGGATGCGTCGGGTCCACCGGGCGAAGGCGTACCGGGCGGTAAGAACCTCCTCGTCGGCCGGATCGGCGGCGCTGCGCAGGATCAGGCTGCCGACCGCCAGGATCAGGACCGGCACCATGGCGAGTTGCCAGAGCGCGGCGAACACCATGGTGGTGAAGAAGCTGACCGGGTTGATGTTCTGCAACATCAGCAACGTGAGCTGCATGTTGCCGCCACTCTGGATCCACACGTGCAGCGCCGATACCGTCACCGGGATACCGACGATCAGCGGCCAGGGCCCCTGCCAGTCGAACCCGCGCGTCGGCGGACCGGCGGGACGGTCGTCCGGGGCCGGGTCACTCGCCGTCCGCCGGGTCCCCCGGTCGGACGGCAGCGGTCGGAGCACTGTCCGGCGTCGCCTCGGGACGGTCCGGCGTTGCCGGGGCAGCCGGGACCGGCGTCGGGTGCCCTGCCCGGCCGGCGGCACCGAGGCGTGCCGGGGTACGCGGTACGACGTGCGACCGACGGCCAGCGCCTGCGGGTCGAGATCGTCGTACAGGTTGACACTGGACGTGACCAATGGCTGGATCGCGACCAGGCCGGACCGGCCGAGCGTCCTGTCGTACGCGACCTGCCAGGGGCTGCCCTGCCGGTCCGGGTCCAGGTAGCTGCGCTGGAGGAAGTGCTCGATCAGGGCCTGGAGGTGGACATCGCCGAGCGGCAGTCCGACGCCGAGCAGTTCGGTCGTGTCCAGCGGCAGGTCGACCAGGCTCAGCCGGTCCTCCGACCCGTACCGGACACTGGCGAGCAGGTCGCTGGAGGCGAAGAAGCCGTCGTACCGGCCGTTCTTCAGACCGTCGACGCAGTTCTGCACGGTGGCGGCGACCGCCGTCAGCACGTTGAGACGCTGTAGTTGCAGCTCGCTGGTCGAGCCGCCGGTCACGCAGATGCGCCGCCCGCGCAGGTCCGCCACCTCGCGCACCTCGTTCGCGAGTGCGGTCGGCACCAGCAGCTCCTGCGTGGCGACCAGGTACGGGCCGGCGAAACGTACCTGCTTCTGGCGCTCCCCGGTGATGGAAAACGACGCCAGAACCAGGTCGACCCGGCCCGTACGCAGGGCGGCGAGCCGATCTTCGGGGGTTACCGACACGAACAGGATCTGGTCGTCCCGGAAACCCAGTGAGTGCCCCAGGTACCTGGCTATCTCAACGTCGAATCCGGTCAGCTCGCCGGTCGGTTCCCGGTAGCCCAGCAGCGGTAGGTCGAAGAACACCCCGATGGTGATCTGCTCCTTGCCGCTGAGACTGGACGCTTCGAGGTAGCCGCTCACGGTCGGACCGCCGCCGCCTGGTGAACCGGCCTCACGCAGCCCGTAGAAGACGGTGAGGCCGAGCAGGAGCAGCGCCAGCAGGGCACCGATAGTGTCGCGGCCGAATCTCACCGATTGTCGCCGGGCGCTCACCAACATCCGCACAGTGTGTCACCGGACGCACCCGGAACGCCCACGGCTCGACGGTCCGGGCGTCATCAGCCGATCGACGACGACATCAGCTGATCGGCGGCGGCTCCACACCCCCGCACGGACTCGTGGTGAAGACCAGGTATCCGGACTGGGTGCCGAGCCGAAGCACCACCGCGTCGCAGTTGATGCTGTAGCTGCCCCTCCAGGTCGTGTGGGCGGAGTCGGCGTACCAGGTGTGCAGACACATTTTGCCGGCCGGGCAGGGATAGAGGGCCTGGGCCGGTGAGCTGGGAATAAGGGCGGTGATGCCGATGGCGAGCACCACCGCGACAAAGAGACGACGCAGCATGTTCTCACTCTCCCTGGGTCAGCCGCGCCAGCACCGCACCGGCCCACCATGGGCCTCGCGAGCGTGGCAACTGGCTGAATTTTTCACCCCCGATCGACGCCTGACAATCGATCGCCCTCTCCGTTCGGAGAGTCCTCGTGATAACCCAGATCACCTCGCGACACAGCAGACCCGACATATGACAGCCAAGTTCCACGAGGCGGATCACTTGACCTCAACATTGGTTGGGGTTCTAGGGTCGGCCCGTACCAGCACCACGCGACCCACCCGAAGGAGCCGACCCGTGCGCGTCACCGAGCAACTTCCCGACCTCACCCGTACGGACGCGGGCGTCGCCCTGTCGAGCGAGTGGCTGCTCGGCACTCCCGAGCGGCAGCGTGCCGCCGCCGAGGCGACGGTCGCCGCCTGGCAGGACGCCGACTGGCCGGAGGGCCTGCTGTCGTACGCCATCTACCTCGACACCGACGGCGAGCTGATCCGGCACTACTCGCAGTGGACGGACGAGGCGGCGGTCGACGCGTACGCCAGCAACGGTCGTGCCGCCAGGGCGGGCCGGATCGACGCCGCCGTACCCGGAATCGAACGACGCGACGCGGCCCGGTACCGCATCTATCGGGGCTCGCGGGCCGACGACGGCCGGATTCCGGGCACCGTCGTGGCCGTCCGGGTCGACACCGACGGCCCCGAACGCTCACGTATCTGGATCGACGCGGTCTTCGACGCACTCGGGGCCACCCAGAACCTACCCACCGGTGGCATCGGCGCCTTCTTCCACATCAGCGACGACGGCACCCACATCCTGAACTACGCCGAGTGGACAACCCCACAGGCACACATCGAAGCCCTGGCAGCCAACCACGGCGCCATCGCACAAGGCCCCCTCTGGACCCGAGTCCAAACCATGCAAGCCGTACGCCAAATAAGCGTAAAACGCTACCACCTACACCAAACCCTAACAAACTAACCCCCACCCGCCCACCCACCCCGCCCCACCCCCGCCCCACCCCCGCCCACTGCCGTTGATCATGAAGTTAGCGCAGATTCCAGTCCGAAATGTCCGCGTTAACTTCATGATCAACGGCAGTGGGGGGCGGGCGGGCGCGGGCGGGGCGGGTACGGTGGTGGGGGCTGAGTGGGGATGGTTGATGTTTGCGCTGGTGGTTCGGTTCGAGCTTTTGGATGATGAGGCTGCGGTTGAGTTTGACCGGCTGGCTTCGGAGACTCTGCCCCTGATCGAAAGCAGCGAACCGGGCACGCTCGTCTATGCGACCCATCGGATCGAGGACGAACCGCTCGCCCGAGTCTTCTACGAGGTCTACCGGGACCGGGAGGCGTTCGAATCACACGAGCGTCAACCGCACGTCGTACGCTTTCACGCGGAAAAGGAACGGTGCCTGGCGGGCGCACGGGTCGAGTTCCTGGAACCATCGGGAACAAAGGGCATACCGCGCGATTGAGCGCCGGCTGGTCGCTCCACCGTCGACGCACGGTTCGTCGGCCGGATCCACGATCCACCGGTACGTCGACACTCGCGCTCGATCCGCACCCCGCCCCGCCCGACTCAGACCACCCAGGCCGGCACGAGCTTGTCCCCGTCCGGTACGGCACAGTGCGCAGCCACCACCGCGGCGTCGAGCCGGTACGCCCGCATCCCGACCGGTGCCACCACGACGGCGGCGAACCCGTCCGGGGCGGCGGCTACCCGGCGCGGGGCGTCGGCCGGGATGACGAGCGTGTCGCCGGGCTCGATGACGTACGCCTCGTCGGCGAGTTCGACGGTGGCGGCGCCGGTCAGCACGGTCCAGACCTGCTCGGTGTCGATGCCGTGCAGCGGACCGGCCTGGCCGGCGCCCATGTCGACCCGCCAGACGAGCTGGCCGGCGCCGCCCTGGGCGGGTGAGGCGAGGGTGGTCATGGTCGCGTTCGGGGTCTCGGTACGGCGGCTCTCGGCGTGGCGGATGACAGGCATGGACGGATCCCCTAGATTAGACAACGTGGTTGTCGAAATAGTTAACCAGGTTGTCGACCGTGTCAAGTGAGCTGTCCGGTGAGCTGCCCGGCCACGAGATGCCCGGCGAGATGCCTGGTTATGAGCTGCCGCTGCGGCTGTTCCAGGGCTTCCGTCTCATGATTGACGAGCTGCACACACAACTCGCCCGGCAGGGTCACCCCGACCTGCGACCCATGCACGGCTTCGTCTTCCAGGCCATCGGCCCCGACGGCACCACCGCGGCCGAACTCGGCCGACGGCTCGGCGTCTCGAAACAGGCCGCCGGCAAGACCATCGACGGGCTGGAACGCCTCGGCTACGTCGTACGCGAGTCCGACCCGCGCGACGCCCGCCGCAGGGTCGTACGCCTCACCGAACGCGGCGTCGACTCGCTCGTCCGGTCGGCACGCATCTTCGACCAAATCCGCGCCCGCTGGGCCACCACACTCGGCCCCGACCGCCTCCGCGGGTTCGAAACCGACCTACGCACCCTCACCCCGTCCGAAACCTTCCCCCTGGACGTCCCCGGCTGGTTCAACGCCGACTGACGCCCCTCCGTGATCCGAAGAGTTCGGCCCGACACAGCCGGTTGATCATGAAAACGGGGTGACGCGGCAGCTGCCACGTCACCCCGGATCTCGAAACGGTTCGGGTCAGACCTCGACGACGTTGGGAACAATCATCGGGCGGCGGCGGTACGCGTCGTTCACCCAGCGCCCGACCGTACGGCGGACGATCTGCTGGAGCTGGTGCGGATCGGTGATGCCCTCCGTCGCGGCCCGGCTCAGCGCCTCGGTGATCAGCGGGATCACCGGGTTGAACGCGTCCGGGTCGTCGGAGAAGCCCTTCGCGGAGACGGTGGGACCGCCGACGACCTTGCCGGTCACCGAGTCGACCACCACGGTCGCGGCGATGAAACCGCCGTCGCCGAGCATCCGCCGCTCGGTGAGCAGCGACTCGTTCACGTCACCGACGGCGAGACCGTCGACGTAGACGTACCGGCTCTGCACGTGGCCGACGAGCGTGGCGCGGCCCTCGACCAGATCGACCACGTCGCCGTCCTCGGCGATCACCACCCGGTCGGCGGCAACACCGGACTCGATGCCCAGCCGGGCGTGCGCCCGCAGGTGCCGCCACTCGCCGTGCACCGGCAACAGGTTGCTCGGGCGTACGACGTTGAGCAGGTAGAGCAGCTCACCGGCCGGGGCGTGCCCGGAGACGTGCACCTTCGCGACGTCCTTGTGGATGACGGTCGCACCGGCGCGGGACAGCCGGTTGATCACCCGGTAGACCGAGGTCTCGTTGCCCGGCACCAGCGAACTGGCCAGCACGACGGTGTCGCCGGACGCCACCGTGATGTGCCGGTGGTCGCCGGTGGCCATCCGGCCGAGCGCGCTCATCGGCTCGCCCTGCGAACCGGTCGACATGAACACGATCTGGTTCGGCGGCAACGTGGTTGCCTCGTCCAGCCCGACCACCAGGCCCGGCGGGATCTGGAGCAGCCCGAGGTCGCGGGCGATGCCCATGTTGCGCACCATCGAGCGGCCGATCAGGGCCACCTTGCGGTTGTACTCGGTGGCCGCGTCGAGCACCTGCTGCACCCGGTGCACGTGCGAGGCGAACGACGCCACGATGATCCGGCCGCGCGCCTTGCCGAAGATCGAGCCGAGGATCGGGCCGATCTCCCGCTCCGGCGTCACGAAACCGGGGATCTCCGCGTTGGTCGAATCGGAGAGGAGCAGGTCGACGCCCTCGGCACCGAGCCGGGCGAAGCCGGCCAGGTCGGTCAGGCGCCCATCGAGCGGAAGTTGGTCCATCTTGAAGTCACCGGTGTGCAGCACCAGACCGGCCGGGGTACGGATGGCCACCGCGAGCGCGTCCGGGATCGAGTGGTTGACCGCGAAGAACTCGCACTCGAACGGACCCAGCCGCTCCCGCCCGCCCTCCCGCACCGTCAGCGTGTACGGCTCGATCCGCCGCTCGGCCAGCTTCGCCTCGACCAGCGCGAGGGTGAACTGCGAACCCACCAGCGGAATATCGGGTTTGTGAGCGAGCAGGTACGGCACCGCACCGATGTGGTCCTCGTGCCCGTGCGTCAACACGATCGCCTGCACGTCCTCCAGCCGATCGAGGATCGGCGCGAAGTCGGGCAGAATCAGGTCGACACCGGGCTGTTCGACGTCGGGGAAGAGCACCCCGCAGTCGACCACCAGCAGCTTGCCGTCGTACTCGAACACGGTCATGTTGCGCCCGATGGCGCCCAGCCCGCCGAGCGGTGTAACCCGCAGCCCACCCACGGGCAGCGGTGGGGGAAGTTGCAACTCCCGCGCCTGCGGCTGGCTCATGCCACCGCCTCGCCGCGATCGGTCAATGCCGTCGTCCTACTGTTCTGCTTGCCCATGCCGCCGACCTTACTGATTGACCCACTCATGCCAGCAACTCCAGACCCGCATCGGCGCAGTCGGCGCGCAACTGGGCGAGTTCGGCCTCGGTCGCGTCGACCAACGGTGGCCGGACCGGACCGGCCGGCAGACCCGACACGGCCAGGCCGGCCTTGACCAGGATCGTGCCCTGGGTACGGAAGATTCCGGTGAACAACGGCAGCAGCCGCCGGTGCAGCAGCAGTGCGGTGTCGTGCTCACCCCGGTCGTACGCCTCGATCAACTGCTTGGTGAGCGCACCGGTGAAGTGCGTGGACGTGCCGACCAGACCGACCGCGCCGATCGCCAGCGACGGCAGCGTGAGCGCGTCCTCGCCGCTGTAGAACGCCAGATCCGTACGGCTGATCACCCACGAGGTGTCGGCCAGGTCGCTCTTCGCGTCCTTGACCCCGACGATCCGTTCGTGCTCGGCCAGCCGGACCAGCGTCTCGGCGGCGATCGGCACCCCGGCGCGGTGCGGGATGTCGTAGAGCAGGATCGGCAGTTCGGTCGCGTCGGCCACGGCGGTGAAGTGCCGGACCAGCCCCGCCTGCGGCGGCTTGCTGTAGTACGGCGTCACCACCAGCAGCCCGTGCGCGCCGGCCTTCTCCGCCGAGGCGGCCAGTTCGATCGTGTGCCGGGTGTCGTTGGTGCCAACCCCGGCGACCACCCGGGCGCGGTCGCCGACCGCCTCCACCACCGCCCGGAGCAGGCGTTCCTTCTCCGCGTCGGTGGTCGTGGGCGACTCGCCGGTGGTGCCGCTGATCACCAGGGCGTCGTTGGCCTGCTCGTCCACCAGGTAGGTGGCGAGCCGGGCAGCGCCGTCGAGGTCCAGCGAGCCGTCCGCGGTGAACGGCGTGACCATGGCCGTGAGCAGTCGCCCGAAGGGACGGGGCACCGCCCGGTCGGCGGCAGCAGGGTGGTCGTGCGTCATACCGCTAACCTATCGGACGCCCAGTACCCGGCCGCCGGGGAAGTGCTCAGGACTGCTCGGCGTACGGGCTGGCGGCCACCTCGGTGCCGTCCGGCAGGGTGCTGATCACAAAGTCGGCGAAGACGTTCGGTGCCACCCGCTGGAGCTGACGCAGGCACTCCACCGCCAGCTCACGAATCTCGACATCGGCGTGCTCGGTGGCCCGCATCGACACGAAGTGCCGCCAGGCCCGGTAGTTGCCGCTGACCACGATCCGGGTCTCGGTGGCGTTCGGCAGCACCGCACGGGCCGCCTGCCGAGCCTGCTTGCGGCGCAGCGTCGGGTTCGTCACGTCCGCGAACCGCTGCTCCAGCCCCTCCAGCAACTCGGTGTACGCCCGTACGCTGGCCTCGGTCGCCTCGACGAACCGCTTGTGCAGCTCGGCGTCCTCGGCGATCACCGCCGGCTCCACGAAGGCGGCGTCGCGCTCCGGCACGTACCGCTGCGAGAGCTGCGAGTACGAGAAGTGCCGGTGCCGGATCAGCTCGTGGGTGAACGACCGGGAGACCCCGGTGAAGTAGAACGTCACACTGCCGTGCTCCAGCACGGATAGGTGGCCGACCTCAAGGATGTGCGCGAGGTAACCGGCGTTGGTCGCGGTGGCCGGGTTGGGCTTCTTCCAGGACTGGTAACAGGCCCGGCCGGCGAACTCGGCGAGCGCCTGCCCCCCGTCGGCATCGGTCGACCACGGCACCTCCTCGGGCGCCTCAAACTGAGTCCACGCGACGAGCTTGACCTGCGGTGACACGATCTCCGACATTCCCAAAACCTTAGTATCCCCACCCACGCCTCCCCTCCCCCACCTCCCCCTCCTCCCCCCTCCTCCCCCCTCCCTCCCCCCTCCCTCCCCCGCCGATCTAGGGCAAATGGTGGCGTGTTGATCTCCAATCACACGTATTTGCCCTAGATCGACGGGGGAGAGGGGGCGGCGCGAGGGCACGGGGAACGGGGGGGAATCGGGGGGGAAGAAGGGTTAGACGTAGAGCCAGGTGAAGGGGGGCCAGGGGAGGTTGCGGAGGACTGAGAAGGTCAGCCAGGCGGTCAGGAAGACGCCGATGGTTACCGGGCCCACGGAGAGTTGGGGGAGGCGCCAGCCGAAGAGTTGCTTTCCGGCCCAGGCGACGTAGAGGTAGACCAGGAACGGGACGGCGAAGACGAACAGGATGTGGTGCCGGGCGGCGGCCGGCAGGTCACCGTGCAGCAGGTACCAGAACGCGCGGGTGCCGCCGCAACCGGGACAGTCCAGCCCGGTGGTCAGCTTCAGCAGGCAGGTCGGGGCCGCGTCGGGGGCGCTGCGGGTCGGATCGGCGTAGAGCGTGTAACCGACCGCGCCGCCGAAACAGGCCAGTATCGCGACCGGCGCCAGCCAGCGCGGGGACCGGGCCGCGATCCGGTCGAAGAACCGCGTGATCCGGTCCGGTTCGGCAGCCACCGGATACCACTGCTGCGAGTCCACGGGATCGGGATTCCACTGCTGCGACTGCGCGGGGTCGGGGTTCCACTGCTGCGACTGTGCGGGGTCGGGGTTCCACCGAGGGTCAGCCGGGGGCAGCGCCTCGGGCGGTGTTGTCGGTCCACCCGCGCTGGTCATCGCCACCCCACTCGTCGCACCGGCCGCGCTCTCACCGTACACCGATGGTGCTTGCCAACGCGGCCGTGAGTGGGCCGGCGAGATCGCCCGCGGCGGGCGGTGCGACCGCGCTCAGGCCGAGCCAGCCGGCGAGCCGGCGCAGCTCGGCGGCGAGCGCCAACGCGGTGTCCGCCGGGTCGGCGCCGGGCTCCAGCCAGGCCACCGGGACCAGCAGCACGCCGGCCTTCCGGTCGGCCTTCAGGTCGACCCGCGCGGTGAACCGCTCCCCCTGAAGGAACGGCAGCACGTAGTAGCCGTAGATCCGCTGCGGAGCCGGGACGTAGATCTCGATCCGGTAGCCGAAGTCGAACAGCCGCTCGGTCCGGGCCCGTTCCCAGATCAGCGGGTCGAACGGGCTGACCAGCGTGTTCGCCCGGATCCAGCGGGGCAGCCGGGCATCGGCGTGCAGGTACGCCGGCAGCCGCCAGCCCTGCACCGCCACCGGCAGCAGCTCGCCCGCCTCGACGAGTTCCGCCACCGCCGTGCGCGCCGCCGCCACCGGCAGCCGGAAGTAGTCGCGCAGCTCCGGCTCGGCGGCCACCCCGAGGGACCGGGCGGCGATCGCCACCAACCGCCGGTACGCGTCCGCCGGTGCCGGGGTCGGGGTGTCCAGGACCGTTGCCGGCAGCACCCGTTCGGGCAGGTCGTAGCGGCGGGCGAAGGAATTGGTGCGGCTGGCTGCGGCAACTTCGCCGGCCCAGAACAGGAACTCCAGCGCCCGTTTCACCTCCGACCAGTTCCAGCCCCAGTTGCCGGTTTCCCGGGGCGCGTCGTGCTCGATCTCGGCGGCGGTCAGCGGACCCTTCGCCGCGACCTCGTCGCGCACCCAGGCGACGAGTTGCGGCTGCTCCTGGGCGATCCGCCGCATCCCGCCCCAGGCGGCGTCCCGGGCCGCCGCCATCCGCCAGCGCAGCAGCGGGTGCAGGTCGACCGGGACCAGCGACGCCTCGTGCCCCCAGTATTCGAACAGGTCGCGCGGCGCCCGGTAGGCGGCCCGGTCGAGCAGGTCGGTCGGGTAGGGGCCGAGCCGGCTGTAGAGCGGCAGGTAGTGGGCCCGCTGCAACACGTTGACCGAGTCCATCTGGAGCAGCCCGACCCGGCCGAGCACCCGGCGCAGGTGGCGCGCGGTGGGCACGGCGGTCGGCGCCGGGTCGGCGAAACCCTGGGCGGCGAGCGCCACCCGCCGGGCCTGGGCCAGGGACAAGGATTCGGGTACGGTCATCGGCTCGCACCCTAACCGAAGCGTCCGACAACGATCGCCGGTATCCGGTCCGGGGCGCGGCACCGAGGGCGGGATCCGGCATCCGGCACGGCGACAAGCTGGACTCGTCGGCCGGTACGGGCTAGAACGGAGACGTGCTGACCATCCGGGCGGAGGAACCCGCCGACGCCGAAGCGGTCGCCGGTGTGCACGTACGCACCTGGCAGGCGGGGTATGCGGGGATCATGCCGGACGAGGTGCTGGCCCGGCTGAACGTACGGGCGTGGGCGCAGCGGCGGCGGGACATCGGCACCGCCGACCCGGAGCACCCGTTCACCACCCTGCTGGCCGAACGCGACGACACCGTCATCGGCTTCACCACCTTCGGCCCGTACCGCAACAACCAGGACCGGGACGACCTCGACCACGGTTGCGGGGAGATCCTGACCATGTACGTCGACCCGGACCACTGGGGCACCGGCGTCGGCCGGGAGCTGATGATGGCCGGGCTGACCGGGCTGAACGAGCGCGGCTGGCGGGACATCCGGCTCTGGGTGCTGGCCGACAACAGCCGGGCCCGCCGCTTCTACGAACGCGCCGGGCTGGTCACCGACGGCGAGCAGTCGACGTACGAGCTACACCGGTCCGGCGGGCGGCCGCCGCTCGGGTTGGTCGAGCTTCGTTACGCCGCCCGTTTCGGTGGGCCGCGCGGAGCCTCCGGGCAGCCGTGACCGGTCGTTGCCGACCGGCAGGCCGACGAGCAGGGCGATGCTGATCCAGACGTAGGCGTTGCTGCCGAGGAACCCGCCCACGCCGGTGAAGTCGTGTTCCCAGTGCCAGACCAGCCGGCTGCACAGCACCGCGTACGCGACGATCGCGAAGGTCAGCAGGCCGCGTCGACGGTGGCTGCCGGCGGGTGCCGCGTACGCGTGGTCGACCAGCAGCACCAGCGCCGGGATCAGCCACACCAGGTGGTGCACCCAGGTCACCGGGCTGACCAGTGCGCCGATCACCCCGGTCAGTGCCAGCCCGGTCACCTCGTCGCCGGCCCGCACCGCGGCCCGTACCCGCCAGGCCCAGATGACCAGCGCGGCGGCCACCAGGATCGCCCAGGCCAGTTTGCTCGGCTGGGCCGGGTCGAGCCGGGCGACCATGCCCTGCAACGACTGGTTCGAGATGAACGCCAGCTCGCCGACCCGGTCGGTGTCCCAGAGCGCGCTGGTCCAGAACTCCCGGGAGGCGTCCGGGGCGATGGCGGCGGCGACGAGCGTGGCCACGGCGGCGGTGCCGCTGGCCGTGAGTGCCGCCCGCCACCGACCGGTGACCAGCAGGTAGACGATGAAGATGCCGGGGGTGAGCTTGATCGCGGTGGCCAGTCCGATGCCCACCCCGGCCCAGCGTTTGTAGCGGGCCGGGTTCCGTCGGCCGCCGGCCGGCGACCACCACGGCAGGAAACTTCCGGGTACGACCCGACCCGGTACGGCGTAGCCGGGGCGGACCAGCCAGAGCAGGTCGGCCGCGACGAGCACCAGCAGCAGCATGTTGACCTGGCCGAAGTCGACCGTTTCGCGCATCGGCTCGAACGCCGCCGCCAGCAGCGCGGCGACCACCAGGGCGAACCAGCGGGTCCAGCCGACCCGGCGGGCGAGCGGGTCGACCAGCCACCAGAGCAGCAGCAGGCTGACCACGACGGTGGCGACGACGCTGAGCACCATCGACACCGTGAACGGCAGGTACGCCAGCGGCAGCATCAGCAGGGCGGCGAAGGGCGGGTAGGTGAAGCCGTACTTGCTGTTCGGCTTGAGCCAGTCGTAGATCTCGCCGCCCTCGCGGGCCCAGTGATGCAGGGCGCCGGAGTAGACCTTCAGGTCGAAGAAACCGTGCCCGACGGCCGCGAACGACAGGAAGACGGCGACCAGTCCGGCCAGGACGAGCACGAAGAGCACCTGGTACCGGGTTCGCCGGAGGGCACCCTGCGCCACCGTCGCCTCCTTAGCGTCCGTACGCTCACCGTTCATGGCTCTCGGGTACGTCCGCCCGGCGCGTCCCTCCGACGCCGCCGAAATCGCACGCATTCAGCTCGCGACCTGGCGGGTCGCCTATCGCCGGTTGCTGCCCAGGCACGTGCTCGACCGGCTGGACGAGGGGTGGCTCGGCAAGCGGTGGTCGGCCGCGATCGAGGCACCGCCTTCCCCCCGGCACCGGGTGCTGGTGGCGATCGAGCAGGCGGAGAAATCTTATCTGGTGGGTTTTGCCGCATCCGGACCGGCAGACGAGCAGTCACTTGCCCCGGACGAACCCGCGCAAACGCTGGTCCCGGACCTGATCGGGGTGACCGACCTGCTGGTCGAGCCGCGCTGGGGCCGTCGGGGGCACGGCAGTCGGCTGCTCGCGGCGAGCGTCGACCTGTGGCGTGAGGACGGCGCCCGTACGGCGGTCGCCTGGGCCTTCGACGGCGACGAGGCGACCAGGGCGTTCCTGGCCAGCACGGGTTGGGAGCCGGACGGGGCGACCCGGGCGCTGGACGTGGACGACATGTTGGTCCCCCAACTGCGCCTGCACGTGGCCCTCGACGCCGAGCCGTCGGCCGACGCCGACGGGACCCCGGACACCGAGAAGCCCGCCGACGCTTCGTGAGCGTCGACGGGCTCCCTGGCGCAGGGCGTCAGCCCTTGTCGGCGCCCTGGTTGGCGTCGCGGACGAAGTAACGCTGGAAGACTACGAAGATGATCGCCACCGGGATGGTGGCCAGCAGCGCGGCGCCGAGCTTGAGCGGGTACTGGGTGCCCGCCCCGAGCGAGCCGCTGACCAGGTCGGCGAGCCCTCGGGGCAGGGTGAACAGGTTCGGGTCCTGGACCGCGACCAGGCTGTGCGGGAACTCGTTCCAGGAGCCCTGGAACGACAGGATGGTCAGCGTGATCAGGGCCGGTTTGGCGGTCGGCAGCACCACCGACCAGAACGTACGGAACACGCCCGCGCCGTCGATCCGGGCCGCCTCCTCGACGCTGGCCGGCACCGACTCGAAGAACTGTTTCATGATGAAGACCCCGGCGGCGTCCACCAGCAGCGGCAGGATCAGCGCGGTGTACGTGTTGTAGATGCCGAGCTGGTTGAGGACCAGGAACTTCGGGATCAGCAGCACCACACCGGGGACCGCCATCACCGCCACCACGGCGGCGAAGATCGCGTTCCGGCCCCGGAAGCGCAGCCGGGCCAGGGCGTAACCGGCGAGCGAGTCCAGGAACACCCGGCCGAGCGTGACCACGACCGTGACCAGCAGCGAGTTGCCCAGCCAGAGCGGGAAGTTGGTGCCCTCGAAGATCCGCTGGAAGCTGTCCAGGTCGACCGGGCTCGGCACCGGGGAGAGCGGGTTCGCCGCCGCGTCCGGCTCGGTCTTGAACGAGCTGGCGATCTGGATCACGAACGGGTAGAGGAAGACCAGCGCAAAGAAGATCAGGATGGCGTACCCGACGAAGCTGGTCACCAGACCGCGCGGCTCCCGCCGACGGCCCGGCCTGACGGCGGTGCTCGGCGCCCGAGCCGCCGGTGGCGGCGGCGGGCTGCCGGCCGGCGCGTTCCCCCTGGTCGGGGGGTCGGTCACGATCGACATCTCACGACCTCCGCTCGGACCGGCGCCACCAGCGCAACGAGCGGCCGGTGTCCCGGTCGCGCATCAGCCGCCGCTGCGCCAGGGTCAGCACGATGATGATCAGGAACAGGACGAACGAGATCGCCGCACCGCTGCCGTAGTCGAAGTCCCGGAACGCGGTCCGGTAGGACAGGTACGCCGGGGTGAGCGTGGTCTTGGCCGGGTTGCCCTGGCTCATCACGTAGATCTGGTCGAAGACCTGCCACGATCCGATCAGGCCGAGGGTCAGTACCAGGAACAGGGTTGGCTTGATCATCGGCAGGGTGAGGTAGCGCAGCCGCTGCCACCGGGTCGTGCCGTCCAGCACGCTGGCCTCCTCCAGCGCCACCGGCACACCCTGGAGCGCGGCGAGGAACATCAGCATGAACGTGCCCGAGGTGGTCCAGATGACCAGCGCGATGATCGCGGTCATCGCCACGCTCGGCCCGGACAGCCAGTCCCACCAGCTCAGCCCGAGCGGTCCGCCGCTGCTCAACGCGGCCGGCGGTTGATCCACCCCGAACAACCCGAAGAACAGGTGCAGGGTGCCACGCGAGTCGGCGAACCACTGCGGCCCGTCGATGCCGACCATCCCCAGCAGTCCGTTGATCGCCCCGGAGTTGGCGAACATGAACAGGAAGACCACGCTGATCGCCACCGAGCTGGTGACCGACGGGAAGTAGAACGCGGTCCGGAAGAACGCCTTGCCCTTGAGCATCCGGTGGTTGACCACCAGGGCGAGCAGGAGGGCGAGCGCGGTCTGCACCGGTACGACGATCGCCACGTAGTACAGGTTGTTCCGGATCGAGGTCATGAAGTCGCGGCGGGCCAGCCCGTCCTCGGTGAACAGGTGGGTGTAGTTGTCCGCGCCGACGAACGGGGTCTTGCTGGTGAACGGGCTGCCCTGGCCGTTCCAGGAGGTGAGGCTCACCCAGAGCGCCATCAGGATCGGCAGCAGCAGGAAGATGCCGAGGATCACCACGACCGGGGCGACGAAGACCCAGCCGGCGATCCGCTCGTTGCCGCGGATTCCGCCACGTGAACGGCGGGGAGCGGCCGGGACTCCGGAAGCCATGCTTCCTCTTTTCAAGGGGAAACTCTTCGAGGGGGGAAGGTGTCGGGCGAAGGGCCCCGGTCCGGTGACCGGGGCCCTTCGTCACGGCGTCAGCCGCCGAGGGTGGCGGTGGCGTTCTTTTGCAGGTTCGCCAGGATCGTCTTCGGGTCGGTGCTGGCCAGCGCGGAGAGCTGGGCGTCGAAGTCGACCAGGACGCTGTCCATCTTCGGCGCGTTCACCGGGCCCTGGGCGTACTCGGCGCCGTCGATGAACGGCTTGTCCGCCGGGAACGCCTGGGTGTACTGGTCCCGGGCGGCCTGGCGCGACGGCATGACACCGAACGCCTTGGCGAAGGCCATCTGCTGGTCAACGCTGGTCATCGCCTCGACGAACTTGATCGCCTGCTCCTTGTGCTGGCTCTTGGCCGCGATCCCCCAGCAGTTGGTGAAGGAGAGCGTGCCCTTGCCCTTCGGGCCGGCCGGCAGCGGGTGCACCGTGTACTTGACGTCCGGGAAGTCGTTTTGCAGACCGCCCTTGATCCAGTTGCCCTCGATGGTCATCGCGACCTTGCCCTTACCGAAGGCCTCACCGGCCCAGCCGGCGTCGAGCTGCTTCGGGTACTGCGCCAGACCACCGGCGAGCAGGGTCTTGACGTACTCCAGGGCCTGGAGGTTGGCCGGGCTGTCGGCGGTGGCCTGCTTGCCGTCCGGGCTGGTGATCCAGCCGCCGGCCTGGGCGAGGAAGGCGCCGACCCGGTCACGGGTGTCACCGATCGCGAGCGGGGTGATGCCCTTGGCCTTGATCTTCTGGGCGGTGGTGGTGAGCTGCTCCCAGGTGGTCGGGATGTCGGCGTCGGTCAGCCCGGCCTTGGTCCACAGCTCGGTGTTGATCTGGAGGGCGAGGGTGGAGAAGTCCTTCGGCGCGCAGTAGAACTTGCCGTCGTAGGTGAACGTCTTGCGCAGGCTGTCGTAGAAGTCACCACCGTCGGCAAGCTTGTCCCCGTACGGCTCCAGCGCGCCGACGCTGGCGTAGTCGGCGAAGCGGCCGGCGTCGACGTAGAAGACGTCCGGCGGGGTGCCGCCGGCAAGCGCCTGGCCGAGCTGCTGGGTGAGGTCCTGCGCCGGGGTGACCGTCGCGGTGTTGCCGGAGCTGGTGGCCCACGCGGTCGCCGCGTCCTGGACCGCCTTGGTCTCGGCCTCGCCGGACGAGCCGATCAGGATCTGGATGCTGGCCGGGCCACTGCTCTGGGGGCTGTCGGACTTGTCGTCCTCGAAGCCGCCGCCACAGGCGGCGGAACCGAACAGCGCCGCCACGGCGACGCCCGCCACAGCCGAGCGCCGGATGAATCGTCGTGCCATGTCAATCTCCTGGTGGGGGGTGGGTTGTACCGGTGGTACGTCGTACCGGGGGTGTGCGGTAGGGGGTGCGGTCAGCCGGAGTGCCGGATGACCAGCGACGGCGTCAGCAGCACCTGGGCCGGGCCGGTGGCGTCGTCCGGGCTACCGCCGCCGTCGAGTACGCCGGCCAGCAGGTCCACGCAGCTCGCCGCCGCCTGGGCCAGCGGCTGGCTCACGCTGGTCAGCCCGATCGCCTGGGCGACCGGGGTGTCGTCGAAGCCGGTGACCGCGACGGACGCGCCACGGGCCCGGACCGCCTGCACCGCGCCGAGCGCCAGCGAGTCACTGGCGCAGACCACCGCGGTCGGCGGTTCCGAAAGGTCGAGCAGTTGGTGCGCCATCGCCTCACCCTGTGTGATGCCGTCTGCGGTTTCCCGGTCGAGTTCGGTCGGGTCGGCGCCGGTCGCCCGTACGGTCGACGCCCAGCCGGCACGGCGGTTGTCGCCCACCCCGGAACCAGCCGGCCAGCCAATGAAGGCTATCCGCTGGTGACCGAGAGTGACCAGGTGAGTGGTGGCTGCGGCGGTGCCGGCGGCCCCGTCCACGTCGACCCACGGGTAGCGCTCGGGCGCGTCCCAGGATCGGCCGAAGGTGACGAAGGGCACCTTCCGCTCGGCCAGCCAGGCGGTCCGGATGTCGCCGTGGTCGGTGCCGGTGAGCACGAACGCGTCCAGGTCGTACGCGCCGAGCAGGTCGTCGTAGGTGGCGATCTCGGTGGCCGGGTCCTCGGCGGTGTAGAGCATCACCCGGTAGCCGGCCTCGCCGGCCGCCTCGGTCAGCCCGTGCAGGAAGCGGTCGAGCACCGAGCCGTTGATCCCGTCGCGGGTCGGTTCGATCCGCACCGCGATCAACTGCGAGCGCCCGGTACGCATCTGCCGGGCCGCCTGACTGGCCCGGTAGCCGAGGGTGGAGATGGCCTCCCGGACCCGTTCCCGGGTCTCCTCGCGAACGATCTCCGGGCTGTGGATCACGTTCGAGACGGTCTGGCGACTCACTCCGGCGCGCCGGGCCACTGTCGCGATGGTCACTTTCTGTGTCATGAATCCCTCCTCCCGTCTTGAACGTTCAAACTGTGATGGGGCATTATTGGATCGTTCAAGTTTCTGGAATGTTTCGCATGTTGCACCGCCCGGAACGACTTGTCAAGGGTCGTCAACGCCCTGCCCCCCGCTCAGGAGCTCCTCGTGACCAACCGCCACCTGCAACCGTTGCTGCACGATCTCGTCGGTGTCGTACTGGCTCCGACCAGCACCCTGAGCGGCCGGGACGGGCAGATCCGGCCGGCCGGCGTACAGGGCGTGTTCCACGCCGACGCCCGGGTGCTGGCCCGCGCCGAACTCCTCGTCGACGGCCGCGAACCCGAGTCGATCACCCACGGGACCGACAGCCCGCACGGCGCCCGGTTCGTCTCGCTGGTCCGCTGGCTCGGCGACGGAACCCCCGACCCGACCGTACGGATCGACCGGATCCGCCGGATGACCCCGCGCGGGCTCACCGAGGAGATCCGCGTCTTCTCCACCGCCACCGCACCCGTCCGGGCCGAGATCAGCCTCGACCTCGGCTGCGACCTGGCCCCGATCGAGGTGGTCAAGTCCGGCGGGGCAACCGTCGATCTGGAGGCCAAGAGCGGCGCGCCCGGCCAGCTCAGCTGGACCGGCGACGGGATCACCGTCCTGGTGACCGGCGAACCGGCGGTCACCGGCGCAACGATCGGCGCGTCCGCCGGCGAACCGGCCGTCAGCGGCGCAACGATCGGCGCGTCCGCCGGTGCGACTACCGGCACGGTGAACGGCACCGGCGGGGGTGCGCCGGACGGGACGGTGGCCACCGTCGTCGGTGACGGCACCGCCCGGCTGGTCTGGCCGATCGAACTGGCCCCGCGTACGTCGGCCGTACTGCGCTGGCGGCTGCTGGTCGACGACCCGCGCGCCGTCGTCGTCACACCGCCCGCAGAACCGGCCTGGTCCCGCCCCGAGGTGCGGGCCGACGACCGACGACTGACCCGACTGCTCGACCGTTCCCTGGACGACCTGCGCGGCCTGCGGCTGGCCGAGGCCGGCAACCCGCAGGACGTCTTCCTCGGCGCCGGGGTGCCCTGGTTCCTCACCCTGTTCGGCCGGGACAGCCTCTGGGCGGCCAGGATGATGCTGCCGCTCGGCACCGACCTGGCCGCGAGCACGCTGCGGGTGCTCGCCCGCCGGCAGGGAACGAAGATCGACGCCAACTCCGGCGAGGCCCCCGGCAAGATCATGCACGAGCTGCGCCGGGACGAGTTCACCGTCGCCGGCAACGGCCTGCACCTGCCCGCCGCCTACTACGGCACCGTCGACGCCACCATGCTCTGGGTCAACCTGCTGCACGACGCCTGGCGCTGGGGCCTGCCCGACAACGAGGTCGCCGACCTGCTGCCCGCCCTGGAGGCGGCACTCGGTTGGCTCACCGACCACGCCGACGCCGACGGGGACGGCTTCGTCGAGTACGTCGACACCAGCGGCCGGGGCCTGGCCAACCAGGGCTGGAAGGACTCCTTCGACTCCGTACGCTTCCGCGACGGCTCGCTCGCCCACGCCCCGATCGCCCTGGCCGAGGTGCAGGGCTACGCGTACCAGGCGGCGGTCCAGGGCGCCGCCCTGCTCGACGCGTTCGGCCGACCCGGCGCGCAGCGCTGGCTCGACTACGCCGGCACGCTCGCGGCACGGTTCCGCGACCGGTTCTGGGTCGACGGCCACGACGGCCCGTACCCGGCCCTGGCGCTGGACCGGGACAAGCGCCCGGTCGACTCGCTGACCAGCAACATCGGCCACCTGCTCGGCACCGGACTGCTGACGGCGGACGAGTCCGCGCAGGTCGCCGCCGCCCTCGCCACCCCCGGCCTGGCTGGCGGGTACGGGCTGCGCACCATGTCCGCCACCGACGGCGGCTTCAGCCCGTTGTCGTACCACTGCGGCTCGATCTGGGCGCACGACACCGCGATCGTCATCGCCGGGCTGGCCCGGGAGGGCTACACCACGCCGGCCGCACACCTCGCCGAGGGGCTGCTCCAGGCCGCCGAGGCGTTCGACTACCGGCTGCCCGAGCTGATCAGCGGCGACGACCGGGCCACCCTGGGCCGGCCGGCGCCGTACCCGGCGGCCTGCCAGCCGCAGGCATGGTCCGCGGCCGCCGCCGTGGTGCTGCTCCAGGCGGCGGTCGGCCTCTACCCGGACGTGCCGGCCGGCGTCGTACGACTCCGTCCGCTGCACGGCGCCCCGCTCGGCGCGGTCAGCGCCCGGCGGCTGCGGGTGGCCGGCGCCCCGGTCGACGTCTCGGTGGACCGGGCCGGGGTCGCCACCGTCACCGGGCTACCGGCCGGACTCACCGTGCTCGACGAGCGCTGACACCCACCGGACGACGCAACGTCCCGGCACCGGATCGACCGGTGCCGGGACGACGTCGTATTCGAGATTGCCCAGTGTCCGGGCCTGCCCAGTATTCGGGATGGCCAAAGCCCGGAAATTCGGAGTTTTCCCTGCTCAGTCGAGCAGGGCGTCCAGGCCGAGGGTCAGACCGGGCCGCTGCGACACCGACCGGATGGCGAGCAGTACGCCCGGCATGAACGACGCCCGGTCGTACGAGTCGTGCCGGATGGTGAGCGTCTCGCCGCTCGTACCGAACAGGACCTCCTGGTGCGCGACCAGGCCGGTGGCCCGGACCGAGTGCACCCGTACCCCGTTGATCTCCGCCCCGCGCGCACCCGGCACCTCGTCCTTGGTGGCGTCCGGTACGGGCCCCAGACCGGCCTCGGCCCGCGCCTGCGCGATCAGCCGGGCGGTGTGCGTCGCGGTGCCGCTGGGTGCGTCGACCTTGGCCGGGTGGTGCTGCTCGATCACCTCGACCGACTCGAAGAACCGCGCGGCCCGAGCGGCGAACTGCATCATCAGCACCGCGCCGATGCCGAAGTTCGGGGCGATCACCACGCCGACCCCCGGCTTGCGCGACAACCAGTTGCGCACCCGGTCGAGTCGCTGGTCGGTAAACCCGCTCGTGCCGACCACGACGCTGATGCCCTGGTCGACGCACCAGTGCAGGTTGTCCATCACGACGTCCGGGGTGGTGAAGTCGACGATCACCTCGGCACCCGCGTCCGAGGCGTTGAACAACCAGTCACCCTGGTCGATCATCGCGACCAGTTCGAGGTCGTCGGCGGCGTCCACCGCCCTGCACACCTCGATGCCCATCCGGCCCCGGGCGCCCAGCACCCCGACCCGGAGCGGCTCCGCCGACGTCTCGGCCAGTGCTTCAAGTCCGTCACTCACGGGGCACAACCTATCCCACCCGGGCCGAAGACACCCGCGGACGTCCCACCCGCTGGCTCACCGGATGGCGCACCGCGTGCCGCGCCGGGTCGGACGGTCGGCACCGCCCAGCGGTCGTCACGGTCAGCCGTCGTCACGGTCAGCCGTCGTCAGGGTCAGCCGTCGTCAGGGTCAGCGGTCGGCACGGTCAGCCGTCGGCACGGTCAGTGGCTGGCCGCGAAGTCGTCCGCGCCGAACGGGCCCACCACCGCGAGCGACATCGGGCGGGCGAGCAGGTCGGCGGCGAGCGCGTTGACCTCGTCGGCCGTCACCGCGTCCACCCGGGCCAGCAACTGGTCCACCGAGAGCAGGTCACCGAAGAGCAGCTCGCCCTTGGCCAGCCGGCTCATCCGGGAGCCCGTGTCCTCCAGGCCCAGCACGTACGAGCCCTTCGCCATGCCCTTGCCCCGGGCCAGCTCGGCGGCGGTGACGCCGTTCGCCGCGACCTCGGCCAACTCGGCCCGGACCAGGCCCAGGACCTCCTCGACCTTGCCCGGAGCGCAGCCGGCGTAGACGGCGAACACGCCACTGTCGGCGTACTGGCTGGCGTAGGAGTAGACCGAGTACGCCAACCCGCGCTGCTCCCGGACCTCCTGGAACAGTCGGCTGGACATGCCGCCGCCGAGCACGTTGTTCAGTACGCCGAGCGCGAACCGCCGGTCGTCGACCCGCCCGATGCCGGCGCAGCCGAGGATGACGTGCGCCTGCTCGGTGTCCTTGTGCTCGACCGCCGTACGCCCGGCCCTGGTCTTCGCGGCCGGGGTGGCCCGACGCGGCGCCGCCGGCTCGGCCGCCGGGGTGTCCAGCGGGGTGCCGCGCAGTGCCTGCCGGACCAGCTTCACCACTGTCGCGTGGTCGAGGTTGCCGGCGGCGGAGATCACGATGTTCGGCGCGGTGTAGCGCTTCTTGTAGAACGTCTGGATCTGCCGGCGGGTCATCGGGGAGATGGTCTCCTCGGTACCCGAGATCAGCCGGCC
The DNA here is from genome assembly GCF_036250065.1 of Micromonospora sp. NBC_01699. Classification (NCBI taxonomy): domain Bacteria; kingdom Bacillati; phylum Actinomycetota; class Actinomycetes; order Micromonosporales; family Micromonosporaceae; genus Micromonospora; species Micromonospora sp. NBC_01699. The sequence goes on along the minus strand of NZ_CP109199.1, from coordinate 1,559,699 downwards.
GAGTGGGTGGTCGCCGTAGATCGCGGTGGCGAACAGGTCGTGCACCTCGTCGCCGGGCTCGTCGTCGTGCATGGCGATCTCTTCGAGGATCACCCCGCGCTCGGTCTCCACGTCGGCCGGGTCGAGCACCGAGTCGGCGACCAGGTCGCACATCACGTCGATGGCCAGCGGCAGGTCCTGGTCGAGCACCCGCGCGTAGTAGCAGGTGTACTCCTTGGTGGTGAAGGCGTTCGTCTCGCCGCCCACCGCCTCGATCTCGGCCGAGATCTCCAGCGCGCTCCGCTTGTTGGTGCCCTTGAACAGCAGGTGTTCGAGGAAGTGCGAGACACCGGCGGACGCCCCGGTCTCGTCCCGCGAGCCGACCGACACCCAGACCCCGAACGACACACTGCGTACGGTCGGGATCGCCTCGGTCAGGATGCGCAGCCCACTGGGCAGCACCGTACGGCGCACGGTGCCGCCGAGCGGATCGGCGCTGAGCGTACGGGTCACGGCCCGACCGGCCGACGTCCGGTGTACGCCGACGGTCCGGCCGGGTCCCGACCGAGTCAGGAGAGATGGTGGTTGCGTATCCCGCTTCAAGGAACCAGGACTCCTAGCTCGGTGGAATTGGACGGGCCGTGTCCCATCGACATGATCGACAGGACACGGCCCGGTGGGTCAAACCCTTTGATCAGCTACGGCGGTCCCGGCGACGACGCTCGCCGCCACCGCCCTCGCCGCCACCCTCGCCGTCACCACGGCTCGGGCCACGGTCGCCCCGGTCCCGGTCGCCACGGTCACGCGGGCCACGGTCGCCACCCCGGCTGGCCGGACGGTCGGCGCCGTCCGCGTCGGCCGGAGCCTCCTCGCCCTCGGGCCGCACCTTGTCCAGGTAGATCTTGCCGCGGGCGTCGATGTCGGCGATCGACACCTCGACCCGGTCGCCGACGTTGAGGAAGTCCTCGACCCGCTCGACCCGCTTGCCGTCCCCGACCTTGGAGATGTGCAGCAGACCGTCCCGGCCGGGCAGCAGCGAGACGAAGGCGCCGAACGGGGCCGTCTTCACCACCGTGCCGAGGAACTTGTCCCCGACCTTCGGCAGCGTCGGGTTGGCGATCGCGTTGATCCGCTCCACCGCGGCCTCGGCCGACGGGCCGTTGGTCGCGCCGACGTAGATCGTGCCGTCGTCCTCGATCGAGATCTCGGCGCCGGTCTCGTCCTGGATCGCGTTGATGGTCTGGCCCTTCGGCCCGATCACCATGCCGATCTTGTCGACCGGGATCTTCACCGTGGTCACCCGCGGCGCGTAGTCCGACATCGTGGCCGGGCCCTCGATCGCCTGCTGCATCACGCCGAGGATCGTGGTACGGGCCTCGTGCGCCTGCTGCAACGCGGCGGCCAGCACGTCCGACGGGATGCCGTCGAGCTTGGTGTCGAGCTGGAGCGCGGTGACGAACTCGGGCGTGCCGGCGACCTTGAAGTCCATGTCACCGAACGCGTCCTCGGCACCGAGGATGTCGGTCAGCGTCACGTACTGGGTCTTGCCGTCGACCTCGTCCGAGATCAGGCCCATGGCGATGCCGGCGACCGGCGCCTTGAGCGGCACACCGGCGGACAGCAGCGCCAGGGTGGACGCGCAGACCGAACCCATGCTGGTGGAGCCGTTCGAGCCGAGCGCCTCGGAGACCTGCCGGATGGCGTACGGGAACTCCTCCCGCGCCGGCAGCACCGGGATGAGGGCCCGCTCGGCGAGCGCCCCGTGGCCGATCTCGCGGCGCTTCGGCGCACCGACCCGGCCGGTCTCACCGGTCGAGTACGGCGGGAAGTTGTAGTTGTGCATGTAGCGCTTGTGCTTCTCCGGGGAGAGGGTGTCCAGCGCCTGCTCCATCCGAAGCATGTTGAGCGTGGTGACGCCGAGGATCTGCGTCTCGCCGCGCTCGAACAGCGCCGAACCGTGCACCCGCGGCAGCACCTGGATCTCGGCGGTCAGCGGCCGGATGTCACGCGGCCCCCGGCCGTCGATCCGGATCTGCTCGCGCAGCACCCGGGTCCGTACCTCGGACTTGGTCAGCGACCGGAAGGCGGCGCCGACCTCGCGCTCGCGGCCCTCGTAGTCGGCGGCGAGCTGCTCGCGCACCCGCTCCTTGATCCGGTCCAGGGCTTCCTCACGCTCGGCCTTGCCGGCGATCTTGAGCGCCTCGGCGACCTCGCTGCGGGCCGCCGTGGCGACCGCCTCGAAGACGTCGTCCTGGTAGTCCAGGAAGATCGGGAACTCGGCCACCGGCTTCGCCGCGACGTCGGCCAGCTCGCTCTGCGCGCGGCACAGCTCGCGGATGGCCGGCTTGGCGGCCTCCAGGCCGCTCGCCACGACCTCCTCGGTCGGTGCGGTCGCGCCGCCCGCGACCAGGGCCACGGTGTGCTCGGTCGCCTCGGCCTCGACCATCATGATCGCGACGTCGCCGTCCGGCAGCGTCCGACCGGCCACGACCATGTCGAAGGTCGCCCGGCCCAGTTCCTCGTGGGTCGGGAAGGCCACCCACTGGCCGTCCACGTGCGCCATCCGGGTCGCCCCGATCGGCCCGGAGAACGGCAGGCCGGAGAGCTTGGTGGACATCGACGCGGCGTTGATCGCCACCACGTCGTACGGGTGCTGCGGGTCGAGCGCGAGCACGGTCTCGACGACCTGGACCTCGTTGCGCAGGCCCTTGACGAAGGACGGGCGCAGCGGCCGGTCGATCAGGCGGCAGGTGAGGATCGCGTCCTCGCTCGGGCGCCCCTCGCGGCGGAAGAACGAGCCGGGGATCCGGCCCGCGGCGTACATCCGCTCCTCGACGTCGACGGTGAGCGGGAAGAAGTCGAACTGCTCCTTGGGCTGCTTGCCCGCGGTGGTCGTGGAGAGGACCACCGTCTCGCCGAGTTGGGCGATGACGGAGCCGGCGGCCTGGCGGGCCAGCCGGCCGGTGGAGAAGGTGATCTCACGGGTGCCGAACGCACCGTTGTCGATCACGGCCTTGCTGTGCTCGGTGCCGAGAATGTTCTGCTCGGTCATGAGTGTGTTGCACTCCTTCGGTCGTGGGGCTCACGACCGACCACTGCGCCGGTAGGTTCCGGCACGCGCCCGGTTGGCACTGGGAAACTGTTCGAACGGCCGGTCTTCGATCGAAGCGCCCGGGGTGCCGGCTCGTGCCGGGGGCCCGGGGGCCACTACCGAGGACCGGTGCCGACCCGTTCCCGTTGGGTGGTCGCGCTGGCCCCTGTTATTCGTTGGTGACGGGTCGGGGGAGCGGTCGTCGTCGGGGCTGACCCGACGTCGCGCCACTCCCCCGCTCAGTCACCTCCGCAGGCCGAGCCGCTCGATGAGCGTCCGGTAGCGGCTGATGTCCTTCTTCTGCATGTAGTTGAGCAGCCGGCGACGACGGCCGACCAGCAGCAGCAGACCACGACGGCTGTGGTGGTCGTGCTTGTGCACCTTGAGGTGCTCGGTGAGGTCGGCGATCCGCTTGGTGAGGACCGCGACCTGGACCTCCGGCGAACCGGTGTCGCCCTCGACGGTCGCGTATTCCTGCCGGATCTTGCTCTTTGCTTCCTGGTCGAGCGCCATTTTCTCCCTATTTCTGGTGGGTTTCAGTGAATACCTCGCACCCGCGGCGTCGTGCAGGCGCGCGAGGACCCTCGTCGGTGACCCGACGTCTCCGCCACATTACCAGCCCGTGGTACGTCAACCCCCCGAAGGGCCGGCCGCGCCGCTCAACCGAGCAGCGCACGGACCTGCGCGACGTCCTCGTTGATCTGCGCCACCAGTGGTTCGATGCCGTCGTAGTGGCGGGTCTCGCGCAGCCGCGCGACGAAGTCCAGCGCCAGCCGCTCGCCGTAGAGATCACCGGCGAAGTCGAGCACGTACGCCTCGATCCGGCGCTCCCGGCCGTTGAACGTCGGATTGGTGCCGATCGACACCGCCGCCGGCAGCACCTCCGGGTGCTGGCCCGGCCGCCCGCCGTGGCGGACCAGCCGGGCGGCGTAGATCCCGTCCGCCGGTACCGCCGCGTAACGGTGGCAGAGCAGGTTCGCGGTCGGGAAGCCGATCTCCCGCCCCCGCTGGTCGCCCCGGACCACCACACCGTCGAGCCGGTGCGGTCGGCCGAGCGCGGCCGTAGCGGCGGTCACGTCGCCCGCCGCCACACAGGCCCGGATGTACGTCGAGGAGAAGACCGTGTCGTCGCGGGCGACCAGCGGCGCCCCCTCAACGGCGAAGCCGAAGGTACGGCCGAGCCGCTCCAGCAGCACCACGTCACCGGCGGCCCGGTGCCCGAAGCGGAAGTTCTCCCCCACCACGACCAGCGCCGCGTGCAGGTGCTCCACCAGTACGTTGTGCACGAACCCCTCGGCGGTCAGCCGGGAGAACTCGGGCGTGAACGGCACCACCCAGAGCACGTCGACGCCGAGTTCCTCGATCAGCTCCGCCCGCCGGGTCGGCTCGGTCAGCACCGCCGGGTGCGTACCGGGCCGGACCACCTCGGACGGGTGCGGGTCGAAGGTGACCACCACCGACTGGACGCCGAGCTCGCGGGCCCGCTTCGCGGCGTACCCGATGATCGCCTGATGCCCCTGGTGCACCCCGTCGAAGACGCCGATGGTCACCACCGACCGGCCCCAGCCGCCCGGCACCCCGTCGTACCCTCGCCAACGCTGCATCCGCTCCCCCTTCCGCTCATTCCCCGCCGACCCGGACCACCGCCCGGTCAGGCCGGGGCGAGCACGATCTCCGCGCGGGCCCGGCCGTCCCGCTCGCTGACGATAGCGATCAGGCCGCCGTCCGGGTCGAACACCGCGTACGGCCCGTCGATGCCGGCCGGTTCCAGCGGACCTCCGTGCGAGAGCACCTTCGCCTCGGTGGCGTCGGCCTGCCGGGAGGTGAAGAACCGCCGGGCGGCCGCCTCGACCGGCAGGCTGACCACGTCCTGCGGCTCCCGTTGCGCCAACTCGTCCAGGGTCACCGCCTCGGCCAGGTCGAAGCCGCCCACGGCGGTACGCCGCAGCGCGGTCAGGTGCCCGCCGACCCCGAGCGCCACCCCGAGGTCCCGGGCGATCGCCCGGATGTACGTCCCGGAGGAGCAGGTCACGTCGACGTCGAGATCCACCAGTTCGGGGGTCGGGCGCCGCACCTCGATCAGGTCCAGCCGGGAGATGGTGACCCGACGGGCCGCCAGCGTCACCGCCTCGCCGTCACGCACCCGCTTGTACGCCCGCTGCCCGTCCACCTTGATCGCGCTGACCGCGCTGGGCACCTGGTCGATCTCGCCGGTCAGCGGGAGCAGGCCGGCGCGGACCTGCTCGTCGGTGACACCGCTCGCGGACGCCTCGGTGACCACGTCCCCCTCGGCGTCGTCGGTGATCGTCGACTGGCCGAGCCGGATCGTGGCGGTGTACCGCTTGCCCGCGCCGATCACATAGGTCAGCAGCCGGGTCGCCCGGTTCACGCCGATCACCAGCACCCCGGTCGCCATCGGGTCCAGGGTGCCGCCGTGCCCGACCCGGCGGGTTTTGGCGAACCGGCGGATCCGCGCCACCACATCGTGCGACGTCATGCCGCTGGGCTTGTCCACCACGATCAACCCGTCAACACTCACGGCCGCCAAGCCTGCCAGACGCCGCCCCAACCACCACACCCACCCGCCCCGAACAAGACGCCCGCCGATCTTGCACTTGTGGCTGTACGCAAACAACAATGAGTCACGCAATTCGGGCGCCACAAGTGCAAGATCGCCAGGGGGGCGGGGCGGGGGCGGGGGGCGGGGGCGGGGCGGGGCGGGGGGGCGGGGTCAGCGGGTGGGGCCGGGGGTTGACCAGGCGTCGTTGCGTAGGCGTAGGAGTAGGCCGGCTAGGCGTACCAGTAGGAATAGGGCCAGTCCGGCCCAGATTCCGCCTAGCCCGAGGTCCAGGGCGTATGCGGCCCAGATCGCGGGTAGGAAGGCGCCGACCGCCGCGACGATGGTGAGGTCCCGCATGTAACGCAGGTCACCCGCGCCGATCAGCACCCCGTCCAGGGCGAACACGACGCCGGCCACCGGCTGCATGCCGACGAACCACGGCCACGCGACCAGCGCCTGTTCGCGTACCTGCGGGTCGGTGCTGAACCAGGACGGAACCACCGGAGCCCCGGCGGCGACCAGCAGCGCGAAGGCGATCCCACAGCCGCCGCCGACCAGGGCGAGCCGACTGGCCAGGGCCCGCGCGCCGGCCACGTCACCGGCGCCGAGTGCGGCACCGACCAGCGCCTGCGCGGCGATGGCCAACGCGTCCAGGACCAGCGCGGTGAAGAACCACAGTTGCAGGACGATCTGGTGGGCGGCGACGGAGGCGGCCCCGAACCGGGCGGCGACGGCGGTGGCGGACAGGAAGCTGGCCTGGAAGGCCGCTCCGCGTACCAGCAGGTCCCGGCTGAGGACGAGCTGTCCGAGGATCATCGACGGCCGGGGACGCAGCGTCACCCGCTCGGCGACCAGCGCGCCGACGAAGAGGAGCCCGCCGAGGGTCTGTGCGGTCACGTTGGCGACCGCGCTGCCGACCAGCCCGAGCCCGGCCGGGTAGACCAGCAGCGGGCAGAGGGCCGCGGAGAGCAGGTTGGGGCCGAGCACGAAGTACAGCGGGCGCCGGGTGTCCTGCACGCCGCGCAGCCAGCCGTTGCCGGCCGCCGCGAGCAGCAGGCCGGGCGCGCCGAGCACGGCGATCCGCAGCCAGTCGGCGGCGGCATCGGCGACCGCCGGGTCGTTCCCGGCCAGCGTCCGCGCCAGGGGGCCGGCCGCGACCTGGGCCACAACCACTATCAGTACGCCGCTCGCCAGCGCCAGCCACGATGCCTGTACGCCCTCGGCCACCGCAGCGGCGCGGTCACCGGCACCGAACCGGCGGGCCGATCGGCCGGTGGTGCCGTACGCGGCGACCGTGCCGAGCCAGACGACCAGGGTCATCACCGTGCCGGCGACCGCCAGTGCGGCCAACGGCACCCGGCCCAGGTGGCCCACCACGGCGGTGTCCACCAGCACGTAGAGCGGTTCGGCGGCGAGCACCACCAGGGCGGGCAGGGCCAGCCGGGCGATCCGGCGCGAGCTGACCGGTGACGGGTGCGGACCGGCGACGGTGGCTTTGCTCATCGCGCCCGATCCTGACACGGCTCCCGTAAGGAGTGCAATGCGCCGCCGTGACTTACCTATGCTCGCCGGGTCCGGCCGGGGAGCGGGACTCACCCGAAAACGAGGGACCCACCCGAGGTAGCGGCGAGGGTGGAACGGGTGGGCGACCGACGGCCGAGCGGATGCTGCCCGGTCGTCAGCCGCACAACGGGTTGGTCACTGACGGGTGTCCATCGACGTCTGCAACGCGCGACGAGCCTGCTCACGGGCTTCGTCAGTGGTTTCCGTCTTCTTGGTCTTGGTCGCCATGGGGAAGGCTCCTATCCAGGGTGCGTCGGCACGCCGAAAGGGCGCGGCCGGTCGCGTACGGGTTCTGCTGATCGCCGCGGACCCGCCCTCCGGGATCGCCGGACGGGTCGGTAAGGGCAGCGTGAGCCCGGGTCGGTTGACCCTGGTGGCGCGCGGTGCCTGGTTCGGGCACCGTCGTACGCCCACAAACCAAGCTATCGTTCAGGTCCACATTCTGTGCCGGATTCCCGCGATACGGAACGGTACGATTCTGTGACCTGCGGTGTCAGCGGGCGAACAGGCGGAATCAGCGGGCAAAGAAGTGCCAGCCCAGCCACCACCAGAACCCGAACAGGCCGATCCGGCCCACCGGCACCGGGCCCACCTCGTACCGCATCACCAGGGCACAGACGTCACCGAGAGTAGGGATCCGCGAGCCCTCCCGCCGGGCCGCCCACTCGATCACCGCGAGCAGGACGAAGGCCAGCAGGAACCCGCCGATCGCCAGCAGCCGGGTCGCGTTCATCGGCGTACCAGCGCCCAGAACGCGGCCAGCCAGCCAAAGTACGCGGCCGACCGGGTCAGCTCGTCGGTCAGCAGCGGATCGGCCAGGCGGGAGAGGGTCGGAAAGTCGTCACCGGAACCGAGCACGAAGGTGGCCCCCTCGAACACGCCGAAGACGGCGACCGGCAGCACCCACCAGACAGTGCCCGGCCCCGAGCGGGTGGGCGGTGGCCGCCGGGGCACCCGGTTGGCGAGTCCGAGCCAGATCAGCGTTCCCCCGGTGCCCAGGGTGTAGAGGTTCGCCGACAGGGAGAAGGAGGGAAGCTGGCCGCCCACCAGCGACAGAAAGGCGAGTACGGGGACCGAAACAATTGGTTTGTCCCAGGGACGCGGCACATCGACGGCTATTTCCGAGGGCTGCTCCATCTTCCGATTGTGCCCGCGGTGCCGGAGTGCCGAAAGTGCATATTCCCCCGGACTATCCCCGATCTTCCGACCCGGTCAGGGCCCGCTCCAACTCGGCCCGGATCGCCCCGATCACCTCGGCCGGGCCGCCGCGACCGGTGAAGCCGGCCGCCAGCCGGTGCCCGCCGCCGCCGAGCGCCACCGCGACCCGGCTGACGTCCAGCGCGCCCTTGCTCCGCATCGAGACCGCCCACTCGGCCGCCGCCACCTGCTTCAGCACGCAGCTCACGTCCGCCTCCGCGGTGCAGCGCACCGAGTCGATCAGGGCCTCCAGCACGTACGCCGGCTGCTGGTGCCGGGCCAGGTCGTCCAGGGTGGCATAGGTCCAGACCAGCCCGTGGCCGGCGGCGGCGGCCGGTTCGAGCACGGCCCGACCGAGCACGTCGCCGTAGAGCCGGACGGCCCCGAACGGCCGGGTGTCGAAGACCCGGCGGGAGATCTCCTCCGGCCGGATCCCGGTGGCCAGCATCCGGGCGGCCATCTCGTGCACCGCCGGAGTGGTCATCGCGAAGCGGAACGAACCGGTGTCCGTGGTCAGCGCCACGTAGAGGCACTCGGCGATCTCGCGGTCCAGCGGTACGTCCAACCGGTCGAGCAGACCCTCCACCACCACCGAGGTGGCCGCGGCGAGCGGGTCGACCAGGTGGATCCGGCCGAACCGGGTGTTCGAGGCGTGGTGGTCCAGCACCACCACCTCGCCGGCCCGATCCAGCCGGTCGGCCAGGTCGCCGATCCGGGAGACGCTGGCGGCGTCGAAACAGAGCACCAGGTCCGGGTCGGTCCAGGCGTCGGCGGCCGGCACGAGCAGGTCGAGACCGGGCAGCGCAGCGAACGGCTCGGCCACCCCGGGCGGGCCGGGGAAGGTCGCCTGGAGCTGGCGGAAGCCCAGCGTACGCAGGCCGAGGGCGCAGCCGAGCATGCTGCCGAGCGCGTCCCCGTCCGGGTTCACGTGGCAGATCAGCAGCACCCGCGCGTCCGGCGACAGGGCTCGTACCGCGGCGACCGCCGCCGCCCAGTCAGCCGCGTCGGGGCCGGCGTCGGCCGGTGACTGGGCGAGTGCCGAGCCGGAGCCGGTCACCGCCGGTCACCGGGGTCGACCGCCGGGACGTCGGAGTCGGACTCGTCGTCGTCGGAGTCCTCGTCCTCGTCCTCGTCCAGCTTGTACGGCTGGGCGTCACCGGCGTACGCCGCATTGGCCGCCCGCCGCTGCACCTCCTCGTCCGCGCTGCGGGCCACGGCGATCAGGTCGTCGATGTGCTTGACCTGGTCCTGCACGTTGTCCAGGACGAAGGCCAGGGACGGTGAGTGGCGCAGCCCGAGGGCCTTGCCGACGGTGCTGCGCAGCAGTCCCTTGGCACTTTCCAACGCGGCGGCGGTGGATGCCTGTTCGGTGGCGTCACCGAGCACGGTGTAGAAGACCGTGGCTTCCCGCAGATCGGCGGTGATCCGGGCATCGGTGATCGTGATCATGCCGAGCCGGGGATCCTTGATCTGCGTACGCACCACGGAAGCCACCAGCTCCCGGACACGCTCGGCGTGCCGGCGTACCTTGGCCGGGTCCGTCATCTCCGCACCTCCACGGCATCCCTACTTCCGGCGCGCGCCGACGGTACGGTGCACCGCCGACGGCCACCGGCCGACTTTTGAACACTACCTGCGAGCCTCTGCGGGGCGACCGGGGGCGCCGGCCCGGCAGCACCCTCCGGGTGGTGCCCTCGGGTACGGCCCGACCGGCCCCCTCAGTCGTCCTCGCCGTACAGCCTCCGCCGGACCGACAGCAGTTCGAGCTCGGGCCGACCGGCGACCAGGCGCTCGCAGTTGTCGAGCACCTCACCGACATGACCGGCCTCCGCGGCCACCACGGCGACCGCGATCTGGGCCCGCCCGTGCAGGTCCAGACCGCCCACCTCGGCGACCGAGACCTCGAACCGGCGCAGTGCCGCCACGACCGGGCGGACATAGGAGCGCTTTTCTTTCAGCGACCGGGAATCCCCCGGCAGCAATACGTCGAAAACCGCGGTTCCAGTAAACATCGAGTGGACAATACCGCCCGGAGCCGCCGCATGATCAAGGGGTTTACGCCACGACGGGCGTAAACCCCTTGATCAGTTGCAGCTATCCGTCAGGCGCGGGTCTTCTCCCGCATCTCGAAGGTCTCGATGATGTCGCCAACCTGGACGTTGTTGTAGTTACCCAGGGTGAGACCGCATTCGAAGCCTTCGCGCACCTCGGTCGCGTCGTCCTTGAACCGCTTGAGCGAGCTGATCGTGAGGTTGTCCGCCACGACCGCCCCGTCGCGCAGCAGGCGCGCCTTGGCGTTACGCCGGATGATGCCCGAGCGGACGATACAACCGGAGATGTTACCGATCTTGGAGGACCGGAACACGTCGCGGATCTCCGCGCTGCCGAGCTCGACTTCCTCGTACTCCGGCTTGAGCAGGCCCTTGAGCGCCGCGTCGATCTCCTCGATGGCCTGGTAGATCACGGTGTAGTACCGGATCTCCACACCCTCGCGGTCGGCGATCTCGCGAACCTTGTTCGAGGCCCGCACGTTGAAGCCGATGATCGTCGCCGCCTCGGCCGACGCGCTCGCCAGCATCACGTTGCTTTCCGTGATGGCACCGACGCCACGGTCGAGGATCTTGAGCTGAACCTCCTCGGGGATGTCCAGCTTGAACAGCGCGTCCTCCAGGGCCTCCACCGAACCGGAGACATCGCCCTTGAGGATGAGGTTGAGCGAGGTCTTCTCGCCCTCCTTGATCTGCTCCATGAGCGTCTCAAGGGTCGCCCGGCCACGGGAGTTGGCGAAGCTCGCCGCCCGCCGCCGCGCCTGCCGCTGCTCGGCGATCTGCCGCACCGTACGGTCGTCCGCGGCGGCCAGGAACGTGTCCCCGGCGCTGGGCACCGCGGTCAGACCGAGCACCATGACCGGACGTGCCGGTCCGGCCTCGGCGACCTGGTTGCCGTTCTCGTCGAGCATCGCCCGGACACGTCCGTGCGCCCCACCGGCGACGATCGAGTCGCCGGCCCGCAGGGTGCCCTTCTGCACCAGCACCGTTGCCACCGCACCACGACCCTTGTCGAGGTGCGCCTCGACCGCGACACCCTGCGCCGGCCCGTCGATCGGAGCGGTCAGCTCCAGCGACGCGTCGGCGGTCAGCAGGATCGCCTCAAGCAGCTCGTCGATGCCGATGCCGGGCTTGGCCGCCACGTTGACGAACATGGTCTCGCCGCCGTACTCCTCGGCGACCAGGCCGTATTCGGTCAGCTGCTGGCGGACCTTGTCCGGGTTGGCCTCCGGCTTGTCGACCTTGTTCACCGCGACCACGATCGGCACGTCGGCCGCCTTGGCGTGGTTGAGCGCCTCGATCGTCTGCGGCATGACGCCGTCGTCGGCCGCGACCACCAGCACCACGATGTCGGTGACCTGGGCACCACGGGCACGCATGGCGGTGAACGCCTCGTGGCCCGGGGTGTCGATGAAGGTCAGCGCGCGCTCGTCGCCGTTGTGCGGAACCCACACCTGGTAGGCACCGATGTGCTGGGTGATGCCACCGGCCTCGCCCGCGACCATGTTGGTCTTGCGGATCGCGTCCAGCAGCTTGGTCTTACCGTGGTCGACGTGACCCATGACGGTCACCACCGGCGGACGGGTGACCAGCCGGGCCACGTCAACCTCGGCGTCGAGGTCGATGTTGAACTGCGCCAGCAGGGCACGGTCCTCGTCCTCCGGGCTGACGATCTGCACGTCGAAGCCGAGGTGCTCACCGAGGAGCAGCAGGGTCTCGTCCGAGCAGGACTGGGTCGCCGTGACCATCTCGCCCAGGTTGAACATCTCCTGGACCAGCGAACCGGGGTTGGCGTTGATCCGGTCGGCGAAGTCCGACAGCGAGGCACCGCGCGACAGCCGTACGACCTGGCCCTGACCTCGGGGGGCACCCGAGCTCATGGTCGGCGCGGACAGGTTGTCGAACTCTTGTCTGCGCTGCTTCTTGGACTTCCGACCACGGGTCGGCTTGCCACCCGGACGCCCGAAGGCACCCGCGGCACCGCCACCACGGCCACGACCGCCACCACCCGGACGGCCGCCACCGGCGCCCGCACCGGCCGGAGCCCCGCCACCGGGACCACCGCGGTAACCGCCGCCACCACCGGGGGCGCCACCGCCGCCACCCGGACGGAAGCCACCACCGGCACCGCCGCCACCACCCGGACGGAAGCCACCACCGGCGCCACCGCCACCACCGGGGCCGCCGCGGAAGCCGCCACCGGCACCGCCGCCGCCACCGGGACGACCCGCGCCGCCGCCGGGACCGCCCGGACGGCCGGGGCCGCCACCGGCGGGACGACCGGGACGCTGGGTCGGCATGGAGGCCGGGCTGGGCCGAGGCGGCATGGACGCCGGGCTCGGCCGGGGCGGCATCGACGCCGGGTTGGGCCGGGGTCCGCCGGAAGCGGCCGGACGCTGGCCACCCGGGGTGATGCCGAACGGATTGTTGCCACCGCTACGCGCCGGCGGACGACCACCGGGACCGGGCCGACCCGGGGCGGGAGCACCCGGAGTCGCCGGCCGGGCGGCCGGGGAACCCGGACGCGGCGGAACGGCGTTCGGACCCGGACGCGGCCGGGTCTGCGCGCCACCGTCGGCCGGCGGTTCCCGGCGTACGGTGTCGCGTTGCTGCTGACGGGCGGCCTGGGCGGCCTTGACCGCCGCCTCCTGCTCCGCCTTGAGAGCCGAGGCGCGCGCCTCGGCGGCCGCCACCTCGATGTCGTGCGCACTCGCCGGCTTGGCGGTCGGCGCGGCTGCGGCCGGCTGAGGGGGACCCGGAACCGGGCCCTTCGGCCGGGCCGGCGGCGCCGTGGGCCGGCGGGGCGGCATGGGCTTGGCGGAGATCCGCGGCTCACCCGGGTTTGCCCCGGGGGCCGCCGACGGGGCTGCCTGAGGGGTTGGGGTCGCCGGCGCGGCGGGGGCCGCCGCGGGGTTCGACGACGCGACGAACGCGCCGCGCAGCCGACGGGCGACAGGCGCCTCGACGGTGCTCGACGCGGACTTCACGAACTCGCCCATTTCCTTCAGCTTGGCGAGAACGGTCTTACTTTCGACCCCGAGCTCTTTTGCCAGCTCGTGTACGCGGGCCTTGCCTGCCACTGCACTCCTCACTCCGAGGTCGTGCGGGCAAGTACCCGCAACAACCTCACTCGTGCACTTGAAGCCTGGTCATTTCTGGGACTTCATCGTGTGCTCATGTCGGTCGTCCTACCTTGCTTGCGACCCTCGCCCGGCCGGATGGCCGGACGTAGTGGTTGACGCATCAATGTGCTCGGCCAGCGCCCCGGTGTCAGGAACACCGGGAACACGCAGCGCCCGCCCGAAGGCGCGGCGCCGCTGTGCCAGCGCGAAGCAAGCCGAGTCAAAGTGCAGATGCGCCCCCCGACCCGGCAACGTGCGGGCCGGATCAGGTCGGAGATTGTAGCCAACCCCGTCGCCGACCGCGACAATCCGCAGCAGATCGACAGCCGAAGCGCGTTTCCGACAGCCCACACAGGTGCGCTCCGGCCACACGCGTCGTACCACTGGCAAAGTCTACCCCTACCCGGCCGAGATCGCTCCGCCCGGCTCCGTCACGTGATCAGCACCGGCCCGCGCGCCGGTCGGCGCCGCGCTCGTCGCCTGCTCGTTGTCCGGCCGGATGTCGATCCGCCAACCGGTCAATCGGGCCGCCAACCGGGCGTTCTGGCCTTCCCGGCCGATCGCCAGCGAAAGCTGGAAGTCCGGCACCGTCACCCTGGCGGCACGGGCGGCCAGGTCGACCACCTCGACCCGCAACGCCTTGGCCGGCGACAACGCGTTGCCGACGAAGTTCGCCGGGTCGTCCGACCAGTCGATGATGTCGATCTTCTCGCCGTGCAGCTCGCTCATGACCGCGCGGACCCGCTGACCCATCGGGCCGATGCAGGCGCCCTTGGCGTTCACGCCCGGTACGGCAGACCGCACCGCGATCTTCGTACGGTGACCTGCCTCACGTGCGATCGCCGCGATCTCCACCGTGCCGTCCGCGATCTCCGGCACCTCCAGCGCGAAGAGCTTCTTCACCAGGTTCGGGTGGGAGCGGGACAGGGTGATCTGCGGACCCCGGAAGCCCTTGGCCACGTGCACCACCACGCACCGGATCCGCTGGCCGTGCCCGTAGATCTCGCCCGGCACCTGCTCGGGCGAAGGCAGCACCGCCTCCAACTTGCCCAGGTCGACGCTGACGATGCCCTTCTCGGCCCGCCCCTCGTGCGCCTGCACCACGCCGGTGACCAGGTCACCCTCGCGGCCGACGTACTCGCCGAAGTGCACCTCGTCGGTGGCCTCCCGCAGCCGCTGGAGGATCACCTGCTTGGCGGTCATCGCCGCGATCCGGCCGAAGTCGTGCGGGGTGTCGTCCCACTCCCGGCTGACCACGCCCGCGTCGTCGACCTCCTGGGCGTAGACCAGGGCGGCCCCGGTCTTACGGTCGATCTCCACCCGGGAGTGCGACTCCGAGCCCTCGGTGTGCCGGTAGGCGGTCAGCAACGCGGTCTCGATCGCCGCGAGGATCGTGTCGAACGGAATCTCCCGCTCGCGCTCCAGGGCGCGCAGCGCCGCGAGGTCGATGTTCACCTCTTCTCGCCCTCCACATCTTCGTCGTCGGTGTCGTCGATATCGAGCAGGTCGTCGTCGTGCATGTCAGGCTGGCCGTCATCGTGCGGCTCGGACTCGTCGTCGTCGGAGTCGTCATCCGGGTCGGAGTCGTCGTCCCCGTCGGAGTCGTCGTCGAACTCCACCAGATCGGAGTCCGCCACCTCGTCGAGCCGGTTGAATTCCACCTGCACCCGACCGGGACCGAGATCCGCGTAGGCCCACTCCCCGGACGTACCGTCCAGGTCGAACCGCACCCGCTCGTCGTCGGCGGCGACCACCCGTCCGGTGATCTGCCGCTCGCCGGTCGGCCGGTCGCCGGGGGCCGGTTCCGCCGCCCGCTGCTCCGGCGCGGGCTGGCCACCGCCCCTCGTGGTGACCTTGACCAGTCGGCCGACGTTACGCCGCCAGTGCCGGGGCAGGGTCAGCGGCCGGTCCACGCCGGGCGAGCTGACCTCAAGCTGGTATTCCCCGGCGACCAGGTCGCCGCCGGATTCCTCGGCCAGGTCCAGGGCGGCCGAGACGGCCCGGGACACGTCGGCCACCGCGTCGAGGTTGATCCCGCTGTCGCCGTCCACGATGATCCGCACCACGTGCCGGCGGCCGGCTCGGGCGACCGAGACGTCCTCCAGGTCGTAGCCCGCGGCGACCACCACCGGCTCGATCACGGCCCGTAGTCGGGCCCGACGAGCCGTAAGATCACCGCGAGGGCGCTCCACCGGGCGCCGCTCACCAGCCCGCGGCCCAGCCGTCGACCGGCTGGTAGCGCGGCCACGCTGCGTCATATCCGCACTCCTTTCCGAATCGTCGGCGGCCCCTTGCGGGCAGCCATGCCAGTTCGCCACCGGGCCCAGATGCGCCCGGCGGCTGCGCAGAGCGTAACGCGCGGGCCGACCGGCGAGCCGGGCGGCGCACCGGGGCGAACGGTACGCCCGGTGCGAGCCTTGCGCCCGGTGTCCGCGTCGCATGGTGTTGACTTGCCCGGTGCGGACCGCGGAGACCAACCAGAACCATCGCGTACGGGGGCGGTCCCGACGCGACCTGATCCGGGCGGCCGGCCTGGTGGCGCTGGCCACCGGGGCGGGCTCACTGAGCGGCTGCGGGCTGTTCGGGGACGAACCGCCACCGCCACCGCCCGATCCGCTCGCTCCCCTGGTCACCGAAGCGTTCGACCTGGCCGACCGGTACGACGTCGCCGTGGCGGGTTTTCCCGAGCTCGCCGACCGGCTCGGTCCGGTGGCGCAGGCGCACCGGGCACACGCCGCCGAACTCGCCCGGGTGACCGGCACCGCGCTGCCGAGCGGCAGCCCGACGGTCGGCGCGTCGGCGGGCACGTCGACGCCGGCCGGGGACGCGAAGAGTGCCCTGGCGGCTTTGCGGGCGGCCGAGGTCGAGGGCCGGGAGACCATGGCCAGGGCCTGCGCCGAGGCACCGGCGAGCCGGGCGGTCCTGCTCGGCACCATCGCCGCGGCCCGAGCCACCCATCTGGAGGTGCTGCGGTGAACCCGAGCGGGGACGGACGGACGAACGGACTGGGCACGGCGCTCGCCGCGGAACACGCGGCGATCTTCGCGTACGGGCCGATCGGGGTGCGGCTCACCGGCCCCCAGGCCGCCGACGCGCGGGCCGCCGAGGCCGCCCACCGAACCCGGCGGGATGCGCTCGTGCTGCTGCTGACCGCCGGCGGTGGCACCGCGCCCCCGGCGTCGGCCAGTTACGAGCTGCCGTTCCCGGTCACCGATCCGGCGGCGGCGCTGCGGTTGGCGGTGGAGATCGAGGAACGTACCGGCGCGGTGTGGCGGGCGGCGTTGGCCACCACCACCGGGGCGGAACGCGGCCGGGCGCTGGACGCGCTGACCGACTGCGCCGTACGGGCCACCCGGTGGCGGCGCAGCGCCGGGGTCACCCCCGCCACGGTGGCCTTTCCCGGCCGGCCGGCCTGACCGCTGTCGCGGGTCACCGAGCCGCCGAGCCGTGGAGTGCACCGATCGGACACCGGCTTGCCAGCGGGATACCCGGTATACATACTCGGTAGCCGTGTCCATCCGCTACGGCCTGCTGGCCCTGCTCGAACGCGGGCCGATGTACGGCTACCAGCTCCGGTCCGCCTTCGAGGAGTCGATCGGCGCCACCTGGCCGCTCAACATCGGGCAGGTCTACACCACCCTCGGCCGCCTGGTCCGGGACGAGTTGGTCGAATCGTTGCCGGAGCACGAGGCCGGGCAGCGGCCGTACCGGATCACCGAGGCCGGTCGGACCGAGCTGGTGGGCTGGTTCGAGACGGCGATCGGCCGGATCGACCGGCCCCGGGACGAACTGACGATCAAACTGGCGCTGGCCCTGGCCACCCCGGGCATCGACGTCGACCGGGTGGTGCACACCCAGCGGGCGGCGAGCAAGCGGGCGCTACAGGAGTTCGTCCGGCGCAAGATCCGCGACACCCGCGCCGACAACGTGTCCGGGCGGCTGGTGCTGGACGCGATGATCTTCCAGACCGAGGCGGAGATCCGCTGGCTGGACCACTGCGCGGAGAGCATCGGCGGGTCCGACCCGCGCCCCGGCGCCGAGCAGCCGTAGCGCCGCTGTCGAGCCGCCGCCGGGCTCCCGCCGGCACCCGGACAGCACCCCGTCCCCGGACAGCACCTCTTGCCGTACAGCGTCCGACCCCGACGGCCCGGTTCCGGACAGCGCCCGATTCCGTACCGGGCGGGGGGTTTCCTTTTCCGTGGAAACCGACACACTGTGGCGATGTCCGCACTCGGTACGCTCGCCCGCCGGTTCAGCCACCGGCGCTGGTTCGCCCGGACGATCCGGTTCGTCGTCCCGGTCGACCGGCTGATCGGCCGCCTGACCCGGGGACGGGTGGTGGCCCTCGGCATCGCTCCGTCGCTGATCATCACGACCACCGGTCGCCGGTCGGGGCAGCCCCGCAGCAACCCGCTGCTCTACGTCCGCGACGGCGACGCGTACGTGGTGATCGGCTCGAACTGGGGCCAGACCCAGCACCCCGCCTGGTCGCTCAATCTGCTGGCCGAGCCCACCGCCACGGTCACCCTCGACGGCCACCGGCTCCCGGTGCGGGCCACCCTGGCGCAGGGCGCGCAACGGGAGCGGCTGTGGCAGGTGCTGCTGGCCGAGTGGCCGGCGTACCGGACCTACGTGGAACGGGCCGGCGGACGGGACCTGCGGATCTTCCGGCTGGTCCCGGACGGCCCCGCCGCCGCCGTCCCGGAACCCCGCGAACCTCGGCCCTGAGCCGGGCAGGCACCCGAGGCCGGTTCAGCCGAGCGGGCCGTCCAGCCCGATCAACCGGCCGACCAGGTACGTCACCACGGCCGCCGCCACGCCCAGCAGCAGTTGCCGGCTGCCACTGATCCACCAGGGCCGGCTGGTGAACCGGGCGACCAGCGCACCGGCCACGAACAGGCCCACCGCGCCGACCCCGAGGGCCAGCCAGAGGTTGGTGAAGCCGAGCAGGTAGGTCAACAGCGGCACCAGGGCACCGATCGAGAAGCAGACCGTCGACAGGACGGCCGCGGTCCACGGGCTGGGCTGCTCGTCCGGATCGACCCCGAGTTCCTCGCGTACGTGCACCCGCAGCGCCTCTTCCGGATTGCTCCGCAACGCCGTGGCCACCTGTTCGGCGAGATGCCGGGGCAGTCCGCGCTGCACCCAGGCGTCGGCCAGCTCCTGCGCCTCCGCCTCCGGGTGCCGTTCCAGCTCCCGGCGCTCCTTGGCCACCTCGGCGGCCAGTTGCTCGTTCTGCGAGCGGACGCTGGTGTACTCGCCGAGGCCCATCGAGATCGCCCCGGCGACCAGGCCGGCGATACCGGTCAGCACGATGGTGCGGGGCGCTATGCCGCCCCCGCCGACCCCCGCGATCAGCGCGATGTTGGTGACCAGGCCGTCCATCGCGCCGAAGACGGCGGGTCGCAGCCAGCCACCGGAGACGTCGGCGTGGTGGTCCTCCCGCAGTGCTGCCGCCGGGGAGTCGGTCACGGCAGGGTGAGAATCTCGTGACCGTCCTCGGTGACCAGGATCGTGTGCTCGAACTGGGCGGTCCACCGCCGGTCCTTGGTCACCACGGTCCAGCCGTCGGCCCACATGTCGTACTCGTGCGTACCGAGGGTGATCATCGGTTCGATGGTGAAGGTCATTCCCGGTTCCATCACGTCGGTCGGCCGGGGGCTGTCGTAGTGGGGGACGTAGAGCCCACTGTGGAAAGCCTCGCCGATGCCGTGGCCGGTGAAGTCGCGTACGACGCCGTAGTCGAACCGGCGGGCGTACGACTCGATCACCCGGCCGATGACGTTGATCTGTCGGCCGGGGGCGACCGCCCGGATGCCCCGCATCATGGCCTCGTGGGTCCGCTCCACCAGCAGCCGGTTGGATTCCGTCACCTCGCCCACGCAGAAGGTGGCGTCGGTGTCGCCGTGTACGCCGTCGACGAAGGCGGTGACGTCGACGTTGATGATGTCGCCGTCCTCCAGCACCGTGGTATCCGGGATGCCGTGGCAGATGACCTCGTTCAGGCTGGTGCAGCACGACTTGGGGAAGCCCCGGTAGCCCAGCGTCGACGGGTACGCGCCCTGGTCGATCAGGAACTCGTGCACCACCCGGTCGATCTCGTCCGTGGTAACCCCCGGCTTGCAGTGCTCACCCGCGAGCTGCGTGGCCTGCGCGGCGATCCGCCCGGCGACCCGCATCTTCTCGATCGTCTCGGCGGTCTGCACGTGCGACCCGCGCCACTGGGCGGGCCGCTTCTTGCCGACGTACTCCGGTCGGGCGATCCGGGGTGGCACCGGCCGCCACGGGGACAGCGTGCCTGGGGTGAGTGGTGCACGGACGTTCATGCATCCAGCCTATCGCCGGGGCCGGTGGCACTCGCCGCGCCGTGACTCCCGCCACGACGCGATCCGCCGCTGGCAACCCCCGACGCGGCGACCGCTCGGATTCCGGACCGGGTCGATCCGGCTGATCAAATCGGGCTGATCAAATCCGGCTGGTCGGACCGGGTGGTCGGACCGGGTGGTCGGACCGGGTGGTCGGACCGGGTGGTCGAGCCGGCTGGTCGGACCGGGTGGTCGAGCCGGCTGGTCGGACCGGGTGGTCGAGCCGGACGGTCGGACCGGGTGGTCGAGCCGGACGGCCGGACCGGGGTCAGGAGGACAACCGTCGCCAGAAGGTCACCTCGGTGCCCTCGGCGGTACGGCTCACGCTCAGCTCGCCGAGTGCCCGGATCAGCTCCAGGCCCCGGCCCCGGAAACCGGGGTCGTGCGCCTCCCGCCACTGGCCGCTGTCCCGTACGGTCGCCACCACCGTGCCGTCCACGACGGCCACCTCGACGGTGATCATCCGATCGGCCGGCGCCACCGGATGCTCGATCGCGTTCGCCGCCGCCTCGGAGACCGCGACGACGAGGTCGAAAAGATCCTCCTCACCCACCTGGTGTTCGGTGAGGAAGTCGAGCAACCGCTGACGCAGTGCGCTCAGCTTGGTCGGGTCCGCCGGCAGGCGCAGGGCGAACCGGTTGGGGGCGGCCTCCGCGAGTGCCAGAACGGCGACCTGCTCGGCCCTCGGTCGGCGCGGCGCCTGGACGAATCGCACCTGGACCAGCTCCTCTATCTCCTCCTCGCCCGGTCCGACCGGGATGGCCGCCACCGGCCGGGACGACTCCCACGCCGGGCGGAACGGGAAGATCACGTCGGACGGCGGCTCGACCGGGGTGGGTGCCCGCGCGGGGACGGCGCTGTGGAACAGCAACCGGGCGCCCGGCGCCAGCCGGCTGTCGACTGTTTCGTACCGGGTGTCGGATCGGGCCCCGACCGGCGGGCCGAGCGGACGCCGGTGCAGCAGGTCGATCCGGCCGTCGGGGCCCAGGCAGAGCGGCGACGGGTGTCCGGCGCTGGCGTAACAGAGCCGGCCCGTGCGGGTTTCGAACCGGAGGCAGACCACTATCGCGTACGACCCGCGCAGCGCGTTGCCGAACCGCCGGTTGAGCCGGGTGAGGGCGATTCCGGGGGCGACTCCGGCGAGCAGGTCCGCCAGCAGCGCCGTACGCAGTTGCCCCATCGCCGCGACGGCCGGCACACCGGTCCCGAGCACATCCCCGACCACCAGCACGAGCTGGCCGTCGGCTCCGGTGATGGCGTCGTACCATTCCTCGCCACCACTGGCGGTGCCGGTGCCGCCGACCGTACCGCTGTCGGTGCCGCCGACCGTACCGCTGTCGGTGCCGCCGACCGTACCGCTGTCGGTGCCGCCGACCGTACCGCTGTCGCCGACCGTGCCGGCGGCGGTGTCGGTGGCGTCGACAGTTGTGGCGGTGGCGCCGCCGACCGTGGTGGTGCCGGTGTCGACGGGTGGTTGGCGCGTCCCGTGCACCGGATCGGCCTGGTGCCGGCGGCCGTCTCCTGCCGGGCCCGAGCTCATTTCGCCTCCTGCTCCCGCCGGTGGGGAGTGCCGTTCAGCCCTCTCACCGTGTCCGCCCAGTACCCGATCGGAGCAGCACCGTAACGCTTTGATCGAGGCCAGTTGAGTGGCGTGGCGGACCCCATACCGACGGTGACCACGACCGGAGCAACCCAGCAGAGCCGCACACCGAACCCGGCGACCAGCCCCAAAATCCCCCCTCCCCCTCCCCCCCTCCCCCTCCCCCGGCGCTCGCGATCTAGGGCATATGGTGGTGATTGAAGATCAACTCACACGTATTTGCCCTAGATCGCGAGCGAGAGGGGGCGCGGGGGGCGCGGGGGGTTAGGCCGTGGCTAGGCCTATTACCCAGGTTAGGGCTATGGCTAGGGCTACGCTCAGTTCGACCAGCATGGCTAGGCCGAATGCCTTGAGGGCGTCCTTGGTGGACGGCCAGGCGAGGCGGTTGTCGCCCAGGCGGAGTCGCTCGGCCAGCCACACCCCGAGCACGAACCCGAGGACCAGGCCGACCACCGGTACGACGAAGAAGCCCACCAGCCCGAGTACGCCGCCGGCCAGCAGCGTGCTGTTCGGCACCCCGGTCCGCTTCAGGTTCCGCCCCGGCCAGGCGTACTTGATGATGGTTCCGACCAGGGTGAGCACGGTGACGATGGCGAGGACCACCCACCGGCCCCCACCGCCGTCGTCGAAGATCGCCCAGATCAGTACGCCGCCCCAGCACAGCGGCAGGGCCGGCAGCACGGGCATGAGCACGCCGATGATGCCGGCCAGGATGACCAGTCCACTCAGGAGAGTGACCAGGGAGTCGGTGTCCGTCAGATCCACCCGGTCAGCCTGCCCTACCCGAGCCGGATCCGCGTAGTCGTGCGGTGATCTCGTCCGCCGCGACCGGTGCCCCGAAGTACCGGCCCTGCCCGGTGTCGCAGGTCAGCGCCCGCAACCTGTCCGCCTGCCCGGCGGTCTCCACCGCCTCGGCGGTCACCGACAGGCCCAGCGCGTGCGCCAGCCGGACCAGCGCGTCCACGATCCGCTCGTCGACCGGGGCGAGCGGATCACCGGTCCGGATCCCCTCGACGAACGGGGCGGCGAGCTTGAGCGTGTGGAACGGCAGCCGCCGCAGGTACGCCAGGTTCGAGTAGCCGGTGCCGAAGTCGTCGATGGCCAGCCGTACGCCGAGCGCGGCGAGTCGCCGCAGCGAACGTACCGGCTCGCCGCCGGTGGCCATCAGCGCACTCTCGGTGATCTCCAGTTGCAGCAGTTCGGGCGGGAGGCCGGTCTCGGCCAGCACGTCGGCCACCATGTCGACCACCCCCGGGTCGTTTGCCTGGCGTACGGCCAGGTTGACGCTGACCACGAGGTGGGCGTCGGGGAACTCCCGCCGCCAGCGGCTGCCGTACGCGCACGCCTGGTGCAGTACCCAGCGGCCGAGCCGGATGATCAGCCCGGTCTCCTCGGCCAGCCCGATGAACTGGTCCGGGCCGAGCAGTCCCAGCTCCGGATGCCGCCACCGGACCAGCGCCTCGACCGCCCGGGTCGACCCGTCGGCCAGTGCCACGATCGGCTGGTAGTCAACGGTGAACTCGCCCCGCTCCAGCGCCGCCGGCAGTTTCGCGGCGAGGCCCGCGCGGGCGTTGTCCCGGGCACCGCGCTCGGGGTCGTAGACGGCCCACCGCCCCCGGCCGTCCGCCTTGGCCCAGTAGAGGGTGGCGTCCGCGGCCTTCATCAGGTCGGTCGGGTGGGTCCCGGCGAGCGGGCCCTCGACCAGGCCGATGCTGGCCGAGACCTCAAGCTGCTGGTCGCCGACCTGCACCGGGCGGGCGACGGTGGCCAGGGCGACCTCCGCCACCTCGATCACCTCCGGCGACCCGCTGCTGTCCTCGACCAGGATGACGAACTCGTCGCCGCCCATCCGGGCCACCAGGTGGCCGCGGGCGGAGACGGATTCGGCGAGCCGCCGGGCGACCACCACCAGCAGGCGGTCGCCGAGGTCGTGCCCGAGGCTGTCGTTGATCGCCTTGAAGCCGTCGAGGTCGAGGAAGCAGAGGCCGACCCGGTCGGTCGGGTCGCCGTCGGCGAAGACCGCCGCCAGCCGGTCGAAGAACAGGGTACGGTTCGGCAGCCCGGTCAGCGGGTCGTGCAGCGCCTGGAAGCGGAGCCGCTGCTGGAGCGCGTACCGTTCGGTGATGTCCTCGGCCATGGCCACGATGAACCTCGGCCGGCCGTCGTCGTGCCGGATCAGCGAGAGCGCGAGGTCGGTCCAGACGACGTCGCCGTCCTTGCGCCGATAGCGCTTCTCCACCCGGGCGGTTTCCCGCTTGCCCTCGATGAGTTCCCGGTAGAGCTCGCCGAGCGGCCCCGCGTCCTCCGGGTGGCAGAGCGCGGTGACGTCGGTGTCGCGCAGTTCGGTGACGGAGTAGCCGAGCATCTCGGCGAACGCCTGGTTGGCGTCCATGATCCGGCCGCCGGTGTCGGCGATGCCGATGCCCAGCGCCGCTCCGGTGAAGACGGCCCGGAACCGCGCCTCGCTGTCCCGCAGCGCCTGTTCGGTCTCGTCCCGCGCCTGCCAGGCCGAGCGGCTGATCCGCTCCTGCTGGCTGAACGTCAGCTCGCGCAGCGCCCGCGCGAAGCCGGCCGCCAGGCCGCCCTGCAACTGGATGATCCGCTGCCGTACGGCCGGTGAGTCGGGTCGTTCGGGCAGCACCGCGGCGGCGAACCCGGTGCCGAGCGCGCGGACCGACCAGTCGAGCATGGCCGGGTCGGTGAGGTGTGCCCCGACCAGGGCACGGCCGATGTCGTCCGCCGGGTCGGGGCTGAACGGTTCGGCGAGCAGTGCCTGCGCGAGACGTACGGCGTGCACCGTCAGCAGGCGTTCGGTCTCCGCCGCGCTCATCGGTACGAAGCCGAGCCGGGTGACGGCACCGGCCCACTGTTGGGCGTACCGGTGCACACCGGCCCGGCTGAACTCCTCGCCGCCGGCCGGTGGTACGGGTGCCGGCACGGCTAGCCGCCGAGGGGTCCGGACGGAGCCGCCCGCCGTCCGGCACCGTCGCCCGCCGGCTCGCTGTCCACGGTGGAGGGCGTGACCTCCGGGCGATCTTCGTCAGGCAGTTGCATCGTCCGCCTCAGCTCGTGGCGCGCCGGCAGTCGACCGGCTCGGTGAGCCATCGAGCATACGCGTGGTCCGCCGGCCGGCGACTCCGCCGCGAGTCGTCCCGCCGGCACCGATCGGGGGGACCCGTCGGCACCCGCCCGCATCGCGGACCCGTCGACGGCGGTGCGGAACTAGTCGATGGACTCCAGCATCAGCGCGATGCCCTGGCCGACCCCGATGCACATGGTGCACAGCGCCCGCCGCGCTCCCCGGTGGTTCAGTTCGAGTGCCGCCGTCAGCGCCAGTCGGGCACCGCTGGCGCCGAGCGGGTGCCCCAGCGCGATGGCGCCGCCGTTCGGGTTGACGTGTTCGGCGTCCTCCGGCAGGCCCAGCTCGCGCAGGACGGCGACCGCCTGGGCGGCGAACGCCTCGTTCAGCTCCACCAGGTCGATGTCGCCGATGCCGATGCCGAGCCGGTCGAGTAGGCGGTTGGTCGCCGGCACCGGGCCCATGCCCATCACCCTCGGCGGGACGCCGGCGGCGGCCGAGCCGGTGATCCGAGCCAGCGGCGTGAGCCCGTACCGCCGTACCGCCTCGGCGCTGGCGACCAGCACGGCGGCGGCGCCGTCGTTGACCCCGGAGGAGTTGCCGGCGGTCACGGTGCCGCCGTCGCGGAACGGGGTCGGCAACGCGGCCAGCCGCTCGATCGAGGTCTCCCTCGGGTGCTCGTCGAGCGCGACCGTCCTGGTCTCCCGGCGGCCGGCCGGCACCTCGATCGGCACTATCTCCTCGGCCAGCCGGCCGCTGGTCTGGGCGCGGGCGGCCCGCTGCTGGGAGCGGTACGCGAACGCGTCCTGGGCGGCCCGGTCGACGCCGTACTCGGCGGCGACGTTCTCCGCCGTCTCCGGCATGGCGTCGGTGCCCCAGCCGCGTTGCATCAGCGGGTTGACGAACCGCCAGCCGAGGGTGGTGTCGTAGATCTCCGCCGCGCGGGAGAAGGGGGTGGTCGCCTTCGGCATGACGAACGGCGCCCGGCTCATGCTCTCCACGCCACCGGCCACCACCAGGTCGGCCTGACCGGCGATGATCGCGCGGGCGGCGATGCCGACCGCGTCCAGCCCGGAGCCGCACAGCCGGTTGACGGTGGTTCCCGGTACGGCGTCGGGCAGCCCGGCCAGCAGGGTCGCCATCCGGGCCACGTTGCGGTTGTCCTCGCCGGCCTGGTTGGCGCAGCCGAGCACCACGTCGTCGACGGCCGCCCAGTCGACCGTCCGGTGGCGGGCCACCAGTTCCCGGATCACGTGCGCCGCGAGGTCGTCCGGACGTACGCCGGCCAGCGCGCCGGCGTACCGGCCGATCGGGGTACGGACGCCGGAGACGAGGTATGCCGCTGTCACGCTCGGCAGCATAGCCAGTACGGGTCAGGTCCGACCCCGCCGGAGCGGGCAAGATAGTTTGTCCCCATGCGCCGGACCCTGGTCGCTCGCGGCGCCGCCGCCTGCCTGCTGACCGGAGTGGTCGTCGTGACCCTCGCCGTGGTGGCCGGTCCGACCTCCCCGCTGACCGGGTACGTCAGCGAGGCCGGTGTCGGCTCCAGCGGGTACGCGACCGCGTACCGGATCGGGATTTTCTCGGTGGCGATCGGCCTGTTCCTGCTCGCCGCGGCCGTGCCCCCGACGCTGCGGCCGGCGGCCCTGCTGCTGGCCGTCGGCGCGGCCGGCACCGGGTTGTCCGCCTCGGTCTCCTGCACCGCCGGTTGTCCGCTGCCGCCGTTCGAGCCGACCACCACCCCGGACCTGGTGCACGGCAGCGGCAGCATCCTCGCGGTCGCCTGCGTCGTCTTCGCCATGCTGGTTGTCGCCTGGTCGGACATTGGCGAGCCGGTGCTGCGCCGGCTCGGTCTGGTCGGCGCCTCGTTGGCGCTGCCGCTGTCGGCGACGATCGGGCTGGCCATGCTCACCGTCGGCCGGGGCGCGCTGGTCGGCTCGGTCGAACGGGCGTTGCTGCTCGTCATCGCGCTCTGGGCGATCGGCAGCGCGTTGACAGCGGGCTTCGATCGGGGTGATATGTCAACCAGGCGTCCGGTCGGTTCCGCCGCCCGGGACCGGGGCGGGTCCTGACCCGGCCCGATCGTGACCGCCACACCGTCGTCCGCCAACGCGCCACCTTCGAGAGGACCGCCGATGGCACCCGGTTCCACCGCCCCCGACCTCGTCACCGGTGCCGCCCCGGCGGGCTCGCCGAGCGCCCTGTTCACACCGCTGCGGCTGCGCGGGGTGACCCTGCCCAACCGGGTGGCGATGGCTCCGATGTGCCAGTATTCGGCCGGTCCGGACGGGCTGCCCACCGACTGGCACCGGATCCATCTCGGCGCCCGCGCGGTCGGCGGCGCCGGGCTGGTGCTCACCGAGGCGACCGCGGTGCTGCCGCAGGGGCGGATCAGCCCGCAGGACACCGGGCTCTGGTCGGACGCCCACGTCGACGCCTGGCGGCCGATCACGGCGTTCGTCGCCGGGCAGGGCGCGGTGCCGGCGGTCCAGCTCGCGCACGCCGGCTTCAAGGCGTCGACCTACCGGCCCTGGTCGGAGCGGCGGGGCGGGGTGCCGGACGCGGAGGGCGGCTGGACGCCGGTCGGCCCCGGCACGGAGGCGTTCGCGCCGGCGTACCGGATCCCGACGGCGCTGGACGCCGATGGCATCGCCGTAGTGGTCGACGCGTTCGCGGCGGCCTCTGCCCGAGCGGTGGCGGCCGGGTTCGAAGCGGTCGAGCTGCACGCCGCGCACGGTTACCTGCTGCACGAGTTCCTCTCCCCGCTGTCCAACCAGCGCACCGACTCCTACGGCGGCGACCTGGCCAACCGGATGCGGCTGCCGCTGGAGGTGGCCCGCGCGGTACGGGCGGCGGTCGGCCCGCGGGTGCCGGTGCTGGCCCGGATCTCCGCCACCGACTGGGTGTCCGATGGCTGGTCGGTGGCGGACAGCGTGCTGCTCGCCACCGAGCTGGCCGCCGCCGGGGTGGACCTGGTCGACTGTTCGTCGGGCGGGGTGGTGCCCAGCGCGGCGGTTCCGGTCGGGCCCGGTTACCAGGTGCCGCTGGCGGCCCGGATCCGCCGGGAGGCCGGGGTGCCGACCGGAGCGGTCGGGCTGATCACCGAACCGGAGCAGGCCGAGGAGATCGTCGCCGGTGGGCAGGCCGATCTGGTCCTGCTCGGTCGGGAGCTGCTGCGGGACCCGTACTGGCCGCAGCGGGCGGCGGCCCGGTTGGGCGCCGACCCGGACCGGCCCGCGCAGTACCTGCGCGCCTGGGAGTAGGCAGCAGGTTGTGCCGACAGCGGGTCGGGCGGTTCAGCCCCGGCCGGTGGTGCGCCGACCGCGCCGGGACAGCGAGTCGAGGATGACCGCGGCGAGCAGCACCCCGGCGGTGATCATGAAGCGTACCGACGAGTTGAGCTGGAGCAGGAACATGCCCGAGGTGATCGACCCGAGCACCAGGCTGCCGAGCAGCGCGCCGTAGGTCGATCCCCGGCCGCCGAAGAGGCTCACCCCGCCGATGACGGCGGCGGCGATGGCGATCAGCAGGGTGTCGGCAGCGCCGGTGGACTGGCCGGCGGCGAATCCGCGCGACGCGGTCAGCACCCCGCCGAAGGCGGCGAAGGCGGAGGCGAGCGCGAACACCGAGATCCGGATCAGCGAGACGTTGATGCCGGCCCGGCGGGCGGCCTCGACGTTGCCGCCGACGGCGAAGATGTTCCGGCCGTAGCGGGTCCGGCGCAACACCAGGTCAACGATGATCACCAACCCGACAAAAATCAACAACGCCACCGGTACGCCCTGCCAGGCGT
The DNA here is from genome assembly GCF_036250065.1 of Micromonospora sp. NBC_01699. Taxonomy (NCBI): domain Bacteria; kingdom Bacillati; phylum Actinomycetota; class Actinomycetes; order Micromonosporales; family Micromonosporaceae; genus Micromonospora; species Micromonospora sp. NBC_01699. Next base: position 1,531,302 of record NZ_CP109199.1, on the reverse strand, counting down.
TCAGCACCCCCACCGCGGCGAAGATCAGTACGCCCAGCCCCAGCACCCGCAGCAGCGAGCCGAGCAGGCTCCGGCTCGGCAACCCGGCCGCGGCCCGGCGGCGGCTGTCCACCAGCACCGCCAGGGCGTACACGACCAGCGCGACGGCACCGATCACCCACCCGGAGACGCTGTCCAGGTTGGTGTGGGTCAGCCCGCCGATGAACCCGGTGTACGGGAGGTTGATCGTCCCCTCCGGGCTGAGCAGGTAGAGCTGGAGTCCCTGCCAGCCGATGTTCCCGGACAGGGTGACGATGAACGCGGGCACCCCGAGCCGGGCGAAGATGCTGCCCTGGAAGATGCCGATCGCGATGCCGAAGATGATCGCGACGACCATCGCGGCCACGCCGCCCCACCCGTTGCGCACACTCAGTACGGCCAGCAGCGCGGCGGCCACCCCGGCCACCGAGCCGACCGACAGGTCGATCTCGCCGAGCAGCAGGACCAGCACGATGCCGACGCTGATAGTGCCGGTGGCGGCGATCTGAAGGGCGAGGTTGGTCAGGTTCTGCGGGCTGAGGAAGGCGTCGTTGAGCGACTGGAAGACCGCCCAGATGATGATCAGGCCGATGACAACCGGCCAGGCGCCCAGTTCGCCGCCGCGTAACCGCCGCCGGAGCGCGTCCACCGGGCCGCTGGCGCCCCGGTCGGCCGGGTGTTGCAGGCCGTCACCGGCGGGCGGCTCCGGGCTCGTGGTCGCCGTACTCATGCCGAGACCTCCCGCCGTGTCACGTCCGCTCCTCCGGGTCCGGGGAGTGGGCACCACCGGCCGTACCGCCGGAAGCCGGACCACCGGCCGGGTCGCCGCCGGCCGAACGGCCCGGCGGGGAGTCGGGCACCGGGCCACCGGCGGGGCCGCCGACGACCGGGCCGCCCGACGGGCCGCCGGGACCGGCGGCCGGACCGGCGGCGGGGCCGGCCGGGTCGCCGGAGGTGGCCGGACCGGCCAGGCCACCGCCGCCGCTCTCGGCCGAACGGGCCCGGCGCCGGGTCACCGCGTTGTCCAGCGCCCCGGTGATCGCCTGGACGATCTCCTCCTGGCTGGTCCGCCGCTGGTCGAACACGCCGGCGTTGCGGCCGAGCCGCAGCACCGCGACCCGGTCGGCGACCGCCTTGACGTCGGCGAGGTTGTGGCTGATCAGCAGGACGCCGAGACCCCGCTGCCGGAGTCGTTCGATCAGGTCCAGCACCTCGGCGGTCTGCGCGACGCCGAGGGCGGCGGTGGGCTCGTCGAGCAGTACCAGTTTCGGCTCGCCGAGCAGCGACCGGGCGATGGCCACCGACTGCCGCTGTCCGCCGGAGAGACCGGCGGCCGGCAACCGTACGGACGGGATCTTCACCGAGAGGCTGATCAGCAGTTCCCGCGCCCGGCGCTCCATCCCGATCTCGTCGATCACGAAGCTGCGGGTCAGTTCCCGGCCGAGGAAGAGGTTGGCCACCACGTCGAGGTTGTCGCAGAGGGCGAGGTCCTGATAGACGGTGGCGATGCCCAGCCCGGTGGCGTCGCTCGGTTTGCCGATCTGGGCCGGTCGCCCCTGCCAGCGGATCTCGCCGCTGTCGGCCGGGTTCACCCCGGCGATCACCTTGATCAGGGTTGACTTGCCCGCGCCGTTGTCGCCGACCAGCGCGACCACCTCGCCGGGGTAGACCTCCAGCGAGACGTCGGCGAGCGCCTCGACCGCGCCGAACCGTTTGGAGATGCCCGACAATGCGAGCACCGGTGTGTCGGCCACCGCGCCCACCCCCGTTTCAGATCACGACCCGCCCGGCAGAAGGATCAGGAAATGCCGGTGCCGGGTCAGGAGATGCCCGCGGAGGTACACGGTGCGGCGAACGCGCCGGCACAGATCTGCGCGGCGGTGTAGAAGCCGTCCTTGATCACCGTGTCCTTGATGTTTCCCTTGGTCACGGCCACCGGCTCCAGCAGCACCGAAGCGACGTCCTTGGTCCCGTTGTTGCGCATGATGGTCGACTGTGCGGTGAAGTCCTGCCCGGTCGCCGCGTCGACGGCCATCTGCGCGGCGATGTCCGCCTCGGGCTTGATGGACTTGAAGACCGTCATGAACTGGTCGCCGGAGACGATCCGCTGGACCCCGGCGAGTTCGGCGTCCTGCCCGGTGACCGGGGGCAGCGGCGTACCGAAGCCGGCGCCCTTCATCGAGGCGATCGCGCCACCGGCCATCCCGTCGTTCGCGGCGTAGACCCCGATCACCCGGTCCCGTCCGATGGCGGTGATCGCCTGGTCCATCTCCTGCTGGGCCCGGTCCGGGGACCAGTCCGGGGTGTCGAACTCGTTGCCGATGTTGACCTTCCCGTCCAGTACGGAGTGGGCGCCGGCCTTGAAGTCGGCCGCGTTCGGGTCGGTCGGCGAGCCGTTGATCATCACGATGTCGCCGCGTTTCGGGTTCTGCCCGTTCGCGCTCAACTGGTCCAGCAGCGCCTGCCCCTGCACCATGCCCACCCGACGGTTGTCGTACGAGACGTAGAAGCTGACCGGGCCGGAGGCGAGCCGGTCGTACGCGACCACCGGCACCTTCTGTGACTGGGCATTGTTGACGATCGCGCCGGCGGCCTTGGCGTCGACCGCGTCGAGGATCATCACCTTGATCCCCTGGGTGAGCATCGCCTCGGCCTGCGACTGCTGCTTGGCCGGATCCTGGTCGGCGTTCTGGTAAAGGACCTCACACTTCGGACACAGCTCAGCGAGTTTGGCCTGGATCAGCGGGCGGTCGAAGGTCTCGTACCGGGTGGTCTTGGACTCGGGCAGCAGCAGTCCGATCTTGAAGCCGTCGGCGACCTTGACGTTGCTGGAGGTCGTGCCGCTGCCGCCGCCGTTGTCGTCGTTCCCCCCGCAGCCGGCAGCCGCGGCGGCGAGCCCGGCCACGAGCAGCGCGCTGGTGACGCGCACGGCGGCGCGAGATCTCGTTGACACGTCTACCTCCTGGCTTAGCCGACCCCGCTACCGTGGACATCGCCGCAGCGGATTCACATTTGCCCTGGTTGTCAGCTTGGCGGAAGTAAGCGGTCTTTGGAGCTGCTTTGCCAGCATCGGTGCGCGGTGACGGCAAGGATCCGGCTATGCCCGACCCGGTCCGGCGGGACCCGGATCGAACGCTCAGAACAGGATGGTGGCGAACGTACCGACCGGCCGGAAGCCGCAGCGGTCGTAGACCCGCCGGGCCGGCACGTTGTAGTCGTTGACGTAGAGCGAGACCGTTGGCGCGACCCGGGTCAGCGCGTCGGCGACCACCGCCGCCATGGCGGCCGCGGCGATCCCCCGGCCGCGCCAGCCCGGCGCGACCCAGACCCCCTGGATCTGCGCGGTGCGCCGGGTGACGACCGCGAGTTCGGCCTTGAAGACCACCTGGCCGTCGACAAACCGGGCGTACGCGCGGCGCGCCCGGACCAGGTCGGCCACCCGGCGGCGGTAGCTGCGCCCACCGTCCTCGACCAGCGGCGACACGCCCACCTCCTCGGTGTACATCGCCACCGCGGCCGGGAAGAGCAGGTCGACCTCGGCCGGGCGGACCGGACGCACGTCGGGGTCGGCCGCGATCGCCGGTGCCGCCCCGGTCGCCAGCAACGGCTGGTTCGGCCGTACGTCCCGGGCCGGGCCCCAGTGCGCGGAGAGCTGCTCCCAGAGGCCGAGCACCTCGTCGGCCCGCCCGACGATCGAGGAACAGAACCGGTCCTCGGCGGCGAGCAGTTCGGCGAACGCGGTGATCGCGGACGGGGTGGCGCGTACCGGCGTGAGCTGGCCGCCGACCCAGCAGAGCGACTCGACCTCGCGCCCGGCGCCGTAGCCGTAGACCCGCCCGTCCGCCCGCCACCAGGACAGCCCGTGCGCGGCTATCCGCTCGGCCACCTGGGCAGCCGCGTACGGGTCGAGATCGAGTAGCCGTTCGACCGCGCCCCGCTCGGCCTCGCCGAGTTGCCGCACCGGAACCATCAGCACGCCTACCAGCGTGCCAGATGAGTGGCCGACGGGACGTCACGACGTCCACGCCGAGTCGCACCGAGGGTTGCAGCCGATGCGTTGGCGATATATCGTCGACACATCAGCGATAGTCACAGGAGGAGTTACATGAGTTTCCACCGAAGGTTCCAGGCGATGCACGAGGAGTCCCGGATGCGCGGCGGCTTCGGCTTCCCGCCGTTCTCCCCCGGCGGCGGCCACCCGGGTCACGGCCGGGGACGGGGTCGCGGCCGGGGACGCCGGCCGAACGTGCGCGGCGCCGTACTGGCCCTGCTCACCGAGCGCCCGATGCACGGCTACGAGATGATCCAGGAGCTCGACCAGCGCACCGGCGGTGCCTGGCGGCCGAGCCCCGGTTCGATCTACCCCACCCTGCAACTACTGGAGGACGAGGGCCTGATCGTCGCCGCCGCGGCCGAGGCGGGCGGCGGGCGCAAACGCTTCAGCCTCACCGAGGCCGGTCAGCCCGAGGCGACCGAGGCGGCACAGACGCCGCCCTGGGAGGAGTTCGCCCCCGACACGATCAACAGCTGGCACGAGATCCGCGACGCCGGCTTCCAGGCGATGAACGCCCTCCGCCAGGTCATGCTCAACGGCACCGACGACCAGCGCGAACGCGCCGCCCAGGTGCTCGAAGAGACCCGCCGCAAGCTCTACGCCATCCTCGCCGAATCCGAGTGAGGACCACCCCACACCCACGCAGCAGAAAGGGCATCCCCCACCCGAGGGGATGCCCTTTCGCATACGTACAAAGGTTTTCGCGGCGGCGTCCCCACGACGGGGATCAAGCCTGACGCCCCTGAGTGGGGACGCCGCCGCGAAAACCCCCCGACTAATGCACCGTGACGGTAGGACCGGTGATCATGTCCCGCAGCTCTTCGGGCAACTCCGCACCCATCTCGTCCGCCAACCGCAGCGCCTCTTCGATCAGCGTCTCGACGATCTGCCCCTCGGGCACCGTCTTGATGATCTGACCGCGTACGAAGATCTGGCCCTTGCCGTTGCCCGACGCGACGCCGAGGTCGGCCTCCCGCGCCTCGCCCGGTCCGTTGACCACGCAGCCCATCACGGCCACCCGCAGCGGCACCGGCAGCCCTTCGAGACCGGCGGTGACCTCCTCGGCCAGCTTGTAGACGTCGACCTGGGCCCGGCCACAGGACGGACACGACACGATCTCCAGGCCCCGCTCGCGCAGACCCAGTGACTCCAGGATCTGGTTGCCGACCTTGATCTCCTCGACCGGCGGCGCCGACAGCGACACCCGGATCGTGTCGCCGATCCCCTCGGCCAGCAGCGCACCGAACGCGACCGCCGACTTGATGGTGCCCTGGAACGCCGGGCCCGCCTCGGTCACGCCCAGGTGCAGCGGGTAGTCACACTGCTCGGCGAGCTGCCGGTACGCGCGGATCATCACCACCGGGTCGTTGTGCTTGACCGAGATCTTGATGTCCCGGAAGCCGTGCTCCTCGAACAGCGAGCACTCCCACAGCGCCGACTCGACCAGCGCCTCGGCGGTGGCCTTGCCGTACTTGGCGAGCAGCCGCTTGTCCAGCGAGCCGGCGTTCACACCGATCCGGATCGGCACCCTGGCCGCCTGGGCGGCGCGGGCGATCTCGGCCACCTTGTCGTCGAACTGCCGGATGTTGCCCGGATTCACCCGGACCGCCGCGCAGCCCGCGTCGATCGCGGCGAAGACGTACTTCGGCTGGAAGTGGATGTCCGCGATCACCGGGATCTGGGACTTCTTGGCGATCGCCGGCAGCGCCTCCACGTCGTCCTGGGACGGCACGGCGACCCGAACGATCTGGCAGCCGGACGCGGTCAGCTCGGCGATCTGCTGGAGCGTGGCGTTCACGTCGGAGGTCAGGGTGGTGGTCATCGACTGCACCGAGACCGGGGCGCCGCCACCGACCGGCACGGAACCGACCATGATCTGGCGACTGGTCCGCCGGGGTGCGAGCGGCGGCGGCGGTACGGCCGGCATACCGAGACTGACAGCGGTCACAGGACCCTCACCTTGAAAAGAGCGTGATCGGATTTACCACGTCCGCGGTGACGGTGAGGAGCGTGAACGCGCCACCGATCAGAATCACCACGTACGTTACGGGCATCAACTTAAGGTAGTCGACGCGCCCCGGATCGGGACGCCCCAACCGGGCGAAGATCCAGGTACGGACCCGCTCAAACCAGGCGATGGCGATGTGGCCGCCGTCCAGCGGCAGCAGCGGCAGCAGGTTGAAGATGCCGACGAAGAAGTTCAGCGAGATGAACACCAGGACGAGCACCTCCCAGGCGTCGTTGGCGACCGCCTCGCCACCGAGTCGGCTCGCCCCGACCACGCTGATCGGCGTGTCCGCGTCCCGCTCGCCACCGGTGATCGCGTTCCACAGCGCCGGGACCTTCTCCGGAATCCGCTGCAACGCCTGCACCGTGCCGACCGCCATCTCACCGGTGTAGTCGGCGGTCGCGCCAAAGGCGTCGATCGGGCTGTAGGTGATCATGCCGGGGGTCTGGATGCTGAGTCCGACGCCGAGCGCGGAGACCGGGGAGACCGGTCCGGCGGCGTCACCGAGCGGTGGGCGCTGCACCGAGGCGAGCTTCACCTCGGCCTGCTGGCTGGCGCCGTCCCGCAGGAAGTCGACCTTCGCTGGCGCGTCGACGGGCGTACGCCGGACCACGTCGAGCACGTCGCCCCAGGTGGAGACGGCGGTGCCGTTGACCGCGGTGATCCGGTCGCCGGTACGGAGCTGCGCCTGCGCGGCCGGGCTCGGCGGGTCGGTCGGGGTGCAGGCACGCTGCACGTTCTCCACCACTACGCAGTCGGCCAGGGCGATCACGGCCGGCTGCTGCCGGGCCTGTTCCTCGGTGGTCGGGAAGTCGGGGTTGGGCAGGCCCATGAAGACCGCCGCGAACCAGAGCGCCACGATCGCGAGCAGGAAGTGGGTGATCGAACCCGCCGACATCACGATCGTGCGCTTCCACACCGGGAACCGCCACATCGCCCGTGGCTCGTCGGCCGGGTCGACGTCGTCGTCCTGCGGGGTCATTCCGACGATCTTGCAGAAACCGCCGAGCGGGATCGCCTTGAGTCCGTACTCGGTCTCGCCCCGGCGGAAGGACCAGACGGTCGGGCCGAAGCCCACGAAGTAGCGGGTGACCTTCATCCCGAAGCCCTTGGCCGTGATCATGTGTCCGGCCTCGTGCAAGCTCACCGAGATGAGAATCCCCAGGGCAACCACCACAACCCCGAGCAGGTACAGCATCAAGCTCCCTTCACCGACATCTCGATGATCTTCTGAGCGTGCTCGCGGGCCCAGCTCTCCGCCGCGAGCACCTCCTCGACGTTACCCGGTTCGGCCAGTTCCGGAGCCGCCTCCAGGACCCGCTCCAACGTGTCGACGATGCCGAGGAACGGTAACCGACCCGCCACGAACGCGGCGACACACTCCTCGTTGGCGGCGTTGTAGATGGCCGGTCTGCCCCGGCCGGTCTCTCCGGCCTGCTTCGCCAGCCGGACCGCCGGGAACGCGGCGTCGTCCAGCGGCTCGAAGTCCCAGCGGTGCGCGGCGGTCCAGTCCACCGCGGCGGCGGCGTCGGGCACCCGGTCCGGCCAGCCGAGGGCGAGCGCGATCGGCAGCCGCATGTCCGGCGGGCTGGCCTGGGCGATGGTCGAGCCGTCGACGAACTCGACCATCGAGTGGATCACCGACTGCGGGTGCACCATCACCTCGATGTCGGCGTACGGCACGTCGAACAGCTCGTGCGCCTCGATCACCTCAAGCGCCTTGTTCACCAGCGTGGCGCTGTTGATCGTGACGACCGGCCCCATGTTCCAGGTCGGGTGGGCCAGCGCCTGCTCGGGCGTGACCCCGGTCAGCTCGGCCCGCCGCCGGCCCCGGAACGGGCCACCGCTGGCGGTGAGCACCAGCCGGCGCACCTCGGACCGGGAACCTGCGCGCAGGCACTGGGCCAGCGCCGAGTGCTCCGAGTCGACCGGCACGATCTGGCCCGGCCGCTGCACCGCACTCCGTACGATCGAGCCGCCCGCCACCAGCGACTCCTTGTTGGCCAGCAGCAGCGTACGGCCGGCGCGCAGCGCGGCCAGGGTGGGTGCCAGGCCGAGCGAGCCGACCACCCCGTTGAGTACGGCGTCGGCCGGCCACTGCGCCAGCTCGGTCATCGCCGACGGGCCGGCGAGGATCTTGGGGATGCGGAAACCACCGCTCGGATAGCCGCGCTTGGCGGCCTCGGCGTAGAAGGCGAGTTGCAGGTCCTGGGCGGCCGACGCCTTGGCCACCCCGACCGCCTCGACCCCGAACTCCAGCGCCTGGGCGGCGAGTTCCGCCACGTTGCCGCCGCCGGCACCGAGGGCGACCACCCGGAAGCGGTCCGGATTGCGGCGAACGATGTCGATGGCCTGGGTGCCGATCGACCCGGTCGAGCCGAGCAGCACGATGTCACGGGGAACGCTCACCCGGACATTCTCCCTGAACCACGCCAACTACCGGACACCGAGCCTCACCCCCGCCGATGACCTGCCCAACCACCAAGATCCGAGGGCGCGGGACGACCTCGTCCAGGGGTGGATGGACGAGTCGCGTTCAGGGGCGGATGGACGAGTCGGGTTCAGGGGCGGGGCAGGACGAAGGCTTCCAGTTCCTCGCCGCCGTACCAGTCGGTCCGCCGGCCGATCGGCGTCATGCCCAGCCGGCGGGCGACCGCCATCGAGGCGGTGTTTCCCGGCGACACCACCGCGTAGATCTCGGATGCCCCAACGGCGAACCCGTGTTCGACCGCGGCCCGCCCCGCCTCGGTGGCGAAGCCGTGTCCGTGCGAGTCCGGGTGCAGGTGCCAGCCGACCTCGATGTCCGAGGTGGCGGTCGACCCGTCGAGCCCGGGTAGCGGCTTGAGCAGCACCGTACCGACGACCTGGGCGGTGTCTCGGCGCTGGATCGCCCAGATGCCGTAGCGACCGCCGTGCTCGGCGTGCCGGGCGTGCCAGCGTCGCACCACGGCCGGTGCCCCGGCCGGATCGGTGAGCGGGAGCAACGGCGATGCTCCGAGCCAGCGGGTGACCTCCACCAGGGAGTAGATCTCGAAGATCCGGGCCAGGTCGCCCGGCTCCTCGGTCCAGTCCCGCACGACCAACCGCTCAGTCTCGAACACCGTCATGGCCCGTGAGCCTAAACCAACCCGGCGCCTCTCGTGATCACGAAGAGTCCGGCCGGCCGGAGCGAGCCGAACTCTCCAGGATCACGAGGGGATCCACCGTGGTCGGGCGGAGCCGGACTCTCCAGGATCATGAAGGGATCCGCCCCGGTTGGGCGGGGCCGGACTCGCGCAGGCCGAAGCGGCGGTGGAAGCGGGCCAGCGGGGCGGGGGCCCACCAGTTCCAGCGGCCGAGCAGGCGCATCGTCGCCGGCACCAGCAGCGCCCGGACCAGGGTCGCGTCCACCACTATCGCGACGATCATGCCGACCCCGATCAGCTTGATGAAGGTGGTGCCGCCGGTGGCGAAGCCGGCCACCACCACGACCAGCAGCAGCGCCGCCGCGGTGATGATCCGCCCGGTGTGTTGCAGTCCGGTGGCGACGGCGGCGGTGTTGTCCCCGGTCCGGCCCCACTCCTCCCGTACGCGGGAGAGCAGGAAGACCTCGTAGTCGGTGGCGAGCCCGAACAGTACGGCGAGCATCAGGATCGGATTGCTCGGCTCGATGAAGCCGGTCGGGGTGAAGTCGAGCAGATTCGCGAGATGCCCCTCCTGAAAAATCCAGACGACCACGCCGAACGAGGCGCCGATCGATACCAGGTTCATCAGCACCGCCTTGATCGGCAGCACCACCGAGCCGAAGGCGAGGAAGAGCAGCACCAGGGTTGCCGTCGCCATGATCAGCGCCATCCAGGGCAGTCTGGTGCCGAGGCTGTGCAGCAGGTCGGCGTCGGCCGCCGGGCGCCCACCGACGAGTACCTCGGCGCCGGGCGCCGGCGCAGGCAGCCGGCGCAGTTCGCGTACGGCCGCCTGGGCGGTTTCCCCGGTCGGTTCGCCCCGGTAGGTGACCGAGAGCAGGGTGTGTTCGCCCCGACTGGCCGCCACCCGTACGCCGGTGACGCCGGGCACCCGCCCGACCTGGTCGGCGAACCGCCCGGCCACCTCGACGGGCGCACCCGACACCAGCACGTCGATCGGGTTCGGGTTGCCGCCGGGGAACTCGGCCCCGATCCGCTCGATCACCACCCGTGGCTGCGCGTCGGCCGGCAGCACCCGCTCGTCGAACCCGCCGAACTCGATCCGGGTGAACGGGGTGGCCAGCACCGCGAGCACCACCAGCACCCCGACCAGGTACGGCAGCGGCCGCCGCATCACACTCCGCGCCAACCGCTCCCAACCACCCCCGGCCGTCCCCCTGCCGCGCGCCGCCCCGCCACCCCGAACCGCCCCGCCGGCAGCAGCAGCCGCCGCTCGGGCGGCGCGGCGGCGGGCGCCGGGCAGTGGCACCCGCAGCGCGTTGATCCGGTGCCCGAGTACGGCGAGCAGCGCCGGCAGTACGGTCAGCGCGGCGAGCATGGCGACCAGGACCGCCGCCACCCCGCCCAGCCCCATCGAGCGGAGGAACACCTGCGGGAAGATCAGCAGGCTGGCCAGCGCCAACGCGATGGTCAACCCCGACACCAGCACCGTACGGCCGGCGGTGTCCATCACCCGCGCGACCGCGACCGGGGTGTCGTGCCCGGCGGCCAGTTCCTCGCGGAACCGGCTGACCAGGAACAGCGCGTAGTCGATCGCCATGCCGAGCCCGATCAGCGTGATGATGTTGACGGCGAAGACCGACACCTCGGTCACCAGGTGCAGCAGCCGTACCGCGACGAAGGCGCCGAGGATCGCCAGCCCGCCGATCAGCAGCGGGGTGGCCGCCGCGACCAGCCCACCGAAGATCAGGATGAGCAGCACCAGCAGGACCGGCAGCGAGAGCGTCTCGGCGCGGGTGATGTCCTCGGTGGTCTGCCGATTCGCGGTGACCAGGAACGGAACGGTTCCGCCGATCTCCGTCCGTACGCCGGGCGCGGCCAGGCCCGGTCGCAGCCGTTCGAAGGCCGCGGTCTTGCCGTCCTCGCCGTCGGCCCGCAGTTTCACCAGGGCGTAGGTGGCCCGCCGGTCGGTGGAGAGCAGGGCCGGGGCCCCGGTCGAGTACCAGTCGGTCACGCTGACCACCTCGGGCCGCTGCCGCAGCCGCTCCAGGGTCGCGGTGACCGGCTCCCGGACCGCCGGCCGGTCCACTGTCGTGGTGTCGGTGGAATAGAGCACCAGCACGTCGGCGCCCTGCTCGCCCAGCTCGGCGACTATCCGCTGCTGGGTCCGGCTGGACTCGCTGGCGGGATCGTCGAAGCCGCCGCCGGTCAGCGAGCCGAGCAGACCGGTCCCCCAGGTCGCGCCGAGCACGACCAGGGCCAGCCCGGCGCCGAGCACCGCCCACCGGAACCGGACAACCGCCGCACCCCACCAGCCGAACATCAGACATCCCTCCATACCAAGATCCGGGGTTCAGCCTAGGACCCTCCCGACGGGGCCCGATCCGCACTAGGCTCCCCTGGCATGAGCGCAGAGCTGCCCCGGCGGGCCGACGTGGTGATCATCGGATCGGGTCACAACGGGCTGGTCTCCGCCGTGCTGCTGGCCCGCGCCGGTCTCGACGTGGTGGTGCTGGAGGCGTCCGCGACGCTCGGCGGCGCCACCCGCACCGAGCAGCCGTTCCCGAAGGTGCCGGGACTGCGTCACTCGACCGGGTCGTACCTGCTCGGGCTGATGCCACCGGAGCTGATCGCGCTGCTGGACGTGAAGATCCCGGTGCTGCGCCGCGATCCGCACTACTTCCTGCCGACGCCGGGCGGCCTCGGCTCGCCGTACCTGCTCTTCGGCGGCGACCGGGCGGCGACCAGGGCGCAGATGGCGTCGGTGTTCTCCCCGGCCGACGTGGCCGCCGACGACGCCATGCAGGCCGAACTGGCCGCGCTGCGCGACGATCTCGCGCCGGCCTGGCTGGCCGAGCCGCTGCCGGTCGCGCAGACCGCCGAGCGTTACATCCGGCCGGCGCTGCGCGACGCCTTCATCGACCTGGTCACCGGCTCGGTCGCCGACTATCTGGCCCGGTTCGAGTTCCGCTCCGAGCTGCTGGTCTCCATGTACGCGGTCACCGACGGGCTCTCCGGGCTGAACGCCGGTCCGGACGACCCCGGCACCGGGCACAACTTCCTGGCGCACAACATGTGCCGGCTGCCCGGCGCCGACGGCACCTGGATGATCGCCGAGGGCGGCATGGGCACCGTCTCACGGACGTTCGCCGAAGCCGCCCGCGCCGCCGGGGCCAAGATCTTCACCGGTACGCCGGTCAGCGCGGTCACCCTCACCGGCGGTACGGCCAGCGGCGTGGTGCTCGCCGACGGACGCGAGGTCGACGCCGAGGTGGTGCTCGGCGCCTGCGACCCGTACCGCCTGATCGACCTGCTGCCCGACGGAGCGTTGCCGGCCCCGCTCGGCGAGCGGATGGCGGCGGTACGCCGTACCGGCACCACGCTGAAGCTGAACCTGGCGCTGTCCGGGCTGCCACGGTTCTCCTGCCTGCCGGCGGACGCGCCGAGCCCGTTCGGCTCGACCATCCACCTGCTGCCGGGCTCGGCCTCCCTGCTCGACGGGGCGGCCGGCGAGTCGCCGATGACGGCGCTGCGCGCGATGTGGGCCGACGTGCGGGCCGGACGGCTGCCGGAGGAGCCGACCATCGAGTGGTACCTGCACACCACCGTCGACCCGTCCCTGCGCGACGAGGCGGGGCACCACTCGTCGGCGCTGTTCGTCCAGTCGGTCCCGTACGAGCTGACCGGCACCACCTGGGCCGAAGCCCTTCCGTCCTATGTGGACAAGCTGCTGGCGATCTGCGAGCGGTACGCCCCCGGTGCCGCCGACCTGGTCGCCGACGCGGTACCGCTGCCCCCGCCCGGCATCGAGGCGCACTTCGGCATCACCGGCGGGCACATCCACCACGTCGACAACACCGTCGCGTTCGCCGACCGGATGCCGTACGCCACCGGCATCGACGGCCTGTACGCCGGCAGCGCCGGCTGCCACCCGGCCGGCAGCGTCATCGGCGCCGCCGGCCACAACGCCGCCCGCCGAATCCTCACCGACCTCAACCGCTGACCCCGCTCCGCCCACCCCCGCTTCATCTGGGGGCACTCACGCAGAGCAAGAGTGGCTATCCGCCCGGCGGACAACCACTTTTGCTCTGCAACAGGCGTTACCGGTGGCGCGAGTCAGTCGACGGTGGTTGCTTCGGCGGGGACGGGGGCCTCGGTGCCGGCGCGGTGGGCGCGGATCTCATGGCCGACACTGGTCAGGCAGCGGCCGCTCGGCAGGTCGAAGCGCCAGCCGTGGAGTTGGCAGGTGAGCTGGTCGCCGTCGATGATGCCGAACCGGGTCAGGTCGGCCTTCAGGTGCGGGCAGCGCCGCTGCACCACCCAGTCGCCGAGCTGGATGTCCTCGGCGTCCGGGCGCTGCTCGGCGTACCAGCCTTCGGCGTACTGGAGGCGCTCCTCGGAGAGGCACTTGAAGAAGGCGTACACGAATTCGTTGTACTGGCCGATCCTGGCGGCCGAGAACCGGCAGGACAGGAAGAGCGAGTTCACCCAGTCGACCTCGCCGGAGTGCAGCAGCTGCTCGATCAGCGCCCGCTCGGTACGGAACCGGTAGCGGACCTTCTCGTCGGCGGCGGCCCGCACCTCCTTGCCCGGGAAGTCCACCACGATCGACTCGACCGACTCGCCGTCGTAGCCGACCAGGTCGAACCGGATCGGCCCACCGACGCCCTTGGCCAGGTAGACGGACTCGTCCAGCAGCGGCTCGATCCGGCGCTTCATCTCGCCGAGGACGTCGACCTCCGGGTGTCGCCAGCTCGCCTTGGCCGCCTCGATCACCGGCCGCTGCCGGGCCTGGTACTCGCGCAGGTGTTCTTCCTTGTTGTCGAAGAACTCCCGGACGTCGGCAACCGGGTGGCTGGTTTCGCAGGTCTCGGCGGTCACCTCGGAGACGCTGCCGGGCAGCAGGATGACCCCGTTGTCGTAACCGAGGCCGCTGTAGTGGTCGAGGAAGACCTGCTGGTCGGGGAAGATGTTGCCCTCGTCGCCGTGGATGTCGTTGAACTGCCACAGGTCGTCGTCGAGGAAGCACGGCGGCCCGGCGATCGGGAAGACCCAGGACGCCTTCAGGTCGTCGATGTAGCGGATCGTACGGTCCATCTGACGGTCGCGCTTCTGCTTGCCGAACGCCGTCTTCGCCGCGGTCGGCAGCTCGTAGACCATCGGGTACCAGATAGCGCCGGAGAACTGGATCATCTGCGCGTGTACGTGACCCAGCTCGCGGAAGATGTCCAGGTCGCTCGGGCGGGCGTCGTTCTGGTTGAGCAGCCGGATGCCGTCGTACTCGACCCAGAGTGACGAGTCACCGATCGGGCCGTCGGTCGGGCTGGTCAACGCCTGGATCATCACCTTGAGCCCGCCGTCGAGCTCCACCACCTCGTTGCTGGTGGTACGCAGGAAGCTGGTGAAGCCCAGCTCGCGCAGCTCGTCCTCCAGCTCCGAGGTCGGGTACGCGGGCAGCAGCACGGTCGCCTTCTTCGAGACGAAGCGCTTCAGGTGCGTCGCGTCGAAGTGGTCCCGGTGCAGGTGCGAGACGTAGAGATAGTCGACCTGTCCGAGGGATTCCCAGTCCAACTGTGAATTGTCCGGGAATGGGAACCACGAGGCGAAGTAGGCCGGGTTGACCCACGGGTCGCACAGGATGCTGCCCGCACCCGTGTCGATCCGCATACTGGCGTGTCCCGTACCGGTCACTCGCACCGCGCACTCCTCCTACCGAGAAACATCCCGTACGCCCAACTACCGAGAAACATGTCGTACGCCCAAACGCTACCGGAGCGAGTACGGGGGCCAACCCGCGACGCCAGGTTGGCTGCCGCACAGCAGCGTGGAGACCCTCCGGCGTCGCCGGTGACCGGCGTGCCAGACTGAACCGGAGATTCGATCGTGAGGGGAAGGACCGAACGTGGCAGGAAGCGAGCCGGTAACGTCGCCCGACCAGCACAAGCCGGGGCACCGCAGGGCAGGCCGGATCGGCGCTGTCGTCTCCGCGGCGGCTCTGCTGGCCATGCTGGTCGGTAACCACGAGGGCGCGACCGAGGACATCTGGCTGATCGGCATCGCGGCCGGGCTGCTGCTGATCGTCATCGGCGACACCGTACTGCGCCGCAACGGCCTGCGCTCCTGATCCTCGGCTACGGCCGGGGTCGGGCACAGCGCGCCGGCAACGTACGAAATCAGGCCCGCCCCGGACGGGGACGGGCCTGATTTCACGTTCTGCCCGGTTTCCCGGACGATCATGGCGGCTCAGCGCCGGCGCAGGATGTCCTGCACCTCCTTGAGCGCGGCGTCGACCTCGGCCTCGAAGTAGCCGCCGGGTACCAGACCGAACTTCATCAGGTCGAGTTCGGCCGGGTTGACCGGCATCGGTCCCCGCCCGGACATGCCGCTCAGGATCCCGTCGAACAGCCGGTCCACCTGCTCCGGGTCGTAGCCGCTGCCGAAGCGGCGGACCTGGAAACCGCGACGGATGTTGTCGACCCGCTGCATGTCGCCGCCGGGGCCGCCGGGCATCGGCGGCGGGCCACCGACCGGGGGGCCACCGACCGGCGGACCGCCCATCGGAGGGCCACCCATCGGGGGGCCGGGGATCGGTGGGGGGCCGCCCGCAGGCGGCATGCCGGGGCCGGGGCCGCGTCCGCGCAGGTCGCGGTCGGGCATCCGGATCTCGGCGGTCATGTCCGTCTTACCGTGCCGTCCCGACTCGAAACCGTCGAAACGGTCCTCGGGCGACGGGCCGAAGCCGGGCGGGCCGGCCGGGCCACGAGCGCCGGGCGGCGGGCCGCCGGGTCCACGCGGATTGTCGTAACCGCCTCGGGGCGGGGCGTCGTGACCGCCGCCGCCGAACATGCCGGTGGGCTCGTCGTACCGCCCGTACGGGTCCGGCGGACCTGCCTGGGCCGGCATCGATCGCTGCGGCAGCGACGGCGCGCCCGGAGGCAGCGCCCGGTCGTCCCGCATCGGCGGACCCATGCGGTCGGGCGGACCCATCGGGCCACCCGGCCCCATTCGGTCGGGCTGGCCCATCGGACCACCGGGAGGACCCATCCGGTCCGGCGGGCCCATGCGATCGGGCGGGCCCATGCGGTCGGGCGGACCCATCGGGCCGCCGGGGCCCATTCGGTCGGGCTGGCCCATCGGACCACCGGGAGGACCCATCCGGTCCGGCGGGCCCATGCGATCGGACGGACCCATCGGGCCGCCGGGGCCCATTCGGTCGGGCTGGCCCATCGGACCACCGGGAGGACCCATCCGGTCAGGGGCACCCATCCGGTCGGGCGGGCCCATCCGGGCCGGCAGGCGGGAATCGGCTCCCCGGCTGCCGCCGCCGCGCTCCTCCAGCTCGGCGAGCTGGCGCTCGACCCGGTCGAGATGCAGGTCGACCTGCCACTCGTCGTAGCCGCCGAAACGGACCCGGAACACGACGTCGTGGACCTCCTGGGAGGCGACGGGCGCGCCCGACTGCGAACCGGCGAGCGTGGCCTCGACCCGGTCCAGGAACGTGTCCACCTCGTCGACCTTGTAGCCCCGCCGGAGCGCCTTACGCCGGAAGCGTTGACCCTGACTCGCCACTATGTCTCCTGCTTCGATCGCTCATCACGCAGCCCACTGCGCCGGCCGGCCCATCCGCGGTGCCCAGTCACGTGGCCACCTCGGCCGCGGCCAGCTGCCCACATGCCCCGTCGATCTCCCGTCCGCGGGTGTCACGGACCGTGGTCGACACCCCGGCCTCACGCAACCGTCGGACGAACTCCCGCTCCACCGGCTTCGGGCTGGCGTCCCAGCGGCTGCCCGGCGTCGGGTTGAGCGGAATGAGATTCACGTGTGCCAGCCGTCCGGCCAACAGCCGGCCAAGCAGGTCGGCACGCCACGGCTGGTCGTTCACATCTTTGATCATTGCGTACTCGATGGAAACGCGACGCCCCGTGCGGTCGACGTAGTCCCATGCCGCATCCAGCACCTCGGCGACCTTCCACCGCTGGTTGACCGGTACGAGTTCGTCGCGCAGATCATCATCGGGCGCGTGCAGCGACAGCGCAAGGGTCACCGCCAGGTCCTCGCCGGTCAGCCGGCGGATGGCCGGCACCAGACCGACGGTGGAAACGGTGATGTGGCGCTGGGACAGGCCGAGCCCCTCGGGCGCGGGGGCGCACAGCCGACGCACGGCGGCAATGACCCGGGAGTAGTTGGCCAGCGGCTCACCCATGCCCATGAACACCACGTGCGACAACCGTGGCGGCGAGCCGGCGACCGCACCGGACGCGGCCACACCGGCGAGGTACACCGCCTGGTCGACGATCTCGGCAGTGGACAGGTTCCGGGTCAGACCGGCCTGACCGGTGGCGCAGAACGGGCAGGCCATCCCACACCCGGCCTGGCTGGAGATGCAGACGGTGATCCGGTCGGGATAACCCATCAGCACGCTCTCGACCATCGAGCCGTCGTGCAGCCGCCAGAGCGCCTTGCGGGTCGCACCGTCGTCGCAGGCCAGCTCGCGGACCGGGGTCAGCAGGGTGGGCAGCAGCGCCTCGGCCAGCCGGTCGCGGGTGGCCGCCGGCAGATCCGTCATCTGCGCCGGGTCGCGTACCAGCCGGCCGAAGTAGTGGGTGGAGACCTGCTTGGCGCGGAACGCGGGCTCGCCCAACTCCGCGACCAGCGCCTGCCGATCGGGCAGGGCGAGGTCGGCGAGATGGCGCGGAGGCATCGCCGCGCGGGCGGACTTCACGGCCGCGGTCGGCGCGTCCGGACTGATCGGGATCATGGGCAGGCTCGTCATGGCTTGTCCAGTCTCCCACGCCGACGGAAACACGCACCTGGCCGAGGGGTCCGAACCGGTACGTGATCCAGATCGGGTCGCGGACGTGGTGACATCTCAGCCGACCGGCACCAGGAACGCCAGCAGCAGATAGGCGACCGGTACGGCGAACAGCACCGAGTCCAGCCGATCCATCAGACCACCGTGTCCGGGCAGCAGATTGCTCATGTCCTTGACGCCGAGATCCCTCTTGATCATCGATTCGGCCAGGTCCCCGAGAACCGCCGCTCCCGACACCGCCACCCCGAAGACGGCCCCCCAGAGCGGGTTCACGTCGAACAGGAGCGCGAGCAGCAGGGCACTGCCCCCGGCCGCCGCCAGTACCGACCCGGCAAAGCCCTCCCAGGACTTCTTCGGGCTGACCGAGGGAGCCATCGGGTGCTTGCCGAACATCACCCCGGCGGCGTACCCGCCGGTGTCGGAGAGCACCACCCCGACGATCGTCACCACCACCCGCAGTGGCCCGTCGGTGGGCTCGGCGGCGAGCAGCGCGGCGAAGCCGCCCAGGAACGGCACGTACACGGCGATCAGCGTGGCGGCGGTAAGGTCCCGTTGGAAGCCCGCCGGTCCGTCACCGAGCCGCCACACCAGGGTCGCCAGCACGGTCACCAGCAGCCCGAGGCTGAGCGCGTCCGGGCCCGCGAACCAGGCCAGTCCCACCATCAGCACGCCACCGACCAGCAGCGGCACCAACGGCGGCTGCGCGCCGCTGCGGCGTACGGCCTGGGTCATCTCCCAGATGCCGACCCCGACGGCGCCCGCGACCACCGCGAGGAACGCGAGCGGGAACACGACGAGCGGTACCACCACCGCCGCGCCCAGGCCGAGTCCGACGCCGATCGCCGCCGGCAGGTTGCGCCCGGCCCGGCTGTTCGCCGGCAGGGTGGCGGGCCGTCCCCGGCCGGCTCGACGGCGCCCGGTACGGGGACGCGGGCCGTCCGGCTCCTCCTCCGGCTCGGGCCCCGGCGGATCCTCGGCCGGGCCGACCGAACCGACCGGGCCGGGCTCGACGTGCTCGGGCCGGGTCCAGCCGTGCTCGACCTGCTCCGGCCGGAACTGCCGGGGATCGCGGTACTCGTCGCCGGGCTGGTTGGGGTGGCCCGGTGGGGCGACCAGATCCTGCTGGTCGAGGCCACGGATCGGAGCCCAGCCGATCGGGTCGGTGAGCCCGTTCGGGCCCGCGTCGGCCCGGTCGTCGCCGCCCGGAAAGCCGCCACCGGGATCCGCCGGCCGGTACGGGTGCGCGTCCGGCCGATCCGCACCGGCGTACGGGCCGGCGTAACCGTCCCGGCGGGCCGGCGCGTCGCCGTGCCGGTACCCGGACACGGGCGCATAGCCCGGCGGATCGGCAACGGCCTCGGGCGCGACACCGGGGTGCCGCGCCCGAAGTCGAGGCTCCTCGGGAGCATCCGGCCAGTACGGGCCGGCTGTTCCGTCCTGGCGCTGCCGGCCCTGGGGGTCGGCGCTGCCGCTGGGGTCGAGGTAGGACATCAGACCTCTAGCAGCTCGGCTTCCTTGTGCTTGACCAGTTCGTCGACGTGGGTCGAGTACTTCTGGGTGAGGTCGTCCAGCTCCTTCTCGGCGCGGCGCCCCTCGTCCTCACCCGCCTCGCCGTCCTTGACGATCCGGTCAAACTCCTCCTTGCCACGGCGGCGGATGTTGCGGATCGCCACCTTGGCCTCCTCGGCCTTGTTCCGCACCACCTTGATCATTTCCCGGCGCCGCTCCTCGGTCATCTGCGGCAGCAGGATGCGGAGCTGGTTGCCCTCGTTGCCGGGGTTGACGCCGAGGTCGGAGTCGCGGATCGCCTTCTCCATCGCCTGGAGCTGCGACGCGTCGTACGGCTTGATGATCGCCATCCGCGGCTCCGGTACGCCGACCGAGGCCATCTGGGTCAACGGCGTCGGGGTACCGTAGTAGTCGATGATGATCTTGGAGAACATGGCCGGAGTGGCGCGCCCGGTGCGGATGGCACCGAACTCCTCCTTGGCGTGCTCGACCGCACGTTCCATCTTTTCCTCGGACTCAAGGAGAGTGTCGTCGATCACCTGCTCCCTCGCCTCCCTCTACTAAGTCGTTAGTCGTGTCGTTCCCGGCATCGGCCGGGCCCTTGCCCGCGGTCCCGGCTCACGCCGTGTCCTGTTCGATGGTCCCGACTCACGCCGTGCTCTGCTCAATGGTCCCGGCTCACGCCGTGATCAAGGTCCCGATCCGGTCGCCGCCGACGGCGCGGATGATGGTGTCGTCGCCCTCGGCGCCGAAGACCAGCATCGGCAGGCCGTTCTCCTCACAGAGGCTGAACGCGGCGGCGTCGGCGACCCGCAGCCCGCGCCGTAACACCTCGGAGAAAGTGATCTTGTCGAACTTGCTGGCCGTCGGGTCGGTACGCGGGTCGGCGGAATAGACCCCGTCCACCCCGTTCTTGCTCATCAACACCACGTCGGCACGAATCTCCAGCGCCCGCTGGGCGGCGACGGTGTCGGTCGAGAAGTACGGCATCCCGGCGCCCGCGCCGAAGATCACCACGCGGCCCTTTTCCAGGTGCCGGATCGCCCGCAGCGGAATGTACGGCTCGGCCACCTGGGCCATCGTGATCGCGCTCTGCACCCGCGTCTCGATGCCCTCCTTCTCCAGGAAGTCCTGCAACGCGAGGCAGTTCATCACCGTACCGAGCATGCCCATGTAGTCGGCCCGTGCCCGGTCCATCCCCCGCTTCTGCAACTCGGCGCCGCGGAAGAAGTTCCCACCGCCGACCACCACGGAGACCTGCACCCCACGCCGTACGACGGTCGCGATCTGCCGGGCGATGGCCTGGACCACGTCGGGGTCGACCCCGATCGCCCCGCCGCCGAAGACCTCGCCGGAAAGCTTGAGCACCACCCGACGGGCCCGGCCGGGCGGTGGCGCCGTGGGGTCGTCCGCCGCCATGGTCCGGTCACTAACCACCTGCGTCATCCGACCCGCCTCTCTTCCGCGGACATCCCGCCCGCTGCCCCGTCGCCGCACCTGCCGCTGCCGACCCTATGTGACGAGGAGGCCGCGGTGCCTGTCATGTACACCGGCGGCCTCCCCGTGGTTTGTCTCAGTCCCGTCACCGGCCCGAACCGGCGGTGGGATCCGCTCAGGCCTGGCCGACCTCGAACCGGACGAAGCGGGTGACGGTGATGCCGGCCTCAGCGAGCACCTGCTTCACCGTCTTCTTGTTGTCGGTCACGGACGGCTGCTCGACCAGGACGAAGTCCTTGAAGAAGCCGTTCACCCGGCCCTCGACGATCTTCGACAGGGCGGCCTCCGGCTTGCCCTCCTCGCGGGCGGTCTGCTCGGCGATCCGCCGCTCCGACTCGACCGTCTCGGCCGGCACCTCGTCGCGGGTGACGAAATTCGGCCGCATCGCCGCGATCTGCATCGCCGCGCCGCGCGCGTCCGCGTCGGCCGCCTCGTCCGACTTGCCGGTGTACTCGACCAGCACCCCCACCGCCGGCGGCAGATCCTGCGCCTTGCGGTGCAGGTAGACCGCGACCGTGCCGTCGAGTACGGCGAAGCGGTTCAGCACCAGCTTCTCGCCGATCTTCGCCGACTGCTCCTGGATCAGGTCGGCGACGTTACGGCCGTCGAGCGTCGAGGCGAGCAGACCCTCGGCGTCGGTCACGCCCGACTGCACGCCGTGCTCGACGAGCTGCTGCGCCAGGGCGATGAAGTCCTCGGTCTTGGCGACGAAGTCGGTCTCGCAGTTGAGTTCGAGCAGCGCCTTGCCGGAGTGCGCGACCAGGCCGTTCGCGGCGGTACGTCCGGCCCGCTTGCCGACGTCCTTGGCGCCCTTGATACGCAGCAGCTCGATGGCCTTGTCGAAGTCGCCCTCAGCCTCGGTGAGCGCCTTCTTGGAGTCCATCATGCCGGCGCCGGTCAGGTCGCGGAGCCGCTTGACATCCGCAGCGGTGAAGTCTGACATGACTCTCTCTTCGATGTTTGGGACAGCGATTGATGATCTACTAGAGGGATAACCCGGATCCGGGCGCGCGGTGTCCGCGTCAGCGCCTGGGCCAGCCGGCGCGCGCTCGGGCCAGCCGGCCGCGGTGTGCGGCCGGCCGACCCGGGCGGCAGGTCACTCAGCGGCAGCGGCAGCCGGCTCGGCGGCCTTCGGCTCCGAGTCGTCGGCCTTCTTCTCGGTGTCCTCGATCAGTTCCCGCTCCCACTCGGCGAGCGGCTCGTCGGCGGCCACCACACCCGGCTCCGGCTTCTCGTCGTTGCCACGGTGCTTGCCCGAACGGGCGATCAGACCGTCGCCGACCGCGGCCGCGATGACGCGGGTGAGCAGCTCGGCGGAACGGATCGCGTCGTCGTTGCCCGGGATCGGGAAGTCGACCTCGTCCGGGTCACAGTTGGTGTCGAGCACCGCGATCACCGGGATGCCCAGCTTGCGGGCCTCGTCGACGGCGATGTGTTCCTTCTTGGTGTCGACGACCCAGATCGCGGCGGGAACCTTCGTCATGTCCCGCAGACCACCCAGCGTCCGGGTGAGCTTGATCTTCTCCCGGGAGAGTTGCAGGGTCTCCTTCTTGGTATAACCCGCGGCGGTGCCGGACAGGTCACCCAGCGCCTCCAGCTCCTTCATCCGCTGCAACCGCTTGTAGACCGTCTGGAAGTTGGTCAGCATGCCACCGAGCCAGCGGTGGTTGACGTACGGCTGGCCGACCCGGGTCGCCTGCTCGGCGATCGCCTCCTGGGCCTGCTTCTTGGTGCCGACGAACAGGATGCTGCCGCCCTCGGCGACGGTCCGGCGCACGTACTCGTACGCCGTCTCGATGTATTCGAGCGTCTGGCGCAGGTCGATGATGTAGATGCCGTTGCGCTCGGTGAAAATGAAGCGCTTCATCTTCGGGTTCCAGCGGCGGGTCTGGTGCCCGAAGTGGACGCCACTTTCCAGCAGCTGACGCATGGTCACTACAGCCATGGTGGGGTGCTCCTTCAATGTCCCTGGTTGTCACGCCGGGCCGGTCGGCCTGGCGTCCTGGCACCTGGTCGGCGGCCATGGTGGGCCCAATCAAGATCGGGACCAGGGGGCCGTCGTCCCACGGGCAACCGTGGAAAGGGCGCGCGAGGTCGACCGCACGGGCGGTCGCCAATTGCCAAGTGTACGCCCCACGCCCCCCGCCTCCGCACAAGCCCGGCAAGCGGGACGGTCGCGGTGACACCGGTGACGCCGGTGACGCCGGTGACGGCGAGAGCGCCGGTGACGAGCCGGCACGTCATGTTCGGTTCGCGGCCGGCCGGTTCGCGGCCGGCACCTACCGGTCAGCCGGCGGCGAGCCGGTCAGCCGGCACCGACCGGTCAGCCGGCGGCGAGCGCGGCGGCGACGAACAGGACCAGGCCGATGGTCAGGTAGGCGGTGGGCGGGCGCAGCCACACCCTGGCCGGATCACCGATCGCCGCCCCGCCGGTCAGCAGCGCGTACAGGCCGGTGGCGAACGCCGGCAGACCGAACGCGAAGAATGTGCCGGAGATGACCCCGCCGGGCGATACCGGCCCGCCCAGTGCCCCGTCCACCAGGATCCGCAGCGCCGGCACCTCGAAGATCACCACGAGTACGGCAAGGAGCAGCGCGACGGCCGGGCGACGGGTCCGGTACACCCCGTCACCGGAGAGTCCGCCGCCGGCGCCGATCCGGCGCGGACCGTCGGCCGGCTCGCCGTACAGGCCGCTGGGCTCGACGACGGGCGGGAACTCCGCCACCGGCGGAAGGTCACCGGGCTGGACCGGGATCATGACCATCGGCCCGGTCGGCAGGTGCAGTGCGCCGGCGGCCGGCTCCACCGGCGGGGACTGCTGGGCGGTCCGGCCGGCGGTGACGATCGGATAGCCGGACAGCGGCGATCGGTCCACTCCGGCCGTGGCTCGGGCCGGCTCGGTCGCGCCCCGCCCACCGTCGAGCAACGCGTCGGCCGATCGGCCGACACTCTCACCCCGGCCAGTGCCCTCACCCCGGCCGACGCTCTCACCCCGGCCGACGCTCTCACCCCGGCCGACGCTCTCACCCCGGCTGGTCGGAGCATCCGGGCCGCTCCGGCCCGGCTCGCCCGCCTCCCGGTCGGCCCGGTCGGTGGGGGCGGGCACGGTGTCCGGCCGTACCCGGACCGCTTCGAGCGGGTCGCGGCCCAGGTCGAGCGGGTCGGCGTACCGGTCGACGGGGGCGTACCGGTCCGGCTCGTTGCGGAACCGGTCCGGCTCGGCACGGAACCGGTCCGACTCCCCGGTGAACCGGTCGGTGTCGGCGGTGAACCGGTCCGCGCCGCCCGGATAACGGTCCCGGTCGGAGTCGACGTCGACAATGAGCCGGTCCGAACCGGCACCGAACCGGTCGGAGTCGACGTTGGCGGAGTGCCGGTCCGAGCCGGCAGCGACGCTGGAAGCGTGCCGGTCCGGACCGGCACCGAACCGGTCGTTGTCGGCGGAGCGGCGGGTGGAGCCGACGGGATAACGGTCCGCCTCGGCCGGGTAGCGGTCGGTCAGCGGGTCGGTGGTGGCGGCGGCGTACCGGCCCTCCCCGGGCGAGCCCGCACGCGACTCGGCGGCCGGGTAGCCGTCCGCCGGGTAGCGCGCCTCGGCGGCGGTCCGCCAGTCCGACTCGGGATATCCGCGCTCGCCGGCGTACCAGCGCGGCTGCTCCTGGTCCTCGGGGAAGTTACGTTGTCCGTCCACGAACGGGCACCGTAAACGACCCGCCCGAGCCGGCGCCAATTAGATGACCTTGATGCCCGGCTTGTCGCCGGCTTTTGCGTTCCGGCCGACGCGCCGCTTTTTATCCGGCCTGCGGTGATTCCGGCTACCCGGCCCGCTACCCGGCCCACGACGATTCCTCCTATCCGGCCCGCTATCCGGCCCACGGCGATTCCTCTTGTCCGTGCCGGGGCGGTTCTCGGAAACGCGTCGGGGCGGGTGGCGGCGGACCGGCCGCCGGGGCGGGCCGAGCCGCCGCTTCCGCACGTGACGGAGGTCGCTGCGCGTACCGCTCCGTGGGCGGACCATCACCGGTATGACGGTTACCGAGGAGTTCGCCCTGGCGGAGATGTTCCGTCGCTTCGCCCGGCACGAGTTCCGCGGTGTCTCGCCCCGGTACGAGTATCTGTCCGAACTGCTCGCCGATCGGTCCGACCTGTCCGGGCCGCTGCGCGCCGCCGGCCCCGGCCAACGGCGGGCGATCCTCTACTTCGCCGCCGTGCAGTATCTGCTCCGGACCACCGCGGCGGGACATCCGCTGGCGGCGTACCTGCCGACCCTCGGTGGTGGCCGGGGAGTCGACGACGGGTTGGGCGTCGCGTTCGCCGACCTGGTCGGTGCGTACCGGGACGAACTGACCGGGTTGTGTGGCAGCAGGACCACCCAGACCAACGAGGCCCGCCGGGGTGCGGTGCTGCGGGCCGGTTTCGGTCGGGCGACCGGGTACGCCGAGGGCCGCCCACTGCACCTGGTCGAGCTCGGCACCAGCGCCGGCCTGCTGCTGATCAGCGACCGGTACGCCTGCCGGTACGTCGGACCGGACGGCCGCACCGAGACGTACGGACCGACCGGGGTCCCGGAGGCGCTGACCATGACCGTCGGCCTGCACGGCCCCGGTTGGCCCGAACCGGCCGCCGCCGAGCTGACCATCGCCGACCGGGTGGGCATCGACCTCGCCCCGATCGATGCCGCCGACCCGCAGGCCACCGACTGGTTGCGGGCCTGCGTCTGGCCGGAGCAGACCGAACGGCTGGCCCGGTTGGAAGCCGCGCTCGCCGAGGTGGCCCTGGTCCGGCCGCGACTGGTCGCCGGGGACATCGTGGCGACCCTGCCCACGCTGCTGGAGCAGGTGCCGGACGACACGGTGCCGGTGGTCTTCGCCTCGATGGCGCTGACCTATCTCGACCGGGCCGACCGGCTGCGGCTGGCCGCGATCCTGGCCGAGGTCGGTGCCCGGCGGGACCTGACGGTGGTGCTCAACGAGGCGTCGGCGGCCGGTGCCGAACTGTTCCTCGACCGGCGACCGGCGGCGGCCGGGCCGCCCGGGGTGCTCGCCGCCGCGCTGCTCACCGTGGTCGCCTGGCGGGACGGCCGGGCCGGCGTCGAGGTCCTGGGCCGCACCGGCGGGCACGGCGACTGGTTGGAATGGCACCCCATGACGTACGCGTACGCGCCGCCTTCGGCCTGACCGGCGGCGGTCGGGCGCATAGCACAGCAGTGGCTTGATCGTCCGGCCGTCCACAGGGCGTCGCCTCGTCCACAGCCTCCCGGTCGACGGCAGCGCCGTACGGCCGGTCCGGTCACCCTCGACGGATGACGCTGGAACGGAAAGCGGTCGGCGCGTACGGCGAGCGCTGTGCCGTACGGCACCTGGTGGCGAGCGGTCTGCGGGTGGTGGACCGGAACTGGCGTACGCCGGCCGGCGGGCACGGTCCGGCCGGGGAGATCGACATCATCGCCTGGGACGGTGCCGTACTCGCGTTCTGCGAGGTGAAGACCAGGCGCGGCGGCACCTTCGGCCCACCCGCCGAGGCGGTGGTCCCGGCGAAGGCGCGGCGGTTGCGGCGGCTGGCCGCGCGGTGGCTGGAACAGTCGTCGGCCCGTCCGGCCGAGGTCCGCTTCGACGTGGTCTCGGTGTTCGCGCCACCGCGCGGGGCGGCGCGGGTGGAACACCTCAAGGGGGCGTTCTGAGCCCCCGGCCGGTCAAGCCCCGGCCGGTGAGCCACGCCGACCAGCGGCACGGCCCACCGGCGCCGCACGACCCACCGCCGCGCCACGACCCACCGCCGCGCCACGACCCACCGCCGCGCCGCACGACCCACCGAGGCGGCACAGCCTTCCGGCGGGGCGTTGGTCAGCCGGGGTTGGCGGCGTTCCAGTCGACGAGTTCGGGCGAGCGGTTGGTGATGATCCCGTCCACCCCGAGGCCCTTGAGCTGCTGCCACTGGCCGGCCGAGTCGACCGTCCAGACCATCAGCGCCACCCCGGCGGTGTGCAGGTTGGCGATAACGGCCGGACGGGCGGTCAGCGCCGCCACCGCCGGGTTGTACGCGGTCAGGTGGTACTGCCGGGCGATCGCCACCGGGTCCGCGTCGAGGGTGCTGCGCAGCAGGCCGAGCGGGATCTCCGGGGCCAGTTGGTAGCTGTAGGTGAGGGCGCTGGTCTCGAAGCTCTGGATGAAGACCCGGTCGGTCATCTGCTCGGCCCGGATGATGTCGATGATCCTGGCGACCTGGGCTTTGCTGTGCGCGCCCTTGATCTCCAGCAGCAGCTTTCCGCCCCGCGTGCGCAGGTCGACCAGTTGCTCGGCCAGCGTCGGCAGCCGTACGCCGGCGAACTGCGGGCCGAACCAGGAACCGGCGTCGAGTTGCTTGAGTTGGGCGGCGGTGAGGTTGCGAATCGCACCGGTGCCGTTGGTGGTGCGGTCGACCGTGCTGTCGTGCATCACGAACGGCACGCCGTCCTTGCTCGGCTGGACGTCGTTCTCGATCCACTCGGCCCCGTTGCGCCGGGCGACGTCCTGCGCCACCAGGGTGTTCTCCGGCGCGACGGCGCAGGCGCCCCGGTGGGCGATGACGGTCAGCGGCGCACCGACCGGCCGGATGTACGGGTTCGGCGCCAGCTCGGTGACCCTGACATTGTCGAACGACACGGTGGCCCCGTTCACGATCAGCGCCTGCACTCCGCCGGCCGAACGCTGGAGACCACTGGTCCGCAGCACCTCCCGGCCGGCGAAGAACCAGCGTGCGTTGATGCCGTGCACCTCGGCGGCGATGCTGATGTCCCGGCCGGTGCCGGCCGCCGAGGGTGCCGCGGCGGTGTTCGTCACGTTCCACGTGTTCGCCGTGGTGAGCTGGGCGAACTCCAGCCCGTTGGCGGCGGTGCTGCCGCTGCGCAGGGTCGCGATCCACCACGGCGGGGTGCCCGCGGCCGGTACGTCGAGCCCGAGCGCGGTCCATCGGGTCGCCTCGGCCACGGACTCGAACCGGACCGTCGCCTCCAGCCGGAAGTCGTTCAGGTGCCGCCCGAAGGTGATCTTCTTCGAACCGCTGCCGGCGGCGCCGTACAGTCGGCCGTTCTTGACCGTCCAGTCACCGTCGACGGCCCGCCAGCCGGCGGGCAGACCGCCGGTGTCGAAGTTCGCGGAGACGACGACGCTGCCGGGCGCCGCGGCGGCCGGCGTGCCGGTGTCGACGGCGCTGAGGGTGCCGACCGAGGCGGCCAGCGTCAACAGGCCGACGACGACCCGGCCGGGGGTGGTGACACGGGCGGGCGCGGGGCCCGATCGAGTGAGGACCATGACTGGGCACGGTAGGGCGGACGGGGGAACAATCCACCCGATGTCAATGACGAGTACGGAAATCAGGGATGTACGCCTCATCGCCCCCGAAGCGGCCGATCCCCAGCGGAAGCGGACCCGGGCTGCTCGACGACACCGGCGTACGGGTTAGAGTGCCGGGCGTCATGACGACCACCGCCACCACCACCGCCGCCACTGACCGACCACTCAGCAGGCTGCCGTCACTGACCGGTCTGCGGTGGGTCGGCGCCATGCTGGTCTTCGGCTTCCACGTCGGGACGATGCGGGTCATCGCCGAGCCCGACTACCACGCCGTGGTCAGCAAGGTGTTCACCCTCGGCCTGTCCGGGGTCCAGTTCTTCTTTATCCTCAGCGGTTTCGTGCTGGTCTGGTCGGCCCGACCCGGTGACAGCCCGGTCGGGTTCTGGCGTCGCCGGGCCGCGAAGATCTTCCCCAACCACGTGGTGCTGTGGGCGGCCGTGCTGCTGCTCGGGCTCTACTGGGCGGACCCGTTCAACCTGAAGGTCGCGCTCACCAACCTCTTCCTGGTGCAGGCGTGGAACCCGACGCCGGGCTGGTTCTACAGCGTCAACACGGTGAGCTGGTCGCTCTCCTGCGAGCTGTTCTTCTACCTCTGCCTGCCCCTGGTGCTCCCGCTGATCCGCCGGCTGCGCCCCTGGGTACTGGTCACGATCATCGTCGCGATGCCGCTGCTGATCCTCTCCCTCTGGCCGGGGCAGCTGCTGGTGCCGGAGCCGGACCGCTGGTGGTTCACCCAGGTGTTCCCGCTGGTACGTTCGCTGGAGTTCTGGATGGGCGTGGCGGCGGCCGAGCTGATGGTGCGCGGCCGGTGGCGCGGGCCGAACCTGAAGATCGCCACCCTGATCTTCGTGCTGACCTGGGTGGTCGCCACCCAGTGGATCCGCGCCGAGCTGTGGACGACACTGCTCGCCGCCGCGTACATCCTGGTGATCGCCGCAGCGGCCGAGGCGGACGTACGCGGCACCTGGTCGCCGTGGCGGTCCCGGCCGATGCGCTGGCTCGGCGAGGTCTCCTTCGCCTACTACCTGGTGCACGTGTTCGTGGTCACCAGCGTGCTGCGGGCCACCGACCACCTGAACGGCTTCCCCGGCTGGTGGGGACCGGCCGCGGCGGTCGGGTTCCTGCTGCTCAACCTCGTCCTCGCCGGCCTGCTGTACCGCTTCGTGGAAACCCCGATGATGCGCCTGCTCGGACCCCGGCGGCGGCCGGCGCCACAACCACCAGCGACGACGGCCCGTGTACCGCGTCAGCCCGGCCCGGCCGACCGGCCCGCCAGCCCGACCACGCCCGACAGCCGAGCCACGCCGGACAGCCGAGCCACGCCGGACAGCCGAGCCGGGACCGACAGCCCGGCCGGGACCGAGGCGGCCGACGCGCCGGCCCGGACGTAGTGGCCGTCCGGGGCGGGCGACCGGTCACCGCGGTTCGGCGGGGGTGGCGGCCGGCCGCCACATGGGCTGTACGCCGGGGCCGTCCGGCAGGGTAATCGGGCCGCCGAGCGCCCGGAACCCGTGCCGCTCGTACAGCCTGCGGTTGCGCGGCGAGCTGGCCTCCAGATAGGCGGCGACTCCGGCGGCGTCGGCCCGCGCCAACTGGTGGCTGAGCATCGCGCCGCCGAGGCCGCGCCCGCGATGATCGGGTACGACCACCATCTGTTGCAGGTACCAGTGCGGTTCGCCGCGCGGGTGACGCCGCCGGGTCAGCTCGTGCACGAGGGCCATCCGGGGCGCGTACTCGCCGTACGCCCGGGCGAGGAAGGCGCTCAGCTCGGCGGGGTCGGTGCCGACGGGATCGCCGTTGTCGAACTCCCACAGGGACAGCCCGGCGATCACGCCGGAGTCGACCTGCGCGACCAGGACCTCACCGGTGGCGAGCACCCCGTGCACCCAGGCGAGGGTCTGCTCCGCACCGGAGGTGACCCGATCCCGGCGGGCCCGCTCGTCGGGAACCACCCAGGCGAGGACCGCCTCGTCCAGGCTCGCCACCGCGAGCGCGCTCGCGACCGTCGGCGCGTCGTCCGCCCCGGCCAGCCGTACGGTCAGACTTCCGGACATGGTGTCCCCCTCCGGCATTGGGAGAAGTAAACCCGGATCGCCCCACGATGGACACCCCGTCGGCGGCCCTGACGCCCGGTCCGTGACAAGGACCGAGCTTTATTGCGAGAAGGTGGCAACAACGGCATGCTCTGGATCATGTCGACGCCCGATGCCCGCCCGCCGATCCGGCGATCCCTGTTCGCGCACGCGCCGATCCGGCTGAGCCCGCAGGCGGTGCTCCGACAACTCCTCGACCGGGTCGACACCGACACCCCGACCGCCGGTCCGGACGGGCCGATGGCGCAGCTCGAACGGCGGCTGGCCACCCTGCTCGGCAAGGAATCCGCGCTGTTCTTCCCGACCGGGACGATGGCCCAGCAGGTCGCGCTCCGGATCCACGCCCAGCGTCGCGGCGTACCCACCTTCGCCGCCCACCCGCAGACCCACCTGGATACCTGGGAGGCACAGGGCTACCAGGTCGTACACGGGTTGCGGTTCCACCCGGCCGGTGACCGCCACCGGCTGATGACCGGCGCGGACCTCGACGCGATCGGTGAACCCCTGGCGGCGGTGCTGTGGGAGCTGCCACAGCGCGACATCGGCGGTCAGCTGCCCGAGTGGGACGACCTGCGCGCGCAGGTCGAGGCGGTACGGGCCGGCGGGGCGGCAACGCACCTGGACGGCGCCCGGATCTGGGAGGCGCAGACCTACTACCGGCTGCCGTTCGACGAGATCGCCGGTCTCTTCGACACCGTGTACGTGTCGCTCTACAAGGCCCTCCAGGGCGTACGCGGTGCGGTCCTGGCGGCCGACGCGGCGACGATCGCGGAGGCGGCGGTGTGGCGTACCCGGCTCGGTGGGGCGATCGCCGACGCCTGGCCGCTGGCCCTGGCCGCGCTCGCCGGGCTCGACACGCTGCTGCCCCGGATGCCGGCCTACCGGGATCACGCGATCGCGATCGCGGCGGCGATCAACGCCGACGGGGTGGCGCTGGCCTGGCCGGACCCGCCGCAGACCCCGCTGTTCCACGTGCACCTGCCGGCGGGCGGTCCGGCGGTCGAACGGGCCGCAGCGGCGATGCTCGCCGAGCACGGCGTCCAGCTCTTCGGTCGGATCCGGTCCGCGCCGGATCCGACCAGGTCGAGCTTTGAGGTCACGGTGCACGAGAACGCGATGGACTTCACCCCGGCCGAGGTGGTCGAGCTGCTGCGCGAACTGGTGCTGCGCGCGGTCCGCGAACGCTGACCCACGCCGGCGAAGCAGCCTAGCCGGCGTCCGCGGCCACCGCCGGGCCCTGCACCGGTACGGGGTGCCGACTCAGGATCGACACCCGGTTGAACGAGTTGATCGTGATCGCCGCCCAGCTCAGTACGGAGATCTCGTCGGCGGTCAGCACCGAGGTGACCCAGGCGTACTCGGCGTCGGTGATCCGCTCGCCGGCCACCAGGGTCGCCCCCTCGGCGAGCATCAGCGCGGCCCGCTCCCTCGGCTCGAACAGCTCGGTCTCCCGCCAGACGGTCAGCACGGAGAGCCGGTGCGTGGTCTCGCCCTCGGCGAGCGCTCGCGCGGTGTGCAGTTGCAGGCAGTACCCGCACCCGTTGAGCTGCGAGACCCGGATGTTGACCAGTTCGAGCAGGCGACGGCTCAGGCCGAGTTCGGTGGCCTGGGCCCGTACCTGGACGGCGACCGCGGTGAGCGATTTGAAGATCGCGGATGACTGCTTGTCGAGATAGAGGCGGCGGGCCGGCGGCACCTATGCACCGATCCGGGCGAGCAGGTTCGGGGTGACCGGGTCGATCAGGTCGTCAAACTGGTGGTGCCGACCGAGGTACGACTTCACGAACGGGCAGATCGGCACGATCCGCAGCCCGGCGGCGCGTACGTGGTCGAGTGCTCCGCCGACGAGTCGGCCGCCCAGCCCCTGGCCGCCGTACTCCTTGTCGATCTCGGTGTGGAAGAAGACCCGTTGGCCGTCGTTGTCGAAATACCGGGCGAAGCCGGCGACCGCACCGGCGACGGTGATGGTGTACCGGTGCCCGGCCTCGTCCAGCTCGACGGTTGGTTCGGGGTTGGTGTTCGTCATGGACGTGCCTCGTCTCCGGGGAAGGGTCGGGGGGCTCAGGGGCGGAGCTTCAGCCGGCCGCCGGGCAGGGGCGGCGCCGGGATGAGCTGTTGCCAGTCGGCGGGAAACGGCCCGTACGGCCGTTCACCGCTGCCTTCGTCGTGGGTGCCGAACGCCTGCGCCTGCCACCGGTCGCGGTATCCGACAACCTCCTCGTGCGTACGCCCGATGAAGTTCCACCACATGATGATCCGCTCGTTCAGCGGTTCGCCGCCGAGCAGCAGGATCCGGGCCGGTCCGGACTCGGCGGTGATGGTCAGGCTGGCCGGTCCGAGTTGGACGAAGAGCAGCTCGGACTGGCCGACGTCGGCACCGGCGACGGTCACCCGCCCGTCGTCGACCAGGATGCCGTGTTCGAAGGCCGGGTCCACCTCGATGGTCACCGTCGCCCCGGCGTCGAGCCGCAACTGCGCCCCGAGCAGGCGGGTGGCCGTACGCACCGGGGAGGTCGACCCGAGCAGGGAGCCGACGAAGACGCTCACCCTGGCACCGGCGATGCTGACCGGCTCGGGTGCGTAGTGCTCGAACCGGGGTTCGCTGTGCCGCTCGTGCTCGGGCAGGGCGATCCAGAGCTGTGCCCCGCGCAGCACGGTGGTGTCCGGGGTCGAGAACTCCGAGTGCGCGATGCCCCGACCGGCGGTCATCAGGTTCACCTCGCCGGGCCGGACCGTACGGACCGAGCCGACCGTGTCCCTGTGTTCGATCTCCCCGTCAAAGAGCCAGCTCACGGTCTGTAGCCCGGTGTGCGGGTGGCCGTGCACCGCCATCCCGCCAGACTCGGTCACGTCGTCCGGGCCGTAGTGGTCCACGAAGCACCAGGCGCCAATCAGCGACCTGGCCCGTTGCGGCAGGGTCCGGCGTACGTTCAGCGCCCGCAGCCCGCCCAGCGGCACCAGCCGTGGTTCCAGGATCTGGAGCCCCTCCGGCCCGGACTCGCAGGTGGTGAACTCCGGATCGGCCTCGGTGGTGCTCACGTACGTCCTCCAGCCTCCGGGCGGCGCGCGGATCTCCGCCGTCAACCCGCCGAGCCTAGCCCGCGTCGGGGACCACCGACACGGTCCCGTACAGCACCTCGACCAGGCCCGGTGGGTCAGGGCTTGTCGTGTGGGAGGTGGTCGGTGGCCCAGCGGGAGATCTCGGTGAGCACCGGGATGAGGGCCAGTCCGCCCGAGGTCAGCTCGTAGGAGACCGACACCGGGGGCCCGGCTTCCACCGTACGGGCGACGAGACCGACCTCGGTCAACTCGGACAGCCGGTCGGAAAGCACCGAATCGCTGACACCCTCGACGGCTCGGGACAACTCACGGAATCCGGCCGGTCCACTGCGCAGGCTGCCGAGCACCAGCGCACTCCACCGCTTACCGAGTACGCCGAAGGCACGCGCCAGGGCCGCGTCGGCCCGGTCGCAGGCTCCCGCCTCGGCGTGGTTGACGGCCCTGGTCATGCCACCAAAGCTAGCAGATCCGCTGGCGCTATGCTTTTCGAAGCGGCTAGCCTTACCGAGAAACGCGCACATCCTTAGCACAACGAGGGCATGATCGTCCGACCGTCCACAGGCGCTCCGGTTGTCCACAGGAGCGCTGGCGCGGGCTACCGGTGACCGCGCGAATCGGTCACCGTCCCTGCCATGACAACCGCTCGACCAGCCGCACTCGCCCGCCTGGGATCCCCGTCGGCCACGCAACCGTCGCCCCGCGTTCGTGGTATGCCAGTCCAGCGCGTCGGCCGGCATCCCCACCCGCCCGAGGCCGAGCCCTGCGGGTCGCGGTGAGCTACGCGAAGGTGCTCTGCGTCGGCCTGGTCGGGGTGACCGGGCACCTGGTGGAGGTCGAGGCCGACCTCGCCCCCGGACTGCCCGCCGTCGTCCTGTCCGGCCTGCCCGACACCGCCCTCAACGAGGCCCGCGACCGGGTACGCGCGGCGATCGTCAACTCCGGCCAACACTGGCCCAACCGTCGGATCACGGTCAACCTGCTCCCCGCCACCCTGCCCAAACACGGTTCGGGATTCGATCTCGCCATCGCGGCGGCAATGCTCGGCGGCTCCGGCGAACTGCCGCTGGCACCGCTGGCGGACGTGGTGATCCTCGGTGAACTGGGGCTCGACGGGACCGTCCGACCGATCCGGGGCGTACTGCCGATGGTGGTGGCCGCGGCACGAGCGGGGATCAGTCGGGTGGTCGTACCGGTCGAGAACGCCGCCGAGGCTGCGGTCGTACCGGGAGTGCGGGTTCGGGCGGTGGACAGCCTGCACCGGCTCGTCGCGTACGTCCGGGACGGGGTGGGGCTGCTCGACCCGCCACCGCGCCGGACCGCTCCACCCGTGTCGGGGCCGGACCTGTCCGAGGTCGCCGGTCAGGGGCTGGGTCGGCGGGCGGTCGAGGTCGCCGCCGCCGGTGGACACCACCTGGCGCTGCTCGGCCCGCCCGGTGCCGGCAAGACGATGCTCGCCGAACGGCTCCCGTCGATCCTGCCCGAACTGGACGACGACACCGCCCTGGAGGTGACCGCGCTGCACTCCATCGCCGGCCTCCTGCCGCCGGGCGGGGAACTCGTACGCCGGCCGCCGTTCCAGGCCCCGCACCACACCGCGACCGTACCGGCGATCGTCGGGGGCGGATCGGGGCTGGCCCGTCCCGGAGCCGTCTCACTGGCCCATCGGGGCATCCTGTTCCTGGACGAGGCGGCCGAGTTCCAGTCGCGGGCACTCGACGCGCTGCGGCAACCGCTGGAGCACGGTCGAGTGGTGATCAACCGGGCCAGGGGTGGCACCGAATATCCGGCCAGGGTGCAACTCGTACTCGCGTCGAATCCGTGCCCGTGCGCGAAGCCCGCCGGGGACACCCACTGCGAGTGCACGCCGTTGGCCCGTCGGCGGTACCTGTCCCGGATCTCCGGCCCGCTGCTGGACCGGATCGACGTACAGGTGACGCTCAGCCCGTTGGGCGCGGCCGAGCTGATGGACAGCGGCGAGTCGAACGAGTCCTCGGCCGAGATCGGCGCTCGGGTCGCGGCCGCCCGAGCCGCGGCGACCGCCCGCTGGGCCGGGCTCGGCTGGAAGGTCAACGCCGACGTACCCGGACCCTACCTACGCCAGGCCCGCTGGCGGCTGCCGGCGGCCAGCACCGACACGCTGCGCCGGCGACTGGACCGGGGATCCCTCTCCGCGCGGGGCTTCGACCGGATCATCCGGATGGCGTGGACCATCTCCGACCTCGACGGGCGGGACCGGCCGGGCGCCGACGACGTCGCCGAGGCAACCAACCTGCGAACCATGGAGACGTCATGAGCATCCCGAGCCGGATCACCCCGGCGGAGCCGATCCACCCGCTTCCCGGCCCACTCCAACCGGCGACGGATTCGCCGCCACCGCCCGACGAGTTGGCCGGGGTCAGGCTGGCCCGGGTCGCCCTGACCTGGCTCGCCGAACCGGGCACCTGGTCGGTCTACCGGCTGGTGCGGGAGTTCGGGCCGGTCGGCGCGCTGGACCGGGTGCTCGCCGGTGACGTACCGGACCGGCGGTTGCTGGCCGCGGTGGCGGCCCGGCGGGCGGCCGGTGACCCGCACGAGGTTGCCGCCGCCGCGATCGCGCACACCGGGCGGCTCGATGCCCGCATCGTCGTACCGGAGGACGACGAGTGGCCGCCGCAGGTCCGTGACCTGGAACTGCTGTCGCTGGCCGCCGCCGAGCGCAGAATCGACCAGGACACCGCGCCACCGCTGGCCATCTGGGTGCGCGGACAATGGCCGCTGGCCGAGACGCTCGACCGGGCGGTCGCCGTCGTGGGTGCCCGAGCCGCCACATCGTACGGCGGTTACGTCGCCACCGAACTCGGCTACGGACTGGCCAACCGGCGGTGGACCGTGGTGTCCGGTGGCGCACACGGCGTCGACGCCGCCGCCCACCGGGGCGCACTCAACGCGGGCGGGCTGACGGTGGCCGTACTCGCCTGCGGGGTGGACCGGCCCTATCCGGCGGGCAACAGTTCGCTGTTCGACCGAATCGTGGAGACCGGACTGCTGATCAGCGAGTGGATGCCGGGCGCCGAGCCGCTGCGCCACCGGTTCCTGATCCGCAACCGGCTGATCGCGGCGGCCACCGCCGGAACCGTGCTGGTCGAGGCCGCGGCCCGCAGTGGTGCCACCCAGACGCTGCGCCGTGCGCTGGCCATCAACCGGCCGGCGATGGTCGTGCCCGGCCCGGTGACCTCCGCGATGTCCGTGGGCGCCCACGAACTGCTCCGCGAACATCCGCGCACCCGGCTGGTGACCGGCGTGCCACACGTACTCGAAGAGGTCGGCCGGATCGGCGCGGACCTGGCCCCGCTCGCCCGCGCCCCCCGCCAGCCCCGCGACCTGCTCGACGACGAATCGGCCCTGGTCCTCGAAGCGCTCCCCCGGCGGGGCGCCCTCGGCCCGGACGAGCTTGCCGCCCGCGCCGGCCTGGACATCCGGCTCACGCTGCGCAAGCTCGCCCTGCTCGAAGACCTCGACCTGATCGTCCGCCGCGACGGCGGCTACGCCATCGCCGCCCCGTCCCCGCGCCCGACCACCACCGCCAATTGATACCGGCGGCCTGTGACCTCTGCCTCCGGGTACGGGTGCCGGTCAGGCCCGGCTGCCGGCCAGGGTCTCCAGGTAGTGCGGGTTGTACATGATGCCGAGCACGTTCCCGAACGGGTCGACCACGGAGGCGGTGACGAAGCCCGACGGACGGTCGACGCGGGGCTCGTACTCCTTCGCGCCCATCGACGTCAGCTTCTCCAGCGCCGCCGTCACATCGTCCACGTGCCAGAACAGGACCGCGCCGCCGGGCCCGGACGCCGCCGCCCCGCCGGGCCGGTAGCGGCTGTCGATCAGGCCCAACTCGTGCTGGTAGTCGCCGAGCCGGAACTCGCGGTATCCGGGCTGGCCGTCCGGGCCGGGGAACTCGTAGTACGGCTCGATGCCGAGCAGTTCGGCGTACCACCGCGTCGCCGCGTCCAGGTCGTCGGCGAAGTAGGTGACCGTGGCCATGCCGCGCAGGATCGGGGTGCCGCTCATGGTGAACCCTCCAAAATTGCTGGTCAGTTGCGTTTCCCTGGTGCTGTCGTGGACGCTACCCACCATTGCGGAACCTCCCGTTCCTCAATGCCTGACAGACTTCGGCAATGTTGGAAACCTCGGTTCGGCTGCTGCGCCTGCTGACCCTGCTACAGACCCGGCGTACCTGGTCCGGCGCGGATCTGGCCGGCCGACTCGACGTCACCACCCGAACCGTCCGCAACGACGTCGAGCGGCTGCGCCAGCTCGGCTACCAGGTGCACTCGGCCACCGGAACCACCGGCGGCTACCGCCTCGGTGCCGGCGCGGAACTGCCGCCGCTGCTGCTCGATGACGAGGAAGCCGTAGCGGTCGCCGTCGGCCTGCGCGCCGCCGCCGGGGGTACGGTCGCCGGGATCGAGGACCCGTCGCTGCGGGCCCTGACCAAACTCGAACAGACGCTGCCCACCCGGCTGCGCCATCGGATCGACGCGCTGCGGTCGGCCACCGAATCCGCGGCGGGCGGCGGACCGACCGTGGACGTCGAAACCCTCACCATCGTCGCGGCCGCCGCGCGTGACTACGAACTACTGCGCTTCGACTACCTCGACCGCGATGGCCGGAGCAGCACCCGCCGGGCCGAACCCCACCGGCTCGTCTACACCGGACGCCGCTGGTACCTGGTGGCCTGGGACACCGACCGGGAGGACTGGCGTACGTACCGGGCCGACCGGATCCGACTCCGGCTGCCGAACGGGCCGCGCTTCGCCCCGCGTGAGCCGCCGGAAGGTGGCGCCGCCAGCCATGTCATGCGCGGCCTACGCTCGCTGGCCTGGAAATACCAGGCCCGGGTACGCCTGCACGCGCCCGCCGAGGTCATCGCCGAACGGATACCGCCGGAGGCGGGCCTGCTGACCGTCGTCGACGAGCGAAACTGCCTGCTGGAGACCGGATCCGACCTGCTGCACGACCTCGCCGGCTTCCTCGGGCAACTCGGCGTCGCCTTCACCGTGCTCGATCCGCCGGAACTGCGCGACCACCTCCGTACGCTCGCCACCCGCTACTCCGCCGCCGCCGGAGAACCCCGCGCCGGATAGCCCGACATCGGCATCGTCCGGCTCGATCGACCCGTACCGGCAGGCCATCGACCATCCCCGCTCCCCGTGACATCCGCGACATCGTCGGGGCGTAGCCTTCCGCACGGCTCAGCGCAAAGTCGCGCCCAAACGGAGGATTTGTCATGGCTCTGGTACGACGCGCGTCCGTTCTGGACAATGCCGGACAACTGGTGGTGACGGCGGTGAGTCGCGTCGCCGCCGCCCAGGCCGACACCGTCACGTCCACACCGGTCACCGGCGACGCATCCACTGCCGCCGGCAACGACGCATCGACTGCCGCCGGCAACCCGGACCGGGGTCAGCCGGTCGGTGCCGACGCGGAGGCACCCGCCGAGGCCGCCTCGGTCACCTCCCAGCAGGCCGGTCTCGGTGCCGTGATCGCGGCGTTCGCGACCATCGCGGCCGGTGGTTACGGTGCGTGGCAGATCTGGTCGAGCGGCGGGGCCGCCACAATCATCCAGCCGCCGGACACCACCGCCGTCTTCGGTACGTTGCTCGTCTTCGCCGCCGCGGTCGAGCGGGTGCTGGAACCCTTCTCCCGCTGGTTCCCCGGCCGGCGTACCGAAGCCGCGCTCGAACAGTCGATCGTGGCGCTGGCCAACCGGACCGGGAACCCCACCCACGCCGATCTGGCCGCGGTGGCGCACGCGAAGGCGCAGGTCGAGCGGGCTCGGGGCAACCGGACCATCGTCGCCTGGGGCATCGCGACCGCGGTCGCCACGGTCGCCTCCAGCGCCGGCGGTTTCTACGTGCTGCACGCGATCGCCGGTCCGGAGTGGGACGGGCTGCCGGTCTGGGTGGACGCGATCGTCACCGGTGTGATGGTCGGCAGCGGCACCAAGCCGGTGCACGACATCATCAGCCGTGTCCAGGGCGCCAAGGAACAGGCCCAGAACCCGACCGCCTGACCAACAGCCCCGGCCGTGGGTGTGGGCGGGGCCGGACACACCTCCGCCCCGCCCACACCCACAGCCATCCCGGCTCGGGGCACAGTTACCGGCGAGCCAGCCTGACTCCGGTCGACGTACGTCCGACGGCCGACGGTTTTCGGCGAGCCGGCTTGACTCCGGTCGGCGTACGGCCGACGGTCACAGGCGATGAGCCGCGACAGCCGCAGTACCCGGACGATGCACGAGCGTCTGCCGCAATCGATGCGCGACGCGGTGGACGACTTCGCCCGGCACCTGTCCCGGGTCGACAACCGGTCCAGCCACACCGTCCGGGCCTACGTCGGTGACATCGTCTCCCTGCTCGACCACGCCGTCCGGCTCGGCTGCGGCACCCCCGCCGAGCTGGACCTCGCCGCGTTGCGAAGCTGGCTGGCGAAGGTCCGTACGCTCGGCGCCGCCCGTACGACGCTGGCCCGGCGAGCCGCCTCGGCGCGTACGTTCAGCGGCTGGGCGCATCGCACCGGTCGGATCGCCACCGATGTCGGCGCCGCGCTGGCCAGCCCCAAGGCGCACCGGGAACTGCCGAGCGTGCTCCGCGCCGACCAGGCGACCACCCTCGTGCTGGCCCCCGGTGACGAGGCGTCTCCGCTGCTGCTGCGCGACCGGGCAATGCTCGAACTGCTCTACGGCACCGGGGTACGGGTGAGCGAGCTGTGCGGGTTGGACACCGGCGACGTCGACCACGGTCGTCGGGTGGTCCGGGTGCTCGGCAAGGGCAACAAGGAACGCTCGGTCCCGTACGGCGTACCGGCGCAGCGGGCGCTCGACGAATGGCTCCGGTTCGGGAGGCCCGCACTCGCCGGGCCGGACAGCGGGGACGCGCTGCTGCTCGGGCAACGCGGCGGGCGGCTCCTGCCGACCATCGCCCGTCGGGTGGTCGCCACCTACGCACGGGCCGCCGGCCTGCCCCGGACCAGCCCGCACGGGCTTCGCCACTCCGCCGCGACCCACCTGCTCGAAGGCGGCGCCGACCTGCGTGCCGTACAGGAATTGCTCGGCCACGCCTCCCTGTCGAGCACCCAGATCTACACCCACGTCTCCGCCGAACGCCTCCGCGCCGCCTACCGCCAAGCCCACCCCCGCGCCTAACACCCCACCCCCACCCATCTCCTGGCCCTCCTACAGAGAATGAGTGGTAATCAGCGCTCGAATTACCACTCATTCTCGGTAGGAGGGCCCACCGGGGGAGGGAGAGGAAGGGGGCCAGGGATTGTGGATTGGTTGGGGTGGTGGGAAACGGGCGGGATTAGGATGATCACGTGAGCGACGCAGCGTCACCACCGCCCGAACCGTTTTGCGGGGCCCGGCTGTTCTTCTCGCTCGACCCGGCGGTCAGCCATCTCAACCACGGATCGTTCGGCACCGTGCCGATCAGCGTCCAGCGCGCGCAGCAGCGGCTGCGGGACGAGACCGAGTCCAACCCGCAACGGTTCTACACCCGCGGGCTGTCGGAACGGGTCGCCCACGCCCGTCGCCACCTGGCAACCTTTCTGGGTGCCGATCCGGAGGGCACGGCGCTGGTCGGCAACGCCACCACCGGCACCGCCGTGGTGTTGCAGTCGCTGCGCCTGGAACCGGGTGACGAGGTGGTCAGCACCGATCACGGGTACGGCGCGGTCGCCCTGTCCGTCGAGCGGGAATGCCGGCGTACGGGTGCGGTGGCGCGAACCCTGAACGTGCCGCTGGCCGCCACCGACGCCGAGATAGTGGAGATCATCCGATCCGGTCTACGGCCGGGACGGACCAAGCTGCTGATCGTGGATCAGATCACCTCGCCCACCGCCCGCCTCTTCCCGGTCGCCGCGATCGTCGCCGTGGCCCGTGAGCTCGGCGTGCCGGTGCTGGTCGATGCGGCGCACGCCCCCGGCATGCTGCCGGTCGAGGTGGACCGGATCGGCGCCGACTTCTGGACCGGCAACTTCCACAAGTGGGCGTACGCCCCTCGGGGCACCGCCGCGCTGGTGGTGGCGCCCCGCTGGCGGGCCCGGATCGAACCGCTGGTCGTCTCCTGGGAGCAGGAAACCGGGTTCCCGCTCAACGTCGAGTTCCAGGCGACCCTCGACTACTCCAGTTGGCTGGCCGCGCCGGTGGGTCTGTTCACCCTGCGCAGCCTCGGCGTCGACCGGGTCAGGGCGCACAACGCCGCGCTCGCCGCGTACGGTCAGCGGGTGGTGGGTGCGGCGCTCGGTCTGGGAGCGGCCGATCTGCCGGACCCCGGCGGACCGACGATCGCCATGCGCCTCGTCCCGCTGCCGGACGGCGTGGCCACCACCTTTCCCGACGCGATCGCGTTGCGGCAGCGGGTCGCCGACACGCTCGCCACCGACGTCTTCCTCGGCCCGTGGGGCGGCCGGGGCTGGCTGCGACTCAGCGCGCAGGTCTACAACCGGGCCGAGGAGTACGACCGGCTCGCCGAGGCCCTGCCCGGCCTGCTCGCCGCCGCCCGCTGAGCGCGCTGCCGGTCGGCGGCGGTCGGCGTCAGGGCGGTTGGTGTCGGGCGGTCAGTGGTAGCAGCCGGACCCGGGCCAGGTTGAGCAGCGCCAGGGGGTCGAGGTAGTGCTCGGCCCGGCGCAGGCCCCAGTGCAGGCAGACTCCGGCGAGACAGCCGGGATGGCCGGGGAGCAGGGTTCCGATCGGGTCCCCGGCGGCGATCCGATCACCGACGCGTACGGCGGGTTCGACGGGTTGGTAGGTGGTCCGCAGGCCGTCCACGTGGGAGACACTCACCACCGGCGTGCCGGCGACCCGGCCGGCGTAGAGCACCACGCCGGGGCCGGCCGCGCGGACCGACGCACCGGCCTCGCCTTCGAGGTCGACGCCGCGATGGCCGGGCTGCCACGGCAGCGGCGGCGGGTCGAACCGGCGGGCCACCCGGGGTACGCCCGCCAACGGCCACCGCCACCCCGCCTCGACCGGCACCACCTCGGCCGCTACCACTTCGACCGCTACCCGCTGGACCGCCGCCGACCAGACCATCGACCCGAGCGGCACCCGCTGAACCGCGGCCGACCAGACCATCGACCCGAGCTGCGACCCGACCATCGACCCAACCTGCGACCCGACGGCCGATGCGGGTGCGGGTGCCGCCGGCGTCGCCGGTAGCAGCGCTGTCAACAGGATCAGCGGCAGGGCCGGGGCCGGGAAGGTCGGGGCACGGTACGTCCTCATGGCCGCGAGCGTGGCCGCTGGCGTCCGGCGACGCAACCGATCCGAGGCGGTCTGTGGACAGCCGGGACCGGCTGTGGAAAACGCCCGCCGAGGCGGTTGATCTGCTATGTACGGCGTGGCCGGTGCGGGCGGCCCGGCAGTTCGGGACCTGCGGCCCCTGACGGTCGTCGCCATCGTCACGGCCTTCCTCGTCGTGCCCGACCCGCACGCCCCGTACGTCCTCCGCCACCCGCGCTGACCAGCACCGGACCACCCCGGAGGCGTACGCCGGGCAGAACCTAGGCTGGTGCGGTGCGCCCGATCATGGGCCCGAGCCGGGGAGGCCGACTGATGACGACGGTGGACGAGGTGAGCGGCCCGTCGCGGCTGGCGGAGCCGGGCGAGGGGATCAGCCCCGAGGAGCTTCAACTGGCCGCCCGGAACCACGGGCTGCCGCTGGAGGCACTGCGGTACGACGTCACGCCGGTCGGCCTGCACTACCTGCTCACCCACTATGACATTCCGGACACAAGTGCCGAGAGCCACACGCTCACGATCGACGGTCGGGTGGACCGGCCGCTGGTTCTGGACCTGGCCGAGTTGAAGCGCCGCCCCCGGGTCACCCACCGGGTCACGCTGGAATGCGCCGGCAACGGTCGGGCACTGCTGGAGCCCCGCCCGGTGAGCCAGCCGTGGCTGGTCGAGGCGGTGGGCACGGCGGACTGGACCGGCACCCCGCTGGCGCCGCTGCTGCGCGACGCTGGGCTGGCGCCAGACGCGATCGAGGTCCTCTTCACCGGTGCCGACCACGGGGTGGAGCGCGGGGTGGAGCAGGACTACCAGCGGTCGCTGCCGGTGCCCGAGGCACTGCGCGAGGACGTGCTGTTGGCGTACGAGATGAACGGTGCCCCGCTGCTGCCGCAACACGGTGCCCCGCTGCGCCTGGTCGTGCCGGGCTGGTACGGCATGGCGCACGTCAAGTGGCTGCACCGGATCGAGGCGCTCGACCGGGAGTTCACCGGCTACCAGAACGCGGTCGCCTACCGGGTACGCCAGCACGCCGACGATCCGGGCGTGCCGGTGACCCGGATCGAGCCGAGAGCGTTGGTCCAGCCACCCGGCTTCCCCGACTTCATGTCCCGGGCCCGGGCCCTGCGACCCGGTACGGTCCCGCTGACCGGTCGGGCCTGGTCCGGCCACGCCCCGGTGACCGGCGTGGAGGTGACCGTCGACGGTGGCCTCACCTGGGCTCCGGCCACCCTCGATCCGGCCACCGGGCAGGCCGGGAAGGGGTCGATCGGCACCCAGTGGGCCTGGCGCGGCTGGCGGTACGACTGGGTCGCCACGCCCGGCCGCTACACCCTGAGCGCTCGGGCGACGGACGCGTCGGGGCGTACGCAGCCGGTGGAGCAGCCGTGGAACCGGGGCGGGTTCGCCAACAACCTGGTGCAGCGGGTCGAGGTCGCCGTCCTCGACGCGTGAGTGGCCGTGCTCGGGGGTCGGCCGGCCGTACCGCCGGCCCCCGCCGGTAGCTCAGCGCTCAGTTGCTCGGGTTGCTCAGAGTCGCCGAGGTTGCTCAGTTACCGAAGCCGGAATCCGCCGGAAGGGAGATCTCCGGCTTTTCTAGCTCTTCCACGTTGACGTCCTTGAACGTCATGACCCGGACATTCTTCACGAATCGCGCGGGACGGTACATATCCCAGACCCACGCGTCGTGCATCTCCACCTCGAAGTAGACCTCGCCGTCCGAGTTCCGCACGTGCAGGTCGACCTGATTGGCAAGATAGAACCGACGCTCGGTCTCGACCACGTAGGAGAACTGGC
Source organism: Micromonospora sp. NBC_01699 (assembly GCF_036250065.1). Lineage (NCBI taxonomy): Bacteria > Bacillati > Actinomycetota > Actinomycetes > Micromonosporales > Micromonosporaceae > Micromonospora > Micromonospora sp. NBC_01699. The sequence continues at coordinate 1,486,733 of NZ_CP109199.1, read as the reverse complement.
GGACGATATCGCGGTACTCCCGGTAGAGCTGCAGTTCCATCTCGGTCTCGTACTTTTCGAGATCTTCCGCGCTCATCGCACTCCGCCTTCCATGGCCACATCTTCCCCCACCAACGCTGGCGGCCGAGGCTGCTCCCCCAACGCCACGCCGACGGTACCCCCTGGCGGGGTTGTCCGCTTCCTCGGCTCATCCCCACCGACCCGCACCGGCCTCCGCGACCGTGGCGGGCGCTCGGCCCGACCGGAGATCGATGCCACGTTCACGTACGAGAAGCGGTGCTCCTCGCACGCTCCGTGACGCTCCAACGCGGCCGTGTGCTCCGCCGTGATGTAACCCTTGTGCTCGGCGAACCCGTAATCGGGGTACCGGCCGTCGAGCTCGACCATGATCCGGTCACGGGTCACCTTGGCCAGCACACTGGCGGCGGCGACACACGCGGCGACCTGGTCACCCTTCCACACGGCGAGACCCGGCACGCCGAGCCCGTCCACCCCGAAGCCGTCGGTGAGCACGTACTCCGGTCGGGTGGACAGCGACGCGAGCGCCCGACGCATCGCCGCGAGGTTGCACACGTGCAGCCCGCGCGAGTCCACCTCGTCGGCAGGGATGACCACCACGGCGTACGCCAGCGCCTGGTCGACCACGGCCCGGTAGACCCGTTCGCGGGCGGCCGGGGTCAGCAGCTTCGAGTCGGCCAGCTCGTCGATCTCGCCGCGCCGGCCCTCGGGCAGCACCGCCGCAGCGGCCACCAGCGGGCCCGCGCAGGCGCCCCGGCCGGCCTCGTCCGCACCGGCGACATAGCGGAAGCCGCGCCGTTGCAGGGCGCGCTCCAGTGCGTACAGGCCGCCCTCCCGGCGGACCACGGTGCGCGGCGGGGTCAGCACTAGCGCTCACCGCCCAGCAGGCGGCGCAGCAGGGCCGGCAGCTCGGTCGGATAGACCCGGTCGTCGGTACGCTCGATGTCGGCCACCGACCACCAGCGGTGCTCGTCGATGCTGTCCCGCTCGATCTGGTCGAAGCCGGCCGTGTCGACCTCGAAGGCGGGCCGCTCGGCCGGCACCCGGACCAGGAAGAAGTCCTGCTCCTGGCGGTACCACCGGCCGTCGAACGGAAACTCGGTGACCTCCTGCCAGACCGCCTGGCCGATCTGGTCCGGGGTCAGTCGCAGCCCGGTCTCCTCGGCCAGCTCGCGGACGGCGCCCTCGGTCGGGGACTCATCGGGGTCCAGGCCGCCACCGGGGGTGAACCAGTACCGGTGCTCGGGCCGTGCCGGGTCCCAGCCGTGGAACAGCAACACCCGGTCGGCGCCGTCGAGCAGCAGCACCCGGGCGGCCCGGCGAGGGGTGAAGACGGTCACCGGCTCAGCCTAGACGCGCCCGGTCCGCCCGAAGACGGGCGGCCGGCACGGCGCGCGACCGATCGGGAACCGCACGGTCCGGTGTTACGGATTGGGAACCCCGTCGTACGACTCGGGCACGGACAACCACTTGGCCCGGTCCAGCGGCCAGAAGACGGTGAAGGCCCGCCCGACCACCGAGTCCACCGGGATCGTGGCGAGATTGATGTCCCCGTCGGGATTGGCGGACTTCGACTGCTCCCAGTGCTCCAACGAGTCACCGGAGGCCGACCGGTGGTCGCCCATCACCCAGAGCCGGTCCTTCGGCACGGTGATGTCGAACTCCTCGTCGGCGGGCCGGTCCCGGACCCCGTTCTCACTGAAGATGTACGGCTCGTCCAGCGAGTGCCCGTTGATCATCAGCCGGTCCTGCGGGTCGCAGCAGACGATGTGGTCACCGCCGACGCCGATCACCCGCTTGATGAAGTCCTCGCCGTCGGGGTTGTTGCTCCACTCGAACGGCGCCTTGAAGACCACTACCTCGCCCCGGTCGGGCTCGCGGAAGTCGTAGACCAGCTTGTTGACGAGAACCCGGTCGTTGATGTCCAGCGTGTGTTGCATCGACGGTGAGGGGATGTAGAAGGTCTGTAGCACGAACGCCCGGACCAGGACCGCGACCAGCACGGCCACGCCCAGCAGGATCGGAAGTTCCCGCCAGAAGGAGTTACGCGGCTTCGGCTTGTCGGTCTGCTCGTCAATCACGGGTGGAGCCTACGATGCCGAGCTGGGAGCCAACGCCGGGAACGCGCGGAAATGAACAGCGGCCCCAGAATCGGCAGTACGACCGCGAGTCCGGCGCCGCCGTCCGATGTGACCGGCGGGTGGGTCCCGGCCGGTGCGGCGACCACCTCGGGCAGCTTCTCGAAGGTCTCCGGAACCGACAGCGAGTCCCACCGGCTGTACGGCCAGACGACGACGAAGGCCCGGCCGATCACGTTCTCGATCGGCACCGGGCCCTGGCACCGGGCGTCCTGTGAGACGAGTCGATGGTCACCCATCACGAACAGCTGGCCCGACGGGACCACCACCTCGTCGAACCGTCGGGAGCGGCACTCCTTCGGGTCCGGTGGGATGTCCAGCGGCGAGTCCTGCAACACGTACGTCTCGTCGAGCGGGACGTCGTTGACGGTGACCCGTCCCTGCTCGTCACAGCACTTCACCCGATCGCCGGGGACCCCGACCACGCGTTTGATGAAGTCCTTCTCGCCGGGTCGGCTGACCCCGACCAGGTCGCCCACGGTCCGGCCGAGCTTGCCGACGAAACCGGGCTCGGGCTCGTCGCTCTGCTGCGGCGCCCAGCGGTCGGTGCCCCGGAACACGACAACCTCGCCGCGGACCGGGTCACGCATGTCGTAGACGACCTTGTTGACCAGCACCCGGTCGCCGATCAACAGGGTGTCCTCCATGGACCCCGAGGGGATGAAGAACGCCTGGAGCAGGAAACTGCGGATCAGTACGGCCAGGCAGAACGCGACCACGAGCAGCAGTGGCAGCTCCTGCCAGAGCGGCATCTGCTTACGGGCACGTCGGACCCGTCGGCGCCAGGGCTCGACGTCGTCCTGTTCATCCACGCTGCGTACCACGCATCTCCCCGGTCCCGAGATACAGCACTACCGCCCGGTCGAGCCGACATCGGCTCCGGGCGGTAGCGCGGACGCGTTCCGTCACCTGCGACACCGTCGCGCTGAGACGTTCCGCTTCTGCCCGTGCGGCCAGCGTAGCCTCCGCCGGCCAGGACGGCACGCCCCCACGACCGGGGGCGATGCCGGACCGGGTCAGCCGACCTGCTTCTCGCGCTTCTCCTTGATCTTCGCCTTCTTGCCGCGAAGCTCACGGAGGTAGTAGAGCTTGGCCCGACGGACGTCACCGCGGGTCACGACCTCGATCCGGTCGAGCGCCGGGCTGTTGATCGGGTAGGTCCGCTCCACACCGACACCGAAGCTGACCTTGCGGACGGAGAAGGTCTCCTGAAGGCCACCGCCCTGACGGCGGATGACCACGCCCTGGAAGATCTGGACCCGGGAACGGTTACCCTCGATGACTCGGGCGTGCACCTTGACGGTGTCACCGGCCCGGAAGGCCGGGGTGTCGGTCCGCTGCGACTGGGCGTCAAGCGCGTCCAGGGTGTTCATCGCTGCATCCTCGTAATGCTCACGGCGCACCGGGCGTCGGCGCGCGGACTGGGTGATACTGATCCCCGCAGGAACCGGGGATCCTCGTAGCCGCCCGCGGCGCGGGCAACCACGGCAACCTCCCTACTTTGCCATATCGGCGGGCGGCACCTGAAATCCGGCTCCGCGCAGGGTGGCGACGTCACGTTTGTCCAGTTGCTCGGGCGGCAATCCGGCCAGCATGTCCGGCCGGCGCCGGGCCGTACGCAACAGTGCCTCGTCGCGCCGCCAACGGGCGATCCGGCCGTGGTCACCGGAGCGCAGGATCTCCGGCACGTCCTGCTCCCGCCAGCTCGGCGGCTTGGTGTAGACCGGCGCCTCCAGCAGCCCGTGCGCGTGCGACTCCTCGTCCAGCGAGTTCGCGTTGCCGAGCACGCCGGGCAGCAACCGGGTGATCGCCTCCAGCATCACGATCACCGCCACCTCGCCGCCGAACAGCACGTAGTCGCCGAGCGAGACCTCGGTCACCGGCATCCGGGTCTCGGCGTACGCCAGGACGCGCTGGTCGATGCCCTCGTACCGGCCACAGGCGAAGATCAGGTGCGGTTCGGCGGCCAGCTCGTGGGCCAGCGCCTGGGTGAACCGCACCCCGGCCGGGCTCGGCACCAGCAGCCGGGGCGGTGCTGTCACACCCGCCGGGACCAGGGCGTCGAGCGCCTCACCCCACGGCTCCGGTCGCATCACCATGCCCGGACCCCCGCCGTAGGGGCTGTCGTCGACGGTGCGGTGCACGTCGTGCGTCCAGGTCCGCAGATCGTGTACGCCCAGGTCGAGCACGCCGCTCGCCCTCGCCTTGCCGATCAGGGAGAGGTCGAGCGGCGAGAAGTACTCGGGAAAGATGGAAACCACGTCAACGCGCATGCCACTCACACCTCAACTCGCGGGACCGGCCGGTCGGAAAGATCGCGTGAACCGGCCGGTCAGAGGTCGAAGAGGCCAGCGGGAGCGTCGACCACCACCCGGCCGGCGGCCAGGTCCACCTCGGGCACGATCGCCTTGACGAACGGCACCAGCGCGACCCCGCCCTCGGGTCGGCGCAGCACCAGCAGGTCGGAGGCGGGCGCGTGGTCGATCCGGGTCACCTCGCCGAGCGGCTCACCGGTCGGGCTGACCGCGGCGAGGCCGACCAGCTGGTGGTCGTTGAACTCGTCCGGGTCGCTCGGCGGGGGTACGTCGGCGCTGTCCACCCAGAGCAGGGTGCCGCGCAGCACCTCGGCGAGATCCCGGTCGTAGAAGCCCTCGAAGAGCACCAGCGGACGGCCCTGGTGCCAGCGGACCGTCTCGATGGTCAGCTGCTCCGGCACCCGTACCGGCTCGCCCTGGTCGGTCACCGGTGCCGGGCCGACGGGGGCGGGTGCGTTGGCGGGCGCCGTCGGGTCGGCGCGAAACACCGACCCGACGGCGAACCGTGCCTCGGGTTCGTCGGTCCGCACCTCCACGGTCACCTCACCGTGGACACCGTGCGGCCGTCCGATCCGGCCGACGATCAGGAGCATCAGTACGAGTCGACGATGTCGACCCGGATCCCACGACCACCGATCGAGCCGATCACCTGGCGCAGCGCCTTGGCGGTACGCCCGGATCGGCCGATCACCGTGCCGAGGTCCTCGGGGTGCACCCGCACCTCAAGGCGCTTACCCCGGCGCGAGTCGACCAGCCGGACGCGTACGTCGTCCGGGTGGTCGACGATGCCCTTGACCAGGTGCTCCAGTGCCGGCCGGATAGCCACGTCAGGCCTGCTCGCCGGAGGCGGCACCGGCTTGCTCCTCGGTCTTCACCGGCTCCTCGGCCGGCGCGGCCTCGGCCGGCGCAGCCGCCTTGGCAGCCTTCTTGGCCGGCTTGGCGGCCGGCGCGTCGGCAACCCCGGCCGCGGCCTTGGACTCGGCCTCGTAGATCGCGAGACGGTCGGCCGGCGCGTCCTTCACCAGCAGCGGCGGCGGCGCCGGCAGGCCCTTGAACTGCTGCCAGTCGCCGGTCTTCTCCAGCAGACGCTGGACCGCCTCGCTCGGCTGCGCGCCGACGGACAGCCAGTACTGGACCCGTTCCGACTTGACCTGGATGATCGACGGGTGTTCCTTCGGCTGGTAGATGCCGACGAACTCGATCGCACGGCCGTCACGCTTGGTACGCGAGTCGGCGACGACGATGCGGTATTGCGGGTTGCGGATCTTACCCATCCGCAGGAGCCGGATCTTTACGGCCACAGTCTGTTCGCTCCTGTTGCGATTCTCACCGGCCCGGAAGGGCGGTGGGCGGGTGAGCGCCAACGGCACAGTGGGGTTTGGGCCGGAGACAACTCGGTGGACTGGCAATGCGTCCGGGTTAGAGGGCGCCGAACACGTGCCGGATACCAGCGACCCATTGTGCCAGACCCGGTACGCATATCTCACCTCGGACCCGGTCAACCAGGCCAACCACCCAGATTGTCCCATTCGTCGCGCTCGACCCGCCCGGCGTCCCGCTTCGCCACCGACCGTCACGAGCCGTCGGCCGGGCCGGGTACCGGCCGTTCGGCGAGTCGGTACAGCAGGTCCCGGGCCGGGCCGTCGGGCACCCGGGCGAGCGCCTCGCGGGCCCGCTCGGCGTGCTCGTCGACCAGCCGGGCCAGCTCCGCGAGCGAGTCCTCCGGAGGACGCTGCCGGCCCGGCAGACCCTCCTGACCGTGCGGACGCTGCCGGCCGTGAAGATGCTGGCGGCCGTCGACCTGCTCCTGGCCGTGGGGATACTGCCGGCCGTCGCCCTGCGGTCGGCTGTGAAGATCTTGGAAGCCCGGTAGCAGGCCGGGCAGGCCCGGAAAGCCGGACGAACCGGGACGGCCGGCGTCCGCCGCCCACAGCTCGTCGGCCAGCGCGTAGCTCACCCCCAGGTGGCGCCCGAAGGCGGCCAGCGCGTTCACCACCGCCGGGCTCGCCCCGCCGAGCCGCCCGCCGAGCCGGCAGGGCAACTCGAAGGAGGTCGCCATCCGGGCGCTGAGCTGTTCCACCCGCATCGCCCAGTCGGTCCCGACCGCCGCCGTCGCCGCGCCGGGAGGTACACCGGTGGCGGGCCGGTCGTCGGCCGTACCGGGTGGTGGTCCGCCCCGCCGGCGCGGACCGGCGGCGACCGTCCCACCGCGCAGACCCACGCCGCCGCCGTGCTCGGCGCGCAGCTCCCGGGCCCGACCCTCGCAGCTCGCGGTCAGTGCGTCGGCGAACTCCGTCACCACCGCCGCCCCGCCCCGCGCGGCCAGTTCGTACGCGCGGGCGAGCAGGTAGTCGGCGAGCAGTACGGCGAACCGGCTCCCCCAGGGCACCGCGGTGGCCTCACCACCCCGGCGACCGGGTAGGCGTTCGGCGGCGGAGCGCGGGGCGGGGAGGGTCGGGCGGGTCGGTGGCGGGGGGCCGGCACCGTCCATCGCCAGGCCGGCGAGCAGGCCCAGGTCCATCGCTGCCGCCAGCGCGTGGCTGACCGGGTTGCGGCGGCCGCCGACGTACCCGGCGGCGAGCAGGAGCACCGCCGGGCGCAGCGGAACCGTGTCCGGGTCACGGTCGACCGCGAACAGCCGGACGAACATCGGCCAGTCGTCGCGTACGCAGCCGGCGAGCAGGTCGGCCACGGCGAGCAGGTCCCGGCGCAGTGCCCGACCGATGCCGGGGTCCAGCGGCGGCAACGGTGCGAGGATCCGTTCGGCTCGGGCCCCGTCGGGATGCAGCGCCAACCGCCGGCACAGGGTGAAGATCGGCCGGTCGTCGTCGAAGGTCGACTCCAGCACCCGCCAGGCGAGCAGGTAACGGCGGGCCGCGTGCCGGCCGGTCTCGAACTGGCCGGCGTGCCGGGCGCCCAGCTCGCGGGCGTACGGGATGGGGTCGATCGGGTCGTCGGCGGACTCGTGCAGCGCGGCGTCGATAGTGGTGGCGGCCAGGGTGCCGGACTCCAGGGCGAAGCTGATTCCCTCGCCGGTGAACGGGCTCGCCAGCCCGGCGGCGTCGCCGACCAGCAGCAACCCCGGCACCCCGCACCGGGACGGGTCGAAGTCGAGCCGCAGCGGCGCCCCGCTCATCCGGCCCACCGGGCGGGCCCGGCGGAACCTGCGATCGGTGGCGATCAGGTCGGTCACGAACCGGTCGTACAGGCTGCGGACGCTGTCCCGGTGGGCCGGGTCGAACAGGCCGACACCGACGTTCACCACGCCGCCGCCGACCGGGAAGACCCAGCCGTACGAGGGCAGCAGGTGCCGTTCGGTCACGTCGAACAGCGGCAGGTGGATCTCCAGCAGTGGGTCGAGGTCCGCCACGTCGGCGAAGTAGCCACGGGCGGCGAAACCGGTCTGCTCCCGGACACCGGTACGGAGTCCGGCCTGCCGGCCCAGCCCGGACGCGGCCCCGTCGGCGGCGACCACCACCGGGGCGCGGACCGCCACCCGCCGCCCCTCCCGCTCGATCTCCACGCCCCGTACCGCACCGGGCTCGCCGAGCAGGTAGGTGGCGCGGGCATCGGGCCAGAGGGTCGCACCGGCCCGGACCGCCCGGTGGCAGAGCTTCGCGTCGAGTTCCAGCCGGGGCACCACCATCCCGTACGACAGCGGCCCGTCCCCGTCGTACCGGAAGTCGCGGGTGCCCCGCCCGCGCATCCGGACCCGGACCCCGGCGACCCGCGCCGCCCCGGTCAGTTCCTCCAGTACGCCCATGTCGGCCAGCAGCCGCACCGCGTCCCGGGTCAGCCCGTCCCCGCAGCTCTTCTCCCGGGGGAAGTCCCGCCGGTCGACCAGCAGCACCCGCCGCCCCCGCCGGGCCAGGTGGTACGCGGCCGCCGACCCCGCCGGTCCGGCGCCCACCACCACCGCGTCGAGTCGTTCCGGGCCGGTCTCCCCGGCCATCTCAACCGGCCCGGGCGATGGCGTGGTCGGCCAGCCGCCACAGCGACTCGCGGGCCGGTCCGGCGGGCAGGGCGGCGAGGTGGCCACGGGCGCGGGTGGCGAGTTCCCGGGCCTCGCCGAGGACCTGGTCCACCACCCCGGAGCGGAGCACCAGGCTGCGTACCTCGGCCAGTTCGGTGGCACCGGGTTCGAGGACCCGCAGCAGCTCCCGTACCCGTTGCGCGGCCGGTGTGCCACGGGCCAGCAACCGGAGTACGGACAGCGTGTAGACGCCCTCCCGGACGTCACCGAGCGGGTACTTGCCCAGCCGCTCGGCGCTGCCCCACACGTCCAGCGCGTCGTCGGCGAGCTGGAACGCGATGCCCAGGTCGTGGCCGTACCGGGACAGGGCGGTGACGATCCGGTCCGGTGCGCCGGCCAGCCGGGCACCCAACCGGCACGGCAGCTCGAACAGGGTGGCCGTCTTGCCGGCGATGATCTCCATGTACTCGGCCTCGGTCAGGCCGGTGTGGAAGGCGTTCTCGGTCTCCCGGAGCTGGCCGGTGCAGAGTTCCACCAGTGCCCGCGCGGCCTCCCGGCCGTACCCGTCGTCGAAGGTGGCGATCAGCGCGCTCGCCCGCGCCACCAGGAACGTGCCGGTGACCAGGGCGGCCGAGTCGCCCCACTGGGCGTTGGCGGTCGGCCCGTGCCGGCGGGTGACGGCCCGGTCCAGCACGTCGTCGTGGTAGAGCGTGGCCAGGTGCAGCAGTTCCAGGGCGGCGGCCGCGTCCAGTAACCGGTCCGGTCGGAACGTGCCGAACTCCCCCGCGACCAGCAGCAACGCCGGCCGGATCCGTTTGCCGCCCCGGTCCAGCAGGGCGGTGGCCATGGTCCACAGTCCGGGGTCGCGGGACGCCACCGCGTCCTTCATCCGCCGGTCCAGGTCGGCCAGCGCGGTACGGGTACGCACGCTGGTCAGCCACCGGTCGTCCACCGTCGCCGCGCCGATCACCGTCATCGCGGCACCCCCGTCCGTGGAGTCGGCATCCTCGGGGTCGGCGTCGACGGGGTCGCCGTCGGCGGGAACGAAGTGTCGGTCATGGTGAACCTCCTCGACTCAGCCACGCCGGCCCCTTCCGGTCGGGTCCGGCGTACCCGGCGGGACCCGGCGGCGGTCGGGGGCCGGGCGGCACGGGTGTCTCCAGTACGACGTGGCAGCGAACCAGGAACGCCTCCACCCCACGGCCGTCGATCCGGACCGCGACGATCCCCGGCCCGGTCAGCACGGCGGCGGTCGGCAGCGCCGGGGTGGCCGGCGGCACCTGGGCCCGGTCCCGGATGTTGCCGGCCGCGTCGACCGCGACCAGCGACAGCGGGCGGCCACCGATGTTGAGCAGGGTGACGGCGATCCGCTCGGCCGGACGCGGCAGCCGGAGCACCAGGCCGAGACCGAGCCGCAACGCGTTGCCGCCGGCCGGCGGGTCCAGCGCCACCACCGCCCGACCACCACCATCGGGCGTACGCAGAGCGAAGCCCTGCTCGGTCCACTGCGGCGGATACTGGCTGCCCCGCTCCCGGTCCCCGAAGTCGAGCGTGAGCTCGGTCAGCGGCGGCGGGGCCGGCGGGCAGTACGGCTGCGCGGCGAGCAGTTCGACGTCGTCGAACCAGACCCGTTCGGCCCCCGGACTCGGGTCCCGCCCGTCCGGGCGGTACGCCTCCAGGAAGACCGTGACCGCGGCCGACCGGGCGGTGACCCGTACGGTCAGCGGGCTCCAGCGCTGCGACGCCGTACCGTCGCTCCACACGATGGTGTCGGCGGCCGGGTCGTCGCCGCCGGCCGGGTCGACGCCGAGCCGGGCCGTTCCCGGCCTGGCCTGGTCCAGGTCGTACCAGGCGGTGACCTGGTAGGACCAGTCCGGGTTGGCACCGATCCGCTGGTACACCCCGACCCGTTCGCGGGCGCCGACCTGGAGGCCCTGGGCCCGCCGTCCACCGTGTACGACGAAGTTGCTCGCGGTGTGCCGGGGGGCGGTGTTCGCCACCGTCGGCGTCCGCAGGTACGGCTCCCAGCCGATCGCCACCGCGCCGGTACTGCGCTGGGCGAAGCCGTCCTCGAAGTGCCGGTTGACCACGTCGACCGCCCGGATCACCACCTCGTCACCGCCCACCCCGCCGTCGTCGTCGGCGACGGTGCAGCGGGCCAGGAAGGTGCCCCGGTCCGGGTACCGGTGCGCGGCGACCGCGCTGCCCCGGCTCGCGGGTGCCTGGTGCACCTCGGTCACCACCGCCGGGATCGGCGCCGAGCAGTCGCCGAACGCCCAGGTCGCGGTGTGGGTGTCGGACCAGCCCGGATCGCTGAAGGTGGCGGTCAGGGTCAACACCGTGCTCGGGTACGTGAACAGCTCCGGTCCGGCGTCCACGGTCGGCGGCACGTTCCGTACGGTGACCAGCCGGCTGTCGGTGGCCATGCCGCCGTTGCGGTCCCGGACCCGCAGGGTGACCTCGTAGATCCCGTTGTCGCACCAGGCGTGCCGGACGGTGCTGGTCCCCTCGCACCGGGGCGGTTTGTTCGTCTGCGCCACCGTGCCCGGCTCGGTCGCGGACGCGTCGCCGAAGTTCCAGGTGGTCTCGTGCGTGTCGGTCCAGTCCGGGTCGGTGAACCGGCCGACGAGTGTGACCAGTTCGCCCTCGTCGACCACCAGGTCGGGGCCGGCGTCCACGGTCGGCGGCGCGTTCGCCACGTGCACCAGGGCGAAGCTGTGGCTGGTGGCGCCGCCCGGCTCGGTGACGGTGAGCGAGTGCGCGGCCAGATAGACGCCGCCGGCGGCGTACGTGTGGGTGAGGTCGCGGGTCGCCACCGCCGGGCTGCCGTCGCCGGCTCGCCAGGAGTAGACGGCGGCCGGGGCGGTGTGCCCGGCGGTCAGGGTGAGCGCCGTTCCGGCGGTGCCGGTGTAGGAGCCGCCGCCCCGGGCGGCGAGCACCGGGGTCTGGGCGCGGGAGCTGACCACCTCCAGGGTGCCGGCGAGGACCAGCCCGCCCGGAGCGATGGTGATCGGGTTGTGGAAGACCGGCCGGACCCGGCCGATCCGGGCCAGCTCCGGGGGCCAGCCGGTGAGGCCGCGAACCGCGCCGGTGACCGGGTCGACCCGGGTCGAGCTGCCGATCCCGGCGGCGATCCCGGTGACCACGGCGGCCACCACCACGATGACGATCCCGACCAGGATGCTGCCCGCTCCCCAGCTCACCACCGCGAGAATGAGCGCGACCAGCCAGAACGCGGTCGACTCCGCCGAGTCGACGTCCGGGTCGCCGATCACCTGGTTCTCCATCGCCTGCATCCCGTCGGGGTCGAGCGCGCCATCGGGATTCCAGCGCAGCCCGACCTCGGCCCGGAAGGTGGCGTCCACGTCGATGCTGCCGAGGACCGCGTCGACCACGGTCAGCGCCCCGGTCATCCGGATCGCCCCGTCCACCGGTTCGACGTCGAGGTCGCGTACGTCGGCCCGGATGTCGTCGCGCTCGACCCGGCGGGGCAGGTCGGCGTCGGCCCAGCCGTTGGCGGCGCGGGCGGCCTCGATGCCGGCCCGGACGATCGGGGCGGCCAGCATGATGGCGAAGTCCCGCCCGGCCGGCACCGGGTGGCCGATCGCGGTGATGTCCGCGTCGTCGGCGGCGTTGACCGCGATGACGAGTGCGTCGGCCCGGACCCGGGTGGCCACGTCGTGCGCCTCGAAGCGCTCCCCACCGGCCTGCGGGGTCCACAGCGCCAGCGGGCCCCGGGCGGCCAGGTCGGCGTGGACCAGGTCACCGATCAGCGTGGCGACCTGGTCGGCGGTCGGCACCGGCACGGTACGCGGCCCGAAGCCCTGGACCAGGTCCCGCCCCTGCTGACCGAGCCGGGTACGCAGGGCGGCTTCGAGGAGTCCGAACAGGGCACCGTTGTTGAGCGTGTAGTTGGTGCCCTCCAGCCCCGGCGCCGGCCGGATCGGACCGGCGGTCACCACGGCGGTGTCGAACCGGATCGTGTACGCCCCCGGCGGCGCCTCCACCCCGGCAAGGATCTCCAACCGCGCCTCGACCCCCATCGGATCGGCCAACACCGGCCCCGCCGCGCTCCCGTTCCCGGCTCCCGCCCCCGCACCGAACCCCGATCCGGATCCCGCCCCGCCACCGGACCCCGCCCCGCCACCGCCGCCGGATCCGGTTATGCGGAACATCCGCAGGTAGCCCGGGAGGCTGATCAGCACGTGTCCGGCGTCGGGTCGGCTCACCTCGATCCGGTAGCCGGGCTGGCTCTGGTCGTCGTACCACTCCAGGTGGGTGTCGAGCAGGTAGCCGTTGCCGCCGACGGAGAGCGCCTGCTCGGACTCGTCCCGCTGGTGCGGGATCGTCGGCACACCGGCGTGGACGGGCCCGGCCGGTCCGCCGTTCTCGTACCCGAGGTGGACGTACTCGGCGAGGATCTGGTCGAGCTTGCCGGCGATCGGATCACCGCCGCTGACGCCCGCGTCGACCGCGCTTCGGGGCAGCCCGTCGAGCCGGATCCCGACGTCGAGGGAGCCCGGCAGCAGCCCGATCGGCACCTCCGCCCGTACGGTCGCGGTCAGGTCGAGCAACCGGGCGGACGGGACCGGCGGGTCGGCGAGGGTCACCTGCACGATCAGCCCGAAGACGAGCCGGCAGCCGTCGATCGCGGGCACCAGTTGGGCGTCGAGCCGGTCCTGGGGGATCTCCAGTTGCCCGCCGGAGGTGGTCCGGCCACCGAGGTCGAGCCCGGCCGGAATCGCCAGGTACGCGGGCACCCCGCCGGTGTCGGTGCCACCGCAGCCGGCCGACTTCCAGGCCGCCCGCAGCGCCTTGCGCAGGACCGCCGGTGCCGTCACCACCACCACGTCGTACCCGTGTGTGTCGACCATGGTCCTCCTTCCGCACTACAGTTCGGCGACCGGTGGCGTAGTGCGGCGCAGCCGGGCGACCACGGCGGTCACCGGCGGTATCCGCTCGCCGTCGAGCAGCGCGTCGAAGGTCCGAACGGGTGCGAACCGGGGCCGGGCGGCCGAGATCCACCGGTAGTCCAGCAGCGGTGCCAGCACCGGATGCTGGTCGCGCAGGCGACGCAACGGGTCCGGGCCGGGACCGCCGGGGTGCCAGCGCGGCGGTCGGGTGTCCAGCACCGGCCCCGGTGCCACGGCGACGATCCCGAGTTCGACCAGGAGTCGCCCGACGTCCTCGGCGTCGTCCGGGTCGACCGTCCGACCGGCCAGGCCGGCGACCTCCCGGCGCAGGTCGGCGAGGCGGCCGGCGGGGCCGGGGCCCAGTCTCAGTTGGTCGGCGAGGGCCGGCCTGATCTCCGGGTCGATGGTGTAGTCCAACCGCTCGATGGCGAGCAGCGGGTTGACCGCGGCGGCGCGGCCCAGCCGGGCGTTGGCATTTACCCGGGCGAGGATGTCGGGCGCTCTCGCCCGCAGGTCTGCCCAGGAGGTGATCTGGTCGGCCACGGGGACCTCCCACCAGGGGGACGACTTGCACGGAGCCTAGGGGCTCTGACCTGCGGTTTTACCGCTTCTGTCAGGAGCACGACACTCTTGGTAGTGCCATTTTGTCCGGACTCGCCGGTCGGTTCGGGGCGGGCCCGCCCGTCGGTCGAGGGCCGGGCTCAGCGGACCGGGGTTCGATCCCAACCCGCCGGCAGCGACGCCGGCACGGTCCACCCCGGATCGGGTACGAAGTGGCGCCAGGTTCCGTCGAACGGGAACTCACCGGCCTCGATCATTCGTACCACCCGCAGACCCTCGGCGCGGACCGCCGCCTCGTCCGGCACCCAGTAGCCGTCCGGGTGGGCGAGGCGCTCGACGAACTCCTCCTCGTCCTTCCAGTGCCAGCTCAGGTCCGGCTCGACCAGGATGTCGAGATCCTGGTCGACCACGTCCACCCCGGCCAGGTCACCGTCGTCCCAGCGCACACCGTGCTCTTCGAGGTTGACGTACCAGTACGCGAACCGGTCGGTGGTGTCCCGGAACCACCACACCGAGTGGTCGGCGCCGGCGGGCAGGAACTTCAACAGCGGTGGGCCCGCCCAGACACCGGTGGCCAGCCGGTACGGGTTCGCCAGCCACTCGGTGAACGGCATCGCCCGCATGCCCCGGCCGTCGGCGGTGACCTCGCTGGCCACCGGGGAGTTGCGGGCGATCCAGACCAGCAGACCCCGCTCGTCGTCGCTGACCACCCGCGCCGTCCTGGCCCAACCGATCCGGCCCCGGCGTACGTTGCGGTGCACGATCAGCCGGCCGGGGGCGAACCGGGGCACGGATGCCCCGGTTGGCAGGTCGGCGCGGGTATCGGCGGACACCGTCGGTGGCGGCGGGCGTCAGTAGGAGCGGGCCAGGATGGCGACCAGGTCGGGCTCGTCCTCCGAGTCCGGCACCGAACCGTCCGCCCGGACCAGGCAGCGTACGGTGACGCCCTGCCCGTTCGCCTCGGCCTCGCCCGCGACACCGACCGCCGACCACGGCAACCGGGCCCAGCCGGTGGCCGCCGCCTCGATCGCCTCGGCGAGCGTGTTCACCTCGAAGGTGCGGGACTCGCGCAGGGCGAGCGCCTCGTCGTGCAGGGCCCGCTGGTCGGCGTCGAGCGCGGCGAGCACCGCCGAAACCGCGTCGGCCACCGGCACCGGAGTCTTCGATCCGTCCGTACGCCGAACCACCACCGCATTACCGGCGGCCAGGTCGCGCGGGCCGACCTCGACCCGTACCGGATAGCCCTTGAGCTCGGCGTCGACGGCCCGGCGGCCGAACGGGGTGTCCACCCGCTCGTCGAGGGCGACCCGGACCCCGGCGTCACGCAGCGCGTCGCGCAGCTTCACCGCCGCCTCGACCACCCCGTCACCGGCCTTGACCACCATCACGTACGCCTGGATCGGGGCGAGCCGGGGCGGCACCCGCAGCCCGTTGTCGTCACCGTGAGTCATGATCAGGCCACCGAGCATCCGGGTCGAGGTGCCCCAGGACGTGGTCCAGGCGTGCTGCGTCCCACCGGTCGCCGCCGAGTACGTGATGTCGAACGCCCTGGCGAAGTTCTGCCCCAGCTCGTGGCTGGTGCCCAGTTGCAGCGCCTTGCCGTCGCCCATCATGCCTTCGAGCGTGTACGTGCTGGTCGCACCGGCGAACCGCTCCCGGGCGGTCTTGCGCCCCACCACCACCGGAATCGCCAGTACGTTGACCATCATGTCCTCGTACACCTCGTGCAGGATGCGGCGGGCGTAGGCCCGCGCGTCCGCCTCGTCGACGTGCGCGGTGTGCCCCTCCTGCCAGAGGAACTCACTGGTCCGCAGGAAGATCCGCGGACGCAGCTCCCAGCGGACCACGTTCGCCCACTGGTTGAGCAGCAGCGGCAGGTCCCGGTACGAGTCGATCCACTTGGCCATGAACTCGCCGATGACGGTCTCGCTGGTGGGGCGCACCACGATCGGCTCGGCCAGCGGCTTGCCGCCACCGTGGGTGACCACGGCCAGTTCCGGGGAGAAGCCCTCGACGTGCTCGGCCTCGCGCTTGAGGTAGGACTCCGGGATGAAGAGCGGGAAGTAGGCGTTCTCCGCCCCGGTCGCCTTGATCCGGTTGTCCATCTCGGCCTGCATGCGTTCCCAGATGGCGTAGCCCGCTGGTCGGATGACCATCGTCCCGCGTACCGGCCCGTTGTCGGCGAGCTGAGCTTTGGCGATCAGGTCCTGGTACCAGCGGGGGAAATCCTCCGCACGGGGAGTGAGCACGCGTGCCATGACCGCATATCCTATGCGCCCCTCCCACCCGCCCCACGCACCCCCACCCACCCCACCGGCGCATTGCCTTGATCTACTCGTGTTGAGCTGCCGCGTAGGAGTGGTACGGGTCAGCGGATGACCCGGCCGCGTAGGACTATGCGGCTCGGGGCGCGCAGGACCCGCAGGTCGGCTCGGGGATCGGTGTCGTAGACCACCAGGTCGGCCAGGCCGCCCTCGACCAGGCCGGGGAAGCCGAGCCACGCCCTGGCGGCCCAGGAACCGGCGGCCAGGACGTCCAGGGTGGACATGCCGGCCCGTTCGTGCAGCAGCAGCATCTCCTCGGCGGCGAGCCCGTGCCCGATGCCGCCACCGGCATCCGTCCCGACGAAGATCGGTACCCCGGCCTGGTATGCCGCCCGGACCACCTCGGGGAAGCCGTCACGCAGGGCGAGCATGTGCTTGGCGTAGCCGGGGAAGCGCTCGGCGGCCAGCTCGGCGATGTCACCGAAGGTATCGATGTTGATCATCGTGGGGACGAGTGCGGTGCCCCGGCGGGCCATCTCGTCGACCAGGTCCACGCTGAGCCCGGTGCCGTGCTCGACCGAGTCCACCCCGGCCCGCACCATGATCTCGACGGCGGACTCGGAGAAGGTGTGCACCGCCGCGCGTACCCCGGCGGCGTGTGCGGCCTCGACCGCGCCGGTCAGGCTGGCCGCGTCCCAGGTCGGCGCCAGGTCCCCGGCGTCCCGGTCGATCCAGTCGCCGACCAGCTTGACCCAGCCGTTGCCGGCCCGCGCCTGCTCGGCCACGGCCGCCCGCAGCTCGCTCGCCGGGACCTCGACCCCGATGTCGCGCAGGTAGCGCCTCGGCGGCGCGATGTGCCGGCCCGCGCGGGCCAGTCGCGGCAGTCCCGGTTCGTCGTCCAACTCCGGATACGGGTACGGCGAACCGGCGTCGCGGATCGCCAGCACCCCCGCCTCCCGGTCCGGTACGGCGAGCGCGCGGGCCTCGTCCAGCCCGCTGATCGGCCGCCCGGTCGGGGCGATGCCGATGTGGCAGTGCGCGTCGACCAGTCCGGGCAGCACGAAGCCGCCCTCGTTGATCGTCATCGCCCCGGCCACCGGCTCGTACGTGACCCGGTCGCCGACCAGCCAGAGGTCACGTACCTCGTCGTCGGGGAGCAGCACCCCGCGTACGTGCAGGGCTTCCCCCGGTGCCCCGGCCGGGCTCACTTGTTGTCGTCGGGCCGCTTGGTGAGCTTGTTGAAGTCGAGTTTCGGCAGCTTGAAGCCGGGCGGCAGGCCCTGTCCGGCGCCCGGGTCCATGCCCGGCGGGAGCTGCGGCATGCCGGGGAAGCCGGCGCCGCCACCGGGGAAGCCACCGGCGGGGCCGCCGACGCGGGGCCGGTTGCCGCCCTTGGTGCCCTTGCGCTTGTTCTTCGGCGACTTGGTCGCCTTGCGCCGGCCGCCGGGCAGGCCCATCATGCCGCCCATCTGCTTCATCATCTTCTGCGCTTCGGTGAAGCGGTTGAGCAGCTGGTTGACGTCCATCACGGTGACCCCGGAGCCGTTGGCGATGCGGAGCCGACGGGAGCCGTTGATGATCTTCGGGTTGCTGCGCTCGCCCGGCGTCATGCCCCGGATGATCGCGGTGACCCGGTCGAAGTGGCTGTCGTCGAGGTCGGCCAGCTGGTCCTTCATCTGCCCCATGCCGGGCATCATGGCCAGCACGTTGGCGATCGGACCCATCCGCCGTACGGCGATGAGCTGGTCGAGGAAGTCCTCCAGGGTGAACTGCTCGCCGCCCATCAGCTTGGCGGTCATCTTCTCCTTCTGATCGGAGTCGAAGGCCTGCTCGGCCTGCTCGATCAGAGTGAGCATGTCGCCCATGCCGAGGATCCGGCTCGCCATCCGGTCCGGGTGGAAGACGTCGAAGTCCTCCAGCTTCTCGCCGGTGGACGCGAACAGGATCGGCTGCCCGGTGACCTCGCGTACGGACAGAGCCGCACCACCGCGGGCGTCACCGTCGAGCTTGGAGAGGACCACACCGGTGATGCCGACACCGTCGCGGAACGCCTCGGCGGTCCGTACGGCGTCCTGACCCACCATGGCGTCGATCACGAAGATGACCTCGTCCGGGTTCACCGCGTCCCGGATCGAGGCGGCCTGCGCCATCATCTCGGCGTCGATGCCGAGTCGGCCGGCGGTGTCAACGATGACGATGTCGCGGGCGGCGCGCTTGGCGTGCTCGATCGACGCCTTGGCCACCTGCACCGGGTCGCCGACACCGTTGCCCGGCTCCGGGGCGTAGACCTCGACGCCGGCCCGTCCGCCGAGCACCTGCAACTGGCCGACCGCGTTCGGCCGCTGGAGGTCGGCGGCAACCAGCATCGGCTGGTGGCCCTGGGCCTTGAGCCAGCGGGCGAGCTTGCCGGCGAGCGTGGTCTTACCGGAACCCTGGAGACCGGCCAGCATGATCACGGTCGGCGGGTTCTTGGCGAACTGGAGCCGCCGGCCCTCGCCGCCGAGGACCGCCACCAGCTCCTCGTGCACGATCTTGATGACCTGCTGGGCGGGGTTGAGCGCCTGGGAGACCTCGGCGCCGCGGGCCCGTTCCTTGAGGTTCGCGATGAAGGACTTGACGACGGGCAGCGCGACGTCGGCCTCCAGCAACGCCAGCCGGATCTCCCTGGCGGTGGCGTCGATGTCGGCGTCGGTGAGCCGGCCCTTTCCACGGAGCTTGGTGAAGATCCCGGAGAGGCGGTCACTCAAGGTGTCAAACACGGCGCAACATCCCGTTTGTCTAGTTTCCGCGAGCAGGACTCGGACCGACAGCGACACTCCCGGCCCCCGCTAGGGTAACCGCCCAACCCCCCACCCGCCCCGTCGCTGCCCCCACCCCACCCCCCACCCCCCGAGGGGCCGCCTCGGGTAGCGAAAGAGTGGCTATCGACGCGCGAACAACCACTCTTTTTCCAGCCGGGGCGCCCGGAGGTCACGGGGTTACGGCGGTGAGGACGGCGGTTTCTACCCGGGTGCGTTCTAGCTCGTCGGAGTAGTCGCCTACCAGGTAGAAGGCGTCTACTACGTCGCCGCCCAGGGTGCTGATCCTGGCGGCGCGGACCAGGGCGCCGGCTTCGTCCAGGGCGCTTGTCACACGGTAGAGGAGGCCGCCGGAGTCGGCGGCGCGCAGTTCCAGCACCACGGCGTCGGTGGCGGCGGCCCGGTGCCAGACCACCTTCGGGGCCGCACCGCCGCCCCGGCTGGCCAGGGCCCGGCCGCGCAGCCGTTGGATCACCGACACGTCGCCGGTGACCGCGCGGCGCAGGTCGGCGCTGAGCGCGATCGGGTCCGGCGGGGTGCCGTACCGGGGCTGGACCTGGAACTCGACCAGTCCCCGGTCGGCGACCGTGCTGGCGTCGGCGGAGAGCACTTCGAGCCGGTGCAGGGCCAGGCAACCGGCGACCGCGGCGAGCAGGCCGCGCCGGTCGGCGGCGGCCACCGCGACCCGTGACCCATCCAGGTGTACGGCCGGCAGCGGCCCGTCCAGCAGCGCCGGATCCGGGGTCGGCGGGTCGGGCAGCTCGCCGGTGTCCAGCGCGGTGTGCACCCTGCCGACCAGTTCGGCGATCAGCCGGGCCTTCCACTCCGACCAGGCGGCCGGGCCGGTGGCCTGGGCGTCGGCGCGGGCGAGCCCGTGCAGCAGGCTGAGCGTGTGGCTGTCGCCGACCGCCTCGGCGACCTTCGAGATGGTCACCGGGTCGCGCAGGTCCCGGCGGGTGGCCACCTCGGGCAGCAGCAGGTGCAGCCGGACCAGTTTCTCGATCAGGTCGACCTCGGCCGGCGGCAGGCCGATCCGGGCGGCGATCGTCGCGGCGATCGGGGCGCCGACGGTGCTGTGGTCGCCGGGCAGGCCCTTGCCGACGTCGTGCAGGAACGCCGCGAGCAGCAGCAGGTCGGGCCGATCCACCTCGCGGGCGTACGCGGTGGCCTCGGCGGCGGCCTGCACCAGGTGCCGGTCGAGGGTGAACCGGTGCACCGGGTTGTGCTGCGGCAGGCTGCGCAGTCGGGGCCATTCGGGCAGCCAGCCGTCGATCAGGCCGTACCGGTCGCAGGTTTCCCAGGTGGGCACGAGGCCGGCGCCGGCACCGAGCAGGGTGATCAGGGCGGCGCGGGCCGAGGTCGGCCACGGGGTCGGCAGCGGCGGGCAGTAGGCGGCGAGCCACTCGCAGGTGGCGCGGGCGATCGGCAGGCCGGTGCTGGCGGCCGCGGCGGCGACCCGCAGCGACAGGCTGGGGTCGGGTCGGGCGCCGATCGCGGTCCGGGCCAGGACCAGTTCGCCGTCGTGTTCGACCACGTCACGGGCGACCGGGCGGCGCAGTAGCCGGCCGTCGGCGCCCCGGTTGTCGGAGCCGCGCATCCGGCCGCTGCGCAGGCGGTCGGCGGCCCGGAAGGCGTCGGCGAGGGCGTGGCTGATCGTACGGGCGTCGCCGGCCACCCGGCGCAGCACCGCGTCGCCGTCGTCGAGCCCGAGCAGGGTGGCGACGGCGGCCCGCTCCTGCGCGACCAGGCGGTCGACCCGCCGGCCACGGGACACGTGCAGCGCGTCGCGGGTGTCGAGCAGCCGCAGGTGGGCGGCGCATACGGCGGGTCGCAGGGCGTCGCTGATCCCGGCGTACGCGATGGCGCGCAGCAGGCCCACGTCGCGCAACCCGCCGGCGGCCTCCTTGAGGTCGCCTTCGAGCAGGAAGGCGAGCTCGCCGTGTGCCTTCCAGCGGGCGGTGGTCACCTCGTGCAGGATCGGCAGCTGTCGGACGGCGGTCCGCCGCCACTGGTCTCCGGCGGCGACGATGAGCTGGTTGGCGAGGTCCTCGTCACCGGCGATGTGCCGGGCGTCGAGCAGCCCCTGGGCGACCTTGACGTCGTCGTGCGCCACGGACAGCGCCTCGGGGATGGTGCGGACCGAGTGGTCCAGGCCGAGCCGGGCGTCCCAGATCGGGTACCAGAGCGCGGCGGCGATGCCGTCCATGCCGGGCACGCCGTCGTGCACCAGCACCAGGTCGAGATCGCTGTACGGCGAGAGCTGCCGGCGGCCGAGGCCACCGACGGCGACCAGCGCCACCCCGGCCGGTACGGCCGGCATCAACGTCACCAGCCAGGCGTCGAGCGCCGCCGCACGCTGTTCCCGTGCGGCGGCGCCGATCCCGGCGGTGAGCAGTGGTGTTCCGTCGTCGGTCAGTCCGACTGCCGGCGGTGTTCCCCTGGTCATCGCCATATGCTCAGAGCGCGTCGAGGCCGCGCTCACCGGTCCGGACGCGGACGACATCCTCCACGGCCGTGACCCACACCTTGCCGTCACCGATCTTGCCCGTACGGGCCGCCGTGACGACCGCGTCGACGACCTTCTCGACGTCGATCTCGTCGGTCAGCACCTCGACCCGGATCTTCGGCAGGAACTCCACCGTGTACTCGGCACCCCGGTACACCTCGGTGTGGCCCTTCTGGCGTCCGTAGCCCTGGACCTCGCTGACGGTCAGGCCGGCCACGCCGAGGGCGTGCAGGGCCTCCTTCACCGCGTCCAGCTGGTACGGCTTGATGACCGCGGTCACCAGCTTCATGTCCAACCCCTCCATCACAGGAACGTTAACCGGCGACCTTTTCGCTGACCGGAGCGGCCGGCTCGGCCGCGGTGTTACCGGGAGTGCCGATTCCGGCCATGGCGAACGCGCTGCCACCGCCGCTACCGCCACCAGCGGAGAGGTCGTAGCCGGCCTCAGCGTGCTCCGCGATGTCGATGCCGTCGACCTCGGCCTCTGCCTTCACGCGGAAGCCGATGGTCTTCTGGATCACGAAGGCCAGCACCCAGGCAACAGCGAACGACCATACGGTGACCACCAGGCCGGCGAGGGCCTGGCGTCCGAGCTGGGTCGCGCCGCCGCCGTAGAAGAGGCCGTCGGAGCCGCCGACCACGTCGCTGATCGCGGCGTTGACCGAGTTGGTGGCGAACAGGCCGAGCCAGAGCGACCCGATCCAGCCACCGACGAAGTGCACGCCGACGACGTCGAGCGAGTCGTCGAAGCCGAGCTTGTACTTCAGGCTGACCGCGAGGGCGCAGACGATGCCGGCGACGATGCCGAGCAGGACCGACGCCCAGGGAGCGATGAAGCCACAGGCCGGGGTGATCGCGACCAGACCGGCGATGGCACCGGAGGAGGCACCGACCATGGTCGGCTTGCCACCCTTGATCCACTCGACCACGATCCAGCCGAGGACGGCGGCGGCGGTGGCGAGCTGGGTGTTGATGAAGGCCAGACCGGCGACCGAGTCGACGGTCAGTTCCGAGCCGGCGTTGAAGCCGAACCAGCCGAACCAGAGCAGGCCGGCACCGAGCGCGACCAGCGGGATGTTGTGCGGCTTCATGCCCTCCTTGGGCCAGCCGAGCCGCTTACCGAGCACCAGTGCCACGGCGAGTGCCGCCGCACCGGCGTTGATGTGCACGGCCGTACCACCGGCGAAGTCGAGCGCGTGGATCTTGGCGCCGATGAAACCGCCGCCCCAGACCCAGTGCGCGACCGGGAAGTAGACCAGGGTGGCCCAGCCGAAGGCGAAGAGCAGCCAACCGCCGAACTTGGCCCGGTCGGAGATGGCACCGCTGATCAGCGCGACGGTGATCACCGCGAAGACCATCTGGAAGGCCATGAAGACGTAGAGCGGAACGCCGATGCCGCTGGGGTTTTCCGCCGTAGCGCCCCAGAGGTCGGTCTCGGCGAGGAAGGTCTTGGTACCGAGGTAGGCACCGGGATCGCCCCAGAGCCCGTTCACGTCGGCCCCGAAGGCGACGCTGAATCCGTAGAACCACCACAGAATCGAGATGAGCCCGATAGCCGAGAAGCTCATCATCATCATGTTCAGTACGCCCTTGGACCGGTTCAGGCCGCCGTAGAACAGCGCCAGACCGGGTGTCATGAGCAGCACGAGCGCCGTCGAAACCAGCAGCCACGTAGTGTTGGCGCCGTCGATCGTCGGTGCTTCAGGCACGCTGGCCTCCTAAAAGTGAGTTTCCTCCCCTCGAAAGCTCCGATTCGTGCCTGGGCCCTGCCCCGCTGCCCTCGCCGCCCGAGCCGAAACTTCCACCGACCCAGGGGCAGCGCCGCCCGTGCGCCGGTTGGGCGGAAGCTTCCCGGCCGGCTGTTTCACCCAGGGTCTCCACCGCGTTTCCGGGGCGTGACCAGTTGTTTCGTACGTGTGAAGAAAGTCTCACAGTCGATAGAACGGGTGGGGGCATATCAGCCGAAAGGCGCGCCGGAGGTATACGGAAAGCGACGCGGGTCAGCGGAGGGCGTACTCCAGCGTGTGTCGCTCGTAGTCGAGCAGCCGAAGATCACGCATGGGACGCCGCAGGTGCCCCTTGTGAACAATTCGCACGAACGCCGGCTCACCCGCCGCCGCCATCCGGCGAATCCCCTCGACGTGGTCGACGATCCGCTTGCGGATGGTCCGCACCAACCGGTGCCGGTCCCGTGGGATCAGACCGTACGCGTCGGCGAACAGCCGCAGCCGGCGGGGCCGGTTCGGCCGCTTCCAGCCCAGCGTGTACGAGTCCCGGTCGGAGAAGAGCGGCACCCAGGTCCAGGCCGCGTACGCCACGTCGTAGATCCGGGCACCCGGTGAGGCCAGGTCGAAGTCGATCAGCGCGAGGGTGCCGTCCGGCCGCCAGATCACGTTGTGCGGGGCGGCGTCGTGGTGGCAGATCACCTCGGTGTCCGGCGGCGGCGGCCCGAACGAGCGCCAGACCGCACCGGTGACCGGGGCGAAGCCGTACTGCGCGTCGTGGAACATCCGCAGCATCGTGGCGACGGTGACCAGCGCCTCGTCGGTCACCCAGTGCGGGGCCAGCGGGTACTCGCCGCACTCCCCCTCCAGGTACGACAGCACCTCCCGGTTGCGCTCGTCCATCCCGAGCGCGCGCGGCGAGCCGGTGAAGCCGACGTATTCCAGGTGCCGGAGCAGGGCGTGCACCGACGGGGTCCACGGACCGGCGTTGCGCCGGACGGTGTCACCGACCCGTACGACGGTGCTCACGTTGCCACCGTGCAGTGGGATCTCCTGCGAAGTCACGTACGGGCTCCCGATGCGCGGCGGCGGTTCACGGTAGGCCACCGAGGTTACGCCTCGGCGCCCAGCGGATCGGCGCCGATCAACGCGTCGACGAACTGCGCCGGGTCGAACGGGGCCAGGTCGTCCGGGCCCTCGCCGAGGCCGACCAGCTTCACCGGCAGGCCGAGCTTGCGCTGTACGGCGATCACGATCCCGCCCTTGGCGGTGCCGTCGAGCTTGGTCAGCACCACCCCGGTCACGTCGACCACCTCCATGAACACCCGGGCCTGCTCCAACCCGTTCTGCCCGGTGGTGGCGTCCAGTACGAGCAGCGTCTCGTCCACCGGGCCGTGCTTCTCCACCACCCGCTTGACCTTGCCCAGCTCGTCCATCAGGCCGACCTTGTTCTGCAACCGCCCGGCGGTGTCGATCAGCACGGTGTCCACACCGAGTTCGATACCCCGGCGGACCGCGTCGAACGCCACACTCGCCGGGTCGGCGCCCTCCGGTCCCCGGACCACCTCGGCACCCACCCGGCCGCCCCAGGTGGTGAGCTGTTCGGCGGCGGCGGCCCGGAACGTGTCGGCGGCACCGAGCAGCACCGTACGGCCGTCCGCGACCAGCACCCGGGCGATCTTGCCGCAGGTGGTGGTCTTGCCGGCGCCGTTGACCCCGACCACCAGCACCACACCGGGGGTGCCGTCGTGCGCGGTGGCCCGCAGTGACCGGTCCATCCCCGGATCGAGCGCGTTGACCAGTTCGACCGCGAGCAGGGTGCGCAGCTCCCGCGCCGTACGGGTGCCGAGCACCGCGGTGCGCTCCCGCAACCGGTCGACGATCTCGCGGGTGGCGTCCACCCCGACATCGGCGGTGATCAGGGCATCCTCGATCTCCTCCCAGACCTCCTCGTCGAGGTGGTCCCGGCTGAGCAGGCCGAGCAGGCTCTTGCCGAACACGTTCTGCGACCGGGCCAGCCGGGCCCGCAGCCGGACCAGCCGGCCGGCGGTCGGCTCGGGGCGCTCCAGCGTCGGTGCCGGCTCGGCGTGCGGCGACACCGGCGCCGGCGGTGGCGCGGTCACCGTGTCGGTGACCTGCTGTTCCGGGGCTTCCGGGGCTTCCGGCGGGGTGATCACCCCGGTCGGGCGGGTAGACACGCTCGTCTCGGGCGGCAGCGGCGGCTCGGGTCGCCGACGCAGTCGCGGGACCACCAGGCCGACCGTGCCGAGCAGCAGCACACCCAGCAGGATCAGCGCGAGAACGAGGTATTCCATGCGGGAATCCTGACAGATGCCGGCGACGCCGGCCCAGCCGCCGCTCCCGACGGGGGCGACGGAGATCACCGCTACCCTCCGGCGAAACCCGGCTGGCGGTCGGACCCGCCGGGTAGGAAGGATTGGCCCACCCACCCCTCGGAGGTTCCACGATGCCGGAAAGCCGGTTGCTGATCGGTCCACTGTTACGCCGCGTCGTCGGCACCCGGGCGACGGTCTGGGTGGAGACGAGCTCACCGGCCGTGGCCCGGGTCACGACCGCGTCCGGCGCCGGCGGTACGGCCGCCACCTTCACCGCCTTCGACCACCACTACGCCCTGGTGGTGGTGGAGGGGCTGACCCCCGGCACCGCCGAGCCGTACGAGGTGTGGCTCGACGACGAGCGGGTCTGGCCGCAGCCCGATTCGAAGTACCCGCCGACCCTGGTCCGGACCAGGGCCGACGACGACTCCGAACCGGTCCACCTGATCTTCGGCTCGTGCCGGGAGACCACCCAGCACGCGACCGCCCGCCGACTGCCGCCGGACGCGCTCGACGCGTACGCCCGGCGGTTGATGGCCAGCGGTGACGCGGCGGCCGAGCTGCCCGACCTGATGGTGCTGCTCGGCGACCAGGTGTACGCCGACCAGACCTCGCCGACGGTCCGCAAGCTGCTCAGCCGGCGCCGGCACCGCCCGCACGGCGCCCCGGCCGACCAGGTGGTCAGCTTCGACGAGTACACCAAGCTGTATCTGGAGTCGTGGCGCGATCCGGAGATCCGCTGGCTGCTGGCGACCGTGCCGAGCGTGATGATGTTCGACGACCACGAGATCATCGACGACTGGAACACCTCGGCGCGCTGGCGTGCGGAGGTCAAGGAACAGCCGTGGTGGGACGAGCGGATCGCCAGCGGGATCGCCTCCTACTGGGTCTACCAGCACCTGGGCAACCTGGACCCGGACGAGGTGGCCGCCGACCCGATCTACGCCCGGGTCGTCGCCGCCCGGGACGCCACCTCGGTGCTGCGGGAATTCGGCGCGCAGGTGGACGCGCACGTCTCCGAGGCCGCCGGTGACCCGGGCACGCCGGGCGTGGCCGGCGGCGACCCGCTGGGCGGGCCGGTCCGGGTCGAGCGCTACCAGTGGAGCTACGGCCTGGACATCGGCCGGACCCGGCTGGTGATGCTGGACAACCGGTGCGGGCGGGTGCTGGACCGGTCCCGCCGCTCGATGCTCTCGCCGCAGGAGTGGGCCTGGTTCGTCGACCGGGCGCACGGCCGGTACGACCACCTGGTGGTCGGGTCGTCGCTGCCCTGGCTGCTGCCGCCGGCCGTACACCATGTCGAGTCGTGGAACGAACGGCTGGCCGACTCGCGCCGCCCCCGGGTGGCCGCCCTCGCCGAGCGGCTGCGCCGGGCCTTCGACCTGGAACACTGGGCCGCCTTCGACCGTTCGTTCGAGTCCCTGGCCGCCCTCTTCGCCCGGATCGGCACCGCCCGCACCAACGGCGCCGGTGGTGGCGAGGGTGGCGAGGGTGGCGAGGGTGGCGACACTCCGGCGCTGGTCGGGGCGGGTCCGGCGTACCCGGCACCGGCGTCGATCAGCGTCCTCTCCGGCGACGTGCACCACTCCTACGTCGCGCGGGCGCGGTTCGCCGACGAGGTGGCGACCCCCGTACACCAGTTGACCTGTTCGCCGATCCACAACCAGGTGCCCGCCTTCATGCGCCCGCTGCTGAAACTCGGCTGGTGGGCCGGGCCGAGCGGGGCCGCCCGCGCCCTGGCCCGCTCCGCCGGCGTACGCCGCCCCGGACTGCGCTGGCGGCGGCTGACCGGCCCGTACTTCGGTAACGCGATCAGCAGCCTGCGACACACCGGCCGGGCGGCCGAGGTGGTGATCGAGGGCACCGGCAAGGACGGTGTGCTGCGGGTGGTCGGCCACCAGCACCTCACTCCCCAGACGCGACCGCTACCTGCCCGTCCCCTGCCACGGTCGTAGGCTGACGATGGGTGGTCCGTCGCCCGATGGCGGTCGTGTCTCGATCAGGGAGGTCTCGTTGCGCCAACACAGCGACAGCCGGTTGTCGGACGCGGGAACGTGTGGTTCCGGCGCCCGGCCACGTCCGAGGCCGGTCACCGCCGCGGGGCCGGGAGCGGTCCGATGACCGTCGAACCCACAGACCAACCGGCGTACGACCCGACCCGTGCCGAACCGCAACCCGACCGCGTCCGGTACGGCCCGGCGACCTCCCCGTCGCCGTTCGAACGCGGTACGGACGGCCCCAAGGTGGTACTCGCCGGGGTCGACGGCTCCGTCACCTCGATGCGGGCGGTCGCGTACGCCGCCGGCCTGGCCCGCCGCCAGCGCAGCGAACTCGTGGTGGTGTTCGTGGCCGCGCCGCCCGTACTGGCCGGACTGACGCCGGGGGTGGGCAGCCAGGTCCAGGACGCCCTGGACGAGCTGGGCGCCGAGCTGCGGCACGAGATCGGCAGCGCCGCCGAGGAACTGGGCGTACCGCTGACCTTCCTCGGCCGCCGCGGCGACCCCTTCACCGAACTCCGTACGGTCGCCGACGAGATGCGCGCCGACATGGTCGTCGTCGGCGCCTCCACCCAAGCCGGCCACCGCCTGATCGGCTCCATAGCCACCCGCCTGGTCAAGTCCGGCCACTGGCCCGTAACAGTCGTCCCCTAACCACCCCCGCTCCCACCCCGCCCGCCCCCCACCCCACCCCGCCGCCCCACCCCACCCCCAGCCCCGTCGATCTTGCAGTTGTGGCTATGGATTAAACCCTTTTGGGCGTTATGTCCACGACCACAACTGCAAGATCAACGCGGCGGAAGGGGCGGGGGCGGGGAGCCGGGGGGGGTTACGGGGTTAGGGCGGCGCGGAGGTAGGGGAGGTCGGTGGGGGCGGTCCAGCGGTGGGCTGAGAGGCCGGCGGTGCGGGCGCCGCGGATCGCGCGGTCGTCGTCGTCGACGAAGAGGACGCGCGCGGGTGGGGTTGCCAGTGCCTGGCAGGCGGTCTGGAAGTATTCCTTCGCCGGCTTGTGCACCCCGAGTACGGACGAGTTGAGCACCAGGTCGACCTCGTCCAGCAGCCCCAACTCGGCCAGGTCGGTGTCGAGCCGGTCGGTGGCGTTGGTGGCCAGCCCGACCCGTACGCCGCCCGCGCGTACCTCCCGGACGAAGCCGAGCACCTCCTGGTCGACCTCGCCCCGGTACGCCTGCCACTGGTCGACGGCGGCCAGTGCCCGTTCGCGGCTGCCGGCCGCCTCCGCCAGCGCGTCCGCGACGCCGGCCATCCAGTCGAGGTGACTGATCTGGCCGGTGACCGCCGGTTGCAGCAGTGACCAGCGCATCGCGGTGTCGAGCAGCGCCCCGGCCGGCAGGCCGAACTCCCGCTCCACCGCCTCGTTGACCGCCGGATCCCACTGGCGCAGTACCCCGTCGAGGTCGACGAGCAGTGCGGTGGCCTTTTCCCGAGCCATCAGTCCTCTTCCCTGCTGAGCCGCTGGCTGATCACCTCGGTGACCCCGTTGCGCATGGTGACGCCGTACAGCGCGTCGGCCACTTCCATGGTGCGCTTCTGGTGGGTGATGATAATGAGCTGGCTCTTCTCCCTGAGCTGCGCCATCAGGGTGATCAGACGACCGAGGTTGACGTCGTCGAGCGCCGCTTCCACCTCGTCCATGATGTAGAACGGGCTGGGCCGGGCGCGGAAGATCGCCACCAGCATGGCGACCGCGGTCAGCGACCGCTCGCCGCCGGAGAGCAGCGACAGCCGCTTGATCTTCTTGCCGGGTGGGCGGGCCTCGACCTCGACGCCGGTGGTGAGCAGGTCGTCCGGCTCGGTGAGGATCAGCCGCCCCTCGCCGCCGGGGAAGAGCACGGTGAACACCTGCTCGAACTCGCGGGCGGTGTCGGCGAACGCGCTGGCGAAGACCTCCAGGATCCGTTCGTCCACGTCCTTGACCACGGTGAGCAGGTCACGGCGGGTGGCCTTGAGGTCTTCGAGCTGTTCGGAGAGGAACTTGAACCGCTCTTCGAGGGCGGCGAACTCCTCCAGCGCGAGCGGGTTGACCTTGCCCAGCAGGGCGAGTTCCCGTTCCGCCTTGGCGGCCCGTTTCTCCTGCACCGGGCGCTCGAACGGGATCGGTTCGGGGACCGGCGTACCGTCCCGCTCGGCCATGGCCACGTCCGCCGGGGTCGGCGGTACGAGCTGCTGTGGGCCGTACTCGCTGATCAGCGTCTCCACGTCGAGGGCGAAGTCCTCGGCGGCCTTGATCTCCAGTTGCTCGATCCGCATCCGCTGTTCGGCGCGGGCGACCTCGTCGCGGTGCACCGCGCTGGTGAGCCGCTCCAGGTCGGCGCCGAGCCGCTTGGCGGCGCCGCGTGCCTCCTGGAGTTCGGCTTCGCGGGAGGCGCGGGCGCGGGCCACCTCGTCGCGGGTCCGCTCGGCGGCGCTGAGCGACGCCACCACCCGGGTGAGCGCCTCGCGGGCGCCGTACTCGACGGCGCGGGCGATCGCGGCGCCTCGGGTACGGGCGGCCCGGCGGGCGGCGGCGCGCTCGCGGGCGGCCCGTTCGGCGTTCGCCTGCCGGATCAGCGAGTCGGCCCGGCCGGCGATGGCGGCGACGCGTTCCTCGGCGGTACGGACGGCGAGCCGGACCTCCATCTCGTTCTGCCGCGCCGGCGGCAGGTAGCGGGCGAGTTCGTCGCGTTCCTCGGTGGACGGTTCGGCGTCGATCGGGGTCGCCTCGGCCAGCCGCAGCCGCTCCTCCAGCTCGGTCAGTCCGGCGAGGTCGCGGTCGCGGGCCTCCTCGGCCTTGGCCCGGGACTGGCCGAGCCGGTCGGTCTCGGCCTTGGCCGAGCGGGCGGCGGCGCCGAGTTCGGCGAGCCGGCGGGCGGCGGCGTTGCGCTGCCCCTCGGCATCCCGTTTGACCGCGGCGGCGGCGGTGACGGCGTCCTTGCGTTCGGCGACCTCGGCGCGGGCGTCGGCGAGCTGTCCGGTGAGTTCGGCGATGGTCGCCTCGGCGGTGAGCCGGTTGGTCCGGGCCTCCTCGACGGCGGCCTGCACCTCGATGAAGCTCGGCGCCTTCGCCGAGCCACCGGCGGCGGCGTAGGCGCCGACGACGTCCCCGTCCGGGGTGACCGCGCGCAGCTCCGGGTTGTCCCCGACCAGCCGGGTCGCCGCCTCAAGGTCGTTCACGAGTACGACGTCGCGCAGCGCCCGGTGCACCGCCGGGCGGATGTCGTCGGGGCAGCCGACCAGGTCCGGCGCCCAGCGTGCGCCGTCGGGTAGGGCGGGGCGCAGTGCGTCCAGCGAGCCGATCATGCCGGGTCCGGCGGCACCGCCGACCAGCAGGCTGGCCCGACCGGCGTCCTGGATCTTGAGCAGTCGCATCGCCTCGGCGGCCTCGTCGACGCCGCTGACCGCCACCGCGTCGGCGAGCGCACCGAGTGCGGCGGCCAACGCGGCCTCGTTGCCGGGCGCGACGGTCAGCATCCCGGCCAGCCCGCCGAGTAGCCCCGGCACCTGGTCGGCGCGGGCCAGCAGCGCCCCGGCACCGTCCTTGCGGCGCAGCCCCATGGCCAGCGCCTCTTCGCGCGCCTTCCAGGTGGCCGCGTCCTTCTCCGCCCGGCGCTCGGCGTCCGACAGCGCCCGTACGCCTGCGTTCGCGGCCTCGTGCGCGGCCTGCGCCTCGGCGTGCCGGGCGTCCAGGTCGGCGTTGTCCCGTTCGGCCTCGGTCGACTGGGCGGCTACCGTGTCCACCTCGGCCTGCGCCCGTTCGGCCCGCCCCTGGGCGTCGTTGTGCGCGGCGGCCAACCGGGCGATCTCCTCCGCCGCACTGCCGGTACGCGCCCGAGCGGAGTTGACCTGCCCGGTGAGCCGGGCCAGTCCCTCGCGCCGGTCGGCGATCGCCTTGGCCGCGGTGACCAGTGCCCGTTCGGCCTCGGCGAGCTGCCGTTCGAGCTGCTGGCGGTTCTCCACCGCCTCGGCGAGGCGTACCTGGTCGTCGGTGAGGGCGGCCCGCAGTTCGGCTTCGTGCGCGCGGACCGACTCGGCCTCGGCGGCGAGCTGTTCCGGGTCGCGGCCGGGTCGCTCGTCGTCGGGGGTGGCGCTGAGGTGCCGCAGCCGTTCCCGGGCGAGCTGTTCGGTGGACCGGAACCGCTCCTGCAACGCGGAGAGCCGGTACCAGGTCTCCTGGGCCCGGGTGAGCAGCGGTGCGTCCTCGGCCAGCGCCTCCTCCAGTTCGGTCAGCCGCCGCTGTACCTCGGTGTGTTCCGCCTCGACCTGCTCGCGCCGGTCGCGCAGGGCGGCCTCGTCGGCGATCTCCTTGTCCAGGGTGGTACGCAGGTTGGCGAGGTCGTCGGCGAGCAGCCGCAGCCGGGCGTCGCGCAGGTTGGACTGGATCGCGGCGGCTCGGCGGGCCACCTCGGCCTGCCGGCCCAGCGGCTTGAGCTGGCGGCGCAGTTCGGCGGTCAGGTCGTTGAGCCGGTTGAGGTTGGTCTGCATCGCGTCCAGCTTGCGCAGCGCCTTCTCCTTGCGCTTGCGATGCTTCAGTACGCCGGCCGCCTCCTCGATGAACGCGCGCCGGTCCTCCGGCTTGGCGTGCAGTACGGCGTCCAACTGCCCCTGCCCGACGATGACGTGCATCTCTCGCCCGATGCCGGAGTCGGAGAGGAGTTCCTGGATGTCGAGCAACCGGCAGGAGTTGCCGTTGATCTCGTACTCGCTCTCGCCGGAGCGGAACATCCGGCGGGTGATCGAAACCTCGGTGTAGTCGATCGGCAGGGCACCGTCGGTATTGTCGATGGTGAGTGTCACCTCGGCCCGGCCCAGCGGCGCCCGGCCGGCGGTGCCGGCGAAGATGACGTCCTCCATCTTGCCGCCGCGGAGCGCCTTGGCGCTGTGCTCGCCGAGCACCCAGGCGATGGCGTCGACGACGTTCGACTTGCCGGAGCCGTTCGGACCCACCACGCAGGTGATGCCCGGCTCCAGCCGGAGCGTCGTCGCGGAGGCGAAGGACTTGAAACCCTTCACCGTCAGGCTTTTCAGATACACGTTGCCGATCCTCGTCCGACGTCAGCGCCGGTGCTGTCGGGCGGCCGTACCGGGCATCCGGCCGCCGGGACTCGTCGCCACCGCGGTCGTCGGGGCCGGCCGGCCGCTCCCGGCTGCGGGGACCTGGTCAACTCGCAGCGTAACCCGAACTGGTCGGCCAGCCGGCGCGGCACACACCGGGAGGTGGGTCGGATGCCTGGCAGCGGCCTCGTCGGCGCCGGTTCGACGGCGGCGGGACGGGGCACCGGGGGTTCGAGCGGGCGATCCGGCCACTCAGGGTGACTGGAGCCCGCGACATCCGGACGTACTGTTCCGGACAAAAAGCTGCGCGCCGCCACAAATGTGTCGGCGCGCGGTCGGTGCTGGTGCGTTTCAGAGGTACGGGCGGTTGGCGCCGGTCCCCGGCGCCCTCGCGCTCAGGTCAGTGCCGGTTCGGCGAGCCGCAGCAGGTCGTCTGCCTCGGCCACCGCCGCTTCGAGCCGATCGTTGTCGGCCCGCAACCGGGTGATCTCGAACTCAAGTGCCTGAACCCTGGAACGCAGTCGGGTGACCTCGTCGAGCAGGCGCCGGTCGGGCGCCGCACCAACGTGGCCGTAGAGGGCCTTCGCCATAATTGCGTCTCCTTGTAATGCGCTGCCGGAAAGGCCGGCCAACGCGCGCCCAACTCGTTCGCGACTACCTGCCCGCAGGAACACGCGGGCATGACTGGGCGCGACTGGCGACACCTATATAGTGTGCCGATGTCCGCGCTTCGTCAAGTTGGAACGGGCGCAGATCACTCTCATGTCAACCGGTTTGTCAGCCGAAGGTCGCCGCGAGGCACGAACAAAGATCGCTGTTCGGACTCCTGAAGTTTAACTCTGCTCGGTCATCCGGCTACCCCCCGCTGTCTTAGATCTTCCTTAGCGACGTTGCCCGCCCGAGCCGCCCCGCGTAGCGTCCGCACCGGCCCACCCCCGAAACCCAGCCGGAGGCACGCGCGTGCACGGGCGAACCGAGCGGAGAGCCCACGACGACGGGGCGCAGCGGCACGCGGCACCGGAAAACCTCGCCGGTCGGCACCGGGGCCCGCGTCGGCTGGCCGGACCGGTCGGCCTGGCCACCTCGGTCACCCTGCTGCTGGTTCTGTTCGGGGTCGGTGCCGCGCTGATGCCGACCGGCGTCCCCGGCGCGGCCGAGCCGGCCCCGGTCGCCGACCCGGTGGGCGACCCGGCCGGCGTCGGGATCCTCGGCGCGGCCCCCACCCCGAGCGCCGCCCCGACCAGTGCCAGCCCGTCGCCCGTCGCCCGACCGACCACCCCGGCCGCCCGCCCGACGCCGTCCCGTACGCCGAGCCGGGCGCCGAAGGTGACCGGTGCGGGTGCCGACAGCCGGGAGGCGCAGGTGGTCGAGATCGTCAATCGGGAGCGGGCGGCCAACGGCTGCGGTTCCGTCTCGATCAACAGCAGGCTGGCCGAGGCCGCCCGGCTGCACAGCGAGGACCAGGCCGTCCACGACAAGATGTCGCACGACGGCAGCGACGGCAGCTCGTTCGTCGACCGCGCCCGCAGGGCCGGATACACCAGCCCGATGAGCGAGAACGTGGCGATGGGCTACGCCTCCCCGACGGCGGTGATGGACGGCTGGATGAACAGCCAGGGCCACCGGACGAACATCCTCAACTGCGGCGCGAAGGCGATCGGGGTCGGGATCGCGGCCAACTCCGCCGGTCGGCTCTACTGGACCCAGGTGTTCGGCACGGCGGTCTGACCCCGATCGCGGTGAGCGGGCGATTGCCCGTGCCGTAGCGGCGGCCGGCTCGTTGGTAGACAACGAGGGGGTGTGCTGCTCTTGACAACCGCGGCCCACTGATCCATGCCCGGGCGGGCACCCGGACCCCGGTTCCGAGCGCGACAACCGGCCGGAACCGGACCCCGCGCGGCCCACCCACCCCCGATCCCGACCGACGGCTCCCGGTCGGGTCGCGCCGTACTGCTGCTGGTGGTCCTGGCGGTGCTGGCCGGGTGCGTACCGCAGTGGGCCCGGCCGCTGCCCATCCCGCCCTGGCCGTTCGGACCCACGCCCACCTGGCAGTGGCAGTTGCGGGGCGAGTTCGACCCGAACGTCGACGCCGAGGTGTTCGTGCTCGACGCGTTCCGTACGCCGGTCGAGGACGTCCGCCGGCTGCGCGAACGCGACCGCCGGGCGGTCTGCCACGTCAACGTCGGGACGTACGAGCCGCAGCGGCCGGACGCGGACCGGTTCCCGGAGACCCTGATCGGGGCACCCGCCGACGTCGACGGCGAACGCTGGCTCGACATCCGGCAGTGGTCGGCGTTGGAGCCGGTCATCACCGACCGGTTCCGGCTCTGCTACGGCAAGGGCTTCACCGCGGTCATGCCGGCGAACATGGACGGGTACGCCCGAGAGTCCGGTTTCCCGCTCACCTTCGACGACCAGCTCGTGTTCAACCGTCGGCTGGCCGCGCTGGCCCGCTCGCAGAAGCTGTCGCCGGGGCTGACCAACGATCTCGAACAGGTGGTGGCGCTGGAGCCGTACTTCGACTTCGCGGTCAACGAGGAGTGCTTCCAGCGGGCCGAGTGCGACCAGTTGCTGCCGTTCGTCGAGAACCGCAAACCGGTCTTCCAGGTCGAGTACGACGCGCTGGCCGACGACTTCTGCACGGCGGCCCAGGGCTACGGCTTCGCCACCATTCGCAAGGAACGCGACCTCGGCGCCTGGCGCGAACTCTGCCCGCCCGTCCCGCCCGCCCGGTGAAGACCCCGCTGCCGCAGACCCGGCCGGCGGCGAGGCTCAGCCGGCGACGGTACGGGGACGGGGCTGGCAGCGCGGGCAGCTGAACGACGAGCGGTTCATGAACGACTCCCGCCGGATCGCCGCACCGCACCGCAGGCACGGCAACCCCTCCCGCCCGTACGCGTTCAGCGATCGGTCGAAGTAGCCGCTCTCCCCGTTGACGTTGACGTAGAGCGCGTCGAAGCTGGTCCCGCCCGCCGTCAGGGCCTCACCGAGAACGTCCCGGATGTGTCCCAGCAGCCGGCGCGCGGCGGGCGCGGTGAGCCCGTCCGCCGGTCGGGTGCCGTGCAGCTTCGCCCGCCAGAGCGCCTCGTCGGCGTAGATGTTGCCGACCCCGGAGATCAGCGTCTGGTCCAGCAGGGCCCGTTTGACCTCGGTCCGCTTGCGCCGCAGCGCGGCCACGAACCCCTCGTCGGAGAAGGCCGGGTCGATCGGGTCGCGGGCGATGTGCGCGATCTCCGCCGGCAGGCTCGCGCCGCCCTCCGAGACCGACAGGCCGCCGAACGTACGCTGGTCGACGAAGCGCAGTTCCGGCCCGTCGTCGTCGAAACCGAACCGGATCCGCAGGTGCGTCTCGTCCGGTGCCTGCGCCGGTTGCAGCAACAACTGCCCGGACATGCCCAGATGTCCGACCACCGCGTCGCCGCTGTCCAGCGGCAGCCACAGGTACTTTCCCCGACGGCAGGCGTCGACCACCGTCCGCCCGGCGAGTACGGCCGCGAAGTGCACGTCACCGGCCACGTGCCGGCGTACGGCACGCGGGTGGTGGACCTCGACGCCGGTGATCCGTCGACCGGTGACCCACTTGGCGAGGCCCTGCCGGACCGTCTCCACCTCGGGCAGCTCAGGCACTTCGTTACCTCACTCCGGGTACGCGGGAACCGTCCGGTACGGCACGTGGATCGAGCGTACTCAGCGGTTGTCGGCGGTGCCGACGGTCCGCCCGGCGCTGTCCGGCTCCGCGCTGTCCGGCTCCGCGTCCGGCGCGTCGAGCGCGGCCGGTTGTGTGACCGGTTCCCCGGCGACGTCGGCCACCGGTTCGGCCGGTTCGACCTGCTCGGTCGGCTCGGCGGCGGACTCGACCTGCTCGGTCGGCCCGGCGGCGGGCACGGCCGAGTCGGCCGGCTCGGCGGGCTCGGCCGGTTCGGACAGGATTCGCCAGGCTGCCTCGGCGGCCCGCTGCTCGGCTTCCTTCTTGCTGCGGCCGTCCGCGCCGCCGTACCGCCGGCCGGCGACGACCACCCAGGCGGTGAACGTCTTCGCGTGGTCCGGACCGGTGTCGTCGATCCGGTACTCCGGCACCCCGAGACCGAGCGCCGCGGTCAGCTCCTGGAGACTGGTCTTCCAGTCCAGGGCGGCCCCGCGACCGGCCGACTCCGCCATCAGCGGGTCGAACAGGCGGTGGATCACGATCCCGGCCGTGTCCAGGCCGTACTGGAGGTAGATCGCGCCGAGCAGGGCCTCCAGCGTGTCGGCCAGGATGCTCGCCTTGTCCCGGCCACCGGTCGTCTCCTCGCCCTTGCCCAGCAGCAGGTAGGGACCGAGCCCATCCGGGCCGAGGCCACGGGCCACGTCGGCCAGCGCCCGCATGTTCACCACGCTGGCCCGAAGCTTGGCGAGCTGCCCCTCGGGCAGGTCCGGGTGGTTGTGGAAGAGCGCCGCGGTGATGACCACACCGAGCACCGAGTCACCCAGGAACTCCAGGCGCTCGTTGGTCGGCAGCCCACCGTTCTCGTACGCGAACGAGCGGTGGGTCAGCGCCCGCTCCAGCAGCTCCGGGTCGAGGCTGACGCCGAAGGCGGCCTCCAGGTACCCGATCGGGGCGCGACGGCGCTTGTCGTTGGTCATCCGGTTACCTCGGTGTTGGTCATGAAGTCTCCTCGGTCCGCTCGTCGGCGCCATGACCCGGTCGGCCGGTGGCCGTACTCCGCTCGGTGGTGCGGCCGTCCCGGGCGTGGTCGGCGAGCAGCCCGGAGATCGCCACGGTCGCACCGCGGCGGTGCAGGTGGGCGGCGAGCGCGATCCCGGAGGCTAGATCATCGTCGCGTGCCGCGCCATGGCAGACGACGACCGTACCGGCCACGCCGAGCAGGGCGGCGGCCCGGGGCGCCCCTCCGCTGGCCGGTGGCCCACCCGCCATGGCGTACGCGCCTTCGATCCCCTTGAGCAGGATGTTGCCGGTGAATCCGTCGGTGACGACCACGTCCGCGCGGCTGCCGACGGCAACGTCGTACCCCTCGACCAGGCCGACGTAGCGCGCGCCCGGCGGCAGCGCGGCGAGGGTGAGCACGGGGTCGGCGGCCCGGCGGGCCCGGTCTCCCTTGCCCGCCTCCGTGCCGACCGAGAGCAGCCCGATCCGGGGCTCGGCCACCCCGTGCACCACCGTGGCGTAGGCGGCGCCGAGCACGGCGTGCCGGGCCAGGGTGCCCGGTCGGGCCTCCAGCGAGCCACCGACGTCGAGCAGCACGACCGGACCGTGCAGTGCCGGCATGGTGGCGACCAGGGCCGGTCGGCGGACCTCGGGCCAGCGCCCGAACCCGAGTACGGCGGCGGTGACCGTGGCACCGGTCGCCCCGGCGGAGACGACCGCGTCGGCGATCCCCTCGACCACCGCGGCGACCGCCGCCCGGACGGTGGTGTCGGCCCGGCTGACCCGCCTCGGGTCGTCGGTCATCGACACCCCGTGCCGGACCGGCCGGACGGAGATCCGGTCCCGATCGGCCGGGTGCAGAACGCCCAACAGCTCGTCGGCCGCCTCGGGCGGGCCGACGAGCAGCAGGTGCAGGTCGGGGTCGGCGCCGAACGCCCGCAGAGCGCCGTCAACCACGACGGCGGGAGCTCCGTCCCCGCCGAGGAGGTCGACGGCGATCCGCACGGTGCCCGGCTCCACTGGGACGCCGGCCGTCAGGTTGCGGCTGGCGTCGGCGGGAGCCGGTGCACCGGGCAGTCGCCAGGGCGTGGGCGCGACCCGACCCGGAGTCGGGAGCGTCACGAGTTCCTGCGTCAGACCTCTAGGACCTGGCGGCCGTTGTAGGTGCCACACACGCTGCACGCGGTGTGCGGCAGCTTCGGCGACTTGCACTGCGGGCACGCCACGGTCGCGACCACCGTGGCCTTCCAGTTAGCCCGGCGGGACCGGGTGTTGCTGCGCGACATCTTGCGCTTCGGGACGGCCACGGTTCCTACTCCTCTTTACGGGTCAGTTGCGTCAGGCCCGCCCAGCGCGGGTCGATCTGCTGGTGGCTGTGGTCAGCCGGCAGCTCGTCCCAGTGCACCCCACAATCGGTGCACAGTCCCGGGCAGTCCTCTCGGCACAACGGGTTGGTCGGCAGTGCGAGCACCACCGCGTCCCGTAGCGCCGGCTCCAGGTCGATCAGGTCGCCCTGCATGCGGCCCACCTCGTCCTCCTCGGTCGTCTCGTCCGTGGTGCTGTTCGCGTACGCGTACAGCTCCTGGATCGTGACGACCACGGAGTCGTCGATCTGGCGCAGGCAGCGACCACACTCGCCCTGCACGGCCCCGGAGACGGTCCCGGAGACGTAAACGCCCTCGGACACCGACTGGAGACTCAGGTCGAGACTCAGGTCCGTGCCCTCCGGCACGCCGACCATCTCCAGGCCGAGGTCCGCCGGCGCCTGTACCACCCGCGTGACCGTACGCAACGCACCAGGCCGACGCGGCAGTTCCCTCGTGTCGAGGACCAGCGGCGACCTGGGATCGAGTTGGCGTGGCGTGTGTTTGGGCATAATCAGACTCCGGCCTGTTGGAGGCCGACGAAACAGGTTACCTGGGCAGCGGGCCGGGCGTCGAACCGGGGCACCGGGAAGCGCACTCCCCCGTACCCCGGGCCGCAGTCGCCCGGCGGACCCGCCGCCCGTTCGTCGGTCGGTGATGGTGACGATCAGAACGGCAGTGGGCGTTCGCTCTCTTCGCCGGCGAAAGTGCCGATCTCGCGCAACGCGTGCATCTTGTCCCGGCCCCGCTCGATCGAGGCGAGCGCGCGGGTGAGGAACTGTTCGAAGTTTGCCAGCGCCGTGTCGACGTAATCGTCCACCTCCGCGCGCAGCCGCTGCGACTCGGCCCGCGCCTCGGCGATGATCCGGGCCCCCTCGTGCTCGGCCGAGACGGTGATCTCGTTCACGGACACCAGCCGGGCGTGTTCCGCCTCACCCTCGCTGATGATCCGGTCCGCCTCGCGTCGACCGGCATCCATGATCTTGTCCCGCTCGTCGAGCAGCGCGACCGCTCGGCGCAGGTCGATCGGCAGCTCGCCACGGAGCTCGTCGAGGGCCGCGATGAAGTCCGCCCGGTCGACCATGCAGTTGGTGCGCGACATCGGGACGGAACGGGCCGTCTCCACGATGCTGATGAGTTCGTCGATGCGGTCGAGCGGGTCCACCGGTACCTCACTCCTGTCGTTCGTCTGCCGACCTACATGATGCGGCGTCCCACCGGGTTGCTGCTCAACCAATGATGCGGTGCCCGAGGGACAAGGGGACCAAACTGCCCGGCGTGGCGCGTCGCACACCCGCACCCGGTGCGGTACACGCGCTCGACTGTCGCGCCGGACCGCCCGTCCGCACCGGGGGATCGACGCCCACCGTCGGCCGTTGCCGCCGACTCCGCCTGATCCCGGCTCGGGCCGGACCGACTCGGGATCAGGCCGGGGCGGTCGAGTTCAGCCGCTCCCGCAGCGCGCGGCGTACCAGGTCGGGCACGTGCGGGGAGACGTCGCCACCCCACTTGGCGACGTCTTTCACCAGGCTCGACGAGAGGAACGAATAGAGCGGGTTGGTCGGCATGAAGAGCGTCTCGACGCCGGCCAGCCCGATGTTCATCTGGGCCATCTGCAACTCGTAGTCGAAGTCGCTCACCGCCCGGATCCCCTTGACCAGGACGGTCGCCTGCTGCGCGCGGCAGAAGTCGACCAGCAGGCCACGGAACGAGGCGACCCGGACGTTCTCGTACGACGAGGTCACCTCGCGCAGCATCGAGATCCGCTCGTCGACCGTGAAAAGCCCGCTCTTGGACTGGTTGATCAGCACGCCGACGATCACCTCGTCGAAGAGTCGACTGGCCCGCCCGATGATGTCGAGGTGGCCGTTGGTGACCGGGTCGAACGAGCCGGGACAGACCGCACGTCTCATGATCCGCGACCGTACCAAAGAGTGGTCTCTCCGTAACGCCGGCCGCGCTCGACAGTGATTCCCTGCACCTCGTCCAGTGGCCCGGTACGGGTCGACCGCTCGACCACCACCACCCCGTCCGGGGCCAGCCAGCCCCGCTCGACCAGGGCGGTCAGCATCGCGGCGATCTCCTCGTTCGGCACCGCGTACGGCGGGTCGGCGAAGATCACGTCGTACGGGCCGCCATCCGGGCCGCTCGCGAGCACCTGGGCGACCTTCCCGGTGACCAGTCGCGCCGCCGGGGTGGCCCGCAGGGTGGCGAGGTTGTCCCGGGCGATCCTGGCCGCCCTCGGGTCGCCCTCGACCAGCAGCACGTGCACCGCCCCTCGGGAGAGCGCCTCCAGGCCGACCGCGCCGGAGCCGGCGTACAGGTCGGCGAAGCGGGCGCCGTTCAGGTCGAGCTGACTGTCGAGCGCACTGAACAGCGCCTCGCGTACGCGGTCCGAGGTGGGTCGGGTGGAGGCGCCCGACGGGGCGACGATGCGCCTTCCGCCGAAGGTGCCGGCAACGATCCGGGTCACTGTGAACTCCCGCTCTGCACCCCAGAACGGTACGCCGACGACCGCGACCGGACAGCCGCGCCACCCGTCGACCGTCGGGGAGGCTCCGAACACGCTTTGTCGACCAAATGTCTCAAATCAGCCACAGGATTAGTCCGATGATCTCAAGACTGTCTCAATACGCCCGTAATCGGTAGTGTCTGGCGCTGTGCCGGCTCTGCCTGGCCGGTGTGCGGCGTTTGGGGAGGCGCCACTGCGGGTCGCGCCACTTCGCGGCAGCGATCGCCCATGCCTTCCCTCACGTCGTGCCTGACGCTTTTTAACCCCCTCAGGAGTACGCGTGACCCATCCCAAGCTGTCGCTGCGGCGGCCGCTCGCCATCCTCGGGGCCACCTTTGTCGGCCTCGCCGCGACGCTGGCCGTCGCCGCCCCCGCGAGCGCACATGCCGGCGACCTGAAAGGCACCCACCGCTGTGACACCGTGACCGGTGAATGGGTCGTCGACTGGACCGTGCTCAACGACATGGACTCCAAGGTCGCCAAGATCGAGAAGGTGATCTCGCTGACTCCGGCGGGCACCAACCTCACCGGGATCACCGTCGGCGCCGAGGTGCCGAAGCGCAACGGCGCAATGTCGAACCAGGACAGCTGGGGCAAGCTGACCGGCGAACAGCGGGTGCCCGCCAGCGCCAGTTCGGCGAGCCTGTCGGTCGAACTCAAGTGGCCGCAGTTCTCCGGAAAGCCCGTCTACTCGAAGACCATCACCTTCGAGGGGACCTGTGCGAAGCCGACCCCGCCGACCACCCCGACCACGCCGACCAACCCGACGCCGCCGGCCAAGGTGACCAAGCCGACCGCGAGCTTCTCGTCGGACTGCGACGGCACCGTGACGGTCATCCTGAGCAACGGCAAGGACGCCACCGACGACGTCGAGCTGGTGGTCTCGGCCAAGGAGTTCAACAAGAAGGTAACCGTCGCGCCGAACGGCAGCAGTGAGCCGATCGTGGTGCCCGCCGGTGCCGGCACCATCAAGATCACCGAGGGCGACAAGGCCGTCGGGGACTCGTACACCTGGACCAAGTCCGAGGACTGCGTCCCGCCGGGCGAGCCGACCGGCAACTACGGGTCCACCTGTGACGAGCTGCTCTTCGAGGTCACCAACCCGGAGAACGGCAAGACCGTGACGATCACCTTCACCCCGAACAAGGGCGAGCCCAAGACGATCACCGTCGAGCCGGGCAAGACCGAGACGGCGAAGTTCCCCGCCGAGGAGGGCCTGACCGTCACCCCGAGCAGCGAGGGCATGGAGGAGAGCGGGCCGATCGCCTGGGAGAAGCCCGCCGACTGCGCCGAGGGTGGCGCGGGTGCCGGCGACGACGGCCCCACCCTGCCGCTGACCGGTGCCGCCGCCGGTGGCATCGCGGCCGCCGCCGCCGTACTGCTGGCCGCGGGTGCCGTGCTGTTCGTGGTGTTCCGTCGCCGCCGGGTCCGCTTCACCGCCTGACCCGACTGACCGCTCCACCCAGCACCTGAACCAGTAGTCCGAGGGCGCGTCGACCACCCGGTCGGCGCGCCCTCGGCATTTGCGTCATGAATCTTCCCGATCCGGGTCGGCCGAAATTTCCGATCCGGATCGACCGATCGACAATGGTCGCTCTGCGCAGTCGAGCCAATACAAAATATGGCGCACGTGGCCGGATGCAAAATCCGGTCGAACTTTGCGCCACGCCGACTATCTCGAATGGATAACAGAATCCTTAACTGCCGCTCAAGGCTGTCCCTGCGCCGTCGGCGTCGCTAGGGTCGGGCGCTGTGCCGGTAGGACAAGACCGGTTTACGACGTCGGGGAGGCGTCCACGTGCGCCGCGCCCATTCCGGCGGCGGCCATTCTCGCCACCCCCGTCGTGCCCCAAAGGCTTTCACCCTTCAGGAGTACCTGTGATTCGTCCCAAGCTGTCGCTCCGGCGACCGCTCGCCGTACTCGGGGCCACCTTCGTGGGTCTCGCCGCCGCCGTCGCCGTGGCCGCGCCCGCCAGTGCCCACATCTCCGTACCGTCCGGTAGCGCCGTCTGCGACACCGATGCCGGCGAGTGGGTGGTCACCTGGAAGGTCGAGAGCACCCTGCACTTCGACTCCGACAAGTTCAAGCTGCACTACATCCGCACCACCCCGCGGGACATCCCGATCGACGGCATCGTCCGCAACAAGGACTACCCGGTCGACACGCCGATCGTCGGCACCCAGCGGGTTCCCGGCACCACGGTCAAGGCCGAACTCGACGTGAAGGCCACCTGGAGCGACGGCTTCCGCGAGCAGGATCTCCGCGAGGGCAACGTGACCCTGGAGGGGACCTGCGAGAAGAAGAGCCCGGAGGCCACCCCCTCGGCGACGCCCAGCGCCACGCCGACCGAGACGCCGGCCACCCCGCCGGCCAAGGTGAGCA
The DNA here is from genome assembly GCF_036250065.1 of Micromonospora sp. NBC_01699. Lineage (NCBI taxonomy): Bacteria > Bacillati > Actinomycetota > Actinomycetes > Micromonosporales > Micromonosporaceae > Micromonospora > Micromonospora sp. NBC_01699. The sequence goes on along the minus strand of NZ_CP109199.1, from coordinate 1,443,238 downwards.
GCCCGAACGCCTCCACCTCGTCCGCCTGCGACGGCACGGTCCAGGTGACCCTCAGCAACGGTGAGGACGCCACCGCGGACGCCGTACTGCGGGTCAGGGCCACCGGCTTCGACAAGACGTACACGCTGGCGCCCGGCGCCAGCAAGGACGACATCGTCGTACCGGCCGAGGCCGGCGAGATCAAGATCACCGAGGGTGAGCAGCAGGTCGGCAGCACCGTCACCTGGGCCGAGCCGGAGAACTGCGTCGAGCCGGGCGAGCCGGTGGGCGGCTACGAGTCCACCTGCGACGAACTCATCTTCATGATCAGCAACCCGGAGGACGGCGAGCCGGTCACCCTGACCCTCACCCCGAGCACGGGCGAGCCGAAGACCCTGACCGTGGCGCCGGGCACCACCGAGACCGCGAAGTTCCCGGCCTCCGAGGGCCTGACCGTCACCCCGAGCGCCGACGGCCTCGAAGACGCCGAGCCGATCGCCTGGGAGAAGCCGGCGGACTGCGGCGGCGAAGGCGGCGGCCTGCCGGTCACCGGTGCCGCGGCCGGCGGCATCGCCGGTGGGGCCCTGGTCCTGCTCGCCATCGGCATCACGCTCTTCGTGGTGGCCCGCCGTCGCCGGCTGACCTTCACCGCCTGAGCACCGGCGACCTTCGTCGCAGGAGCACCAGCACCGGCACCGGCACCGGCACCGCACTGAACGACCCGAACTGAACTGAACTGAACCAACGCTCGCGGGCGTACCGACCATCCGGTCGGTGCGCCCGCGAGTGCTTTGCCGTCAGCCCTTCTCCAGGTACTCCGCGCGTTCCTCGTCGACCAGGGCGGCCACCGAGGCGGCCAACGCCGGCTGACCGGCCAACTCCGGGTCCTGCTCGACCAGGGTGATCGCCTCGACCCGCGCGTCCCGGATCAGGTCGCTGTCGCGCAGCAGGGAGAGCAGCCGCAGGTGGGAGCGGCGACCGGACTGGGTGGCACCGAGCACGTCACCCTCACGACGCTGTTCCAGGTCCAGCTCCGCCAGCCGGAAACCGTCCGAGGTGGAGGCGACCGCGTCCAGCCGCTCGCGGGCCGGCGTACCCTCCAGCGCCTCCGAGACCAGCAGGCAGAGACCGGCCGCCGAACCCCGGCCCACCCGGCCCCGGAGCTGGTGCAACTGGGAGACGCCGAACCGGTCCGCGTCAAGCACGATCATCACGGTGGCGTTCGGTACGTCCACCCCGACCTCGACCACCGTCGTCGCCACCAGCACGTCCAGGTCCCCGGCGGCGAAGGACCGCATCACCGAGTCCTTCTCGTCCGCCGGCAGCCGCCCGTGCAGCACCCCGATCCGCAAGCCGTGCAACGGCCCCTCGGCCAGCAACGGCGCCACCTCGGTCACCGCCAGCGGGGGCCGCTTCGCGGACTCGTCCGCCGGTGCCTCCTCCGCCGACGCCGGCCCGTCACCGATGCGCGGGCAGACCACGTACGCCTGGTGTCCGGCGTTGACCTCCTCCCGCAGACGGCGCCAGGCGCGATCCAGGAACGCCGGCTTCTCCGACGCCGGCACCACGTGCGAGGCGATCGGCGACCGCCCGCGCGGCAACTGGGCCAGGGTGGAGATCTCCAGGTCGCCGTAGACGGTCATCGCCACCGTGCGCGGGATCGGGGTCGCGGTCATCACCAGCACGTGCGGGGGCTGCTCCGCCTTGGCCCGCAACGCGTCCCGCTGCTCCACCCCGAACCGGTGCTGCTCGTCGACCACCACCAACCCCAGGTCGGCGAAGTCGACCCCCTCGTACAGCAGGGCGTGCGTGCCCAGCACGATGCCGGCGCGGCCGGCGGCCACCTCTTCCAGCGCGGCCCGCCGGGCCGCCGCGCCGAGCGACCCGGTGACCAGCGCGACCCGCGTCCCGGCCGGGTCGCCGTCCAGTTCACCGGCCCGGCCGAGCGGACCGAGCAGATCGAGCATGCCCCGGAAATGCTGGGCGGCGAGCACCTCGGTCGGTGCCAGCAGCGCCGCCTGTCCCCCGTCGTCCACCACCTGGAGCATCGCCCGCAGCGCGCAGACGGTCTTGCCCGAGCCGACCTCGCCCTGCAACAACCGGTGCATCGGGTGGGCGGTGGCCAGGTCGGTGGCGATCTCCTCGCCGACCGCACGCTGACCCTCGGTCAGCTCGTAGGGCAGGCGCGCGTCGAAGGCGGCCAGCAGGCCGGCGTCGCGGGGCGGTCGGGGTCGCGCCGGCCACGCCGCCGCGCGATGCTTGCGCTGCACCAACGTCAGCTGTACGGCGAACGCCTCGTCCCACTTGAGCCGGTGCCGGGCCCGGTACAGGTCCTCCTTGGTGGCCGGCCGGTGGATCTCCCGCAGCGCAATGCCCAGCCCGACCAGCTTCCGGCTGGCCCGCATCGTCCCCGGTAGCGGGTCCTCGGGCATCGTCACGGTGTCCAGCACCACCCGGACGCACCGGGCGATCACCCAGGTCGGCACCGCCGCCGCGGCCGGGTACACCGGGATCAGCGCACCGGCGAACTCCTCGACCTCCTCGGCAGCCGCCACCTCGCCGTCGGCCGCACCCTCGCCGAGCAGTACGTACTCGGGGCCGTTGAGCTGCCGCTTGCCCCGGAACTCGGTCACCTTGCCGGCGAACAGTCCCCACCGGCCGGAGCGCAGCTCCCGCTCCCGCCACGCCTGGTTGCCGAAGAAGGTCAGGGTCAGGGTGCCGCCGGAGGAGTCGCCGACGATCACCTCCAGCAGGTTGCCGCGCCGCTGCCGCATCGGCCGGACCGTGGTCCGCTGCACCTGGCCGAGTACGGTCACCTGCTCGCCGATCTCCAACGACCGGATGTCGGTGTGCTCGCCGCGCTCGTCGTACCGGCGGGGGAAGTGGTAGAGCAGATCACCGACCGTGTGCAGGTCGAGATGACTGGCGAGTGCCTTGGCCGTCTTGTCGCCGAGCGGTGTCTTCAGCGGCGTGTCGGGCGTCAGCGTCAGCGCTGTGTCGGGCGTCAGCGTCTGTGGCGTCTCGGGTGCCGACGGCTCGGTCATGCCTTCCCCCCGCTCATTCGATCCCCACCAGCAGCGGGTAGAACGGCTGCCCGCCGGGATAATCGTGCACCTCCACGAACGGCCAGCGGCGCGATACGTGGGCCCGTACGGAGTCGGCGAGGCCGGTCGGCGCGTCGGCACCGAGCAGCAGGGTGACCAGTTCACCGCCACCGCCGAGCATCCGGTCGAGCAACCCGGCGCAGGTCGACACCAGCTCGGTGCCGATCAGGTGCACCTCGCCCTCCACCAGGGCCAGTACGTCACCGGGCTGGCACCGGCCGGCCACCGTCAGCGCCTCCCGGCTGGCGTGGCAGACCTCGCCGTACCGGCACGCCCCGGCCGCCTCGGCCATCGCGATGACGTCGTCCTCGAACCGGCGCCCCGGGTCGCGTACGGCGAGCGCGGCCAGGGCCTGCACCGGTGACCGGGTCGGCACCACGCTGACCTTCACCCCGTGGCCGTGCGCCTCCTTGGCCGCGGCGTTCGCCACCGCCTGCGTGTTCGGGTCGTTGGGCAGGACCACCACCTGGGCGGCGCCGGTGGACCTGATGGCGGCGAGCAGTTCGCCGGTGGACGGGTTGCCCCCGACCACGGTCGCGCCCTCGGCGGCGAGCAGTTCGGCCAGCCCCGCCCCGTGCGCCATCACCACCGCCGACCGCCCGGACGGTCGGGTCGGCTCCACCGGTGCCGGTTCCGCCACCGGCACACCGGTGTCCAGGGGCGATCCCTCCGCCGGTACGTCCCGGTCGGCTTCCCGTGCCCCGGCACCGGCCTCCGGGTCGGCGAAGCGTACGACCGAGATGTGGTACGGCCGGCCGGCGCTCACCCCGGCCTCCACCGCCGCACCGACGTCGTTGACGTGGACGTGCACGTTCCAGGTGGTGACCTGCTCGGGCGTCGCCTCGTCGCCCACCACCACCAGCGAGTCGCCGAGCCCGGCGAGGGCCGTGCGCAGCCGCCGCACCGCCGCCGGCTCGGCGTCGAGCAGGAACTGCACCTCGTAGGCGTACGTCTCGGCGCCGGTCTCCCGGACGGCGGTGACCGGCGGTGCCGGCGCGGGTGCCGCGACGGTGGCCGACGGGCGTCGCGGGGCCGCCCCGGTGATCACCTCGACCAGCGCGTCGAGCAGCACGCAGAGGCCGCGCCCACCGGCGTCGACGACCCCGGCGCGGGCCAGCACCGGCAACTGCTCGGGGGTACGCGCCAGCGCGTCCGCGCCGCCGTCGGCGGCTGCCCGGGCCACCGCGCCCAGCTCGTCGGTGTCGGCCCGAACCGCCGCGTCGGCCGCTGCCGCGACAACTGTCAGTACGGTCCCCTCGACCGGCACCGCCACCGCCGCGTACGCCGCCGCGCTGGCCGCCCCCAGCGCACGCGCCAGGTCCCGCCCCCGTACGGCCGGCGTGGTGGCGAGCGTGTCGGCCAGGCCGTGCAGAATCTGCGAGACGATCACGCCGGAGTTGCCCCGCGCGCCGAGCAGCGCCCCCCGCGCCATCAGCCGCAGCACCCGCCCGTGCGGGCTCTGCCCGCCCGCCGCCGTCTCCCCGGGTGGGCCGGTCCGTGCCTGCTCCGCCGAGTTGTCGAGGTCGAGTGCCAGTGCCTGCTGGGCCGAGGTGAGGGTGAGCACCAGGTTGGTGCCGGTGTCGCCGTCGGGCACCGGGTAGACGTTCAGCTCGTCGATCTCCGACTGGTGCCGTTTGAGTGCCGCCAGCCCGCCCGCGCACCACCGCCGGACGGCGGCTGCGTCGAGGGTCTCCAGCACGGCGTGAAGCCTACTGGTGGGCACCGACGCCGGCCCGTCGCCGCGACGGCCGCCCGGCCCGCCGACGCCCGGCCCGGCCGGCCGGTCGGGGCGGGTGGAGCCGATTCGCCGGCCGCTCAGGGCATCGGGTAGCCTGACGAGGTTGCCCGGACAGCACCCTGCCGGCGACTTCATGAACGATCAATCCCAGGAGTATCCCGTGGCTAGCGTGTGCGACGTCTGTGGCAAGGGGCCGGGCTTCGGCCACAACGTTTCCCACTCGCACCGGCGGACCAACCGCCGCTGGAACCCGAACATCCAGACCGTGCGCACCCCGGCCGGTGGCGGCAACACCCGCAAGATGCAGGTCTGCACCTCCTGCATCAAGGCCGGCAAGATCGTCCGCGCCTGACGCGTCCCCCGCGTCCCCGGACCACCGCCCACCCCCACGCACCAGCCGTCGGGTCCCCAGGACCCGACGGCTACTTGCGTCCCCCTCCTCCTCCCTCCCCCCCTCCCCCTCTCTTCCGCGATCTAGGGCAAATACGTGCTTGTTGATCTCCATGCACACGTATTTGCCCTAGATCGCCGAGCAGGTGGGTGGGGAGGGAGGGAGGGAGGGGGGGAGGGAGGGAGGGGGAGTTAGAGGGGGCGGCCGAAGGAGAGGCAGGTGGGGGAGTCGCGGTAGTAGCCGAAGTTTTCGATTTGGACGTAGCCGCAGGCTTGGTACATGGCGATCGCTTCGGGTTGCTGGTCGCCGCATTCCAGGATGAGCCGTTTGCGGCCGTGCTCGCGGGCGGAACGCTCGACCGCGGTCAGCACCGCGCGGGCCACGCCGCGTCCCCGGGCCGCCGGTGTGGTGTACATCCGCTTCAGCTCGGCCGTCTCGCCCGCGTCGCCGTGACTGCGCCAGCCACCGCAACCGACCGGCTCACCACCCCGGTACGCGACCAGGAACGCCCCGGACGGCGACTCGAAATCGCCCGCCTCGACCGGCGTCTCGTCGCCGCTGCCGCCGTACCGCAGGCCGAGGTCGGCCAGGGCGTCGGCGACGAGTTGCTGGGCCACCAGGGAGTCGTAGCGCACCGCGCGGATCTCGATCTCACTCACTCGTAAAGGGTACGGCCGCAGCCGGCCCTTACTGATCAAGTTCGCGGTCAGGAAGATCTCACCGGAATACGGGTTATCCGCGAGAGAACGGCGTTGACCAGGCCAAACCCGGCCAGCGCGCGAGGGGTCTACGGGGGCTACCGGAAGTGGTCCCAGCCGGTCGGGCCCTTGTAGGGCTTGCCGTCGACGGTCAGCCCGCTCCCGTCGACCACCCGCCCGATCACCCGCCAGTCGTCCGGCAGGGCCAGGTGCGCCGGGAACGTGGCGGCCAGGGCGTGGTCGTCCCCACCGCCCAGGACCCAGGCGTACGGGTCGACGCCCAGGGCGTGCGCCGCGTCCCGCATCTGTGCCGGGAGTTCGAAGGCGGCGGTGCGCAGGTCGATGCCGACCGCGCTGGCGGTGGCCACGTGGCCGAGATCGGCGAGCAGCCCGTCCGACACGTCGATCATCGAGGTGGCGCCGAGTCGTGCCGCCTGCGGTCCGGCCCGGTACGGCACCTCCGGCCGCCGGTACGCCTCCACCAGCAGTTTCGGCGTACGGAATCCGCGTGAGAGCACGGTGTAGCCGGCGGCGGCGTACCCGACCCGGCCGGCGAGGGCGACCACGTCGCCGGGCCGCGCACCGCTGCGGACGACGGGCGCCCGGCCGCCCAGGTCGCCGAGGGCGGTGACCGCGATGGTCAGCGTCGGACTGGCCGACATGTCGCCGCCGACCACACTCGCCCCGACCAGCGCCGCCTCCGCGCCGAGCCCGTCGGCGAGTTCCTCGGCCCAGCGCACCTCCAGGTCGGCCGGGATGCAGAGGGCCACCAGCAACGCGGTCGGCAGGGCTCCCATCGCGGCGATGTCGGCCAGGTTCGCGGCGGCGGCCCGGTGCCCGACGTCGACCGCCGAGGACCAGTCCCGCCGGAAGTGTCGCCCCTCGACCAGCACGTCCGTCGAGGCGGCCACCCGCCCGTCCGGTGCGCTCACCACCGCGGCGTCGTCGCCGGGCCCGAGCAGCACCGACGGGCCGCTGGCCAGCCGGGCGGTGACCCGCGCGATCAGACCGAACTCGCCGGTCCGGGCCACGCTCACGCGCCGGCCCCGGCGCCACTGTCCGTCACCCGGGCATCGTCCGACGCCGGCCGGTACGCCGTCACGCCGCACCAACCGATCCGCTCGCTCCGCACGCTCACTTGCGCCTCCCTTGACCACCGGTGGGGAACCGACCCACTCCGTACGGTATTTTCACGGTCGAGCCGCTTGGCGGCGGACGGAGGTCGGGTCGTGGTCCAGGCGTACATCCTCATCCAGACCGAGGTCGGAAGGGCGCGTGACGTGGCCGCGCAGATCACGGATATCTCCGGTGTGGTCCGGGTCGATGCCGTGACCGGGCCGTACGACGTGGTCGTTCTCACCGAGGCACACACGGTCGACGAGTTGGGCAAAATGATCGTCAGCAAGGTCCAGTTGGTGCCGGGCATCACCCGTACGCTGACCTGCTCGGTGGTGCGGCTCTAGATGACACAGCCCGTCCCCGAGCCGAGCGACCCCACCGGGACCGACACGTCGACCGGAGCCGACGTGACTACCGGGGCCGACGGACCGACCGGTGCCGGGGCGACTACCGGCGGCGACGCGTCGATCGGGGCGGGTGCACCGGACCGGTCGATGCGGCAGGCCGCGATCTGGGCGACCGTGGTGGCCCTGCCGCTGACCGTGCTGGTGGCGCTGTTCGCCTTCGGTCGGCTGGCCCCCGCCTCGGAGGCCACCGCCAATCCGACACCCTCGGCCACCTCGGCGGCGCCACGGGCGCAGTCCACCGCCCCGGTCCCGGTGACCGCCGAACCGCTCGGTGACCGGGCGGCGACGGTCTGCCGGGCGTTGCTCTCCCGGCTCCCGGCGAGCCTCGGCGAGTTGGCGCAGCGTCCGGTCACCGTCGGCCCGGAACAGAACGCCGCGTACGGCGATCCGGCGGTCACCGTGGCCTGCGGCCGCCCGCTCCCCTCGTTCCCGCCGACCGACCAGGTCTGGGTGGTGAACAAGGTCTGCTGGCACGCGCAGCAGCAGACGGACGCGACGGTGTTCGTGACGGTGGACCGCGAGGTGCCGGTGCAGGTCACCGTGCCCCGTGGCTACGACCCGCCGTTGCAGTGGATCGCCCCGGTCGCCGATCCGGTGGTCGCCGCCGTGCCGTCCGCGATGACCAAGCCCACCGGCTGCACCGCCTGAACGGAAAGCCGCCCGAACCGCCCGAGCGAAAGCCGGACCCGGCTGCCCGGCCACGCGGGTCAGCGGAGGCCGGTGCCGCGGCGCAGGCCGGTGCGGATCAACCGGTCGACCAGCTTCGGGTACTCCAACCCGGCCGCCGCCCACATCTGCGGGAACATCGAGGTCGAGGTGAAGCCCGGCATGGTGTTGATCTCGTTGAGGTAGATGTCCAGGTCGGGCGTGACGAAGAAGTCGACCCGGGCCAGGCCGGCGCAGTCCAGCGCGGTGAAGGTACGGCAGGCGTACTCCTGGACCTGCCGGGTGATCCGCTCGGGCAGTACGGCCGGGATGTCGTACTCGCAGGCGTCGCCGAGGTACTTGGCCTCGAAGTCGTAGAACTCCCGGTCGTTCGCCACCCGGACCTCGGCCAGTACGGATGCCTCCGGGCCGCCGCCGGCCTCGCCCTCCAGCACCCCGCACTCGATCTCCCGGCCGACGATCGCCGCCTCGACCAGCACCTTCGCGTCGATCTGGCGGGCGGTGACGATCGCCGCCTCCAGGTCGGCCCAGTCCGAGACCTTGGTGATGCCGTACGACGATCCGGCGCGGGAGGGCTTGACGAAGACCGGCAGACCGAGCCGTTCCTTGTCCTGCTCGGTGAGCGTCATCCCGCTGCGCAGCACCACGTACGGGCCGGTGGGGATGCCCTCGGCGACGGCGAGCTTCTTGGTGAACTCCTTGTCCATGGCGGCGGCGGAGGCGAAGACCCCGGACCCGACGTACGGAATGCCGGCCATCTCCAGCAGCCCCTGGATGGTGCCGTCCTCCCCGTACGCGCCGTGCAGGGCGGGGAAGACGAGGTCGATGTCGCCGAGCGCGGCCGGTCCCTCGGTGGGGTCGAGCACCATCAGGCCGTGGCCGGTCGGGTCGGCCGGCAGCACGACGGAGGAACCGGAATTCGCGGTGATCTCCGGAAGATTACGTTCAGTAATGACCAATTGCTGTGGGTCACCACTGGTCAGCACCCATTCGCCGGCTTTGGTGATGCCCACGGGCACCACCTCGTATTCGTCCGGATCCAAGGCGCTGATGATGCTGCCGGCGCTCACGCAGGAGATCGCATGCTCCGTGCTACGACCGCCGAAGACGACTGCGATGCGGGTCTTCCGTGGGCTTGTCACGCGGGTGACCCTACTCTGCGTGGCTGCCGTGCGGGTCGATAGGCCGGGAGTTCGATCAAGGAGCAGGCTCACCCCGGCCGATGGTATGGAGCGGTGGCGCACGTGCGGTTCCGCGGACCGCCCCGGGGCTCTCGGCCGGGCGGGCACCAGCCGGTGCCCCGGGGCGGCGCGGGCCAGGGTCACGGTGGTCGGGGACCTCGACCACCGGGGACCCCGGCGTTCAGTGCGGTTCGGGACATCGCCGTCCGACGGCGATGACTTTGACTCGTTGCCGTCCGGCCCGGACCATGCCGAGCGCGGCGAACGCGCCGGCGATCCGGTCGGCGGCGTCGCGGCTGGTGGCACCGACCACCTGGCGGCGCCGCTCCGGCTCCACCCGCTCGTTGCGCCCCTCGACGCTCAGCGGGCGGACGTCGGTGAGGACGACGAGGTAGCGGGTCACCACGGGCGGCCTACCGGCGCTGATCGAGCGGACCAGGCGGCACCGCCGGGCCGCGGCAGGTGCCGGCGTGACCGTGCCTGCCGGCGTGACCGTGCCTGCCGGCGTGACCGTGGATGCGGGGATGGCTGTGGTTGTGGGCACCGGGGCCGACACAGGTGCTGTTGCGGGCTCGGTTGCGGGCGCGACTGCGGGCACTGGTCCTGCTCCTCGTCCTGGTCAGCCGGCATGGCGGGCCACCGCCTCGGGTTCGGCCGTGGTGCCGGCCAGGCCGCCGGAGCGGTCCCGGCAGACGTACGCCAGGTCGGCGTGGATCCACGCGCCGTCGTTGTCGCGCAGCACCGGTCGCGTACACCATCGGCACCGTGAAACACGAGGCCAACAGGGGGTCGCTGTCATCCGACACCTCCGGGTCCGCGGCGGTGGGGCACACGGCGGCCGGGTACGGGGGAGTCCCCGACCACCGTGCGCCTCATTCCCCTTTCCGTCACTCGCCGCCACCGTCGACACGACCACCGGCAGCGAGGACGCCAACACAGGTTGCCATCCGTGAAAGCGTGAATGCAACTCTCACGGGAGATCTCTCATGCACACTTTCTCGCCGAGGTGTGTCAAACTCGCTTCATGGCACCGAAGACCGCCCGCGCCCGCCGCCTCGGCATCGCCCTCAGGTCCTTTCGCGAGGCTGCCGGACTGACCCTCGAACGCGCGGCCGAGGAGATCAACAGCACCCGCAGCACCCTGTCCAGATACGAGAACGCCCTCAGCCTGCCCAGCCCGGCGACCGTCCGCGCCCTGCTCATGCACTACAACGTGGACGGTGACGAGCTGAAGAACACGATCGAGCTGGCGAAGGAAGCCAAGAAGCCAGGCTGGTGGGTGTCGTACTCGTACCTGCTGGACCGCAAGACCGCCGACTTCATCGCGTTGGAGTCCGAGGCGACCGCCATCCAGTCGTTCGAACCGTCCCTGGTGCCGGGACTGTTGCAGACGCCGGACTACATCCGGGCGATCATGCGCGGCGGCCCGCACACCCTCGGCGACGACGAGATCGAGGGGCGGGTCCAGTTCCGCCTCAACCGCCAGAAGCGGCTGACCGCCACCCCCGATCCGCTGGTTCTCGACGCGGTGATCGACGAGGTGGCGCTGCTGCGCAAGGTCGGCGGCGACGACGTCTGGGCGGAGCAACTGGAACACCTGATCAAGCTCTCCGAGATACCGCACGTCACCATCGGGGTGATCCCGATCTCCGCCGGCTACCACCGCGGCACCAGGGGATCACTGCACATCCTCGAATTCGGCCCAGATGATCAACCCTTGGCCTCGGTCGAGACCGTCGCGGGACAGCTCTCCTTCGACACCACAACCGAGTTGGACACCTGCACGAAGATCATGCAGCATCTCCGCACCGTGGCCCTGAGCCCGGAGGAGAGCAACAAGCTGATCTCCAACCTCCTGAAGGGACAGTAGACATGTCCGCTCCAACCACCACCACGATGGCCGCGTTCGCGACCGCCGCCTGGCGCAAGAGCAGCCGCAGTGGCGACCAGGGCGCCTGCGTGGAGTTCGCCGTCACCACCGAGGCGATCGGCGTCCGGGACTCCAAGGATCCCGGCGGCCCGATCCTGACCTTCCCCGCCACCGCCTGGTCGGCCTTCGCCGGTGCCGTACCGACCGGTCGGATCATCGACTGACCGGCGGCACCCGCACCTGATCCGCGAGCGCCCGTACGGTCCCTTGGGGGATTTCGGCGGCCCCGACCGACGAGCGCGACCAGCAACACCGGAAGCCCCGATCACCTCGATCGGGGCTTCCGCCGTTCACGTACGCGTGGGTCGCCCGACCTCAGCCGGCCGCGTCGAGCGCCGTGGTGATGTCCGCGACCAGGTCGGCGGTGTCCTCCACGCCACAGGAGAGCCGGACGAAGCCGGGCGGGGTGTCGTCGCCCCACTGTGCCCGGCGGTCGGCGCTGGTGTGCAGGCCACCGAACGAGGTCGCGGCGAAGACCAGCTTGGCGGCGTGCAGGAACCGGGTCACCCGGTCGGCGTCGCCGAGGTCGAACGCGAGTACGCCCGGCACCCGACGCATCTGCCGGCTCGCCACCGGGTACGACGGGTCCCCGGCAAGCCCCGGCCAGCGCAGACCGGTCACGTCGGCCCGCTCGTGCAACGCCACCGCCACCGCCGCCGCGTTGGCGCTCTGCCGGGCCAGCCGCAGGTCGAGGGTGGCCAGCGACCGGTGTGCCAGCCAGGAGTCGAACGCGCCGGGAACCGAGCCGGTGGTGGCCCGCCAGGCCCGCAGCGGCTCCAGCAGCTCGGCCGACCGGGTCGCGACGTAACCGAGCAGCAGGTCGGAGTGACCGGTCAACGCCTTGGTGCCGGAGGCGACGACGAGGTCCGCGCCGAGGTCGAGCGGGCGCTGGCCGAGCGGGGTGGCGGTGGTGTTGTCGACCACTACCAGCGCCCCGGCGGCGTGCGCCCGGTCGGTCAGTTCGGCCACGTCGCAGACGTCCAGACCGGGGTTGGCCGGCGTCTCCAGCAGCAGCAGCCGGACCCCCTCGAACGACGGGTACGGCCCGACCGTCGGCGCGAACTCGACCCGTACGCCCATGGTGGCCAGGGTGGAGCTGGCGAAGGCCCGTACCGGGAAGTAGCCGTCGGTCGGCAGCACCACGCCGTCACCGGGCTTGAGCAGCGCCAGCAGCACCGCACTGATCGCCGCCTGCCCGCTGGCGAAGGCGAGGCAGTCGCCCCCCTCCAGTTCCCCGATCGCCGCCTCCAGCGACCGTCGGGTGGGGTTGTCCGGCCGACCGTAGCCGTTCGGGCTCGCCGAGGGTCCGGCCGCCGGGTCGAGGTGGTACGGCGCGGCGAACACCGGACCGGGCAGGAACGGCTGTCCCGGCTCCGGCTCGGGGAGTCCGGCGTGCACACACCGGGTGCCGTCGCCGTAGCCGCGCGGGTCCTGCTCGTCGATCATTGTTTCTCCAGCTCGTACGGCGGTTCGGTGGTCATTCCGGTCTCGGCTTGCGGCTCATCAGCACCGCCATCGCCAGCCGCGGGTTCGCGCCCTCGTGGCAGACCAGCTCGACCTGCTCGGTGATCGGCATCTCCACCCCGTGGGCGCGGGACAGGTCCCGGATCGCCAGGCAGCTCTTGACGCCCTCGGCGGTCTGCCGGGTCGCCACCTGGGCCTGTTCGAGGGTCTCGCCCCGGCCGAGATGCTCGCCGAAGGTCCGGTTGCGCGACAGCGGGGACGAGCAGGAGGCGACCAGGTCCCCCATGCCGGCGAGGCCGGCGAAGGTGAGCGGGTCGGCGCCGAGCGCCACGCCGAGCCGGGCGGTCTCGGCCAGCCCACGGGTGATCAGGGTGGCCTTGGTGTTGTCGCCCAGTCCCATCGCGGTCGCCATGCCGTACGCGAGCGCGATGACGTTCTTCACCGCGCCGCCGAGTTCACAGCCGATCACGTCGTCGTTGGTGTACGGGCGGAAGTAGGGCGTGGTGATCGAGCCCTGCACCAGGGTGGCCCGGTCCATGTCGGTGCAGGCGACCACGGTGGCGGCCGGTTGTTCGAGGGCGATCTCGGGGGCCAGGTTGGGGCCGGAGACGACCGCCACCCGGTCCTCCGACACCCCGGCCGTTTCCATGATCACCTGGCTCATCCGCTTGGTGGTGCCCAGCTCGATCCCCTTCATCAGGGAGACCAGCGTCGAGTCGGGCTCGATGAACGCGGCCCAGTCGGCCAGGTTCCCGCGCAGCGTCTGCGACGGTACGGCGAGCACCACCAGATCGGCACCGGCGATCGCGGCGGCGGCGTCGGTGGTGGCCGTCACCCGCTGCGGCAACCGCATGCCGGGCAGGTATTCGGAGTTGTGGCGGGCGGTCCGGATCGTCTCGACCACTGACTCGCGACGGGCCCAGATGGTCACGTCCCGGCCCGCGTCGGCGAGCACCTTGGCGAAGGCCGTACCCCAGGAACCGGCACCGAGGACGACGGCGTGGCCGGTCACGCGGCGTCCCCGGCGTGGTGCTCGGACTCGCCCACGGCCCGGTGCTGGCCGGTCGGCGCCCAGATCGGCGGTGGTGTGCCGCCCCGGATCTCGGCGAGTTGGTCGCGCAGCCGCAGCATGATCTCGTTGGTCATCTCGTCCAGTACCTGCTTCGTCGGTGCCGCGCCGGCCCACCGGCCGAGGTCGACCGGTGCTCCGGCGACAACGGTGACCGGGATCCGGGGGCGCAGGCTGAGTTTGGAGTTGCGCGGGTCGAACATCTTCTGCGCGCCCCACATGGCGATCGGGACGACCGGGGCTCCGGTGGCCAGCGCCAGCCGCGCCGCACCGGTCTTGCCCCGCATCGGCCAGAGGTCGGGCTCGCGGGTGGTGGTGCCCTCCGGGTAGATCACCACCGCGCCGCCGTCCCTGACCGCGGCGACCAGGGTCTCCAGCGACCGGGCGGCGTCGACGGTGCCCCGCTCGACCGGGATCTGCCGGCACCGGAGCAGGATGTAGCCGACCACCGGAACCCGGAAGATGCTGGCCTTGCCGAGGAACTGCGGCCACCGTCCGGCGTCGTTGATGTAGTGCGCGACCACCAGCGGGTCGGCGTGCGAGATGTGGTTCGGCACGACGATGACGCCACCCGAGGCCGGTAGGTGTTCCATGCCGGCCCAGGTCCGCCGGGTCCAGACCCGCAGTGCGGGCTTCACCGCAACGATGGCGAACCGCCGCCAGAACCCCAGCCTGCGCCCTGCCACTATGCCCCTCCTCGGTCTACCCGGACCGGGGGCCCCGGCCGCCCCGGCGCCGCCCAACCACCCCGGCCCGCAGCGAAATCATGCCTGCTCGCCCCCTGTACGGCCAGCGAGGGGCCGGTGCCCACGACTGGCAGGATGATCGGGTGACCGAACCGAGCTGGACCGTGGTGGTGCCGGTCAAGCGGCTGCGCGCGGCCAAGAGTCGGCTGCGTGGCGCGCTGCCGGGGGTAACGCACGAGTCGCTGGCACTGGCCCTGGCGCTGGACACGGTGAGCGCCGCGCTGGCCAGTCCGGCGGTCGTCGAGGTGCTGGTCGTGACCGACGACATAGCCGCCGGCCGGGCGTTGCGCGCACTCGGCGCCCGGATCACCCCGGACCCGCCGACCGGCGGGCTGAACAGCGCGTTCACCTCCGGCGCGGCCCTGGTCGGCCCGGTGGCGGTGGCCGCGCTCACCGCCGACCTGCCGGCCCTGCGGTCGGCCGAGCTGACCGCCGCACTGGCCGCCGCCGCGGCCGGTCCGCCCCGGCGGCGATGGTTCGCCCCGGACGCCCCGGGCACCGGTACGGTGCTGCTGGCGGCGCCGGCCGGCGTACCGCTCGATCCGCGCTTCGGTGGGGCGTCGGCGGCGGCGCACGCGGCGTCCGGGGCGCTCGCGCTCACCGGGGCCGGGCCGACCCTGCGCCGGGACGTCGACACCCGCGCCGACCTGCTGGTGGCGGCGGCACTCGGCCTCGGCCGGCACACCGCCGCCCTGCTCCCCTGACCGACCCGGCCGGCCGCGTCGCGCTGCGAGCCCTCGACCCGAGCCGGCGGGCCGTCCGGGGCCACCACCCCCGGTGTACGGTGCTGAGCATGCAGGGCACCGTGGCGACGTACGACCCGCAGACCCGGTCCGGCACGCTGTTGCTGGACGACGGCACCGAGGTCGTCTTTCCCGCCGCGGCGTTCGACGCCTCGGGGCTGCGGCTGCTCCGCCTCGGCCAGCGGGTGCGGATCGAGTACGGCGGCTCCGGCGACGGTGACGTAACCCGGATCACGATCCCCGGCCTGGTGTAATCATCAGCGGACCAACCGGGAGAAATCATCCCGAAGTTGCCCTGTTTTGGCGGCGGATGGCCGGATCAACTGGGGCCGGGCGAGCACATTGTCCGACTTGCCGTGATCCGAAGACGGCAAGTTCATTTTACGTTCACGAGGTTCGGGCAATGATGAAGCGGTGAGCACCCCGCCCGCCCACCCTCGCCCCCAGTCGACCGGTCGCGCCCTGGCCACCACCGCCCCCCGCGCCGCGCTACCGGACTCTCCCCGTCCCGCGCTACCGGACGCCGGCCGCGTCGCGCTGCCGGACTCTGCTCGCGTCGCGCTGCCGGATTCTCCCCGCGTCGCGCTGCCCGATTCTGCTCGCGCCGCGCTGCCCGGCTCCGAACCACTCGTTCCGACCGGTACCCCGCACCGGGGGCCGAACGGGCGATTCGTCCGGTCCGACGGCAACGGCGCGGAGCAGGGCGCCGGTGGCACCCCACCGCCGGCCGACGACCCGCCGCCCGCCGCCGAGCCGCTGCCCGAGGACCGGTTCCTCAACCGGGAGCTCTCCTGGCTGGACTTCAACGCCCGGGTCCTCGCCCTGGCCGAGGACCCGACCACCCCACTGCTCGAACGCGCCAAGTTCCTGGCCATCTTCGCCAGCAACCTGGACGAGTTCTACATGGTCCGGATCGCCGGCCTGAAGCGCCGGCTACAGGCCGGACTGCCGCTACGCGGCGGCGACCGGCTGCCGCTGCGTACCCAGCTCGAACTGATCTCGGAGAAGACGGCCGACCTGGTCGCCCGGCACGCCGGCTGCTTCGTCGAGGACGTGGTGCCCCGGCTCGCCGCCGCGAACATCCACCTGATCCGCTGGGCCGAACTGCCCGCCCCGGAGCGGGAACGGTTGCGTACGTACTTCCGGGAACACATCTTCCCGGTGCTCACCCCGCTCGCGGTCGACCCGGCGCACCCGTTCCCGTACATCTCCAGCCGGTCGCTGAACCTGGCGGTGGCCGTACGCGACCCGGACGGTGGGCCGGAGCTGTTCGCCCGGGTGAAGGTGCCGAACAACGTGCCCCGCTTCGTCCGGGTCGAACGGGACACCCCCGGCATGCGCTTCCTGCCGCTGGAAGACCTGATCGCGGCCCACCTCAACCAGCTCTTCCCCGGCATGACGGTGGCCGAGTGCCACCTGTTCCGGATCACCCGCAACGCCGAGGTGGAGGTCGACGAGGACCGCGACGAGGACCTGCTCCAGGCGCTGGAACGCGAACTGGCCCGGCGCCGCTTCGGCCCGCCGGTACGCCTGGAGGTCGCCTCCTCCATCTCCGACCACGTGCTCGACCTGCTGGTCCGGGAACTCGACATGGACGACCAGGACGTGCTGCGGGTGCCGGGGCTGCTCGACCTCTCCTCGCTCTGGCAGGTCTACAACGAGTGCGACCGGCCCGATCTCAAGGAACGCCCGTTCGTCCCGGCGACCCACCCGCGCCTGGTCGAGGGCGAGGTGCCGCGCAGCGTCTTCGCCACCCTGCGCGACGGCGACATCCTGGTGCACCACCCGTACCACTCGTTCGCGACCAGCGTGCAGCGCTTCATCGAGCAGGCCGCCGCCGACCCGAACGTGCTCGCGATCAAGCAGACCCTCTACCGGACCAGCGGCGACTCCCCGATCGTGGACGCCCTGATCGACGCCGCCGCCGCCGGCAAGCAGGTGGTGGTGCTGGTCGAGGTGAAGGCCCGGTTCGACGAGGTGGCCAACATCGGCTGGGCGCGGGTGCTGGAGCGGGCCGGCTGCCACGTCGTCTACGGCCTGGTCGGGCTCAAGACGCACTGCAAGACCGCCCTGGTCGTACGCCAGGAGGGCAACCAGATCCGCCGCTACTGCCACATCGGCACCGGCAACTACCACCCGAAGACGGCCAGGCTGTACGAGGACTTCGGCATGCTCACCGCCGACCCGGAGGTGGGGGCGGACCTGACCGACCTGTTCAACGTACTGACCGGTTACAGCCGGCAGACCCGGTTCCGCCGGCTGCTGGTCGCCCCGGACGGCGTACGCAGCGGGATCATCGAGCGGATCGACCGGGAGATCGCGCACGCCGCGCTCGGCGTACCGAGCCTGGTGCAGATCAAGGTGAACTCGCTGGTCGACGAGGAGATCGTGGACGCGCTCTACCGCGCCTCGCGGGCCGGGGTGCACGTGGACCTGATGATCCGGGGGATGTGCACGCTGCGGCCCGGCGTACCCGGTCTGTCGGAGAACATCCGGGTCCGGTCGATCCTCGGCCGGTTCCTCGAACACTCCCGCGTCTTCCGCTTCGGCAACGGCGGCGGCACGCTGGCCGCCGACGCGGCGGCCGGTGGCCGACCGGTCGGCGCGCAGGGCGGCTCGGCCGAGTTCTGGATCGGCTCGGCCGACCTGATGCACCGCAACCTCGACCGCCGGGTGGAGGCGCTGGTGCAGGTGACCGACCCGGTCGCGCGGGCCGAGTTGGACCAGGTGTTGAGCACCGCGATGAGCGACGACGTCGCCTCGTTCGAGCTGCACCCGGACGGGACGTGGAGCCGGCGGGCCGGTGAGCCGGGTCGACCGCTGGTCGACTTCCAGGACGCGATGCTGCGCCGGGTGGCGCGTACCGCGAAGTAGCCGCCGGGCGCATCGGCGTGGATAGGCTTGCCGGATGTTGGAGGAGGAACGCAAGTACGAGGTTGACGAGAACTTCACGCTGCCGGACCTGTCCGCCACGGTGCCGCCCGGTGGCCGGGTAGTGGTGCTGCCCCCGGTGACCCTCACTGCCACCTACCTCGACACCGCCGACCTGCGGCTGGCCCGTGCCGGTGTGTCGCTGCGCCACCGCAAGGGTGATCCACTGCCGTGGACGGTCAAGCTGCCGTCCGACGTGCCCGGCACCCGGCACGAGATCTCCCGCCCCGGCAAGCGGCGGGAGACGCCGGCCGAGCTGACCGCGCTGGTCACCGCGTACTCGCGCGGGGCGGACCTGCTGCCGGCCGCGGTCGTCCGCAGCGTGCGGCAGGCGTACGAGCTGCGTGACGGCGCGGACCGGGTGCTCGCCGAGATCGCCGACGACGCGGTGTCGGTGCTGGACGGGGATCGGGTGCGGTCCCGGTTCCGGGAGGTCGAGGTCGAGCGCAAGGGCGGCGACGGGGACCTGCTCGACCGGGTGGAGGCGGTGCTGGGCGAGGCCGGTGCGGTGGCCGGCGGCTTCACCCCGAAGCACGTACGCGCGCTCGGCGAGGCGGCGGCCGGCGCACCCGACCTGGTCGCCCCGACCGACCTGCCCGACAAGCCCAGCGCCGCCGACGTGGTGACGAACGCGATCCGGCGCGGCGTCGGCAGGGTACTGACACACGACCCGCTGGTCCGGTTGCGCCAACCGGTCGGCGACGACGACACCGCCGTACACCAGATGCGGGTCGGCAGCCGGCGGCTGCGCAGCGACCTGCGTACGTTCCGGTCGCTGCTGCGGCCGGAGTGGGTCGGCCCGCTGCGCGACGAGCTGAAGTGGCTCGCCGACGTGCTCGGTGCGGCCCGCGACGCGGAGGTGCTCGGCGCCCGGCTGCACGTGACCGCCGCCGCCGACCCGCTCAGCCCGCTGGACCCGGCGGCGGTGGACCGGATCGACGCGGTGTTGACGCAACGGCACGAACGGGCGCTGACCGCGGTCGACGAGGCGCTCGGCTCGGCCCGCTACGCCGCCCTGGTGGAGGCGCTGGTCGCCGCCACCGGCGAGCCGAAGCTGACCCCGGCGGCGCGGGAGCGGGCGCAGGACGTACTGCCGAAGCTGGCCGCCAAGCCGTGGCGCCGGCTGGCGGACGGCGGCAAGGGCAGCGACGCCGCCGCCGACCTCGACCCGCTCGCCCCGGACGAGCGGTGGCACGCGGTACGGATCAACGGCAAGAAGGCCCGGTACGCGGTGGACGCGGTCGCCCCGGTGCTCGGCGGCGGAGCCCGGAAGCTGGCCAAGTCCCTGTCCCGGGTGCAGGAACTGCTCGGCGAGCACCAGGACGCGGCGGTAGCCGCCACCACCTGGCTGGAGGTTGCGGCGACCGACCCGACCGACCACGCCCTCGCGGTGACCGCAGGTCGACTGGCCGAACGGGAACGGGCCTCGATCCGCGCGGTCCGGGCGGACTTCCCCGAGGCGTGGGACGAGACCACCAGGGGCAGCCGGACGGACTGGCTGCCGTGACCCACCTGATCCGGGCGGCCGGTGGCGTCGTCTGGCGCCCGTCCGAGCGGGGCGTGCAGGTGTGCCTGGTGCACCGGCCGCGCTATGACGACTGGTCGTTGCCGAAGGGCAAACTGGAGCCGGACGAGCACCCGCTGCTCGCCGCCGTACGCGAGGTCGCCGAGGAGGCCGGCGTACGGGCGGTGCCGGAGTCCCGGTTGCGCAGCGTGCGGTACTTCAGCGAGGGCCGGCCGAAGCGGGTGGACTACTGGGGGATGCGGGCGGTGGCCGAGGGCGGGTTCGAGCCGGAGACCGAGGTGGACGACATCCGGTGGCTGGCCGTGGACGACGCGATCGGCCTGGTGACGTACGCGCACGACACCTGGGTGTTGCGCGACTTCGCCGCGTTGGCCCCGGTCACCTCGGTGCTGGCGATGTTCCGGCACGCGCACGCCGGTAGCCGGGGCATCTGGTCGGGGCCGGACACCGCCCGGCCGCTGGACGCCGAGGGCGTGGCGCAGGCCCGTACGGTGGCCGCGCTGGGAGCGCTGATCCGGCCGGTACGGCTGCGCTCGGCGACGGCGCGACGGTGCGTACAGACGCTGGAGCCGTTGGCCGCGCTCTCCGACCTGCCGATCGAGGTGGACTCCGATCTCGACGAGCCGAAGCCGGGGCAGGACGTGGCCGAGTGCGCGCTGGCGCTGGCCGCCCGGCTGACCGAACTGGCGGCGGACGGCCGTACGACCGTGGTGTGCAGCCAGGGCAAGGTGATACCCGGCGCGCTGGCGCACCTGTCCCGCACCCCGGCCGACTACCGCACCCCGAAGGCCGGCGGCTGGCTGCTCGCCTTCTCCGCCGACCGCCTGCTCGGCGCCGACCGCCTGTAAGGCCGGGCCGGGCGCGGGAGGTGGGGCCGGTCAGCGGGGCAGGGTGAGGGTGACGGCCACGGCGAGGTGGTCGGAGGCGGTCCCCGGTACGGCGGCCACCTCGCTCGCGCCGAGTCCACCGGCGACGAACACGTGGTCGATCTGTTCCACCGGGTGGTCGGCCGGGCTGGTCGGTAGCGGCCGGTCGGCGGCGAACGCGTCGACCAGACCGGCGTCCAGCAGGGCCTGGAACGCCGGCTCCCCCGGCTGGGTGTTCAGGTCACCGGCCAGCACCAACGGCCGCCCAGCGGCCAACTCGACGGCGTAGCGGGCCGCCGTACGGGCCTGGTCGAGCGGGCCGTCGTCCGGCGGGGGCTGGAAGTGGGTGGAGACGACCACCAGTTCGCCGTCGCCGACCCGGAGCACCACCGCGAGCGCCTGGGCACCGGTCGGCGCACCCAGGCGCGGCAGGACCACCGTGCCGGCCGATTCGACCGGCAGCGAGGTCAGCACGGCGTCGCCCCAGACCGGGTCGGCGGCCGGGGCGAAGGTGTACCGCATGCCGAGGCGGCCGGCGAGCAGGGCGAGGGTGTCGTGACCACCGTTGAGCAGCCAGGCCCGGTCGACCTCGCTCAACAGCACCACGTCGGGCCGCTGACCGGCGATGGTCCCGGCCAGCCCGTCGAGGTCGAACCGCCCGTCGAGCCCGAAACCCATCCGGATGTTGTAGGCGACCAGCCGTACCCGGTCGCGGTCCGCGTCCTCGGCGGCGTCCGCGGCCGGCGGCGTCAGCAGCCCGGCGACCACCGCGAGCGCGGTTCCCGAGATCACCGTCGTGCGCCGCCAGGACCGCAGCGGCGCCCGCACCCCACCACCGGCCGATTCGGGTACGACCGGCGCCGCCCCGACCCCGACCGCTCCCCGCTTCGCCGCCCCGACCCCGACCGCTCCCCCGACCCCGACTGGTCCCCGGATCGCGACCACGGCCACGAACAGGGCCACCAGCAGGGGTATCGCCGAGTTGGGGTAACCGATGTCGTAGGCGGCGTAGTAACCGATCGCGCCGACCACGAAGACGACGGTCCCGCCCAGCGCGGCGTAGCCCCGCCGGTTGCCCACGGTTTCCGCGCCGCCGAGCGGTGGGCCGACGTTCCCGCCGCCGGAGTCGGCCCCCGCACCGGCACTGTCGGCACCGGCACCGGCACTGTCGGCCTCGGCACCGGCAGCGGCGCTGTCGGCGTCGCACGCACCATCCGTCCCGCCGGCCCCACCAATCGCGTCGTCCACCACGGACACCGTCGCGACGGCGTTGGCCAGGGCCAGACAGCCGCCGAGCCCGGCGGCGGCGAACAGGATCGCGAACGGCAGCGCCAACGGCTGGTTGAGTGCGAACAGGCCGGTGCCGGCCAGCAGCGCGACCGGGTACAGCCAGCGCAGACCCCGTTGGCGTACCGGCCCGAGCCCGGTGGCCAGGAACAGCCCGACCGCGCCGGCGACCAGGACGGTCACCGCCAGCGGCCCGCCCGGCGGCGGCACCGCCACCCGGTCGAACCCGGCGGCGGCACCGGCCAGGTAGGACGCGCCGGTCGCGGCGAGCGCGGGCGACCCGGCGAGCATGCCCCAGAGCAGCAGGGCCGGGCCGACGAGCAGCCACGGCCGCGCCGAACCGACCGGGTCCGCGTCCCGCGCCCGGACCTGCGCGACCAGGAAGGCCACCGCCACCGGTACGCCCACCAGGAGGTCCACTCCCCCGCGCCAGACGAGGTCGTGCGTGCCGAGCGCGGTGTGCAGTACGGTCGTCGCCGCCAGCCCCACCACCAGCCCCGGTACGGCAACCGGTGCGGTGGTGGCCAGTCCGGCCAACCAGACCAGCCCGGCGAGCAGGCCGGCGCTGGCCAGGTAGAGCTGGGCCGGCCCGCCCGGGGTGGCCGGCAACAGGAGCCGGCAGCCGACCAGGGTGACCGCCGCGACCAGGGTGAACCGGCCGGCGCCGAGCAGCCGGAACAGCGGTGGCGCACCGAGCGGGAGGACGAACCAGAGCAGGGCGAAGGCGCCCATCAGCTCGGCCGGGGTGGAGGCGGCCTGCCCGAAGATGGTGATGATCGAGGGCAGCCAGACCCGCAGGATGTCGACGAGGAGCAGCACGCCGAGGGCGGCGGCGGTGAGCGCAGGGGCCGAACGACGCACCGGTACTCCCGTGGGGGCGGGGCGGACGAGGTCGGGCCATTCTCCGGCGATCCCATCGACCGGTCAACGCCCGTACGCCGAGATTGGCCCGCAACGCCGACCCGCGACCGGCCGGCGGCGCGGTCGAAAAGGCGCCCACCGGCGGAACCGGTGGGCGCCCTTGGTACCTCGGTCTTTCAGCGTCGGGCGGCGGCCTTCTTGGCCGGGGCCTTCTTCGCCGGAGCCTTCTTCGCCGCTGTGGCGCGGGTGGAAGTGCTCTTCGCCGCCGTGGTCTTCTTGGCCGCGGCGGCCTTCGTGGCCCCAGCGGTCTTCGTCGCCGGTGCGGTCTTCTTCGCCGCCGCCTTGGTAGCGGTGGCGGTGGCCTTGGCCGGGGCGGCCTTCTTGGTGGCGGTCGCCTTCTTGGTCGCCGCCGCCTTCGTGGCCGTGCCGGTGGTGGCCTTCGCCGCCGCAGTGGTCTTCTTCGCCGCGGCGGTGTTCTTCGGCGTCTTGCCGCTGGACACCATGTCCTTGAACCCGGCGCCCGGCCGGAAGGCCGGGACCGATGTCTTCTTCACCTTCACCGACTCGCCTGTTCGAGGGTTCCGCGCTGTTCGCGCCCCCCGGACACGCTTTTCGAAGACTCCGAAACCGGTGATCGCCACCTTTTCCCCCTTGGCGACCGCCCCCTGAACCTCGGCGAGGACCGCGTCGAGCGCCGCCGTCGCCGTCTTCCGGTCCCCCAGGCGAGCGGCGAGCGCCTCGATGAGCTCGGCCTTGTTCACGACTTCCCTCCCGTATGTGCAACTGGACTCAACGCGAGCCATTCTGCGCGCACGGTATGCCCTGTGCCACCGGGACACAAACATCTGCGAGAAAAAAGCCATTGTGTCGCAACGGATTCGCCCCCACCGGCGGCTCGTGGCTACCCGGAAGGCGTAGGGCAGCAACGAATCCGTAAGTCCGGCGGGGGCGAAAGCGGCTCCCGAGCGGGCGGTGTGGGCTATGCCACGACCGGCAGGAAGGGGAGCCTGTGGCGCTCGTACTCGGTGATGTTGGTCTCGTGGCGGAGGGTCAGTCCAATGTCATCCAAGCCTTCGAGCAGGCGCCAGCGACTGAAATCGTCCAGGGGGAAGGACCAGGTGGAGTCGCCTGCCCGGACCTCCCGGGCGGTGAGGTCGACGGTGATGCGGGTGGTCGGGTCGGACTCGACCAGGGCCCACAGTTCCTCGACGGCCTTCAATTCGAGCTCGACCGGCAAGAGCCCTTCCTTGAGCGAGTTGCCACGGAAGATGTCACCGAAACGGGGAGAGATCACCGCACGGAATCCCCAGTCCCGCAGCGCCCACACGGCGTGCTCACGGGATGACCCGGTGCCGAACTCAGGCCCGGCCAATAGGATCGACGCACCGGAATAAATAGAATCGTTGAGTATGAATGCCGGATCCTCTCGCCACGCGCTGAAGAGGCCGTCGGCGAACCCGGTTCTGGTGACCCGCTTGAGATACACCGCCGGAATGATCTGATCGGTATCCACATTGGAGCGACGCAACGGGACCGCGGTACCGGCGTGCACGGTGAACTTTTCCATGTCTTGTCAGCCCTTCACAGGTCGGCCGGGGCGGCCAGCCGGCCGATCACGGCGGTGGCGGCGGCGACCGGTGGCGAGACCAGATGGGTACGACCGCCACGGCCCTGCCGGCCCTCGAAGTTGCGGTTGGAGGTGGAGGCGGAACGCTGCCCCGGCTTGAGCGTGTCCGGGTTCATGCCCAGACACATGGAGCAGCCGGCGAAGCGCCACTCGGCCCCGGCATCGGTGAATACCTTGTCCAGCCCCTCCAGCTCGGCCGCCTCGCGCACCGCCGCCGAACCGGGTACGACCAGCATCCGTACGCCATCGGCGACGGTGTGTCCGCGCAGCACGTCGGCGGCGGCCCGGAGGTCCTCCAGCCGGCCGTTGGTGCAGGAGCCGACGAAGACCACGTCGACCGGGACCTCGCGCAGCGGCGTACCGGGAAGCAGGTCCATGTATTCCAGGGCCTTGCGGGCGGCGGTCTGCTCGGCCTCGGTGACGAAGTCCTCCGGGTCCGGCACGATCGCGCTCAGCGCCGCGCCCTGCCCCGGGTTGGTGCCCCAGGTGACGAACGGGGTGATCCGGCTCGCGTCGAGGAAGACCTCGGTGTCGAAGGTCGCGTCGGCGTCGGTCGGCAGCGTGCGCCAGTACGCCTCGGCCGCGTCCCAGTCGGCGCCCTGCGGCGCGTTCGGGCGACCCTTGAGGTACGCGAAGGTGGTCTCGTCCGGCGCGATCATGCCCGCCTTGGCGCCCCACTCGATCGACATGTTCGCGATCGTCATCCGGCCCTCCATGGAGAGCTTGCGGATCGCCTCGCCCCGGTACTCCACGACGTGGCCGCGCCCGCCGCCGGTGCCGACCTGGGTGATCAGGGCCAGCACCAGGTCCTTGGCGGTGACGCCGGGGCCGAGCTCGCCGGTGACGGTGACCGCCATCGTCCTCGGCCGGATCTGCGGCAGCGTCTGGGTGGCCAGCACGTGCTCGACCTCGCTGGTGCCGATGCCGAAGGCCAGCGCGCCGAAGGCACCGTGGGTGGCGGTGTGCGAGTCACCGCAGACGATCGTGAGGCCCGGCTGGGTCAGGCCGAGCTGCGGCCCGATCACGTGCACGATGCCCTGGTTCTCGTCGCCGAGCGGGTGCAGCTTGACCCCGAACTCGGCGCAGTTGCGGCGCAGCGTCTCGATCTGCGTACGCGAGGTCGGGTCGTCGATGGTGAGCAGGTCACCGCGACGGGCCCGGAACGCCGGGTCGGCGTACCCGGTCGGGGTGTTGTGGTCCTCGGTCGCGAGCGTGAGGTCGGTACGCCGGACCCGGCGACCCGCCATCCGCAGCCCGTCGAAGGCCTGCGGGCTGGTCACCTCGTGCAGCAGGTGCAGGTCGATGAAGAGCAGATCCGGCTCGCCCTCGGCGGATCGCACCACGTGAGCGTCCCAGACCTTCTCGGCCAGGGTCCTGGGCGAGGACGGCGTTGGCGTGACTCCCACCATCTGGACATCCTAAATTCTGGGAGGTATGTTTCGGCTTGTGGGACACAGTATGAGCGGTGTCGGCGTTCTCGACAAGGCGGTGGTCATCCTGGCCGCCTGCGTGGACGGCGCCAGCCTGGCCGAACTCGTTGATCGCACCAAGCTGCCGAGAGCCACCGCGCACCGGTTGGCTCAGGCCCTGGAGATCCATCGGATGCTGGTACGCGACACCCAGGGGCGGTGGCGACCGGGCCCGCGCCTGGGTGAGCTTGCCAACGCCGCACCGGATGTGCTGCTGACCGCCGCCGAGCCGTTGCTCGCCGCGCTGCGCGACGCCACCGGGGAGAGCGCCCAGCTCTACCTGCGCCGGGCGGACGAACGGATCTGCGTGGCCGCCGCCGAGCGGGCCAGTGGACTGCGGGACACCGTACCGATCGGGGCGGTGCTGCCGATGACCGCCGGATCGGCCGCCCAGGTGCTGCTCGCCTGGGAGCCGCCGGAGGCGGTGATGCCGCTGCTGCCGCGGTGCAAGTTCACCGGCCGCACCCTCGCCGAGGTACGCCGCCGTGGCTGGGCGCAGAGCGTCGCCGAACGCGAGCTCGGTGTGGCCAGCGTCTCCGCCCCGATCCGCGACCGCACCGGCCGCGTCATCGCCTCGATCAGCATCTCCGGCCCCATAGAGCGCCTGGGCCGCCGCCCCGGCGACCGCCACGCCATGGCCGTAGTCCGCGCCGGCCAACGCCTAAGCGGCCTCTAACCCCCTCCCCTCCCCTCCCCTCCCCTCCCCCGTGCCCCCCTGGTGCCCCACCTCTTTCGCCGTCGATCTAGGGCAAATGGTGGTGATTAGAGATCATCAAGCACGTATTTGCCCTAGATCGACGGGGCGAGGGGTGGGGGCCCAGGGGTACGGGGTACGGGGTATACGGGGTACGGGGTACGGGTAAGGAAAAGCGAGCGAAGTGCCGGTGGCACTTCGCTCGCTGGCGCATAATAAAAATAGCCCGCGCCACTTGCGTGACACGGGCTCCGAACCTGTAGCCCCGACGGGATTCGAACCCGCGCTACCGCCTTGAGAGGGCGGCGTCCTAGGCCGCTAGACGACGGGGCCAGGACTTTCTGTCTTACTTTGTCCTCCGAAGAGGACCGCTGAACTCTATCAGAGACCAGCTACCGGCACCATCTCTGGTGTCGGTAGCTGGGGTACCAGGACTCGAACCTAGACTAACTGAACCAGAATCAGTTGGGCTGCCAATTACCCCATACCCCATCGGTGCCTTCCGGCACCGAGAAAAGACTTTACCGGACCGACCGGGAGAGGCCAAATCGGGTTATGCGATCCGGCCTCTACCAGCGGAGGAGCAGCCGTTGGCCGGGCTGCTCGGGCCGTCCTGGGCGGGTCGCTCAGTCCAGCGCCACCACGGGATTCGACAGCTCGCCGATCCCGTCGATCCGCACCGTGACGGTATCCCCGTCGACGAGCGGGCTAACCCCCGCCGGGGTGCCGGTCAGGATCACGTCGCCGGGCAGCAGCGTCATCACGTGTGAGATGTAGGACACCAGGGTCGGTACGTCGAACACCATGTCCTTGGTACGACCGATCTGGCGTACCTCCATCTGGTCCGGGTTGCGCCCCACCTCGCAGCGAACCTCCAGGTCGCTGACGTCGAGGTCGGTGACGATCCACGGGCCGATCGGGCAGAACGAGTCGAAGCCCTTCGCCCGCGTCCACTGGCCGTCCGCGCGTTGCAGGTCGCGGGCGGTCACGTCGTTCGCGGCGGTGTAGCCGAAGATCGCCTTCTCGGCCGCCGCGCGGTCGACCCGACGGGCGCCGGTCACACCGATCACCACGGCTAGCTCAGCCTCGTGCTCGACCTGCTTGGACTGGGTCGGCAGCCGGATCGCGTCCCGTGGCCCGATCACCGAGGTGGAGGGCTTGAGGAAGAGCAGCGGTTCGGTCGGTACGTCCGCACCGTGCTCGGCCGCGTGCTCGACGTAGTTGCGACCGACGGCGACCACCTTGCTGGGCAGGATCGGCGAGACGAGCCGCACGTCGGCCAGCGCCCAGCGGGCGTTGGTGAAGCGGATCTCGCCGAACGGGTGGCCCTCGATCTCGGCCACCGTCAGGGCGCCGGGGCCGGCGCTCGGCTCACCCTCCACGACGCCGAACGACATTCCCTTGGCATGAGCAAAACGAACGATACGCACCACGCCAATCTAGCCGTACCAGCGTCAATCCGGCCGGCGACCACCGACGGTGCCGGTACGGCAACGCCGCACCCTACTCCAGCCGCCCGTTGCGTCGGTGTGATTCGCCCCTTCTAAACACCATTGACCGAGAGGCGGCTTAGCGTCAGAAAAGGAGGTCTCGTTGTGATTCTGGCATCGACCCGACGGCGCCTGGCCACTACGGTCATCGCGAGCTGTCTGCTCGCCACCATCCTGCCCGGCGGGGCCGCACGGGCGGCGCCCTCGGCGGTCACGGTCGTGATGGCGAGCGGCGGCCACACCGCGCCGACCTACCAGATCCTGGTGCACAACGGCACCACCAGCACCATCGACACCACCGTCCGGCAGGAGTTGCCGCGGGGCACGACGCCGACCGCGGTCAGCAACGGCGGCCAGACCAGCCAGCCCACCGGCCAGACCGGCGGGACGGAGATCTCCTGGCGCCTCCAGCTTCCACCGGGCGGCATGCAGACGCTCAACACCACCCTGCCCCCGATCGCGGCCGGCGTCCCGGTGAGCGCACCGGCCTGCGCCTTCGCCGGGACCGGCGACGTCCCGTTCGACTGCGCGAGCGCGACCTGGCAGGCCGCCGCCGCCCCGAAGGCGGAGGACGCCGACCCGGCGATCTGGCAGCGTCCGACGTACCTTGCCGGCGGGCTGGCGGTGCTGTTGCTGCTGCTGGGCGCGGGCCTCTGGTGGTGGCGCCGCCGGGTCCGCCGACGGGTCGAGCGCGACCGGGACGGCGGTTCGGCCGGCGGTTCGGCCAGCGGGTCGGCCGGCAGAGTGGGCGACGGGTCGGGGGGTGGAGCACCAGGAGGCGGGTCGGGGGGTGGAGCACCGGGCGGTGGCGGGGCACCGGGCGGTCGGAGACCGGCGGGGGTCGGCGCGGCTGGCGGCGGGGCACCGCGTGGCGTCGGTGAGCCGCCGTTCCTCGACCGGCCGGCGGCGCTCGACCGACCGCCGCCGGGACTCGCCCGCGGGCTGGCCCGTGGTGTGGCCCGGATCCGTCCGGGTGACGGTGCCGAGGCATGGCCCTCACCGGCCCCGTCATGGGGCGCGTCGATACCGCCCGAGGAACGACCGGCGACCGGCTGGGCCTCGGTCGACCGGACCCCGGCGACCGCCGGCGCACCCTCCTCCGACCAGCGGCAACAATCCCCCGGCCGACAGCATGGACAGCGCGCACCCGGGCAGCAGCAACACCAGCAGGGACAGCCAACATCCGGGCAACACCAGCAGGGACAGCCGCAGGGACAGCCAGCATCCGGGCAACAGCAACACCAGCAGCCGCAGGGACAGCAGCAGCGACAGCAGGGTCAGCAACAGCAGCAGGGACAGCAGCAGGGACAGCGGCCACATGGGCGGCAGGACGGGCAGGACGGGCGGGACGGGCAGGACGGGCAGGACCGGGGACGGGGACTGTCGGCGACCGTTGCGAGCATGCCGGACGGCATCCCGAACACATTCCTGTCCGGTGGTTCGCCGACGGCACCGCCCCGGCCGGCCGTGCCGGCGCGGCGCCGGCGACGTACGGGGCCGCCGCTCTGGGTGGTGGTCGGACTCGCCGTGGTGATCGTCGCGCTGGTGGTGACGGCGGCGGCCTGGACCGCCACCGCCAAGGTCAGCGCGATCGACACCGGCAAGCAGCCGACCAGCGGCGCCTGGGTGGGCCGGACCAGCACCGGGGCGATCGGCGCGACCATGCGGGACGCCACCTTCGAGTTCACCGTCTACCGGGTGAACTGCGGCGACGCGGTGCAGCAGCCCGCCGGAGCCCGATCGCCCGGACACCGCTGCCTGGCGACCGTCAGCGCCCGCAACGTCAGCAAGGAGGCCCAGCTCTGGTACGGCGAGTCGCAGCGGGCGTACGCGCAGACGGGCAACTGGGTGACCACCGACATGGGCGCGACCAGGGCGCTCAACGGTGGGCGGGACATCTTCGCCGAGCCGGTGCCGCCGAGCGAACGGATGCTCTTCCCGATCGTGTTCACCATGAACGGGCCGAACCCGCCGGCCCGGATCGAGCTGCGCGGCGCGGTCTTCTCGGCCGGCGTCAGCATCGCCGTGACCTGACCCCGGCCACCCCGCGCACAGCCTGCGCCGACGGCCACCCCCCGCGCGCAGCGTGCGCCGACGGCCACCCCCGCGCACAGCCTGCGCCGACCGTGCGCGGGCATCCGGGCGGGGCGCCGTACGCCTAGGCTGGGCGGGTGACGGGGCTCTGGGAAACGACGGACAGCGGGGTGCTGCGCCTGCCGTCCGGGCGCCTGGTCCGGGGACGTGGCCTGCGCCGGCCGCTGCCGCCCGGACCCGAACCGACGTTCGGCGTCTACCTGCTCGGCCGCCCGCCACCGCCGACCCCGTGGCCGGCCACCTGGCTGCGGTGGCCGGACTTCCGGCTGCCCGCCGACCGTGAGCAGGCCAGGACGGTCTTCGCCGAGATCTGGGGCCGGTCCGAAACCGAGCGGGTCGAGGTCGCCTGCGACGGCGGCCGGGGGCGTACCGGCACGGCGCTCGCCTGTCTCGCGGTGATCGCCGGGATCCCGCCCGACGGAGCGGTCGCCTTCGTCCGAGAGCACTACGACCGCCACGCCGTCGAGACCCCCTGGCAGCGACGCTACGTCAAGCACTTCACCACCCACTAGCCAAGCAACCCCCAACTCCCGCCACAACGCCCGCTCCACCACCGACGTCGTCGTCGATCTTGCACTTGTGGCGCCCGGATTGTGGCCCCCATCCAGATTTGTTCACCACCACAAGTGCAAGATCGTCGCGGTGGGTGGGGTGGGGTGGGGTGGGGTGGGGCACGGGAGCGGGGGGCGGGGGTGGGGGGCTGGGTAGGGTGGGGTGGTGACCGTTGCTGCCGTCCGTACCGTGGTGCTTGATGCGGTGAGTTGGCGGGCGCGGCGGGCGGGGCACGAGCGCCGAGTGGACGACTGGCTGGCGCCGCACCTGCTGCGGCGACAGGCCGGGGAGCGGCACCCGGTGGAGGATTTCCTGTTCACCTACTACTCGCACCGGCCGGCGCAACTGCGGCGCTGGCACCCCGGCGCGGGGGTGGTGCTGGCCGACGCGGGGCCGGACGATCTCGGCCGCGACTACCGGTCGACGTCCGCCGGGGTCACCCTCGACACCGAAGCGGTACGCGCACGGCGCGCCGACTCCGTCGAGTGGATCCGTACGCTGCTGAGCCGCACCACCGACCGGCCCGCCCAGTTCGGCTGCTTCGGCATGCACGAGTGGGCGATGGTCTACCGGCAGACCCAGCAGGAGGTACGGCACAACGCCTGGCCGCTGCGGCTGTCCCCGGAGC
Source organism: Micromonospora sp. NBC_01699 (assembly GCF_036250065.1). Lineage (NCBI taxonomy): Bacteria > Bacillati > Actinomycetota > Actinomycetes > Micromonosporales > Micromonosporaceae > Micromonospora > Micromonospora sp. NBC_01699. Next base: position 1,411,979 of record NZ_CP109199.1, on the reverse strand, counting down.
AGACCGCGCAGACCGTGGAGCGGACCGGCGTACGGTGCAGCCACTTCGACGCGTACCGGTTCTTCACCGCCCCGGCCCGGCCGTTGAACCTGCTCAGCCCGACCCGGGACAGTCAGCACGACCTCGAACAGCCGGGCTGCCTGCACGGCAACATGGACCTCTACAAGTGGGCCTACAAGCTGTCGCCGCTGGTGCCGAGCGAGTTGGTGGCCGACGCGTTCGAACTGGCCCGGGAGATCCGCACACTGGACATGCGGGCCAGCCCGTACGACCTCGCCGCCCTCGGTCATCCGCCGGTGCGGGTGGAGACCGCCGAGGGACGCGCCGAGTACGCCGCCGCCCAGCGCGGCTTCGCCGAACGTGCCGCATCGCTGCGCGCCCGCCTGCTCGCCGCCCTCTGACCACTTTCCCGCACCACCGCCCCACGGTCGGCGGGACCCCGCCCGACCGCTGAACCCGCCTAACATCGTGGGTGACACCGGCGAAACGGGGGACGGCGATGGTCGGTACCGGACGCGGCGGGGATCCGCCCATGCTGGTGATCGATCTCGGTACCATTCCGGACGATCCGGTCGAGGTCGAATCCCGCCGCCCGCTCACCTGGCGTCGGCTGCGACCGGCGGCGCTCGCGCTGGTGGTGGCGCTGCTGCTCACCACCGGCGGATCGGGGCTGCCGCCAACGCCGGTCATCGACCACATCGCCACCCTGTCGTACCCGTCGACCGCCCAGACGAACGGCTTCCCGAGCCAGGGCGTGCTGCTCACCGAGAAGCTGCTCTTCACCGCCACGATGGAGCCGGGCGGCCTGATTTGGCTGGTGTCGGCGCACGAGCTGGACCGGGGCCGTCGGGTGTGGACGTACCAGCTCCCGTCGACCTCGGAGCGGCAGCCGGAGCTCGCGTACCGCTCCGGTCTGCTGCTGCTGTCCGCGGCCGGGACCGACCAGACCGGCATGCGTACGGTCGCGCTGCACGCCGCCACCGGTCGGCAACGCTGGTCGCTGCCGTACCACGTACAGACGTTCCACGGCGCCGACCACGCGCTCGCCGTCGACGTGATCTTCGCCGACGACTCCACGCTGACCGACGGGTCCCGGTGGCAGGGCTCGTCGTACGGGTCGCCGTGGGGGCGGACGTACGGCCACCCCCCGCTGGGACGGGTCGTCACCGGCATCGCCCTGAGCACCGGCGAGGTGCGGTGGCGCTCCGAGTTGCTGACCGATGTGGAGATCGACATCGCCGCCCGGTTCAGCGACGACGAGGGGAACGGACCGGACCGGGAGCATGGCCTGGCGGTGGTGACCGCCGACGGTGCGGTCGAGCTACGCAACGCGCGTACGGCGGAGGTCCGGCACCGGTTCCCGGCCGTCCATCCCGACTCCCGGGTGCAGCTCAACGGCGACCTACTGATCGTCGCGCACAGCGCGACCGAGGTCACGGCGTACTCCAGCGAGACCTACCAGCGGCGGTGGATCCGCCCGATAGGCGAGAACGGCCTCGTCGGCTTCTGCGGTTATGGCGGGCTGGTCTGCGGCACCAGCGGGTCGGGTGCGTGGATGATCGACGCGGACACCGGCAGGCGGCTCTGGCCGATCCCGCGCGAGCACGTCATCACCGAGGCCGGCGGGCACCTGATCGAGTTCGTGACCGGCGGATCGCTGCGGCCGCTGCGAACCGTCGATCCGCTCACCGGCGAGCCCCGACTTCCCCTACTGGACTGGCAACGCGCCGACATCATGCCCGGTGGTCGGGTCCTGTTCGTCGCCCCGCAGACCCATCTCGGGCCGACCTGGCTGGCTGTGCTCACACCGGGGGCGGTGACGCCGGTGTCCCTCGGTTCGGTGCCGGTCGGACTCTCCGGCTGCCAGCTCACCTCGTCGGTGATCGTGTGCAGCACTCCCCACAACGACCTACGGATCTGGCGCTACCGTGCCCCGGTCCAGAGCGGTGCGCAATGATCGAGATCGAAATCGACCTGGACCGCGAACCTACTGCGGCCGGTACGCGGGCCGCACCCGGTCCGTGGGTGACGGCACGCCGGCTGCGGACGGGCGCGCTGGCGGTCAGCCTGGCGCTGCTGCTGGCGGCCGGTGGTTCCGCGCCGCCCGGACCGCCGCCGCTGACCGAGCTGACCACCCTGACCGTGGCACCGGACCAGGGGTTCCTGCTCACCGCCGACCGGGTGTTCGTCGGGGCGGAGCGGACCGCAGGATCCGGGCGGTCCATCTCCGCGCACGAGCCGGGTCGGGGGCGGTTGCTCTGGACTTCCGAGTACGACCGGGATCCCGGCGCCGGCGGGCTCGTCGAGCAGGTTGGTGACGGGTTGCTGGTCCGGACCATGGAGGACGACGTCCCGCACACCACGGCCGTGGACGCTCGCACCGGTGCGGTCCGCTGGTCGGTGGCGGGTTCGGTCGAGGCACTGGCCGACGGTCGTACGGGGCTGCTACAGGAGCACATCTTCTCCCCCGACGCCGGGCCGGTGGACCCCGGGTCCAGGTCGCCCTCGTCCGGGTACTGGCGCTCCTCGTCTGGCCTGACATATGTGGCGCCGCCGATCGGGCTGGTGCTGCACGCGATCGACCTGGACACCGGGCGACCGCTGTGGGACTCGGTGCCGGTGGCCGACGGGGTGTCCGTACGCCGCTGGTCGGGCGTACCGGTCGAGGACGTACCCCTGGTGGTGACCACCCTGGACGGCCGGGTGCAGCGGTGGGACGTCCGCACCGGCGGCCCCCGGCACAGCCTGCCGGCGGTCGGTACGGAGCAACCGGCGGTGGTCGTCGTCGGGGACCTGCTGGCCCTGCAACGGGCCGACGCCGCCGAGCTGAGCGCGTACGACATCGACACGTTCGCCCGGCGTTGGCAGCGCGACCTTGGTAGCCCGGAACTCTCGGTCGGCGACTGCGGTGGCCGGCTCTGCGTCGGTAACGGGCTCGGTTGGCGACTGCTCGACCCGGTCACCGGCGCGGACGCGGCCGAGATCGATCACCGCACGGCGTGGGTCGTCACCGGGGACCACCGGGTCGAGATGCGATCCGACGAGGGCGGACTGATCCGTACGGTCGACCCGGTGAGCGGGCGGACCCTGGCCGACCTGACCGGCTGGACAACGATCACCACGGCGCTACCGGGCGCACCGATGCTGCTCACACGCGAGCTCAGCATAATCGGGCCGACCTGGTTCGGTCTGCTCGCACCGGACGCGACCGAGGTCCACCTGCTAGGTCTGGTGCCATACCGGGCGACGGGATGCCAGCTCGCAGCGGACCTGATCGCCTGCAAGGATCGATCGGATTCGGTACGCCTCTGGCGTTACCGCCGCTGAACCGAGGTCACCGGTCCGGAGTCCGGTTCCCCCCGGCGCGTCGCCGACCCGAGCGGCCGCGCGTCGCCCACCACCAATCACCCATACGCCGACTCCTTACCCCCTCCCCTCCCCTCCCCTCCCTCCCTCACCCCCTCGACTTCGTCGACGATCTTGCACTTGTGGTGCCCGAGTTAGGACACTCGTCCGGATTTGTGTACGGCCACAAGTGCAAGATCGTCGCGCTATCCGTTGTGGGGAGGGTGAGGGGGGTGGGGAGGGTGAGGGGGGTGGGGGTGGGGGGACAATGGGGGTGTTGGCTTGGTGAATTGGGAGGGAAGATGGTTCGTCCACCTCGCATGATTGTTTCGGGTGTCGTGCTCGGCTCGCCCGACGCCAACGAGCTGGCGGCGTTCTACCGGCGGTTGCTCGGCTGGGACGTGGAGCAGGACGAGCCCGGTTGGGTGAAGCTCACCGCGCCGGTGGGCGGCGCCGGGCTGTCGTTCCAGACCGAGTCGGCGTACGCGCGGCCGACCTGGCCCGCCGGCCAGGACGACCAGCAGATGATGGTGCACCTGGACATCGAGGTGGACGACCTGGAGGTCGCCGGGGCGCACGCCGTCGCGGCCGGTGCCACGCTCGCCGACTTCCAACCCCAGGACGACGTACGGGTCTACCTCGACCCGGCCGGCCACCCGTTCTGCCTCTTCCTGCCCGGTTAGTCGGTCACCGTTTCGGCTGCCCCGCGGTGGTCACGCCCCGGCCTCGCCCCGTGTCGGGCCTTACCTGACCACCGCGTACCGGCACCCGCGCGAGCCGGTTCAGCGAGCGCTTCAACCGGGGGGCGAGCGGGCGTTCGACCACCGCGTGGATGCCGTACGCCAGCGCGGCCATGCCGGCGATCAGGCTGGCGACCAGCGCCCATTTCAGGGCCGGGTACGGCGTCACCAGCGGGCCGAGCCAGCCCAGCAGGACGAACCCGATGTGTGCGTGGACCAGGTAGAGCGGGTACGTCAGCGACCCGGCCACCGGGAACCACCGCCGCCCCAGCCCGGCGGTCGCCTCCAGGGCGATCAGCACCACCACCATGAAGATCACCCAGATCACGCCGATCGTCACCATCGGACGAAATTCGGTGCCGTACCGCTCGGCCACGTCGGCGGCGAAACCCAGCCCCCGGTAGACCGCGTTCGCGTACGCGACGACCAGGATCGCTGCCAGCTCCCAGCTCGGGCCGAACCGGTGCAGCAGGCTCAACGCCATCCCGGCGACGAAGTAGTGCGCGTACGTGGACTGGAGCAGCAGGTCGGCGGCGGACGGCAGCAGGCCCAGTTCGAGCAGCCCGGTCAGCGCCAGCCAGCCCCAGAGCACGTACCGCACCCGGCGGCGGGTCAGCCCGACCAGTGTCAGAACGAACACGACCAGGTAGAACCGGAGTTCGGCCCAGAGCGTCCAGTAGACGACGTCGATGTCGGCGACGCCGAACGCCGGGTCGAGCATGGTCAGGTTCGCCAGGTACTGCCCGGCGCTGACCGGGAACCGGCCAGAGACGACACCCACGACGGCGGTGAGCGTGACCGCGACCCAGAACGCCGGGTAGAGCCGGACGATCCGGGAGACGACGAACTCCCGTGGACTGCGGTTCCAGGCGCTGGACAACACCACGAACCCGCTGATCACGAAGAACAGGTCGACGCCGAGGTAGCCGTACCGGGTGATCTCGCCGAGCACCGGGAAGGTGACCGGGCTGAGGCCCTGCATCCAGCCGGAGAAGGTGTAGTGGAAGACGACAACGGCCAGGGCCGCGATGATCCGCAGCAGGTCGACCTCGTACAGCCGCCGCACGTCAGGCCAACCGCTCGGGGCCGGAGGTTTCGAGCCGGCTCATGACCCGTACCGTCCGGTCAACGCCGGATGGGTGTGCCCGCCGGTCCCGCCGCCGGTGACGACGACCCGGATTCCCCGCGGGCGCTGCGCACGGTGGACGACCATGCCGCTCAGGCCGCCGCCGTCTTCGCGCTGGCCCGATCATCGACTCCGCCGACCCGACGAACCAGCGCTCCCGCGACCAGGATGTCGAGCAGGGCGGTAAAGCTGATCCCGACCCGCTGCCAGATCTGCGGGTACTGCGACGCGGCGGTGAACCCGGGGAACGTGTTGACCTCGTTGACCACCGGCTCCTCGCCGGTGTGCGGGAGGAAGAAGTCGACCCGGAGCAGCCCCCGGCAGTCGAGCGTGCGGAACGCCCGCACCGCCCGGTCCTGGAGCAACCGGGTGGTGGCCGGGTCGAGCGCGGCCGGGATGTGGAAGACGGCGCCACCGTCGTACTTGGCGTCGTAGTCGAAGAAGGCGGCGCTCGCCACGCTGATCTCCAGCGGTGGTCCGGCCTCGACCCGGCCGTCCGGGTGTTCGAGTACGGCGATGTCGATCTCCCGCCCGCGTACCGCCGCCTCGACCAGCACCCGCGCGTCGCTGTTCCGGGCCCACTCCAGCGCGGTCGGCAACCGCTCCCACCGGTCCACCCTGGAAACACCGAGGCTCGATCCGGCGCGGGCGGGCTTGACGAAGACGGGCAGGCCCAGCCGCTCCCGGTCGGCCGCCGACAGCTCCTCGCCCGCACCCAGCGTCACCCCGTCCGCCACCCGCAGACCGTCGGCGGCGAGCAGCCGCTTGGTGATCGTCTTGTCCATCCCGGCCGCGCTGGCGAAGACCCCGTTCCCGACGTACGCGACGCCGAGCCACTCCAGCATCGACTGGACCGTGCCGTCCTCGCCGTACGGACCGTGCAGTGCCGGGAACACCACGTCCTGCCCGCGCAGCGCCCTCAGCGCCGCGCCGATCGTGACCGGCTCACCGTCGACCCGCCACCGGCCGTCCCGCTCGATCAGGACCTCGGTCACGTCGTACGCGGCGCGGTCGAGGTACGCGAGGATGCTCTCCGCCGAACGCCGGGACACCTCGTGCTCACCACTGCGCCCGCCGAAGAGCACCGCCAATCGGATGTTCGTCACCTATCGCTCCCCGTGCAGATGTACCCGCGCCACCCGGGCGCCGATCCCCGTCATCACCTCGTGCGGATTCGTCCCCGCCCACCGCGCCCACTCCCCGACGCTCGGCACACCCCCGCCGCCCGACGGGTCACCGCCGCCCGACGCCTCGCCGCCCTCCCCGCCGAAGACGACGACCGGGTCGCCGAGGGCCACCGGCAGGTCACCGGCGTCGACGACGCACTGGTCCATGGCGATCCGGCCGACGATCGGGCACCGCCGACCGGCGAGCCACACCGACGCCCGGCCCTCGCAGGTACGGGAGAGCCCGTCGGCGTACCCGAGCGGGATCAGCGCGAGCGTGGTCGCCCGGTCGGTGACGTGGTCCGGCCCGTACGAGACACCGGTGCCGGCGGGCACCCGCTTGACGTTGACCACGCTCGTCCGCAGCGTCATCGCGGGGCGCAGTCCGAATCGTCCGGGACCGGTCGGGTCGAACGGGTCGACGCCGTACAGGGCGAGGCCGATGCGGCAGAGGTCGTACCGGGTCTGCGGGGCGGACAGCGCCGCCGCCGAGTTGGCCAGGTGCACCAGTTCGGGCGTGAGTCCGGCGTCGCGGGCGACCCGCAACGCCTCCCGGAACGTCGCCGACTGACCGGCGAGGCCCGGTTGCCCCGGCACGTCCGCCCCGGTCAGGTGGGACCACACCCCGCGTACGCGTACGCCGCCCTCGACCTCGTACTTGCGCGCCCAGGCGACCAACTCGGGCCAGTCGTCGCCGCCGGCACCGTTGCGTGACAGGCCGATGTCCGCCTTGAGCTGCACGATCGCGGGGGCGCCGAGCCGGGCCGCGGCGGCGGCGACCGCGTGCAGGTGGGTCAGGGTCGACACCGCGACGTCGACCCGTTCGGCGATCAGTGCGGTGAAGTCCTCGTCCGGCCGGTGCAGCCAGCTCAGCATCGGCACCCGGATCCCGGCCGACCGCAGAACCAGCGCCTCCGTGCTGGAGGTGACACCGAGCCAGCCAGCTCCGGCCCCTATGGCCGCCCGCGCAACGGATTCGGCCCCATGCCCGAACCCGTCGGCCTTGACCACCGCCATCACCCCGGTCCGAGCAACCCCCGCCACCGTACGCACATTGCCCGCCACCGCCGAAAGATCAACCACCACCTCCCCCAGCCGCCCCCTCACCACCCCCACCCCGCCCAAGATCCACGCAGATGTAGAGAAAGAGTCGCTATCCGCGGGCGGGAAGCCACGCTTTCTCTACAAGAGTGCTGGGAGTGGGGGGTGGGGACGGGCACGGGGTGAATGGTGGTTGGGGGGTGTGAGGATCGGGTGAAGGAGTGACTATGGAGGGGTTTGAGTTGGGGTCAGTCGTCGTCGGAGCGGCGGAGGCGCTTGGTTTGGCCTCGGCGCTTCTTGTCGGAGATCCGGCGTTCCTTGGCCCCTCGGGAGGGGCGGGTCGGCCGGCGGGGTGGGGCCGGCGGCGCGGTGGCCTCGGCCAGCAGGGCGGCGAGCCGCTCCCTGGCCGCCTCCCGGTTCATCAACTGCGACCGGTGCTCCGACGCGGTGATGGTCAGCACCCCGTCGACCAGGCGGTTGGCCAACCGGCCCAGCGCCCGCTCCCTGAGGTGCTCGGGCAGGGCGGTCGACCGGGCCAGGTCCCAGGACAGCTCCACCCTGGAGTCGGTCGTGTTCACACCCTGCCCACCGGGACCACTCGACCGGGAAAAACGCCAGCTGAGTTCCGCGTCGGGTATCTCCGTACCGGGGCGGATGGGCAACGTCATGACGCCGGCCGTCCGGCCCGGACGATCATCATGTCGTCGGCCATGGCTAGAGGCTAGTCTCCCGGTCCGCTGGTCCCACGGGTAATTTCAGCCGCCCTTGCCGATGATGGTGTCGGCCACCTGCTGGACCTGCTCGATCGGGATGGCGAAACCGATGCCGATCGAGCCCTTGCCGTCGATGGTGGCGATCGCGGTGTTCACCCCGACCACCTCACCACGGGCGTTGACCAGCGGCCCACCCGAGTTGCCGGGATTGATCGGGGCGTCGGTCTGCACCGCCCGGTGCCGGTTGTTGCCGAGCTTCACCTGCCGGTCCAGCGCGCTCACGATGCCGGCGGTGACCGTACCGGAAAGTCCCAACGGCGAACCGACCGCGAGCACCGGCTCGCCCACCCGGGTCGCGCCCGGTTTGGCCAGCACCAACGGGGCCAGGCCGGCGCCCGGCGGAACCTTGAGTACGGCGATGTCGCTGCCCGGATCACGCCCCACCACCTGGGCCGGCAACTGCCGGCCGTCCGGCGTCTCGACCATCACCGTCGGCTCGCCGGCGGCACTGGCACCGGTGCCGGCCGCCCCCGGACCCGCCGACGCGGCAGCCGCCCCGGCCTGGGCCACTATGTGGTCGTTCGTGATCAGATGCTGCTGGTCGTCGATGGCGAAGCCCGAGCCGGTGGCCATCCCGCCGCCACTGGCCACGGTCACCGACACCACCCCGGGTACCACCTGCGCCGCCGCGCCGACCAGGTCCGGTGGCAGCGCCGACGGGGAGGCGGACGCCTGCGGGTCCGCCCCGTCCCGACCGGCGACGTAACCGCCGGCCAGGCCACCGGAGGCGAGCGAGAGCGCGATCACGGCCAGGCCGGTCACCAGGACGCGCCGCCACCGCCGGCCGCTCGGGCCGGAGCCGTCGCCGTGTCCGTTGCCCCGCCCGCCCGAGGCGGGATCGAGGTCAGGTGAGATGAACCATGGGCCGCGCGGCTCGCCCAGCCCGCTCTGCTGTGCCATAGCGCACTCCTCGTCCGGTCAGTCCCGCTCCGCCCGCATCCCGTCCAGCCAGTTCCGAACACGTGCCACACCGGTGACGTACCTGTCGCGTACCCGGCCCCGCTCAGGGCAGTCGGGAGAACCAGACCATCGAGCCGGCCGCCGCGCCGAGCGCCAGCAGCAGGCCCACCCCGATGAACCGGGCCGACACGTCCTGCTGCTCGGTGCGGTAACCGACCGACGTACCGATGTCCTGGTAGACGGCCCGCAGCTCGGCGCTCGTACCGGCCTCGTGGAACTCGCCGCCGGTCTCCTCGGCCACCGTGCGCAGGGTCTGACCGTCGACCGGCACCCGGATCGGGCGCCCGCCCCGGTCGATGTAACCGGCGGCGGTGCCGAACGAGATCGTGTGCACCGGCACCTTCAACTTCACCGCGTCGTCGGCGGCCGTCATCGGGTCCCGGCCGGAGGTGTTCGCCCCGTCCGAGAGCAGCACTATCCGGGCCGGCGGCGGCTCCTGCGCGGCCTGCGAGTCCAGCGTCTGGACCGCCTCCAGCGAGGTGCTGATCGCCTCCCCGATGGCGGTCCCCTGCACGCCGGTGCTGCCCTCGGCCAACCGTTTTATGCCCAGGTGCAGGGCGTCGCGGTCGGTGCCCGGCGGCACCAGTACGGCGGCACTGCCGGCGAAGGCGACCAGCCCCACGTTGAACTCCTCCGGCAGCGCGTCGGCGAACTTGTGCGCCGCGACCTTCGCCGCCGCCAGCCGGTCCGGTTCGACATCGGTGGCGAGCATCGAGGTCGACACGTCGACCGCGACCATCACCGTGGCCCGTTCCCTGGGCACCCGTACCTCGTCCGACGGGCGGGCGAACCCGACCACCAGCAACGCCAGCATGGCCAGGAACAGGCTCGCCGGTACGTGCCGGCGCCAGGCCGGACGTTTCGGCGCCACCCGGTCGAGCAGCCGCAGGTTGGTGAACCGGACGGCGTACTGGCTGCGGCGGCGCTGCATCAGCACGTACCCGATCGCGACCGCCAGTACGCCCGCGAGCAGCCACAACCGTTCTGGAGACTGCCAGGTCACCTGCCACCCCCCGGTGCGGCCGTCAGTGTCGCGCCGGCCGGTGGCCGGGCGGCCCTGGCCAGTCGCCGCCGGGACTGCACGTGCCGCGCGATGTCGGCGATCCAGTCCCGGTCCGTGCTCAGCGCGAGATGTTCCGCACCTGATCGGCGTACCGCACCGGCGACGAGTTGTCGCTGGGCCAACGCCGCCTCGGCGAACCGCTGCCGTACCCGACGGTCGCCGGTCGACACCTCGCGGCGGCGTCCGCCCTCCGGGTCGACGAAGGTGATCACGCCGACATCGGGCAGTTCCAGCTCCCTCGGGTCGACCACCTCGACCGCGAGCACCTGGTGCCGGGCGGCCAGCCGGCGCAGCGGCCGTTCCCAGGTCGGTTCGCCGATGTCGGCGTCGGGCAGGCCGTCGAGGAAGTCGGAGACGACCACGGCCAGCCCGCGCCGGGGGGTGGCCGAGTTCAGCGCGGCGATCGCCTCGGCCAGCGCCGGTGGGCGGGCGCCGTCGCCGCCGCGCGGTGCCGCGAGCAGCGTACGCAGCAGACTCAGCAGGTGATCACGACCGGTACGGGCCGGAAAGCGGCGGACTCCCTCCGGACCGAGTACGTGCGCGCCGAGCCGGTTGCCGGATCCCGCGGTGAGGTAGCCGATCGCGGCCACCGCCGCCACGGCCAGTTCCCGCTTCTCCACCTCGGCGGTGCCGAAGTCCATGCTCGGGGTCGAGTCGACCAGCACCCAGCTGGTCAGTTCCCGGTCCGCGTCCACCTCGCGTACGTGCGGCAGCGTGGTCCGGGCGGTGACCGCCCAGTCCATCCGGCGTACCTCGTCCTCGCCGGGCCGGTACTCCCGGCTGCCGGCGCACTCCGAGCCCGGTCCGGGCAGCAGGCCGAGATACTGCCCGTGCAGTAGCCCGTCGAGCCGGCGGTTGATGGCCAGTTCCAGCCGGCGCAGCCGGGCCTCCGGCGCGAGTTCGCTCAGCGACGCACCCTGCTGGGTCATGGCGTCTCCTCGCTGCGCTCGTCGGCACCATGACCACGACAGCTGAGCCAACCGATGACCTCGCTACGCTCGATCATGGCGTCTCCTCGCTGCGCTCGTCGGCACCATGACCACAACAGCCGAGCCAACCGATGACCTCGCTACGCTCGATCATGCGGCGGCCAGGCCGGGGGTGCGGTCGTCGTCGCGGCGGGCGGGGGCGATCCGGGGCGGGGGTACCGCCTCGATCAGCCGGCGCACCACCGCCTCGGCCGGGATTCCGTCGGCGACCGCGTCGAAGGAGAGCACCAACCGGTGCGAGATGACGTCGACCGCCAGTTCGCGGATGTCCTCGGGCAGCACGTAGTCGCGGCCGCGCAGCATGGCCTGGGCCCGCGCGGCGGCCACCAGGCCGAGGGTGGCGCGGGGGCTCGCACCGTACGCGAGCAGCGGCGCCACGTCCTGTAGGCCGAACCGGGCCGGGTTGCGGGTGGCCAGGATCAGCCGGACGACGTACTCGGCGAGGGCGTGGTGGACGAAGACCTGGGCGGCCCGCTGCTGCAACGTACGCAGCCGGTGCGGGTCCAGCACCCGGCGGGCCTTCGGCTTGTCGCTGCTCATCCGGTAGAGGATGGCGAGTTCGTCGACGTCGCTCGGGTAGTCGACGGTCACCTTCATCAGGAACCGGTCCCGCTGCGCCTCGGGCAGTTGGTAGACGCCCTCGGACTCGATCGGGTTCTGGGTGGCGAGCACCAGGAACGGGTTCGGCACCGGGTAGCTGGTGCCGCCGATCGAGACCTGGCGTTCGGCCATCGCCTCCAGCAGCGCCGACTGCACCTTCGCCGGGGCCCGGTTGATCTCGTCGGCGAGCACCAGGTTCGCCATGATCGGACCCAGCTCGACGTCGAAGGTCTCCTTCGACGCCCGGTAGATGCGGGTGCCGACGATGTCCGAGGGTACGAGGTCCGGGGTGAACTGGATCCGGGAGAAGTTGCCGCCGACGGCGGTGGCAAGGGTCTGCGCGGCGAGCGTCTTCGCCACCCCCGGTACGCCCTCCAGCAGGCAGTGCCCGTCCGCCAGCAGCGCGGTGAGTAGCCGCTCCACCAGGCGGTCCTGTCCCACGATCACCCGTTTGACCTCGAACAGGGTCTGTTCGAGTTCGGGACCGGTCGACGTTGTCTCGACCGGCCTGGGCCCACTGGCCAAGGTGTCCGACATGTCCGTCACGGTGCAAGCTTCCCCGCCAGGGCACGGGCAAACATGTAAGGAGCGCTCTTCCTTCACGAAACCGCCACCGGCACCCGTTACCTTGATCCGAATGACCGCGCCGAGCACGAACCCGACCGCACCGAGCACGAGCACGAACGCGCCACCACCCGCCGATCGGTCGCGGCGGGTCGTCACGGTCGCCTGCTGGCTGGCGCTGGCGCCCGGACTGGGCTGGGCGGTGCTGCGACTCGGCGGGCTGGAACGGGCGGCGGCGGTGCAGTGGGTGGCCTTCACCCCGTACGTCGTGGTGTGGACGCTGGTGCCGCTGGGGCTGGCCCTCGCGCTGCGGCGCTTTCCCGCCGCGGCCGTCGCCGCCCTGGTCACGATCTGTCTGGCGGCCGTGGTCGGGCCGCGCGCCGTGCCCGACCGGCAGCCCGACCCGACCGGGCCGGCGCTGCGGGTGATGACCGCCAACCTGCTCTTCGGCGGCGCCGATCCGGCGGCCCTGGTCGCCCTGGTCCGCGACGAGCGGGTGGACGTGCTCGCGGTGCAGGAGTTCACCGCCGGTGCGGCGACCGAACTCGACCGGTTCGGCCTGGCCGAGTTGCTGCCACACCGGCAACTCGGCCCGGACGACGGGGCGCGCGGTTCCGCGCTCTACGCCCGGTTCCCGCTGCGCGACGGCGGCGTGCGGCGCAACGGCGGCGGCTTCAACCAGGCGTACGCGACGGTGCTGGTGCCGGGCGCACCATCGGTGCTGGTCGAATCGGTGCACCCGGCGGCGCCGCACTCACTGGATGTGCTGGCCGCCTGGCGCAGCGATCTGGAGGCGGAACCGCCGGCCACCCCGGACGGCCCGCTACGGGTGCTGGCCGGGGACTTCAACGCCACCCTCGACCACGCGCCGCTGCGCCGGTTGCTGGCCACCGGTTACGTCGACGCGGCCGACGCGACCGGCGACGGGCTGGTCGGCACCTGGGGCCCGTACGACGGCGACCTCATTCCCCCGGTCACCATCGACCACGTGCTGGCCGACCGCCGGATCGGGGTACGCGACACGCGGGTACACCCGCTCGCCGGCAGCGACCACCGCCCGGTCCTCGCCGAACTGTCCCTACCGGCGGCCTGAGCCGAACTGTCCCTACCGGCGGCCTGAGCCGAACTGTCCCTACCGGCGGCCTGAGCCGAACTGTCCCTACCGGCGGCCTGAACCGGACTGTCCCTACCAACCGGCGCGGCCGGGACAAGGGGCTCCTTACCCGGGGGCGGACCACCGGGAAGGAGCCCCTCAGGCAGTCCTTACACCTCGGCCGGGGCGCGGGAGACGCCGTACGTGAGCGCGTCGACCAGCGCGTGCCAGCTCGCCTCGACCACGTTGTTGTGTACGCCGACCGTGGTCCAGTCCCGGCCCGAGTCACCGGCCGTCTCCACCAGGACCCGGGTGACCGCCCCGGTGCCGTGGCTGCCCTCCAGGATCCGGACCTTGTAGTCGGCCAGCTCGAACGTGCGCAACGCCGGGTAGTGCCGGGTCAGCGCCACCCGCAGCGCCTCGTCCAGGGCGTTCACCGGACCGTTGCCCTCGGCGGTGGCGATCACGCGCTCACCGCGTACCCGGATCTTGACCGTCGCCTCGGAGACGACCGAGCCGTCCTCGCGGTGCTCGACCAGCACCCGGTACGACTCCAGCGTGAACGGCCGAGGTACGTCCTGGCCCGGCAGCTCCGAGCGGACCAGCAGCTCGAACGAGGCGTCGGCGGCCTCGAACGACCAGCCACCGGCCTCCAGTTCCTTGACCCGCTTGGTGACCCGGGACAGGGCTTCGGGATGGCCGGCCAGGTCAATGCCGAGCTCGCGGCTCTTGAGCTCGATGCTGGCCCGGCCGGCCATCTCCGTCACCAGGATCCGCATGTCGTTACCGACCAGCGTCGGCTCCACGTGGTTGTAGAGCACCGGATCCACCTTGATCGCGCTCGCGTGCAGCCCCGCCTTGTGAGCGAAGGCGGCGGCCCCGACATATGCCTGGTGGGTGTCGGGGGCGATGTTGGCGATCTCGGTGATGGCGTGCGACACGCGCACCATCTGTTCCAGGCAGCCGTCCGGTAGGACGGGCAGCCCGAGCTTGAGTTGCAGGTTGCCGACGACGGTGAACAGGTCCGCGTTGCCGGGGCGTTCGCCGTACCCGTTGGCGGTGCACTGGAAGTGCTCGACACCGGCCTCGACGGCGGCGATCGTGTTGGCGACCGCGCAACCGGTGTCGTTCTGGCAGTGGATGCCGAGCCGGGCCGGGCTGATCCCGAGCCGCCCGGTCAGCGCGTTGATGGCCGCGGTGATCTGGGACGGCAGCATGCCGCCGTTGGTGTCGCACATGACCACCCGCTCGGCGCCCGCAGCGAGCGCGGTTTCGACCACCGAAGCGGTGTACGCCGGGTCGTGGCGGAAGCCGTCGAAGAAGTGCTCGCAGTCGAGGAAGACCCGGCGTCCCTGCGCGACGAAGTACGCCACCGTGTCCCGGACCATGGCGAGGTTCTCCTCGCCGGTGGTGCGCAGGGCCCGTACGACGTGCCGGATGTCGGACTTGGCGACCAGGCAGACCGCCGGGGTCTCGGCGTCGAGCAGGGCGCGTACCTGCGGGTCGTCGGCGACCGCGAGTCCGGCCTTGCGGGTGGCGCCGAACGCGACCAGGGTGGCGTGGCGCAGCTTGAGTTCGGTACGGGCGCGAGCGAAGAACTCGGTGTCCTTGGGCATCGCGCCGGGCCAGCCGCCCTCGATGAATCCGACGCCGAACTCGTCGAGCAAACGGGCGACGGCGAGTTTGTCGACCACCGAGTAGCTGATCCCCTCACGCTGTGCACCGTCGCGCAGCGTCGTGTCGAAGACCTGGTAAGCCATCTGATTCCTTTCGAAAGCAGCACCGTCCGTCCGGCTGCGGCCCGGTGGCCGGACAAACAAAATGACCCCCCGCTGATGCGGGAGGTCTGCGCGCTCGGCGTGAGGGGTTGCCGGCGCGCTAGTCGCGAATAATCAGTACGTGCTGGGTCACGCTCGGTACTCTGCCACTCCCGACCGGATTTCGGGAGGGAAAATCCACATCTCGGGACAGGGTGGCCACCCAGCGGACGGCCTCCACGCTGCGACACCCGATGCGACAGAACGGCCCGGCTGACCGGTAGGTGTAAGTTCCGGCGGCTCTGGGTAGCAGGGTCCGGGACAGCGAAGTCGAGGACGAGAAGAGGAGTGAAAGCCATGAACAGGCTCGATCCTCAGCCGACCCCGGACCAGAACCCGGAACCGATCCCGTTTCGGACCCCGGAGCCGACGCCGGACCAGGCGCTGGACCCGACCAGCCGTCGCGGCCCCGACGAGTGGACGGGGACCGCGTCAGCGGAGACCGCCCGACCGACGGGCACGTCCCTTCCATCGGGCGCTTTCGAGTCGTCCGAGTCGTTCCAGCCGTGGCGCTACCGGGACGACGCCGGCGTGACCGGCGCCGACCTGGTCGGTTACCACGTGGAGGCGACCGACGGCGGTATCGGCAAGATCGACCGCGCCAACTACGAGGTCGACGCCAGCTTCCTGGTCGTCGACACCGGGCCGTGGATCTTCGGTAAGAAGGTCATGCTGCCCGCCGGTGTGGTCAACCACGTCGACCACGACGACCGCAAGGTCTACGTGGATCGGGACAAGGCCCAGATCAAGGCCGCTCCCGAGTACGCCGAGAGCGACCAGACCGATCCGGTCTACCTGGACAAGATCGGTGGCTACTACGGCGGCATGTACGGCCTGACCGGCACGCCGATGATGCCCCCGCACCGGCCGCTCTGACCGGGGCGGGACAGTAGTTCCAGCCAGACCGGACCGACCGCTCAACCCGGTCGGACAACCGAGGCGGGCCGGTGGGCTTCGTTCCCACCGGCCCGCCGTCCGTCCGGCGCCCGGCCGGATGGCGCCTCGTCGGAGGGCGGCCGGCCGGATGGCTTCCCGTCGGACGGCGGCCGGCCGGATGGCTTCCCGTCGGACGGCGGCCGGCCGGATGGCGGTCCCGCCATCCGGCGCCCGGAGCCGTCGTACGGCCGGCGAGCAGAGGGCGCCCACGGCGGCGAGCAGCAGCACCCCGGCACAGCAGAGCAGCGCCACCCGTGGCCCGTACGCGGTCGCCGCCGGGCCGGCCAGCAGCAGTCCGACGGGGCCGAACATGAACGAGCCGAGCGCGTCGTAGGCACTGATCCGGGAGAGCACCGCCGGCCGGATCTCCCGTTGCAACGTCGTCTCCCAGAGCACGCCACCGATGTCGACGCTCATCCCGGTGACCACCCCGGCCAGCACCACCGTCCACAGTGGCGCGCCCAGCCCGAGCAACAGGTACAGCGGGACGGCGGCGAAACAGGCCAGCACCGCCACCAGCATCGGCCGCCGGGGCCGGATCCGGATCACCACCGCCACCCCGGCCAGCATGCCGACCGCCTCGCCGGCGAGCACCGCCGACCAGGCCGCCGCCCCGCCCAACTCCCGCTCGGCCAGCACCGGACCGAGCACCCCGTGCACGGCCTGCACCGTCGCCACACTGAACGCGAACTGGACGACCATCACCCAGAGCCACTGCCGGCCCGCGAACTCCCGCCACCCCTCCCGCAGATCGACCAGCACCGTACGCCCCGAACCGGTACCAGCACCGCTCCCGTCGGCACCGCTCCCGCCCGCACAGCTCTGTCCAGCACCGCTCTGGCCAGCACCGCTCCCGTCCGCACCGCTCTGTCCAGCACCGCTCCCGCCGGCATCGCTCTCGTCGGTGCCCCTCGCGTTGGCGCGGCTTTCGTCGGGGGAGGCGGCCGGCGTGGCGGTGCGTGGGCGCAGGGCGAGGGCGAACAGTCCGGAGAGCGCGAAGAAGCCACCGCAGACAGCGAGCGCCGGACCGCCACCGAACAGCACGACCGCCGTACCGCCGAGCGTGAAGCCGGCCAGCCGGGCGGTGTTCGTACCCATTCGGAGCAGGCCGTTCGCGGCCTGCAACCGGTCGGCGGCGACCACCTCGGGCACGATGCCCAGCAGCACCGGCAGCAGCACCGCGACCCCGAGACCGGCGAGCGCGGCGCCCGCGACCAGGGCCGGCAGCGGCGCCCGGCCGGTCACCAGCAAGACCGAGAGCAACAGGTACGCCGCCGCGCAGAGCAGTTCACCGGCGACATCACCCGGTAGCGCGACAGCCGGTCGGCGAGCACCCCTCCGACCAGCATGAACGCCATCTGCGGCACGGCCTGCCCGACCAGCACCACGGACAGGGTGGTGGCCGTCGTCCCCGGCAGCCCGAGTACGCCGAACGCCAGTGCCACCGGCGCGGACGCACCACCGAGCACGGACGCGGTACGGGCGGCGAACAGCAACGTGAACCGACGGTCCCGGAAGAGGCGCAGGTCTTCCCGATAGCTGTGCACGTAGTCAAGACAATCACTGTCCGGCCACCACCCCCGGTGCCGGCGGACCGAGCACGACTCGGCCCGGATACCTGACTTTCCGGGTCCCGTCGAAGTCGACCGACGTCCCCGCCAACTGCTCCAGACCCCGGCCGACGCCATGATCATCGAGTCGCCGGCCGGTCCGGTCGAGCCGATATGGTGGGCTCCATGGACGCATCCCCGGTCAGCCGCGTGACCGCCTTCGCCAGTCTCTTCAACTTCCGCGACGTCGGTGGCTACGCCGGACTCGACGGGCGTACGGTCCGCTGGCGGCGGCTGTACCGGTCGGACTCGCTGCACCGGATCGACGCCGCCGACCAGGCGATCCTCGCCGACCTGGGGATCCGTACCGTGCTCGACCTGCGGCGACCGCACGAGGTGCAGCGCGACGGTCGGGTGCCGGCCTACGAGGGGCTGGACTACCGGCACATCCACCCGGAGCACCGGGAGTGGGACGAGGTCCCGTACGACGAGCAACTCGGCGTCGCCCACTACCTCGCCGAGCGGTACCGAGACCTGGCCGAAACCGGGGCCGCCGGCATTGCCCGAGCGGTCGGCACGATCGCCGACGAGGACGCGGCGCCGGTGGTGGTGCACTGCGTGGCCGGTAAGGACCGGACCGGGGTGGTCTGCGCGCTGACCCTGTCCCTGCTCGGGGTGAGCGACGCCGACATCGCCGCGGACTACGCGCTCAGCACCGACGCGTCCGAGCGCTTCCGGGTCTGGATCACCACCCAGCTACCCCCGCGCGACTTCCCCACCCCGCGCCCCTACTACTCGTCCCCCGCCGAGGCAATGATCATCTTCCTCGACACCCTCCGCCACCACCACGGCTCGGTGGAGCAATACCTCCGAACCGCCGGCCTGACCCCCACCCAGATCCAAACCCTCCGCACCCACCTCCTGACCTGACCCCACCCACAATCGCGTTGATCATGAAGTTAGCGACCCGCCAAGGCGGAAAATCGGTCGCTAACTTCATGATCAACAGCGGTAGCCGAGCGGTAGCCGGGCCGGTGGGCCGGTGGGTGGGTCAGTGGATGTGGTGGACCCAGTTGTGGGGGTCGGTGGCGCGGCCGCGTTGGAGGTCTACCAGGCGTTGGCGTAGGGCGGTGGTGGTTTCGCCGGGGTGGCCGTCTGCTACGGAGAACTCGCCGTCGGGGGAACGCACGGTGCCGATCGGGGTGATCACGGCGGCGGTGCCGCAGGCGAAGACCTCGCGGAGTTTGCCGCTGGCCGCGTCGGCCTGCCAGTCGGCGAAGGCGACCGGTCGCTCGACCACGGTCCGGCCCTCCTCGCGGGCCAGCGTCAGCACCGAGTCCCGGGTGATGCCGGGCAGGATCGTGCCGGTCAGCGGCGGGGTGACCAGGGTGCCGTCGTCGTAGACGAAGAAGATGTTCATCCCGCCCAGCTCGTCGACGTACTTGCGCTCCACCGCGTCGAGGAAGACCACCTGGTCGCAGTCGTGCTCCATCGCCTCGGCCTGGGCGACCAGGGAGGAGGCGTAGTTGCCGCCGCATTTGGCCGCTCCGGTGCCACCGGGCGCGGCGCGGGTGTAGTTCGGCGAGACCCAGACGTTGACCGGCTTGACCCCGCCGGAGAAGTACGACCCGACCGGCGACGCGATCACCACGAAGAGGTACTCGTTGGCCGGGCGTACGCCGAGGAAAACCTCGCTGGCGAACATGAACGGGCGCAGGTAGAGGGTGCCGTCGTCGGCGGTCGGGATCCACTCCCGGTCGGCCTCGATCAGGTGGTGCAGCGCGTCGAGGAAGACCTGCTCCGGCAGCGCCGGCATGGCCATCCGGCGGGCCGACTCGACGAACCGCGCGGCGTTGGCCTCGGGCCGGAACAGGGTCACCCCGCCATCGGCCGCGTGGTACGCCTTGAGCCCCTCGAAGATCTCCTGCGCGTAGTGCAGGGCCGCCGTCGCCGGGTCCATCGGGATCGGGCCACGGGCCTCGACGCGTGCGTCGTACCAGCCCTTGCCTTCGGCGTAGCGGATCGTGACCATGTGGTCGGTGAAGACCCGACCGAATCCGGGATTTGCCATCAGCGCGGCCCGCTCGGCGGGAGATACCGGCCGAGGATTCGGACGGATCTCGAAGTCGAGCTTGTCACCACCGCTCATCGCGCTGACCTCCATGGGGTACGGCACGCGGACGGGGGCGTGCCGAAAGAGAAACTGGTGCCTGAAAACTTACCCCGAACGTTCGTTCAACGGGAGTCTCCGGTCGGCTGATCGACCGGAGACCGGCCGGAGCCGATCACGCACGGCAATGCCCGCGCCCGCCCCGTGGGTTCAGGGACGGGCGCCGAGCGGCAAAGATCGGTAGCGGGTGGGTCAGGCCGCCGCGTGGGCGGCGAGCCGGTCGCCAACCTCGGCGGTACGCAGCCCCGCGCCCGGCGTACGGGCGGCGAGTTCGGCCGCGACCGCCCCGGTTACTCGGGCCGCCGCGTCGGCGTGGCCGAGATGGTCGAGCAGCAGGGCGACGGAGAGCACCGCGGCGGCCGGATCGGCGACCCCCTGGCCGGCGATGTCCGGGGCCGAACCGTGCACCGGCTCGAACATCGACGGGTAGGAGCGCTCGGGGTTGATGCTGCCGCTGGCGGCCAGCCCGATGCCACCGCTGACCGCGGCGGCGATGTCGGTGAGGATGTCACCGAAGAGGTTGTCGGTCACCACCACGTCGTACCGCTGCGGCTGGCTGACCAGGAACATCGCCGCCGCGTCCACGTGCTGGTACTCGGTCTCGACGTCCGGGTGCTCGGCCGCGACGGCCTCGAAGGCGCGGGCCCAGAGCGATCCGGCGTGGGTCAGTACGTTGGTCTTGTGCACCAGGGTGACCTTGCGCCGCTCGCGCCGCTGCGCGCGGGCGAACGCGTCCCGGATCACCCGCTCGACGCCGTGCCGGGTGTTCAGGCTCTCCTCG
This sequence comes from Micromonospora sp. NBC_01699, assembly GCF_036250065.1. Lineage (NCBI taxonomy): Bacteria > Bacillati > Actinomycetota > Actinomycetes > Micromonosporales > Micromonosporaceae > Micromonospora > Micromonospora sp. NBC_01699. Next base: position 1,391,265 of record NZ_CP109199.1, on the reverse strand, counting down.
GTGGCCACCTCGGCCGGGGTGCCCCGGTGCAGCGAGCCACCGGCGCCCGCGTAGAGGCCCTCGGTGCCCTCGCGGACCACCACCAGGTCGATCTCGCCCGGCTTGACCGTGGCCAGCGGGCTGACCGTACCGGGCCAGAGCCGGGACGGGCGCAGGTTGACGTACTGGTCGAAGTCGAAGCGGAGCTTGAGCAGCAGGCCGCGTTCGAGCACGCCGGGCGGGACGGTGGGGTCGCCCACCGCGCCGAGCAGGATGGCGTCGTGCTCGGCCAGCTCCGCCAGGACCGAGTCCGGCAGCACCTCACCGGTCCGGTGGTAGCGCGCGGCGCCAAGGTCGTACTCGGTCGCCTCGACCCCCGGCAGCACCGCGTCGATGACCTTGCGGGCCTGCGCGACCACCTCCGGCCCGATGCCGTCACCAGCAACCACCGCGATCCGTGCCACCGACACGTCGATACCCCTCTGTCTCTTGCACCCGTCTAGGAGACGTTAAGGCCACGTCTCGATTTCCGGTACGCCGGTCCTATCATGTGGGACCCGAAAACCCTCAGGACACTCTCAGCCGATACCCATGAGTCGGACATCTTCGCTGCTTATCGTGCTTCGGGTGGGTCGAACACGGGCCCCGGGCCGGTCCCGCAGCGGCCAGCGAAGGGGATGCGGACATGCTTGCAAGTGAACGTAGCCGAACCGATCGTCACCGTGGGGTGGACAACCGCCCGGCGCCACCGGACTTTCGGCTCGGCGGCGGGCCGATTCCCGGCCTGCCCGGTCGCCCCGGCGCCGGACTGGCCATCGCCCGCGCCGACCGGATGGTCGCCCGGCACACCGTACGGACCTCCATCGCCGAATACTCGCTGGTGGTCAACGGGCCGGCGTGGTGGGGCCGGCGCGGACTCGGCGAGGCGATCCGGGACGCGGTGGCGGAACTGCGGGCGATCGACCTCACCTACAGCCCGGCCCGACCGGAGAGCCTCGTCTCCCGGCTGCGCCGAGGCGAGATCTCACCCGACGCGTACCCGCCGCTGGCCGACCTGGTCGCCCGGTGCGCGGCGATGCGGGCGGCCACCGACGGCTGGTTCGACGCCTGGGCCGTACCGGGCGGGTTCGACCCCGGCGGACTGCTCAAGGGCTGGGCGGTCGAGCGGGCCGCGTCCCGGTTGCGGGCCGCCGGAAGCGAGGACTACGCCGTGCTCAGCGGCGGAGACCTGGTCGTACGCGGACGCGCGCCGCACGGCGGTCCGTGGCGGGTAGCGGTGCACCGGCCCACCGTCGGGCACCACCCCAACGACGGGAAATACCCGGTCAACCGGCCCCGTCCGGTCGGCGCCCAGCGGGCGCCGCTGACCCTGGAGCTGACCGGCGGGGCGATCGGCAGTTCCGGGGTGGCCGGGCGCCGGGACCACGTGGTGGACCCGCACACCGGCCTGCCGGCTCGCCAGCTCGTGGCGACCACCGTCAGCGGCCCCGATCTCTCCGTCGCCGACGGATACGCCACCGCCCTGTACGCCGCCGGCCCGGCCGGACTGGACTGGTTCCCCACCACCGACGGCTACCGGGCACTGATGGCCGTACCGCGTCAGCCGGGCGCTTCGCGCTGATGGCCGTACCGCGATCGGCCGGCGCCTCGCGCTGATCCGGCAGGAAGCGCCGCGATCGGCCCCCACGGTCTCGGCAATGATCGTGGGGGCCGGTCAGCGACGAGTACGCGTGGCTCGCGTACACGGGGTGCCGGTTACCCGGTTGGTCGACGCGCGCTCATCACCCGAAGACGAGTCCACGTCAGGGAACTCACCGGGTATCCAGTATGGAACCTAACCAATCGACGCAACTCGCCGCAAGGCCGCGTGCACGACGCGTCGCTTGAGGATATGCACCGCGAGTCAGGCGGGGTATGCACAAATCGGTGAACGCCGGATGGCACCCTGTACCACCGTGAGTTTCGATCTGGTTGTGTGGGCCCTGCAGCACGGGGCCTCGTCAGCGGATGTGCGGGCGGCACATGCACGGTGTCGTCAGGGTCAGCACGTCCAGGGTGCACCGCAGCCCCGGTTGGTCATGTTCCACCGGGCACTCATCGCGCACCACCCGGACCGGGTCGCCGCACCCGCCTCGCCCTGGGAGGTGGTCCCGCTGCACCTGGCGGCGGACCACATCGAGATGAAACTCAGTCCCAGCTGCGACGACGCGGTACTACTCCTGATCGAGCGGCTGGCCGGCGAACACGGCCTGCTGCTGCTCGACCCCCAGGACGGCTCGGTCTATCCACCACCGGCAACGGTGATCCGCTAACCCGCCGGGGCTCGGCCACGGCCGAGCCCCGGCGGGCCCGTTTCGTCCCCGCCGCGGTGACTATTCCTCGCGCAGGTCGGCCGTGCTGGCCGCGACCGCACCGATCGAGTCGGCCGCCGAGGTGAGCAGATCCGCGCCGACCGGCGAGTCCACTGTCAACGTCATCAGCGCCTCGCCACCGGCCTCCCGCCGGGCCACTTGCATGGCCGCGATGTTCACCCCGGCCGCACCGAGGATCGAGCCGACCAGGCCCACCACGCCGGGGCGGTCGGCGTACCGGAGGAAGAGCAGGATGCCCTCCGCGCCCAGCTCCAGGTCGAAGCCGTCGACCTCGGTCAGCTTGAACACGTCCCGGGTGGCGGTGCTGCTCACCGTGCCGGACACCGAGACCGCACGACCGTCCGGCAGCGCACCGGCCAGGGTCACCAGGTTCGGGTGGTCGATCGTCTCGGTGTGCGTGGTCAGGGCCACCTCGACACCGCGCTCGGCCGCGATGTGCGGGGCGTTGACGTACGTCACCTGCTCGGAGACGACCGAGGCGAACAAACCCTTGGTGGCGGCGAGTTTCAGCACCGAGACCTCGTTGGCGACGATCTCACCGCGTACCTCGACGGTGACGCTGGCCGCCACCACACCGGCGACCGCCGTGAAGACCTTGCCCAGCCGCTCGGCCAGCGGCAACAGCGGCCGTACGTCCTCGGCCACCACCCCACCGGCCTGCACGTTCACCGCGTCCGGTACGAACTCGCCCTGCAACGCGAGCTTGACACTGCGCGCCACCGCCAGACCGGCCTTGTCCTGCGCCTCGGCCGTTGACGCGCCCAGATGCGGGGTGGCCACCACGTTGTCGAACGCGAACAGCGGCGACGCCGTACACGGTTCCTTGGTGTAGACGTCGATGCCGGCGCCACCGACCCTGCCCTCGGCGATCGCGTCGGCCAGGGCCTGCTCGTCGACCAGCCCGCCACGGGCGGCGTTGACGATCCGGACGCCGGGCTTGACGATCGCCAGTTCCTTCTCCCCGATCAGCCCGACGGTCTCCGGCGTCTTCGGCAGGTGGATGGAGATGAAGTCGCTCTCCCGCAGCAACTCCTCCAGGCTCACCAGCCGGACCCCGAGCTGCGCCGCCCGCGCCGGCTGGATGTACGGGTCGTACGCGATCAGCCGGGTGCCGAACGCGGCCATCCGGGACGCGAACAGCACCCCGATCCGGCCCAGCCCGACCACCCCCACGGTCTTGCCCTGGATCTCCACCCCGGTGTAGCGGGACCGTCTCCACTCGCCCGCCTTCAGCGCCGCGCTGGCGCTGGCGGTGTTGCGGGCGACGGCCAGCAGCAGCGCGATCGCCTGCTCGGCGGCGGAGACGATGTTCGAGGTCGGCGCGTTCACCACCATCACCCCGCGGGCGGTGGCGGCCGGTACCTCCACGTTGTCCAGTCCGACCCCGGCGCGGGCGACCACTCTCAGCCGGGGTGCGGCGGCGACCGCTTCCCGGTCGATCTGGGTGGCGCTGCGCACGATCACGGCGTGGGCCGAGCCGAGCGCGGCGAGCAGGGCGGGGCGGTCGGTGCCGTCGACGTGACGTACGTCGAAGTCGTGCGCGAGTACGTCGACGGCGGCGGGAGCGAGTTCTTCGGCGATCAGTACGACAGGCTTCATGCGTCCTCTAGTCGTCGAGGCGATCGGCTGCCGCGACAGGGGTGCCGCTCTGCGCCCCTGCGCCGCGCCGGCGATGGCCGTAACGGAACTGGTGGTCGTACGGTGCTGATTTACCTGACGGAAACATCGGTCCTCAGCGATCGTAGGCGCATGGTGACCCGCTGTGGAACGACACGGCGCCCCCGGTGGTGGATTTTCCACCACGACGGGGGCGCCGTGAACTCCTCAGAGCGGCCCGGAGGCCGCCGGATCGGCCGGAGGATCAGGCCGTCTCGGTGAGCGGGCGGTCGACCCAGCTCATCATGCCGCGCAGCTTCTTGCCGGTCTCCTCGATCGGGTGCGCCGCACCCTCGGCCCGCCACTTGTTGAAGTTCGGCCGACCGTTGTCGTCCTCGGCGATCCACTCGCGAGCGAACTCGCCGGACTGGATCTCGCCCAGGATCTTGCGCATCTCGTCCTTGACCCGGGAGTCGATGACGCGCGGGCCGCGCGAGTAGTCGCCGTACTCGGCGGTGTCGGAGACGCTGTAGCGCTGCCGGGCGATGCCGCCCTCGTACATCAGGTCGACGATCAGCTTCAGCTCGTGCAGGCACTCGAAGTACGCGATCTCCGGGGCGTAGCCCGCCTCGGTGAGCACCTCGAAGCCGGTCTGGACCAGCGCCGACGCGCCACCGCAGAGGACCGCCTGCTCGCCGAACAGGTCGGTCTCGGTCTCCTCCTTGAAGGTGGTCCGGATCGCGCCCGCGCGGGTGCCACCGATCCCCTTCGCGTACGCGAGGGCGAGCGCGAGCGCCGTACCGGAGGCGTCCTGCTCGACGGCGACCAGCACCGGCACGCCCTTGCCGTCGACGTACTGCCGGCGGACCAGGTGACCCGGACCCTTCGGCGCGACCATGGCCACGTCGACGTTGGCCGGCGGGGTGATGAAGCCGTACCGGATGTTGAGGCCGTGGCCGAAGAACAGCGCCTTGCCCTCGGTCAGGTTCGGCTCGATCGCCTCGGTGTAGAGCGTGCGCTGCGCGGTGTCCGGCGCCAGCACCATGATCACGTCCGCCTCGGCCGACGCCTGCGCCGGGGTCAGCACCCGCAGGCCCTGCTCCTCGGCCTTGACCCGGCTCTTGGAGCCCTCCGGCAGGCCGATCACCACGTCGACACCCGAGTCGCGCAGCGACAGCGCGTGGGCGTGGCCCTGGCTGCCGTAGCCCAGCACGGCGACCTTCTTGTCCTGGATGAGGGCCAGGTCGGCGTCGTCGTCGTAGTAAATCTCGATGCTCATGACTTCCCTTTCATGCGGCGCCCGGTGGCCGGGCCGCCGGACCTAAGCGGCACGCAACGCCGAACCGGTGGTGATCGAACGCGAGCCGCGCCCGATGGCCACCAGACCGGACTGCACCATTTCCTTGATTCCGAACGGTTCCAGGTCGCGCAGGAGCGCGTCCAGCTTGTCGGGCGTACCGGTCGCCTCGATGGTGAGGGTGTCCGGGGCGACGTCGACCACCCGGGCCCGGAACAGGCTCACCGTCTCCAGCACCTGCGCCCGTGCCGCGCGATCGGCCCGCACCTTGACCAGCAGCAGTTCCCGGGCGACCGACACGGCCGGATCCAGCTCGACGATCTTCAGTACGTTGACCAGCTTGTTGAGCTGCTTGGTCACCTGCTCCAGGGGTGAGGAGTCGGCGTTGACCACGATGGTGATCCGGGAGACGTCCGGGTTCTCGGTCTCCCCGACGGCCAGTGAGTCGATGTTGAAACTGCGGCGGGAGAAGAGCCCGCTGACCCGGGCCAGCACGCCGGGCTTGTTCTCCACCAGCACGGAGAGCGTGTGCATGGTCATCTCGTACTCCGCTTCACAGGTCGTCGTCTTCGAAGGCGGGGCGGACCCCCCGGGCGAACATGATCTCGTCGTTGCTGGTGCCGGCGGCGACCATCGGCCAGACCATGGCGTCCTTGCCGACCACGAAGTCGATCACGACCGGTGCGTCGTTGATCGCCATCGCCGCCTCGATGGTCTTGTCGACGTCGGCCGCGTTCTCGCAGCGCAGGCCGATGCAGCCGAGCGCCTCGGCGAGCTTCACGAAGTCCGGGATCCGGTGCTTGTGGGTGCCGAGGTCGGTGTTGGAGTAGCGCTCCCCGTAGAACAGGGTCTGCCACTGCCGGACCATGCCCAGGTTGCCGTTGTTGATCACGGCGACCTTGATCGGGATGCCCTCCAGGGCGCAGGTGGCCAACTCCTGGTTGGTCATCTGGAAGCAGCCGTCGCCGTCCACCGCCCAGACCATCGTGTCCGGCCGACCGACCTTGGCGCCCATCGCCGCCGGCACCGCGTAACCCATGGTGCCCAGGCCACCGGAGTTCAGCCAGGTGTTCGGCTTCTCGTACGAGATGAACTGCGACGCCCACATCTGGTGCTGGCCGACGCCGGCCACGTAGATGGCGTCCGGACCGGCCAGCTCGCCCAGCCGCTTGATCACGTACTGCGGGGCGAGGGTGCCGTCGGAGGGCTCGTCGTAGCCGAGCGGGTAACGCTGGCGCAGGTCGTCGAGCTGCGCCCACCAGTCGGTCCGGTCACCGGCCCCCCGGCTCGCCGGCCGCTCGGCACCGGTGCCGGCGACCCGGACCGCCTCGATCAGCTCGTCGATCACGTGCCGCGCGTCGCCGACGATCGGCACGTCGGCGGCCCGGTTCTTGCCGATCTCGGCCGGGTCGATGTCGGCGTGCACGATCGCCGCCCCCGGGGCGAACGAGTCGAGCTTGCCGGTCACCCGGTCGTCGAAACGGGCGCCGAGCGCCACGATCAGGTCGGCCTTCTGGAGCCCGTACACGGCGGCGACGGTGCCGTGCATGCCCGGCATGCCCAGGTGCTGCGGGTGCGAGTCCGGGAACGCGCCGCGGGCCATCAGCGTGGTGACCACCGGGATGCCGGTCAGCTCGGCGAGCCGGAGCAGCCCCTCGGTGGCACCGGCCTTGAGCACGCCGCCGCCGACGTAGAGCACCGGGCGACGGGAGTTGGCGATCAGCCGGGCCGCCTCGCGGATCTGCTTGCCGTGCGGGTGCAGGGTCGGCCGGTAGCCGGGCAGGTCCAGGGTGGGCGGCCAGGAGAACGTGGTCTGCGCCTGGAGCACGTCCTTCGGGATGTCGACCAGGACCGGACCGGGGCGGCCGGTCGACGCCAGGTGGAACGCCTCGGCCAGCACCCTCGGGATCTCCTCCGGGGTCTGGACCAGGAAGTTGTGCTTGGTGATCGGCAGCGTGATGCCCTGGATGTCGGCTTCCTGGAAGGCGTCCGTACCGATCGACGGGCGGGCGACCTGGCCGGTGATCGCGACCAGCGGCACCGAGTCCATGTAGGCGTCGGCGATCGGGGTGACCAGGTTGGTCGCCCCGGGGCCGGAGGTGGCGATGCAGACCCCGACCTTGCCGGTGGCCTGGGCGTAGCCGGTCGCCGCGTGCCCGGCGCCCTGCTCGTGCCGGACCAGGATGTGCCGCACGGACGAATCGTAGAGCGGGTCGTACGCCGGCAGGATCGCGCCACCGGGGATGCCGAACGCGACGTCGACCTCAAGCGCTTCGAGCGACTTGACCAGCGAACCCGCGCCGGTGACCGGCACCGGGGCGACCGACCGGGCGGCACCGGGAACCGGGCCGGGCAGCGGGGCGACGTCGGCGCCGTCACCGGTCGGTCGGGCCCGCCGGGCCGCCGGGTCGACCTGTCCGCCCTCGGCACCGCCGGACCGGGTACGCCGGGCGAGCTGGTCCGCGGATTCGGTTACCGGCTCGGTGTTCGGCCGGGTACGGCGGGCGGTGTGGGCGAGTGTCTCTGGCGTGGGTCTCGTCATAGCGATTCAGGCCTTAACTCAGATCGGTTGTCAGCGTTGACGCGTTGCGGTTGTCAGCGTTGGCGCGTTGGCGTTGCCGCGTTGCGGAGGAAGTCCGCCCGATGAGGCGGGCACCCGCTTGCCGGTCGCCCGCTCGCGGGGGCTGGGCGCTCCGGCCGAGGTTGGGAACCCGCCTCGATGACTGGGAGTTGACCAATAAAAACGGCCCTCGTGCAGATGCACGGGGCCAGCGCACTCTCCAACGTGAGAGTGCGCTCAGGTAAGTACTCGAAACGACCTGGTCGACGACATGGGGCTAAGCCTGACGCATCTCACGCGATGAGTCAACTGATCCCAGATTCTGGGCAGGTCGGTTTCGCGGTGCGGGCACCGCGCGCGCTCCGGGCGAGGTCGCGGCGTCGAGCATCGCCTCCAGGTGCTCGGCCGGGACCCCCCAGCCGAAGAGCTGTCCCTGGCCGAACCGGCAGCCCGCCTCGACCACCGCGGCCAGCTCCAACGGGTTGGTCACCCCCTCGGCGATCACCTCCAGCCCGAGCTGGTGGCCGAGCCGCATCACCACGTCGACCATGGGCGCGAAGACCCGCCGTTCGCCGTTCTCCGGTGGCCGGATGGGCTCCTGCTCGGCGACCAGACTGTGGTCGATCTTGAGGATGTCGATCGGCAGCTTGCGCAGCTGGCCCAGCGACGAGTACCCGGCGCCGAAGTCGTCCAGCGCTATCCGTACGCCGGTGGCGCGCAGTGCGACGAGCCGGCGGATCAGCTCGTCCAGGTCGGTCGCCACCGCCTGCTCGGTCACCTCCAGCACCAGCCGCTGCGGCGGCACCCGGTGCGCCCGCAGCGCCTCGGCCACCTGCGCGACGTATTCCGGGGCGTGCAGTTCCTTCGGCGACACGTTCACCGACACCCACACGTCGTGCCCGTCGGCGAGCCAGACCGAAAGCTGGTGGCAGGCCCGGTGCAGCACCCAGTGACCGAGCTGGGCGATCATGCCGCACTCTTCGGCCAGAGGGATGAACTCGTCCGGCCGGACACTGCCCAGTTCCGGGTGGTGCCAGCGGAGCAGTGCCTCCGCGCCGACCGGGCGCACCGAGGGGACCGCCACCACCGGCTGGAAGGCGAGGTGCAGCTCGTTGCGCTCGATCGCGCCGCGCATCTCGTGTTCGACGGTGGTGCGGCGGCGCAGCAGGTGGTCGTAGGCGACGTCGTAGTGCTCGACCCGGTTTTTGCCCCGCTGCTTGGCGTACCGCAGGGCCAGGTCGGCGTTGCGCAGCAGCGTCTCCACCTGCCGGGCGCTGGCCTGGCCGGCGACCCCGACGCTGACCGAGACGAAGATCCGCCCGGCCGGGTGGTCGTAGGGGTGGCCGACGATGCCGAGCAGCCGTTCCGCCACCCGTTGCGCCTCCGCTGGCCCGGCCCACATCAGCACCGCGAACTCGTCCCCGCCGAGCCGGGCGGCCACGTCGCCGGGGCGCAGGTTGCGCCGCAGCCGCTCGGCCACCTCGGCCAGGACCGCGTCCCCGACGTCGTGACCGTGCAGATCGTTCACGTTCTTGAAACCATCAAGATCAAGACCCAGGAGTACGCACGGAGCCCCCGACTCCGAATCATGGTGCAGGGCGCGCAGCAGCCCCCGGCGGTTGGCCAACCCGGTCAACGGGTCGGTGTGCGCCAGCTCCCGGAAGTGCGCCTCCCGCTCGGCCAGCCGCCCCGCGTACGCCCGTACGTCGCGCAGGGCCACCGACTGCCGGGCCACCAGGGCGAAGCCCTCCACGGTGCCGGAGATGATCCCGAGCACGGTGAAGTCGCCCATCCGGAGCAGGTGGTACATGGCCGAGACGGCCATCGCGAGCATCGGCAGGAGGGCGTAGCCGGTGCCGTTGAGGATCAGGTCGGCGTCGGTCTCACCGGCCGGCTCGGGCGCCCGCCCACCGGCGTACACCAGCAGGAAGCCGACCGGCAGCAGGGCGGCACCGGTGAGGGCCACCACCGGCCCGGCCTGGCAGATCCCGACCGCCAGCCCGAGCCCGGCGACCCCGACCAGGGTCACGCCGGAGCCGATCAGGACCAGTTGCCGGCGCGGAAGGGCGGACCGGACGCCGACCACGAAGGTGAGCCCGATCGCACCGGCGGCGGTGATCGTGGCGAGCAGGATCGCCGGGCAGGCCCGTGGGATCCAGTCACCGAGCAGCCGGGTCGGCTCGGCGGCGAGCACCCAGCCGACGAACCAGAGCGCCGAGCCGATCACCAGCCCGTCCAGCACCAGCCGGAGCAGCGCCGACCGGGTACGGGCGACGCCGGGCAGTCGCAGCACCCCGGCGCAGAGCACCAGCCCACTGGCGGCCAGCCCGACCGCGAACACGGTGGCGAGCGTCATCCGCTGGTGCTGGTGGTGACTCCAGTGCTCAGCCATCCCGAGGATGCCGATCAGGCCGGCGACCGCGCTCAGGGTGGCCAGCGCGGCGCCGGACGCCAGCAGCAGGTGGGCCGGGCGCCGGGCATCGGTCCGCCGGAGCCCTGACGAGATCAACACCGACGCACCCGCGACCGTCGCGAGCCCACTCGCCACCGCGACGATCACCACGCCCGAGGGGAGCTGCACCCATCCACTGTGCCGGATACGAACCGTGCCGTGGGGGACGGGGTGTGCAGGATTGACCAGCCGGACGTACCGGATTCTGCCCCGAACCGACCCGGTGGGGCCCCCGGTGGCCCCACCGGCCGCCCGCCGGCCGGTCCGGGGCATCCCGCTTTCTGGACGCGGCGGCGCCGAGCAGGCCGGTGGCGCCGCGACGGTGTAACACTGGTGCAATGCCTGACCTGCGGTCCAAGACCTCCACTCATGGCCGGACGATGGCCGGGGCCCGTGCACTCTGGCGCGCCACCGGGATGACCGACGACGACTTCGGCAAGCCGATCGTGGCCATCGCCAACAGCTTCACCCAGTTCGTACCCGGTCACGTACACCTCAAGGACCTCGGCGGCCTGGTCGCCGACTCGGTGTACGAGGCCGGCGGCGTCGGCCGGGAGTTCAACACCATCGCCGTGGACGACGGGATCGCGATGGGCCACGGCGGCATGCTCTACTCGCTGCCCAGTCGCGAGTTGATCGCCGACGCGGTCGAGTACATGGTCAACGCGCACTGCGCGGACGCCCTGGTCTGCATCTCGAACTGCGACAAGATCACCCCCGGCATGCTGCTGGCGGCGCTCCGGCTCAACATCCCCACCGTCTTCGTCTCCGGCGGCCCGATGGAGGCCGGCAAGACGATCGCGATCGAGGGCATCGTGCACGACAAGATCGACCTGATCGACGCCATGATCGCCTCGTCCAACGACGCGGTCACCGACGCCCAGCTCGGCGAGATCGAACGCTCCGCCTGCCCGACCTGCGGATCCTGCTCCGGCATGTTCACCGCCAACTCGATGAACTGCCTCACCGAGGCGATCGGCCTGGCCCTGCCGGGCAATGGCTCGGTCCTGGCCACCCACGCCGCGCGCAAGGCACTCTTCGAGGAGGCCGGCCGGACCATCGTGGAGATCTCCAAGCGCTGGTACGACGGCGACGACGACTCCGTCCTGCCCCGCTCGGTGGCCTCCCGCGCCGCCTTCGACAACGCCGTCGCGTTGGACGTGGCGATGGGCGGCTCGACCAACACCGTGCTACACCTGCTCGCCGCCGCCCGCGAAGCCGAGCTGGACTTCACCGTCGCCGACATCGACGCCATCTCCCGCCGGGTGCCCTGCCTGGCCAAGGTCGCCCCGAACTCCCCGAAATACCACATGGAGGACGTGCACCGGGCCGGCGGCATCCCGGCGATCATGGGCGAGCTGGACCGCGCCGGCCTGCTCCGCCGCGACGTGCACGCGGTGCACTCCCCCACCCTCGACCAGTGGCTCGCCGACTGGGACATCCGGGGCGGCAGCCCCACCCCCGTGGCGGTCGAGCTGTTCCACGCCGCCCCCGGCGGAGTACGCACCACCGAGGCGTTCTCCACCACCAACCGCTGGGCGACCCTGGACACCGACGCCGCCGACGGCTGCCTGCGGGACCGGGAGCACGCGTACACGGTCGACGGCGGGCTCGCCATCCTGCACGGCAACCTGGCCCCGGAGGGATCCGTGGTCAAGACCGCCGGGGTCGCCGCCGACCGGCTCAGCTTCCGTGGCCCGGCCAAGGTGTACGAGTCGCAGGACGACGCGGTCACCGCGATCCTGGCCAAGGAGGTCGTCGCCGGTGACGTGGTGGTGATCCGGTACGAGGGCCCCAAGGGCGGGCCGGGCATGCAGGAGATGCTCTACCCCACCTCCTTCCTCAAGGGCCGTGGCCTCGGCCGCGACTGCGCGCTGATCACCGACGGCCGGTTCTCCGGCGGCACCTCCGGCCTGTCCATCGGGCACATCTCCCCCGAGGCGGCCGGCGGCGGGCTGATCGCCCTGGTCGAGCCCGGCGACGAGATCGTGATCGACATCCCGACCCGGTCGATCGAGCTGAACGTGCCGGCCGACGTGCTGGACGCCCGACGGGTGGCACAGGAGAAGCGCGACAAGCCGTACACGCCGGTGGACCGGCAGCGCCCGGTGTCGGCGGCGCTGCGCGCGTACGCCTCGATGGCGACCTCGGCCAGCGACGGCGCGTACCGCCGCGTACCGGAGTAGCACGACGAAGCGACAGAACGAAGAACCGGCCCGGACCGCGATGGTCCGGGCCGGTCCTTGTCCTACCCTGTTCAGCTGATCGGGTTCACTCGCCGTCCTGCTCGGCACGCTCCGGAACTCCGTTCACGAGACACCGCCGGCAACCCAGGCCGGGAGGGTGGGTTGCGTCCCGGTGTGAACGCAGTCGTGGGCGGCCCGTCGGGCCTGTTCCGTGGTGACACGGGTGCGCTCGGGTGGCATCTCGGTCCAGTCGCCGTAGAAGTCGAACGCGATCGCTTGTGATGTGAGTGGTAGGTCCGGGTCGAGTGGACGCGGTCGAGCACCGCGTCCAGTTCCTCGGGTGTCGACACCGGGACCTCGTTGCCGCGTTCGGGTTCCTCAGCTGATGGGCCGTCCCATGACACGGTGTAGCTCACGATGCGATGCCCTCTCCGGTGCCGGTGTACACCTTCAGCGGTTTGGTGGTAGTCCCGTCGGACACATATACCGTCAGGCGGCTACCCGGCGGCAACATTCCGGGTGGTGCCTCGTCGCAGCCGATGTACTCGCCTCTGCTCACGCAGCTCGGTTTGTTCACCACCAGTATCGCTTCCCGGGGTGCACCGGGCTTGCGCAGCAGTGCCGCCCTCGACCCACGTCGACGACAAAGACCCGGCATTTCCAGGGCGTACTGCCGAACTACCAGGCTGGCGCGCGTCGATGATGGGCCTCCGAGTCAGATCTGGTTGAGTCCGCCGTCGGCGAACAGTTCGGCGCCGGTGACGAAGCTGGCCTGTTCGGAGGCGAGGAAGAGGACCGCGTTCGCGATCTCCGCCGGCCGGGCCATCCGGCCCAGCGGTACCTGCCCGGCGAGGAAGCCCCGGAGCTGTCCGGCCTGTTCCTCATCGGGGGCCAGGCCGGTGATGCCGGGGGTGTCGGTCGGGCCGGGCGTGATCGTGTTGACCCGAATTCCACGGCCACGCAGCTCGTTGGCCCAGGTACGGGCGAACGACCGGATGGCCGCCTTGGAGGCCGCGTAGACGCCGAACGCCTCGGCGCCACTGGTGGCGGCGGTGGAGCCACTGAGGATGATCGACGCACCATCGTTGAGCAGCGGCAACGCCTTCTGCACGGTGAACAGGGTGCCCTTGACGTTGACGTCGAAGGTCTGGTCGAAGTGCTGCTCGGTGACCTGCTCCAGGGAGGCGAACGCGCCCCCACCCGCGTTGGCGAACAGTACGTCCACCCGGCGTCCCTGCTGCGCCACCGCTTCGTACAGTCGGTCCAGGTCAGCGAGGTCCGACACGTCGCCGGCCAGCGCGGTGACGTCGCCGTCGAGCTGTTCGACGGCCGCGTCGAGCTGCTCCTTGCGCCGTCCGGTGATGAAGACGTGTGCGCCCTCGGTGGCGAACCGCTGAGCCACGGCGAGGCCGATGCCGCTCGTCGCCCCGGTCACGACCGCGGTCTTGCCAGTCAGTTGTCCCATCGAAGTTCCGTCCCGGATCCTGTTCGGTACCGATCGGTACTGAAGTAGACCGTAGCACGCCCCGGCGAAGTTGTGTACCGATCGGTTTTGGGGCGAACTAGGATGGGTGCATGAGCGCTACCCAGCCAACCTCCGTCGGCCGACCCCGTGGCTTCGACGCCGACCGGGCACTCGACCGCGCCCTGGAGGTCTTCTGGCGACAGGGCTACGAGGGAGCCTCACTCCATGACCTCACCGAGGCAATGGAGATCAACAAAACAAGCCTGTACGCCGCGTTCGGCAACAAACGGGACCTCTTCGACAAGGCGCTCGCCCGGTACGCCGAAGTCGACATGGCGTACGCCCGTACCGCGCTCGCCGCACCCACGGCCCGGCAGGTCGCCGAGACCTTTCTCCGCGAAAACGCCAAGGCGGTGACCACCCCGGGGCGGCCCGCCGGCTGCTTCTCCATCCAGAGCGGCCTGGCCTGCGGCCCGGCGAACGCCGACGTGACCGCGACCCTGGCCCGCGCCCGCAAGGCGGGAGAACTGGCCATGCGTGACCGGTTCCAGCGCGCGGTCGACGAGGGCGACCTCTCCCCCACCAACAGCCCGGACGACCTCGCCCGGTACGTCATGACCGTGTCCGAGGGGCTCGCCGTCCACGCCTCCGCCGGCGCCACCCGACAGGACCTGGAGCGCGTGGTCGACCTGGCCCTACGCGCCCTACCCGGCCAGTAGGACGACCACCGCCTATGTCGCGTGGGAGAAGGCCGCCTCGTACCTGAGCAACGTGTCGACGAACGTCCGCTGTTGCGCCGGGCTCAGCGGCATCAGCGCGTGCCGCCACGCATGGGCGCCCGGGGACAGCCAGGCAGCGATGGCGGGGCGGCTCTCCGGGCTGATGTCGATGATGCGCCGGCGACGATCGGCGTCGTCCTCGCGCCGTACCAAGACTCCCTTGCGGCTCAGGTCGCTCACGATCAAGCTCACCGTGGTCGGCGCGACAGCCAGCATTCCGGCCAGTTGAGAGACGGTCAGCGGACCGTCGAGCAGGAGCAGGGACAGCATCGACAGATGCCTCGGCGCCAGATCGAGTGATCGCAGTTGTTCCGGCAACGGCAGGCGTTTGACCCTGCCGACGAGCCTCGGCATCACCAGGAGCAACTCCCTGACCGAGTCGTCCGTGGCGTCAGGCGTTGACATCCGCCCACCTCCCAAATACCTTTGTTATCAAAGATGTTTTGAAGCCAAACTTGTTCACGGAGGATCGTATGCCCCACCTCAGCGTCCACGTCCTGGAGAGCGACCTGGCCGGCCGGGAGACCGCGCTGATCGAGAAACTGACCGATGCGGTTGTCGAGGTCTACGGGGACTGGGCCCGCGGCATCGCGGTCGTGCAATTGATCGGCTTGCCGCCCAACCGATGGGGCATCGGCGGCGTGCCAGCACAAGCGCCCTCGCCCAGCGTTACGTTCGGCATCAGGGAAGCCGCGTTCGGCCGACCCGACGCCGACGAGATCGTCGCCCGCCTCGTCTCCGGAGTCACGGACGCCATCGTCGATGTCTTCGGGGAGCACGTCCGCGCTGGCGTGACGGTCGAGCTGGTGGGCACTCCGGCCGGCCGCACAGGCATTGGCGGCGTCGTCGTGACGTCATAGCAAGTGTTCGACGTACCCTGCATCCACCTCGGCGCATTCGCCGGCCCCGTCATACCGAGGACGAGGCACTTTGTTCAACTTCGGGCCGCCCCCTCATCCACTTGGCCATCTGCCACTCGGAGGGCTCGGACAGGTCGCCAAACTTCACACCGAGATCCTTGCGCACCGCCGTGTAGAAACGGCCTCGTGCTTGACCGGTGGACCCTACAGCCTCGTCCCAGGTAAGATCACTAGCCTCCCCGACGGCCAAGCGCATGAGGCGGAGGGTCCCCTGATGCCACTCCCGCGCAGCCGCGACAACCGCATCGTCGCCCAGCATCAGCACCGCCTCCCACTTCGTCGTACGCTCTTCCTCGGCCAGGATCAGTTCGCCGTCGCTCGTCTCCCCACCAAACCAGAAATTGTCGTGGTAGACGCCGCGCTTCGCGGCGAGACGGACCGCGATCGAGGTAACCCTCTTAATCGCGTGTGCGTAGTCGGAGTAGGCGGCAAACCGCCGCTCATCCCAGCGAACCGACTGTTGCCGACGCCAGCGGCCCCGCTCCTGCGCTGTCGTTGCGACGTATGTGGCCACGGCGCCGACGAGCACACCGACGAGCGCCGGCAACTGAAGCAATAACGGGTGCATGCTGATTCCAATCCGGAGGGCTGCGCCGCACGGTCACTCACCTTGCCAGAGCGACGCAAGTGCTTGCCCCGGTCAGGGGCTACAGATTGACTGGGCCACGATTCCAAGAGGTGGAATCGCGGCCCAGCGTTCCGCCGACAGGTCGGAGGGTCTACGGATCGGGTTTGCCCTTCGTCGTCGTGCCACGCAATACCGGCACCGACCAACCGACAACGCGCTCCCACGTCGTACGCGCGTCCGGTGGCTGACCGGTGTCCAGCCGCGCGAAGGCCGTCAGCAGGTCGACCCAGCAGGACGCCAGGTACAGGGCCAGCGAAAGCGGCATCCCGGCGTACTGGTCGGTCAGTTCGGCCTGCGCGGCAGGACACGGCCACGGCCTGCCGCAGGCGCGGCAGTCGTAGAGCGGCGCCCGAAAGCCATGCTCAAGCTCTCCGTCTTCTCAGACGCCCCAGCGGTCGTTGACGCATCGCAGTACGGGTGAACTGGCCAACGCGGCTCTGTCCAACGGACCAGCGGCGTAGACCTTGAACACGGCCGTCTCGCCTGGCAAGAGGGTGACCAGGGCGTCGTCCACCACGGCGGTCGGATCGAGTCGGTCGGCGGCAAGCACCAGGTCCCGCAGAATCGTCCGAGCGGTCACTCGTACGCGCGTGACGTGGCCGGTGGCGTCGGCCGACGACTCGATCTCCGTGTCGTACGCGGCGGGCGGGTACGCGACATCGCGGTCCTCGGCGAAGAACCAGAAGGTGCGCTCGCCCGTACCGACTGCTTCGGCTAGCAGTAGTTCGTGGCGGGGGCGGTCGGTGGTGGAGAGGTCGGACGGGAGCGGGACGGTGGTTGCCGAGTGGGGCGATACGTCCAGGTCGAGGGCTGTCTTCGCGGCTGGTTCCCCGGCCAGGGTCAGCCGGGTCACGGTTACCGAGGTGCGCCACGGCTCACCCCCGTCGTTGACCGCGACCAGGTTCAACCCACCACCGTCAGCCGGCTGTACGGTCAGCAGCCGGTCGGCGTAGACCCGGCGCAGCGCGTACCAGAGGGGTTTGCGACGGCCGTCGCCGTCGACGGCGGCCCACGAGGTGACCGGCCAGCAGTCGTTGAGCTGCCAGACGATGGTGCCCATGCAGAGTGGGCGCAGGGCCCGGAAGTGTTCCACGCCGAGCGTGATCGCGCGGGCCTGGTTGAGCTGGGTCAGGTAGTGCCAGTCGTCGAAGTCGGCCGGGGCGGGCAGGTGGGCGTCGAGTCCCCGTTGCAGTTTCGCGTCCCCGTCGCGGGCCTTCTGGTGGTGGGCCATGCCGGGCGAGTCGTGGGCCAGGGGTTCGTCGCTCAGCGCCCGGCGCAGCGTCGCGTACGCCGGTGGGGCCTGGTAGCCGAACTCGGCCACGAACCGGGGCCGGTACTCCCGGTACTTCGTGTAGTCCTCCCGGTTCCACACGTCCCAGATGTGCGTGCTGCCGTACGCGGGATCGTTCGGGTGTACGTCGGTGCGCCCCGACCACGGGCTGCCCGGCCAGTACGGTCGGGTCGGATCCAGCTCCGCCACGATCGCCGGCAACAGCTCGAAGTAGTAACCGGCGCCCCAGGTGCGCCCGGCCAGCGGCTCCTGCCAGTTCCAGTCGTGCCAGCCCCAGATGTTCTCGTTGTTGCCGGTCCAGAGCACCAGGCTCGGGTGGCTGGCGAGCCGGACCACCTGCTCACGGGCCTCGGCTTCCACCTCGGCGGCGAACGGTTCCTCCTCCGGGTACGCCGCACAGGCAAACAGGAAGTCCTGCTGGACCAGCAGTCCCAGTTCGTCGGCGAGGTCGTAGAAGTCGTCGGACTCGTACCGGCCGCCGCCCCAGATCCGGAGCAGGTTGACGTTCGCGTCGACAGCCTGGCCGAGCCGGGCGGCGTAACGCTCGCGGGTGACCCGGGTGACGAAGACGTCGTCGGGGATCCAGTTGACGCCGCGTACCAGGATCGGGGTCTCGTTGACCACGATGGTGAACGCCGAGCCGTGTTCGTCCTCGCTGGTGTCGAGCCGGGTCGACCGGAAGCCGATCCGGCGCTGCCAGGTGTCGAGCGCGCTCCCGTCGGCGCCGCGCAGGGTCACGTCGAGCGGGTAGCGGCTCTGTTCGCCGTAACCGCGCGGCCACCACAGCTCCGGGTCGGGCACGTCGACGGTCAGCGTCGTACTCGTAACGCCTGCCGGGATGACCGCTTCGGTGCGTACGCCGGCGATTGCGACACTGACGGTCAGCGGCTCGGCGGTGGCGCGATCGACGGTGACCCGCGCCTGCACCCGGCCGGTGTTGTCGGTGACCGTGACCAGCGGGCGGACCTCGGCCAGCCGGGCGACCGACCAGGTGTGCAGCTCGATCGGCTGCCAGATGCCGGCGGTGACCAGCGTCGGACCCCAGTCCCAACCGAAGTTGCAGGCCATCTTTCGGATGAAGTTGAACGGCTCCGGGTACGCGTTCGGCCGGTCCCCGAGCCGGTCCCGCTGCTCCTGGGCGTAGCGGTACGCCGAGTCGAACCGGACCACGAGGGTGTTCTCCCCCGGCAGCAACAGCGAGCGTACGCCGAACCGGTAGCTCCGGTGCATGTTGGCGGTACGCCCCACCTCGACCCCGTTGAGCTGGATCGTCGCCACCGTGTCCAGCCCACCGCAGACCAGGTCCACCCGCGCCGCCGTCTCGTCGTCCCACTCGAAAGTGGTCCGGTAGACCCAGTCGGTCCGCCCGATCCAGGCCACCGCCAGCTCGTTGGCGTCCAGGTACGGGTCCGGGATCAGCCCGGCGGCCAGCAGGTCGGTGTGCACACAACCGGGGATCGACGCCGGCACCGGCTGGTCCGGCATCGACGTGGGAACCCCGGAATCGGGTACGGGCCGGACCGACCAGCCGTCGTGCAACGGTCGCCGGGTGGGGATCGTCGCCGGCTCGGATGAACGAAACGTCATGACTTGATCGCGCCTTCCATGATTCCTCGAACAATTTGCCGGCCGCCGATGAAGAGCATGATGAGCAACGGGATCGTCGCCACCAGTGCACCGGCCAGGACCCGTCGATAGAGCACGTAGTTTCCGCTGGCCAGGTCGGAGAGGGCCACCATCGAGGTCGGGTAGTCGGTCCCGTTCAGGGTGATCAACGGCCACTGGAAGTCGTTCCAGGTCCCCACGAAGGTGAGCAGCCCGAGTACGGCCAGCGCCGGCCGTACCGCCGGCAGCACGACGCTGGCGTAGATGCGCATGGTGGTGGCGCCGTCGATCCTGGCCGCCTCGACCAGCTCGTCCGGCACCGCCTCCAGGATGAACTGCCGCATGTAGAAGACCCCGAACGCGCTGACCAGGCCGGGCACGATGACGGCGAGCAGGGTCCCGTTCCAACCGATTTTGCCCATCACTATGTAGAGCGCGACCACGCCGAGCTGGTTCGGCACGGTCAGGGTGAGAATCACGATGACCATCAGCGCGTTGCGGCCCTTGAACCGCAGCTTGGCGAAGGCGAACCCGGCCAGCGAGCAGAAGAACAGCACCGCCACGGTGACGACCGACGACACGATGGCGCTGTTCGCCAGCGACTGGACGAAGTACACGTCCTGCATCGAGAAGACCTCGCGCAGGTTGGTCAGTAGCTGATCACCCGGCACCACCTGCGGTGGGATCCTGGCCAGTGCCGCGTCGGTGCTGGTGGCGATCACCAGCATCCAGTAGAGCGGGAACGCGGAGAACAGGATGACCAGCGAAAGGAAGAGGTAGTTCCACACGCTGCCGGGGGTGTCCGCCGGGGCCCGCCCGCTCAGCGCACCCCGTCGGCGGTTGCGGCGGCGCGGGGCCTGCGGGGTGATGGTCGTGCCACTCATCGCTTCCCCCCGCCGAGCCGGTTGGTGATCAGCGCGTTCAGCGCGGAGACGACCACGATGATCAGGAACAGACCCCAGGACATGGCGGCGGCATAGCCGAGGTTGAGGTCCTTCCAGCCGACCTTGTAGATGAGCTGGGCGATGGTCTGCCACTCACCGTTGGCGCCGCCCGTGGCCGCCTGCGCGTTCTGCTCCAGCAGCATCGGCTCGGTGAACAGTTGCAGCCCACCGATGGTCGACAGCACCACCGTGAAGATCACAACAGGCCGGATCATCGGTACGGTGATCCGCCAGAGCTGCCGCCAGACACCTGCCCCGTCGACGGCCGCCGCCTCGTAGATGTCCCGCGGAATCGACTGCATAGCGGCCAGGTAGAGCAACGCGTTGTAGCCGATCCACTTCCAGTTGACCATCGTGGCCAGCACCGTCCAGGACGACCACTTCGCGCTGCGCCAGTCGATCGGCTCGTCACCGGCCAGGTGCAGCACCGACAGCACCCAGTTGGCCACACCCGTGTCCCGGGCGAAGACCACCGCGAAGACCAGCGTCGAGGCGGTGATCGGGGTGACGTACGGCAGCAGCACGCCGACCCGGAACCAGGTCTGGGCCCGCAGCCTGCGGTTGAGCACCGACGCGATGACCAGCGCCAGGGTCAGCTGAGGCACGGTGGAGAGCAGGAAGATGCCGAACGTGTTGTAGAGCGCGTTCCAGAAGTCGTCGTCGGTGAGCAGTTTCTCGAAGTTCGCCGCGCCGGCCCAGCCGGTCAGGGTCGGATCGTCCAGCCGCCAGTGCCGCAGCGCGACCACGCCGTTGAAGATGATCGGGAACAGCCCGAACACCAGGAACAGCAGGAAGAACGGGGCGACGAGCAGGTACGGCGTGTAGCGCATGTCGAAGCGGTGCAGCCGGTTGCGCCAGCGGTGCCGGTCGGGTTCGCCCCGACCGGCGGGGCGCCCGGCCGGTCCGCCGGGCGGGGCCGCCGGGGTGGCACGGGTGGTGGACATCGGACCTCCAGGAGCACTGGTCAGGACGTGGACGCCTTCTGGGCTTCCTTCGTCGCCTCGGTCCACGCCTGTCCCAGCGGCTTGCCCTTGAGGTCACCGTTCTGCATCCGGTTCAGTACGTTCTCCACCGCGACCCGGGTCGGACCGTTCTTCTTGCCCAGGTACTGCGGGGTCAGGCCCTCCGCCGTCTTCGAGAAGATCTGGCCGACCGGGGCGTTGTTGAAGAACGGGTTGGTGAAGTCCCGGATCGCCGGGTCCTGGTAGAGCGCCGGCTGGGACGGCAGGTTGCCGACCTTCTTGAAGATCTCGATCTGCTGCTCCGGCTGGATCAGCCACTCCAGCAGCTTGTACGCCTCGTCCACGTGCCTGCCCTGCTTGGGAATGGTGAGAAACGAGCCGCCCCAGTTGCCGCCGCCGCCGGGAACCGCGGCGACATCCCACTTGCCGGCGGTGTCCGGTGCGGTGTTCTTGATGTGCCCCTGCATCCACGCCGGGCAGGCGAGTACGGCAAAGTCGCCCTTGACGAAGGCGGCGTTCCATTCGGGCTGGAAGGCCGGCAGGTTGGCGGAGAGGTCCGCCTGGATCGCCTTGGCCGCCACCTCGAACGCGACCTTCGGTCCGCCCTCCATCAGCAGCGCCTCGCTCGGGTCATAGAAGCCGACCGCCTGCTGACCGAGTACGGGGTTGAAGATGTTGGTGCCGGAGTCGATGAACTTCTTGCCCATTGCCCTGGTGTAGGTCTCGCCGGTCGCGATGAACTGGTCCCAGGTCGACCAGAGCGCCGAAACCTTGTCCCGCTCGGTGGGCAGGCCGGCGGCCTGGAACAGGTCGGTCCGGTAGCACATGGCCAGGCCGCCGACGTCGGTGCCGAGCCCGATCTGGGCCTTGCCGTCCGGGGTCAGCGACTGCTTCCACTTCCACGGCAGGTACTTGCTCTCGTACTGGCCGGCGCCGGAGTCGAGCAGGTTGACGAACTTGTCGGCCTGGCCGCGGAACTGGATGACAAAGCCCTCGTCGATGGCGGCGATGTCGGGGGCACCATCCCCGGCGATCAGCTTCTTTTGCAGGTCCTCGTGCTGGGCGTTGTACTCGCCGGTGTTCAGGCTGATCTTGACGTTCGGGTTCGCGGCCTCGTACCTGCTCTTCAGCTCGTCCAGCCCGAAGTCGCCCCAGTACGCGATCTTCAGCGTGACGCCGCCACCCGACTCGGAATCGCCGCCGCTGTTGCCACTGCAACCCGCGACCAGAAGCACCCCGGCCGCACTCGCGGCGACCAGCCGGACCCAACGGGCCCCGGACCCTGCCATGTCATCCTCCACTGATGGGAACGCTCCCGACATCGAGGAACGTCGACTGAACCGGATAAGTGAAGCCACCGTACGGTTGCCTTTCATCGGTGTCAATGGCGTGTTAACAGCGTGGGCATCACGTGATCACCCCGCCCCGGTCGCTATGCTTAACCGGACAAGCGGACCGCGTTGGTGATGGCATCGCGGCCCGATCCGCCACGACCCGCTCCGAGCCCGTCCGGCCGAGTCGACGACCAGCCCGGAACCCCTTCCGGCCGACCAGTGAGGAGCGCCGGTGAAGCGGCCCACCATCGCCGACATCGCCCGCCAGGCCGGGGTCTCCAAGGGCGCAGTGTCGTACGCCCTCAACGGCCAGCCCGGCGTCTCCGAGACCACCCGGCAGCGCATCATCGCCATCGCCCGGGAGATCGGCTTCAACCCGAACAGCGCCGCCCGCGCCCTGAGTGGCGCCACCGCCAACGCGGTCGGGCTGGCCCTGCGTCGACCGGCCCGGATCCTCGGCATCGAACCGTTCTTCATGGAGCTGATCAGCGGCGTCGAGGCCGAACTCTCCGCCCGCTCGTACGCGCTGACCTTGCAGATCGTCGCCGACCCGGAAACCGAGATCGCCGTCTACCGTCGCTGGTGGGGTGAACGGCGCATCGACGGTGTCCTCCTCTGCGACCTGCGGGTCGATGACCAACGGGTGCCCGCCCTGGAGGAGATGCAACTACCCACCGTGGTGATCGGCGGTCCCGGCCACACCGGGCGACTCACCAGCGTCTGGTCCGACGACGCGGCGGCCCTGGTCGAGACGGTGGAATACCTGGTGGCGCTGGGCCACCGACGGATCACCCGGATCGGTGGCCTACCCGGCCTGCTGCACACCGAGATCCGTACGGCGGCGTTCACCGAGGTCTGCCGGCAACTCGGGCTGGACCGGACCCGGACCGTCGGCTCGGACTACACCGGCGAGGAGGGCGCGCGGGTCACCCGCCGACTGCTCAGTTCCGCCGAACGCCCGACCGCCCTGATCTACGACAACGACGTGATGGCGATCGCCGGACTGTCGGTCGCCCAGGAGATGGGCCTGTCCGTCCCCACCGACCTCTCCATCGTGGCCTGGGACGACTCACCCCTCTGCCAGCTCGTACACCCCTCGCTCACCGCACTCAGCCGGGACATCCCCGCGTACGGCGCCCACGCCGCCCGCCACCTCCTGTCCGCCATCGCCGGCACCCCCATCACCTCCTACCAAGACGAAACCCCCCACCTAACCCCCCGAGGCAGCACCGCCCCACCCCAAACCCCCTAAACCCCTCTCCCCTCTCCCCCTCCTCCCCCTCCTCCCCCCGCGCCCCCTCCTCCCGCCCCCCTCCTCGTCGATCTAGGGCAAATGGTGGCGAGTTGATCTCTAATCACACGTATTTGCCCTAGATCGACGGGGCTAGGGCGGGGGAGGGCGCGGCGCGGGAGGGGGGAGGAGGGAGGAGGGGGAGGAGGGGGAGGAGGGGGAGGAGGGGGGAGGCGGGAGGCGGGAGGCGGGAGGGAGGGGGTTAAGCGGTTAAGGGGGTGGGTGGGTGGTGGGGTATGTGGGGGTGAGGGTGGGGGCCGGTACGATCGGGGTGGTTAAGGCGACTGGCGCGGTGAGGTGGAAGAGACCACCGGGGAGCGACCGAGATAGTGCGCCGCGCGCCTGGGTGCACGTCAACCGGGACCGTCCGGTACGGCCATGGCCGGACCGAGGGCGGGACCGGCAGAGCCTTGTCCGGTCGCACTCCGCAGCCGGGCGAGTGCCGAACCCAGCAGGAGGACCCTCGTGCACGTACCGCCCATTCCCGCCCTGACCGCCGCCGATCCGCAGTTGGCCGCGCTGATCGAGTCCGAGTCACAGCGCCAGCACGACAAGCTGCGCATGATCGCCTCGGAGAACTACGTCTCCACCGCCGTACTTGAGGCGAGCGGGACCGTGCTGACCAACAAGTATTCCGAGGGCTACGCCGGCAAGCGGTACTACGAGGGCCAGCAGTTCATCGACCCGATCGAGACGCTGGCCATCGAGCGGGCCCGCGCGCTGTTCGGCGTCGACCACGCCAACGTGCAGCCGTACTCCGGGTCGCCGGCGAACCTTGCCGTCTACCTGGCGTTCCTGTCGCCGGGTGACAAGGTGATGGGGATGGCGCTGCCGATGGGCGGCCACCTGACCCACGGTTGGTCGGTGTCGGCCACCGGCAAGTGGTTCACCCCGGTGCGCTACCAGGTTTCCCGGGAGACCGGCCGGATCGACCTGGACGAGGTACGCGACATCGCCCTGCGCGAGCGCCCCAAGGTGATCTTCTGCGGTGGCACCGCGGTCCCCCGGACGATCGACTTCCCCGGTTTCGCCGCCATCGCCCGCGAGGTCGGCGCGATCCTGGTCGCCGACATCGCGCACATCGCCGGCCTGGTCGCGGGCGGGGCGCACCCGTCGCCGGTCGGTCACGCCGACGTCATCACCACCACCACCCACAAGACCCTGCGCGGCCCGCGCGGCGCCATGATCATGACAACTTCCGAGTACGCCGGCCCGATCGACAAGGCGGTCTTCCCCGGCCTTCAGGGCGGCCCGCACAACCACACCACCGCCGCCATCGCGGTCGCCCTGAAGGAAGCCTCGACCGACGACTTCCGGCGGTACGCCCACCAGGTGGTCGCCAACGCCCAGGCGCTGGCCGCCGCCCTGGTCGAGCGCGGCTTCGCGCTCTCCTCCGGTGGCACCGACAACCACCTGATCCTGGCCGACCTGACCAGCAAGGGCATCGCCGGCAAGCCGGCCGCGCAGGCGCTGGACCGGGCCGGCATCGAGCTGAACTACAACACGGTGCCGTACGACACCCGCAAGCCGTTCGACCCGTCCGGGATCCGGTTGGGTGCGGCGGCGCTGACCACCCGTGGGCTGACCGAGCAGCAGATGCCGCAGGTGGCGACCTGGATGGACGAGGCGGTCACCGCCGCTCTGAAGGACGACGAGGGCGCCCTGGACCGGATCGCGGGCGAGGTCAGCGACCTGCTGGCCGCGTACCCGATGCCGGGTTACAGCGCCGCCTGACGCCGCTACCGGCCCGGCGCGGACCCCGCGCCGGGTCGGACCGGCCCGGTCCATCGGGAGTCCCGTTCACAAGCGGGCGGCCGGGCGTCGTCCACAATCGAGCGTGGCTCAGCGGTACGGGGTCGGGAACTCCTCCAGGTACGCCTCCACCCGCTCGGCGGTGGCGGGACGGGCCAGTACGTAGCCCTGGCCGAACCGGCAGCCCGCCAGCCATGCCTGCTCGACCTGGTCGGCGGATTCCAGTCCGCCGGCGACGATCTGCACGCCGAGGCGGCGGCCGAGACTCACCACCACGGCGATGACGGGCTGGCCCCGACCCTGCCGGCCGTCCGGCTCGGCAACCAGCCGACGGTTGATCTTCAGGATGTCGACCGGCATCCGGCGCAGTTGGGCCAGGGACATGGGTCCCAGGCCGAAGTCGTCCAGGGCGGTACGCACCCCGAGCGCCCGCAACCGGCCGAGCTGGTTGACCACCGCGCGCAGGTCGCCCTCCCCGCTCGGTTCGGCGATCTCGATCAACAGCCGGTCCGGCGCGATCCCGTGGAGGGTGAGCGCCGCCGCGACCCGGCCGACGAACTCCGGTCCGGTCAGCTCGGCCACCGACACGTTGATCGACATCCACAGCCGGCGCCCGCCGCGGGACCACTCGGCGAGTCGGCGGCAGGCCCGGTGCAGCACCCACCTGCCCAGCTCGTCGATGAGCCCGAGGTCCTCGGCCACCGGCACCAGCTCGGCCGGCAGCACCGTACCGAGCACCGGGCTGCGCCAGCGCACCAGTGCCTCGGTGCCGACCGGGCACTGGTCGTCCAGGTCGAGCACCGGCTGGTAGACCAGGTCGAACTCACCCCGTCCGGCGGCGCCGGGCAGTTCCCGTTCGAGGTCCATCCGGCGTATGAGCTGCTCCTCCGGGTAGCGGTCGTACCACTCGATCCGGTTCCGCTCGGGTTGCCGGGCCGGCTCGGCGCGACGCAGCACGTCCACGTCGCTGCCGCCGGCCGGCGTCGGTCGGGCCGATGCCGGCCGACAGCGAGCTTGGGGACGGGTCGATACGGGTCCGGGGTGGTGTGGGGGGCGGTGCGGGAGGCGGGTTCGGCTGAGGGTTGCGGCGTACCCATCAACCGTCAACGAGGGATTCGGGGCATGGTTACGCCCCGGCCGGCGGCGCGGGACCGGACGGGTGCGAAACTAGGGAGGTGAGCAGCACCGACACCGTCCACTTCCGGTACAGCCAGGCGATCTGGGTGGCCGCCGTGATCGCGTTCATCAGCGCCCTGCCGCTGGCCAGCGCCGGCTGGTACCTCACTCCCATACTGGTCGTCCCGCTGCTGATCGGCGTCTGGGCCTGGCGTGCCGGCACCGACGCGGACCGGGCCGGGATGAAGGTCCGGGCCCTGTTCGGGCAGCGGCTGATCCCCTGGCACGAGGTGGTCCAGCTCGGCGTCGACGACCGGCGCCGGGTGATCGCGTCGCTCACCGGCGGTCGGTTCGTCCAACTGCCGGCGGTGCCGGCCGCCGACCTGCACCGGCTGGTCGCCGCGAGCGGTCAACACCTCCTGGGTACGGACGACCAGGAGCCCTCGACCGCCGCGTGACCGGGCCGGCGGCGTGTGATCGGGCCGGCTCGACTCAGTAGCCGTCGACCACCTCGTTGAGCAGCGGCTCCCCGGCGACGAAGCGGCGCAACTGCGCACCGGCGAGCCGGTAGCCGCGCGGATGCAGCCCGCGTACGGTGCCGCCGACGTGCGGGGTGAGCAGGACGTTCGGCAGGTCCCAGAGCGGATGGCCGGGCGGCAGCGGCTCCGGGTCGGTCACGTCGAGCGCCGCGCTCAGCCGACCGGTCTGCAACTCCGCCACCAGCGCCTCGGTGTCGGCCACCGGCCCACGGGCGGCGTTCACCAGCAGCGCGCCGTCCGCCATCGCGGCCAGGAAACGCGCGTCGACCATCCCCCGCGTCGCGTCGGTGAGCGGCACCAGCAGCACCACGATGTCGGCCGCCGGAAGCAACTCCGGCAGGTCCGCCACCCCGCGTACGCCCTGTTCGGGACGGGCGGTCCGGGCGACCAGGGTCAGCTCGACCTCGAACGGCAGCAGGCGGGCAACCAACGCCGCCCCGATCGACCCGGCGCCGACGACCAGCACCCGCTTGCCGGCCAGCTCGTCGGTCGGCGTCGCGCTGGCGTACGACCACTCGTGCCGGGACTGGGCGCGGGCGAAGAACGGGAACGCGCGCAACTGGGCGAGGATCGCGGTCACCACCCACTCGGCGGTCGGCGAGTCGTGCACACCCCGCGCGTCGCAGAGCACCACCCCGTCGGGCAGCCGACCGGCCCAGGCATCCGCGCCGGCGGTGAGCAACTGCACCACCCGCAGGTCGGGCAGGTCGGCGGCGAGGCGTACGGTCTCGGACCGGGCGAGGAACGGCGGCACCCAGAACCCCACCCCGGACGGGTCGGAGGGCAGCCGGTCCGGTTCCGGGGCGATCTCGACGCGTACCCCGTCGGGGACGGGTCCGAGCATCGACCGGCCGTGCTCGTGCGGGATCCAAGCCTTCACAGCCGCCGACCCTAGCCGCCGGGCGGGTTCAGCGCAGGGGCAGGTCGACCCGCGCCGCCGGCAGGTAGATGTCGTACCCGGCGACGGTGGTGGCGGTCACCGGCACCCCGGCCCCGGCAAGATGCCCGGCCACCGAGGCGCTCAACGCCGTCCCGGCCGGCAGGACGTACGCCGGTCGCCCGGCCCGCCCGACCTCGTCCCGGTACGGCAGGTACCGGTCCCAACCGGCCTCCAGGTCGTCCCGGATCACCGCGCAGACCAGTCGTTCGCGGGTCAGGAAGGTGATGTTGTTGCAGGTCCAGTACTCGCCGTAGAACCGGTCGACGCCGAGCCGGTCCAACGCCACGACCAGGTCCCGCCGCTGGTCCGCCACCCCGGCCGCCTCCGGTGCCCGGACGACCAGTTGCCCGGTGGCCACCAGCATGCTCGCCACCAGCCCGGCCAGCAGACCCAGCGCCGGCCGGCGCAGCCGCCCCGCCGCCGACCAGAGCGGCCAGAGCAGTGCCGGGAACGAGATCAGCAGGCAGGACAGGTAACGGGAACTCTCCACCGGGGTGTTGCCGGCGGCGCTGCTGCTCGCGTACGCGATCAGGCTCAGCGCGGCACCGACCACCAGGACCAGCCGACCACCCTGGCGGACCCGCTCGACGCCGGTGGCGACCCGCAGCGCCCTGACCGCCAGCAGCCCGGCCACGACCAGCAGCACCGGACCGGCCACGCCCCACCAGAGCTGCCACGGCTCACACCGGTCCGGCGCGCAGAACCCGGTGCCCATCGGCATCCCGAACAGGATCCCGCCGTGCAGCCGGTCCGCCCACGACGCGCCCGGACCGCCGCCGAGGGTGGCGTAGATGGCCAGCGAGCGGTTCGCCGGCACGGTGGTCAGATTGTGCAGCACGATCGGCACCAGCCCGACCAGCAGCCCGCCGCCGAGCGCCAGACCGGCCCGGCCGCGCAGCTCCCGCCAACCGACGGCCAGCAGCAGTACGCCGGCCGCCCCGACGTACGGCAGCACCAGCCAGTCGTCCCAGAGCGTGAGCCCGGCGACCAGCCCGAATCCGGCGTACGCGAACAGCCGGCGGCGGCCCACCGTGACGCCGAGACCGAGGTTGACCGCGAGCAACACCAGCAGCACCCCGGCCGGATTCATCTCCGGGTAGCCACCGGCGGCAACAAGCTGGTTCTTCAGCACCCGGTCGGAGCCGAGCGCCAGCAGGCCCACCGTGACGGTGGCCAGCCACGGGCTGTAGAGCCGGCTGGCGAGTCGCCAGAGCAGGACCAGAAACGCGGCGTAGAGCAGCAGGTTCGGCAACCGCAGGGCAAGGGTGGACGGGCTGAACAGTACGAACAACGGCGCCGCGAGGTACGACTCCAGCGCGCCCATGTAGTGCTGGCCGTAGAAGAACAGCGGAAACCTTCGGCCCTGTGCGACGTGCGTCGCCACCAGGCCGCTCGTCGCCTCGTCACTGTTCGTCGGCGGCACCTCGACCAGCAGCAGAACCAGCCGGTACACGACTCCGACCAGGCCGAATCCGACCGCCACCGGCACGACCAGGCGTTGGTACCGGCCGCCGGCCGCCTCGAATTCCGCCGGCTGCGTCACTGCCCCGATCGCCACGGCCGCGAGTCTCGCACGCTTGCCGGGATATGTCCGGTTGTCGTCCCGCGCGTCGGCGGCGGGGTGCGCCGGATTGGTCGAGCGGCACATCGGGCAACCGCGCGGTCCGGCTAGGGTGGGCCGGGTGAAGGTTCGCCACCCGTACTCCCGCCGCACCCGGACCCGGGCGGCGGTCGCGCTCTGCGCGGCGGCCGTCCTCGCCACCAGCGGATGCGCCTTCGGCGATCCGGAACCGGATCCCGCCGGCGAACCACCAACCTTCCCCACCCCGTCGGTCACCGCGACCGCCCGCCCCGGCGGCGTCGAACAGCAGGTCGCGGCCACCGTGCTGGCCACCGGACTGCGGGTGCCGTGGGGGATCGCCTTCCTACCCGACGGCGGTGCCCTGGTCACCGAACGGGACACCGCCAAGATCCTCAAGGTCGGGCCGGAGTCCGACACGGACGGCCTCAGGGTCACCGCCCTGCAAACCCTGCCCGAGGTGGACGCGGCCGGCGAGGGCGGGCTGATGGGAATCGCCGTCTCCCCGGCGTACGACCGGGACAAGACCCTCTTCGTCTACTACTCGACCGGCGAGGACAACCGGATCGCCAAGCTCGTCATCGGCGGAAACCCGACGCCGATCGTCACCGGCATCCCGCTGTCCGGCATCCACAACGGCGGCCGGCTCGCGTTCGGCCCGGACGGCTACCTCTACGCGACCACCGGCGACGCCTCCCAGCGCGGCCTGTCCCAGGATCCGAAGAGCCTCGGCGGCAAGATCCTGCGGATGACGGCCGACGGCAAACCGGCCCCCGGCAACCCGTTCCCCAACTCGCTGGTCTGGTCGCTGGGCCACCGCAACGTGCAGGGCATCGCCTGGGATGCGAACAAGCGGCTGTACGCCAGCGAGTTCGGCCAGAACACCTGGGACGAGATCAACCTGATCGAACCCGGCAAGAACTACGGCTGGCCCGACGTCGAGGGACAGGGCGACGCCGAAACCGACCCGAAGTTCACCAAGCCGCTGGCGGTCTGGCGCACCGCCGACGCCTCCTGCTCCGGGGTCGCCGTCGTGGAGAACCTGCTCGCCGCGGCCTGCCTGCGCGGCGAACGGGTCTGGCTGCTGGAACCGACCGCCGCCGGTGGCGTACTCGGCCAGCCCCGCTCGATCCTCACCGGCGAGTACGGCCGCCTGCGTACCGCCGTCACCGCCCCCGACGGTTCGCTGTGGGTTTCCACCTCCAACCACGACGGGCGGGGTGACCCCGCCCCGACCGACGACCGGATCGTCCGGCTCGTCTTCTCCGGCGGCGGCGCCGGCCGAAGCTGACCAACAGACGGACACCACACGATGTCAACCGACCGGCCTGACCGGGTTTCCCGGGAACCCGCACCGGGCAGGGAATGATTTGCGCATGGACAGGCAAGGAAGCGACGAGGAACAGACCGCCGGCACCGGACGGACCCGGGCGGTCCGGCGTGGGCTGCGCCCGGTCGGCCGGGCCCTGCGCCTGCTCGCCCGCCCGGTACGGCCGGCGCTACGCCTCACCGGCCGGGCCCTGACCTCCACCATCGCCCGCCGGACCGGCATGGGCCTGGGCATCGTCGCGGTCGCGCTCGCCGGAGTCGTCGGCGGGGTGCTGCTCGCCGGCCCGATGAACGTCGACATCGGCCCGTTCCGCGCCCAGATGGCGATCACCCCCGCCGCCGGCGGCGGCACCTCGGTCGACATCCCGCCGCTGGGCGCACTCCAGATCGACAGCCACGCCGGCCCGGCCCACCTGTCGATCCAGCTCGGCGCCCTCGACCTGCGTCGCACCGAGGCGCTGATCGGCGACCCGGCCGGTATCGCCCGCGCCAGTCAGTCCGCCGTCTCCGACGTCACCGACGGTGTCATCCGGGTCGGGCTGCGTACGGTCGCGGTCGCCGTACTGGCCACGCTGGTCCTCGCCTTCCTGGTGTTCCGCAACACCCGCCGGGTCGCCTGGGCCGGCGGGCTCTCGCTACTGATCACCGGAGGCAGTCTCGGCGTCGCCGCGCTGACCATCCGGCCGGAGGCGATCGAGGAACCCCGCTACGAAGGACTGCTGGTCAACGCGCCCGCCGTCGTCGGCGACGCCCGACGCATAGCCAACGACTACGGCAAGTACGCCGACCAGGTACAACGCCTCGTCGGCAACGTCAGCAAGCTCTACACCACCGTCTCCGCGCTCCCGGTCTTCGAACCGGCCCAGGGCACCACCCGGGTGCTGCACGTCTCCGACATCCACCTCAACCCGACCGGGTGGCAGGTGATGCGCACCGTCGTGGAGCAGTTCGACATCGACGTGGTGATCGACACCGGCGACATCACCGACTGGGGCAGCGAACCGGAGGCGTCCTTCCTCGGCTCGATCGGCGTGCTCAAGGTGCCGTACGTCTTCATCCGCGGCAACCACGACTCCGCCGCCACCGCCGCCGCCGTGGCCCGGCAACCGAACGCGATCGTGCTCGACAACACCGTACGGACCGTCGCCGGGTTGACCATCGCCGGCATCGGCGACCCACGGTTCACCCCGGACAAGGAGACCTCGCCGAACGGCTCCGGCGCCACCCCGCAGGTGCTGGAACAGGTCACCGGCGCCGGGGTGAAACTCGCCACCACCGTACGCGCGGCGAATCCGCCGGTCGACATAGCGCTCGTCCACGACCCTGCGTCCGGCGGCGCGCTCAACGGCGCCTGCCCGCTGGTGCTGGCCGGTCACGTACACCACCGGGAGATCGACCCGCTGCCCCAACTGCCCGGCCAACCGCCCACCCTGATGCTGGTGGAGGGCTCCACCGGCGGCGCCGGCCTACGCGGCCTGGAGGGCGAGAAGCCGCTGCCCCTGGCCCTGTCCGTCCTCTACTTCGACCAGCAGCGGATGCTCCAGGCGTACGACGACATCGAGGTCGGCGGCACCGGCCAGGCCCAGGTGAGCCTGGAACGCCACCTGGTCCAACCCCCACAGCCCACCCCCACCACCAGCGCCACCCCCACCCCCGGCACCACCACCCCCGCCCCCAACCTCCCCGGCACCCCACCCCCCGTAATCCCCCCCACCCCCACCCCCACCCGCTAACCCCCTCCCCCCACCCCTCTCCTCGTGGATCTAGGGCAAATGGTGGCGATCAGAGATCAACGCGCCCCCATTTGCCCTAGATCCACGAAGCAACAACACCCACCCACCCCGAGTCACGGCCGCGAGCACGGGGCAGGGCAGGGGCCTCATGTAGAGAAGGAGTGGTTACCCCTTCAGGGGTAACCACTCCTTCTCTACATCTGCGTGAACCTCCGCCGCAGCCCACCCGCGCGGGTCGAGCGGGTGGGGCGGAGGGGGTGAGTCAGCCGAGGTCAGTTAGCTCAGGCGGGTCAGGATCAGGTCGCGTACGGTTTTGGCGTCGGCCTGGCCTCGGGTGGTCTTCATGACGGCGCCTACCAGGGCGCCGGCGGCGGCGAGCTTGCCCTCGCGGATCTTGGCGGCGATGTCCGGGTTGGCGGCGATCGCCTCGTCGACGGCGGCGGTGAGCGCACCGGTGTCGGAGACGACGCCGAGCCCACGG
The DNA here is from genome assembly GCF_036250065.1 of Micromonospora sp. NBC_01699. Lineage (NCBI taxonomy): Bacteria > Bacillati > Actinomycetota > Actinomycetes > Micromonosporales > Micromonosporaceae > Micromonospora > Micromonospora sp. NBC_01699. The sequence goes on along the minus strand of NZ_CP109199.1, from coordinate 1,358,135 downwards.
GCGGCCATGATCTCGGTCGGGCTGCCCTCGCCGGCCGCCACGCCTTCGAGCACGGTACGGGCGAGCTTGTCGTTGAGCTTGCCCTCGTCCACCAGGCGCTGGAGTTCGGCGACCTGGGCCGGGGTGGCCCCGATCGCGGCGAGGTCGACGCCGGCCTCGTTGGCCCGGCGGGACAGCTCGCCCAGCCACCACTTGCGGGCGCTGGCCGGGGTGGTGCCGGCGGCGACGGTCTGCTCGATCAGCTCGACCGCACCGGCGTTGAGTACGGACTGCATGTCGAGGTCGGACAGCCCCCACTGTTCCTGGAGCCGCTGGCGGTGTACGCGCGGCAGCTCGGGCAGGGCGGCCTTCAGCTCGGCGACCCAGGCCCGGTCCGGTGCGATCGGCACCAGGTCCGGCTCGGGGAAGTAGCGGTAGTCGGTGGCGGTTTCCTTGGACCGGCCGGGACGGGTGCCGCCGGTGTCCTCCTGGAAGTGCCGGGTCTCCTGGATGATCTTCGTACCGGCGTCGAGCAGGGCGGCTTGCCGCAGCATCTCGGAGCGGACGGCCCGTTCGACGGAACGCAGCGAGTTGACGTTCTTCGTCTCGGTACGGGTGCCCCACTCGTCGCCCGGCAGGTTGAGGGAGGTGTTCACATCGCAGCGCAGTGAACCCTCCTCCATCCGTACGTCGGAGACGCCGAGCGAGCGGAGTACGTCGCGCAGTTCGGTGACGTACGCGCGGGCGGTCTCGGGGGCGAGCGCACCGGTGCCGGGGATCGGCTTGGTGACGATCTCGACCAGCGGGATGCCGGCCCGGTTGTAGTCGACCAGGGACTCGGTGGCACCGTGGATGCGTCCGGTGGCGCCGCCGACGTGCAGCGACTTACCGGTGTCCTCCTCCATGTGCACCCGTTCGATGCCGATCCTGACGGTCTTGCCCTGCACCTCGACGTCGAGGTAACCGTCGACGCAGAGCGGTTCGTCGTACTGGCTGATCTGGAAGTTCTTCGGCATGTCCGGGTAGAAGTAGTTCTTCCGGGCGAACCGGCACCAGTCGGCGATGCTGCAATTGAGCGCGAGGCCGATCCGGATGGTGGCCTCGATCGCCGCCTTGTTGGCCACCGGCAGCGAGCCGGGCAGGCCGAGGCAGACCGGGCAGGTCCGGGTGTTCGGCTCGCCGCCGAAGTCGGTCGGGCAGCCACAGAACATCTTGGTGTTCGTGCCCAGCTCGACGTGGGTCTCCAGGCCGACCACCGGCTCGTACCGCTCGACGACGTCGTCGTACGAGGGCAGGACGATCGCGCTCATCAATACTCCAGCTCTCGTGCGACATCCAGACAAAGCATGTTCAAGCGTACTCAGAGTGCCGGCGGGGTGAAGGTGCCGACCGCCGACTCCAGGGCGGCGGCGACCCGGTACATCCGGTCGTCGGCCATGGTCGGGGCCATGATCTGGAGGCCGACCGGCAGCCCCTCGGACAGGCCGCAGGGCACCGAGATCGCCGGGCCGCCGTACAGGTTGGTCGGGATCGTGTAGAGGTCGGCCAGGTACATCTGGTACGGGTCCCCGGTGCGCGACCCGAACGGGAACGCCACGAACGGGGTGGTCGGCGAGATCAGCACGTCGACCTGCTCGAACGCGGCGGTGAAGTCGCGGGTGATCAGGGTACGGACCTTCTGCGCCTGCCCGTAGTAGGCGTCGTAGTAGCCGGACGACAGCGCGTACGTGCCGAGGATGATCCGCCGCTTGACCTCGGGGCCGAAGCCCTGGTCACGGGTGAGGGACATGACCTCTTCGAGCGACTTGACCCCGTCGTCGCCGACCCGCAGGCCGAACCGGACCCCGTCGAACCGGGCCAGGTTGGACGAGCACTCGCTCGGCGCGATCAGGTAGTACGCCGGCAGCGCGTACTCGAAGTGCGGGCAGGAGACCTCGACGACCTCGGCACCGAGCTTGGTGAGCGTGTCGACCGACTCGCGGAACGCGGCCAGCACACCCGGTTCGGCACCCTCGCCGGAGAACTGGGTGACGATGCCGAGCCGTACGCCGGTCAGGTCGCCGGTGGCGCCGAGCCGGGCGGCGGCGACCACGTCCGGGACCGGCGCCGGGATGCTGGTGGAGTCGCGCGGGTCGTGGCCGCCGATGACCGCGTGCAGCAGGGCGGCGTCTTCGACCGTACGGGCGCACGGGCCGGGGGTGTCCAGCGACGACGAGAAGGCGATCAGCCCGTAGCGGGAGGTGCCGCCGTAGGTGGGCTTGGCGCCGACGGTGCCGGTGACGGCGCCGGGCTGGCGGATCGAGCCGCCGGTGTCGGAGCCGATCGCCAGCGGCGCCTCGTACGCGGCGAGCGCGGCGGCGCTTCCGCCACCGGAGCCGCCGGGGATCCGGCCCAGGTCCCACGGGTTGTTGGTGGGCCCGTAGGCGGAGTATTCGGTGGAGGAGCCCATCGCGAACTCGTCCATGTTGGTCTTGCCGATCGGCACCGTACCGGCGGCGCGCAGCCGGGTGACGATGGTCGAGTCGTACGGTGGGCGCCAGTTTTCGAGGATCTTGGAGCCGGCGGTGGTCGGCACCCCCCTGGTGGTCAGCACGTCCTTGACGGCGACCGGCACACCGGCGAGCGGGCCGAGCGGTTCTCCGGCGGCGCGGCGGGCGTCGACGTCGCGGGCGGCGGCGAGCGCCCCCTCGGTGTCGACATGCAGGAAGGCGTGCACCCGGTCGTCGACCTCGGCGATCCGGTCGAGGTGCGCTCGGGTCACCTCGACCGCGGACGCCTCGCCACCGGCGACAAGGGCCGCGACCTCCGTCGCGGTCATCCTGGTCACGTCACTCATGCCGGTCAGGCCTCCTCGTCCAGGATCCGCGGTACGCGGAAGCGTTGTTCCTCAACATCCGGTGCACCGGACAGCGCCTCGGCCGGGGTCAGGCACGGCACCACGACATCCTCGCGGAGCACGTTGGTCAGCGGCACGGAGTGCGAGGTGGGCGGGATGTCGGCCGCGGTGACCTCGCCTACCCGGGCCACCGACTGGAGGATCACGTCGAGCTGGCCGGCGAAGGTCTGCAACTCCTCCTCGGTGACGGCGAGCCGCGACAGTCGCGCCAGGTGCGCGACCTCCTCGCGGGAGATGGCGGCCATCGGTGCCCCCTTCGTGCGTGGACGTGCTTACCGGCGCAGCGTGACACGCGCGCCGTGACCCGAGCGAGTCTATTTGCCGGCCGGAGGCGTGCTCTCCCCGACTCCCCCCGCGTCGGCAGGCTCGGCCGGGTCGGCGCTCGGCGGCTCGGGCAGGAACGAACCGTCGTCCTCGACCTGAACGGTCAGGGACGCCCCGTCGCCGCCGACCCCGTGCAGCACGTACGTCCCGGGGGCCCGGACCGGTTCGGCCGGCGCGCCGGCGACGGCCGTCTCGGCGACGGGCGTCTCGGCGACCGCCGGGTCGGCGGTGGGCGGTGCGGTGTCGGTGGTCGGCGGCGGTTCGGCGGTGGGCGTCTCGACGGCGGTCGGCGGCTTGGACCGGTGCCGGCCGCTGCTGTCCTGGATCGGGCCGGGCACCAGCGGTCGGTAGCGGGCCAGCCAGGCGACCAGTTCCTCGGCCGGCATCGGCCGGGCGTAGAACCAGCCCTGGGCGACGTCGCAGCCGGCGGCGTGCAGCAGCCGCCAGGTACGGGCGTCCTCGACGCCCTCGGCGACCACCCGCAGGCCGAGCGCGCCGGCCAGTTCGATCACCGAGCGGACGATGGCGGCGTCGTCGGCGTCGGTCGCCATTCCGAGTACGAACGAACGGTCGACCTTGACCTCGGCCAGCGGCAGCCGGCGCAGGTGCTGCATGGAGGAGTAGCCGGTGCCGAAGTCGTCCAGCGCGATCGCCACGCCGATCTTGTCGAGCCGGGCGATGGTGGCGAGCACCCGGTGCGGGTCGGCCATCAGGGCACCCTCGGTGATCTCCAGCTGGATCCAGGACGGCGGTACGGCGTACCGGGTCAGCCGGTCGGCTAGCTGGTCGGCGATCTCCCCGGTGTGCAGGTCGCGGACGCTGACGTTGACCGCGGCCCGCAGGGCGAGGCCGGCCGCCGACCACTTCGCGAGCTGTTCGACCACGTCGTCGATGACCCGCCGGGTGAGCAGGCGCATCACCGCGCTCTGTTCGGCGACCCGGATCAGTTCCTCCGGGTCGACCATGCCCCGTACGGGGTGGCGCCAGCGCAGCAGCGCCTCGACCCCGACCACCTCGCCGGTGGAGATCGCTATCTGCGGCTGGTAGTACATGGTGATCTCACCGGCGTCGGCTCCGCCGCCCCGGTCGAGGACCCGGCGCAGGTCGGCCAGGAGGTTGAGCCGCTCGGGCGAGTTGTGGTCGGACTCGGGCGCGTACACGGCGACGGTGTCGCCCCGGTTCTTGGCGTCGTACATGGCGACTTCGGCGTGGCGCATCAGGGTGGCGAAGTCCTCGCCGTGCTCGGGGTAGAGCGCTACGCCGACCGAACCGCTGACGTCGAGCGGCAACCCGTCGAGCGCGACCGGCTCGACCAGCGCCTCGACCACGCGTTCGGCCAGGCCACGGGCCTCGTCCACGTCCCGCAGCCCGGTCGCCAGTACGGCGAACTCGTCGCCGCCGAGCCGGGCGACCAGGTCGGCGCGGCGGACCGTACCGTCGGCGGGGCGGACCGTGGCGGTGAGCCGTTCGCCGACCCGGACCAGCAGCCGGTCCCCGACCTGGTGGCCGAGGGCGTCGTTGACGTGCTTGAACCGGTCCAGGTCGAGCAGGAGCAGGGCCAGGCGCCGGCCGGCGGCGCCCTTCGCGGCCTGCTCGGCGTGGACGGTGAGCTGGTCGCCGACCTCGGCGAGCAGGGCCTTGCGGTTGGCCAGGCCGGTGAGCGGGTCGAGCCGGGCCAGTTGTTCCTGTTCGGTGGAGAGCCGGGCCATCCGGTAGACCGCGTAGAGCGGCACCAGGACCAGCGGGATCAGCGCGGGACTGACCCGGCCGGCGGCCACCACCACCGGTCCGAGCAGCAGCAACGAGCCGGTGGAGAGCAGTTCGAAGCCGAGTCCGTGCCGGAACGCCGGCCACCACGGGCTGCCGAACCGCAGCCGTACGGCGTACGTGATGACGCCGTAGTTGATCGCGAACCAGGTGGCGGCGGCACCGGCGACGATGGCGACGTCGGTCCAGCGCGGCTGTGGCGGGGTGCCGAAGGCAGCCGCGGAGCCGAGCCGGGTGACCGCGTGTGCGGCGGCCAGCGCGCAGGCGTACTGGGCGATGTTGAAGGCGGTGCGCCAGGGGGCGTACCGCAGCCGGAATCCGGAGACCAGTACGGCGACGGCCTGCACGGCGATCGCCGGGGCGAGTCCCCAGCCGAGCAGGATGGCGAAGGTGAAGCAGATGCTCGGGAACACCGCCGCGCTCTGCCGTCGGCCGGGCGGGGTGAACGGTCGCGCGTCGGATACGGCGGCGAGCGCGGCCATGACCCAGAATGCCGGCGGTAGTTGGGGAATCTGGTCGGGCAACGACATCAGCGGTACGGCGGAGAGCAGGGCGGCCGACCCGACGATCGCCCAGACGAAGCCGTAGAACGCGGTCGCCCGCCCAGGAGGAACGGAGTTCCGCAGTGCTGCGGCCTCCATGTGACCTCCCGACCCGTGGTCCCGGGCGCGGCCACCTGCCGCGCTGGTGCACCCATCAAACGCCTTCTTCTGGCGGATGCGGGGGGCGACAGACGCGAATCGGTTGTAGTCGTGACTAACTTGAAATACGCGGCATCTCGCCGGGCCACGACTTTAACTCAGAGCTGATCCGATGCTTACTCTTCGTTAGCTTGCGCTGCCTCGGCGGCCGCCTCGACCGCCGCTTCCGGGCCCTCGGCCAGCAGAATCTCGAATCCGGCCTCGTCCAGGATCGGCACCTTGAGTGACGTCGCCTTGTCAGCCTTGCTGCCGGGGTTGTCGCCCACCACCACGAAATGGGTTTTCTTCGAAACCGAACCGCTGACCTTTCCGCCACGTGACTGCACCGCCTCCGCCGCCCGATCGCGGGAGTACGAGGCCAGGGTCCCGGTGACCACCACGGTGATCCCCTCCAATGGACGCGGCCCCTGCTCGACCCGCTCCTCCACCATCCGGACCCCGGCATCGGTCCACTTGCGTACGACCTCGTGGTGCCAGTCGACCGCGAACCACTCGCGCAGGCTGGCCGCGATCGTCGGGCCGACCCCGTCCACCGAGGAGAGTTCCTCCTCACCGGCGGCCGCGATCCGCTCCATCGAGCCGAAGTGCCGGGCCAGCGCCTGTGCCGCCGTCGGCCCGACGTGCCGGATGGAGAGCGCCACCAGCACCCGCCAGAGTGGGCGCTGCCGGGCCTCGACCAGGTTGTCGAGCAGTTTGACCGCGTTGCTGCCCAGGCTGCCGTCCTTGTTGACGAACAGCGGCACCGACATCAGCTTCTCCGCGTCGAGCGAGAACAGGTCCCCCTCGTCGACGATCGCGTGCGCGTCGAGCAGGGCACCGGCCGCCTTCTCCCCCAGCACCTCGATGTCGAGCGCGTTCCGGCCGGCCAGGGCGAAGACCCGCTCCCGAAGCTGCGCCGGGCAGGCGCGGGTGTTCGGGCAGCGGATGTCGATGTCGCCCTCCTTGGCCGGCGCCAGCGGGGTGCCGCAGGCCGGACAGTGGGTCGGCATCTCGAACGCGCGGGCGTCGGGCGGGCGCAGGTCGACCACCGGGCCGAGTACCTCGGGGATGACGTCACCGGCCTTGCGGATGACAACCGTGTCGCCGATCAACACCCCCTTGCGCACCACCTCCTGGGCGTTGTGCAGGGTCGCCTTCGCCACCGTGGAGCCGGCGACCCGGACCGGTTCCAGCACCGCGAACGGGGTGACCCTCCCGGTACGCCCGACGTTGACCTCGATGTCGAGCAGCTTGGTGGTCACCTCCTCGGGCGGGTACTTGAAGGCGATCGCCCAGCGCGGGGCGCGGCTGGTGGAGCCGAGCCGACCCTGGATGGCGACCGGGTCGACCTTCACCACCACCCCGTCGATCTCGTGCTCGACGTCGTGCCGGTGCTCGTTGTAGTGGTCGATGTAGTCGCGTACGGCGGCCAGGTCCGGCACCACCCGCCAGCGGTCGCTGGTCGGCAGCCCCCAGGCGCGCAGGGTCGCGTACGACTCGGACTGGGCAACCGGCTCGAAGCCGCGCCGGGCGCCGATGCCGTGCACCACCATCCGCAGCGGACGGGACGCGGTGATCTTCGGATCCTTCTGCCGGAGACTGCCGGCGGCGGCGTTGCGTGGGTTGGCGAACGGCGGCTTGCCCTGCTCGACCTGGGCCGCGTTCACGTCGGCGAACGCCGCGATCGGGAAGTAGATCTCGCCCCGGACCTCCAGCAACTCCGGCAGGGCCACCCCGTCGGGGCCGTCGGTCAGCCGCTCCGGGATCCCCCGGATCGTCCGTACGTTGGCGGTGACGTCCTCGCCGGTGCGGCCGTCGCCCCTGGTCGCGGCCCGGACCAGCCGGCCGTTCTCGTAGGTCAGGTTGATCGCCAGCCCGTCGACCTTCAGCTCGCACAGGTAGCTGACCGCGCCACCGGCGTCCCGCTCCACCCGCTCCGCCCAGGCGGCCAACTCGTCGGGGTCGAAGGCGTTGTCCAGCGACATCATCCGCTCGGCGTGGCTGACCGGCGCGAACAGGGTGGAGAAGGTGCCGCCGACCCGCTGGGTGGGCGACTCGGGGGTACGCAGGGACGGGAACCGTTCCTCCAGCGCCGCCAGCTCCCGCAGCAGCCGGTCGAAGTCGGCGTCCGGGATCGTCGGCGCGTCCAGGTTGTAGTAGCGGTACTGGTGCTCGCCGATCTCGGTGCTGAGGGCGCCGTGCCGCTCCCGGTCGGCCGCGCTCGGATCAGCGCCGGCCGCCGCCTCCTGAGCGGCGGTGACCTGCTGCGGGATCGCTTCCTCTGACACCGGTTGACCTCCGTGCTCGCGTTACCCTCGCACGCTATCGGTCCGGGCGGACATCGGACGGCGGGGGCGCCGGACCCACCGGCACCGGATGCCCGCCGCGCCGTCGCATGCGAGGATCGCCACGGCCGGCGCGAGCACCGGCGCGGACAGCGGGCGGACCAGCCACGGTACGAGTTTGCCGGCCCGGCGACGATGGAGGACGGATGCCCACCTGGCTGCTCTGGCTGATCGGGATCGGGCTGGTCGCGGGCGCGACCGGCTGGTCCGTACGCCGGTTTCGTCGGAGTCCGGGCCGCGCGTCCGGTCCGGGCCGCGCCCCGCGGCGGCCCCGGGGTCGTCCCACCGCGCCGCCGCGCCCGAGGTCCGGCCCCGCGACCAAGCCGGCGCGGGAGCGGGTACGCCCTCAGCCGGGCGAGATCTGGTGGGCCGACGTGCCGTTCGAGGACGGAACCGGTTCGAAGGTACGCCCGTGCCTGGTGTTGCGCGGGGGGCGCCGCGGCGCGGACGTCCTGAAGATCACCAGTCAGGACAAGAGCGAGCGCGACGACCATGTACGGATCCCGACCGGAAGCTGGGACCGGACCGCCGGACGGGACAGTTGGCTCGACCTGTCGGAGCCGATCCGGGTGTCGCTGGACTCGTTCGACAACCGGGCCGGCAGTTGCGACACCGACCTGTGGCGCCGGGTCGGCCAACTACACCGGGTACGCCGCACCCGCTGACCAGGGGCGGGCCGGGCGAACAGCCGTCACACGGCGTCGCCGGCCTGGGGCGTGACCTGCCGACCCACCCGTACGGCGCCGACCGCGACGGCCCGGCAGCCACCGGCGAGCAGCAGGCCGAGCCCGCCGGCGAGCAGGGGCAGCCCGATGTTCACCGGCAGATCGGTGATGTAGTTCGTGTTCGTCTGCTCGGGTATCGAGGCGAAGCTGGCGGCCACCACGGCGAGGGCGAAGAAGCCCGCGCCGACCGCACCGACGATGCCGGCCATCGCGGCGGCAACGCTCCGCCCCGCCCACAGACTGGCAAGAATCGCGAGCACCAGCCACCCGAACGTCAAGAGCGTCCAGCCGCCGCCATTACTCAAACTGGCATATCCCCACCCGGAATACGACCAGCTATAGGAGGCACTCTGCTTGAACCAGGGCAACAAATACCCCACCAACGCAACCAGTGCCCCCACGACCATGACCCCATCAGCCCCCGGCCGCAAACCCCCACCCTCATCCACCCCCCGCACTCTACCCACCCCCACCAAAGCCCGTTGATCATGAAGTTAGCGACCGATTTTCGCCGTTGGCGGTGCGCTAACTTCATGATCAACAGGCTTGTGGGGTCAGTTCCAGGTGGTGCCGAGGGTGGTTAGTTGGTCGGCGTACTCGATCTGGTCTCGCCAGGTCGCGGGGAAGATGTTCAGGCCGCCGGTGGTGCCCAGGAGGGCGCCGGTGAGGGCGGCTATCGAGTCGGAGTCGCCGGCGGTGGTCGCGGCTCTGGCCAGAGCGGACACCGGGTCGTCGGGGTGCCGCAGGGCGCAGAGCAGCGCGGTGGCCAGTGCCTGCTCGGCGATCCAGCCGTCGCCGGTGGCCAGACACGGGTCGCCACCGTCGTCCGGCCCGGACAGCGCCGCGTCGAGCCGGTCGAGCGCGGCCAGGCACTCGTCCCAGCCACGGGCGATGAAGTCCGCCGGTTCACCGACGCCGGAGCGCCGCCACAGGTCGCCCAGCCAGTCGATCCGGTAGACGGTCCGCTGGCCGAGGGCCCGCTGCCGGAGCAACGCCGGCAGGTCGGCCAGCGCCGCGCCGTCGCGCAACACCCGCACCGCGTACGCGGTCAGCTCGCTCGCCGCGAGCGCGGTCGGGTGGCCGTGCGTGAGCCCCGCCTGGAGCTGGGCAATCCCGGCGAGCGTGTCCAGGTCGTACGCCGGCACCAGCCCGACCGGGGTGACCCGCATGTTGGCGCCGCAGCCTTTCGAACCGGCCACGGTCGCCGCCTGCCAGCGCCCGCCCTTGGCCAGTTCACCGCAGGCCCGCAGGCAGGTCATGCCCGGTGCCCGGTTGTTGTCCGGGCTGACCGCCCAGTCCAGGAACCGGGCCCGCAGCAGCGGTTCGAGCACCTCCGGTGTTGCCGCCGGTGCCTCGTACAGCGCCCAGCCGACCGCCAGCGCCATCTGGGTGTCGTCGGTGACCAGCGCCGGAACCCCGGTCAACGTACGCGGGCCGCCGGGCCCGTAGGTCGCCACGATCTGCGGCACGGTCATGAATTCGGTCGGTTTGCCCAGTGCATCCCCGTACGCCAGCCCGAACAGCGATCCTGACGCACTCAACGCCGGCCGACCCGATTCCGTCCACGCCATGGCGTGATCATGCCCGGCCCGGTCAACCCGATCCGGCGCGCGGTCACCCCCCTCACGCCCCGGAGGTGCTCCTGACAACGGTCTAGCGCGCGACGGCAAACAGACACGCAACGAAGACCAGTGTGACGAAGCCGCCCACCAGGAAATGGGTGGCGAGCCGGATCCGGCGCGCTTTCCGCTTGGCGATCCCGGAGACCGTCATCAGACGGGCGGCGAGCAGCCGCGCTCTCTGCGCCTCGTCCACCTGGACGTCACGTCGGATGATCTCCACCAACTCGTCGGCGGTGCGTACCACCGCGTACCGGGACCATCCGGTGCCGGTCAGTTGGGTGCGCACCACGTACATCAACTCGACCACGGCAATGGTCATCAGTCCGGCGCCGACCCAACCGCCGGCGAGCGCCACGGTCACTCCGACGTTGGCTCCCTGCCCGCCGGACGCCAGGATGGCCACCACCAGCACCAACACCGCGCCTACCCAGCTCAGCAGCGCTGAGGCTTTGGTATCCGCGTGCTTGATGGTGGCTCGAATATCGTCGATCTCGGCAATCAGCCGATTCTCTACGGATGACCATGAAGGGTCGCGGGGCTCATCGGTTTCCAAGGCGTCTCCGGCAGCGGCGGCACGGGAAGGATCTTCCACTGTAGAGACGGACGACAAGCCGTGGACTCGGTCGAGGGTCGACCGGTCAGCTGTCCCGGACCAGCTCGGTCGAGGGTTGACCGGTCAGCTGTCCCAGACCAGGCAGAACGGGTGGCCCGCCGGGTCGGCGTAGACCCGGAAGTCCGCTCCGCCGCCGGGCAGCCGGGTGGCGCCGAGCGCGAGCACCTTCGCCTCGGCCACCTCGATGTCGTCCACCGTCACGTCAAGGTGGAACTGCTGCGGCCGCTCCGGGTCCGGCCACCGAGGTTCGCGCAGCCCAGCGGCCAGCTGAAAAGCCACCCGAGGCTGCCCCGCGCCTCCCCCGAGCGTCACCCAGTCATCACTGTCATGAACAACCGTCCGCCCCAGCAACTCCCCATAGAAGCCAGCCAGCCCCCGAGGATCCGGACAGTCGACCACCACACTGCGCAACTCACCAATCATGCCCCCACCCTGCCCACCCACCCCACCCCCAAACCCCCCACCCCCACCCCCACCCGCCACCCGCCACCCCACCCAGCGCGGCGATCTTGCAGTTGTGGCGGCGCACAAATCCGCACCAACGCCACTATTCAGGCGCCACAAGTGCAAGATCGCCGGGGCGGGGGCGGGGGCGGGGACGGGGGCGGGGACGGGGGCGGGGGCGGGGGCGGGGCGGGGCGGGGACGGGGCGGGGCGGGGCGGGGGGTTAGACCTCGTGGAGGCGGCGGGCGGTTTCGCGGGCTGTGGTGAGGGCGGTACGGGCGTAGTCCGGGGTGGCGCCGGCCAGGCCGCAGGTGGGTGTGACCACCACCTGCCGGGCCAACTGCGGGCGGGGGAAGCCGAGGCGGTCCCACAGGGTGCGGATCCGGTCGGCGACCCGTTCCGCCGAGGGATCCGGGCCGGACGCGGGCGGCGTACCCGGAATGGCTCCGACCAGCAGGCCGAGCCCGGACTCGATCGCCTCGCCCAGCGGGTCGAGCTGCGTGATCAGGTCGAGGTCGAACGAGACGGCGACGGCACCGGCGGTACGGAACAGTTCCATCGGCACGTCCGGGGCGCAGCAGTGCACCACCAGCGGCGTGTCGGCCGCGTCCACCACTATCCGCAGCAGGTCCCGGGCGGCACTCGTCTCGACCGCGCGGTACGCGCCGAAGCCGCTCTCGGTCGGCACGTGGCCGGCGAGTACCGCCGGCAGCGACGGCTCGTCGAGTTGGAGCAGTACGGTGGCGCCCGGCAGCCGTCGGCGTACGTCGGCGACGTGGGTACGCAGCCCCTCGGCGAGCGAGTCGGTCAGGTCCCGTACGGCTCCGGGGTCGCGCAGCAGCCGGCCGCCGATGGCGAGGTCGACGCCGGCGGCGAGGGTCAGCGGTCCGGCCGCGGAGATCTTGACCGTGCCGGTGAAGCCCTCGGCCTGCTCGGTGAGCTGGTCGAGGTCACGTTCCAGCAGGTCATGGGCGCGGCGCAGGTCCTTGCCGGGGCGCGCGGCGACCCGCCACCGACCGGTGTACAGCTCCACCGGCAGGTCGACCAGGAAACCGGCGGTACGGCCGATCAGGTCGGCACCGGGCCCCCGGCCGGGCAGTTCCGCGAGGTGCGGCAGCGCGGGCAGTTCACCCAGCACGATCCGCTGCACCTCGACGATGTCCGTGCCGGGCATGGAGCCGATACCGGTGGCCGTACCGGCGGGCCAGGGCCATGACTGATCGTGGTTCACAGGCCGAAGGCTAGTGCACCGAACGTCAGGATCAGCCGGTGATGGTCGCGGAGCCGAGCACCACGTCGCCGGCCGGGTCGGGCCGGTACGCGACGATCGCCTGACCGGCGGCGACGCCCCGGACCGGCTTGCCCAACTCCGCGTGCAGGGTGTCGCCGGTCACCCGGACCGTGGCCGGCACCACCTCACCGTGGGCGCGCAACTGCACCTGGCACGGCGTGGCCTCGGTCGGCAGCGCCCCGCCGGTCCACACCGGACGTCGGGCGGCGACCTCGCTGGCCTCCAGCGCCTCGACCGGGCCGACCGTCACGGTGTTGGTCTTGGGGGTGATCGAGAGCACGTACCGGGGCTTGCCATCCGGCGCGGGCACGCCCAGGGAGAGCCCCTTGCGCTGCCCGACGGTGTAGGCGTAGGCGCCGGCGTGGGCGCCGACGACGGCACCGGTGCGGGCGTCGACGATGTCGCCGGGGGCCTCACCGAGCCGGTCGGCGAGAAACTTTCGGGTGTCGCCGTCGGCGATGAAGCAGATGTCGTGCGAGTCGGGCTTGTCGGCGACGGAGAGGCCGCGCTGCGCCGCCTCGGTCCGGACCTGGGCCTTGGTCGAGTCGCCGAGCGGGAAGACCGACCGGTCGAGCTGCTCGCGGGTCAGCACGGCGAGGACGTACGACTGGTCCTTGGCCAGGTCGACGCTGCGCCGCAGCAGACCGTCGTCGCCCCGCCGGGCGTGGTGGCCGGTCACCACGGCGTCGAAGCCGAGGGCGATGGCCCGGTCCAGCACCGCCGAAAACTTGATCTTCTCGTTGCAGCGCAGGCAGGGGTTCGGCGTACGGCCGGCGGCGTACTCGGCGACGAAGTCGTCCACCACGTCCTCATGGAACCGGTCCGCCATGTCCCAGACGTAGAACGGGATGCCGATCACGTCGGCGGCTCGCCGGGCGTCCCGGGAGTCCTCCAGGGTGCAGCAGCCGCGCGCACCCGTCCGGTACGTCTGCGGGTTGCGCGACAGCGCCAGGTGTACGCCGGTCACCTCGTGCCCCGCCTCGACCGCCCGCGCGGCGGCGACCGCCGAGTCGACCCCGCCGGACATAGCTGCCAGAACCCTCACCGGAAAACCCCCTTCACCGTGTTCGAGGGTAGCTCCGCGCCCCGCACGGGTTGCCCTGCGCCCCGCACCGTCAGCGCCGGGCGGACCGGGTGCCGCCGGCCCGACGGGCCCGCTCCACCGCGGCGGGCAGCGCGGCGATCAACGCGTCGACGTCCTGCGCGGTCGAGGTGTGCCCGAGCGCGAACCGCAGCGATGAGCGGGCCCGGTCGTCGTCGGCCCCCATGGCGAGCAGTACGTGCGACGGCTGAGCCACCCCGGCGGAGCAGGCCGAACCGGTCGAGCAGGCGATCCCCTGGGCGTCGAGCAGCATCAGCAGGGCGTCGCCCTCGCAGCCGGGGAAGGAGAAGTGGGCGTTGCCGGGCAGCCGGTCGGCCGGGTCGCCGTTGCAGACCACCTCCGGGACCACCTCGACCAGGCGCTTGGTCAGGTCGTCGCGGAGGGTGGCGACCCTCGCCGCGTACTCGCGCTGGGCGTTGACGGCGGCCTCGACGGCGACCGCGAAGGCCACGATGCCGGCCGCGTCGAGGGTGCCGGAGCGGACGTCGCGTTCCTGGCCGCCGCCGTGCAGCAGCGGGGCGCAGGGCACGTCCCGGCCGAGCAGCAGGGCGCCGACGCCGACCGGGCCGCCGAGCTTGTGCCCGGTCAGGGTGAGCGCGGCGACGCCGCTGGCGGCGAAGTCGACCGGCACCTGGCCGACGGCCTGGACCGCGTCGGTGTGCACCGGGATGCCGTACCCGGCGGCGACCTCGGCCAGCGCGGCGATCGGCTGGACGGTGCCGACCTCGTTGTTGGCCCACATGACGCTGACCAGGGTGGTCCGGTCGCCGTGTTCGTGCAGCTGGGCGGCGAGCGTGGCCGGGTCGACCCGACCGGTGGCGTCGACCGCCAGCAGCCCGACCTCGGCTGCCTCGTGCTGTTCCAACCAGTGCACCGAGTCGAGTACGGCGTGGTGCTCGACCGCGCTGACCACCACCCGGTTCCGGGTCGGTTCGGCCGCGCGCCGACCCCAGTGGATGCCCTTGAGGGCGAGGTTGTCGCTCTCCGTACCGCCGCCGGTGAAGATCACCTCGGAGGGGCGGGCGCCGAGTACGGCGGCCACCCGTTCGCGGGACTCCTCCACCCGGCGGCGGGCCCACCGGCCGGCCGCGTGCAGCGACGAGGCGTTGCCGACCTCGCGGGCCGTGGCGACGTACGCCTCCAGCGCCGATTCGAGCATCGGTGTGGTCGCGGCGTGATCCAGATAAGTCATCGCGCCAAGCCTATCCGGACCCGTAAGGGGTGCACCGGCGGCCGGTCCGGTTATCTCGGTCCGATTCGAGGTGATCTGCCCCTCGCCCGGTTCGACATGGATTGCGAAGACCAACCCGGACGGCCACCACTGCACCCCAGCTCACACGTACGCCAAAAGTGGCCGTCCGGATCCGGACGGCCACCCTGTCGTACGGCTCGCCGCTCCTTACCGGCCCATACCGGGTCGGTCACGCGGCGGGGTACCTACTTGCGCTTGCGGATCTCCTCGGCGGCCTGCGGGACCACCTTGAACAGGTCACCGACCACGCCGAAGTCGGCGAGTTCGAAGATCGGCGCCTCGCCGTCCTTGTTCACCGCGACAATGGTCTTCGAGGTCTGCATGCCGGCCCGGTGCTGGATCGCGCCGGAGATGCCGAGCGCCACATAGAGCTGCGGCGAGACCGTCTTGCCGGTCTGTCCGACCTGGAACTGGTGCGGGTAGAAGCCGGAGTCGACCGCGGCCCGGGACGCTCCGACCGCGCCGCCGAGCAGGTCGGCCAGCTCCTCGACCAGCTTGAAGTTGTCCGCGTTGCCGACACCGCGCCCACCGGAGACGACCACCGACGCCTCGGTCAGCTCGGGCCGGGAGCCCTTCTGCTCGGCGACCCGCTGGACCACCCGGGTCAGTCTGTCGGCCGCGCCGAGCTCGACGGTGAGCCGCTCCACCTCGGGGGTGGCCGGGGCCGGGCTCGGGGTGACCGAGTTCGGCCGCAGGGTGACCAGCGGCAGCCCGCGGGTCACCTTCGACTTCACGATGGCGGAACCGGCGAAGGCGACCTGGGTGGCGGTGCCGTCGGCGGCCAGTTCGACCACGTCGGTGAGGATGCCGTTGTCCAGCTTGACCGCCAGCCGGCCGGCGATCTCCTTGCCCTCCTGGGTCGATCCGAGCAGCACAGCCGCCGGCTGCACCCGCTTGACCAGCTCGGCGAGCACGGTGGCCTTGGGGGCCACCAGGTGTCCGTCGATCTCCTCGCTCTCCGCGGCGTAGATCTTGGCCGCGCCGTACTCGCCCAGTTTCTCGGCGAGCGCGTCGGCGGCACCGGGGCCACCGAGCACCACGGCCGACGGCGTACCCAGCTCGCGGGCCAGGGTGAGCAGTTCGAGGGTGACCTTCTTGACACCGAACGTTGTGGTGGCCTCGACCACGACAAGCACTTCAGCCATGACCGTCTCTTCTCTCTCGAACCTGCTCAGACGAACTTCTCGGCGGCGAGGTATTCCACCAGCGCGACGCCGCCGGAGCCCCCGTCGGTGACCTTGGCGCCACCGGAACGCGGCGGGCGCTTGCTGTGCTCCAGCACGACACTGGTCGCGCCGGCGCTGCCCACCTCGGCCGCGGGCACGCCCAGATCGGCGAGTGACAGGGTCTGCACCGGCTTTTTCTTCGCCGCCATGATCCCCTTGAATGAGGGGTAGCGCGGCTCGTTGATGGTGTCCCAGACCGAGACGATCGCGGGGGTGTTGGCGCTGACCACCTCGTAGCCCTCCTCGGTCTGCCGCTCCGCGGTCAGCACCGTGCCGTCGGCGCCCGGCTCGACGGTGAGCTTGCGGGCACCGGTCAGGGCGGCGACGCCGAGCCGTTCGGCGAGCATGTGCGGCAGCACCTGGACCCGGCCGTCGGTGGACTCGGCACCGCAGATCACCAGGTCGGCGTCGAGGGTGCGGAGGGCGTCCGCGATCACCCGGGAGGTGGCGACGGCGCAGGATCCGTGCAGCGCGTCGTCGAGCACGTGTACGGCCTTGTCCGGCCCCATCGACAGCGCCTTGCGGATCGACTCGGTGGCCCGGTCCGGGCCCATGGTCAGCACGGTCACCTCGCCGCCGTGCGCTTCCTTGATCCGCAACGCCTCTTCGATGGCGTACTCGTCCATCTCGTTGATGACGTTGTTTGCCGACCCCCGGTCGGTGGTGTTGTCGTCACTGCGCAGGCTGCGGTCCGCGCCCGAGTCGGGCACCTGCTTGACGAGTACGACGATGTTCATCGCGCTTCGACGACCCTCCTGTTGGTGTTGCCGGCCTCGCCCGGTTCCGGGGCGGAGCGTCCCGCGTTCCTTAACGATCGGTCAACTGCGGCACGCTGTGGGGTTGCCCACCGGCTATGTTACCTATCAGTAGCATTGCTTTCCCGGACACTCAGCGTGACACAGCTCACCGGTGCCGGGCCGCGCCGGGTCGGGGCCGCTCAGGAGACGGACAGGGCGTCCCTGATCTTGTCGAGCATCGCCGCCTCGGCCTCGCTCACACCGTCCGAGGCCCGCGCCACCTCGTCACCGGCGCGCAGCACCGTACGCCGGTAGTTTTCCAACTCGTCCGGCGCCTTCGCGCGCAGGATCCGGATCGCGCTGCGCAACGCCGGCAACGCCACCGACTCCACCTCGTCCGGCTTCAGCTCGCCCGGATGGTCCGCCGAGAAGCGGGGCAGGGCGCCACTGGTCAACACCTCCCGGACCAGACCGGTGCTGCCGGCGATCGCGGTGGAGGCGGCGAAGCTCTCCTTGACCATGGAGAGGACGCCGGGATCGGCGTTGGAGACCAGGAAGACCGCGCCGAACGCCGCCCTCTTGAGGGTCATCCTCTCCTCATCGCTGAGCGGATCGGACACGGTTAAGGAGTGTAGACGTACGGGGTGGTCGAGGTGACGGCGACGAACCCGAGTCGCTCCAGGATCGGCCGACTGTCCGACGAGGCGTCCACCTGCAACAGGGTGAAACCACGGGCGTCGGCGAGTCGCGCCCGGTAGACGACCAACGAACGGTAGATGCCCCGGTTGCGCCAGTCCGGCAGCGTCGACCCGCCCCACAGGGTGGCGAAACCGGTACCGGCGACGTACCGGACCCAGCCGGCGCTCACCACCCGGCCCGAGTCGACCTCCTCCGCCACCACCACGGTCAGCGACTGCGGCCAGACCTCCGAACCGTCCGCACCCGACCCGCCGTGCGAGACCGCCGGGTCGACCGCCAGCTCCCGCTCCAGCGCGTCGGCCAGCCAGTCGCGCGGCTCACCCCAGACGATCGACTCCATCTCCGCGATCCGGTCCAGGTCCGCGCGGGCGGTCACCTCACGCAGCCGTACGCCGGGAGGTGGCACCGGAAGCGCGGCCGACAGCGCCGCGACCGGGCCGATCACGACGGTCTCCTCGTCCTCGGGCACGAACCCGGCGGCCCGCAGCCGATCCGGCAGGTCCACCGGCTCGTCGTGCCCGTGCAGCTTCCACTCCACCGACTCGTCGCGCGCCGCGAAGATGTCCCGCTGCCGGTTGATCAGGTCGTCCAGCGCCGCACCGGTCAACCCGTCGAGGTCCCGGTAACCGAGGAAGCCCCCGTGATCGAGACCGAGAAACCGCAACAGCGGCCCGTCCCGCTCCACCGTCGCCCCGGCCGGCATCGGGTCCGGCACCCGGGCCCGCAACTGGTTGTCGTACGCGGTCCGCAGCGTGAAAACGTCCAGATCAGTCACCCACCCAGGCTACGGTCGACGTCGACCGGATAATTCGGGTCGTGCGCGAAACGATCAAACAGTGGTGGAACCCGGAACGGCTGCACCTCGTCGGCACCCGGCCCGACTACCGGTTCTCCCTGGCCAACGAGCGCACCTTCCTGGCCTGGCTGCGTACCGGGCTGGCGCTGATCGCCGGCGGGCTGGCGATCGCCCAGTTCCTGCCCCCGCTGCCGCTGACCCACCTGCGCGAGGCGATCTCGGTGGCACTGCTGGTGCTCGGCGGCGCGGTCGCGCTGCACGCCGTCGACCGCTGGGTACGCACCGAGCGGGCCATCCGGCTCGGCACCGAACTGCCCCCGTCCCGGTTCCCCGCCCTGCTCGCCCTCGCGGTCGCCATCGGCGCGCTGCTGCTGGTCGCGACCGTGCTGCTGAAGGTGATCCGGGGCGAGTGAACCGGGACCCCTGGCCGCCGGAACGGATGGACCGGGACCCCGGCCTGCAACCGGAACGAACCCGGCTCGCCCGGCGGCGTACCGGGTTGGCGCTGGCCGCCGTCGCCGTGCTCGCCGTACGGCTGGCCGTGACCCACGGTGGTGCCGCCACGGTGGTCCTCGCCACCGCCGTGGCGACCGGGCTACTGGCGGTCGGCGGCGCGATCACCCGGCGGGCGAGCCGGACCCCGTCGAGACCGTCGGGCGGCCGAACCATGCCGCTGCTCACCCTGGTCACCGTCGGCTACGCCGGACTCGGTGTGCTGCTGGTCCTGCGCGCACTAGGATGAGGTGACCCGGTGGGTCATCATTGCCCCTATGGTTCGCCTGATGTTATTTGCCTTTGTCGCGCACGTCGTCCTCGCCGCTTGCGCATTGATCAGCTGCCTCAGCGCGGACAAGGCAGACATCCGCGCCCTGCCCCGATTCGCCTGGGTGCCGATCATCCTCATCCCGCTGATCGGACCGATCACCTGGTTCTTCGCCGGCCGCCCGATCCGCGCCGCCCGCCGTGGCGCCCCCGGCGGCCGCGGCGCCGAACGACGCCGGCCGGTCGCCCCGGACGACAACCCGGAATTCCTCACCTCGCTCGCCTCCGAACAGGCGAAGAAGGACCGGGAACTCTTCGAACGCTGGGAGGAGGACCTGCGCCGCCGCGAGGGTGAGATCCGGCGCCGGGAGGGCGACGAACCGCCGGTGGAGGAGAAGCGACCCGAGGCGTAACCGGCCGCTTGTCCGGATCGGCCGCTCCGATTCCTCCGGCGGCGCCGGTCGGTCGTACCATGGCGCCTTGGCTCACGCCCGGCACCGGCCGCGCGTGGGTCCCGGTGCCCGCGCGAGACGCTCGGAGAGACGGCGGAGATGGACGACGACACCTCGGGCGAGACTGCCAGCCGCCCCGCCGCCGAATCGCCCGCCCCGACCCGGCGGCGACTGCTCCGCCGCGACCGGCTGCCGGCGTACGCGCTGGTCAGTTTCGCGGCAACCCAGCTCGTGCTGCTGTTCTGGTGGGTCGCCTACTACCCCGGCCTGTTCAGCCCCGACTCGCTCAACTACATGTGGCAGTCGACCACCGGCAACTGGAACACCCACCACCCGATCACGTACACCTCGCTGGTGTGGCTGTCGCTCCAGCTCACCGGCGGGGTCGCCGCGCTCACCCTGCTCCAGACGGTGGCCCTGGCCGCCGGGCTGACGTACGCGGTGACCGGGCTGCGCCGGCTCGGCGGCCCCGGCTGGGCGTGGACCACCGCCGCCGTCGTCCTGGTCGCCCTGCCACCGGTCGGCTCGTTCGTGCTGGCCGTGTGGAAGGACGTGCCGTTCGTCGTCGTACACGTCTTCCTGCTCGGTACGGTCGCCCGCCTGGTCGCCCGCCGCCGGGCCGGCGACACCCCCGCGTTCCCGCGCAGCCTGTTCCTCGCCCTGCTGGCCGAACTGACCCTGCTCTGCCTGTTCCGGCAGAACGGGTTCATCGTCACCGCGGTCCTGATCGCGGTCTGCCTGCTGGTGCTGCGCGCCACGGCGGTCCGGATGATCGTCGCCGGCCTCACCGCGATCACCGTCGCGCTGCTGACCAACTGGCTGCTGCTGCCCGCCCTCGGCGTACGCGACGCCGGCTCCCTGGTCGCGCTGGAGACGCTCTTCGGTGACATAGCGGTCGGTTACGCCGACGACCCGGCCGGCTTCTCCGCCACCGACACGGCGGTGATGGCCCAGGTGGCACCGCTGAGCCACTGGCGGGAGTCGGCGGACTGCTACTCGGTCGACCCGACCGTCTGGGCCCCCGCCTTCGACCGCGACGCCGCCGCCGTACACAAGTCGGAGCTGGTGTCGATCTGGGGGCGGCTGCTGAAGCGCTCACCGGGCGGGGTGATCGGCGGCCGGCTCTGCCGCAGCTCGATCGGCTGGAACCCGGCATCGACCGGGAACGTCGCCCGCAACCCGAACCCGTGGTCGGTCAAGGCGTACGTCGCGCGGGACCCGCTGTTCCGGGCCAGTCCCGCCCGGTACGACGCCTACTCCGCCCCGCGCAGCCAAGCCGCCTACGACCTCGCGGTGCAGCTCAACGCCCGTACGGTGAACCCGGAGTGGCTGTGGTGGCGCGGCGCCAACTGGGCGTACGCGGCGTACCTGGTGGTCGGGCTGGTCGCCTGGCGACGCCGGGAGCCGGCCGTGCTCGCCCTGGCCAGTCTCACCGCCGGAAACCAGCTCTCGGTGCTGGCGATCAACAACATGCAGGGCGCCCGCTACATGTTCGCCCCGTACGTGCTGGGCATCCTGCTGCTCCCGCTGCTGCTGACCGCCCGCCGCCCGACCGGATCCGCACCGGAGCGGGACCCGGTCGAGGCGGCACCGGCCGAATCAGGCCAGGTTGGATGAGCGCGGGTACGCGTCCGCCGGATCGGTCAGCACGTTGACCAGGTACGGCACCCCGGAATCGAAGGCCCGCTGCAACGCCGGACGCAGGTCACCGGCCTTCGCCACCGTCTCGCCCGCCCCGCCGAGCGCGGTCACCACGTCGTCGTAGCGCAGTTCGGGTTGCAGGTCGGCGGCGACGTCGTAGCCGTACATGGCGTTCATCGGGTGCTTCTCCAGCCCCCAGATGCCGTTGTTGCCCACCACGATCACCACCGGCAGCTTCTGCCGGGCCAGCGACTCGACGTCCATCAGCGAGAAGCCGGCCGCCCCGTCGCCCATCAGCACGCAGACCTGGCGGTCGGGGTGGGTGACCCTGGCTCCCATCGCGTAACCCATGCCGGTGCCGAGGCAGCCGTACGGGCCGGGGTCGAGCCAGGTGCCGGGCATCGACGGTTCGAGGTAGCGGCCGGCGTACGAGACGAAGTCGCCGCCGTCGCCGATGGTGATCGCGTCCGGGTCCAGTGCCCGGCGCAGCTCGCCGTAGACCCGGGCCGGTCGGATCGGGTCGGACTCGGCCGCCATCTCGTCCGCGTCCCGCTTCTTCGCGGCGTTCTCCACCGACCGCAGGTCGGCGATCCAGGCGGCATGGTCCTCGCGGTCGCCCCGGTGGTCGGCCAGCGCGGAGAGGATCAGCCGCAGGTCACCGGCGGGGCTGGCGGCCGGCTGGACGTGCCCGGCCCGCTGGGTGGGCGCGTCCACGATGTGTACGAGCTGGGCGTCGCCGAAGTCGCCGAAGCCCAGCCGGAAGTCGAGCGGGGTGCCGACCACCACGATCACGTCCGCGCCGTTGAGCGCGGTCCGGCGGGCCTTGGCGAAGGCGAGCGGGTGCTCCGGCGGGAGCGAGCCGCGTCCCATGCCGTTGGCGAAGACCGGGATCTGCAACGCCTCGGCGGCCTCGCGCAGGGCGGCGGTGGCGTCACCGGCGTACACGTCCGACCCGGCGATGATCATGGGTCGCTGGGCACCGGCGATCAGCCGGGCGGCCCGGTCGACCTCCTCCGGGTCCGGTTCGAGCGGGGCGATCGCCGCCGCGGTCGGCGCGACCGCCTCGCCGACCGAGAAGACCACCTCCAGCGGCAGGTCGAGGAAGACCGGACCTCGGTGCGGGCTGAGCGCGGCGGTGAGCGCGGTCTCGATCGCGCCGGGGATCTCGTCGGTGTCGAACACGGTGGCGGCGTGCTTGGTGACCGGGGTGACCAGCGGCAGGTGGTCGATCTCCTGGAGGCTGCCCGAACCCCAGCGGAAGGCCGGTGCCCTGCCCCCGATCACCAGCACCGGTGAACCGTTGAAGTGGGCGCTGGTCAGCCCGGAGATGCCGTTGGTGACGCCGGGGCCGGCGGTGAGCACGGCGAGTCCCGGACGGCGGCGCAGCTTGGCCACCGCCTCGGCGGCGAAGACCGCAGACTGCTCGTGTCGTACGTCGACTATCCGCATCGGCGGTCGCCCGGCGGCGTCGACCTCGCTGCGGTGGGCGGCGTCGTAGAGCGGAAAGACGTGGCCACCGGAGAGGGTGAACATCTCGGTGATGCCGTACGCCCGCAGCGCCGCCACCGCCAAGTCGCCGCCGTGACCTTCGATCCGCTCCGTCATCGCCGCTCCCTCATCGTCACCGTGGGTGCCCAGGTTATCGGCCGACCCGGAAAAGGTGAAGAAGACTCGCCTCTCTCCGGAGCAGTCTGCGGGTCAGCGCCCGGTGAAGTCCGGTTTCCGCTTCGCCACGAAGGCGGCCATGCCCTCGCGCCGGTCGTCGGTGGCGAACAGCGCCGCGAAGAGCTGGCTCTCCCAGGCCAGACCGGAGGCCAGATCCATGTCCAGGCCGCCGTCGACCGCCAGCTTCGCCGCCCGCAGCGCCTGGGCCGGACCCGAAACGTACGGCGAGACCAGCGCGACCGCCTCCGCGTACACCCGATCGGCCGGAACCACCCGATCGACCAGCCCGATCGCCAGCGCCTCGGCGGCGTCGACCATCCGCCCCGACATGATCAGATCCTTGGCCCGCGCCGGGCCGACCAGCCGCGCCAACCGCTGGGTGCCACCCGCGCCCGGGATGATGCCGAGCCTGATCTCCGGCTGACCGAGCTTCGCGTCGTCGGCGGCGACCCGCCAGTCACAGGCGAGCGCCAGTTCGCAGCCGCCGCCGAGGGCGTAACCGGTGATCGCCGCGACCACCGGCTTGGGGATCCGGGCGATGGCGCCGAGCGCGCTGGACAGTTCGACCGCTCGGGCCGCCATGTCCACGTACGACATGTCGGCCATCTCCTTGATGTCCGCGCCGGCGGCGAACACCTTCTCGCCGCCGTAGACTATGACCGCACGGACGTCGGGGTCCGTGGTGACGGCGGCGGCAGCGGCCCGCAACTCCTCCTGCACCGTGGTGTTCAGCGCGTTCATCGGCGGCCGCTCCAGCCGGATCGTGCCGATACCGTCGCTGATCTCCAGCCGGACGAAGTCGCCCACACTCCACCTCCACATCGAAGTCGCACACCCACACTACGACGCCACTCGTTGGGTACGTTGTCTGGTGTCCCCGTGACCAGGACGTGAAGCACATGATCACCTATTACGACGACCGGTCCGTACGGGTCACCTCCGAGGCGATCCGGGTCGGCGAACGCGCCTATCCCCTGCCCGAACTGGCCGAAATCTGGCACCAGCGTGGCAGCCGCTCCTGGCGCGTACTGGCCGGACGGGGTGCGCTCGGTTTCGGGTTGATCGGTCCGGTGGTCGCCGCCGTACTCGGCATCGGCCTCGCTATCCGCTTCCACACCTCGTTCACCGTCACGCTCGCCATCGTCGGCGCATCGTGCCTGGTCGGGCTCGCCGTCGCCCCGGTCGCCGACCTGCTGCTCGAATTCCTGGACCGGTCCTACACCCGGGGTTCGCACCGGCTGGAGATCTGGGTGCGCTGGCACGGCCAGCCGATCCGGGTCCTCCAGACCCACGACGCGCTGAAGTTCGGTCAGATCTACCGGGCGCTGCAACGGGCCGTGGAGCAGCGGCAGCGAGCCCCCCGCCCCCGCTGATCACAGGCCCCGTCCCGGCCGGACCGGTTCGGAACGACCCGGCGCGGCCGGACCGGCTCAGACCACGTCGGGGAAGAGCGCGAGCGCCAGCACGCTGGCCAGCCAGCAGTATCCGCTGGCCAGCACCGCTATCGTCGCCAGCCGCAGGCCGCGGGGCACCGACCGGTGCCGCCGCGCGGCTCCGACCAGCGGCACCGCCACCAGCAGCCCGGCAACCGGGACCACCGGCCACACCATCAGCCCGACCGCGGACAACCAGACCGCCGTACTGGTCGACCAGCTCGGCGCCGACGCCGGTACGGCCGCATCGGCCGGCACGGCGGGTGCTCCGGTCAGCTCCGCCAGCGCCGTCCTGGCCCGAGCCAGTTCGGCCGTACGCCGCTGGACCGCCGTCACCTTCGGCACCGGCGGGTTCGGCGGTGCCCAGCCACCCGTAGCCGTCCCGTACGCCCACGCCGGAGGCATTCCCCCCGGCGCCCCGGCCCGTGGCGGAGACGGCGGCATGCCTCCCGGCACTCCCGGCCAGGGCGGGGGCGGCGGCCCGACCCACGGGGTGGGCTGGGCACCCCACGGGGTGGGCTGGGCACCGCCCCGGCCACCGAGCGGCGGCCAGCCCCACGGCGGCGGCGAGCCTGCGGGCGCAACCCCGTGCCACGGCGACGGCGGTGGCGGTGGCGTGTTCGGTGCCGGTGGCACACCGGGCCGCGGCTCCGCCCACGGCGGCGGCGCCCACGGCGCCGGACCGGTCCAGGGCGGCGGCACCGGTGAGGCCCACTGGACCCACAGAAGCGGCGGGACCGGCGGGACCGGCAGCGCGGTCGGGCTCGGCGCGGCGGGCTGCACCGGCGTAACGGGCGAGAGCGGTGCGGCGGGCAAGCGCGGCGCAGCAGGCGGAAGCGGCGCAGCAGGCGGAAGCGGCGCAGCAGGCGGAAGCGGCGCAGCAGGCGGAAGCGGCGCAGCAGGCGGAAGCGGCGCAGCAGGCGAGCGCGGAGCAGCAGGCGGGACGGGTGCGGGTGGTTGGTAGGAGGGGGCCGGCCAGGGATGGGTCGGTGGCTGGGCGTACCCGATCGGTTGGGGGACGACCGGCGGCTGCGGCGGCAGGTCGGCGAGCCGCAACTGGGCCCGTTGGACCCGGCGGGCCGCGCGACCGGCCCGCCGGCCGTGGACCCGGCCGACCGACCTCGCCGCCCGACCCCGACCGCCGAGGGTGGTCACCGCGTCGGCTTCGTCGGCCGTGGCCAGCTCCGGATCGGCGGCACGGAGCCGGTCGGCGAGCCGTTCGGCGTCCGCCCGGCGGAGCGCGGCGAGCCAGTGGAACGAGGCCGCGCCGGGGATGCCGATCACGAGCAGGTAGCCGGTCAGCGCGGCGAACCCGGGCAACTGGTCGAGCGCGTCGGACACCACGAACGCCACCGGCGAGTTGACCGCCGCGTGGGTCAGCCAGGCGAGCGCCTGGGCGCCGACGAAGACGCCCACCCGCCGTATCCGGGTCCGGTCGGTACGCACGACCAGGTAGGCGACCCCGGCACCGGCGACGGCGGTGAAGAGCGGATGGCCGACCACACCGGGCAGGGTGAACCGCAACACGAGCATCCGCAGCGCCTCGCCGACCGCGTCCGGCAGCGTCTCGTCCGCCGCCATCACGGCGTACCCGAGGTCCTCGACGACGGCGAAGCCCAGGCCGACGACCGCGCCGTAGACCGCACCCGCGAAGACCGTACGCAGGTAGGGGCGGGCGGCCAGGAACAGGAACACGACCCCGGCGACCTTGGCCAACTCCTCGCCCGGCGGCGCGACGATCATGGCGCCCCAGACACCCGCGAACTCGGGCGAGAACAGCCGCCCGAGCAACTGGTCGATGGTGAAGCCGGCGCTCCCGCCGACCAGCACGGACATGGTGGCGCCCCAGAGCAGCGCCAACCCGACCAGCCACCAGGGCCGGGTGCCCAACCGATCGAGCTGCCGGATCAGCAGCAGGGCCAGTGCCGCGTACGCGGTCACCAGCAGCACGCCGACCAGCGTCGACCACGGGGCGGCCACGGCGAGGAACAGCCCGCCGACGAGCGTGACCGCGGTGGCGATCCCGGTAACCCCGAGCAGAATCCAGAAGCTCGGCGTACGGACCAACGACCACGGCCGGTTCACTGTGCCGCCGCCGGGTCGATCTCGATGCTGGTCACCGCTGCCCAGACCGATGCCGGCAGTTCGGTGCAGTCCTTCGCCGGAGTCGCCAGCACGACCACGCCGACCGATCGCGCGGTGAAGATCGCGTAGCAGGCGGGGTCGACGCCGGCGGAGTCGTCGCTGCGCAGCGAACCGCGTTCGCCGGACACCCCGGAGGTGGTGGCAACCCGCTCGGGGCCGCCGACCGGGCGCAGCCACTCGTCCCGATCGAGCTTGTGGCGGGCATGCGCGACGTACGGACCGACGTCGCCGCGGAACTGCTGGGCGGTCAGCCGCAGCCGTACCTCGCCGGCCCGCAGGCTCACCGCACCCGTGCCCGGCCGGGAGGCGTCCAGGTCGAGCCGGGCGCCCGATGGCGGGGCGATGGTGGCACCGAAGCCGATGTCGACCCGCTCGCCGGACAGCGGCTTACCCTCGCCGGGCAGCGGCAACGCCAGCAGCGCCGGCACCGCGACCAGGGCGGCGAGGCCGGCTAGCAACAGCACGGCGTACCACGCGTTCTTCCAGCCCGTCACGCGTCTCTCCAGCCCGTCACGCCCACCGACCCCTGTCGTACGCGTCCCCGGGGGTGCGGACCGGTCGGCCCGTACCCGGCACAGCGTGCGCCCACGCTACCGATCACGGTCAATACCGGGAAATCCGATCCGCCAACCCGATCGACCATGGTCATTACGCCGGTCGCCGGGTCGCACTGTCGGCGCACCCGAACGTGCTGTTGACAGGCACGCTTTGCTTAAGTGGTGACGGTCTATTACCGGGACGACACGGTGCAGGTAACCTCCGAGTTGGTCCAGGCCGGCGGTCACCGGGTTCCGGTCGCCGAACTGACGTACGTCTGGCACACCCGCGGTCCTGGCTCGCTGCGGTCCCGCTCCCGGCTGCTCGGCCGCGGCGCGCTCATCTTCCTGCTCTCGGTTCCGCCGCTGATCGCGACGGTCTGCGTGGTGTCGCTCGCCTACGCCGCCCAGGACCGGGGAAACTGGCTGCTCGCGGGCGCGATCCTCGGCGTCTGCGCGGTGGGCGCGCTGGCCCTGACGCCGTTCCTGGAGGTCCCGCTCGGCTGGCTGGACCGCTCCTACGACCGGGGTTCGGGTGTCTACGAGCTCTGGGTGCAGCGCCAGGGGCAGGAGCTGATGCTGTTGCAGATCTCCGACGCGCTGCGGTTCGGCCAGATCTACCGGGCCGTGCAACGCGCCGTCGAACAGCACGGCGACCGCCCCTGAGGCGTACCACCGCTACGCCCGCCGGAGATCGCCCACGGGTCGCACCGGCCGGGCGTCACTCGATCCGGCGTCGCTCGATCGGACGACGCACAATTGCGGCATGGTGCTCCCCCTCCCCCGGCCCGCCGCCCTGCTCGCCCTGACCAGATTCGCCGTCGGTCAGGCCGCCGACGCCGCGACCACCCTCGTCGGCCTACCCGCCCGCGCGATCGGCGTGCTCGACGGTGCCGAGGAGCTGGTACGCCGGGTCGGCACCGTGCTGGACCGGGTGGAGACGGCGCTGGACCGGATGGAGTCGACGCTGGAACGTACCGAGCGGATCGTCGGCTCGGCCGAGAAGACCGTCGAGCAGGTCCAGACGCTCAGCGCCCGCGCCGCCGCCCCGATCGAGGAGGCGACCCGGGTCGCGGCGGCGGCGGCCGTGCTGGTCGCCGAGGCGGAACTCGTCGCCGGCCGGGCGGCGGCCACGATGGCCCGAGCCGAGGTCACCATGGGTACCGCCGACGAACTGCTCACCGCGTACGCGGTGACGCTGCGCAAGGGTGCGCCGATGGCGAGCCGGTTTGTCGAGCAGCTCACCGCGGAGGAGGTCGACGCGGCGATCCGCCTGGTTGACGAGCTGCCCAAGCTGACCGGGCACCTGACCGCCGACGTACTGCCGATCCTCGCCACCCTGGACCGGGTCGGCCCGGACATCCACGACCTGCTCAACGTGACCCGCGACCTCAAGCTCGCCATCGCCGGCATCCCGGGCCTGGCCATGCTCCGCCGACGGGGCGAGGGCCGGTCGTCCGACGAGGGCTGAGCCAGGGCTGATCACATCGCTGCGCGGCCGTGTCAGCGGATGTAGTCGCCGAGGACGGCCGGGGTCAGCCCGGCGGCGTGGATGGCGTTCAGCGCGGCGATGAAGTCGTCGACGAACCGTTCCCGGAAGTGCATCAGGATGATGTCGCCGGGGTGGATCCTGTGTTCACCCTGGTAGCGCACCTTGCCCTTGTCCACCGACTCGGTCCAGAAGAACGCCGCCTTCAGCCCGCAGTCGTGGGTGGCCCGCAGGGTGGTGGCGTCCTTCTCGCCGAACGGTGGCCGGAACAGTAGCGGGCGGCGGCCGTACAGGCTGGCGAGCTGGTCGGCCGAGCCGCAGATTTCGCGCCGCTGGGTCGCGTACGACTTGCCCCGCAGCCCCTGGTGGGTCAGGGTGTGCGCCTCGATCGCCAGGTTCGGGGCGGCGAGTTGGAGTTGCCGGAAGTAGTCCGGGTTGTCCTTGATCGCGTTGACGGTGAGGAACAGGGTCGCCGGCACCCGCGCCTCGGCGAGCAGTTGGCGTGCCTCCGGCCGCTTGATCCAGCCGTCGTCGATGGTGATGAACGCGACCGGCTGGGTGGTGGGGATGCGCGAGTACCAGCCGGCCGAGGCACCGGTCGGCACGGTCACCGGTTCCGGCGTCGGCGCTGCCGGGAAGCGCGGCAGCCGGGCCGCGTAGACGCCGGCCGGGGTGGGCGAGGTGGTGGGCTGGGCGGTCGCCGGGACCGTCGGTACGGCGTTTCGGGCCAGCCGGGCGGTCGCCGGGCTCGGTCTGCCGGTCGGTCCCGCCACCGCGACGACGATCCCCACCGCGACCAGCGCCACGACCGCGACCAGTACGACCGTCCACTGTGGCCTACCCCGGCCCGGCGCCCGCTCGGGTCCGCCACCATCGCTCATGACGCGCGAGCGTACGCCGGGGTTGTCAGGGGTTTGCCGGCCCCCGCGACGTCACGGATCGCGACTAGGCCGCCACGGTCGGACGCCGCAGGTCGTCGATCTCGACCACCTCACGCCCGAGCGGCCAGAACGCCGCCGGTACGAGCTTGAAGTTGGCGATCCCGAACGGGATCCCGATGATGGTCACGCAGAGCGCCGCGCCGGCCACGATGTGCATCAGCGCCAGCCACCAACCGGCCAGCACGACCCAGAGGACGTTCGCCAGGCCCGATCCCAGCCCCGCGCCGGGCTTCGGGGTGAGCGTCCGACCGAACGGCCAGAGGGAGTAGTAGGCCAGCCGCAGCGACGCCACCCCGAACGGGATCGTCACGACCAGCGCGAAGCAGATCAGCGCCGCGATGCCGTACCCGATGGCGAGCACGAAACCGCTGCCGAAGATGAGCCAGAGGATATTGAGGATGAAACGCACCATGCCCTCATAGTGCCCACCGTACTCAAGCCGTCGGATCTGACCCCGCGCCAGTGGCGTACAGGGTGTCGATCTCGTCCCGGCGGGGCAGCGAGGCGGAGGCGCCGACCTGACGGGCGCAGGCCGCACCGGCGGCACAGGCCCAGCGGACCGCGTCGACCAGGTCCCGCCCCTCGCCCCAGGCCACGGCGAGCGCGCCGGTGAAGGCGTCCCCGGCCCCGGTCGAGTCGACCGCGTCGATCGGGAACGCCGGGATGCGGGCGTCGGTGCCGTCCCGGTCGCCGTACCAGGCACCGGCCGCGCCGAGGGTCAGGACCGCCCGGGGTACGGCAGCCAGCAGCGCTCCCGGATCCTCCCGCCCGACCCCGCTGATCGCCAGCGCCTCACCCTCGTTGACCACGAGCAGGTCCACCAGCCCGAGCAGCTCGGCCGGGAGTTCCCGGGCCGGGGCGGCGTTCAGCACCACCCGGGTGCCGGCCGCACGGGCCGCACGGGCCGCTTCGAGCACCGTTTCGAGCGGGATCTCCAGCTGCGCGACCAGCACGTCCGCCCGGCGTACGGCGGAAAGCTCCGGTTCGGTCAGCCCGGTGAACGCGGCGTTCGCGCCCGGCGCGACCACCACCGTGTTCTCCCCGGCGGCGTCGACGGTGACCACCGCGACACCGGAGGCGCCGTACACCACGCGCAGTTGACCTGTGTCGACGCCGGAGGCGGCGATCCGGGCCTTGAGCGTCACGCCGAACGAGTCCGAGCCGATCGCGCCGAGGAAGACGCCGGACGCACCGGCACGGGTGGCGGCGATCGCCTGGTTGGCGCCCTTGCCGCCGGGCACCATCACAAAATCGGTGCCGAGCACCGTCTCCCCGGCGGCGGGCAGCACCGGCGTCATGGCGACCAGATCCATGTTGGCGCTGCCGACGACGACAACCCGGGGCCGGTTCATACACACCTCCTGGCAGCGTCGGGCACGCCCGGTCGGGCACGGGCCCGCTCGACTCCGGTCCGGTCGCTCCGGATCCGGCTCGTCCGACTCCGGTCCGCTCGACCCCGGATCCCGAGTCTAGATGCGGCGGGTGGGACCGTTTTCTGGCAGGCTGCCGGGGATGGGAAACATGGCAATCGGAGTGATGTACCGCTGCGACAGCCCACCGGAGCAGCTTCCGGCGTACGCCCGGCTGGTGGAACGGCTCGGCTACGACGAGCTCTGGGTGGTCGAGGACTGCTTCTTCACCGGGGCGGTGTCGGCCGCCGCGGTCGCCGCCTCGGTCACCGAGACGCTCAGGATCGGCATCGGCATCCTGCCCGCCGCGTTCCGTAATCCCGCCCTGGCCGCGATGGAGCTGAGCAACCTGGAACGGCTCTTCCCCGGCCGGATCCTGCCCGGCTTCGGCCACGGCATGCCGGACTGGGTACGCCAGGTCGGCGCCCACCACCCGTCCTCACTGGCGGTGCTCGGCGAGACGGTCACCGCCGTACGCGCCCTGCTGGCCGGCGAGACGGTCACCGTCGACGGTCAGTACGCCAAGCTGGACAACGTCAAGCTCGCGTTCCCGCCGACCGAACCGCCCCCGATCTCGACCGGCGTACGCGGTGCCCGGTCACTGCGACTGTCCGGGCAGGTGGCCGACGGCACGATCCTGGCCGAGTGCGCGAGCCCGGCGTACCTGCGCTGGGCGCGGGACCTGATCGACGCCGGCCGTACCGACGCCGGCCGGCAGGACGACCCGCACCGGCTGACCGTCTACGGTTTCCTCGACTACGACTCCGACCGGTCGAACGCCCGCCGCGCGATCGCCGGCCGGTTCGTCGGCGGCCCGCCGCTGACCGCCGCCGACGACGACCTGGCCGACGAGATTGCCGCCCTGGTGGCCGCCCACCCCGAGGTGGACGCCCTGGCGCAGGCTCTCCCGGAGAGCTACGTGGACCGCTTCGCGATAGCCGGTACCCCCCAGCAGTGCGCCGCCTCGATAACCGCCCTGGCCAACGCCTCCGCCGACTCGCTCATCCTCATTCCCCCCAACGACCCCCACCTAGCGGTAACCCAAATCACCCTAGCCGCCGAACACCTCCTCCCCCTCCTCCCCTGACCCGCCCGACCCCTCCCCGTTGATCATGAAGTTAGCGACGGTTTCGGGCCCGAAACCGTCGCTAACTTCATGATCAACACCTGGGGTGGGGGGGTGGGGGGGTGGGGGTGGGGGTTAGGTGGTGGGGAAGGTGTCGGGGGTGCGGGTGCGGTCGCGGATCCAGATGCCGGCGGGCTTCAGCACTGTGGTGCCGGTGTAGGTGGTGCCGTTGCAGGTGCCGGTGTTGAAGACGGCGCCGGAGCGGAAGTCGTCGGAGAAGTTCCAGTTCACCCAGCTGATCTGCTTGGTCGCCATCAGGTCGAGGTACGCCTGCGCCTGGGTGAAGTTGTTCGCACCGTCGCCGGAGGCGGTCTGGGTGCCGAACTCGGTGACGAACATCGGGATCCGGTCGGCGGCCCGCGACAGCGCGTTGAGGTACGACGCCCCGTGCGAGGCGGCGTAGAAGTGGAAGGTGTACATGATGTTGGTGGCGTTGACCGGGTTGTTGACCACCTCGGTCTCGCTGGCACCGTCGGAAAGGCCGAGCGAGGACCAGGCACGGGTGCCGACCAGCACCACACCGTCGGGGTCCTGGGCCCGGATCACCGGGATGATCTGCTCGGCGTACGACTTGATCGCCGGCCAGCCGACGCCGTTCGGCTCGTTGGCCACCTCGTACAGGATGTTGGTCTTGTCCTTGTGGCGGCTGGCGATCTCGGTGAAGAAGGTGCGGGCCCGGCTCAGGTTGAAGTTCGGGTCGCCGGGGGTGAGCATGTGCCAGTCGACGATGGCATAGAGGCCACGGGCGGTGGCCCGCTCGATGTAGTCGTGCACCCGGTCGGTGAAGCCGCGCGGGTCGGTCTCGTAACCGTCCTCCTGGATGTACATGGAGATGCGCAGCACGTCGGCGCGCCAGTCGTTGGCGAGCGCGTCGAGGGAGTTGTTGTTGACACACTGGGCGTACCACTGGATGCCGTGGGTGCTCATGCCGCGCAGCTGGATCGGGCGACCGTACCGGTTGCAGAGCTTGGTGCCGCAGACCCGGAGCTGGCCGTTGATCGCCGCCGGGGTGGTGCCGCCGCCACCACCGGGGGCGGTGGTCGCGCTGACCTGGTTGCTCGCCGCCGACAGGTTGCCGGCGGCGTCGCGGGCGCGGACCGTGAAGCTGTACGCGGTCGACGCGGCCAGCCCGCCGACGGTGCCGCTGGTGCCGGTGACCGTGGTCGCGAGGGTCCCGCCCCGGTAGATGTCGTAGCCGGTCACGGCGGTGTTGTCGGTGGCGGCGTTCCAGGCGAGCGAGACGCTGGTCGAGGTGACCGAGGTGCTACGTAGGTTGCCGGGCACGGTCGGTGGCTGGGTGTCGCCGCCGCCACCGCCGCCGGCACAGGAGGTGCCGTTCACCGTGCAGTTGGTCGGGGTGCCGGTGCCGGCGACGGTGAAGCCGAAGGTGGTGCTGGCACCGGCGGCGAGGGTGCCGTTCCAGGACACGTTGCCGAAGCTGTGGTGGTCACCGGAGCTGGTCCGGGTGGCGTCCCAGGAGCTGCCGATGGTGGAGCCGACGGCGAGGTCGAACTCGACCCGCCAACTCGTGATCGCGGTAGCCGTGTTGTTGCGTACGGTGAACAGGGCCTCGTAGCCGCTGCCCCAGTCCTGGGTCTTGGTGAAGCTGGCGGTCGCCGCGTACGCGCCCGGCGCGACGAGTACGGCGCAGGTCACGGCCAGCGCGGTGGCGGACACCAGCGTCACCAGCCGACGGAATCTGTTCATCCTGTTCCCCTGACGATCGGATCGATAGGACGACACGTATCGATGAAGGAACAGTAAATTTAATTAACAGTAGAGTCAACATGACGACACTTGTCCATATTTGGCAAGCGTCGTCGATTCGGCGGGGAAGTCGGCTGTACGGGATCAGGCGGCGCGGGCGGTGAAACGGTCACCGGAGCGCTCGACGGTGAGGTTCAGCCCGAACGTACGAGACAGGTTGTCGGCGGTGATGGTGTCACCGACCAGGCCCTGTGCCACGATGCCGCCCTCGCGCAGCAGCAGCGCGTGGGTGAAGCCCGGCGGGATCTCCTCCACGTGATGGGTGATCAGCACCAGCGCCGGGGCGTCCGGGTCCCGGGCCAGCCGGGCCAACCGGCCGACCAGGTCCTCGCGCCCACCCAGATCCAACCCGGCCGCCGGCTCGTCGAGCAGCAGCAACTCGGGATCGGTCATCAGGGCACGGGCGATCTGCACCCGCTTGCGCTCCCCCTCGGACAGGGTGCCATAGCGCCGGTCGGCCAGCCCGGCGACACCGAACTGGTCCAGCAGCGCCCGCGCCCGCGCCTCGTCCACCGCGTCGTAGCTCTCCCGCCACCGGCCGACCACCGACCAGGCCGCGGTCAGCACCACGTCGCGTACGGACTCCTCGGCCGGGATCCGCTCGGCCAGGCCGGCGGTGGTGAGGCCGATCCGGGTCCGCAACTCGGCCAGGTCGGTCCGGCCGACCCGCTCGCCCAGCACGTGCACCGTGCCGCTGGTCGGGTGCGACCGGCCGCCGGCCAGGTTGAGCAGCGTGGTCTTGCCCGCGCCGTTCGGGCCGAGCACCACCCAGCGCTCGTCCAGTTCCACCCGCCAGCTCAGGTCCCGCAGCAGGTACGCACCGGTGCGGACCACGTTCACCCCGGCGAGATCGATCACCAGGTCGTCGTCGGCCGGACTCGGGGTCGGGCCGGCGGCAGCGGCACCGGCGACGTTGTGAACCAGGTCAGTAGGCACCGGTCCATCCAACCACGCACCCCGCACCGCCCCCCACGGACGGCACCCTCCCCGTAAGGTGGGGCGCCGTGTCATTGATCACGCTGAACGGACCGGAGGTCCACATGGGCGGACGCGGCGAGGGGGTCGCGTGAGCGCGGTCATCGAGATAGCGGGGCTGCGCAAGAGCTTCCGCAACCTGCGGGGCGATGCTCGGGTCGCGCTCGACGGCTTCGACATGCTGGTCGAGGCCGGACAGGTGCACGGCTTTCTGGGACCGAACGGATCGGGCAAGACGACCACCCTGCGTACGCTGCTCGGCCTGGTCCGGGCCGACGCCGGCCGGATGCTGGTGCTCGGCGAACCGGCGCCCGAGCGGCTGCCCGTGGTCGCGCCCCGGTTCGGCGCGATCGTGGAAAGCCCACAGTTCTTCGGCAACTTCACCGGCCGGCGCACGCTGCGGCTGCTCGCCACGGCCGGCGGGGTGGAGCCGATCCGGGTGGACGAGGTGCTCGAACGGGTCGGCCTGCGGGACCGTGCCGAGGACCGGGTCAAGGGTTACTCGCTCGGTATGAAGCAGCGGCTGGCGGTCGCCTCCGCCCTGCTCAAGGGTCCGGAGCTGCTGGTCCTGGACGAGCCGGCGAACGGGCTCGACCCGGCCGGGATCCGGGAGATGCGCGACCTGGTCCGGGATCTGGCCGCGGCCGGGGTCACCGTGCTGGTCTCCAGCCACATCCTGGCCGAGATTCAGCTCATCTGCGACCACGTGACGATCATTTCGCGCGGCCGGCGGGTCACCGCCGGGACCGTCGGCGAGGTGCTGGCCGGCTTCGACCGGGGCGAATATCTGGTACGGGTCGACGACCAGGCCCGCGCCACCGAGCTGGTCACGGCGACCGGGCACGACGTGGTCACGTACCCGGACCACCTGGTGGTGAGCGGGGTGACCGATCCGGCCGCGCTCACCCGCGTCCTGGGCGAGCAGGACCTCTGGGTACGCGAGCTGACCCCGCTCACCCCGGACCTGGAGAGCGTCTTCCTCGAACTCACCGGCACCCTGCCGCATCCCGGGGCGCCGAAGCAGGTGGACGACTCGGTGCTGCCGCAGCGCGCGGACTGGGACCACGACGGTCCGGCGGCGCAGATAGAACTCGGTTCCACCGTGGGCGGCGGGGACGCGGCGGCCACCACCGACGAGGGGACGAAGGCGTGAATCTGGTCCAGGCCGAGCTGGAGCGGCTGGGTGCCCGACGGTTCGTCCAGCTCATGCTGGTGTTGCTGGTGGCCGCGTTCGCGGTGACCGTCGCGACCACCGTCGCCGGCTCGCACCAACCCACGGCCAACGAGTTGGAGCAGGCGCGCGAGGACGTACGGGACCAGGCCGTCGCGAACGAACGCTGGCTGCGTGAATGTCGGGCCAGCCTGGAGGGGACGACGCCGGAGCAGACCGGTGGGAAGAGTGTGGCCGACTGCGAGGTCTTCGCGTCCGGGCCGCCCCGGATCGAGGACCACCTGTCCGGGGTCTTCGTCTTCGAACGGCAGATGCCGGGGCTGATCTACTTCCTGATCACGTTCCTCGCGCTGTTCGGATTCCTGGTCGGGGCGTCGTACATCGGTGCCGACCTGAACTCCGGCGGGATGACGAACCTGCTGCTCTGGCGACCGCAGCGGCTGACCGTACTCGGCACCAAGCTGGGCACCCTGCTCGGCGGCGTACTCGGGGTGTCGATGGTCGCGTCGGCGCTGTATCTGGGCGCGTTCTGGCTGGTCGGCGAGACGCGCGGTTATCCGGGCACGCTGGACGGGGACTTCTGGAACATGATCCTGACCACCACGATCCGGGGTTGGATCCTGACGTTGCTGGTGACCGCGGTGGGCTTCGCCATCGCCGTCCTGGGCCGGCACACCGCCGCCGCCCTGGGCGTGCTCGCCGGGTACACGGTGCTCTGGGAGGGCGGCGCCCGGATCGTCATGCAGATCATCGACGCGCCGCGGCCGGACGTCCTGATGCTCTCCAGTTATGTCGGCGCCTGGATTCTCGGCCAGATCCGCCTCACCGAACAGGACCGCGTCTGCGATCCCGGCCCCGCCGGCTTCTGCCAGGTCTCGGACTACATGTTGCACTGGCCGACGGCGCTGCTGGTGCTGCTGGTCGTGGTGGGTGGCCTCGTGCTCGGCTCGTTCGCCGCCTTCCGTCGGCGGGACCTGGCCTGAGGCCGTCCGCCACGTCTCGGCCGGCGGTTTGCGCTGGATGAGGGTCCCCCGGTCGACGGCCGGGGGACCCCCCTCGTTCCTGGGTCAGAGGCGGGTGACCCGGACGGCGTCGGCGATGACGTAGCCGGTGCCGGAGGCCCAGCGGCTCACCCCTACCTTGTTCGCGTCACCGGCGGCGAGGGTGAAGGCGCCCAGTGAGCGCCACTGCCCGCCGCCGCCGCGTTGGTTGACGACGACGGTCTGGTTGCCGCTCGGCGTGACCACCACGTACGGGGTGGACTCGTTGTAGCCGGGGTCGGCCGGGTACCAGACGTCGACCCGGTAGCTCGCCGTCGCCGGGATGTTGAACCGGTACCAGGCGACGTCGCTCGCGCCGACCGGGTTGGCGTACCGGTAGTCGACACCCTGGCGCTGCGCCGAGTACGTCGACACACCCCAGTTGGCGCTCGCGGTGAACCGGCCCGAGGTGGTGTTGTCGACGGTGGCCGTCCAGCCACCACCGCCGCCGCCACCGGAGCCGGTGACGTACTGCATGTAGGTGGTCCAGTTCCAGTACGGGCCGGGGTCGGTGTGGGTGGCACCGGGGACCTGGTTGTGCCCGATGATGCGCGAGCGGTCCTTCGGGATGCCGTACTTGTCGCACAGGTGCCGGGTCAGCGCGGCCGAGGCCCGGTACATCGCGTCGGTGAACCAGGACGCCTGGTTGACGTACCCCTCGTGCTCGATCCCGATCGACTGGGTGTTGTACGTCCAGTTGCCGGCGTGCCAGGCGACGTCCTTGTCCCGTACGGACTGGGTGACGGCGCCGTCGGAGGAGCGGAACGTGTAGTGCGCGCTGACCCCGGCGGCCGAGTTCTGGAACCAGTTGACGGTGCCGGCGTACGACCCCTGCGCCACGTGGATGATCACGTAGTTGATCGGGTACGACGACTCGCGGCTGGATGCCGTGTAGTTGCCGGAGTACGCCGGCGCCCAGGCGGCCGGGCCGTAGTCGGTGCTGAGCGTGCCCACCCCGCCGGTGCCGGACGCGGGTGCGGGTGCGGGCGAGCCGAGCGGGGCGACGGTGGCGTACTCACCCCGGTGCGGGGCGACCGCCCGCGGCGCGACGGCGAACGCGGCGGGAGTACGCGGGCCGGTGCCGGCCTGGTCGGCGGGGGTGCCGAAGCCGGTGCCGAGCAGGTCGTAGACGGCGTCGGCGTAGAGCCGTGCGACGGCCGGGTCGGTGGCGCCGCCGTACCGGACGAGCGGTAGGTACCAGTGGTTCACGTCGGTACGCTGGGCCGCTCCCAGCCCGGCCGCGTCGGCGTAGGACCGGAGCACGGCCGCCGCGCCGAGGATGTTGGCGGTGGTGTCGGTGCGCAGTACGGCCGGTTCGAGGCCGGTGAGTGTCGCCGCCAGGTCCAGGGTGTGCTGTTTCGGGTTGCTGGTCAGGTGCATGACGCCGTAGCCGCCGGACGCGCTCGGTGCGCCGCCGTGCCCGTCGAGCCGGGTTTCGGCGTAGCCGAGCGCGGCGAGCAGGTCGGCCGGCACCCGGTAGCGAGCCGCCGCCCGCTCGAACGCGCCGGCCAGCGGCGACCGGGCCGCCGGGGCGGCACCGACCACCGATGGACCGTCGGCGGTGGTGTCGGCCGGGGCGGCGGCCAGCGCCGGTTGACCGGCCGGGCCGACGGCCAGGATCAGGGCGGCACCGAGCAGGTAGCTCGCCCGCCGTAAGGGGAACCGTACAGTCACCGTCACTCCTCCCCAAGGTATCGATGACCCTTGATGAGGATCACCGGTTGACGGAACGCTATAGCTTGACGTTCGTCAATGTCGAGGGAGGTACGATAACCAGCGGGTAACTAGCCGACGGTCGAGCCGAACACCTCGTCCCGGACCGCGTCGAGGGCCGTCCGCAGGGCACCGCGCAACACCGGTTCGTCGGTCAGCTCGGTCACCACGACCCGGGGCGTGACCAGCGTGATCGCGGCGACCTCGTGCTGCACCCGCTCGGCCAGCGCGCTGCCGCCGGCCTGGCCGACCTCGCCGGCCAGCACCACCAGCGGCGGGTCGAGCACGACACAGGTGCTGGCCACCCCGAGCGCCAGCCGGCGGGCCAGTTCGTCGAGCAGTTGACCGCCCTCGGTTCCGGCGGCGATCGCGGCCCGTACGGCGTCCGCGGCCGTCGCCGCCCGGAAGCCGTGCTCGCGCGCCACGACCCGGACCGCGTCGGCGGCGGCGAGCTGTTGGAACGCGGGCTTGGCCCGGCGGGAGACGTCCCTCGGGATGGGTGCGCCGGGCACCGGCAGGTAGCCGATCTCGCCGGCCGCGCCACTGCTGCCGTGGTGCAGCCGGCCGCCCAGCACGATGGCCAGACCGACACCGACACCGACCCAGACCAGGACGAAGTCGTCCACGCCCCGGGCGGCACCGGACTGCGCCTCGGCGAGGGCGGCGAGGTTGACGTCGTTCTCGAACACGACGGGGGTGTGCAGGTCCTCCCGGAGCGCGGCAAGCAGGCCCCGGTGCCAGCGGGGCAGGTTGAACGCGAAGGTGATGTCCCCGGTGGCCGGGTCGACCAGACCGGGCGTGCCCAGCACCACCCGCCGTACGCTGCTCAGTGACGCCCCGGCGCTGCTCGCCGCCTGGACCACCGCGTTGTGTACGACGCCGACCGGGTCGTCGGTGTCGCGGGTGGACTGTTCCACCCGGCCGATCACCCTGCCGGTGATGTCGGCGCAGGCGGCGACCACCCGGTCCGGGCCGACGTCCACCCCGATGACGTGCGCGCTGCCCGGCTCGACCGCGTAGAGCTGGGCGTTCGGCCCGCGCCCACCGGCCTGCTCGCCGACCCGGATAACCAGCCCGCGCTCCTCCAGCCGCTCCACCAACTGGGAGGCGGTCACCTTGGACAGCCCGGTCAGCTCGCCGAGCTGTGCCCTGGTCAGCGGCCCCTGCGAGAGCAGCAGTTCGAGCGCGGCGCGATCGTTGAGCGCGCGCAGCAGGCGGGGCGTGCCGGGTAGCCGGGTGGAAGCCATGCAGGTCCCCTAATTATTAGTAAAGTTTGTTATTAGATGGGCTAGCCTTTACCGAGTAGCCGTAGCGTAACGGCCAGTCGGTGCTCCGGCGGTAAGCCGACAGGGCACCGGTTGGTCACGAGATGGCCCCTTCTGGTGCGACACTCGGACCAGTGGGCGGCCGCGAAGGGGAGACAACGTGGGGACTGATCCAGGACTCCGCCGGTTGGCACTGCGTACGCTGCTCGCCGCCTTTCCCGGCGACTCGCCGCCGGACTGGGCGCTCGGCCTGGTCGCCGACGGGCTCGCCGGCCACACCCTGTTCGGTCGCAACGTCACCGACCCGGCCCAGGTCGCGGCCAGCACCGCCGCCCTGCGCGCGGTCCGCCCGGACGTCCTGATCGCGATCGACGAGGAGGGCGGCGACGTCACCCGGCTGGCCCACGCCACCGGCAGCCCGTACCCGGGCAACGCCGCGCTCGGCGCGGTCAACGACGTCGGCCTCACCCGGCGGGTCTACCAGGCCATCGGAGCCGAGCTCGCCGCCCTCGGGATCAACGTCAACCTCGCCCCGACGGTGGACGTGAACAGCGCCGACGACAACCCGATCATCGGCACCCGGTCGTTCGGCGCCGACCCGGTCCGGGTCGCCGCGCACTCCGCCGCCGCCGTCGCCGGCCTCCAGTCGGCCGGGGTCGCCGCCTGCGCCAAGCACTTCCCCGGCCACGGCGCCACCATCGCCGACTCGCACTACGAGCTGCCGACCGTCGACGTACCGCTGGACCTGCTCCGGGTCCGCGACCTGCCACCGTTCGCCGCCGTGATCGCCGCCGACACCAAGGCGATCATGACCGCGCACATCCGGGTGCCGGTGCTGACCGGCGACGGGCCGGCCACCTTCAGCCGGGCCGTCCTGGTCGACCTGCTCCGCGGCGAATACGGCTTCACCGGTGCGGTGATCACCGACGCGCTGGAGATGAAGGGCGCGGCACTGGCCGCCGGTGGCATCGGCCCGGCCGCGGTGCGCGCCCTGGACGCCGGCGCCGACCTGCTCTGCATCGGCGCCGACGTGGACGCCGCCCTGGTCGAGGAGGTGGCCGCCGAGATCGTCGCCGCGCTGCGCGACGGCCGGCTGAGCACCGAGCGGGTCGAGCAGGCCGCCGGCCGCGCCGACGCGCTCGCCGTCTGGACCCGGGCCGCCGCGACCGCCGAGATCACCGTCGACAACCTGGGGTACGCCGCCGCGAAGCGCGCGGTACGGGTCGAGGGCGTGCTCACCGCCCTGGACGATCCGCTCGTGGTGCAGCTCGTCTCCTCCTCCACGATCGCCGAGGGACGGGTCCCGTGGGGCCTCGGACCGCACCTGGACGGCACCGAGCAGTTGCCGCTGGTGGCCGCCGAGACCGACCCGGAGACCCTGGCGAAGCTGGCCGACGGGCGGCCGATCGTGCTGGTCGGACGGCATGTGCACCGGCTGTCGGGCGCGGCCGAGCTAATCGAGGCGCTGGCGGTCGACCATCCGGTGACCGTGGTGGAGATGGGCTGGCCGTCGACCTGGCGACCGGCGGGCGTACGCGCCTTCGTCACCACGTACGGCGCCAGCCACGCCAACGGCTGGGCGGCCGCCGACACCCTCGGCCTGGCCGGCTGACGCCCTCCGCTCCCCCGCTCCCCCATACCGACGATCGTCCCGTCGGCGCGCTGACGATCGTCGGGTCGACGCACCGACGACCAGTACAGGACACGGCCACCCATTGTTCATAGGGTGTTCACCATGAGAGAGCGGGCGCGGTCGTACGGGTCGGTGGCGGTCCGGCGCTGGGGCGGCGCGTTGGCGCTGGTGGCGGGCGGGGTCGGACTGGTCGGCTGGCTCGCGCCGGGCGGGCTCGGTGACCCGGCGGTGCTCCGGGTCACCGAGGGCGTCTCGGCGGCCGGCTACCGAACCGTCGTCGAGGCGATGGCCGGCACCCCCGACTGGCTGCACCGGCTGGTCGAACTGACCACCGACGCGGCCCTGCTGATCCTGCTGGCCCTGGTCGCCGGGATCGGCTGGCTCGGCCGACAACGCGACCCGCTGCTGTTGGCCGGCGCGGTGCTGGTCCTCGTCGCCACCGGCGCCGCGTACGCGCTGAGCGAGGCGTCGAAGCTGGTGGTGGACCAGGAGCGGCCGTGCCGGGCACTGGCCGGGGTCGAGCCGATCAGCCACTGCCCCGAGGTCGGTGACTGGTCGTTCCCGAGCAACCATGCCACCATCGCCGCCGCACTCGGGGTGGGGCTGGCGATGGTCGTACCCCGGCTGGCCCGGTTCACCCTGCCCCTGGCCGGGGCGACCGCACTGCTGCGGGTGGTGGCCGGGGTGCACTATCCACACGACATCGTCGCCGGGCTGACCCTGGGCGGGGTGCTGGCAACCGCCACGGTGCTGGTCGCGCTCGACCCGACCGTACGACTGCTGCACCTGTTGCGACTGGCCCCACCAACAACACCGGGGCGCCATAGGTGAACCGGAATACACAATTGCCCGTCAAGTCCCCCGAACGGACATTTTGGACGGCTCTCCCGCAGGCTTGAAAGCCCCACCCCAGCTTCGTAGCGTTACCCCCAGGTCACCCCGCAGGTTGCCGCCCCACCCATCCCCCGGCACCACACCACAATCTCGACCTGGGGAAGGACGCGGACCGTGGGCCACCCGGCCCACGGTCCGCACCACACCCCCCCCGCTCCCCCTCCCCCTCCCCCCGCGCCCCCCTCCCCCCACCCCCGTCCGCGATCTAGGGCAAATGGTGGCGATCAGAGATCAACAAGCACGTATATGCCCTAGATCGACGGGGAGGCCGGGGAGGCCGAGGAGGCCGAGGAGGCCGAGGAGGCCGGGGAGGGGGCGGTGTGGGGGGAGACGCGGTGTTGGGTGGGGGTGAGGCCGTGTACTCGTTTGAAGGCTGAGCTGAGGGCGAAGGGGCTGCCGTAGCCGACGCGACGGGCCACGGCGGCGATCGTCGCGTCCGGCTCGCGCAACAGGTCGGCAGCGAGCGCCAGCCGCAGGTTGGTCAGGTACGCCATCGGCGGCTCGCCGACCAGGTCGGTGAAGCGGCGGGCCAGCGCCGCGCGGGACATCCCGGTCCGCGTCGCCAGGTCCGCCACCGTCCACGGCTGCTCCGGGCGGTCGTGCAGCAGCCGCAGCGCCTCGCCCACGACCGGGTCACCGTGCGCCCGATACCAGGCCGGCGCCGCCGCCTCCGGCCGGGAAAACCAGGCCCGGAGTACGGCGATCAGCAGCAGGTCCAGCAGCCGGTCGAGGACCACCTCCTGGCCCGGTTCGTCCCTGGTCATCTCCTGCGCGAGCAGTCCCACCAGCGGGCTGTCCCACGCCTCGTGCGGCAGCACCAGCAGCGGCGGCAGCACCCGCAGCAGTCGCCCGCTGACCTCACCCTCCAGCTGGTACGTCCCGCTGAGCAGCACCGCCGCACCGTCGAGGTGTTCACCCCAGGTGCGTACGCCGAGGTCCATCACCTCGCACAACTCGTCCCCGGCCGGCGTGGTGCTGCGCTCGCCCGGATGGATCACCGCCTGCGGCGGGGTCAACGGGTCGTCCGCCACCGTGTACGGCTCCGGCCCACGCACGATCGCCACGTCACCGGGGCGCAGCCGCCGGGGCTCGCCCCGGTCCGGCAGCACCCAGCCATCGCCGCGCACCATCGACACCAGGGTGAGCGGGGCGCGGTCCTCGATCCGTACCGACCAGGGTGGGTCGAACACGGAACGGATCAGAAATGCCCCGCGTGCCCTGGGCCCGTC
This sequence comes from Micromonospora sp. NBC_01699, assembly GCF_036250065.1. Classification (NCBI taxonomy): domain Bacteria; kingdom Bacillati; phylum Actinomycetota; class Actinomycetes; order Micromonosporales; family Micromonosporaceae; genus Micromonospora; species Micromonospora sp. NBC_01699. The sequence continues at coordinate 1,314,351 of NZ_CP109199.1, read as the reverse complement.
CAGCAGCCCCGCCAGTACGTCCACGCGCTCCAGCGTAGACGCCGGCACATGCGGGCGAGCGTCTCGACGATTCCCGCCGGCAGCCGGCCGGACTTGACTGGTGGCATGACAGAGAACGTGCACAACAGGCCGATCCTGGTGCTCGGCGGCACCGGCAAGACCGGTCGGCGGGTGGTGACCCGCCTCACCGCCACGAACCGGGCGGTACGGGTCGGCTCGCGTACCGGTGACCCGCCGTTCGAGTGGACCGACGAGCGCACCTGGGCTGGCGTACTGGCCGGGGTGGAGTCGGTGTACCTGGTGTACTACCCCGATCTGGCCGCGCCGGACGCGGTCGACACGATCCGGGCCTTCACCGGCCGGGCGGTTGCCGCCGGGGTACGGCGACTGGTCCTGCTCTCCGGCCGGGGCGAGCCGGCGGCGCAGCTCAGCGAGCAGGTGGTGCGGGAGTCCGGGCTGTCCTGGACGATTCTGCGGGCAAGCTGGTTCAACCAGAACTTCAGCGAGGATTTCCTGACCGACTTCGTCCGTGACGGCGCGGTGCTGCTGCCGGCGGGCGAGGTGGCCGAGCCGTTCGTCGACGCCGAGGACATCGCCGAGATCGCCGCCGAGGCGCTGACCGGTGACCGGCACGCGGGTCGGCTCTACGAACTGACCGGTCCACGGCTGCTCACCTTCGCCGAGGCGACCGCCGAGATCGCCGACGCGGCCGGGCGGCAGATCCACTACCGGTCGGTCCCGCCCGAGGGGTACGCCGCCGAGATGGCCCGGTACGACGTACCGGCCGAGTTCGTGGAGGTGCTGGTAGACCTGTTCGGTCAGGTGCTCGACGGGCGCAACGCGTACCTGGC